>PLNP01000020.1:42401-75585 GCA_003142815.1 Rhodanobacteraceae bacterium
TTCCGCCGGGATGACGATCGTTTTTATCGTCTTTCAAGGCTGCGTTTCCGCTGCGGCAGCGTTGTTGTCTTCGGCGCTGGTATCGCCATTGTCGTCCTCGCCCAGCGCTTCAACTTTCACGACACCGACCAACACTTCATCCGAGGGCAGGCGGATCAGAGTGACGCCCTGCGTATTGCGGCCGACACGCGCCACTTCGCTCGCGCGTGTGCGCACCAGGGTGCCTTGATTGGAGATCAGCATCAGCTCGTGGTTTTCGCCGAGTTGCACCGCGCCGACCAGCGCGCCGTTGCGCTCCGAACACTGGATCGCGATCACACCCTGCGTGCCGCGGCCCTTGCGCGGGTAGTCCACAAGCGGCGTGCGCTTGCCGTAGCCGCGTTCGGTCGCGGTGAGGATGTCATCCTCGCCTTCGCCGACGATCAAGCTGACCACATGTTGGCCTTTGGCGAGGCGCATGCCGCGCACGCCGGTCGCGGTGCGGCCCATCGAGCGCACCGCATTCTCGGCGAAGCGCACGGCCTTGCCGTTCGACGCGAACAGCAGGATGTCGCGCGCGCCATCGGTGAGCTGCACATCGACCAGCGCATCGCCTTCGTCGAGATGGATCGCGATCTTGCCGCGTTGCAGCTGGAACGCGTATTCGGTCAGCGGCGTCTTCTTGACCGTGCCGTCGCGGCTCGCGAAGAACACGTAACGGCCTTCGCTGAATTCGCGCACCGGCTGCACCGCCTGCACTTTTTCATCCGCTTCCAGTGGCAGCAAATTCACGATCGGTTTGCCGCGCGCGTGTGGGCCGGCATCCGGCAATTGATAGACCTTGAGCCAGAACACGCGGCCCGCGCTGGTGAAGGTGAGCAGCGTGTCGTGCGTGTTGGCGATCCACAAGCGCTCGACGAAATCCTCTTCCTTCATATTCGTCGCCGAGCGACCCTTGCCGCCACGCTTCTGCGCGCGATAGGTGCTGACCGGCTGACGTTTCGCGTAACCGGCATGCGAGAGCGTGACGACGACATCCTCGGGCTCGATCAGGTCGAGAATGTTCAGGTCTTCCTGACTCGCCTGGATCGCGGTGCGACGCACGTCGCCGTATTGGTCCTTCAGTGCGACGAATTCGTCGCGGATGATCTTCAGCAGCACGTCGGGGTTTTCGAGAATCTCGATCAGGCCCGCAATCGTCACCAGCAATTGCTTGTACTCGTCGGTGAGTTTTTCCTGTTCGAGACCGGTCAGGCGATTGAGCCGCATCTCGAGAATATCTTTCGCCTGCAACTCGGACAGCTGATAGCCGTCCGCTTTCAGACCTGCCTCGGCCGGCATGTCTTCGGGACGCGAAGCCTCCGCACCCGCGGCCGCGAGCAACGCGGCCACGATGCCGGGCGCCCAGCGCCGCGCGAGCATGCGCTGCTTCGCAGCGTCCGGCGAGGCCGAGGTCTTGATCAGCTCGATCATCTCGTCGATGTTCGCCAGCGCGACCGTCAAACCTTCGACGATGTGCGCACGCGAGCGCGCCTTGCGCAGATCGAAGATCGTGCGGCGGGTGACGACTTCACGGCGATGGCGGATGAACGCGTCGAGAATCTCGCGCAACGACAGCGTGCGCGGCTGGCCGTCGACCAGCGCCACCATGTTGATGCCGAACGTGACCTGCAACTGGGTTTGCTGAAACAGGTTGTTGAGCAGCACATCGGCCGATGCATCGCGGCGCACTTCGATAACGACGCGCAGACCGTCCTTGTCTGACTCGTCGCGCAGCTCCGAAATGCCCTCGATCTTCTTTTCCTTGACCAGCTCGGCGATCTTCTCGATCAACCGCGCCTTGTTCACCTGGTACGGCAGCTCGGTGACGATGATCGTCTCGCGACCGTTGTCCTCATTCTCGATCTCGGCCTTGGCACGGACCAGGATGCGGCCACGGCCGGTCTTGTACGCCTCGACGATGCCAGCGGCGCCGTTGATGATGCCCGCGGTCGGAAAATCCGGACCCGGCACGAGACGCAGCAGATCCTCGAAGCTTAAGTTCGGATCGTCGATCAGCGCGATGCACGCGCTCAGCACTTCGGTCAGGTTGTGCGGCGGCACATTGGTCGCCATGCCGACCGCGATGCCGGCCGAGCCGTTGATCAGCAGGTTCGGGATGCGCGTCGGCAGGACCGTCGGCTCGAGTTCCTTCTCATCGTAGTTCGGCTGGTAGTCGACGGTTTCCTTGTCGATGTCGGCGAGGAGTTCCGAGGTCAGCCGTTCGAGCCGGCATTCGGTGTAGCGCATCGCGGCGGCGGCGTCGCCGTCGACCGAGCCGAAGTTGCCCTGGCCGTCGACGAGCATGTAGCGCATCGAGAAATCCTGCGCCATGCGCACCAGCGCATCGTAGATCGACGCGTCGCCGTGCGGATGGAATTTACCCATGACCTCGCCGACGACGCGCGCGCATTTCACGTACGGCCGGTTCCACGTGGTATTGGCTTCGTGCATCGCGTAGAGCGTGCGTCGATGCACAGGCTTCAGGCCATCGCGCACGTCGGGCAGCGCACGCCCGACGATCACACTCATCGCGTAGTCGAGATAACTTTTGCGGACTTCGTCCTCGATATTGACGCGTATGACTTCTTTGGCCAGCTCAGCCATTGGGCATCCTCTGCAAGAATCAGAAATCCACGTTCACGACGATCGAAAATACACCGTCATCCCGGCGCAAGCCGGGATCCAGCGCCTTCAAAAAAGGAACTGGATTCCGGCTTGCGCCGGAATGACGAGACCGGTCAGTTCAGCGCTTCACCGAGCGGATCAAGTGCGCGCGAATACAACGGAAAATAGTACCACATCAGGCACTGCCAGACAGCCATTTCCCCCTGATTCCAGCGCAACTTAGGCACGCTCGAAAGCCGTATTGGATGCGCCAATATTGCGATCTTCAAAATATTCGTCGTCCCGGCCCTTCGACAAGCTCAGGACAAGCCGGGCTTCGCCCGCGCCGGGACCCAGCGTCTTGCATTTTCAACGTTCACCCACGTGGATGCGCGAAAGCGGTCGCGCTTGCAGCCGCGACCCGCAACAGTCGCGCACTTTGTCGGGGCACCGGAAAAAGGTGCAAGCGGCGTAACCGCGACCCCGCAACAGATGCCCGCTTTTGTAGGAGCACCGGAAAAAGGTGCAAGCGGCGCAGCCGCGACCACGGCGCCGCGTGCGGCTACACGCGTTCGCCTGCGGGCGCGCGGAAAATCCAGTACTTCGAACTGAGGAAATTCAGCGCCGCACCGGCAATCGACCCGGCCGCCACGCCGATCGCCGGCCATTCACGGACGATCGGCCAGAACAGCAAACAGGCTGCGTACGCGCCGTAATTCAACGCGAATCCGCACACCATCGCGATCAGATAGCGCAACAACTCACGATGGCGACTGCCGCCGTTATGGCCGGCAAATGTATAGCGACGGTTGAAACCCCAGGTCGTCGTCGCCGCGGCGAGAAACGAGACCACGCGCGCACCGTACGGATTGACTCCCAGTTCGCGCACCAGGAATTGCACGATGCCGGCATCGACGACGAAGCCGAACGCGCCACTGATCGCGAACAGCAAGAGTTGCCTGCGCAGCGCCATCTGTGATTGTGTTCCCTGTGCCAGTGCTCAGCGAGCGCTGCCGAACAACTCGGCCATGCGTTCGACGTTCGGCTGCCGGACGACGCCGCGTTCGGTCACGATCGCGTCGATCAGTTCGGCCGGCGTCACATCGAAAACCGGATTCCACGCGCTCGCGCCATCGACCACGGTGCGCTGCCCGCCATAGGCGAAGAGTTCATCCGGCGAGCGCAGCTCGATCTCGATGTCGGCCCCCTGTGCCGTCGACAGGTCGACTGTCGACGACGGCGCGACCACCATGAACTTGACGCGGTGATGGCGCGCGCTGATCGCGAGCTGGTAGGTGCCGATCTTGTTCGCGGTATCGCCATTCGCAGCGATGCGATCGGCGCCGACGACGACCCATTGCACAACACCGGATTTCATCAGATGCGCCGCCGCTGAATCGGCGATGAGGGTTGCCGCAATGCCGTCGCGCAGCAGCTCCCACATGGTCAGCCGCGCGCCCTGCAGCCACGGCCGTGTTTCGCCGACGAACACGCGCGCGATGCGCCCGGCATCGACGCCGGCGCGGATCACGCCGAGCGCCGTGCCGAATCCCGCGGTCGCGAGCGAACCCGTGTTGCAGTGCGTGAGCACGCCAACATCATGACCCAGCAACGCCGCGCCGAGTTCGCCCATATGCCGGTTCGCGGCGAGATCCTCGTCCTGAATCGCCTGCGCCTCACGCGCGAGTGCTGCTGCGTCCGCACCGCCGGCAATCGCGCGCTTCATGCGATCGAGCGCCCACGCGAGATTCACCGCGGTCGGCCGCGCCGCGCGCAAATTCACGAGCGCAGCATCGATATTCGCCGGGTCCTGCTGTGCCGCCAGCACCACACCCCACGCCGCCGCGATGCCGATGGCCGGCGCGCCGCGCACCGCTAGATCGCGGATTGCCGATGCGACTTCGCTCGCGTTACGACAATCGAGAAACGTTTCAGCGCCCGGCAGCAGCCGCTGATCGAGAAGGCGTAAATGGTCGCCCTGCCACAGGACGGCGCGGATCGTGTCGTGATGGGATGAGGGTGGTCTAGTCATGCGGCGCCGCTCGCGCCGTCGCACGAGACCCTAGGAAATGTCGGGTACGCAGAGTATCAGCGCGCCGCAACTCAACCAAGCCATCACTTCGCCGCGCCAAGCAATTGATTCAAGGGGTTGAATTGGTGGGCGGTGCAGGGATTGAACCTGCGACCCCGGCAATGTGAATGCCGTGCTCTACCGCTGAGCTAACCGCCCGAAATACACCAGCAATTGCACAAGGCTGGCTAACTCATTGTTCCGTAAAGCTACGTTTTGCCGTGTGAAGGCATGCTCTACCGCTGAGCTAACCGCCCGCCTCGACCGGAACCGCGTTGCGCGAGCCGGTGGACATGGTGCCGGAAATAGGAATCGAACCTACGACCTCATCATTACGAATGACGCGCTCTACCAACTGAGCTATTCCGGCGAGGGCGCGGAGTATAGCGGCGGCGCATGCGATGCTCAAGGCAACTGGCATCACCAGCAACCGGCCGCTCTCGATTCCGGGGCGCTGGACCCGCGACGCCCCGTCGAATCCAGCGTCAGGCTGCCGCAGGGATCGCCTTGCTGTGCCTGTTGAGGAACAACGGTGATGACCACCGCCTGTGCGTCATCGCTCAAGGTGATGTCCGACAGCGCGTAGAAGCGCCCGGGAAGCGATTCCGTCGACACGGCGATGCCTGTCTCAGCCACTTGGCTGGTGTAGCGATTGGTATTCGAATAGAAGCGTTCTTCGGCCGCCATGATCGTATGTAGCAGGACCTTGCCTTCCGCGCGCCGCGTTTTCTGCATCGCCCAGTTGTAGGAGGGCAGCGCAATCAGGGCGACTATCGCAAGGAGTGCAACGACGATCATCAATTCGATCAGGGAAAAACCCGATGGATCGACGCCATTTCGAGGATGAGTGTCTTTCCGAATCCTGCAATCCATGCTGGCGAAATACCTCATTGCGCAACCGGGTAGATGCTTTCGATCGCGCGTTCGTAGTCGCGCCGGCCACCGAAACCAAGCGCTGTGATACGAAAGAGCCGGCTCGAACCCGCATCCGCGGAAGGCAGTGGATTTGTCGATCCTCCCGGCGCACCGAGATCCTCGATGACATAGCCAGGTGATGCGGCGAGCCGTGCGCTCTCATCGACGCCTTCCAGCATGGTGAGATCCAGTCGAAACGAGTTCATCGCGGTTTTCGCTTGCTCAGTTCGCATCAGTTCTGCGGCGTCATAAGGCAAACCCGGCGTACGAACGAAGCAGCGCAGGTGGGTGCAAACCGCCGCCGCACCGTACGCAGCAGCGGTCTGCGATATGCTGACCTTCGCTTCATTGAGCGCACTGTCGGCCGCAAGTCTTGCGAGCTGCATGTTGCGCGTGGCGCCAGCCATCTTTTGTTCCACGATCGCGGTGTTTGCCGTGGTGATCGCAAGCAGCGAAAGCACGAGCAGGATGATGAGCGACATGAAGAGCACGGCGCCGCGCTGACGCAAGTATGACGGCGAGCGTTGGCGCATTCCACCGATCATGCGCCAAGATTCCTCAGCGCGACCACGGAATGGAATTCGCGCCGTAACATGCGCCCGGCAGGCAAGCCGGTAGCCGGCATCGCCGTCGACGGCGAGCGCGCCTGATCGCCATCGACCGAATACCGATAGTCCCACGCGTGTGCCGATGGGTCCGCGGGCAGATCCTCGACCGTGTTGGCCAACATCGAAATGTCGACCGCGTCGACGTCGGACCAGGAGCACGGTTTCATGGCGGCTCCCTCCGACGTCTTGCACTGGAGCTGGGCACCGTCGCTCGCGGTTGCCCGATCCACTTCTGCGGCAGTCAGCCAGTGCGCGGCGCCTGCACTGTCGACCAGCGAATAGCGGAAGTCGAGCCGTTCGACGCCCTCGACCAACTCGTTGGCCACCCCATTCGTGCGCCGCATCAGCACCGCGCCACGGCCACGAACGCCTTCGCGCGCCTTCGTCTCAAGATAGTAGAGCGAGGTTTGCAGCTGGGCATCGAGATCGAACAAACGCGTCTGTGAATCGATGGCCAAACAGCTCGGAGCGCCGAAATCTCCCGGAAGTGGCTGCAACGTATCGCCATGCCGCGCCACTTTGAAAACTTCACCCATCGAACAATTGGCCAGCAATGCGACGTGGGATGCATCGAACTGCGCGGGCAAAGAATCGCCGGGCAACTTGCGGATCGCGATCGATCCCATGGTTTCGCCCTCCCTGCACGCGGGAACCGAGTCATCGGCGCGGGCCGCCCAACCGCTGCCCTGCAAATGCCGCACGGTCAGCACGTCCGTGCCCGGCACTCTGTCGCCATCCGCCAATCCTGCGCGCGGCAGCCCCTGACTGGGCACGAGTTCTGGCGTGCAAGTCTCGTCGACGCAGCGGTTTCCACTGATGAAGATGCCGCGGTCGAGCGGATAGGATGTGCCGGCGGCCCAGCCCTGCGGTGCATTCGCCGCACCAGGTGTCCCGGCAATGTGGTTGGCCAGCGCATCCGCGAACACCAGCGGACGAATCCGTGAACCGCATGGCAGCTGGCCGGCGAGGCGGAGATCTTCGGCGATCAGACCGAGCGCGATCCTCCCGTTCTCCTGCAGCCTGGACAGCGCTGCCTGAGTTGCGTTGACACGATTGGTTTCCGAGAACAGCACGAGGATTCCCTCGACAAGCAGCAATCCAAGGACCATCGCGATCATCAATTCGACGATGGAAAAACCTCGTGGCGTGCCGAGGTCGCGGCGCCACCGTAGCGCTTTCGAGCGTGAAGCAAGCAGCTTCATCAGGGTTGGAAGATCCATACCAGCGACTGGATTGTGCTGTCGCCTCCCGCGCTCAACGCACGTTCGGACCAGTCGACTTCGAGCCTGCATGTTCCGTCGTAGGGTGCCGCCGAAGGCACGACAGGCGAATTGCCGGCCGTGCATTTGACGGAAGCCGTGGGATTCGGCAACGTCGTGCGCAACGCGGTGTCGAAGCGCATGCGGTCGTATTCGGCTCGTTCGGTGGGAGAACAGCCATGCGCCCTGCACCCGGGATCCGAGCCGGAATCATCCGTATCGGTTCCGTCATACCGGCCGTCGGCCACCGCAGATGCATTGATATGCATCGACTCGATCAGCGACTGCGCGATGAAATTGGCCTGGGTGCTGAGATATGCATCGTGATTGACCTTGGTGGAGACCGCCATCAGGCCCGCCATGCCGAGAAGGCCGATGCTCGTGACCACGACGGTCACGAGCACTTCGATCAGCGTGGCGCCAGCCTGCGAGGCTGGCACATAGCGCTTTGAACCGATGATCAGCATATCGTGCGTCCTACGGTGCTACTGGCGGCCATCCGACTCCGCCAAGTGGACAAGAACTAGCTAGTTCACGCTCGGCACTTCGCGCCAATTGAGCTTATTCAAGGATTTTGTCGGTTTTATTGAGGAACCACCGAAGACGGAACCCAGACCGGTGCCGGCGAGCACATCCAGCATTCCTGTGGGGGTTGCAACGATGCTGACGTTCGTGATAGGACCCGATCCGACGGGGGGAACACTCGCCTCGACGGCTGACCCGGTTGCACCCGTCAACAACGAGTTACCGACACTACCGGTACCGCCGGACCCGGAATCGTAACCGAGAGCGAATAGGCGCCCGCTGCCGGTGGAGCATGGATCCTGACCAAACAGATTCGCAGCGAAGGATACGACACCGCCGCTGGCCACCGGTTGCACATTGACGCGCTCGGCCGCTGGTTGCTGGCCCGCCGGCGGCGACAGATACTGCTTCAGGTCGATGAAGTACCCACGCTTCGGGGCGCTGACCGTCACGCCACCCACGACCGACGCGGAGTCATCCACCAGGTCGCTGCGCGTCAGTGTTGTGGTATTCGTGCTGAATGCCGCGTTGTTGCCATCGCTGAAGGAATAGAACGTCTGCTGGGTCGAGCTGCCCAAGTCAATGTCGGCGAGCAGGCGCCCGGTACCGACAAAGACGTAACGCGTCTGGGTACTCGGATCGGTTGCGATCACCGGCTCGGTTGTCACCGGCTGTGGGTTACCCGCAGAGTCCGCCAAGGTCGCAAATTTCTGCATAGCGCCGAAGGTGCTCGCACGCAGATCAACGCGCCACACGTTACCGAGCAAGTCGCCCGCATAGAGCGAATCCGCGGTGTAATCGGCGTAGTTATTGATGTAGCCGCTGACGAAGGCCAGTCCCGCGGGGTTGGCCAAGGTTCCCCCATCGGGCATCGCTAGCGTTTGGTAGACGGTGCCGTCCTTCGGGCTGACCAGGTAGATATATCCGTGGCCATCGTCATTGTTGTAGCCGGAGGTCAGCACGACGGTCCAGCCGTAGTTCGCGGTTTTGACCACCAGGGGCGTTCCGTAGGAATAGCCCATATGCGGGTAACTGGCTTCCCACAAAACCTTCCCCGCCATTGCCGACTCGGTGGTAATGGCGGCCGGATTGGTCACATCCAGAGTGAAATAACCGTTGCCGCCCTTGCCCAATCCGCTGGTCAGGATCGTATGCCAGTCCGACGGGACGCTGCTTGCGGGTGCCGCGCCGCTCGCGCGTGTACGTGCGAAATCGACATCAATGACGTTCGGTTGCGCGTCGACCATGAAATGATGTTGCAAGGGGTTCGCGACGAGAGACGCAAGCCCTACCGGACTGCCCTGCGAATCCACATTGGTGTTGAACAGGAAGCTCGGCACATAGGCGAACAATTCCTTGCCACCGGTCGCCGATGTCATTGAGGCATCGAACGCGTGCAGCATGCCGTCGTTGGCGCCGACATAAATGACGGGCCCACGGCCGCTGTTCGCCGAGACGAACGTCGAATAACCGGGATTGAGCGGCGAATCCGCATACGGGAAGGACGGCGCGGCGACCACGGCCGGCTTGGAATTGGTGATATCGCCCAGGGTGTAGGTGCGTGGACGGAATGCCGGGAAAGCACCCTCTTTGCTTGGATCGCCGCGCACATAGTTCAGGACATCCGTTTGTAGAGTACTGGTGCCGCCAAGTGTGGTTTTCTCGGCGCTGCTGATGTTGGTTATCTCGAACGGCACACCGTTGCCCGCCGCGGCGGAAGAGCTGGTCGCGATGATGCGCGTGCTCGCCGTCAATGGCGTGACGCCCGTGACCGCAGCGGCCGTATTGGGCAGCCAATCGTGCGCATGCCATTTCACGGTTGAAGTGGTGGTAACGGAGCCACCGGTGGTGGTGACGGCGAGCTGACTGCCGACGACATCACCACTCCAGTCCTTCGCAAACGAAACAGCGTAGTTGGCGTTCCCGGTAGCGGCGATGGTGCTGGAACCCAACGCCAACGCGGTCGACGTACCGCTCGGAATGCTTGCCCTGATTTTCGCAAACGCCGCATTGAACCCGTTGATCATCGCGGTCGGGTTCGCCGCCTGAAAATACTGATCCGGGGCGACATTGCCACTGGTATCAATATAACCGCTGTAGAGCGGGTTGGGCACAGCAAAGGTGCCGTCGCTCTTTACATAACCCACGGGCGAATAACCCGCGGTAGAGCCGCTGAGGTAAATCTTGCCCGTATTCCACCAAGCGGTCGGCAGAGGCGTGTTATGGACGTACTCGCCCTTGAACAGAGGGAGGCCGGTGATGGGATCAGTTTGCGATGTATCGAAGCCGCCGTATTTAGCGGTCAACCAGAATTGGTTCTTCTCGTGGTAGTCGCCATTCTCCATCACGTCTACCCAAAACGTCGAGACGTTGACCACCGCGCTTGGCGGTTTAATCATGTCCGGGCGTATGTCGCGCGTGTGCAGATCGTAGGCCAGTCCCGCCATCAGAAAGCTGTGCAAGTCGCAGCACCAACCGCCAGTCGGAGCAGCGATGGAGTCGATCGCATTGTTGCCAATGCCCGTGGCCAGCTGATAGTCGTTCGTTCCACCGCCAGCGGTTGCCGGCATCTGATGTTCGAGCATGGCGACCCAATTGGTTGCCGTGACCGAATTTACCACCGTATCCGCGGTGACCTCCGGCGGCATGGCTGGTTCATTCGCCGTGCTATATGTACGCCCCGGCAGATTGGCGTCCGCATGCGTGTGGATATCGCCGATGCCGACGATATAGTTCTTGGAGCACCAATATGGTAGCGGGTCGTCGGCCGTCGTGAAGTTGATGACCGGGAAATTGTCCTTCATCGCGGTTGTTGCGCCGCTCGTGTAGCTCGCCACATTGCCGAGTTTCCGATAGTAGCGAGTCGCCGCATAGTAGAGTTCGCCCACCGGGTCTTCCGATTTGTAACTACCGGACAATCCAAATTTGTTCAGATAATTGACGACCCCACTATTGGTCACACCGGAAGCAGTGGCATCGGCGTTATTGGGATTGGGAAAAAATGTACCATCGGTGCCGCTCCACTCCGGCGCTGTATTCACCACCGTCGGGTGGATCGGGTTGCCGGTGGCCATGAACGGGCCGATCGACTTCATCCTCGATCGCATCACACCGCCGTCACGAGTGATATTGGAATCGTTCAAGTATCCGAACGCCGAATAGCGGATACTGTCAGTTTGCGGTGCGCTCTCCGCTGCGTACTTCTGCATCAACCCAACCGGCTTGTAGTTACCACTGGGATACAGGCGACAACGTCCGGGCGGTATGCTGGTTTCCAAATCGCTGGCGGCATCAGCACCACATACCTGAACCGCCCCGAACAATTTGTAGTTCTTTCCCGTGACCGCACTGCCATCACCGGGATAGGATGTGATTGTGGAGCCTGGCGTACCCGTGCCCGAACTGAAAATAAAATATAGTCCGGTATTGCGATTCAATATCGTGAGTGAAGACCAGTTGAACGGTGTCGCACCACGCACCAACGCAGTCGTCCCCAACGTCTTGTCTGGAAAGCCGCTGGGTGCAACATTCGAATCGGAGGAAGCCTTTTGGAGCACGGTATTGCCCGCGGTATCGACGCTTCGATAACCACCCGTCAGCGCCTTACGCATTGGATCGATGGTCTGGGTAAGTGCCCAATTGAGGAAATTACCACTCCACTGATGCGTACAAGTATGCGTGGTGGTGGCAGCCGTCATGGGCACGTAGTTCGTCGCGCTGTAGGCGTAACAAAAATTGGGATTGAAGTAGCCGACGTACTCGGTGCTGGTGCTGTAGGCGTCAGGGTACGAGGCATCGTCGCCGGTCGGCCACTCCACCGATAAGGCCAGAATCACGTTCGCGGGTACGATGATCGTCGCGCCGATCGGCGCATCGGCAAGAGTCGTCGATGCCGCGCCCGCACTCGTGCTCACGCAGGCTGCGAGGAAGGCCCAAAACAGCTTGTGGAAAAAACTCTGATTTGTCGATTGCGGCAGCATAAATCCTCCGGTTCAAGGGCTACGATCCCGCGCTCTTGACGGTTGTTTGAATGAACGATTGCGTTTGGCGTGCGTCGGTGGCGCGCACGGTGATCCGATAAACCACGGTCCGGAACGGCCCTGGCAAGTTCCCCCCCCCATTCAACGTCGGGTTGCGTGCATTCCCACCGACAACAGGGGTCGTGCCGGATACGCAATGCTGGAACGGGGCGATTAAGAAATCGGAGCTGCCCGGCAGCGGGCACATGCGGTCGATCACATAGCGATAGGTGACGCCGTTGTAGGAGGTGGGTGCAGCGGCAGAGAATGCAGCGGTGAAGTTCGCATCGGTATCGAACAGGATAGTCGGCACGCCTTGCGCGTTGCTGGAAAGCGCCGTGGCCGAGTAATTCGCCGAACCGAGGTTGCTCGATCGTGAAGCTTCCGTGGCAAGGCCGCCTGTGACGAGTTGGGCCACCGCTGCCTGAATCGCACTTTGCGCCTCGTTGGTCAGATCACGCTTGACCGCGAGATTGCCAGAGATCAAGAGTGCCGTATCGGTTGAACGGATCAGCGCGATACTGGAGATCAGCAGGATGACCAGCGCGATCAACGTGATGAACAGCACCACGCCACTCTGTTTTCTGAACGTCACTCGGGTGTGCATGTTGTGCTGACCTGATTCAGGGCGACGCGTTGCGAAGCGGAATCGTGCCTTCGAGCACGCGGTAACGATAACCTTCCTGTCCGGCCGGCACGGTCCAGGTCGCCCGTACCGCCGCGGGCAGTGCGCTGAACAGTGTGTAGGTGCCGGCGTTGACTGCGTGGCCGGTCCCGATGGTCGTATCCGAGGCATCCGCGCGCTCCGACAGGGGTGCGCGCACGACAACAGCGGCGCGAATAGCCTTGATGGAGCGCAGGGCAGTGGTCGCCGCTGTCGCACCACTCAGCAACCCTGCCGGCGAGTAGTCGTAGGTGATCCCTGCGATGACAACACCTGCGCTGGGTCTAGTCCAGGTAAGCGAGCCGGTTGCGCCTGGATCGACACCGTAGACCGCGCGCAGCAGCACGATATCGTCACTGACCAATTGGGCCGTGGTGAGATCCGAATTGAGCAGGTCGACGTTATAGAGCGAATTGTTGGCGCCGACGCCGTACATCACGAAGGACGCCGCCTGGGCACTGCCGAGACCGACTACGTAGCCGTTTGAATACGAGGACATCGATGCCGCGCCATTCAGCGTCAACGCCACGTTGCTCAACGTACTCACCACCGGCGTGACCGTGCATGGCGGAAACGGAACACCGTTGACTCCGACCAATATCCAATCGGTCGCACGCAAACCGACGGTGCTTTCAACGGTCAATAGAGTACTTGTTGGCGGTCCCGTTATGGAGATCGGCACTTCTCCATAGCCGGCCCCCCCGGACATCAGCAGGAATACGTCTGAAGAGGTGGTGGCACTCGGATACGGAGGTATGTTCGGGAAGATCACCGC
Organism: Rhodanobacteraceae bacterium; assembly: GCA_003142815.1. Lineage (GTDB taxonomy): Bacteria > Pseudomonadota > Gammaproteobacteria > Xanthomonadales > Rhodanobacteraceae > Dokdonella_A. The sequence continues at coordinate 55,863 of PLNP01000020.1, forward strand.
GGGCGCAAGGCGCAACTTTCCACCGCCTGTGCTCAACACGGTGTCAAATGGAACCGGAAGAGTGACTGTGCCATTGCTCACCGCGACGCCGCCCGACGAGGTGTAGTTCAACAGGCATCCGTAGGCGAACGATGTGGACTGCACCAGACCCGTGCCCGACGACCGGACCAGCTTGTCCAGCGTGTAGAGGCCGAAACTGCCGGACTGCAATGCATCGTTCATCGCGGTCGTCGTGCGCTTGTGTCCTTCGAACGTGGCCAGAACCTGAAACGATGCCAACACCATGATCAGGCCGATGATGATCGCGACCATCAGCTCGATCAGGGTGTGGCCGCCATCGCGACGCACGATGCAAACATTTGCTGGGGCGGTCATAGGATCGACACCTGCGTGCTGTAGGTCGCCGGTTGGGTGCCAGCGCGCGCCTGCGGCTGCCACGTGATCGTCACCGTGGCCCGATTTCCCGCGATGACGAGCGTCCCGCTTCCACCGCGTAGTGCCGCAACGACCCGTGGCTGCCACACCGTCGTGTAGTCCGCCGGCGCAGCTGGCGTGTAGGCCGGCAGCGCATCTGCCGGCTTGGCGGCCCACAGCTCGGCGATCAAATCGTTGGCCAGCAGCGCGGCGGTGGCCCGATCCTCCGAATTCGTGGAGTTCGCGCTCGAGATACCTTGCATCATGACCATGCCGAGCACACCAATGCTGAAAATCAACAGGGCAATGAGGACTTCCAGCATCAGGAAGCCTTTCTGGGAACCCGCGCTTCTGATCATCTCAGCACCCATCCGGTGTCGTGGATGAGAACGTTTTGTCGGGATCGCACATTCGGGTCTTTCCGCCTTGCGACAAGACGATTCGAAGCTTGCGCGACCCCCCATTCGGATTGGTGACGTCGACCGTCGCATCCGCAGCCAATGGCGTGAACGGTCCGGCTGTGGTCGCGGCGCCGAATACACGGCCGAAACTGTTGAACTGGATTACCGCGGGAGTGCCACTACCAGCCGCGATGGTGGCGCCTTGGAGGCTTCCGGCAGGCGACGTCTGAAGCGGGTGCGGGAACGCGTCGGCGGCATTGACGACGGCGATGTAGTCGACCGTCCAACCCGTCGATGTCGCTGTGAACGTGGTCAAGCGGCTCAACCGCGCAGCTTCAGTCTGCGCGAAACGCAAGCCGTTCTGCACCGACTCGGCCACGGAACGCGTCTTGGCGTTCTGCAGCCAATCCGAGACGCTAGGCGTAGCCGTCACGACCAAGATGACCACGACGGCCATCACGACCAGCAGCTCGACCAGGGTGAATCCTCGCGCACGGGGGGTACGCATCAGCCGCCCTTCTTCATGACCCAGTGCAGGGTGCCGTTGACTCCCCACGCCAAGCTCGGAAGAGAAACCGACACTTGGGCGTTCGTCTGGTCGATCGAATACTTGAAATTTCGGGCCGGACCGGAGCCGGTGGCCGTGATCGTGTAGGTCGAATCCGTCAGCGTTGCAGTGGGGCAGTCATAGGTCCACTTTCCGACAGTCAAGCTCGACGGGCATGGCGTCGTAAACGCCGATCCGCTGGACTTGTAGGTGCGCGCATCTTGGTAGTACTGCTCCATCTGAGCACGATACGCGGCCAGTTGATTCGTTCCGTCAACCAGATTTCCGCGAATGACGTAGTCGTTGTAATTCGGAAGCGCGATAGCAGTCAGGATGGCGATGATCGCCACCACGACCATCAACTCGATCAGCGTAAAACCCGCCGCTGTCCGCTCGGTTCCGCCGTAACACTTGTGCTTCATTTGTGAACCCCTTTCCGAGCGGCGAGACGTTTGGCTCCGCGCGCTTTGTCGGCAGCGTCATTGATGACGAACTGTGCGCGAGCGGTCAACGGATGGCTGATAGACGGTTGCTTTTGCGCGATCAGCGAGCGCGGACGTGCGCCGTGGAAGGTTCCGACGAAGCATCGCGGCTTCCGCCGCTCCCACCAAGCCCGTAGGCGGGTGCGGCGAATTCGAATGGGTAGGAGCACCGAGAAAGGTGTAAACGCCAGAAGGCGCGATGCTCTTGTGGTGGCGAAAGGCGGGAAGCATCGCGGCTTCCGCCGCGTCCACAGCAAGAAGGACCACGCTGCAGATATCGTCGTGGCGCCTTCCGGCGCGCCATCGCATCGTCAGGCGAACGGATTGACGATCTCGATTCCTTCGATGCGCCGACCGTGTTGCATGTCTTCCGAATAGAGTCGCTTGCACAAACCACGCACTGCACTGCGTACGATCATCGCGTCCCAGAATGAAAACTTGTGCAGCCGCTGGAGGTCGATCGCAGCGAGGACATCATCCAAACCCGGGATTACCAGATGAAGCTCGGCAAACAACTCGACCTTGCCCTTCGCGACCGCTGCATCCACGCCGAGCTTTCGTGTCGCGACGTTGAAGTATTCCTGTAGCACTTGCAGGGAAACGACGCCCCGGTTCGTCGCGCGACATTCGCCGATCAGGTCCAACGCGACTTCCTGCTTCGCGGGGTTGGAATGATCGTCGGTGTAGACGAGTACGTTCGTGTCGAGAAAATTACGAACGCTCATGCGCCTCTTCTCGATCGAAACGCCATCCATGGGAATGGCCGCCGCCCTCGAGAGACAGGCGACGCAATTCCTTGTCAAATCGATCGGAAGAATCTTCCATCACAACCGCTTCCAGCTGGTCGCGTACGAGCTGATTGAGGGATTTGCCCATTGCCTCAGCCGCCTTGCGAGCGCGTCGCAGGAGACGTTCGTCGACAGAAAGCGTAATGTTCATTGGCACAGTATATGTGCGCACATATTATGTGTCAATTAGTTAACCAACCACATGCAAGCACAGCTCGTTGGGCAGCGCGAACGTCACGTTTTCCGGTTCGCCGTCGAGCTCGCGGACGCCGGAGGAACCCGCTTGCGCTGAGGTGCGCGATGACGCCGCGGACCAGACTTTCCGGGGCCGAGGCGCCTACGGTGACGCCGATACGGGCGCGGCCTTCGAGCCAGTCGGGGCGGATGTCGCGCAGTGGGCGCGACAGCTTTCCAATTGGCAGCGTGACCCGCAAGCGCCCCCTTCCGCCCTACCGGGTACGTGAACTCGCGCCATCCAAGGCGCTCGCCCTTCGGGCAGCTGGCGCTGCTCAAAACGGCATCATCCACTGATCTTCTCTCCCCCGCTGCACAGGGAAGCGAAAGCAATGGGGCTCTGAACGGAAGTGCCTAACGAAACAGCCTTGGATCAAGATCGATCGATCTCGATTGCACCAGCCGCATGCCGGCCAGCGCCGGATGGCTGGGATTGAGCAGGACATTCCAGGTTGCGGGCAGGATCGCCGATGGCAAACGCAGGGCCGGCGAGCGCAACGACATCAGCCACTTCGTGCCGATGTCGGCGGTCACATCGGGTCGAGAAACCCAGTCCGGTGGCAGCGTGCCGGTATCGAACGGCTCGATGAGCGCCGCAGCAGGCACGTCGATCTCGAGCAGGACGTAGTCGTCGGGGAGGTCTTCGTCGTCGACCTCGAGGCGAACCCTGACCTCCAGCAGCGCGCCGGCGGCTGATTCGGCCGTATAGATCACGCGAACGCCCTGCCGGTGCCAGCGGCCGTCAGCGTATAGGCCGCCGATACCGTCGAGACGGTCGTGGGTGGCCAGTCGCCATAGGATCAAGCAAAGATTCCGTGCTGGATCTGGCGCAAGCGATTTTCGACCAGCCGGGCGCCGTGCTCGGTCGCCACGAGGTCGATGGGCGTCGCGTCGTGCTGCCCTAGCAGGTGCTGCTTGGGCTTGCGCAGCCAGCGCAGGGCCTTGTCGCGGTTGCCAAAGACCTCGTCGGCGAGTGCGGCGACGCGCGCGAGCCGGACGAGGCGATCCGCTTCGTTGGCGGTGAGCGCCTTGTGTTCGCTCATGCGCCGACGCAGGGTGCGCTCGGGGCCAACCACCGCGAAGATCTCCGCGGCAGCCAGCCCGTGTCCTTCAAGGCTCCGCACAGCCTCAGAGGACATGCCATCGTTGATGGCGGCAACCAGGTCGGAATCGGTATGGATCTGGGGGAGATGGAGAACTTCTGCGATCTGCGGAACGGTGCTCATGGGGAGTCTCCTGCCAGATGCCATTATGAGACCGGCAAATGGCAATTGCAAGAATTGTGAGTGTTTTAGGTCTGCCGCAATGTCGCGCGGGTCAAGGAACTACGCCCGCATCGCAATGGCGAATACTTCCTGATCCTCGATTCGAGCCAGCAGCTGAAACTTTCACGCAGCTACAAGAACCAAGGTGAAACTGCTGCATTGATCGAAAGTGGTGGAGCGCCAAGACCGCTGCGGGTCGCGCTTGCAGCGCTCTCCTACAACCGCTCGCCCTTTGTAGGATCACCGGAAAGAGGTGCAAGCGGCGCAGCTGCGACAGCCCATACCAGAAGGCGAGGGTTGCACTGTTTTATCAGCCTGCATGGACGCGGTAACACGGCACGTAACGCGCCCCCGGCAGCTTCATGCGCTGTTGCGCAACGAAGCTCGCGAGCAATGCGTCGAGCGCCTGCATGATGTCGCGGTCGCCGTCGATATCGAATGGTCCGTCCTTCTCGATCGCATGCATGCCCTCTTCCTTGACGTTGCCGGCGACGATGCCCGAGAACGCACGCCGCAGATCCGCGGCAAGGCGGTGCGGCGGTTGATCCCGGTGCAGATTCAGCGCGGCCATTGCCGCGTGCGTCGGCTGGAACGGCAGCTGGAATTCACGCTCGATGTGCAGCGCCCAGTTGAAGAAGAATGCGTCCTGGTTATCGAGGCGATTGAGGCGTACGCGCTCGATCCCCTTGCGGGCCAGGCGCGCGACTCCACGCGGGTCGTCGACGACGATCGTGTAGCGCTTTGCGACATCGCCACCGAGGACCAACCTCAGAAAGCGGTCGATCTGCTCGAAATAGGCAGCCGACTCGCTTGGACCGGTGAAGATCAGCGGAAACGGGATTCCGGCGTTCTCGGGATGCAGCAGGATGCCGAGCAGATAGAGGATCTCCTCGGCCGTGCCGACGCCGCCGGGGAACACAACGATCGCATGGCCGATGCGGACAAATGCCTCGAGACGTTTCTCGATATCCGGCATGATCACGAGATTGTTGACGATCGGATTCGGCGATTCCGCCGCAATGATGCCGGGTTCGGTGATGCCGATATAACGGTTGTTGCGCCGGCGCTGCTTCGCATGCGCGATCGTCGCGCCCTTCATCGGCCCCTTCATCGCGCCCGGCCCGCAGCCGGTGCAGATGTCGAACGCGCGCAACCCGAGCTCATAACCCACGCGCTTGGTGTAGTCGTACTCGTCGCGCCCGATCGAATGACCACCCCAGCAGACGACAAGATTCGGGTCGATGTTTGGACGCAGCACGCGCGCGTTGCGCAGGATCTCGAACATGGCGTTGGTGATGCCCGGCGAATCGGTCAGGTCGAAACGGCCCGCCTCGATTTGCGTGGTGACGTAGACGATGTCGCGCACCACCGCAAACAGCAGTTCGTTGACACCGACGATCATGTGGCTGTCGACGAACGCCTCGGCCGGCGCCTTGGTCAGTTCGAGCTTTACACCGCGGTCTTGCTGCAGGATCTGGATATCGAAGTCGGGATAGCGATCGAGCAGCGCGCGCGCGTCGTCGCTCGCGCCGCCCTGGGTCAGCACCGCGAGCGCGCAGCGGCGCAGCAGTTCGTGCAGGCCGCCGGTGCCGTCGCCGACATCGCGCAACCGCGCGACTTCCTGGCGGGAAAGCACGTCGAGTCCGGCAGCCGGCGCGATGCGCGCGTTGACGGTGGCGGCCTTGGTGGAAGGGGGCTGCATGCTCGTTTTCCTCTTGATCCGTGTCGGCAGCCGATCGCGGTAACCGCTAGCAATGCCAAACCTGCGCGTGCAGGTCAAGTGTGAGGCGCGACAAGCAAACGGCCGGCACAAGGCCGGCTGTTTGTGATGCGACGACGAAGAATTGTCAGAACGTGTAGCGCAGCGTCACCAGCACCGACCAGCGCGACTGGGCAAACTGGTCTTCCTTGACATACGCGGTCGGGTTGTAGTTTCCGCCGCCCGTCGGCAGGGCATAGATGTACTGGCCGGTCGCGGGGTCGACACCGCGGAAGTTCGCGAGGTTGCGCGTGAAACCGCCGGCGCTGGCGAACGGCACGTCGTAGATCTGTCCCCAGTCCTTGTTCAGCAGGTTGCCGAGGTTGAAGATGTCGAAGCGGATTTCGCCCTTGTTACCCTTGAACAGGCCGGGAATTTCCTGGCGCAGGCTCAGGTTGATCTGGTTGATCCACGGCGAGGTCGCGCCGTTCTGGCCGACCGTACCGCCCTGATGGTTCTTCAGGTAATCGTTGTTCTTGATGAACGCGTAGAACTGGTCGATGACCGTCTGCGACGTACCGGGAACGAACTGGACCTGGCCCGGGTTGGGGACGAAGAACAGGTCGTTGTTGGAGACGCCGTCACCGTTCGCGTCGTTGCCGTAAGTGAAGCTGTACGGCTGGCCGGAATGGCCGTCGTAGAACGCTGACACGCTGCTCGCGTAATCGCCGAAGAACTTGTGCTGCCACGTCAACGTGCCCAGCAGACGCGCCTTGACGTCGTAATTCGAGCGGTATGCGACCGCTTCGTTGGGATTGTAGGCCGCACGTCCGGTGAAGTTGCTCGACGCCTGGCTCGATGTGCCCGGATTGACCTCGGTCGAATGGCCAAGCGTCATCGCCGCGCTGCCGGAGAGACCTTCTTCCTTGAACGGCGTCTGCACGCTCAAGGTCAGGAAGTTCGACTCACCCTTGCCAGTGTTGGTCAGATAAGTCGACGCCCCACCGAACGCCCGGTTTGAACCGGCGCGCTGCACGTTCGAATAACCCGAAGGCTGATTCGGATTTGACGTATTGCCGGACCACAAGGTCGGATCGGTGCCGGTCCAATAGCTGATGCGGCCATCCGGCAAGGTGCCATTGCCCGGCCCAAGGTTGATTTCCTGATACCACAAGCCGTTCCTGACGCCGACGTGCGCGTACTCGACGGTTGCGACAAGCCCCCACCAGGGCAGTTCGCGATCGAGACCCAAACTGGTCTTCAACACCGTCGGCAATTTAAAGTTCGGATCGACGGTGTCCACGGTCTGCTGGGCGCCAGGAGCGGTGTTGGGCGGTACCTGCGCATGGCCGTCCGCAATGAAACCGTTTCCGTTGCTGCCGAAAAACGTCTGCACGCTGAGACCGTTGTTCGAGAACGGATTCGACAGCCAAACGCCGGGTGTTACGCCCTCACTGATACCCATGCCACCGCGCAACTGGGTCTTGTACTCAGTGTCGAACGAATAGTTGAACGACATGCGCGGTTCGAGCACGCCGTTGCCGTCGATGGTGCCTTGGTTCGAATAACCGAACGCGTTTGCGAATGACGCGTTGTAAGCCGGGCGATCACCGGTCTTGGGAATGTCCCAACGCAAGCCGTACTGCAACGAGAGCTGCGATGTGGCCTGCCAAGTGTCCTGCAAGAACAGCCCCCACTGATCGAGACTCCACGCTGCGGCAACGCTGTTGATGTCCCCATTCGTTGGGCGATACAAGCTGAAGCTCGACCAATCGCCACTCGCAAACTTGTCGATGCTCGCAAACTGGTACGCGCCGAACTCGGTGCGGCCGAACAGGTTGAAATATTGGTCGCGCTGGAAGTCGACACCGGCCTTGACGGTGTGATCGCCAAGAAACCAGTTGCCCGCGAAGAACCCGTTGTAGGTCTTGACGCCGAGCACGTTGTAGTGACGGAACTGGTCGGTGCCGAGGAACACCGATGGGCTCCCCGACGAACAACCATTGATGCAAACCTGCACCTGCGGCTGATCCGCCACGGTATGGGACACCGCATCGTACTTGCCGTACGAGAACGACGACTCGGTCGAGAACGTGTCGGTCCAGTCGTCATAGAGGTTCAGCACGTAGCTTTCGAGATTGCGCTGCTGGACATACGAATAGCTGGACAAGCTCAGCGTGCTCGAATTGAACGTCTGAATGATCGGCTGATCGCTCTTGGTCTTGTTGTAGCGGAAACTGGCGCGATGCCCATCAGTGATGTTCCAGTCGAGTTTCGCCAGGTACAGCTTGTTGTCCTGGTTCGCATTCGACGCACCCAAACTGCCCGGCGTCATGCCGTAGCCATTCGCGATATCGATGATGCGCTGAACGTCGCTTTGATCGATATTCACGGTGTTCGTATTGCCTGATCCGTTCGGTCCATATGTAGGGCCTGGCGCCAGCGTCTTCGATTCCTCGTAGCTCAGGAAGAAGAACAGGGTGTCCTTGATGATCGGGCCGCCGGCGGTCGCCCCGAAGGTCTTTTTCGCGCTGTAGCCGGTAAAGTCGTTGGGTTCGTCGCTAGTCAGATCCTTGGCGTTGGTATACGCGTAGTACACATCTCCGTGAAAATCGTTCGTACCCGCCTTGGTCACGATATTGATGTTCGCGCCGACCGCGCGCTTGTTCGTCACATCGTAGTTCGTGGTGGAAAGGTTGTATTCCTCGATCGCGTCAAACGACAGAGGTTGGTTCAACGCCGGCAGGCCATTGGGTTCCAGACCGAACGAGTCGTTGGTCGGCACGCCGTCGATCGTGATGTTGTTGTAGCGGCTGTTCTGGCCGAGCGCCGAGATTTCGCCGCGCCCGACGCTGGTCAGCGTGATATGCGGATCGGTGCGCGCGATATCCTGGATGGACCGGCCGGGATTCGGGATCACTTTCAACTCGCGCTGCGAGACGTTGCTGCTGAGACCTTTGTTATCCGCCTGGAATGTCGCACCCGGCGCAGCGGCCGTGACGGTAATGCCTTCCAGCGTCGTCGCATTGGTCGGTGCGACGGTCAGGTTCAGCGTCGTTTCCTCGGCGAGCTTGAGGTAGACATCGTCCTGTTCGGCGCTCACACCGGCGGAACCCGACGCCTTGACGTCGAACGGACCGCCGACGCGCAGACCCTGCGCGGCATAGCGGCCATTCGCATCGGTGACGACGGTGCGCGACGTGCCCGACGGCACATGCAGAATCTCGACGCTGGCGCCAGCAACTGGCTTGCCGGCTGCGTCGAGAATGCGTCCACTGATGGACGACGAAGTGTTCTGCGCAAACGCCGTCGAAACCGCGAAAAGTGAGCCGATCACCCACGGCAAGAGCCGCATGCGGAGTTGCTGGTTCATTGCTACTTTCCCCTTCTCAAGTCGTCAAGATGCTGAACACGAAAACCGCCACGGCGATCGGCCCTTCGGTGTTGCCGGAGTGATCGCGACCGTCAGCGGTTGGGTCTTGCGGCTGCTACAAAAACGAGGAGAACGAAGGCCTCAACCTTCACCGCTCGTTTAACCGCAGTTTAACAGGGTTTGATGACGCATTTGTAGCAACGTGTAGCGTTGTGGGGCCCTGCATCTCGAGCGCGCGATACGCCTCGCGCGCGCCACCAAGCGGACTGCCCAAGCCGAACATCGGAGCGGCAACAGCAGCGACGCGAGCGAATCGAGTCGCATCAGCAAGTCATTTGCGAGCCCACCCTTGCCATTCCCCGCTGGTGCAGGGAATGGAAAGCGGAGGGCACTCAAACTCTGAGTGCCGGATCAATAACGCCGGTCAGGACGGACCGGCGAGTTTCAGGTACGCGACGACACCGTCGAGGAACATCTGCACCGACAGCGCAACCAGCAACATGCCCATCAGCCGTTCCAGCGCGGTCAGCACGCTGGTGCCGAGATAACGGAACAGATAGGTCGACGACATCAGGATGAACGCGGTCGCGAGCCAGGCGAGGAACAATGCGACGCTCCAGTCGACCGTACGGCCCGGACTGCTGTTCGCGAACAACATGACCGCGGCCATCGTCGACGGACCGGCAACCGCTGGGATCGCCAGCGGCACGATGAACGGTTCGCCATTGCTGTCACCGAAGATGCCATCGTGCGGCGGAAAGATCATGCGCACGCCGATGAGGAACAACACGATGCCGCCGGCGATGCTGACTGACTCCTGCTTGAGTTGCAGCAGATGCAACAGGTAGCGGCCACCGAACAGGAACGCGAAAAGCACCGCGAGTGCAATCAGGAGCTCGCGGACGAGCACGAACCGGCGGCGTTCCGGCGCGACATTGCGCAGGATGCTGAGGAACAGCGGAATGTTCCCGAGCGGGTCCATGATCAGGAACAGCAGCACGCCTGCCGAGAGGGTGCTCATCGAACTTTCCATCAACAGCTCCCCGCTTCAATCAAATACCGCTGTCGCGCGCAGCGCGACAATCACTCCCTCTCTCCCGTGCCAGCGGGAGAGGACAAGGGGTGAGGGCCACGCCGCGACCACCTCGAACGAAGCCTCGCTCCCCCGCCCCGTTGCAGGAGAGTGTCACGAATTAGTTGCCAAAGACGCTGGATCCCGGCCTTCGCCGGGATGACGACTTGAGTTTCCTGGGCGCCGATTCTCTGACGGATACGACACAATACCGCTCGCCTCAGCCGGTCGCTCCCCTCAAATCCAGTACCTTGCCGCGCACGCTGCGCGCATCGGCGCCGAGCAACCACGCCATCGCCGCCGCCGCGTGGGCGGGATCGTGATGACCCATCGTGTCTTCACCATAGTAGGCCGCGCGGCACAGCCTCGTGCACATGGGGCCCGGCAAGACCGCATGCGTGCGCACGTTCGAGCTTTCGGTTTCCTCATGCACGATCGAAGCGAGGCCGAGCAACGCGTGCTTGGAGACGCCGTAGCCACCCCAGAACGCATTGCCGACGCGGGCGACATCGTCGAATACGAACACGATCGCCGCATCGTCGGCACGCCGCAGTAGCGGCAGGCAGGCCTGAGTCAGCAGGAACGGCGCGGTCACGTTAACTTGCTGCGTGCGTGTCCATTCCGCGGGTGTTTGCTGGTCGAACGGCTGCAGGCTGTCAAATTGCGCGGCAGCATGCACGACGCCGTCAAGACGGCCGCATTCGCGCTCGATCGCGGCGGCGAGATCGAAATAGTCCTTCGGCGTCGCGCCAGCCAGATCCATCGGATACAACGCCGGCTTCGGCGCGCCGAGTTTCTCGACGTCATCGTAGAGTGCCTCGAGCGCGCGCACCTTGCGCCCGAGCAGGACAACGGTCGCGCCGGCTGCCGCGGCCGCGAGCGCGGTCGCGCGACCGAGCCCACCCGTCGCGCCGGTCACCAGTACGACGCGATCGCGCAACGAATCGGCGGCCGGCGATGCTGCTTGCGCCGCGCGTACCGGTTTCAGCATGCGCCTCAGGCCTTTTGCGCGTCCTGGACCAGGCGTTCGAGTTCACCGGATTCGTACAGTTCGAGCGCGATGTCGCAACCGCCGATCAGCTCGCCGTGGATGAACAGCTGCGGAAATGTCGGCCAGTTCGAATAGCGCGGCAGGTTCGCCCGCACTTCAGAGTCTTCAAGCACATTGACCGAATGGTACTTCGCGCCCACTGCCTTCAGTGCCTGCGTGGTGCGACTGGAAAAACCGCACATCGGAAACTGTGGCGTGCCTTTCATGAAAAGCACGATGGGATGCGATTCGACAGTCCCCTTGATGCGTTCGATGACGTCCATTGCTGACCTGCTCACGATACGTGAACGCGCGACAACGCGCGAAAGTGCATATGGTATCAGGTCGCTTGCACGGTTGATTTGGCGCGCTGCAACTGCCTAGACTGCGAGTCCCTATCCCGTTGGCAGGAAACTCCCATGGCGATCGAACTTCCCGCACTTCCCTGGGCGCGCGACGCGCTGGCTCCGCACATTTCCGCGGAAACCATCGATTACCACTATGGCAAGCACCATCAGGCCTACGTCACCAACCTCAACAACCAGATCAAGAGCACCGAGTTCGAGAACTTTGCGCTCGAAGACATCATCAGGAAATCCTCCGGCGGCATGTTCAACAACGCCGCGCAGGTCTGGAACCACACGTTCTACTGGAATTGCCTGAAGCCCAATGGCGGCGGCGAACCGCGCGGACGCCTCGCCGATGCGATCACCAAGGCGTTCGGCGGCTTCGCGCAGTTCAAGGAAGAGTTCACCAAGACCAGCGTCGGCACGTTCGGCTCCGGCTGGGGCTGGCTGGTGCAGCGTCCGGATGGTGGCCTTGCGCTGGCCAGCACCTCGAACGCCGGCACGCCGATCACCGGCAGCGATCGTCCGCTGCTGACCTGCGACGTCTGGGAACACGCGTACTACATCGACTACCGCAACGCGCGGCCGAAGTATCTCGAAGCGTTCTGGAACCTGGTCAACTGGGAGTTCGCGGCCAGCCAGATGGCCTGACCGCTTAAGCCCTCCCCTTCAAGGGAAGGTTTGGATGGGGATGGTTCTGGTTTTGTCGCCGCCCTCTCGCGAACACCATCCCCTCGCCTGCCCCTCGCGCATCCTGCGCTCGCAAGCCCGGTCTGCACGTTCGTGTGCAACCGTTCGCCGGCACGCCGCTATGCCGCGCGAAAGCCCGGCTCACCCCCTTGAATGGGCGGGAGAAGTGCGGCGAGCACTGGTTCGACCTGCGCCTCGCGGCCAAGCGCCCGGCCAATCCGCGCGAGGCATTCGTGCATGTTCGTAGCGCTCCCCGCGCAGACGGTCGCATGACCGACCTTGCGACCGGGGCGCGGTTCCTTGCCGTAGTCATGCCAGTGCGCATCGACCTCGCGCAGCACCGCGTTGGCCGCTGGTAATTCACCGATCCAGTTCAACATCACGCTGAGGCCCCGCGCCGCGGTGTCGCCGAGCGGCAGCCCAAGTACGGCGCGCAGATGATTCTCGAACTGGCTGCAGTGCGCGCCTTCGATCGTCCAGTGGCCGGAGTTGTGCACGCGCGGCGCCATCTCGTTGCCGAGCAGATGGCCGTCGTGATCGAACAGTTCCAGCGCGAAGGTGCCGACGTAGTCGAGCCGTTCGGCCAACGCGCGCGCATGCGCGACCGCGCTGGCCTCGATCTGTTCCGTTTGCGGCGCGGGCGCGAGGCTCGCCGCAAGAATACCGCTGGCATGCCAGTTGCGGGTCAACGGGTAGTGGCGGAATTCGCCATTGCGCGAACGCACCGCGATGATCGAGACCTCTCGCGTGAACGGCACGAACGCTTCCAGGATCAACGGCGCGCTACCGAGCGCATCCCACGCCGCATCGGCGTCCGCGTGCGAGCGCAGGACGGCCTGGCCCTTGCCGTCATAACCGAGACGTCGCGTTTTCAGCACGGCCGGCAAACCGATGGTCGCGATCGCCGCATCGAGGTCGGCGCGGCTGTCGACCGCGGCGAAGGCTGCCGTAGCGAGGCCAATCTCGCGAAACAGGGCTTTCTCGACGAGCCGATCCTGGGAGATCGCCAGCGCGCGTGGATTCGGAAACACGCTCGTGAGTTGGGTCAGCCATACCGCGGTTTGCGCCGGCACGTTCTCGAAATCGAAGGTGGCGACGTCGACGCGTTGCGCGAAATCGGCAAGCTTTCCGAAGTCGCGCCAGTCCGCTTGCACGAGCGGCGCGATCTGCGCAGCGCACGCATCGGCCGCGCTGTCGACGACCAGAAAGCGCAGGCCAAGCGGTGCGCCGGCCAACACGAGCATGCGGGCGAGCTGGCCGCCCCCGAGGATACCTATCGTATGCATGTGCAACGCCGCTTCAGTGCAATGCGCCCGTCATCGGGAAAGGCCGCCCGGCACCGACACGCCCTCTCCCGCTTGCGGGAGAGGGCTGGGGTGAGGGGAAATGCGCAGTGCCACGCCATCGGAAACGATCCGAACTGTTCATGCGTCCGCGCGCGGATCGACTCTGGCGAGCACGGCGTCGGTTTGCTGGCGGCGGAATGCGTCCAGACGCGTAGCCAGCGCGGCATCCGTAATCGCCAGCATCGCCGCGGCAAACAGTGCCGCGTTAACCGCACCGGCGCGACCGATCGCGAATGTCGCGACCGGAATTCCGGCTGGCATCTGCACGATCGAAAGCAACGAGTCGAGCCCGTTCAGCGCCTGCGACTGCACCGGTACGCCGAGGACTGGCAAGCGCGTCTTGGCGGCGAGCATGCCCGGCAGATGCGCCGCGCCGCCGGCACCGGCGATGATCGCGGCGAGGCCGCGCTCGACCGCGCTTGCCGCATAATCGAACAACAGATCCGGCGTACGGTGCGCGGACACCACGCGCGTTTCATGCGCGATCCCCAGTTGTTCCAGTGTTTCCACCGCATGGCGCATGGTTTCCCAGTCCGCTTGGGACCCCATCACTACGCCTATGCGTGGCTGCCCAATCACGCTATCTATCATGGCCGTTGCACGCGTAAATCGTTATTGTACGCATATTCCGCCGCGCACCGACGGCTCAAAATCAGACACCCGTGGACAAACGCCTGCTCGACATTCTCTGCTGTCCTGTCACCAAATCGCCGCTGCGCCTGCTCGCCGAAAACGAACTCACGGCGCTGAACCGCGCGATCGCCAATGGACAGGTACTGAACGGGGCCGGTACGCGCGTCGCCGCTGCGCTGGCCTCGGGCTTGATCACACGCGACGAAAAGACGATCTATCGCGTCGATGAGGATATTCCGGTCATGCTCGCCGACGAGGCGATCGCGACATCGCAGCTGGCCGACTTTCCGCGCACGCGATGAACGCATCGCCCGATCCAAGCGTGACAGCGATCACACTTTGCGCGCGGCGACGATTTATGATCGCCTGCCGTCCCGGAATCCCGCGCAGCCGCGCGCACCAGTGACTTACGGAATTTCGCAATGACCGCCGCCAACGACACCCCGAACGTGGTCGATTTGCAGCAGCGCCAAATCCTGACAGTGGGTGCCGACCGCCTCGGCGATCTGCTGAAGCTGGTCCGCGGCATTTCGCTCAAGCGCATCAATGCTCTGGTCGGCACCCTGTTCGAGAGCGTCGACGACGCACTGTTCGACCTCGCCGAGCGCGCGGGCAGCAATGCGATCCAGACCGAATACTTCGACGGCATGCGCGAAGTGCGCAAGAAACGCCAACTGGTTGAGCGCCTGTTCCAGGAGCAGGCGACCAAGGCGTTCGGCGAATTCGCAGACGGCAAACTGAAGCCGAGCAAGCCCGACGCATCACTCCAGGCCCACGCCGGATTGGCGCTGGTCGACGATGTCGAACTCGAGGAGTCCCTCGCGGTGACCAGCATGGTCGCGAAGGCCGAAGGCCGGCTGTCGCGCTCGCTCTACCAGGTCAATCAGCGCCTTGCCGTGATCATCGGCGGCGGCAAGGTCGACGGCGCGAACAATCCGATCGGTCCGGCCGTGCTCGGCAACGCATTTCGCATCGCGATCCGCGAATTCGACGTCAACGTGCAGGTTAAGCTGATCATCTACAAGTTGTTCGACCGCTACGTGATGGCAGGACTCGACCCGGTCTATGACGAGGTCAATATCGAGCTGATTCGCGCCGGCGTGCTGCCGCAGGTGCGCCACCTGATGCCGCACGGCGAGCGTTCGCAGGCGCGCTCCGCGGCCGGCGACGAGGCGCACGGCGCTTCCGAATTGCTGCAAGCAGGCCAGGGAATGCCTGACGGCTCGTATTACGATCAAGCGGCGGGTCACCTGCAGAACGAGATCTATCACACGCTGCGCTCGCTGCTCGCCAGCCGCCATGCCAGCGGCGGCTACGACGCAGCCGGGATGGACGAGCACGGCGGAAGCGATGCGCCCGACCTGCCGGGATTGACACCGGCCGACCTGCTCAGCGCGCTGACGATCCTGCAAAACCAGACGATGGCCGCGCAGGCCCGGGTTGGCAGCGCAGCCGACGCGGTGCGGGCCGTGCAGCAAATCAAGCGCGAGCTGCTCGACCAGGTCAGCAGGCTCTCCGACGACGCCAAGGAACGCCGTGTCTCGACGGCCGATGAGGACACCATCGATCTCGTCGGCATGTTGTTCGAGTACATCCTGCAGGACCGCAACCTTCCCACGCCGATGCAAGCGCTGTTCGGGCGACTGCAGATTCCGTATTTGAAGGTCGCGATCCTGGACAAGCACCTGTTCGCGCAGAAGTCGCATCCGGCGCGGCGTCTGCTCGACATGCTCGCGGAAGCAGGCAAGAGCTGGTCGGAAGAATCCGACCGGGACCATCGCCTGTTTGAGCGCATCAAGGGATCGGTCGAGACCGTGCTGCGCGATTTCGACGAAGACGTCGGCGTGTTCGAACGCGAAAGGGTTTCTTTCAGCGATTTCATCGAGCAGCACCGCAAGCGCGCTGAACTGGCCGAACAGCGTGCCGCGGAGGCGACTCGCGGGCGCGAGAAACTGCAGGAGGCGCGCCGCATCGCTGCGCACGAGATTCTCAAGCGCATCGACGACCGCAGCCTGCCGCCAGTCGTGCATACCGTGCTGTCGCGGCCGTGGGCCAATTATCTCGTACTGACATTGCTGCGTCATGGCGAGGCCTCGGACGAATGGAAAAACGCGCTGCGCTTCGCCGATGAATTCGTGTGGAGCGCGCAGCCGAAGACGACCGAATCCGAACATACGCGCCTGCGCGCACTGCGTCCGCAGCTGGACAAGGCGCTGCGGCACGGACTGGCGACCGTCGCCTACCACGAGAGCGACGTCAGGCAGCTGATGCAGGATCTGTCGCAGTTCTACAAACGCCTGCTCGACGGAGAGAAGGTCGAGACCAAGACCGCCAAGGAAGTCATCATCGGCAATGTCGCGCCACTCGTGCATGCCGCCGCGCCGGGTCCGGCGTCAGCGACGGATACGGGCGTGACGACCGAGGCCGCGCCTGTGTCAGCGCCAACGGCTGCTGCAGCACAGAGCCCGGTCGAGGAAATCATGTTGAGCTCCGGCCAGCCAGACGCTGAACCACCGGTCGAAATACCCGCGGAAGACGACGAATACGTGCGCGCCGTGCGCGACCTCAGGCTCGGCAGCTGGATCGAGTTCAGTGATGAGACCGGCAGCCCCGAACGCGCGAAACTTTCCTGGATCAGCCCGATCAGTTCGAAGTACCTGTTCGTCAATCGGCGCGGCTTGAAAGTCTGCGACAAGACCGTCGCCACGTTGGCCATCGAGATGCGCCGTGGCAGCGCGGTCGTGCTCGAGGAAGTACCGCTGTTCGATCGAGCGCTCGATGCGATCGTCGCGCGCCTGCGCCAAGCCAGCGATGCCGCCAAGAATCCACAACCTGCGATATCCACGGCCGCTGCTCCAGCCAATGCAACGCCCGCCGCGCCGACAACTCCGGGCGCTGCCGTGGCCGATCCGTCGAGCTGAAACACCGCGGCACGCGACCTTGCTATTCTGCGTGTCCGGACATTCCAGCGAGCCATCCCGCCCGTGACTCAACCGCCTGTGCTTTCACCGCCGCGCGATACGATCGAACGCGACGTCCGTCGCGCACTTGAGGAAGACATCGGCAGCGGAGACGTAACCGCCGACCTGCTGCCGGCCGCAGCGAATGCGCGCGCACGCGTCGTCACCCGCGACGCCGCAGTCCTCTGCGGTCGCGCGTGGTTCGATGAGTGCTTCCGTCAACTCGATGCGTCGACGCGGGTCGAGTGGCTCGTCGCGGATGGCGATCGCGTCGCGGCTGGCGCCCCGCTCTGCCATATCGAAGGCATGGCGCGTTCGTTGGTCAGCGCCGAGCGCACCGCACTGAATTTCCTGCAAACGCTGTCGGGTACCGCAACAGTGACCGCAGCGTATGTCGATGCCGCTCGCGGCACCCGCACGACCATCCTCGACACGCGCAAGACGCTGCCGGGGCTGCGCGTGGCTCAGAAATATGCAGTTCGCGTCGGTGGCGGAAGCAACCATCGCATGGGGTTGTACGACGCGGTGCTGATCAAGGAAAACCATGTCGCGGCCGCCGGGTCGATCGCGGCCGCGGTCGCGCGCGCGCGCGCGCTGCACCCGGGTTTGCTGGTCGAAACCGAAGTCGAGAACTTCACCGAATTGCGCGAGGCGATCGAGGCTGGTGCGGACCGCATCATGCTGGATGAATTCGAGCTGCACGAGCTGGCGCGCGCCATAGCCGAGGTCGGTGGGCGCGTTCCGCTGGAAGTCTCAGGCTCGGTCGCGCTCGATCGCGTGCGCGCGATTGCCGATACCGGCGTCGACTACGTCTCGATTGGCGCGTTGACCAAACACGTACGCGCGATCGATCTGTCGATGCGCGTCGAAATCCTCGACGGCTGAGCGATCCTCGACACGCCGCGATCCGGCATCCCGGCTGCCGCCACTCGCGCGCGCAAAGACTCGCCGCGATTGGGGGGAAACGCCGGCAGGCGCGATGCGTTTCCGTTCACCAACAATGCGCCGAGCGCGCTTTTCGAAGCGTGCTGTTCAAAGCACGCTGGCAGAGCGCAGCACGGCGAACGCAATCGCGGCGAGCGCGAGCACGCCGATCGCAATCCACAGTGTCGATGTCTTGCGCGAGGCTGGCGCTTGCGGCGTCTCCCCGTGCGATGTGGCCGACTGCTGGCGCGCGTCCATACCCGGCGTCACCAACAGGAAGCGCACGGTGTCCAGGCGCAATTCCTCGCCGGGCTTCAACAGCGCTGACTGGATCCGCTTGTTGTTGATGTAGGTGCCATTCGCCGAGCCCATATCCTCCACGTGCACGCCCTCGGGTGTCACCTTCAGGCGTACGTGATGTCGTGAGATTTCATCGGCTGGAACCGGAATGTCGCAATCGGGTTGGCGCCCGATGATCGCGTTGTCCGTCACTGCGAACGTCTTGCCAAACGTCGCGCCGGAAACGCCGCGCAGCAGATACCGCGGCAGCGCGCTGCGCACGCGCGTACGACCATCGTCCATCGCCGGCGCCGCCCGTGCAGGAGCCGCACGCGCCCCGACTTTGCGTTCGCTTGCGCTGAGCTGGCAGCCGACGCGACCAAACACCAGCAAATCGCCGGCGCTGAGCGCGGTCTCGCGATCGATCTGACGGCCATTCAAAACCGTCGGCGCACTCGCATCAAGCGGACGCGCGAACGCGCTGCCGGCGTCCATTCTGATCTCGCAGTGACGCGCCGCGACACTGGGCGCGGCCAGCACGATCGCGCAATCGGGACTGCTGCCGATCCGCGTCGCGCCATCAGCCAGATCAACCGGTGCGTGTTCACCGCCTGGAAAGACAAGTTTCATTGAATCCCCGATAGGTGCCGGCCGAACCGGCATGCGGCAATTGTAACCGGCGCGGCGCCGACGATCATGACCGCCGATGCGGGCCGCGATCGGGCTTGTCAGCCGCTGCGTGCATCCCCACACTGTGACGATGATCGGAACCTGGATTTCCCTACTCGCCATCGCCGCTGCCGCCTGGGCCTGGATGGATGCGCTCGAGGCGCGCGAATACGCGATTCGCCATGGCCGTGCGCTATGCCAGGAGGCCGGCGTGCAGCTTCTCGACCAGACGGTTTCGCTGAAGCGCCTGCGCATTGGGCGGCGTGACGGCCTGCCAACCTTCGTGCGCCGCTACGGTTTCGAGATCAGCCTCGACGGCAGCGATCGCCATCGCGGCCACCTCGACCTCAGCGGCCATCGATTGGAAGCCTGGAGTTTGCCACTCGGCGAAGCGGCGCCGGCGATTCCCAAGCCGACCCATTTGCGCTTGATGTAGGGTGCGCCGCAGCCGCACAACGGCGAGTCCCATCAAGACGGCGGTCTGATGTGGTGCAATGGGCGTGGATTGTGGGACTCGCGCCTTCGGCGCTGCGGCCCACCCTACGGCGCTGCACGGGATGAGTTCAATGC
>PLNP01000016.1 GCA_003142815.1 Rhodanobacteraceae bacterium
GTTGCGGACGCAGGACATGCCCTGCACGGAATTCAAGTTACGACGGACGCACCGCATCAGGCCGATGAAGTGGCAATAGTGCCGCGGGCTTTACTGAAAAGTTGATAACCGCAAACTATAAGCCGAGCTGTCGTATGGGCATTGATATAGATCATTTCCACCGCGTATCGTTCTGAGGTAATGCAGCATCAACACGGCCCGCAACGCGCTGGTGGCGGTGGCGCCGACGCTATCCCTTGCATAGGCTTCCTTGGTACCAAAACGCAGGCTGTTGAAAGGGGCCTGCATCAAACAACGCCGCAGCATTGGCCTCATCCAGCAAGGACGCCTCCGGCGTCTGGACTGGCGCGATCCGCAGAGCTCGCGCAAGATCGCCCGCTGCGTTTAAAAAAGGTTTGCGCGTGCGTCGTCCGGTTCTTTCCGCAGCCATGGTGCTGCTGGTGTTGATTTCGCTGCTGGCGATGGTCGCTTGGACGACCTTGCGCGGCAGCCTGCCGCGCTATGACGGGCAGGTCCACAGCGCCGCGCTCGCCCACGCCGTCGATGTCGAGCGCGATGCACTCGGCACGGTGACCGTGCATGCCGCGAATCGGCGGGATGCGAGCTGGGTACTGGGTTACGTGCATGCACAGGAACGATTCTTCGAGATGGACCTGCTGCGTCGCCGCGCAGCCGGCGAACTGGCTGAGCTGTTCGGCGCGGTCGCGCTGCCGGCCGATCGCGCCGCACGCGCGCACCGCATGCGTGCGCGCATGCAGGCGACGTTCGCGGCGCTGCCGCTGGAACAGCGCGACGCGATCCAGGCGTATCGCGACGGCGTCAATGCCGGGCTTGCCGCGTTGTCGGTGCGCCCGTTCGCCTATCTGCTGACCGGCAACACGCCGGCGCCGTGGCGCAGCGAGGACACCTTGCTGGTGATCGCCGTGATGGCGTTCACGCTGAACGACGCGGAGAACAAGCGCGAACTCGCGTTCGCGCAGATGCACGCAGCACTGCCGCAATCAGCATTCCGCTTTCTCACCGCGAGCGGCGGCGGCTGGGACGCGCCGCTCGCCGGCGCGCCGCTGACGTGGCCCGATCCACCGAGCGCCACGGAACTCGACCTGCATGCGCTCGATCCCAAGCTGCTGCGACCGATCAACACCGCTGTAGGTTGGGCTGAGCTGCGCTCACCCCAACCTACCAGGTTGTCGCACGATGACGATCGCGTAGCGGGCAGCAACAGTTTTGCGGTGAATGGCGCGTTGACGGGTGGCGCGGCGCTGGTCGCGAACGACATGCATCTGGATCTGCGCGTGCCGGGCCTGTGGTTCCGCACCCGCCTGGTCTATCCGAACCCGCGCCGCGCCGGCACGATGACCGCGGTGACCGGCGTGAGCCTGCCCGGTACGCCCGCGATCGTGGTCGGCAGCAACGGCCAAGTTGCGTGGGGATTCAGCAACGGCTACATCGACACGGCCGATTGGGTGCGGGTGACGCGCGATCCCGCCGACCCGAGCCGCTATCGCACCGCGGACGGCTGGACGTCCATCGCGAAACACGCGGAGATCGTCCACGTGCACGGCGCCGCGGACGACACCCTGCAGGTCGAGGACACGCAGTGGGGTCCGATCCTCGCCACGGACGCCGATGGTACGCCGCTCGCACTGGCGTGGACCGCACAACAACCCGGCGCGATCAATGTCGAACTGACCCGTATGGAACAGGCTGAGACCGTCGACGAAGCGGTGACAATCGCGCAGGCGAGCGGTCTGCCGCCGCAGAATTTCGTGGTCGGCGACCGTGCCGGCAGCGTGGCGTGGACCATCGCCGGACGCATTCCGAAACGGGTCGGCGGCTTCGATCCCGCGCTGCCGGCGGACTGGTCGCAGGCCGGCACCGGCTGGGACGGCTGGCTCGATCCGCGCGATGTTCCGCTGATCGCGAATCCGCCTTGGCAGCGTCTGTGGACGGCGAACCAGCGGGTCGTCGAAGGCCCGGCGCTGGCCACGCTCGGCGATGGCGGCTACGACATCGGTGCGCGCGCGAGCCAGATCCGCGACGACCTGCGCGCGCAGGCGCGTTTCGCGCCGGCCGACATGCTCGCGATCCAGCTCGACGACCGCGCCGTTTTCCTCGAACACTGGAAGGATCTGATGGCGCTCGAACTTGCTCACACGCCAGCCTCGCCGTTGAACGATGCGATGAAGAAGGCACTGGCAAACTGGGGCGGCCATGCGTCGATCGATTCGGTCGCCTACCGCCTCGTGCGCGCGTGGCGTAACGAAGTCATCGACACGGTGCTCGATGGCTTCGCCGCGACAGTGCGCGGCAAGTTCGCGGATTTCGCGCTGCCGAAACTGGCGCAGGCCGAGCACGTGGTTTGGAAGCTGATCGAGCAGCGCCCCGCTCACTTGCTGCCATCGGGCTACGCGGATTGGGATGCGCTGCTGTTCGCCTGCGCCGAACGCGCGGGCGGAAATCTCGATTTGCAACCGGGCGGCCTCGCCGCGCGCACCTGGGGCGAGCGCAACACGACGCAGATCGCGCATCCGCTATCGCGCGGACTGCCCGGGTTCGTCGCGCATTTCCTCGACATGCCCGCGCAGGAACTGCCCGGCGACAACAACATGCCGAGGGTGCAGGCGCCGAGCTTCGGTGCGTCGGAGCGTTTCGCGGTCGCGCCCGGCGACGAGGCGCACGGCTATCTCATGATGGCCGGCGGCCAGAGCGGTCACCCGCTGTCGCCCTATTACGGCGCCGGTCATGCGGACTGGGCGGCGGGCAAGCCGACGCCGTTCCTGCCGGGGCCGGCGCAACACAAGCTGAGGTTCGTGCCGCAATGAAAAAAGCCCCGGGACGAATCCCGGGGCTTGCCTTGGCTGCGTTCCCCGCGCGAAGGACCGCGCGCGACGCCGGATCAGGTTGACGGCACCAGCGTCGCGATGCTGAAATCGGACGGCGTGCCGGCGGTGGCGACATGCAGGCTGCTGCTGCCGCTGGCCGGTGCCTTGTTCACCGTGATCGAGAACGAATATAGCGTGCCCCAGTCGAGCGTCGGGCGCTTCGGTGCGGTGACAACCGGAACACTCCCGAGTGCGCTGGAGCTCCAGGTCACGCTGTTCGCGCCGACGATGACGCCCCACTTGCTGGCGGCGTCGAGCGTGCCGTTGCGGAAAGTCGTGGAGCTGACCGACGCATCCGCCGGCAACGGAATGCTGAAGCGGTCGAAGCCCTTGTTGCTGACCACGCGCGGGTCCGGACCACCGTTTGCCGGCGCGCCCTGAATGACCGCGCGCGCATAATCGAGGTTCATCACCGCGTAGTTGTAGGTCCAGGTGCCGTTGCCGTTGTCGGTCGCGTTGACCGCGACCTTGACGTGACCCTCGCTGCTGGCGAGTTCGGTGTTCATCGAGTTCGCCGGCGGATTGGTCGGGTCGACCCAGCGGTCGATCGCCGGGCCGAGGCGATAGCCTGACGAACCGCTGAGCGTCCACTGCTGGCTTGCGTAATGCGGCGTCACGCTCGTCGTCGCCATCGAGTTGTAGATGTTGATGTCGTCTTTCGCGAGGTACCAGGATTCGAACTTGTAGGTCGCACCGGGGTTGACCGCCGCATCGAGCTGCGATTCGTGGGTCTGCATGCGCTGCGTCCACGACGTGTTGTTGTTGCCATGGTCTTGACCATCGCAGCTTCGATCCCATATCGAGCCACAACGTCCCCAGACGGCTGTTGCCGGCACGATTTCCGAGCGGGGACCCATGTCCTGCGGGCTGTCATTGTTACCGCTGCCGTAGGTGTCGCTGCAGCCACGTCCAAGCGCGTGGCTGCTGAAATGGTCGCAGGTATCGAGGCAGCCGCCGTTGACTGTCAAGAATGCGTGCTTTGTGCCGGAACGACCAATCTGCTCGATGCTGCGATCAGCGTTGATGCGGTAGAGATTCCAAATCAGGAAGGGATGCTGGTCGTTCTTGTACGGTGGGTTGTAATTCGGTGGGCTGCCGCTGAACATCGTGAACCACGCGATGAAACCCGTGTGCAACGCCGTGCTTGTGCCAAGCGGATCGCCCGGTACGGTTGCAACTGCCGTACCGTCGTTCTTGTTGTTGATCAACGTGGAACTCGGCGCGAAAGCGGCGATGCCATCGTACGCACCGCCTGGGCCATCGCAGTTCAGGCAGCCGACTGGATCGATCGAGAACGACTGCATGAACAGATCGCCTTGATAGATGGCGCCGTTGCCGCCCGGCACCAAGACATTCGGCCACGGATACGGATTGCAGACTTCCTCGGGTCGCTCGTTGCTGCCTTCGATGTTGACTTGCGTGTTCAGAGCCATGTCGGCGACTTCCCAGCCGACCGATTCCGGCACGCCGATGCGATCGGCCAGCGCCTGCGTCACGCGTACGTCCGCGGCGCGCACCGCGAGTGTGTGGTTGTTGTTCGCGAGTTCGAACATGAGGCGGTCGCTATAGAGCCATACCTTGCCGTCGCCGCTGACGACGTCGAGGATCTTGGGATCGGCGGCGCGCACGCGCAAGGTGAGGTTACGCAGATCGATGCTGGTGCCGTCGCGCAGGGTCAGCACATAGCCGCCGCGCATCTGCAGCGAGCCGCCGGTGAAGCCCTCCAGCGAACCGTTGCGCACGTTGAACTGCAGGCCACCGCTCTGGCGCAGAGCAAACCACTCGTGGCGGCGCAGATCGTGTTGCGTCGTCTGCTCGATCGGCTTGGCAACTACGCCGATATTGTTAAGCAGGTCCCGGTTCCAGCGCACACCGATATCGCCGCCCCAGGCCGACCACGACTGCTGCGCCGCCGCGTGCTGCGCCTTGTCGACAACGCCCGCGCTCGCCAGCGGCACCAGCGCCACGGCGAGAACGAATGCCAATGCATGATGATGAAGCTTCATCGTCACTACCCCATGAGAGTGGAAGGGAATGCATCCATGCGCGGCACACGGCTATCCGCCGGCACCGCGTCGAAGGTCTTCGCGCAGGCGACCCGAGCAGAGCCACCCACAGCTTCGGTCATCGCTGCGAATGTAGCATGCACGGCCGCCCCAGGCATGCTGCGATCGCCGCAAAGGAACCAGGGTCGCTCAAGGCGTGGTCGCGCTGCCGGACTGGATCAGCTCGGGCGGTGACTTGCCGTAGCCGGTCGGCGCGGCCGTGCCGTCGAATCCGTCGGCGAACACGCGATCCTGTGCGGTCGGCTGGTTCCACAGCTGGTACACGTACTCGCCGCGCGTCAGGCCCTGCGGGCCGACCGTGAACGGCCGGTCGGCCTGGCCGGAGCACATCTGGTTCTCGCCCTCGGTGCCGTTGGCGATCGCCTCGTCGCGCAGGAACTCCATATAGTCCTTGCTCGAGGTCTGGTAGTAGAGCCTCGCGGTCGCGGTCAGCGGGCCGACGGTACCGGCCGGCACCGGCAACGTGTAGTTCACGCTGTCGAAGTTGACCAGGGTGCCCGGTGTTGTTCCCGGGTAGTAGCCGACCGGCACTGGGCGCAGCGCGTAGCCGTTTGGATCGTGCGCCGTGGCCGGATGGAAACCGAGCGGCGGAATGCGCGTGTCCTTGGCGATGCAGTCGCTCGCGACGAAATGGAACATCGGCTTTCCGGCCGCATCCACGATGTCGCAGGTACCGGTGCCGTTGTGGTTGAAGATGCCTTGGAACACCTCGTAGACGTGCGCTTGGGCATCCACGCCGAGGACGCCGCTCGCGGGATTGTAGGCCGCGCTCTCGAACACGAGGCCACCATTCGCATCGTGCACCTGCAGGTTCAGCCACATGCGGCGGCCCTCGCTGTAGCCGCTCGGCAGCTTGTGCCCGCTGAGATTGGTGATCTTGACGTTCACGGTCATCGAACCCGCGTTGCCGCCGGTGGGTGGCGTATAGCCCGGGATCGTCGTCGCCACCGCCGCGGCGGTACCGAGCAGTTGGCGCGCCCAGGTGATGGTCTGGTCGTAGGAGGCCGAGCGATCGGAGCCGCCGTTGGCCACGATGCCGGCCGCGTACTGGCCCTTGATGATGCCGGGAATCCAGGTATTGCCACCGACGAACGCGTGCACCGGCAGGTCGCCGGTACGGTTCGGGTAACCCGGCAACGCACATGCGGTCGCATTCGGGTCCTCGCTGTCCGGCATGTGGCAGGCCTGGCAGGTCTGTTGCGGCGCCTGCGCATACTGGCTCTGCTGCCATTCGGCGAAGGTGCGCTCGATCGGGAACGGCAGGTGGGTGTCGGTGCCGTCAGCGAGATGCAGGGTCTGCAGCGGCAGCAGGCTGTTGCCGGTGTCCGGCGAAGTGACGTTGTGGCACAGCCCGCAGATCGCGCTCTGCGTGTGGTAATCGGAATAGACCCACTCGTGCGGAGGCACGAGTGCGCCAAGGTAGTTGTAGGGGCCGTGTCGGCACGGACCACCGCCTTCGCCGCCGCGGTTGGTGCACGAGACATCGTCGACCCAGGCGTTGTCGTTCTCCAGATAGCCGGGTTCGCCGTTCGGGCCCTGCGCCATCAGCCGGTGGCAGAAATGGCAGGTCACGCCGCCGAAATCGCTGTCGAGATCGTCGGCCGAGTCGTAGGCGCCGCCGAGCAGGCAGCCGGCCGCGCCCAGAGTGACATCGTTGTTGGGCGCGCCGAATCCGGCCTTGACCACGTGCCCGCCCAGCCAGCCACGCGCCGTGTGGCAGCGCAGGCAATAGTCGCCGGCACCAGGCACGTCGTTGTTCGCGACATCCAGGGCGGCAAAGAACAGCGGATCACGCGTCGCGTTCGCCTTCATGCTGCCGGCCCAGGCCGTGTACGGCCGGAATGCAGTCGCCGGATCACCTTGGTTCGCCGCGTGGCAACTGAAGCACTGGTCGGCAAACAACAGGTCGAGGGACAGCCCCGGCTGCGTGCCGTGCGGCGTGAAGTCGAGCGTGGTCGCAGGCGCGAGTCGATGCGCCACCTTCCACCAGTCGTCGGCCGCGGCGTTCGCTTGGACGGATGCCACGAGCAGCATCGCGAGCAATCCGAAAACCGTGCGGATCATCAGCGGGAAAGCGGGCGTGGGCATGGGATCTCGATCTTTCGAATCCGTCGGCAAAGATCATTTCGGTCGGCATCTATGGACCGAGCAGTCCAAGGATGTAGGGCAGCTCCGCCTCGGTCGATATCGCCGCGCCGATCAGTGTGACCGTAGCGGCTGCAGGTGCGACGTTCGCGGTGAACTCGAAATGGTGGAGCATGGCCCAGTCGAGTGTATTGCCCGACGCCGGCGCCGTCCATGCCACCGCGTCCGACGCGACAGGCGTAGCGGCGAGCACGAGGCAGGCGAACACAAGCAGCGGCTTGCTCATCAGAAAGTATGCGCAGTCCAGACAACGGCCGCGCGTGGCGGGCGAGGAGGATCGCAAGGGTGCCATGCTGGCGCCGGTCATGGCATCCGCGCTAGCTTTCGCCGATGACAAAGCCCGATTCCTCTGCCACCAGCG
Organism: Rhodanobacteraceae bacterium; assembly: GCA_003142815.1. Classification (GTDB taxonomy): domain Bacteria; phylum Pseudomonadota; class Gammaproteobacteria; order Xanthomonadales; family Rhodanobacteraceae; genus Dokdonella_A. The sequence goes on from PLNP01000016.1 coordinate 7,458, forward strand.
CTGCCGCGGAGCGCCTGGCGAACCTGATCGACAGCGCGCGCCCCGACCTCGCGGCGATGGAGGCATCAAGCAGCCGCCAGCGCTTTCCGCGCGATGCCGAGATCGCACGCCTGCATGGCATCGCCTTGCTCCAGCTCGGCCGACTCGGCGAAGCGCGTGCGGCACTGGAGGGTGCACGCGAGTTGTCGCCGCGATCGATCGAAGTGCTGTGCAATCTCGGCAGCGTGCTGCTCGCGAGCGGCGCAGCGCCGGCAGCGCTCGCTGCGCTCGAACACGCTCAGGCGTTGGCGCCGACGCACCCCGCCGTTCTCAACGGCCTCGGCAACGCGCGGCGTGCGACGGGCGATCTCGCCGGGGCACGCGATGCGTACGAACAGGCGACGCGTGCGCTGCCGGACTACATCGGTGCATGGTTCAATCTCGGTGCGATCCAACTCGCGCTGGGGGAAATGGCGCAGGCCGAGCGCGACGCGCAGCACGCGTTGACGCTCGCTCCGAGGCATCCCGAAGGGCTGCTTCTGCTCGGCCACGTTCTCGCTGCACAGCGGCGCTACGCCGAGGCGGAAGCCGCGTACGCCGCGGGTGCAAGGTCCGCGCCGGCTGACGCGCGTTTCCCGTACCAGTGCGGCTTGATGGCCGAGGAACAAAAGCACCACGCCGCCGCGGCCGCGGCGCACGCGCGCGCGCTGACGCTCGATCCGCACCTCGATCACGCGCTCGGCCAACTCGTTTTCCTGCGCCGGCAGCTCTGCGACTGGCGCGATATCGACCCCCTGTCGGCGCGGTTGCGCGCGCGCGTCGGCGAAGGCGCGCCGGGTATCGCGCCGTTCGGTTTTCTCGCCGAACCGGCGGCTGCCGACGAGCAGCTGCGTTGCGCGCGCACCTGCGCCGCCGGCATCGAGGCCAGCACGGCGTCCTGGCGCGCACGGCTTGCGTTTGCGCATCCACGGCAGAGGCCTGATGCGCCGCTGCGCGTCGGTTTCGTCGCCAATGGTTTCGGCCATCATCCGACCAGCCTGTTGATCGTCGCGATGCTCGAAGCGCTGCGCGAACAGGCGATCGAGATTCATCTGTTCTCGACCGCCCCCGCAGATGGCAGTCCGATGCTGCGACGCCTGCGCACGGCCGCGCACGCATGGCACGAATGCGTGAACAGGACACCACAGGCACTGGCCAGCACCATTCATGGCGCAGGCATCGAGGTGCTGCTCGATCTCGATGGCTACTGCAGCGGCGCGATGCCGGCTGCGTTCGCGTTGCGCCCGGCGCCGGTGCAGGTGAACTGGCTCGCCTATCCGGGCACGTTGGGCGCCGCGTGGATCGATTACGTGATCGCCGATCGCGTTGTGCTGCCGGACATGCTGGACACTCAGTTTTCCGAGCAAGTCGTCGCGCTGCCGCGCTGCTTCCAGCCGTCAGACCCGACCCGCGTGGTCGCCGAGCCGCCATCGCGCATCGCCTGCGGACTGCCGGAAACCGCCGTCGTCTACGTCTGTTTCAACAATAGTTTCAAGATCAATCCGGCGAGTTTCGAACGCATGCTCAGCGTTCTGCGAGCGGTGCCCGATTCGGTGCAGTGGCTGCTGTGTGGCCCGGACGGCGCGGACCAGCGCCTGCGCGCGCATGCCGCGCAGCACGGTGTCGACGCGGATCGCCTCGTGTTCATGCCGAAGCTGCCGCACGCGGACTACCTCGCGCGCTATCGGCACGCGGATCTTTTCCTCGACACCGCGCCGTACAACGCGCACACCACCGCGTCGGACGCGATCTGGGCCGGCTGTCCGGTGCTGACCGTGGCCGGCGCAACCTTCGCCGCGCGCGTTGCCGCAAGCCTCAACCATCATCTCGGCATGCCGCAATTGAATGCACGAGACGATGCGGCATTCATCGAATTCGCCACGCACATTGGACGCAATGTCTCCGCGCGGGCCGCACTGCGTGCCGAGCTCGCCGCGTGCCGGCAACGCAGTGGCCTGTTCGACATGCGCGGCTACGCGGCCGACTTCGCAGCGATCCTGCGCAAGATGTCGCAGCGCCATCGCGCCGGATTGGCGCCCGGTCCTCTCGATTGAACTTCCCGCCGAAGGCGCCACGCGCTACGCTCGCGCCATGACCGCACAGACCGACTTCGTTCCGCTCACCCTCTGCGTGCTGACCGTGTCGGACACGCGCACGCCCGACAACGACACGTCGGGCGATTACCTCGCGCTGTCGATTGGCCAGGCGGGGCATCGCCTGCACGAGAAGCGCATCGTCAAGGACAATCGCTATGAAGTGCGTGCGATTGTCGCGCACTGGATCGCCGATGAAAGCATTGATGGCGTGATTGTGACCGGCGGCACCGGTTTCACCGGGCGCGATTCGACGCCCGAAGCGATCGTGCCACTGCTCGACAAGGAGATGCCCGGCTTCGGCGAGATGTTCCGCGCGATCAGCTTCGACGAGATCGGCGCGTCGACGATGCAGTCGCGCGCGTTCGCGGGGCTCTCGAACAACACGTTCGTGTTCTGCCTGCCGGGTTCGACATCCGCCTGCCGTACCGCGTGGGAGAAACTGATTCGCGCGCAGCTCGACGCGACGACCAAGCCGTGCAATCTGGCCGGGTTGATGCCGCGCTTGCGCGAGATCTGACCGGTGGGCGTGAGCAGCTCGTGTGGGAACCTCATACCATGAAAGAACTCAAGAAGAAAAAATTCGCGCACGAGCTGGAGGAGCTCTACGAAGACCTGGTCAGCCTGCAGCGCTGGATCATCAGCAGCGGCAAGCGCGTCGTGGTGGTTTTTGAAGGCCGCGACGCGGCGGGCAAGAGCGGCTTGATCAAGGCGATCAACGAACCATTGAATTCGCGTTTCACGCGCATCGTCGCGCTCTCGAAACCGAGCGAGCGCGAATCGACGCAGTGGTATTTCCAGCGCTACATCGACCATCTGCCCGCGGCTGGCGAACTCGTGCTGTTCGATCGCAGCTGGTACAACCGCGCCGGCGTCGAACGCGTGATGGGTTACTGCACCGACGCCCAATATCGGCAATTCCTCGCCGACTGCCCGGTGTTCGAGAAAATGATCACCGACGACGGCATCATCCTCTTGAAATACTGGCTCGCGGTCGATCAAAAGGAGCAGGAGCAGCGTTTCACCGAGCGCGCGAACGATCCACTCAAACGCTGGAAGATTTCACCGGTCGATCTCAAGGCGCGCGAACACTATGCCGCTTACGGCAAGGCACGCGATGTGATGCTGCGCGCGACCAACGCGGAATGGGCGCCGTGGTTCGTCGCCAATTTCAATGACCAGAAACGCGGCCGACTCGACGTGATCGCGCACCTGCTGTTGCGCCTGCCCGAACGGGTGCCGCCGGACAAGCCGCTGAAGCTGCCGAGGCTGAAAGACAAGCCGGGCCGCGAGAAACTGCCGAGCCGCGAGTTCTGGATACCCGAACGGTTCTGACCCAAGCTCGTCGTCCCGGCTTTCGCCGGGACGACGAGCCATTGCTTACCTGACGCGCTCAAGGTCGGCGCGCGAGTTCCGGGTTTTCCTTGCTGACTTGCATCAGGTCGGCCTTCGAGACACCGAGCCAATACAGGATCGGATTGGCGAAGAAGATCGAGGACAACGTGCCGATCACGATGCCGATCAGCATCGTCAGCGCAAAGCCGTGCACGGCCGGTCCGCCGAAGAAGAACAGCGCGAACATCGCCAGAGCGGTGGTCAACGAGGTCATGATCGTGCGTGACAGGGTCTGGTTGATTGCGCGGTTGAGGATCGCGTACGGCTCGGCCTTGCGCGTCATCCGGAACAGTTCGCGCACGCGGTCGAACACGACGACCTTGTCGTTGATCGAATAGCCGACCACGGCGAGCACCGAGGCCAGCACGGTCAAGTCGAATTCCTTCTGGGTCAGCGCAAAGAAGCCCACCGTCAGGATCGTGTCGTGGATTTCGCTGGCAATCGCGGCGATCGCGAAACGCTTCTCGAAGCGGATCCCGATGTAGATCATGATGCCGAAGATCACGAACACGATCGCAACGATACCGTTGGTCTTGAGTTCGGCCCCGACCTGTGGACCGACGAAGTCGTGGCGTTTCAGCGCCACGTCCGCGCGTCTGGCCTTGAGCGCCGTGAGCACGTCGGTCGCGACCTTGTCCGCATTCTTCTGGTCGGCCTGCGGTTGCAGGCGAATCGAGACATCTCGCGTGCCACCAAGACTCTGCACCTGCGCGTTGTGGAAACCGCCGGCTTCGAGCGCGGCACGCACCTGGTCGACCTCGACCGAATTGGTGTAGCCCGCCTCGACCAGCACGCCGCCGGTGAAGTCCAACGCGTAGTTCAGGCCGCGGGTTGCGATCACGCCCAGCGACCCGATCACCAGGATGATCGAGATAATGATGCTGACCTTGCGCCAGCCGAGAAAGTCGATGTTGCTGTTCGGATTGAAGAGTTCCATTGTTCAGGCTCCTGCGTGCGAGTAGCCACTGCCAAGCGCCAAGCCTTTCAGCTTGCGTCCGCTGTGCACGAGGTTGGTGATGGCGTGGGTCACCGTGACCGAGGTGAACATCGAGGTCAGGATACCGATGAAGAGGGTGACGCCGAAGCCGCGGATCGCGCCGGAGCCGAGCGTCATCAGCGCGAGCGCCGCGAGCAGATGGGTCACGTTCGCGTCGAGAATCGTCGCCCAGGCCTTCTCGTAACCGGCCCGGATCGAGGCCAGCGGCGTCGAGCCGTTGCGCAGTTCCTCGCGGATACGTTCGCAGACCAGCACATTCGCGTCGATCGCCATGCCGAGAGTCAGCACGATACCGGCGATGCCGGGCATGGTCAGGGTCACCCCGATCGCAGACATGACCGCGAGCAGCAGCACCAGGTTGAAGAACAATGCGATGTCGGCGATCAGGCCGAATAGCCAGTAGTAGAACGCCATGAACACGAGCACCGCGGCGAGGCCGAGCAATACCGCGCTGACGCCCTTCTGGATATTGTCCTTGCCGAGGCTCGGGCCGATCACACGTTCCTCGACGATGACCACCGGCGCGGCCAAGGAGCCCGCGCGCAGCAGCAGGGCGAGGTCGGAGGCAACCTTGTTGCTTTCGAGGCCGGTGGTCTGGAACCGGTTCGAGAACACGCCGCGGATGCTCGCGCTGTTGATCACCTCTTCGGTGACCTTGGTGCTGCGCACTTCCTTGCCGTCGACGATCTTGATCTCGGGCGTGCGCTCGACATAGACGACCGCCATCGGCTTGCCGATGTTCTGGGTCGTGAAGTCAAGCATCTTGCGTCCACCGGACGCATTCAGCGTGACCGACACCGACGGCGTGCCGCTCTGCTGATCCGGCGCGCTCGACGCGTCGACGAGCTCGTCGCCGGTCGCGATGACCTTCTTCTTCAGCAGCATCGGAATCGGTTTGCCGTCCGGGCCGCGCTCGCGGCGATAGAAGAGCTTGTCATCGGGCGGGATCTGGCCGGATTTTTGTGCCTCGAATGCATTCGCGTTCTCGTCGACCGCGCGATATTCGAGGGTCGCGGTCGCGCCGAGGATCTTCTTCGCCTCGGCGGTGTCCTGCACGCCCGGCAGTTCCACCGCGATACGCGAGTCGCCTTGTTGCTGGATCAGCGGCTCGGCGACACCGAGCGCATTGATGCGGTTGCTCAGCGTGGCCTGGTTCTGGCGAATCGTGTTGAGCGCGACTTCCTTGATCTTCTGGGGCTTCACACTCGCATCGAGCGTGTAGGTGTCGCCAAACGTCTTTCCATTCGAAACGACGACATCCGGCACCTTCGAGCTGATCGCCGCCAGCGACGCATCACGATCCTCGGCGCTGCGCAATTGCACGACGACGCCCTGCGGGCCACGCCCCACCGACTGGTAACGAATGTTCTTGTCGTGCAAGACGACGCGGATATCGTCTGCATAGCGCTGCGCCTGCTTGTCCATCACGTCCTTGTCGTCCACTTCCATCAGGAAGTGCACACCGCCTTGCAGATCGAGACCCTTGGGCATTTCCTTCGCGCCGATCGCGCGCATCCAGTGCGGTACGGTCGAGGCGAGATTGAGCGCGACGACGTATTGGTCGCCGAGCGAGGTCTTCAGCAGTTCCTGCGCTTTCGCCTGCAGCTCATTTTCGCCGGTCGGCAGGCGCACAAGCAGATGATCGCCGTTGAGCTCGATGCTCTGAAACGTGATCTTGTCCTTCTCGAGGATGCCTTGGACCTGCTCCTTGAGCGCCTGGTCGACCGTCGCGCCGCGATTGGCCGTGATCTGCACGGCCGGCTGCTGCAGGAACAGGTTCGGCAGGCCGTACAGGACGCCGAGCAACAAAACCACTATGACCAGCGCGTATTTCCAGCGGGGAAAATCGTTCATGCTTGAGTCCGATGCGACAACAGTCTTGGTGCGGATTGACGAGGGCGCGGGCCGCCGTCATTCCGACCTGGGAGCGGCCGGGAGCGTTCTCCAGTGAGGGGGAAATTCACTCAGGACGCTTTCAGCGTGCCTTTCGGCAACACCGCGGAGATCGCCTGTTTCTGCAGCTTGACGACGACACCCGAAGCGATTTCGAGGGTCACGAACTGGTCGGCGATAGCGTCGACTCGGCCGAGTATGCCGCCGTTGGTCAGCACTTCGTCGCCCTTGTTCAACGCGACGATCATCAAACGCTGTTCCTTGGCGCGTTTCATCTGCGGACGGATCAGCATGAAATAGAAGATGCCGAACAGGACAATCAGCGGCAGGAACGAGATCAGCGGGTTTTGGGCCGCGATCGTTCCTCCCGCCTGAGCGTAAGCATTGGCAATGAAGAAGTCCATGGTTGCTCCAGCAAGGAATCTGCAGCGGGCGCGAAACCGGACCCGCCAAAAAGGCCGCGAATTATGCCATGCCACGGCAGCAGGCGCATCGCTTGAGGGGACGCAGAGCCGAAAATGCGGGCGGAAGGGGGGCGCTCTTGGCCCCGATCATGCGGACGGTCGGCGCTGCACATGAAAGTCCGCGACAAAATCGGCAAGCGCTCCCGCCGCGATTGCGTCACGCAGGCCGGCCATCAATTCCTGGTAATAGTGCAGATTGTGGATCGTCGCCAGCTGTGGCCCGAGCATCTCGCCGCAGCGGTCGAGATGATGCAGGTAGGAGCGGCTGAACCCCGAACGGCAGGTGTAGCAGGTACAAGCCTCGTCGAGCGGGCGCGTATCGCGTTCGTATTGCGCGTTGCGAATGCGCAAGGTGCCGTGGCGCGTGAACAAGTGCGCGTTGCGCGCATTGCGGGTCGGCATCACGCAGTCGAACATGTCGACGCCGCGACTGACCGCCGCGACCAGGTCCTCGGGCCGGCCGACGCCCATCAGATAGCGCGGCCGGTCTTTCGGCAGCAAGGATTCGACCGCTTCGAGCGTCGCGTTGCGCTCGTGTTCCGGCTCGCCGACTGCGAGGCCGCCGATCGCGTAGCCGTCGAACCCGATCTCGATCAGTGCATCCGCCGAGCGTTTGCGCAAAGCCGGATACACGCCGCCCTGCACGATGCCGAACAGCGCGTTCGGATTGCCAAGTTCATCGAATGCGCTCCGCGAACGTGCGGCCCAGCGCAGGCTGAGTTCCATAGAATCACGCGCTTGCTGCTCGGTCGCCAGTTCATTCCCTATCAAATACGGCGTGCACTCATCGAAGATCATCGCGATGTCGGAATCGAGCACACGCTGGATGCGCATCGATTCCTCGGGGCTCAGGAACACGCGCGAACCATTGACCGGCGAGGCGAAAGTCACGCCCTCCTCCGTGATCTTGCGTTTGCTCGCGAGACTGAAAACCTGAAAGCCGCCGGAGTCGGTGAGGATCGGCTTGTCCCAGCCGATGAACCGATGCAATCCGCCAAACTCGGCGATCACGTCGAGGCCGGGACGCAGAAACAAATGGAAGGTGTTGCCGAGGATGATCTCGGCGCCGATGTCGACGAGATCGCGCGGTGTCATCGCCTTGACCGAGCCATAGGTGCCGACCGGCATGAAGGCGGGCGTCTCGATGGTGCCGCGCGCGAACGTGATGCGGCCGCGGCGTGCGGGGCCATCGGTGGCTAGAAGCTGGAATTGCATGGGATTCGGGATTGGGGATTCGCCATTGCAAAGCATCGCAGGAGTGCCCGGCTTTTACGAATTCCGAATCAATCCCGTCCCGGCGGCAGGATCAGCATCGCATCGCCGTACGAGAAGAAACGATAGCGCTGCTCGACCGCATGCCGGTACGCATCGAGGATCAGTTCGCGCCCGACAAAGGCCGACACCAGCATCAGCAAGGTCGATTCCGGCAGATGGAAATTCGTGATCAGCGCGTCGATGCTCGTGATCCGATAACCCGGGAAGATGAAAATCTGCGTTTCGCCGACGAACGGCTCCAGCTCGCCGGCGCGACTCGCGCTTTCCAGCGCACGCACGACGGTCGTGCCGACCGCGATCACCCGCCCTTCTCGCGAGCGCGCGTGACGGACCTTCTCGACCAGTTCGGCGCCGACATTCAGCCACTCGCGATGCATCGTATGGTCTTCGAGCCGTTCCGCGCGCACCGGCTGGAACGTACCGGCACCAACGTGCAGCGTCACGTAGCCAAACTCGACGCCGCGTTCACGCAGCGCGCGCAGCAATGTCTCGTCGAAATGCAAACCCGCGGTCGGCGCCGCGACCGCACCGGACTCGCGCGCATAGACAGTCTGATAGCGCTCGTCGTCGGCGGCGTCGGCAGCGCGATCAATATAGGGCGGCAACGGCATCCGCCCGACCCGCAGCAGAAGTTTCTCCAGCGGCTCGGTGGTCTCGAAACGCAGCAGGAAGAACTCGCCGTCACGGCCGAGCACACTGACTTCGGTGCCGTCGTGCAAGACGATGCGTGCACCCGCCTTCGGTTTCTTGCTGACGCCGAGCTGCGCGCGCGCCTCGTGCGTGCCGGTCACGCGTTCGATCAGGATCTCGACCGCGCCGCCGCTTTCCTTGTGCCCGAACAATCGCGCCGGCAGCACGCGGGTATCGTTGAAGACGAGCAGGTCGCCGGGGCGCAACAACGTCGCCAGATCGGTGAAGCGATGATCCTCGAAGCGCCGCGCAGCCGCATTGACGACCAGAAGCCGGCTCGCTGAGCGCTCGGCCAGCGGGCGCTGCGCAATCATTTCGGGCGGCAGATCGAAATGGAAATCGGATTTGTTCAAGAGCCGGGATTCGGGATTCGGGATTCGGGATTCGGGAATGGTAAGGCAGGTCCACGCTTCGTCGCACACTATCGACGCGATCGAGCGCAGCGATGCCGCCATAGCTTTTGCAAATCGCCTTCAGCTCGGCCGCTGCAACGTTGTGAAGCTGGCGCATGGAACCACTCCCATTGTGATCATGGGAGCCACTTTAGGATTGCGCACGGGAATGCCCCAGAAACAGCCATCAGGCATCGCAGGTGACGGATGTCATGCCGCGCACAAGCCTGCCGGAACGCATCGCGGGGTACCACCGCCAGTAGCACTGTGGTAAATTACCGACTTGTCGTTTTTTCCATTCCAATCAAAGATTAAAGCGGACGTGCCCGCACCCGGTTCGGGGCGGGCACGTGTCGTTTACCGGGAGGTTCCGATGAATGCGATGCTGGCCAAGCTCAAGGAAATGCGCGAGTTCGACGGTGCGCTGCGTACCAGCGGCTTGGCCGACGCAGTCATCGAGCGCTTCGCGCAAACTGATCCGAACCTGGTCGAGGCCATCGACGAGGCCTATGTCGCGCATCTCGCGCTGCGCTCGTGCATGCCGGAATTCCTGCGCCTGGACGAAGCCGCCCAAATCAAGAAAGCGCAGGCGGATTTCGCCAACTTCTATCCCGAGGACGGCGTCAATCCGTATATCGCGCTGGCTGCGCATGGCGCGTGGCTGATCACGCTCAAGGGCGCGGTAGTCTATGACGTTGGCGGCTACGGCATGCTCGGTTTCGGTCACGCGCCGAAGGCGATCCTCGGCGTGATGGCGCGTCCACAGGTGATGGCGAACGTGATGACGCCGAACCTGTCGCAACTCAAGTTCGGCAACGCGCTCAAGCGCGAGATCGGCCAGAACCGCGGGGGCTGTCCGTTCGCGAAGTTCATGTGTCTCAACTCCGGTTCCGAATCGGTGTCGCTGGCCGCGCGCATCGTCGACGTCAACGCGAAGCTGATGACCGACCCTGGCGCGCGCCATGCCGGTCGCGCGATCAAGCGTGTCGCGGTCAAGGGCGCATTCCACGGTCGCACCGATCGCCCGGCGCTGTATTCCGATTCCTCGCGCAAGGCCTACGAGCAGAATCTCGCCAGCTTCCGCAACGAACACAGTTTGCTGACCGTCGAGCCCTACAGCATCGAACACCTCAAGCAGCTGTTCGCGGACGCCGACAAGAATGGCTGGTTCATCGAAGCGGTCTTCATCGAACCGGTCATGGGCGAAGGCGACCCGGGCCGTGCGCTGACACCGGAGTTCTACAGCGCAGCGCGCGAACTGACCAAGGCACATGGCAGCCTACTCCTGATTGATTCAATCCAAGCCGGCCTGCGCGCGCATGGCGTGCTGTCGATCGTCGACTACCCGGGTTTCGAGCAGCTTGAAGCACCGGACATGGAAACCTATTCAAAGGCGCTCAACGCGGGCCAGTACCCGCTGTCGGTACTTGCGTTGACCGCACACGCGGCAGAGCTCTACAAGAAGGGCATCTACGGCAATACGATGACCGCCAATCCGCGCGCACTGGATGTCGGCTGCACGGTACTCGGCGCGCTCACTCCGCAACTGCGCGAGAACATCCGGGTTCGCGGCAAGGAATTTCTCGCCAAGCTCAACAAGCTGAAGGCGGAACTGCCTGGCTACATCACCAAGGTGCAGGGCACCGGCTTGCTGGTCTCCTGCGAACTGTCCAAGGAGTTTCTCGGCTACGGCGCCGGCAGCACCGAGGAGTGGCTGCGCGAGAACGGCTACGGCGTGATCCACGGCGGCGCCAATTCGTTGCGCTTCACGCCGAACTTCAGCGTCACCTCCGACGAAGTGGATCTGCTCATCGATGGCGTGCGCCACGCTTTGGTCGAAGGCCCGCGCAAGTCCGAGGCGCCGCGCGCCGCGGCGGCCTGATCCAGGCATCCCGTTTTGGCTCGGCGCGCCGCACCCTCCGTCGCGCGCCAAGCCGCAGTCGTGCGGCGATTTCCTACGCCGGGGGTGCGAAATTCGTCGGCTGAATCGCGGCCATCGCTTGCGTGAAAATTCTCCGATCCCCCTCTTTCGTTTGGCGGGGGCTGGCGTAGACTGCGCCGCACCGATGCCAAGCGGCAGCGGCCACAACTATCGTAGAGGAGTTTCACCATGCAGCTTAAGACGACGTCATCGTTGGTTCTGGCTCTTGCACTGGTATGCGGTTCCGGCGCGCTATTCGCGCAGGACATGAGCAAAACCGGCAAGCCTTTGACCGCCCAGCAGGAAAAGATGAAGGCCTGCAACGCGGATGCAACAACGCAATCACTCAAGGGTCCGGAGCGCAAGACGTTCATGAGCACGTGCCTGAAGGGTCCGAGTGCCGCGGCTACCCCTGCGAGTGCTGCAGCAGCGAAGCCTGCCGTTGCAGCTGCGCCGGCAGTAGCAGCTGCGCCAGCAGCAGCCGCCAGCAAGCCGGTCAGCGCCAAGGCTGCCCAGCGGGAAAAAATGAAAACCTGCAACGCGAACGCGACAAGCGAAGCGCTGAAGGGCGCTGCGCGCAAGGCCTTCATGAAGACCTGCCTCTCCGGTGACGCCGCCCCCGCGCACTGATCCGCGCTTCCTGCAATACGCGAACGGGCTCGCTTCGGCGAGCCCGTTTCGTTTCCGCGCTATTGATTCGGAACGAATTCAGATTCAGCGACCGAATCGATCCCCCAACCTTGCCCTCCCCCGCTGGCGCAGGGGAGGGAATGCGGAGTGCACTCAACCTCTGAGTGCCGGAGCAATAAGCGTGACCGCACATTCACGGCGAAGGCAAATCCGGGCACATCCTCGCGGCGGGCGTCGCGAAGACCAGCGAGATTTCTCAGCGGAAGCGATCGGTCGCTTCGATCAGTTCGTGGGTGATGCCGGGTTCGAATGCCGAATGCCCCGCATCGGCGACGATGCGCAAGTCCGCTTCGGACCAGGTCCGATGCAGGTCCCACGCGCTGCGTGCCGGACAGACCACGTCATAGCGGCCCTGCACGATGACCGCGGGAATGTCGCGCAGGCGATACGCATCACGCAACAACTGGTCGTCGCACTCGAAGAAACCGCCGTTAACGAAGTAATGGTTCTCGATGCGCGCGAACGCGAGCGCGAATTCATCCGCTCCGCTCGACGCGATATGCGCGGGATCCTGGAACATGAAACTCGTCGCGCCCTCCCAGATCGACCACGCCTGCGCCGCAGCAAGACGGGTCGCCGCGTCCGAGCTGGTCAGGCGACGGTGATAGGCGCTCATCAGGTCGGGGCGCTCGGCTTCGGGAATCGGCGCGAGGTAATGCTCCCACGCATCCGGAAAGAGCGCGTCGCAGCCCTTCTGGTAGAACCATTCAAGCTCCCAGCGGCGCAGCATGAAGATGCCGCGCAGCACGAGTTCCGTCACGCGCTGCGGGTGCATTTGCGAGTATGTCAGCGCGAGCGTCGAGCCCCAGGAACCGCCGAACACCTGCCAGCGCCCGATGCCGAGTTGTTCGCGCAGCCGCTCAATGTCGGCGACCAGATGCCAGGTCGTGTTGTCGGTCAGCTCCGCGTGCGGCGTCGAGCGCCCGCAACCGCGCTGATCGAACAACACGATGCGGTAGTGCGCCGGATCGAAGAAGCACCGGCACTTCGCGTTGCAGCCGGCACCGGGGCCGCCATGCAGGAAAACGACCGGCTTGCCGTTGGGACTGCCGCACTGCTCGTAGTACATCCGATGCAGCGGCGAAACCTGCAGGAACCCGGAATCGTAGGGTTCGATGTCGGGATACAACGTGCGGCGTTGGTCAGCCATCGTAGGGCTCCAAACGAAACCGGCGCCGCGAGGGCGCCGGAGAATACATCGAAACCGCGATTGGTCGGGGCGGCGGGATTTGAACCCACGACCCCCTGCCCCCCAGGCAGGTGCGCTACCAGGCTGCGCTACGCCCCGACGTTGGCGGCAACTCGAAAAGGACACGAATTGTAGCAGATCGCCACGATGCTCCGAACGTGTTGCGCGAGCTGATCGAGCGGCGAGGCAGCTGAAGCCGCTCCTGCAAAATCACCCAACAGCGCAATGGCGACGAGATCACCGTCGCAGGATCTGCAGCACTTCCTCGAGTTCCTGGCGCACCTGGCGCACGATCTGGCCCGAGATAGTGGATTCCGCGCGCGCCTGGGATCCTTCCAGGCGCTGACGCGCGCCGGTGATCGTGAAACCCTGCTCGTAGAGCAGCGAACGGATCTGACGGATCATCAGCACGTCATGGCGCTGGTAATAGCGGCGATTGCCGCGGCGCTTCACCGGCTTGAGGTTCGGGAATTCCTGTTCCCAATAGCGCAACACGTGTGGCTTCACGCCACACAGCTCGCTGACCTCGCCAATCGTGAAATAGCGCTTTGCCGGGATGACCGGGAGTTCGCTGTTACTGCCCTGATCCAGCATAGGCCTCGACCCGGAGCTTTAGTTTCTGTCCCGGACGGAACGTCACCACCCGCCGCGCGGAGATCGGAATCTCCACGCCGGTCTTGGGGTTACGTCCGGGACGCTGATTCTTGAATCGCAGATCGAAGTTGCCGAAACCCGACAGCTTGACCTGCTCCCCTTTTTCCAGTGCATCGCGCACGACTTCAAAGAACGCGTCGACGAATTCCTTGGCTTCGCGTTTGTTGAGCCCAACGTCCAGAAACAGACGCTCGGCCATCTCCGCCTTCGTCAGCGCCATCCTACCCTCGCAGCTTTGCTTTGCAACCAGATTCAAGTGCGGCGACCACGAGAGCCACCCAGCGGTCCGCGTCCTGATCCGTAAGCGTGCGGTAACGGTCCTGCAAAATCAAGCCCATAGCGAGACTCTTGATGCCGATCCCGAGGTTGACACCCACGTACCGATCGAACAGGACGATGTCCCCAAGCGTTTCGCCAACTGCATCGCGAATGGTTGTTTCGACCTGCGCATACGGCACACTTTCGGGCAGTTCGAATGAAAGATCGCGGCGCACGAACGGATAGCGCGAAACCGGCTCCGCCTTCGGCAACGAGCGATCGGCGACGGCAGCGACGTCGAGCTCGAACACGAAAATGTCGTCTTCAAGGCCCAATGCCTTGAGCAGATCCGGATGCAACGCGCCGAGGTGACCGACGTGCCTGTCGCCACGGCGCAACTCGGCGCTTTGGCCAGGGTGCAGCCAAGGCAGCGCAGCAGGCGCGCAGCGAAAATCGTGCGCTACGTTGGTCAGCGCCAACAGGGATTCAACATCGCCTTTCACGTCGAAGAAATCGATCGCACGGCGCGCTTCGCCCCACTGCTCGGCGAAGGCAGCACCGCAGGCAACCCCGGCGATACGCAGGGTCTCGATCGCTCCGTGGAATACATTGCCGACCTCGAAAAGGCGTACGCGCTCCTGCTGGCGGCGGCGGTTCGCCGCCAGCGCCGCGACCAGGGCAGGCAGCAGCGAGGTGCGCATCACGCCGAGATCGGCTGACAGCGGATTGGCAAGCGCGACTGCGCCGTCATCGAGTTTCCACTGCGCCAGGACGTCGCCAGCGAGAAACGCGTAGCAGACCGCTTCGACATAGTCGCGCGCGACCAGCTGTGTGCGCAGGCGCTCGATGCCGAGCTTCGCCTCGCGCAGCACCGGTGCGAGCAGCTCGCCGCGCGGCGCGCGTGTCGGCACGCGCTCGTAGCCATACACGCGCACGACTTCCTCGATCAGGTCTTCCTCGATCGCGAGGTCGAAGCGCCAGCTCGGCGGCGTCGCGCTCCACCCTTCGGCGGTGCGTTCGACGGCGATGCCAAGCGCGGCGAGGATGCGCTCGATCTCGGCATCGGCAATGTCGAGATCGAGCAGGCGCGCAAGCCGCGCGCGCCGCAGGATGACCGGCGCGCGTTTCGGCAGCGCATCGGGATGCACGGCCTCGACAACCGGTCCGGCCCCGCCGCCGGCGATCTCGATCAGCAACGCGCTGGCGCGTTCAATCGCCAGTCGCGGCAGTTCCGGGTCGACGCCACGCTCGAAGCGGTGCGAGGCATCGGTGTGCATGCCGAGCTTGCGCGCACGGCCCATGATCGCGGACGGTGCGAAATGCGCGCTCTCGAGGAATACGTTGCGCGTCGCATCGGTTACCCGCGAGTCGTGACCGCCCATGACGCCGGCCAACGCGAGCGGTTTCGCGTCGTCGGCGATGACGAGGAAGTCGGCATCGAGTTTCGCGTCGCCGCCGTCGAGCAGTTTCAACGTCTCGCCCGCGCGCCCGCGGCGCACGACGATCGCGCCGGCCAGCGCGTCGTTGTCGAACGCGTGCAGCGGCTGACCCAGTTCGAGCATCACAAGATGAGTCACGTCCACGATCGCACTGATCGGACGCAATCCACTGCGGCGCAGACGTTCGGCGAGCCACAACGGGCTCTTTAGCGACGCGTCGATACCTTCGATCACGCGACCCAGGTAGCGCGGGCAATCGGCGCCTGCATTGATGCGCACAGCGCGTTTAGCGGCGCTCGTCACCGCGACCGGATTTACCGCGGACGGCTGGAAATGGGTACCGAACAACGCCGCCGCATCGCGTGCGAGGCCATGCACGCTGAGGCAATCCGGGCGATTCGGGGTCAGCTTGATCTCGATGCTGGCGTCCGGCAGGCCGAGGTAACGCGCCAGCGCCTCGCCGACCGGCGCATCCGACGGCAGCTCCATCAGGCCGGACGCAGCGGCGTCGATGCCGAGTTCCTTCGCCGAGCACAGCATGCCGTTGGATTCGACGCCGCGCAGCGCGGCCTTCCTGATTTCGATGCCGTTCGGCAATTTCGCGCCGATCATCGCCAGCGGCGCCTTGAGTCCGAGTCGCGCGTTCGGTGCGCCGCAGACGATCGTCAGCGCCTCACCCGCGCCGGATGCAACCTGGCAGACGCGCAACTTGTCGGCGTTCGGATGCGGCTCGCAGCCGACGATCTCGCCGACGACGACGCGATCGAGTGAACCACCGAGCGCTTCGACGCCTTCGACTTCGAGCCCGGCCATCGTCAGCCGGTGCATCAGCGTGTCACGGTCGACCGGGATATCGACGAGTTCGCGCAGCCAGTTTTCGCTGAATTTCATTTCTTTCTGCTCGTTTCTCTCTTTCGTCATTCCGGCCCTTCGACAGGCTCAGGATAGACCGGCCTTCGGCCAAGCCGAAACCCAGTGTCTTCGCAAAGGCACTGGACCCCGGCTTCCGCCGGGGCGACGATTATCTAGTGGATGTCCTAAGCAAACTGTCGGAGAAACCTGAGGTCGTTCTCGAAAAACTGCCGCAAATCATCGATGCCATAGCGCAGCATCGCGAAGCGTTCGGCGCCCATGCCGAACGCGAAGCCGGTGTAGCGCTCCGGATCTATATCGCAGGCGCGCAGCACGTTCGGATGCACCATGCCGCAACCGAGCACTTCGAGCCACGAGGTCGTGCCGTCCTCGCGATCCCAGCGGATGTCGACTTCGGCGCCGGGTTCGACGAACGGGAAGTAGCTCGGCCGGAAGCGCATCTCGAAATCGCGCTCGAAGAACGCGCGCACGAATTCGGTGAGTGTGCCCTTCAGATCCGCGAAGCTGACGTCCTCGCCGACCAGGAGGCCCTCGATCTGGTGGAACATCGGCGAGTGGGTCTGGTCCGAATCGCTGCGATAGACCTTGCCGATCGAAATCAGGCGGATCGGCGGCGTACGCCCCTTGGCCGCGCGGATCTGCACGGGCGAAGTATGCGTGCGCAGCAGGCGCCCGTCAGGAAACCAGAACGTGTCGTGCATCGTGCGCGCCGGATGATCCGGCGGAAAATTCAGCGCCTCGAAATTGTGCCAGTCATCCTCGATCTCCGGGCCTTCAGCGAGTTCGTAACCGAGCCGCGCGAAGATCTCAACGCTGCGGTCGAGCGTGCGCGTGATCGGGTGCAGGCCGCCGCGTTCGGCGCGCCGGCCCGGCAAGGTCACGTCGACCCGCTCGTAGAGCAGGCGCGCGCTCACTGCATGCCGCTCAAGGTCATTGTTCGTTTCGGCGAGTGCTTCCGTTAGCTCAACTTTGGCTCGATTTACCCTCTCACCTTCGAGTTTTCGAATATCCGGCGGAAGTGCTCCTAAGCCTTTCAGTCTTTGACTGAGCAAACCGTTCTTACCCAAGACGCCAATGCGAACGCTCTCAATCTGAGCAATTTGTTGCTGGATCTGTTTATAGATATCGCTCCCGGTGACCTGCTCAGCGAGCTTCTGCGACATTTCCTGCTGTTTAGCTATCTCACGCAACAAGTCGTTCGGCACTGAGAGTGAAGATGACGCTTGGGCCATGAGGTCCGCCTGTCTCTGCAACTCCTGAGCCGCGCGATGAGATTGCTCCAGATAGGGGCGCACTGATTGAAGAACTCGCTCTTGTTCGCGAAGTTGCTCTTGAACCCGGCGGACTTCGCTGAGGCCTAGCGGATCCTGTTGAAACAGCGCCTCCAGACCAGACGACGCCGCCAACAGCTTCTCAAGCCCTGTCGACATAACAGCTCTCCAAAAACAAAACGGGGAGGAGGCCCGGCCTCCTCCCCGCGTTCACTCAATATCGCAGCGGCGCAACGCGCCGAACGATTACGCGGCCAGATTGGCCTTGGCTTTTTCCGCGAGCGCGCCGAACGCCTTGATATCTTGCACGGCGAGGTCCGCGAGCACCTTGCGGTCGAGCGTGATGTCGGCCTTCCTGAGGCCGTTCATCAGGCGGCTGTATGACAGCCCGAACATGCGCGCACCCGCGTTGATGCGGACGATCCACAGCGCGCGGAAATTACGCTTCTTCTGCTTGCGGCCAATGTACGCATACTGGTGCGCCCTGGTGACCGCCTGCTTGGCGACGCGATATACCTTGCGACGCGCGTTGTAATAACCCTTGGCTTTGCCGATGAGCTTCTTGTGCCGACGATGGGCGGTGACGCCACGCTTGACTCGTGCCATGGTTCGTCTCCCTTATGCGTACGGCAGCATGCGCGCGACGCGACCAGCGTCTTCTTTACGCACATGGTTGGGGGCGCGCAGACCACGCTTAAGCTTGGTCGACTTCTTGGTAAGGATGTGGCTCCTGAACGCGTGACCGCACTTGAACTTGCCGGACGCGGTCTTGCGGAACCGCTTCGCAGCGGCCCGGTTGGTTTTCATCTTGGGCATAACACAACTCCGTGATTGATCTTCGTTACTGGCGCGAGCGGCGGCGTGAACCGCACTTTCCATCCTGCTCGATCCGGCTTGTGTGGCCCGCAAGCGGGCCGGCTCCTGCGCTTACTCCCTTTCCCCACCGTTTTCTTGGTAGGGAGAGGGTAACTGCTTTGCTCCCTCTCCCCGACGGTTTTTCGTCGGGGAGAGGGGAACGTGTCGTGTCGTGCGGAATCTCCATCTGGAGACGTCGCTGAGCTATAAGGCTTTTAACTCCGATCAGGTCTTTTTCTTGGGGGCGATCATCATGACCATCAAGCGCCCTTCCATCCTCGGATATTGCTCAATCACCGCTTCCTCGGTGATATCTGCGGAAATCTTGTCGACCATCATCCGACCGAGTTCCTGATGCGCCATCTCGCGGCCGCGGAAGCGGATCGTGATCTTGACCTTGTCGCCTTCCTCCAGGAACCGCCGCAGATTGCGCATCTTGATCGCGTAATCGCCAATGTCCGTGGTCGGACGGAACTTCAGTTCCTTGATCTCGACCTGTTTCTGCTTCTTCTTGGCCGCGTGGGCCTTCTTCTGTGTCTCGAACTTGAACTTGCCGAAATCCATGATCCGGCATACCGGTGGATCGCCGTTCGGCTGGATTTCGACCAGATCCATGCCCACTTCCTGAGCCATGGCCAGCGCTTCGTCGCGGGACAGGATTCCAACCTGCTCCCCTTCAGCGCCAATCACACGTACGCGCGGAACACGAATCTCCAGGTTCCTGCGGTTCGGTTTGCTATCGGTGGCGATACTTCAATCCTCCAGGGGGAACGGTTCCGAGCGCGCCCAAATCAGGGGCGCACGCACTCGGATTTCAGGCGCTCGGCAAAGGCCGAGATCGACATCGACCCCAGATCCTCGCCTGCGCGCGTGCGCAAAGCAACAGCTCCCGCTTCCTTTTCCCGATCGCCAACGACCAGGAGGTAGGGAACCTTGTCCAACGTGTGCTCGCGGATTTTATAGCCGATCTTCTCGTTGCGCAAATCGCCCTCCACACGGAGTCCTTGCGCAACAAGGGTTTGCACGGTTTCAGTCACATAATCGGCCTGCGCGCCGGTGATGTTCATGACCACCGCCTGCACCGGGGCCAGCCAGGCCGGGAACGCGCCGGCATGGTGCTCGATCAGGATGCCGATGAAGCGCTCCATCGAGCCGACGATGGCCCGATGCAGCATGACCGGCGTATGCCGGGCCGAATCCTCGCCGACATATTCGGCGCCGAGGCGCCCCGGCATCGAGAAATCGACCTGCATCGTGCCGACTTGCCAGGCGCGACCAATCGAGTCCTTCATGTGGTACTCGATCTTCGGGCCGTAGAACGCGCCCTCGCCCGGCAATTCCTGCCATTCGACCCCGCAGGCACGCAGCGCCGAGCGCAACGCCTCTTCGGATTTGTCCCAGACCTCATCCGAACCGATGCGCGGATCCGGCCTGAGCGCGATCTTCAATCCGATGTCGGAAAACCCGAAATGCGCATACACGTCCATCGCCTGGCGATGGAACGCAACCACCTCGGCCTCGATCTGACCCTCGGTGCAGAAAATGTGGCCGTCGTCCTGCACAAAGCCGCGCACGCGCAGCAGGCCATGCAGCGCGCCGGAGGGTTCGTTGCGGTGGCAGGAGCCGAATTCACCGTAGCGGATCGGCAGCTCGCGATAGCTGCGCAGGCCGTGGTTGTAGATCTGCACGTGACCCGGACAGTTCATCGGCTTGAGCGCGTAATCGCGATTCTCCGACGAGGTCGTGAACATGTTGTCGCGATAGTTGGCCCAGTGCCCGGTTTTTTCCCACAGCGACTTGTCCAGGATTTGCGGGCAGCGTACTTCCTGATAGCCGCTGTCACGGTAGACCTGGCGCATGTACTGCTCGACGACCTGCCAGATCGACCAGCCCTTCGGATGCCAGAACACGAGTCCGGGCGCTTCTTCCTGGATATGGAAAAGGTCGAGCTGCTTGCCGATCTTGCGATGGTCGCGCTTCTCCGCCTCTTCGAGCAGGGTCAAGTACGCGTTCAGATCCTTGTCGTTGAGCCAGGCCGTGCCATAGATGCGCGACAGCATCGCGTTGTCGGAATTGCCGCGCCAATACGCGCCGGCGACCTTCATCAACTTGAAGGTTTTCAACTTGCTGGTGTTCGGCACGTGCGGACCACGGCATAGATCCGTGAACTCGCCCTGCGAGTACAGCGAAATCTCCTCGTTGGCCGGAATGCTCTCGATGATCTGCGCCTTGTATTCCTCGCCCTTGGCGCGGAAATACTTGACCGCCTCGTCGCGCGCCATCACCGAGCGCGAGACCGGCAGCGCGGCGGCCGCGATCTTCTTCATCTCTGCCTCGATCGCGGCAAGATCCTCGGTCGTGAACTGGCGCTCGAACGCGAAGTCGTAGAAAAAGCCGTTCTCGATGACCGGCCCGATCGTGACCTGCGCGTTCGGAAACAGGCGCTGCACCGCCTGCGCGAGCAGGTGCGCGGTCGAGTGGCGGATGATCTCGAGCGCCTCCGGACTTTTCTCGGTGACGATTTCAAGGCGTGCGTCGTGCTCGATCGGGCGACTGCTATCGACGAGCTTGCCGTCGACCTTGCCGGCCAGCGCGGCCTTGGCGAGGCCGGGACCAATCGAGACGGCGACATCCTGCACGGTCGGCGCATGCTCGAACTGTTTCTGGCTGCCGTCGGGGAGCGTGACGTTGATCATTTGACGTTTTCCGGGGACACAAAAAAGGGCGCCCGAAGCGCCCTTTCTCTACTACCTGGACGGTTCGCGCGATTCTCAGATGAGGTTGAAGGTTCGCGTCATGGTGATCGTGTTCTTTCGAACTACGTTTCGTAACTGGTGGGCGGTACAAGGATCGAACTTGTGACCCCTACCATGTCAAGGTAGTGCTCTACCGCTGAGCTAACCGCCCGGCTCCCACGCTGACATTGGTGCCACGCAAGGGCCGCGCAAGATAGCATAGCGTCCAACGCACGACAATGGCTGATTGCGAAATGGCTCATCGCGCTCACAACACAATTGCTGGTCGCAACGTCCAAAATTTCCGGCATCCGGCCCTTCGACAAGCTCAGGACCGGTCGGGCTTCGCCGCGCCGGGATTCAGTTCCTGCTGTTGCGCCCACCGCGCTCATTCGCCCCGTCCGAGCGTGCCGGACGACTGTGGACCGGTTGAAACGTGCCAGTGCGCGGGGGTTGATCACGTATTGGAGTCGACCGAACATCACGCGCGAAAAGCAGCGATCGACCCAAACGGCCCGGCCCCGCTCACGAGAGCAAGAGTGAGCGCTCCTCCCCACGCGTCACGCCAACGTCCCGGGATCGCACCTTGCAAGGTAACGTATAGGCTACTACTATTGCAGGCATGATCCGTCTCGAAGAATACCTGCGCGAAGGCGGAAGCAGTCCATACCGCAAGTGGTTTGATGGATTGAATGCGGCCGCTGCAGCCAAGGTGGCTACTGCCAAAGTGCGGGTCAGCTTGGGCAATACCTCATCGGTCAAGTGGTTTGAGGGGATCGGCGAGATCCGCATCGATTGGGGCCTTGGCTATCGCGTCTATCTGGCCAAGGATGACGACGCGCTGATCGTTCTTTTCGGCGGTGGCACCAAGGCGACGCAGAAAGCTGACATCGTGAAAGCCAAGAGACTTCATGCCGAATACAAGGCGCGCAAGCACGCCGCCGCGCGGCGACAGTAGAAACCCTGCAACGAGATGACTTCCATGGCACTGACTCGAGATTTCAAAGAAACCGTGGTCGAGCGCGTTCAGCGCGATCCGGCATTTGCAAAAGCCATGCTGGACGAAGCAGCGACGCTCTTCCTCAACGGCGAGCCAGACACGGCGCGCGTGATTCTTCGAGATCTCGTCAACGCGACGGTCGGCTTCGAGACACTTGCCCACGTCACCGACAAAAACAGCAAGAGCTTGCACCGGATGCTTTCGGCCACCGGCAATCCAACTATGGACAACCTGGCGGCAATATTCAGCGCAGTGCGGAAATCGTTGAACGTCAAACTGCGGGTGCGTGCCGATCGCGCGGCATAGTTATGGCGCAGGATAGAAGGGTGCCCACGACGCGCCGTGACAGGCGCGCGCGCGCGCAGCATCACGCCGCGCGCGGGCCGGCTGCCGCTCGCGGTTCGATCGCCGCGCAGCATGCGTGTAGTACGTCGACGGGGCGATCGGCAGCACCTTGCAGATCGGCTCGATCCCGTAAGCATCGCTATGCTCGTCGATAAAGGTCTTCATGGCTTGAACCGGCGGTCGAGCTCCGCCTGCGCAAAATACGCCGATGCCTTGCGCAGGATCTCGTTGGCCTGACGCAGCTCGCGCACTTCTTGCTCCAGCGCCTTGATCCGTTCGCGCTCCGACGTGCTCAGCCCTTCGCCCTGACCGCTGTCACGTTCGCCCTGGCGTACCCAGCGCCGCAGCGTCTCAGCCGTGCAGCCCAGCTTACCGGCAATCGACTCGATCGCCGCCCACTGCGAAGCGTGATCGCCCTGATGTTCCCGCACCATCCGCACGCCACGCTCACGCACCTCGGGGGAATACTTCGTTGATGTCTTCATGGCTCCATCCTCTCAAGAGTTGGAGCCTCCGGAAAAGCCGGGGCGGTTCAACACCGCCACGCTCCTTCTCACTGGCCAAGTGCTGGTCGCGGGCGGGTACGGCGGTGGCGTCGCTCTCGCGTCTGCCGGGATATACACGCCCGGAGGGGATTTGATCTTTGCGGATGGATTTGATGCGCCCTTGCAGTGATTTGTGGGTAGTTGGTGTGTAATGTTGCTCGGGCTGATCAGCTTTGGTTACGCAAGGCTGAATCTTGTCGGCACCAATCGCCGCAGACAAGATTGCGTACTTCGCGACTCCGCTCAATTGTATATCGCGATTAGAAGGTTCCGATTGAAGGTTGACAGTCCGAGCACCGCGCTTGTCGGCAGTACATCGCAGGCAAATCATGCGCCGAATACGTAACCGATCAACCCCTGCTCGCGAAACCCGATGAATCTCGTCGCGCAGCCACGCGGCATCCTCGAACTCTAGATCCTGCGTGTGCTTGTACATCTATGCTTCGGACTGGCGGATTTTCGTGCTGATCTTCCGCACAACTCGCCGCAATGTGTATCAGCCCTTGTGCTCGAGCCGTTTCACGGTAACCGTTTTGCCTGACAATCCAATTTCGACGAGGGCTTCAAGCCGAATCAACCGCTCGGTGAGAGCGACAATCTTGTCCTGCTGCGATTTGACGGTTGCCGACAAGCGTTCGACCTTGTCGTTCATCCCGATCACGGTGGTGATCCCGTCCCACATTTTTTCGGTGATGCCCATCAAATTTTTTTCCTCTTTTCGAGCCGGGCGATTTTCCTGTTGGACGTCTCCACGTACGCGACCGCATCATCGATCGCCGCGCTGGCGCGTGCCGTGCTCGCGACCATTCGATCAATCATGCCGTCGAGGAGTTGGTCGTCCTGAGATGGTTGAAACGACACCGCCGCGCGGCGCATGAATTCGCCCATCGACAGGCCGGCCGCTTTCGCGAGGGCGGCGATGTTGTCCTTCTCGGCGGCGCTGACGAGCACCGGAATTCGCTGGGTTGCGGCGGCCATGGGTTTTACCTGCATGTGCATGTGCTGACCATGTCCAGTATACACTCGCCTGCATACGTTGCGGTCTCGCTATCCAATCAAGCCCTGCTCACGAATGCGATGGATCTCGTCGCGCAGGCGCGCGGCATCCTCGAACTCCAGGTCCTGCGCGTGCTTGTACATCTGCGCTTCGAGCTGGCGGATTTTCGTGCTGATCTGGTGCGGCGTCAGCAAGTGATAGTCGATGGATTGCTCGGCGACCTTGCGCGCCGCCGCACCACCGCGACCGCGCGTTCGCTCCGATCCCGCATCGAAGCGCGCACCTTCCATGACATCGGTGATCTGGCGGACGATCGAGGTTGGCGTTATCCCGTGCGCTGAGTTGTATTCGACCTGCTTGGCGCGGCGGCGGTCGGTCTCGTCGATCGCCGCCTGCATCGAGCGGGTCACCCGATCGGCGTACAGGATCGCGGTGCCGCGCAGGTTGCGCGCGGCGCGGCCGATGGTCTGGATCAGCGAGCCGGTCGACCGCAGGAAGCCTTCCTTGTCCGCATCGAGGATCGCGACCAGCGAGACTTCGGGCATGTCGAGTCCTTCGCGCAGCAGGTTGATGCCGACCAGCACGTCGAACTTGCCGAGGCGCAGGTCGCGAATGATCTCGACGCGCTCGACCGTCTCGATGTCCGAGTGCAGGTAGCGCACGCGGATGCCGTGCTCGTCGAGATACTCGGTGAGGTTCTCGGCCATGCGCTTGGTCAAGGTCGTGACCAGCACGCGATCGCCGACTGCGATACGCGCATTGGCCTCGGACAACAGATCGTCGACCTGGGTGCGCGCGGGTCGCACCTCGATGCGCGGATCGACGAGCCCGGTCGGGCGCACCACCAGCTCGACCACGTTGCCCTGCGATTTCTCGATCTCGTACGGCCGCGGCGTCGCCGACACGAAGATCGTGCGCGACGCGCGCTGTTCCCATTCCTCGAATTTCAGCGGCCGATTGTCGAGCGCGGAGGGCAGGCGGAAGCCGAATTCGACCAGGGTTTCCTTGCGCGAGCGGTCGCCCTTGTACATCGCGCCGATCTGCGGAACCGTCACATGCGATTCGTCGACGACGAGCAACGCATCGGGCGGCAGATAATCGAACAAGGTCGGCGGCGGCTGGCCCGGCGAGCGCCGGGTCAAATGCCGCGAATAGTTCTCGATGCCCTGGCAGAAGCCGACCTCGGCCATCATCTCGATATCGAACTGGGTGCGCTGCTGCAAGCGCTGCGCCTCGACCAACTTGTTCGCCTTGTACAGATGTTCCAGACGATCCTTGAGCTCGATCTTGATCGCCTCGATCGCGTTGAGCACGCTTTCGCGCGTGGTCGCGTAATGCGTTTTCGGATACACCACGAAGCGCGGGATCCTGCGGATCGTCGCACCGGTCAGCGGATCGAACAGCGACAGGTTTTCGATGTCGCCATCGAACAATTCGATGCGCAGCGCCTCGGTTTCCGACTCGGCCGGGAACACGTCGATGATCTCGCCGCGCACGCGGTAGCTGCCGCGCCGAAGTTCGACATCGCCACGCGTGTACTGCAACTCGGTCAGATGACGGATCAGGGTGCGCTGGTCGGTATGCTCGCCGCGGGTGAGGATCAGGCGCATCTGCAGGTAATCCTCGGGATCGCCGAGACCGTAGATCGCCGACACGGTCGCGACGATCAGCGCATCCGAACGCGACAGCAGCGCCTTGGTCGCGGCAAGACGCATCTGCTCGATGTGTTCGTTGATCGAGGCGTCCTTCTCGATATAGGTATCGCTGCCCGGAATGTAGGCTTCCGGCTGGTAATAGTCGTAATAGCTGACGAAGTATTCGACCGCGTTGTGCGGGAAGAACTGCTTGAATTCGCCATAGAGCTGCGCGGCGAGCGTCTTGTTTGGCGCCATCACCAGGGTCGGTTTCTGGATGCGCTCGACCACGTTCGCGATCGTGAACGTCTTGCCCGACCCGGTCACGCCGAGCAGGGTTTGCTGCGCGAGTCCGGCCTCGAAGCCCTCGGTCAGGCGCGCGATCGCGGCCGGCTGGTCGCCGGCTGGCTGGAAGGGGGAAACGAGCTGGAAGCGATCGGTCATCAGGAGCTTCGCACAAGCCTTTGATTATAGACCGCGCCCCGTGGCCGCTTCGGATCAGCGCCACGGTCGGCGTTCTGGCATGCACGCGGGCGAAATTCCTACAACGCGTGAGGAGGGTCCGCCATCGTCGGCGATGGCGTCGATTCCTAACATGGCCTGGTCGTCAACCGGAGTCTTCACCATGCAGCAGACCGTTTCCCGCCATCACGGATTCACCCTGATCGAACTCTTGATGACCATCGCGATCCTCGCCGTCCTGGTCACGCTCGCCGCGCCGAGCTACGGCAAGCTGATCGGCCACACGCAGGGCCAAACCGCACGCAGCGCACTGGATACGTCCCTGAACCAGGCGCGCATCACCGCGATCAGCCGCGTCGTCCATGTGGTTGCCTGCCCAAGCCAGGACCAGCAGCATTGCGACCGAACCACGCAATGGCACCATGGCTGGCTGGTTTTCGCCGATCTCGACCATGACGGCACACGCGCCGACGCCGAGCCTGTGCTCAGCGTCGTCCAGGCGCAGCCCGCGGGAGTCGCCATTCTCGGCACGGCGGGTCGTCTGCAGGTCGACTATCAGCCAGACGGCAGCGCCAGGGGCTCGAATCTCACCCTGACCATCTGCGACCGCGCCAGCGGCACCGCCGACGCGACCACGCTGGTCATCAACCAGGCCGGCCGTATCCGTCGCGGCGCGGCCAATGCGGATGCCGCCGCAGCGTGTCTGCGGGTCGCCGGCTGACTTTCGCGCAAAAAAAAAGAGCCTGCATCGCTGCAAGCTCTTTTCCCCGATGTGGCGCCCGAAGCAGGACTCGAACCTGCGACCCCCTGATTAACAGTCAAGTGCTCTAACCAACTGAGCTATTCGGGCGAGCCGCGTATTGTCTTTTCGCGAGGCGCGCGCGTCAAGAGCAAAGCCCGCGCCCTGCGATGCGCCCCCTTCCGCCCTCCGGGCACGTGAACTCGCGCCATCCATGGCGCTCGCCCTTCGGGCAGCTCGCGCTGCTCAAAACGGCAGTCCTGCCGTTTTGTCCCCCGCTGCGCAGGGGAAGGGAAAGCAATTGCTTGGATGGCAAGTTACGCCACCACCCGCAACCGCAGTTCCTTCGGCAGCGCAAATGTCACGTTTTCCGGCTCACCATCGAGTTCACGCACGCCGGACGCGCCCGCTGCGCAGAGGTGTGCGATGACATCGCGGACCAGGCTTTCCGGGGCCGAGGCGCCGGCGGTGACGCCGATGCGGATGCGGCCTTCGAGCCATTCGGGGCGGATGTCGGCGGCGCCGTCGATGAGATATGCAGGCACGCCCTGCTTCTCGGCGAGTTCGCGCAGGCGGTTCGAGTTGGAGCTGTTCGGCGAGCCGACGACGAGGACCAAGTCGCATTGCTGGCCGAGGCGACGCACCGCGTCCTGGCGGTTCTGGGTGGCGTAGCAGATGTCGTCGTGGCGCGGGCCGACAATCGCGGGGAACCGCTTCTGCAGCGCTTCGATGACAGCGCGGGTGTCGTCGATCGACAAGGTCGTCTGCGTCGCGAACGCGATCTGTTCCGGGTTGCGCGGCGTGAGGTGCGCGACGCATTCGGGTGTCTCGACCAGGTGGATCACTCCGGCGTTGGCTGGGTCCCACTGCCCCATCGTGCCTTCGACTTCCGGGTGGCCGGCATGGCCGATCAGCACGACGTCGCGGCCGGCCTTGCCGTGGCGCGCGACTTCCATGTGCACCTTGGTGACCAGCGGACACGTCGCGTCGAACACACGCAAGCCGCGTTCGGCCGCCTCGCCGCGCACGGTCTGCGAAACGCCATGTGCGCTGAAGATGACCGTCGCGCCGTCCGGTACCTCGGCGAGTTCGTCGACGAACACTGCGCCCTGCGCGCGCAGCTTATCCACGACGAAGCGGTTGTGCACGACTTCGTGGCGTACATAGATCGGCGCGCCGAAGGTTTCGAGCGTGCGTTCGACGATGTCGATCGCACGGTCGACGCCGGCGCAGAATCCGCGGGGGTTGGCAAGAAGGACGTCCATGCCGACATTCTAACCGGAGTGCACGACTGGCGACGTGGTCAGGCCCCAGCATCGACCGCATGATCGCGTCCTTCCGCCTCTTCAGTCCACAACGCGTCAATTTCATCAGGTGAGAGATCGTCGAGGTTTTTCAGCAGTTATCGGGCCACCCCGGCGCGTGCAAGCGGCTCGCGTTTCATGACTTCGACAACGAGTTCGGCAAGCTTCATTTGTCGCACCTCACGGCCTCAACGACGGCAACCGAATTATTGCACATCGGCTCGCGCACGGCCGCCGAAACCAAACAGGATCAGCAACACCGCGCCGACGCAGATCGCCGAGTCGGCGATGTTGAACGCCGGGTAGTTCCACTGCTCGTGGTAGTGCACGTGGATGAAGTCGATGACGTGGCCGAGGCGCAGGCGGTCGATCAGGTTGCCGAGCGCACCACCGATGATCAGCGCGAGCGGTGCTGCGTTGCGCCAGTCCGCGCGCGGTGTGCGCCGCAGCCAGAACGCGAGCACCAGGCTCACGCCGATCGCGAGCGCTGCGAACAGCCAGCGCTGCCAGCCACCCTCGCCGGCAAGGAAACTGAATGCGGCGCCGGGGTTGAATGCGAGCGTCCAGTTGAGGAAGCCGGGGATGACAGCGACTGAACTCAGCGGTTCCAGTTCGGCAAGCACGATGTACTTGGTCAGCTGGTCGAGCGCGACCACAAGCAACGACAGCAGCAGCCAGGAAAGCGCGTTGGGTTTGCCGGTTATCGACACTCTTGACCTTTTTCGCTCGTAATTCCGGTTTGCGCCGGATAACGTTTGGACGTGCCTTGCGCCGTGCCGGTCGTGGCTGCGCCGCTCCTACAAAAACAATGTGTTGCAGGAGTGCGATGTGTTGTAGGAGCGCTGCAAGCGCGACCAGCCCGCACCCATGGAATCCGCCGCCAGATCAGAATCATCGCCCCGCGCTCCGCGTTGTGGGCGAAGACGGTTTCGCGAAATTCCTGCCGAGCGGGCAACAAGAAGCGAACCTTCAAACCTTCTTCCCCAATTCGGAGACCACGTGCCGCGCATCCACCTAATCGAGATCAACTGCACGGTACGCGATACGCCTTTCCGCTTCACGCAACCATAGGACATCGATGGCCGCGTCGGTCTTGTGCGGACTTTCGAACAATTCGTCGACCAAGCCGGCGCGCTCGACAGCCGGCAATTGAACCGCTTGTCGCAGTCTGGATTTTGCGGGTGCGTTCATCGAATAGCCCGGCATTGCGTCCGCGACAATTATACGCGAGCCGTCAGAACCACAAACATGCGTTGGACGGGTTCTGCAAGCTGTCGCGGCTGCGCCGCTCCTACATAAGCATGCGTTGTAGGAACGCTGCAGGCGCGACCCACCCGCATCCCGAGAATCTGCTGCGAGGTCAGAACCACTGTCGATTCTCACCCGCTCCATCGACGTTCTCGATGCAGCGCCCGCAGATTTCCGGGTGTTCGGCATGCGTGCCAACGTCGACGCGGTAGTGCCAGCAGCGGATGCATTTGTGCGCTTCGCTCGGTTTCGCCGCAACCCAGACTTCGGCGCCTTCGATCTCGGCGCGCTCGGCCGTTGCGGGTTTCTGCGCAAGATCGACGAACGCCAGTTCCGAGGTGATGAAGAAGAATCGGAGTTCCTCCGCAATGTTCGCATAACGCGCGCGGAAGTCCGCGTCTGCATAAAGTGTCACGTCGGCTTGCAACGAAGCGCCGATGGTGCCGGCGTTGCGCATGCCTTCGAGCAGGTGCGACGCAGCCGCGCGGATCGCAAGCAGATCAGCCCAGAATTTGCGCTGCTGCGGCGAGCCCTGTGTCGCGACGAGCCCGTCGTACCAGGTCTCGAACAGCACCGATTCACCGCGCTTGCCAGGCATGTGCTGCCAGATTTCCTCGGCGGTGAACGAGAGGATCGGCGCGAGCCAACGCATCATCGCCTCTGCGATGCGGTACATCGCGCTCTGCGCCGAGCGCCGGCCGAGGCCGTCGGCCTGCATCGTGTAGAGGCGGTCCTTGGTGATGTCGAGATACAACGCGCCCAACTCGTTGGTGCAGAAATTCTGCACGCGCTGCACGACCTCCGGAAAGTCGTGACGTGCATAGGCGGCGACCACAGCCTGCTGCACGTCATACCCCTGCTGTATCGCCCACTGGTCGAGCAACAGGCATTGGTCGATCGGCAGCAGATGCGTCGCCGGATCGAAGCCATCGAGGTTGCCGAGCAGGAAACGCGCGGTGTTGCGCATGCGCCGATACGCATCGGCGACGCGCTTCAGGATTTCGCCCGACAGCGCCATTTCGTTGCGATAGTCGGCTGACGCGATCCACAGACGCAGGATGTCCGCGCCGTAGTTCTTAATCACGTCCTGCGGCTCGATGCCGTTGCCGAGCGATTTGGACATCTTGCGACCCTGCGCGTCGACAGTGAAACCGTGCGTCAGCACTTCGTCGTAAGGCGCGCGTCCGTGCATCGCGATCGAGGTCAGCAGCGACGACTGGAACCAGCCGCGGTGCTGATCCGAGCCTTCCAGATACATCACCTTGTCGCCCGGATTGCGCTTCAGGTTCGCGCGTTGGTCGAGCACGCAGAAGTGCGTTACGCCGGAATCGAACCAGACGTCGAGAATGTCGGTGACTTTTTCGTAGTGGTCGGCATCGGCGCCGAGGAGTTCGGCCGCATCGAGTGCGTACCACGCATCGACGCCGTCCTTCTCGACGCGCCGGGCGACTTCTTCCAACAGTTGGACGCTGCGCGGATGCGGTGTCTGGCTCGCCTTGTCGACAAACAACGCGATCGGCACGCCCCAGGTGCGCTGGCGCGAGATGCACCAGTCCGGCCGGCCCGCGACCATGCCGGCGATGCGTTCCTCACCCCAGCCGGGATACCAGGTCACGTCGTTGTGGACCGATTTCAGCGCCGCTTTGCGCAGACCACCCATGTCCATGCCGATGAACCATTGCGGCGTGGTCCGGAATGCGACCGGCGTCCGGTGTCGCCAGCAATGCGGATAGCTGTGTGTGATCTTCGCTTGCGCGAGCAGCACGCCGCGCTCATCGAGCAACGCGATGATGGTGTCATTGGCCTTCCAGATGAACTGCCCCGCAAAGATCGGCGTGCCCGGCAGATACACGCCGTTGCCGCCGACCGGGTTCAATTCGGACGCGGGATACTTTTCCACCAATCCATATTTCTGGCCAACCGAGAAGTCCTCGATGCCATGGCCCGGCGCAGTATGCACGGCGCCGGTGCCATCCTCGGCGGAAACGTGGTCACCGAGGATGATCGGGATGTCGCGGTCGTAGAACGGATGGCGCAGCTTCACATTCTCCAGCTCTGCTCCGCAAATCGACTTTACAAACGTGATCGCCGCGCCGTGATCGTCAGCCGATCCAAACCTCGCCGCACATTGATTTCTCAAAGTCGTTGCAACAACGAGCAACACATTGTGCTCATCGCGCTTCGGCCCGGCAATCAGGCTGTAGTCAAGCTCCGGCCCGAGCGTCACCGCAACGCTCGCCGGCAGTGTCCACGGCGTCGTCGTCCAGATCGGCACCGCGACGATATCGTCGTCGCCGACCGCTACGCCAAATTTCGCCGCAAGCGCTTTCGGATCGATCGCGTCGTAGGCTACATCGACGGCCGGCGAGACCTTGTCCGCGTATTCGATCTCGGCCTCGGCCAGCGCCGAGCCGCAGTCGAAACACCAGTGCACCGGCTTGAAGCCGCGCATGACGTGGCCATTCGCATAGATCCTGGCGAGCGCGCGGAGCATGTCCGCCTCGTAGCGGAAATCCATTGTGCGATAGGGATTTCCCCAATCGCCGAGCACGCCAAGGCGTTTGAAATCCGCGCGCTGCACGTCGATCTGTTTCGCCGCGTAGTCGCGGCAATGCTGGCGAAATGTCGCGGCATCGACTTTCTGGCCGACCTTGCCAACTTTCTTCTCGACCGCGATCTCGATCGGCAGGCCGTGGCAATCCCAGCCCGGCACGTACGGCGAGCGGAAGCCGGCGAGCAGCTTCGACTTCACCACGACGTCCTTCAAAATCTTGTTGACCGCGTGGCCCAGATGGATCGTGCCGTTCGCGTACGGCGGCCCGTCATGCAGGATAAATGCATGCGCACGATCGGCCGTGTGCCACTGGATCGCGCCGTAGCGGTCCGATCTTTCCCACTCGGCCAGCATGCCGGGCTCACGTTTGGCGAGGTCCGCCTTCATCGCGAAGTCGGTCTTGGGCAGGTTGATCGTGTCTTTGTAATCCTTGCTCACGCGACGACTCCAACGTTTGCAGACTGGTCAGGCTAAACACCATTCATGAAAAAAACGTCATATTGTGTATTCTGAAAAATTTATGTTGCGCATTCCGAGAATTGCTCTGGCTTGCATCGCATCGCGATCGATCTGCCGCACCATCGCGTCGAGGTCGTCGAATTTTTCCTCGTCGCGCAACTTTTGCACGAATTCCACGTCGATGCGGCGGCCATAGAGATCGCCATCGAAATCGAACAGATGCGCTTCGAGCAGCGGTTCAGTGCCGTGCACGGTCGGCCGCACGCCGAGGCTGGCGACGCCGGGCAACGGTAGCGCATCGATGCCGTGGACGCGCACCGCGAAGATGCCGCCGATCGGCGACGTGCGCCGGCCGAGACGGACGTTCGCGGTTGGATAGCCGAGCTTGCGCCCGAGCTGCTGGCCGCGCACGACATGGCCTCCGATCGCGAAGCGCCGCCCGAGCAGGCGCGCGGCCGCATCGAATTCCCCCGCCGCGAGATGCGTGCGGATCGCGCTGCTGCTGACGCGCTCGCCGCCGACCTCGACATCCGGCATCAACGAAACGGAAAAGCCATGGCGCTCGCCACAGGCCCGCAGCAGCGCGACATCGCCGCGCCGCGCATGGCCGAAACGGAAGTCCGCGCCAACCCAGATTTCGCGTGCGCCGGCACGCTGCACCAGCACATCCTCGATGAACGCTTCGGCAGACATCGCGACCAATGCCGCATCGAAACGCAACAACAAC
Source organism: Rhodanobacteraceae bacterium (assembly GCA_003142815.1). GTDB lineage: Bacteria > Pseudomonadota > Gammaproteobacteria > Xanthomonadales > Rhodanobacteraceae > Dokdonella_A. The sequence goes on from PLNP01000016.1 coordinate 40,574, forward strand.
AGACGCGAGATGCCGCCGGCGGCGAGAGTTTCAATCTTCTCGCGCGCGCTGGCGAGCCGCGGTACCGACGCACCGCGCGCGAAGAATTCGCGCGGAATCGGCTCGAAGCTGATCGCGAGCGGCATCAGTCCACACTCGATTGCGCGCTCGCGCACGCGCGCAAGCAGCGCGCGATGGCCCAAGTGCACGCCATCGAACGCTCCTACACACAACACGCTGCCGCGCGGAGCCAGGCTCGGCCCCGCGGCATCCCGGAAAAGCAGGCTCATCGCCAAAGTATAGCCGCTGCGCCGCACCATGCGCGGCGTGCCAGCCCCGCTTTTGTAGTAGCGCTGCAAGCGCGACCGGCGTGGCGACACGAAGACCTGTCGCGGCTGCGCCGCTTGCACCCTCTTTAGGTGCTCCTACAGGAGGGGCTTCGTCGCTCAATGCGCGCGCAGATCGCGCAGACGAAAGCCGCAGGCGAACAGCGCGGCGACGAACGTCGCACCACCGGCCACCACGAGAACTCCAAGCCGGATCACGCGCGTGCTTCCGGGCCATGCGCTCCAGTCGTGCCAGAACCACAGGCCGAGCAGGAGTACGCCGACCATCGCAATGCAGGCGACGCCGAGGCGAGCCAGGTGCGCGGGCCAGCCGGGCTGACCGACGTAGATGCCATCGCGGCGCAACGCGAGCCAGAGCTGGACGAGATTGAGATAACTCGCGAGCGCACTGGCCAGCGCGAGGCCCATATGCAGGCCGGGCACGCGCGCGATCGCAGCAAGCCAACCGCCCGCGAGGTCCTCGGGACGATGCCAGAAATAGAACAACGCGGCGACGAAGATCACGTTCATCACCATGTTCGCGATCATCGCAACGACTCCGGCGCGAACCGGTGTCTTCGTATCTTGTCGCGCGTAGAACGCGGGTGCGACGACCTTGACCAGCGCGAACGCGGGCAGACCGAACGCCAGCGCGGACAGCGACAGCGCGGCCATCTGGACATCGTGTGGCGTGAACCTGCCGTGCTGGAACAGGGTTGCCAGCATTGGTTGGGCGAGCAGCACGAGCGCCAGCATCGCCGGCACCGAGATCAGCAGCGCGGTGCGCAGGCCCCAGTCGAGTGCCTTGGAAAACCCGTCGCGATCGGTCGTCACATGGTGCCGCGACAGCGAGGGCAGGATAACCGTGCCGAGCGCAACGCCGAAGATGCCGAGCGGGAATTCGAGCAGGCGATCAGCCTGCGCGAGCCAGGTCTGCGAACCGGCGATCAGGAACGAAGCGATTACGGTATCGAGCAGCAGATTGACCTGCGCGACCGACGAGCCGAACAAGGTCGGAATCATCAGGGTGAGCACGCGACGCACGCCGGGATGCCGCCAGCCCCAACGCGGCAGCGCGAGCAGATCGAGGCCGCGCAGCGCAGGCAGTTGCACGAGAAGTTGCAGGATGCCCGCGACGAGAATGGCCCAGCCGAGCGACATGATCGGCGTGCCCAGATGCGGCGCCAACCACAACGCAGCGGCGATCATGCACAGATTCATGATCACCGGTGTCAATGCGGGCAGCATGAATTTGTGGAAACTGTTGAGCACTCCGCCCGCAAGCCCGGTCAGCGACACGAACAACAGGAACGGAAACATCACGCGCAGCAAATCGGTGGTCAGCGCGAACTTCACTGGCTCATCGATCGAACCCGGCGCAAAGCCGCTCGTGATCCAGCCTGCGCCGAGCATGCCGAGCGCGATGACGACAAAAAGGATTCCGCCGAGCGTGCCGGACGTTCGCGCAATCAGATCCTTCAATTCCGCATGGCTGCGCGCTTCCTTGAACTCGGTCAAGACCGGCACGAATGCAACCGAAAAAGAGCCTTCGGCGAACAGTCGGCGCAGGAAATTCGGGATGCGGAACGCGACCCAGAACGCATCGGTCGTCGCATTCGCGCCGAACGCGTAGGCGATGACCATCTCGCGCACGAGTCCGAGAATGCGCGACACGAACGTGGCACCGCTGAAACTCAGCATCGAGCGGAGCAGGCTCGGGCGGCTCATGCGCAAACCCCCCAGACCCTCTCCGCCAAGCCCGGCTTGGGGGGTGAGCCGGGGTCTTGCGCGGCACTGCCGCGCATCGGCGAACGGCCGCACAGGGATGTGCGGACCGGGCTTGCGAGCGCAGGAAGCGCGAGGAGGGTTGGGTGAGGGGGCGAGGCTACAAGGCGACGCGACGCCGCGGTTTCCGCGAGGCGGCGAGAGCAGACGCGCTTTACAAGATGCGCATGCGCCACTCCAAGGTTTCGCGTCTTGGCACCCCCCGCCCCCTCATCCCAGCCCTCTCCCCCAACGATAAAACCGTTGGGGGAGAGGGAGGAGAAGGAGTCTTTCGGTTTGACGCGGCGGCGCATCGGCGGCATAATTTCAAGTCTTTTTCCAATACCGTTTACTGGAGTTTCCCCTTGGCCAACATCAAATCCGCGAAGAAGCGTGCGCGCCAGTCCGAGCAGCATCGCCAGCGCAACGCCAGCGCGCGTTCGATGGTTCGCACCGCGATCAAGAATGTCGTCAAAGCGATCGAGTCGAACGACAAGGTGCGCGCCGAAGCGGCGTTCAAGATCGCCGAGCCGGTCATGGACCGCTACGCCGCCCGCGGCTTGATCCACAAGAACAAGGCCTCGCGCCACAAGAGCCGCCTGACCGCGCACATTCGCGCGCTGGCCTGAGCGAGGTTCGGCAGTTCCAAAAAAGCCGGTGCAAACCGGCTTTTTTGTGGGCTTCGCCGTGGTGCCGGCGCTCAGGTAGGGTGGGACGCAGCGCCGCAGGCGCGAGTCCCACCATTCCCCCACACGCAAGTGATCGCGGTGCATCCGAACGGTGGGACTCGCCGCTACGCGGCTGCGGCCCACCCTACGGAACCGTTCGGTCTCATTCACTCCGCGCGCTCCACCGCCTCTTCCGCCGCGAGTTTCTGCTCGTCGAAGAAGCGCTGGATGTCCAGGCAGAGCGGCCAGGTGCCTTCGCGTGCGATTGCTGAAACGATGTACCACGGCTGCTTCCATTTCAGCTTGCGCACGATCGCCTTGGCGGTTTTTTCGCGCTCTTCCGGTGCGAGCAGGTCGATCTTGTTGAAGACCAGCCAGCGCGGACGCTTAAGCAATTTCGGATCGAAACCCTTGAGCTCTTTCTCGATGGTGCGGATTTCGGCGACCGGATCGGTCTCGCCATCGAGCGGCGCGATGTCGACCACATGCAGCAACAGCCGCGTGCGAGCGACGTGCTTGAGGAACTGGATGCCGAGCCCGGCGCCTTCGGCGGCGCCCTCGATCAGGCCGGGAATATCCGCGATTACGAAGCTGTGGTCGGTCTCGATGCGCACGACGCCCAGATGCGGCTGCATGGTCGTGAACGGATAGTCGGCGACCTTCGGCGTCGCCGCCGACACCGCGCGGATCAGCGTGGATTTGCCCGCGTTCGGAAAACCGAGCAGGCCGACGTCGGCGAGCACCTTGAGCTCGAGCTTGAGTTCGCGTTCCTCACCGTCGCTGCCGGGTACCGCACGTCGCGGCGAGCGGTTGACCGACGTCTTGAAATGGACGTTGCCCAAACCGCCGTGACCGCCTTGGGCAACGAGGAGGCGCTGGCCATGCGTCGTCAGATCACCGATTTCCTCGTCGGTGTCGACATTGATGACGACCGTGCCGACCGGGACGCGGATCATGGTGTCCTCGCCGCCCTTGCCGGCCATCTGGCGGCCCATTCCGTTTTCGCCGCGTGGGGCGCGATAGACGCGCTGATGGCGAAAGTCGACGAGGGTGTTGATGCCTTCGTCCGCGCTCAGCCAGACGCTGCCTCCGCCGCCACCATCGCCACCATCAGGCCCACCGAGCGGGATGAATTTTTCGCGCCGGAAACTGACGCAGCCGTTGCCGCCGTTGCCGGCGTAAACGCGGATGATGGCTTCGTCGACGAATTTCATTGGGGAGCCGCGGGATTGGGGATTCGGGAGACAGCGAGACGGATTGTACGGATACCCATCCCGAATCTCGAATCCCCACTCCCGTTTTCAGAAACGAAAAGCCCCGCTCGAAGCGGGGCCCCCGTAGACGATCGATCGTCCGGATCAAACCGGAACGACGTTGACCATCTTGCGTGCGTTGGCGCCCTTGACCTTGAATTCGACTTTGCCATCGACGATCGCGAAGATCGTGTGGTCGCGGCCGAGGCCGGCGCCGGTGCCCGGATGGAAACGAGTGCCGCGCTGACGAATGATGATGTTGCCGGCATTGACTGCCTGGCCGCCGTAGACCTTGACGCCGAGATACTTCGGGTTGGAGTCGCGACCGTTGCGGGTGGAGCCGCCTGCCTTCTTGTGTGCCATGACCTACTCCTTCTTGCCCGACGCGCCGGTGATGCCGACGATCTCGATTTCGGTGTAATGCTGCCGGTGGCCCGTTTCCTTGCGGTGGTGCTTGCGGCGGCGGAATTTGACGATGCGGATCTTGTCTGCACGACCGTGCGACTTGACCTTGACCGTGACCAGCGCGCCCGCGACCAGCGGTGCGCCAACGGTGACGCCCTCGCCTTCGCCGATCATCAGGACCTGGTCCAGCTTGACCTCGTCGCCGATATCGGCGACGAGTTTCTCGACGCGCAGGACCTCGCCCTGCGCCACGCGGTACTGACGACCGCCGGTGACAATCACTGCGTACATGGCTATGCCTCTGTAGTTATTCTGAAAAAAGCCAACTTTGCAGCACTGGGCCGAAAAGAACCGCGGATTTTAGCCATATCCGCGAGGCAAGGCAACCGGTCGGCTGTATCCCGTTCGCTCGGAGGGCCACAGCGGTCACGCTTGCAGCGCTTCTACAGAAGCCTTGCAGCGCTTCTACAGAAGCACTGTGCGTGCGTTTGTAGGAGCACCGGGAAAAGGTGCACGCGGCGCAGCCCCGCGACCCCGGAGAGGCCATCGAGGTCGCGCTTGCAGCGCTCCTACAAAAGCACGCGCTCCTTGAGCGGCGCAGCCGAGACCCGTCCATCCCTGCCGGGTCGCAGTGCGGTCGCGGTGGCAGCGCTCCCGCACAACGCGGCAACGTCGCGAACGCTGAGAAGGAGGCGGTTGTTATAGTGGTGGTTTCACCCCATCTGTGGCGGCATGGCTACGATACGCATCCGCGGTGCGCGCACGCACAACCTGAAAAATATCGATCTCGATCTGCCGCGCGACAAGCTGATCGTGATCACCGGCCTGTCCGGTTCCGGCAAATCCTCGCTCGCGTTCGACACGATCTACGCCGAAGGCCAGCGCCGTTACGTGGAGTCATTGTCGGCGTATGCGCGGCAGTTCCTGTCGGTGATGGAAAAGCCCGACGTCGACCACATCGAAGGCCTGTCACCGGCAATCGCGATCGAACAGAAGGCGACCTCGCACAACCCGCGTTCGACGGTCGGCACGATCACCGAGATCTATGATTATCTGCGATTGTTGTTCGCGCGGGTCGGCACACCACGTTGTCCGGACCACGGCATTGGGTTGGAAGCGCAGACGGTCAGCCAGATGGTCGACGCAACGCTCGCGCTCGATGCCGAGAAACGCTACATGCTGATCGCGCCGATCGTGCGCGAGCGCAAGGGCGAGCACGTGCAGATCTTCGAGCAGCTGCGCGCGCAGGGTTTCGTGCGCGCCAGAGTCGACGGCCATGTGCACGAACTCGACGCGGTGCCGCCGCTCGCGCTGCGCCAGAAGCACACCATCGAAGTGGTCATCGATCGTTTCCGGCCGAAGACGGACATCAAGCAGCGCTTGGCCGAATCGTTCGAGACCGCGCTGCGCCTCGGCGAAGGCATCGCGGTTCTGGTCGATCTCGACGCTGGACAGGGACGTCCAAGTGCCGCGAGCGCAGGAAGCGCAGGAGCGGCCGCTGGACAGGGACGTCCAAGTGCCGCGAGCGCAGGCGACGGCATGGATGCCGGAGGTAGAGCAACGCATGGAGCAGTTGCCGGAAGCGCAGGAGCGGCCGCTGGACAGGGAAGCTCAAATACCGCAGGCGCAGGCGACGGCATGGATGCCGGAGGTAGAGCAACGCATGGAGCAGTTGCCGGAAGCGCGGGAGCGGCCGACGCGAAGACGGCGGAAATCACGTTCTCGTCGCGCTTCTCGTGCCCGGTCTGCGACTACTCGTTACCGGAACTGGAACCGCGCTTGTTCTCGTTCAATTCGCCGGTCGGTGCCTGTCCGGGCTGCGATGGCCTCGGCGTGACCCAGTTCTTCGATCCCGCGCGCGTGGTCGTCAATGCGCAGCTCAGCCTCGCCGCCGGCGCAGTGCGCGGCTGGGATCGGCGCAACCAGTATTATTTCCAGCTGATCCTGTCGCTGGCGAAACACTACACGTTCGACGTCGACACGCCGTGGAGCGAGCTGCCGGAAGCAACGCGCCAGCATGTATTGTACGGCTCGGGCGACGAGCAGATCAGCTTCCGCTACATGACCGGCGCGAGCGGCGCCGTCACGCGCAAGCATCGCTTCGAGGGCATCGTTCCGAATCTGGAACGGCGCTACAAGGAAACCGAATCGCCGGCGGTGCGCGAGGAGCTCGCGAAATACATCAGCGATCGCGACTGCCCGGAGTGCCACGGCCAGCGCCTCAATCGCAGCGCGCGCAATGTGTTCGTCGGCGAGCGCAATCTGCCGACCCTGACCGCATTGCCGATCGACCAGGCACTCGCCTTCTTCACGACGCTCACCTTGGCCGGCTGGCGCGGCGAGATCGCGGCGAAGATCGTCAAGGAAATCCGCGAGCGCCTGCACTTCCTGGTCGACGTCGGCCTCGATTACCTGACACTCGACCGCCAGGCCGATTCGCTGTCGGGCGGCGAGGCGCAGCGCATCCGCCTCGCCTCGCAGATCGGTGCGGGTCTGGTCGGCGTGATGTATGTGCTCGACGAACCCTCGATCGGTCTGCATCAGCGCGACAACGAGCGCCTGTTAGGCACGCTGAAACGCCTGCGCGATCTCGGTAATACGGTGATCGTCATCGAACACGACGAGGACGCGATCCGCCTCGCCGACTACATCGTCGACATCGGTCCTGGCGCCGGTGTGCACGGCGGCGAGATCGTCGCCGAGGGCGACATCGATGCGATCCTCGCCGCGCCGCGCTCGCTGACCGGACAATACCTGTCGGGTCAGCGCCGCATCGAGGTGCCGAAGCAGCGCCGCAAGCCCGATCCCGGGAAGATGCTGAAGATCCTCGGCGCGTCCGGCAACAACTTGAAGAACGTCGACCTCGAAATCCCGGCCGGCCTGTTCGTCTGCGTGACCGGCGTTTCCGGTTCCGGCAAGTCGACCCTGATCAACGACACGCTGTACCGACTCACCGCGGCCGAACTCAACGGCGCGAACGAGAAGCCGGCGCCGTTCCGCGTGGTCGAGGGTCTCGACCTGTTCGACAAGGTCGTCGACATCGACCAGTCGCCGATCGGGCGTACGCCACGCTCGAACCCGGCCACCTACACCGGCCTGTTCACGCCGCTGCGAGAGCTGTTCGCGCAGGTGCCCGAATCACGCTCTCGCGGTTATGGGTCGGGCCGTTTCAGCTTCAACGTCAAGGGAGGCCGCTGCGAGGCCTGCGAAGGCGACGGCCTGATCAAGGTGGAAATGCACTTCCTGCCCGACGTCTACGTGCCCTGCGACGTCTGCCACGGCAAGCGCTACAACCGCGAGACGCTGGAGATCACCTACAAGGGCCACACGATCGCCGATGTGCTGGACATGACGGTCGAGGACGCGTTCAAGTTGTTCCAGCCGGTGCCGGTGCTCGCGCGCAAGCTCGAAACGTTGATACATGTCGGCCTGTCGTATATCAAGCTCGGCCAGAGCGCGACCACGCTCTCGGGCGGCGAGGCGCAGCGCGTGAAACTCTCGCGCGAACTTTCCAAGCGCGATACCGGCCGCACGCTCTACATCCTCGACGAGCCGACCACCGGTCTGCACTTCCACGACATCGATCAATTGCTGAAAGTGCTGCACCGGCTCACCGACGACGGCAACACGGTCGTCGTGATCGAGCACAACCTCGACG
>PLNP01000011.1 GCA_003142815.1 Rhodanobacteraceae bacterium
GCATGGATGCCCGAGTGCCGTGAGCGGTCGCTCCGGCGATCCTGCCTCTAGCGACACTCATGCATCCATGCGCATCGCAGGCGACGGCATGGATGCCGGAGGTAGAGCAATGCATGGAGCAATTGCCGGATGCGCAAGAACGGCCGCTTCAATGACGGCACGCGTATGAAGCCGGTTGCGATTCGGCGGCGTGTGCATGCGATGGCAGAGCACGCGTGGCCGGCTGATTTGCATCCGCTCCTTGCACGCGTGTTCGCGACGCGCGGCCTGACGCCGGCCGACATCGCGCCCCGACGTCTTGCCGATCTCGTAGTGCCGTCCGCGCTCGGTGGCCTCGAACGCGCCTGCGCGCTGCTCGCCGAAATGATCCACGCCAATCGTCGCATTTGCGTGGTGGGCGATTTCGACTGTGACGGCGCGACCGGCACCGCGGTCGCCATGCGCGGCTTGCGTCTGCTAGGCGCAACCGCAGTCAACTATCGCGTGCCGAATCGGTTTCGCGACGGCTACGGACTTTCTCCGGGCCTGGTCGAGTCACTGGCTGGTGCGTGCGATGGCTTGGCGCCCGACCTGATTCTCACGGTCGATAATGGCATCGCTAGCCACGCCGGCGTCGCCGTGGCGCGTGCCCATGGCATCCGCGTCGTCGTGACCGACCACCATCTCCCTGGCGACACGTTGCCCGATGCCGACGCGATCGTGAATCCGAACGTGGTGAATATCGAAAAGTGCAGGCATGTTGAAAAGTACGGCGAGGGATCGCCGCTTTGTGATTCTCGCGATCAGGAAGATCGCATGAGTCACTCCCCGCTTTGTGATCGTTGCGCGCAGGACGCGCGCTTGAATGCCCAGTTTCCGAGCAAGGCCCTCGCGGGCGTCGGCGTGGTCTTCTATTTGCTGCTCGCGCTGCGCGCCCATCTGCGCGCGACCGGGGCGTTCGCAGCAAACAGCGCTCCAGAACCTGACCTTTCCGCACTGCTCGATCTCGTCGCGCTCGGCACGGTCGCCGACTTGGTGCCGCTGGACGCTAACAACCGGATTCTGGTCGCTGCGGGGCTGCAACGGATTCGCGCCAGGCGCTGCTGCGCCGGCATCACGGCGCTCTGCAATGTCGCCAAACGCGATCAAACGCGTGCGGTCGCGAGCGATCTTGGTTTCGCGCTCGGACCGCGCCTCAACGCCGCGGGCCGGCTTGAGGACATGAGCGTCGGCATCGAATGTCTGCTGACCGACGATCATTCCCGCGCGATGGAGCTGGCCGACCGCTTGTCGTCGATCAATACGCAGCGCCAGGAACTGCAAGCGACGATGGTCGAGCAGGCAGAGGCGATGGTCGCTGGGTTTCTCAGTCGCTATCGCGATGACTCTTTGCCGCATGGCATCGTGTTGTACGAGCCGGACTGGCATCCCGGCGTGGTCGGTCTGGTCGCGTCGAAGCTCAAGGAGCACCTGAATCGCCCCGTCATCGCCTGCGCGCCGACGGCGGCGGGCAGCGACGAGTTGCGCGGTTCGGGGCGCTCGATCGCGGGCTTTCATCTGCGCGATGCGTTGGCCGAGGTCGATGCCTGTCATCCGGACCTGATCGCGCGCTTCGGCGGCCATGCGATGGCGGCCGGATTGACGATCGCGGCGGCGAACCTGGCGCGCTTCGCAGCCGAATTCGATGCGGTTGTGCGACGCCGTCTCGACCCTGAGCTGCTGGAACGCCAGATCTGGAGTGACGGTGAGCTGGACGCCGGCGATTTCACCTTGGACGTCGCGCAAGCGCTGCGCTATGCGGGGCCGTGGGGGCAGGCGTTCCCCGAGCCCGCGTTCGACAACGTCTTCGAGATCGAATCCTGGCGCGCGGTCGGCGAGCGTCACCTCAAGATGCGACTGCGGTTGCCGAATCGCGCCGAGGCGTTCGACGCGATCATGTTCAATGCGCTCGAAGCGATGCCCCCGCCATCGCGGGTCCGCGCGGTCTATCAGCTCGACCTCGACAACTGGAACGGTCGCGATCGCCTGCAGCTGCTGGTGCGGCATATCGAAATGATCTGAGGCGCGCTTGCGCTCGCAGCCACGCACTGGCTTGACCTGTTTGCTATCCTTGCATGCTTTATCGACGGCGCCGCCCGGCGCCCGCAGCCCATTGGCTCAATCATGATCGAAACCAATCCGATTCTTGCGCGTATCGCCGACCTTAAAGGCCGCGTCGAGTCGCTCAGGGGGTATCTTTGACTTCGATGCCAAAGCAGAGCGTCTCGAAGAAGTAACGCGTGAGCTCGAAAACCCGGATATCTGGAACAACCCGCAGCGCGCGCAGGATCTCGGCAAGGAACGCGCGGGCCTCGATCGCTTCGTTGGCGGCATCCGCAGCCTGACCGACAGCCTCGCTGAAGCCGGCGACCTGCTCGACCTGGCGATCGCAGAGAACGATGAGGGCACGGCGGTCGCGGTCGCGAACGATGTCGAGGCGCTCGCCGCTCGCGTCGACAAACTCGAATTCCAACGCATGTTTTCCGGTGAGATGGATGGCGCGAACGCGTTCGTCGATATCCAGGCCGGCGCCGGTGGCACGGAAGCGCAGGACTGGGCCGAAATGCTGCTGCGCATGTATTTGCGCTGGTGCGAGGCGCGCGGCTGGAAAACCGAGCTGCTGGAAGCGAGTGCGGGCGAAGTCGCCGGCATCAAGAGCGCGACGTTCCGTGTCGAAGGCGACTATGCCTACGGTTGGTTGAAGACCGAAATCGGCGTGCATCGCCTCGTGCGCAAGTCGCCGTTCGATTCGGACAACCGTCGCCATACGAGTTTCACTTCGGTATTCGTCGCGCCGGAAGTCGACGACGACATCGATATCGAGATCAATCCGGCCGACCTGAGAACCGACGTGTACCGTTCGTCCGGCGCCGGCGGCCAGCACGTCAACAAGACCGAATCGGCGGTGCGTATCACGCATGTGCCGAGCGGGGTCGTCGTCGCCTGCCAGACCGAGCGTTCGCAGCACGCGAACCGCGATCGCGCGATGAAGATGCTGAAGGCGAAGCTGTACGAGAGGGAAGTGCAGAAGCGCAACGCCGAGAAGGATGCGCTCGAAGCGACCAAGTCCGACATCGGCTGGGGCAGCCAGATCCGCAACTACGTGCTCGACCAGTCGCGGATCAAGGATTTGCGCACCGGCATCGAACGCACCGATACGCAGAAGGTGCTCGACGGCGATCTCGACGAGTTCATCGAGGCCAGTCTCAAATCGGGCTTGGTCGCGGGCGCGAAGCGCGTGGATGCCTAACGGCTATTCGCCCTGAAGTATCGAACGGCGAACCTCCACAAGACCGACCTCCTGAAAGGCCGTTCATGCTTCGATACGCGAAGCGTACCCTGTCCTGAGCTTGTCGAAGGATCAGCACGAACGGATGCGGCGCTATTTTTGAATCTGGTCCCTATAACCCGGGTTGATGACATGAATGGAAAGACGGTTGAGCTGGGCGCGGATGCAATGGCTGGTGCCGAGGCGGCGGCGTTGCCGCCTGATGAGAACAGGCTGATCGCCGAACGCCGGGACAAGCTGCGCGCACTGCGCACGCAGGGCGTTGCGTTCCCGAACGATTTCAGGATCGATGCATTCGCTGGCGATCTGCAGGCCGAGTTCGCCGATGTGGAGCGCTGGAGCGCCGACGCGGTCGAAGGCGCGGCGCGGCGCGTCGCGGTCGCCGGCCGGATCGTGCTGAAGCGCGTGATGGGCAGGGCGAGCTTCGTCCAGATCCAGGACATGAGCGGGCGTATCCAGCTTTTTCTGCAGCAGGCGGCGCTGGGCGATACGTACGACGCGTTCAAGGGATGGGATTCTGGCGATATCGTCGGCGCCTGCGGCACGTTGATGCGCACCAAGACCGGCGAACTTTCCGTGCGCGTCCAACAGCTGCGGCTGTTGACCAAATCGTTGCGGCCGCTGCCGGACAAATGGCATGGCCTTGCGGATGTCGAGCAACGCTACCGGCAGCGCTATGTCGACCTGATCGTGACACCGGAATCGCGGCGCGTATTCGAGCTGCGCTCGCGCATGATCCGTTTCATGCGCCAGTGGCTGGAAGCCGCGCCGCGTCGATTCATGGAAGTCGAAACGCCGATGATGCACCCGATTCCGGGCGGCGCGACGGCGAAGCCGTTCGTGACCCATCACAACGCGCTGGACTTGCAGATGTTCCTGCGCGTGGCGCCCGAACTGTATCTGAAGCGCCTCGTCGTCGGCGGTTTTGAGCGGGTCTACGAAATCAACCGCAATTTCCGCAACGAAGGTGTGTCGACCCGGCACAATCCCGAGTTCACGATGCTCGAGCTGTACCAGGCCCATGTGAGCTACAACGAGGTCATGGACCTGACCGAGGCAATGATCCGCGACACCGCGCAGGCGACGCTCGGTCGAACCAACCTGACCTGGGAAGGGCGCGAGATCGATGTCGGTGCACCGTTCCGGCGCTGGGCGATGGCCGAGGCGGTGCGTTACCACAATCCGGAAATCACCGAACAGGACTTGAAAGACCGCGACGCGCTCGCGCGCCATTGCGCACGGCTCGGCATCGCGATCAAACCGGGATTTGGTTGTGGCAAACTGCTGCTCGAAATCTTCGAGAAGACTGTCGAAGGCACGTTGGTGCAACCGACCTTCATCACCCAATATCCGACCGAGGTTTCGCCGCTGGCGCGCGCCAGCGACAGCGATCTCGCCGTCACCGATCGCTTCGAGCTGTTCATTGGCGCCAAGGAACTGGCGAACGGATTTTCCGAGCTCAACGATCCGGAAGACCAGGCGCAGCGATTCCTTGCCCAGGTGCAGGCAAAGGACGCTGGCGACGACGAGGCGATGCATTTCGACGCCGATTACATCCGCGCGCTCGAATACGGCATGCCGCCAACCGGCGGTCTCGGCGTCGGCATCGATCGCCTGGTCATGCTTTTCGCCGACGTGCCCTCGATACGCGATGTATTGCTGTTTCCCTACATGCGTCGCGAAACATGAAGCCAGATACTTTTTATACTTTACCCGGCGGCGCCGAGGACTCAGGCGGATCGACGATGCTGCAAATTCGAGCGCCGGCGAGCGCTTCGGGCCGCAACCGACCGGACGGGTGCGCTGGCGTGAAAATGGCAACCTCAGCGCTGTCGGCGTAGTCGTTCTGGCGTTACCATCCGGCATGCCGCCAGCAGGTGCGGTCCACGTATCGTGATGGATCGGCGCGGGCTGTACCACACCGAGGAGAGTCTGCGTGAATGTACTGATCATCGATGACCAGCCTTCCGCGAGAACCATGCTGCGCCACATCGTCGAGGCGGTCGGTCCTGGCGTTCGTGCGATCGACTTCGGAGATCCGGTCGAGGCGCTGCGCTGGTCGGACGACAACGTCGCCGACCTGGTCCTGCTCGATTACCGCATGCCCGGCATGGACGGCCTCGAATTCGCGCGCCGATTCCGACGCTCATTGTCACGTCGTGACATTCCGATCGTGCTGATCAGCGTCGTCGGCGACGAACCGCTTGGTCAGGCGGCGCTCGAGGCTGGGATCATCGATTTCCTCGTCAAGCCGGTACGACCGCGTGAACTGCGCATGCGCTGCAAGAATCTTCTTGAGCTGCGTCAACAGGGAGAATCGGTCAAGGAACGCGCACGTTCGCTCGAACAACGCGTTCTGGAAGGTTTGCACGAGCTCGAGCAGCGCGAGCGCGAAACCTTGTACCGGCTGGCCAAGGCCATCGAATACCGCGACCTGGGTACCGGCATCCACCTGCTGCGCATGTCGCACTACGCAGAAGTCATTGCCGAGGCCATGGGCATGGCGGAAGAAGAGGTGCGCGCCCTGGGCTCGGCGGCGCCGTTGCACGATATCGGCAAGATCGGAATTCCCGATGCGGTTCTGCTCAAGCAAGGCAGCCTGACCGACGAGGAATTCGCGGTCATGCGCCGGCATCCGTTGATCGGCTATGAAATCCTGCGCGATAGCCAGAGCCGATTCGTGCAGATGGGCGCGTTGATCGCCTTGCGCCATCATGAACGATGGGATGGCAGCGGTTACCCGGACGGGCTCAAGGGCGACGAAATACCTCTCCCTGCGCGCATCGTCGCGGTCGCGGATGTTTTCGACGCGCTGACAACGGAACGGCCTTACAAGCACGCATGGAGCCCGGAGGAGACCTTCGACTATCTGAAGGCCAATCGTGGCACGCTTTTTGATCCAGACTGTATCGATGCCCTCCTCGCCAATCAAGCGCGTATCCTCGACATACTGCACGCCAGACTGGCGCCGGGGGGCGGCGTGTGATCCGGCGGGCGTCAGGGCCCCATCGTGGATTGAAAAGCTCGTGAATTCCGCCCTTGCCAGCCTCAAGGCGCGATACGCAAAGCGGCCCGACAGCGAGCACGAGCAGGCGATCGTCCGCCTCGGAATCCTCGGCGTTGTTCTGGTCTATCTCTGCGGGGTCGGCACGATCACCGGATTCCACAACGCCGGCCTGCGCACGGTCCTCGTTTTCGTTGCACTGGAATCCCTCGCCGGCGCGGCCATCCTGATCGCGATCGCGCTGCGGCCGGCTGTGTCCAATCCGCGCCGTATCGCAGGAATGCTGATCGATTACACGATGATGGGTGCTGGGATGCACCTGATGGGCGCGCATCTGGCGCCGGTTTACGTGGTCTATCTGTGGGTCACGATCGGAAACGGCCTTCGTTATGGCCCGCGGTTCCTGATGGTCGCGGTCGCGCTGGCCAGCCTTTCCTTCCTCGTGGTGATCACGACGACGACGTACTGGCAGGAAAACCAGGTGTTGGCCTGGGGGCTGCTGATAGGCCTGGTCGCGATTCCGGCCTACCTGACCTCCCTGCTGCGCGCGCTGACCCGCGCAACCGAGGAAGCGCGCCGCGCCAACGAGGCGAAGAGCACGTTCCTGGCGAATATGAGCCACGAGTTCCGCACCCCGCTGAATGGCGTCGTCGGTATGTCGGAGCTGCTCTCGACGACGAAGCTGACCACGGAACAGCGCGAATGCTCGGAAGTCATCCAGACGTCGGCGAAGGCCTTGCTTGCCCTGGTCGAAGACGTCCTCGACATCTCCGCGATCGAGGTCGGCAAGCTGAAATGCATCGAGTCGGATTTCCGGCTCACCGACATTCTGGATGGCGTCCAGCTCATGTTGCAACCGGTCGCCACCAGCAAGGGCATTCTTTTCGACGTGCGGATCGCCGGTGGCGTACCGACCAACCTCCGCGGCGATGGCGATCACCTGCGCCAGATTCTGGTGAATCTTATTTCAAACGCGATCAAGTTCACCGAGCATGGCAGCGTGGCGGTGACCATCGAAAGCACCCATGCCGACGAAGCCGATGGCGTCGCCGTGTTGATGTTCTCGGTGCGCGATACCGGGATTGGCATTGCGGCTGCCGCGCAGCAGCGGATTTTCGAGGCGTTTGAACAGGCGGATACCGGCCACGGTCGCCGCTTTGGCGGTACCGGTCTCGGCACCACGATCGCGAAATCGCTGACCCAGCTGCTGGGCGGCAGGATCGGTTTTGAAAGCACCGAGGGCGAGGGTTCGCATTTCTGGGCGGAAATTCCGTTCCGCGTGAATCCGGTGACCGAGGAAAAGGCGCGCATGCCGCGCGCCGGCGAAAACATCATCGCGTTCGACGATCCGTTCGTGCGCCATCGCGCGCGGGTCAGATCGCTGCAGTTGCTGGTTGCCGACGATCAACCGGCCAATATCACGGTTCTATGCCGCCTTCTGGGAAAGGCGGGCCATCGCACGAGCTCGGTCCACAGCGGTGAGGCCGTGTTGTCCGCTCTCGAGAACCAGCGTTTCGATGCCGTGATCATCGATCTGCACATGCCGGGGATCAGCGGTCTGGACGTGCTCAAACAAGTCAGGGTCATGCAGGCAGGGCAGGATCTGACGCCATTCATCGTGCTCAGCGCGGATGCCACTGCGACGACGGTACGTGAGTGCGAGCAGGCTGGCGCGTGGAGCTTCCTCACCAAGCCGATTGCGATCGGTCGTCTGCTCGAGGTGTTGGCGGACGTCGCGCTGGCGCGTGCGGATCCCGAATCGCAATCTCCGGCGCAAACCGGACCGGGTAAGGCCGCGTGGGGTGCCGGTGCGGTGATTTCGCGGGTGGTTCTGGAAGAACTCGCCGAACTTCAGCTCGGCACCGGTTTCGTGGGCCTTTTCGTCGAGGAATGTCTGCGCGACGCGTTGAAGACGATCGGCGATCTGGAACGCAGTGGCGCGGCGGCGCAGTGGGACACGTTCCGCGATCAGTGCCATGCTCTCAAGGGCGTCGCGGGGAATGTCGGCGCCCTGCATCTGGCAAGCGCGGCCTCCGATGCAATGAAGCTCGGCAACTGGCAGCTTCCGCGCGAATGGCAGGCGCGGGTCCGGCAGCTTCGTGAACAGCTCGAGATGGCGCGTCTTGCGCTCAAGAGTTCAATCTCGGGGACAAGCGTCGACAGCGAGCCGGACCAGATCGGTTGATCCGGCATCGCGAGGCCTGTGTCCTGGGGCAATCCTTCGTCAACGCACCGCAGTTTGCGCGATCTCCGCCACAGGAAGGACGGATTCCTCGGCGGGGGCCGGACGCTTCTGCTGGGCGCGGACGATACGTTCCATCGTGCGCAACGACTTTTCGCCGAGCAGCATCGCGGTATCGACCCAGATTTCGGTGACTTGCATCAATTCCGTGAGCGTCACGGGGTTGCGGATCTGGCGCACGCGGTTCATCGCGGTGCGCGCGTGCGCGATGCGCTGGTTACGGCGAATCAGGTCGTGAACGGCTTGCGCGCCTTCGCCCTTCGGCACCAGTACGTCGATGACACCGAGTCGATGCAACTCGTCGCTGGAGTAGATCGTGCCGTTCAGCATCATTTCCTCGGCAAATCGGGGGCTGACCCGTTGGCAAAGGAACGAATACGCGCCCATCCCCGGGAACAAGTCGAATAGCACTTCCGGGAAACCCATGCCGACGCCGCTCTCGGCCACGATGGTCTGGCAGGACAAGGCAAGCTCGAGGCCGCCACCGAGTGCATCACCCTGCACCAGCGCCACGGTATGCACATTGCGGTTGAGTCCGGCATGAATCTCGTGGACCCCTTCGACGCAAAGGCGCGCATAGGCGAGCAAGTGCTCACGATTGTGCTCGCGGATCAGCCGGCAAAAGAGTTCGAGATCGCCGCCGAGGTTGTAGACATTCGCGTCGGAGGTGATGACCACATGGGTGAGACTCGCATCGGCATTGGCGGCACGCAGCGTCAGACGATCGGAAGTGCGCTTCAGGAATTCGCGCATTTCCTTCATCAGCGCAACGGAGAAACAGGCGCGGTAACCGGTGTCGCGCGGAAAGCGGTGCGCATGCATGAAACACCAGTGCGCATTCGCGGCCGGGTCTTCAAATGTGCGCAGCAGGCGATAGTCGTTGTCACGATGCAGCATTTCGACGGCGGTCATGGTTTACCCCTCAGTACCGGACGCCGCTCGTCGATCGCAACCGAGCGGCAAGTGCTCTGCACCCCCGTGACCAACAACGGGACGATCGGGGGCCAGTCTAGCGCAAACTTCAGCGAATATTGACAATTTGCGTCAAAATATGACGGTACCGAGGGTTATGTATTACCAACTGCGCTCGGCATGTTGATCGACGAATCGCTTGACCTTCACGTCGAGGCGCGGCTTGCCCGCGTGACCGTGCACGCATACCCGAGGACAAGGAGGCCCCGCTGTGGAACCTTCTGGGCGGATACGCGGATCGACTGGAATCTTAATCGGTCTGAGCTTGCACCGCGCTTGTGGTCCGAGGAGGCCGCGTCGTCTCAGCGCGTAGCCGCACCGGTCGGCGCCGCAGTTTCGCGAAGCTCGCGACGCAGGATCTTGCCGACATTGGTTTTCGGCAGCGAATCGCGGAATTCGATGAGCTTGGGTCGCTTGTAGCCGGTGAGATTGGCCTTGCAATGGGCGCGGATCGCTTCTTCGGTCAGATTTGCATCTTTCCTCACCACGATGAGCTTGACTGCCTCGCCTGCTTTTTCATCGGGTATGCCGACTGCGGCGACTTCGAGAACGCCCGGCATCTCCGCGACGACATCCTCGATTTCATTCGGATAGACGTTGAACCCGGACACCAGGATCATGTCCTTCTTGCGGTCGACGATATAAACGAAACCCTTCTCGTCGATCCGCGCGATATCGCCGGTGCGCAGCCAGCCGTCGACGGACAACACGTTGGCGGTTTCCTCGGGGCGGTTCCAGTAGCCTTTCATGACCTGTGGTCCGCGCACGCACAATTCGCCGATCTCGCCGATCGCGAGCACCTTGCCGTCGTCATCCTGGATGTTGACCTCGGTCGAGGGGATCGGCAATCCGATCGAACCATTGTATTCGGGGATATCGAGTGGATTGATGCAGACTGCCGGGCAGGTTTCGGTCAATCCGTACGCCTCCGCGACCGTGCAGCCGGTCACGCTTTTCCATCGTTCCGCGACTGCACGCTGCACGGCCATGCCGCCACCGAGCGTCAAATGCAGCTGTGAGAAATCGACCTTGTCGAAACCGGGGGTGTTGAGCAGCCCCGCGAACAGCGTGTTGACGCCGGTTAGTGCGGTAAAACGCGCGGCGCGGATATCGCGCACGAAACCGGGCATGTCGCGCGGATTGGTGATCAGGTGACTGAATCCGCCGACGCGCACGAAGGTGAGGAAGTTCGCGGTCAATGCGAAGATGTGGTACAGCGGCAGCGCGGTGATGACGACTTCTTCGCCTTCGCGCATGTTCGGTCCGATCCATGTGTAGGCCTGCAGCATGTTCGAAACCATGTTGCGGTGGGTCAGCATCGCGCCCTTGGCAATGCCGGTGGTGCCACCGGTGTATTGCAGAAAGGCTAGGTCATCCGGGTCTACGTCGACCTTGCCAAGCGCCGAGCGTGCGCCGCGTTTGAGCGCGTCATTGAAGCGGATCGCGTGCGGGATCGAGTACGCGGGAACCATCTTCTTGACGTGGCGCACGACGAAATTCGTGATCGCGGCCTTCGGGAAACCGAGCAGGTCGCCGACGCCGGTGCAGATCACATGCTTGCACGTTGTTCCACCGATAACCTCGGCGACCGTCTTGGCGAAATTGTCGAGAACAAGGATCGCGCGCGCGCCGGAATCTTCGAGCTGATGCTTCAGCTCGCGCGGCGTGTACAGTGGATTCGTGTTGACAACGGTGAGGCCGGCGCGCAACACGCCCATGATCGCGATCGGATACTGCAAAAGGTTCGGCAGCATGATCGCGACGCGGTCGCCCTTGCTGAGCTTCAGGTCGTTGAGCAGAAATGCCGCAAATTTCGCACTGAGCTGGTCGAGGTCGTCGTAGCTGATGGTGCGGCCCATGTTGGTGAACGCCGGCCGATGCCGAAAACGATCGCAGCTTTCGTCAAGCATTGCGGCGACGGATCGGTATTGGTCGGGATCGATCTCGGCCGGCATGCCCTTCGGATAACTTGCCAGCCAGGGACGCTCTTCGATGGACATGCTTCCTCCATGGGTCGCAGCGGCAGCGCGCAGCATTATTGACGCAGCCGAATCTTCGGCAGGTGACGCGGTCGGCTGATGCGTGGAACCGCGCGATCGGTCGTGACCGGTTACGCTGTGCGTGGCTTCACCCCGACATGGTGCGCGTGCGATTGCAACACAACGCCGGAACAAGCGGCAAGCCGCATTGCAGCGTTGACAATCGACGGAGGAGGATTCGCGAGTGCGTTGGTTGTGGTTGGTCGTGTACGTCGCCATTGCTGCCGCCTGCGCGCGCCAGCCCGATGCGGATGCGATCCGCGCGGCGATTACGGAAATGGCTCGGGCGACCGAGGCGCAGCGCAGCGCCGATGTGCTTGCGCGGGTCAGTGACGATTTCACCGGAAACGACGGCGAAGTGGACCGAACCCAGCTCGCCAACGTGCTGCTCGTGCAGCTGCTCGCCCACCGAAGCATCGGGGTCAGGCTCGGCACGATCGACATCAAACTGTCTGGCGACCGCGCGACCGCGCGCTTCGATGCGACTCTGACCGACGCATCGGGCCGCTGGCTCGTCGATCGCAGGGTGGTGTTGCGATTCGTCACCGGCTGGCGCCGCGAGCGCGGCGCATGGCGCTGCTACAACGCCACCTGGTCGAGCAATGCGCGCTGACGCAATACCCCAGGCATCGCGTGCGCATCGCGAGGGCGAGGCAGGAAGCCGAGCGGCAGCGCTTCAGGGACGGCTGCTCGTATCTGTCTAGGCTGGCGCGATACCCCCAGGCATCGCGTGCGCATCGCGAGGGAGCACCTGCCTTCTGTAGGAAGCGGCTTTAGCCCCGATGCGCTCAAGGACGTTTGTTTTCCTTCCCCCGCTACGCAGGGGAAGGACAGAAAGCGGCATGCCGCTACAGACGCCGGCGCGATGCTCCGAGACATCGCGTCGGGCCACCTGCCGTTTACGCCACCTTCTTCGCAGCCAGCTGGCGCAACACGTACTGCAGGATGCCACCGTGGCGGAAGAACTCGCGTTCCTTCGGCGTCAGCAGCAGCACCTTGACCTTGAACGTCTTGCGGCTGCCGTCCGCCGCCGTCGCGACGACATTGGCCTCTTTCGAATCGCCACCGGCAAGTCCGCTGATGTCGAAGGTCTCGTCACCGGTGAGTCCGAGCGTCTTCGCGTTCTCGCCGTCGCGGAACTGGCAGGGCAGCACGCCCATGCCGACCAGGTTGGAACGATGGATGCGCTCGAAACTCTCGGCGATGACCGCCTTCACGCCGAGCAGCAGGGTGCCCTTGGCTGCCCAGTCACGTGAGGATCCGCTGCCGTATTCCTTGCCGGCGATGACGACCAGCGGCGTGTTGTCCCGCTTGTACTTCATGGCGGCGTCATAGATCGGCATCTGCTCGCCGCTCGGCACATGCCGCGTGAAGCCACCTTCGACGTCGTCGAGCATCAGGTTCTTGATGCGGATGTTGGCGAACGTGCCGCGCACCATCACATCGTCGTTGCCGCGGCGCGATCCGTAGGAGTTGAAGCGTTCCGGGGTCACGCCGCGCGCGACGAGATATTTTCCGGCCGGGGAATTGACCTTGATATTGCCAGCCGGCGAGATGTGGTCGGTGGTGATGGAATCGCCGAACAGGCCCAGGCAACGCGCCGCGTGGATATCCTGCGGCTTGGCCACGTCCATCGTCATGCCGTCGAAGTAGGGCGGATTCTTGATATAGGTCGATGCGCCGTCCCACTCGTACAACTCGCCCTCCGGTGATTCGATCTGGTTCCAGCGGCTGTCGCCCTTGAATACGTTCGCGTAGTTGGCCTTGAACATCTCCGGTCCGACATTGCGGGCGATGAAATCGCTGATTTCCTTGTTGCTCGGCCAGATGTCCTTTAGGAAAACCGGCTTACCGTCGCTGCCCGTGCCGAGCGGCTCGCGGGTCAGGTCGATATCCACGGTTCCGGCCAGCGCGAACGCAACCACCAGCGGCGGCGAAGCGAGATAGTTCATCTTCACCTCGGGGTGAATGCGGCCCTCGAAGTTTCGGTTGCCCGACAGTATTGCGGCTACGGCCAGGTCGCCGGCATCGATGGCGGTGCTGATCTTGCCTTCCAGCGGACCCGAATTACCGATGCAGGTCGTGCAGCCATAGCCGACCAGGAAGAAACCGAGCTTTTCCAACTCAACGAGCAGGCCGGCCTTTTTCAGGTAGTCGGTGACGATCAGCGATCCCGGCGCGAGCGAAGTCTTGACCCACGGCTTGGACTTCAGGCCCTTGGCGACCGCATTGCGCGCGAGCAGGCCGGCGCCGAGCATGACGGCCGGATTGGACGTGTTCGTGCACGAGGTGATCGCGGCGATCACGATCGCACCATCGCCGAGCTGGAATCTCTGTCCGTTGAGGTCGACGTGCTGGCCGGGAGCGAGCGCACTCGCATCGCGTCCGACCGCGGTGCCGCCACCCTCATTGCTGAAGCGCGCTTCGGCGCCGTTCCTCGGCGTGCGCGCGCTGGTCAACGTCTTCACCGATTCGCGGTAACTGCTCTGCATATCGGCGAGCAGCACGCGGTCCTGCGGACGCTTGGGGCCGGCCAGCGACGGCTGCACGCTGGCGAGATCGAGTTCCAGCGTCGACGAGAAGGTCGCATGCGGCGTGCTGTCGTCGTGCCAGAGGCCCTGCGCCTTCGCATAGGCCTCGATCAACGCGATGTGCGCCTCGTCGCGACCGGACAGACGCAGGTAGGTGATCGATTCGGCATCGATCGGGAAGATCGCGCAGGTGGCGCCGTATTCGGGGGACATGTTGCCGATCGTGGCGCGGTCGGCCAGCGGCAAATGCTTCAGGCCATCGCCGAAGAACTCGACAAACTTGCCGACCACGCCGTGCTTGCGCAACATCTGGGTGACGGTCAGGACCAGATCGGTCGCGGTCGCACCCTCTGGCAACTTGCCGGTGAACTTGAAGCCGACCACCTGCGGAATCAGCATCGAGGAGGGCTGGCCGAGCATCGCCGCTTCCGCCTCGATGCCGCCGACGCCCCAGCCGAGCACGCCCAGGCCATTGACCATCGTCGTGTGCGAGTCGGTGCCGAACACGGTGTCGGGATAGGCGTACCACTCGCCATCGCGCTGCGCGGTCATGACCACGCGCGCGAGGTATTCGAGGTTGACCTGGTGCACGATGCCGGTACGCGGCGGCACGACCTTGAAATCATCGAATCCCTTCTGACCCCAGCGCAGAAAGCTGTAGCGCTCGCGGTTGCGTTCGAATTCGATCTTGACGTTCTGCTCCAGCGCGTCGGCTTCGCCGAATACGTCGACCTGCACCGAGTGGTCGATCACCAGTTCGACCGGTGCGAGCGGGTTGATCTTCTTCGGGTCGCCGCCCAGCTTGGTCATCGCATCGCGCATCGCGGCCAGATCGACGACGCACGGCACGCCGGTGAAATCCTGCAGCACCACGCGTGCCGGCATGAACGAGATTTCGGTGTCCGGTTCCTTGCTGGCGTTCCAGTTCGCGACCGCCTCGATTTCCTTCGCGGTGACGTTGACGCCGTCCTCATGGCGCAAAAGATTCTCGAGCAGGATCTTCATCGAGTAGGGCAGGCGCTTGAGGTCAAAGCGCTGGCCGAGCTTGGTGAGGCTGGCGTACTGATAGCGCTTGCCGTTGACTTCGAAAACGTCCCGGGTCGAGAACGAATCTGTCATTTGCATCTCCTGGATTGCAGGCGTTTGCCTGGGCGTGGCCGCGGCATTGCCGCGGGCGCGATCCTCAAGATCAGGATCGGCGAATAGGGCTGGGTATTATCGCTCAAACCCGTGCCGCACCGCGACATCGGCAGGCCGCACGTTCCGCGCTCGCTCGCTTGGGCGACGCGGCGTCTATAAACGGTCTCAAAAATGCCGTTCGCCCTTAGGTATCGAAGGGCGCACCCGCACGGTGCCGCATTCGTGTGGCGCCGTTCATGCTTCGATAGGCGAAGCCTACCCTGGCCTGAGCTCGTCGAAGGATCAGCACGAACGGCTTGCGGGCATTTTTGAGGTCGCTTTCAACCCCGATCGAGCGTGCTGCGCGTGAGCAGGCCGCGCGCGAGCATTGCGTACTGGCGTCGCCGCAGCAGCAGGCGGAGCTGGCTGCCACCGACCTGGCGCCACAGCACCGCCGCGCGCACCGCGGCGAGGAGCAGTGCGCGAATCTGCTCGACGAGTTGGGCGTTGGCCAGATGCACAGGGTTGCCGTGGACGATCACACGCGGGCGCAGCCGCGAGAGGGTCGTGACATAAAGTTCGGCGAGCCGCCCCTGTACGGTCGCATGTGCAATGCCGAAATGATCGGCCTGGCGCTGGATGCCATCGATGCCGCTGCGAAGCTCGCGCAACATGCGTGGACGCCGCGCCAGGCGGCGTTGCAGCCGCAGCACGCTGAGCACGAGTCGGGTCAGGGCAAGATCGCGATGGCCATCCTCGAATTGCGCGAGCAAGGTTTCCAGACCCATGCGCACCTCGGCGATGCCGCCGAACACGTCGGCGGCGCTGTCGGCATCGATACGGAACACGCTGCCGAGGCTGGCTTGCACGCAGCCGGCATCGGCGCTGCCGCGGGTGGCCAGATCGTTCACGAGCCGGCACGCCTGCAGCACGCCGGCGAGCGCGATGACACGCGATTCACGCATCGACCTTGCTCCAGCCGCCGAACGGCGCATCGGTGCGGTCGATGACAGCGCCGCCGAGGCAGACTTCGCCATCGTAAAAGACAACCGACTGGCCCGGCGTCACCGCGCGTTGCGGTTCATCGAACTCGACGACGCAGGTGTCGCCGTCGATCTCGACCTGGCAGGCCTGTTCGCCCTGTCGATAGCGCGTCATCGCCATGCAGCGCAAATGCGTGCCCGGCGCGGCGCCGGCGACCCAGCTCAAACCGCTGGCCGCCACCCGCCGCGAGTGCAGCCAGTGGTTCGCGTTACCTTGTGCGACATACAGCACGTTCGTCGAGATGTCCTTGCCGATCACATACCAGGGTTCGCCAGCGGCATCGCGGCGGCCGCCGATGCCAAGCCCATTGCGCTGGCCGAGGGTGAAGTAGAACACGCCGGGATGCTCGCCGACCGTGACGCCCTCCGGCGTCTGCATTATTCCGGGCTGTGCTGGAATGTAGTCGGAAAGGAATGCGCGGAAATCGCGTTCGCCGATGAAACAGATACCGGTCGAGTCCTTCTTGGCGTGTGTCGCGAAGCCGGCTTCATGCGCGAGCCGGCGCACCTCGGTTTTTTGCAGGTCGCCGAGTGGGAACAGCGTCGCTGCCAGCGCGTGCTGACCGAGCGCGTGCAGGAAATAGGTCTGATCCTTGCTTGTGTCGAGCGCGCGCTTGAGGCGCCAGCGGCCGTCGACGCAATCGACGCGCGCGTAGTGGCCCGTCGCGATTTTCTTCGCGCCGAGCGCACAGGCGTGATCGAGGAACGTCTTGAACTTGATTTCACGGTTGCACAACACATCGGGATTGGGCGTGCGCCCACGCCGGTATTCATCGAGGAAATGTGCGAAGACCTGGTCCCAGTATTGCGCTGCGAAGTTACGCGCATAGAGTGGAATGCCGAGTCTGGCGCAGACGGCAACCGCGTCCTTGCGATCCGCATCGGCTCGGCAAGGGCTGTTGCGATCGCCCTCTTCCCAGTTCTGCATGAAGAGGCCAGCGATCGATTCGCCCGCACGCTGCAGCAGCAGCACCGCGACTGACGAATCGACGCCGCCGGACATGCCGACGATGATGTTCACGTTGCCCACATCGGTTCAGTTCGTTGCCGAAAGCGTCGCCAGCCAGCAGATCGCGTCCAGCGGCAGGCGACGCCCGGCCAACCAATCGTCGATGCTCGCTTGGATCATCGGGCTGCGCAGGCGCGAACCTGCCACTGCGATCTCGTCGCGAGTCATCCACACCACGCGCAGGATGCCGTCGTCGAGCAGGCGCGCGCGATCGTGATGCATCGGCTCGGCCGCGAACGTGAAACGCACGAACTGACAGCCTGATGGGGAACTCCACTGCTGCACGCCGAGCAGGCAGGACAGGGCGACATCCCAACCGGTTTCCTCCAGCGTCTCGCGAACCGCCGCCGCGTGCAGCGTTTCGCCCGGCCCGAGGTGCCCGGCGGGTTGATTGAGCACGAGGTGGCCGCGCACTTCTTCCTCGACCAGCAGGAAGCATCCATCGCGCGGTATCACGGTCGCGACGGTCACGTGCGGACGCCAGATACCGGCGTCGTCGAGTTCGGTGGTGCAGGGGGGCAATTGAGTCATCGTGCCAGTTTAACAGCCTGCAGCGAGGGGCTTGCAGTCGTGCATTTCGGCAGCATTTCCAGACTCGGGTTTTGCAACCCGGGGTTATACTCAAGTCGGCCGTTACAGACACTTTGTCCCATGGCGCAACAACCCGATCAACATACCGAACATGCGCACGGGCTCGCCGTTGAGGAGGCGCGCCCGGAAGCGGTGCGTCCGCCGCTTTACCAGGTGGTCCTGCTCAATGACGACTTCACGCCGATGGATTTCGTGATCGCGGTGCTGGAGACGTTTTTCAACATGGAACCTGAACGCGCGACCCAGGTCATGCTGCACGTGCATACGCGCGGCAAGGGCGTGTGCGGGGTGTTCACCCGCGAGGTTGCGGAAACCAAGGTAACCTACGTCAACGAATTTTCGCGGACCCATCAGCATCCTCTGCTATGCACGATGGAGAAAGCTTGACCGGCAACTGGAAAAAGCCAAACCGAACCACATATTCCGGAAAGCGAATACGGAGACATCCCCGGCATGTTCAGTAAGGATCTCGAGATCACCATCGGCCAGTGCTACAAGGCGGCCCGCGAGCAGCGCCACGAGTTCATGACCGTGGAGCATCTGCTGCTCGCGTTGCTCGACAATGGCTCGGCGACTGCGGTGTTGCGCGCGTGCAGCGCGGATACGGCAAAGTTAGGGCGCGACCTGCGCTCGATCATCACCGAAACGGTGCCAGTGCTGCCGCCAAACGACGAGCGCGACACCCAACCGACACTCGGTTTCCAGCGTGTGTTGCAGCGTGCGGTCTATCACGTGCAGTCGTCCGGTCGGAAGGAAGTTACCGGCGCGAACGTGCTGGTCGCGATCTTCGGCGAGAAGGATTCGCACGCGGTTTATTTCCTCGGTCAGCAAGAAGTCACGCGACTCGATGTCGTCAACTTCATCTCGCACGGCGTCGCAAAGATCGGCCACGAGTCCGACGCGCAGTCGGCGGCTGCTGAACCAGGTCGTGAAGGCGGGCCGGGTGAGGAGCCGCGCGGCAATCCGCTCGCCGAGTTCGCGAACAACCTCAATGAACTCGCGCGGCAGGGCAAGATTGACCCCTTGATCGGGCGCGAGGAGGAAATCGAGCGCACGATCCAGGTGTTGTGCCGTCGCCGCAAGAACAACCCGCTGTATGTGGGCGAAGCCGGTGTCGGCAAGACCGCGCTCGCCGAAGGCCTCGCCAAGCGCATCGTCGAAGGCAATATTCCTGCCGTGCTCGAAAACTGCACGATCTGGGCGCTCGACCTCGGCGCGCTGGTCGCCGGTACCAAGTATCGCGGCGATTTCGAGAAGCGCCTGAAGGGTATTATCACCCAGCTCAAGAAGGAGCCGGGCGCGATCCTGTTCATCGACGAGATCCACACGATCATCGGCGCGGGTTCCGCGTCCGGCGGCACGATGGACGCATCGAACCTGATCAAGCCGGTCCTCGCCAACGGCGAGCTGCGCTGCATCGGCTCGACCACGTTCCAGGAGTACCGCAGCGTGTTCGAGAAGGACCGCGCGCTAGCGCGGCGCTTCCAGAAGATCGACATCGTGGAACCCTCGATCGCCGACAGCATCGAAATCCTGAAGGGCCTGAAGACGCGCTTCGAGGAACACCACAAGGTCGAGTACACGAACGATGCGCTGAAAGCCGCGGTGGATTTGTCGGTCAAGCACATTGTCGACCGCCTCCTGCCGGACAAGGCGATTGACGTAATCGACGAAGCCGGCGCGCGCCAGCGTCTGCTGCCGGAAGAAGCACGCAGTGGCCTGGTCGACGTGTCCGACATCGAGTTCATCGTCGCGCGCATGGCGCGGATTCCGCCGAAGCAGGTCTCGACATCGGACCGTGACGTGCTCAGGACTCTCGACCGCAACCTGAAGATGGTCGTGTTCGGTCAAGACTCCGCGATCGATTCGCTGACCAGCGCGATCAAGATGGCTCGTTCCGGGCTCGGCGACCCGCAGAAGCCGATCGGCAGCTTCCTGCTGACCGGCCCGACTGGCGTCGGCAAGACCGAAGTCACGCGTCAGCTCGCGATGCAACTCGGCATCGAACTGGTGCGCTTCGACATGTCGGAATATATGGAAGCACATTCGGTGTCGCGCCTGATCGGCGCGCCGCCGGGCTACGTCGGTTTCGACCAGGGCGGTCTGCTGACCGAGCAGATCGTCAAGCATCCACACTGCGTACTCCTGCTCGACGAGATCGAGAAGGCGCATCCGGATGTCTACAACGTGCTGCTGCAGATCATGGACCGCGGCGCGCTGACCGACACCAATGGCCGCGAAGCGAACTTCAAGAACGTGATCGTCGTGATGACCACGAATGCCGGTGCGCAGGTCGCGGCACGGCGCACGATCGGTTTCGTCGAGCAGAACCATGCGAGTGACGCGATGGAAGTGGTCCGCAAGGCGTTCACTCCGGAGTTCCGCAACCGCCTCGACGCGATCGTGCAGTTCAACTCGCTCGACTTCGAGCACATCCTGAGAGTCGTCGACAAGTTCCTGATCGAGCTGGAAATGCAGTTGCAGGAGAAACACGTCGCGCTGCATGTCGACGCCGACGCGCGGCGCTGGCTCGCCGAGCACGGCTTCGATCCGCAGATGGGCGCGCGCCCGATGGCGCGCGTGATTCAGGACAACGTCAAGCGCCTGCTCGCCGACGAACTCCTGTTCGGCAAGCTGGCCGAGGGCGGCAGGGTCATGCTGTCGGTCAAGGACGACAAGCTCGCAGTCGAATGCGAGGCGGCGGAGAAATTGCCGGCGGTGGTGGAGTAACCGTTTTCGCCGGAGAGGATGCGTCGCTTCGGCGCAGACGAAGTGAAAGCGAAAACGCCGCGCATTGCGTGGCGTTTTCGTTGCTCGTCATTCCGGCGAAAGCCGGAAGAGTTTCACAATAGCGAAGCTGGTAATCCAGCGTATTCTTTTACGATCGATGACAAGACCAGGAACTGGATCCCGTGTCGTCGTACATCCCTAGTACTGCACGGGATGACGGCAGGAACTGGATCCCGGATCATCGTGCATCCATGCACTGTCCGGGATGACCTCATCCTGAGGTCACTTCATGCGGTAGGTGATGCGGCCCTTGGTGAGGTCGTAGGGAGTCATCTCGACCTTGACCTTGTCACCGGTGAGGATGCGGATGTAGTTCTTGCGCATGCGACCGGAGATGTGGGCGATAACCACGTGTCCGTTCTCCAGCTTCACGCGGAACATCGTGTTGGGGAGGGTTTCGAGAATCGCGCCTTCCATTTCGATGACATCGTCTTTGGACATTTTTCCTTGGGGCTTGGCGGCTTGGCAGCCGAGAACGGCGCGCGATTCTGCCACGATTGGGAGGTCGCGGGAAGCAAAACCGTTGCCGAGTAGTGCGTTAGTTTGAAATCTTGCCACCGTTCGCCCTGATCTTTCGGTACCTCAGGATAGAGTGACCTATGGTCATCGAAGGGTGAACGGCTCCGAGCGCCGCCGTTCATGGTTCGATACGCCGCAGGCGTACCCTGTGCTGACCCTGAGGTATCGAAGGGTCGAAGCATCACCACGAACGGCTATACCTATTTGAGCTGACGCACTCTCCGTCGCTGCGGCGCGGCGGATGGCCCTCAGGGCGCGAGATCGGCAGGGCGGGGCGCGGGAAAACGGTCGCTCCAGGAGTCTTCGATGCCCGCTTGTCCGGTCAGTTCGGCGACTCTTGCGCAGAACGCCCTGCGTGGCATCTCGAACGCGCCAAGCGTGAACAGGTGATCGGAAGCGACCTGCGCGTCGAGCAGTGGGCACCCGCATTCGCGCAGCACATGACACAGCGCGAGCAACGCGACCTTGGAACCGTTCGTCGCCACGCTGAACATCGATTCGCCAAAAAACATGCGGCCGATCGCGACGCCGTAGATGCCGCCAACCAGGTGTTCACCGTCCCAGCCTTCGACCGAATGCGCATGGCCGATTGCATGCAGGCGCTGATATGCGGCGAACATGTCCTCGGTGATCCAGGTGCCGCGTTCGCGTGCGCGCGGTGTCGCGCAGGCGCGCATGACGGCGGCGAATGCGGTGTCGGTGCGGATTGTCCAGTCGCAACCGCGCAGCCAGCGCGCGAGACGTCGCGGCACATGGACGCCTGCGGTATCGAACACCGTGCGCGATGACGGCGACCACCAGAGAATCGGCTGATCGTCGGAATACCACGGGAAGATTCCGCGACGGTAGGCAGCGAGCAGGCGTTCGATCGAGAGATCGCCGCCGGCGGCGAGCAGGCCATCGGGTTCGCGCAACGCGCGTTCGACCGGCGGAAATTCGTCGGACTGCGCTGGATCGAGAAATGGCAGGTGAATCACGACAAGCCCTCCCCTTCAAGGGAGTGACGCGGCGTGCTTGCGAGCCATCGGCTCGCGCGCCGCTGAACGCCCGAAGCAGGATGCGAAGGACCGGAGTTGCTTGGCGAGGCCCGGACGGCTGAGCTTAGCAATTGGGTGGGGATGGTGTCGGGCACGTCGCGTGCGTGATGGCATGCGCGTAAGGCGAATGCGTGGCCAGTTCATCCCGGTAGTCGTCGAGCATGCGTGCCTCGCTCTTCAGCGCATCGGCGATCGCGGCGCAAAAACGCGGGTCGGCGACCCAATGGAACGAACGCGTCCGTGTCGGCAGGAATCCGCGCGCAATCTTGTGCTCGCCCTGCGCACCGGGTTCGAAACTCGCGAGACCTTCGCGCAGGCAGTATTCGATGCCTTGGTAATAGCACGCCTCGAAATGCAGCCCTTCGACGTGTTCGCGATAACCCCAGTAGCGTCCGTAAAGCGTTGTCGCGCTGCGCAGCAACAACGCGCCGGCAATCAATTGGCTGTCGCGTCGGCACAGTACGGCGAGGACGCGACGGGGCATCGACGCGCCGAGATGGCGGAAGAAATCGAGTGTCAATGCCGGGTAATTGCCCTTGTCATCGAAGGTCGTCAGATAGAACTCGTGCAGCGCGTGCCACTCGGCATCGTCGAGTGCGTCGCCGTGGCGAATCTCGCAATGCACACCGGCTTCCGCGACGTGTCGGCGTTCCTGGCGGATGTTCTTGCGCTTCTTGTGGTTCAGCGCAGCAAGGAAATCGTCGAACTCGCGCCAGCCATCGTTACGCCAATGGAATTGCCAGTCGAAGCGCGGCAGCCAGTCGTTGTCGGCGAATGTGGCAGCGTCTTCGTCGCTCGCGAAATTGAGGTGTGCCGACGACAGCCCGAGACGCTCGGCTTCGGCGTGGACTGCCGCGATCAGGGCGAGCCTGAGCTGATTCGCGTTGGCGCCTTGGCCGACCAGCAAGCGCGGTCCGGTTACCGGCGAATAGGGCACCGCGCAAAGCAGTTTCGGGTAGTAATCGAGCCCGTGTTGCGCGTACGCGCTGGCCCAGCTCCAGTCAAACACGAACTCGCCGTGCGAATTGTCCTTGAGGTATAACGGGGCTGCCGCGATCAAACAGTCGCCGTCGTAAAGTCCGAGATGATGGGGCCGCCAGCCTTGGCGCGCGCCGACGCAACCGTGTCGCTCGAGTCCATCCAGAAACGCGTGATCGACGAACGGGTTGTCGTCGGGCAGGAGTGCGTTCCATGCGGCGGCCGGAATCTCATCGATGGCGTGATGAAAGCGAACCTCGATCATTGTTTTCCTGTAGGAGCGGCGCAGCCGCGACGAAAACATCCGTCGATGCGGCATCCGAACATTGCGGTCGCGGCTGCGCCGCTCCTGCGGAATAGATGCTGCGCGCTCACCCAATCTTGTCCAGGAACTTTTCGGCATCGAGCGCCGCCATGCAGCCGAAGCCGGCCGAGGTCACCGCCTGGCGATAGACCTGGTCGGCGACGTCGCCGGCGGCGAACACGCCGGGTACGCTGGTTGCGGTCGCGCCGCCGTCGAGACCGGTGCAGATCGTGATGTAGCCATTCTTCATCTCGAGTTGGCCTTCGAAGATCGACGTGTTCGGCGTATGGCCGATCGCGATGAATGCGCCGGTCACCGCGATCTCGCGTGTCGAATTGTCGTCGACGCTGCGCAGACGCACTCCAGTCACGCCGTTTTCGTTACCGAGCACTTCGTCGACCGCGTGGTTCCAGACGATGTCGATCTTGCCGGCGCGCTGCTTCTCGAACAGCTTGTCCTGCATGATCTTCTCGGCGCGCAGCTTGTCGCGGCGATGCACAAGAGTGACCTTGCTGCAGATGTTGGAAAGGTAGAGTGCCTCCTCAACCGCGGTATTGCCGCCGCCGATCACGGCGACTTCCTCGTTGCGGAAAAAGAAACCATCGCAGGTTGCGCAGGCGGAAACGCCTTTGCCCTTGTAATGCTCCTCCGAACTGATGCCCAGGTACTTCGCGGTCGCGCCGGTTGCGATGATCAGCGCGTCGCACGTGTATTCGCCGCTGTCGCCTTTCAGACGGAATGGGCGCTGGGTCAGGTCGGTGCTGTGAATTTGGTCGAACACCATCTCCGTGTGGAAACGTTCGGCGTGTTCGGCCATCCGCTTCATCAAATCCGGTCCTTGCAGACCTTCGGCATCGCCGGGCCAGTTGTCGACATCCGTCGTCGTCATCAACTGGCCACCTTGGGCGAGCCCGGTGATCAGGATCGGTTTGAGATTGGCGCGCGCCGCATAGACGGCAGCGGTGTAGCCGGCAGGGCCGGAGCCGAGGATGATCAGTGGCGAGTGCTTGGCAGTGCTCATGTATAATCCGGGCCGTTGTTGAGGCGACCATCTCGTACGTTTTTTCCCACGCTGGCGAAAGGAAACCTGACGCCGGTGTACCCGATTCCCGTCACTGCCTGTCTGCCGCGTCGCGGCGAGAGGTCATGCGGGAACCGGGAGGATGGAGGGAATGCACGCGTGATTCAAGGCGCCAACCCTGTTCCTATCGAACACTCGTCGAGGATCTTCGCATGCGTATCGGTGTGCCTTCGGAAACCAAGACCCTGGAAGGGCGCGTTGCCCTTGTTCCCGCCGCTTGCGCCGATCTCGTGCGCCATGGTCATGAGGTCTACATACAGGCCGGTGCGGGCCTCAAGAGCGGGTTCCGCGACGAGGACTACAGCCGTGTCGGCGTGACATTGATGGCGAATGCGAAGAAACTCTACGAAGTCGGCGAATTGATCGTCAAAGTCAAGGAACCGATCGCGGGCGACCTCAGGTACCTGCGCAAGGATCACCTGCTGTTCTGCTACCTGCATCTCGCCGCGGAGCCGAAGCTGACCCAGCGCCTGCTCGACATCGGCCTGACCGGCATCGCGTTCGAAAGCGTCCAGGAAGCCGACGGTTCGCTGCCATTGCTGGCGCCGATGTCGATCATCGCCGGGCGTATCGCGACGCAAATCGGCACGCATCTGCTCCATCAGCCGTCAGGCGGCAAGGGCAAATTGCTCGGCGGGCTGCCTTCGACCGAGCGCGGCAAGGTCGTCGTGCTCGGCGCTGGCGCAGCCGGTGGCAACGCCGCCGCGCTCGCGGCCGCAATGGGCGCGAACGTCGTCGTGTTCGACAAGCGCCCTGATCGCCTCGCCCAGATGATGGCGCTCGGCAGCAATGTGACCGCGTTGTATCCGTACGAGGAATATGTCGCGCGCGAAGTGCGCGATGCCGACCTCGTGATCGGCGCGGTGCTGATCCCGAGCGCGAAGGCGCCGCACGTGGTCACGCGTGCGATGGTCAAGTCGATGGAGCCGGGCTCGGTGCTGGTCGACATCTCGATCGACCAAGGCGGCTGCTTCGAGACCTCGAAGCCGACGACGTACGCGCATCCGACCTACCTCGTCGACGGCGTCACCCATTTCTGCGTGACCAACATGCCGGGCGCGGTGCCACAGACCTCGTCGCAGGCGATCTGTGCGGCGATCCTGCCGTACGTGCAGCGTCTGGCGTCGGGCAAGAACTGGCGCAAGTTCGAGCCACTCAAGGGCGGCATCAATGTCGAGGCCGGCAAGATCGTGCATCCGGCATTGAAGGCGATGGCCTGAGAGATTCGCCTATTTCGCCGTCATCCCGGCGAAGGCCGGGATCCAGGGTCTGGCCTCTGAAGGAGAGCTGGATTCCGGCTTGACCAGCCCTTCGGCTGTTGAAAGCCGCCGGAATGACGAGAGTGAAATTTTAAAAACAGTAACTTACAATCAGAATCTCAGGTAAATTATCCTGGTGGCGCGCGTCCTGAAAGCAACCAAACCGACCCCACGGCTCAACGAGCATTGGCATAAGCGTCTGCGTGAGGCGGCGTTCCTGCTGCTGCTGCCGCTTGCGATCTATCTGTTCGCCTGCCTGTTCAGCTACAGCCAGAATGATCCCGGCTGGTCGCACGTCGGCGATCCGGCGCATGGCATCCACAACTTCGGCGGCGCGTTCGGTGCGTGGATCGCGGATCTCGCGTTCTACCTCTGCGGCGTCGTCTCGTATGCATTGCCGGTAATGCTGCTGGTCATCGGCGCGGTCGTGCTGCGCGGTGCGACGACCGAGGAGCGCTCGCCACTCGAGCCGACCCTGCGCCTGATCGGTTTCGTCGCGTTCTTCATTGCTGCGCCGGGGCTCGCCTGGCTGCACGGCGCCAACCAGACGATCCTGCCTGCCGGCGATGGCGGTATCCTCGGCCAGCTCGTCGGTGGCAGTTTGATGCACACGTTCGGGCCGCTCGGCGCCGGTCTGTTCCTGCTCGCGTTGCTGCTGGTCGCGATCACACTGGCGACCGGGCTTTCCTGGTTCAGGCTGATGGACAGCATCGGCCGCTTCCTGCTCGGCGCCGGTGCCGGCGTTGCGACCAGGATGCGCCGCGCCGAGGATTGGAACGCCGCGCGCGAGGCGCGCGCCGGGCGCGAAGTCGTGCGCAAGATCGAAACGGTCAAGCAATCCAAGCGTGAGCCGATCAAGATCGAGCCGGTGCTCGCGCCGATCGAGAAGAGCGAACGCGCGCGGCGCGAGACGCAGATTCCATTGTTCGCCGGCGCATCCCATGACGGCGAGCTGCCGCCGCTATCGCTGCTCGACGAGCCCAAGCCACAGGCCAACGGCTATTCCGACGAAACCCTCAAGGCGTTGTCGCGCCAGGTCGAGCTCAAGCTCAAGGAGTTCCGCATCGAAGCGAATGTCGTCAGCGCGCATCCTGGGCCGGTCATCACGCGTTTCGAGATACAGCCGGCGGCCGGCATCAAGGGCAGCCAGATCTCGAGTCTCGACAAGGACATCGCGCGGGGTCTGTCGGTGGTCAGCGTGAGAGTCGTCGATGTGATTCCGGGCAAGTCGGTGATCGGCCTCGAGATCCCGAACAGGAATCGCGAGATCGTCTATCTCTCCGAGATCCTGAGTTCGGGCAAGTACGAGGCGCTGAAGTCGCCGCTCGCGCTCGCGCTCGGCAAGGACATCGGCGGCGCGCCGGTCGTGGTCGATCTGCAGAAGATGCCGCATTTGCTGGTCGCCGGCACGACTGGCTCCGGCAAGTCGGTCGCGCTGAACGCGATGGTGCTGAGCCTGCTTTACAAGGCCAGCGCGCGCGACGTGCGCATGATCATGATCGACCCGAAGATACTGGAACTGTCCGTGTACCAGGGCATTCCGCACCTGCTCGCGCCGGTCGTCACCGACATGAAGGAGGCCGCCAACGCGCTGCGTTGGTGCGTCGCCGAGATGGAGCGGCGCTACAAGGTGATGGCCGCGGTCGGCGTGCGCAACCTGGCCGGCTTCAACAAGAAGGTGCGCGAAGCCGACGACGCCGGTCAGCCGCTACTCGATCCGTTGTTCCGCCCCGATGTGTCACAACCGAGTGTGACCGCGCAGCCGTTGCAGCCGCTGCCGTACATTGTCGTCATCATCGACGAATTCGCCGACATGATGATGATCGTCGGCAAGAAGGTCGAGGAACTGATCGCGCGCCTCGCGCAGAAGTCGCGTGCGGCCGGCGTACACTTGGTCCTGGCCACACAGCGGCCGTCGGTGGACGTCATCACCGGCCTGATTAAGGCGAACATCCCGACCCGCATCGCGTTCCAGGTGTCTTCCAAGATCGACTCGCGCACGATTCTGGATCAGTCCGGCGCCGAGACCCTGCTCGGTCATGGCGACATGCTCTATCTGCCGCCCGGCACCGCTGCGCCGGAACGCGTCCATGGCGCGTTCGTCGACGACCACGAGGTCCACAAGGTGGTCAGCTGGCTACGCGCGCAGGGCGAACCCGACTACATCGACGGCGTACTGGAAGAAGTCCAATCACTCGGCAATGGCAAGGTCATTGGCGAATTCGGTCTGCTCGAAGACGCATCGAACGGCGAGGGCGGCGAGGGCTACGACGAGCTTTACGACCAGGCCGTACGCATCGTCACCGAGACGCGCCGCGCGTCGATCTCCGGCGTGCAGCGGCGTCTCAAGATCGGTTACAACCGCGCCGCGCGCATGATCGAAACCATGGAGCAGGAAGGCATCGTCACACCGCCCGAAAGCAACGGCAACCGCACCGTGCTGGCGCCGCCACCGCCGGAGTTGTGATCCACGAAACCATCCGGACAGCGATTGGCCCACACAACTAGCGCACGATGCCGAGCCGCTCGGCAAGATTACGGCACGAATCCGCAATGAGGTATGGCAGGGTCTCGCGGGCGTGTTGCATGCCGGGTCCGGCGCCTGACCCTGCCGGCATTCATGTTCTCAGCCGATAATTCGCGTTCCGCGATCCCTAGGTCGACCCATTCCATGCGTCTTCTTGTACCGTTTCTCGTTCTTTTCATCGCCGGCAATGCATGCGCCGCCGCCGGCGCGCGTGCGCACATGGAAGCATTCTCGAAGAGTCTGCAATCGGTAACCGCGGACTTCAGCCAGTCGGTCACCGACGCCAACGGCCATCGTGGTGACGAGTCGCGCGGCACACTCGCGCTCGAGGCGCCGCGTCAGTTCCGCTGGGAAACCACGACGCCGTACCAACAGACGATCGTCGCCGATGGTGCACGCGTCTGGGTCTACGAACCCGATCTCGCACAGGTTTCGGTGCGCAACCAAAGTTCCGCGGAAACGCACAGCCCGCTGACTGTGCTGACCGATCTTTCGCAGCTTGATCGCCAGTTCACGCCGACCGAAGCAGGCGAACACGACGGTCTGGTCTGGCTCAAGCTGACCTCGAAGGCAAAGGAACCGGAGTTCGAATACGCCGAACTCGGCTTCGACGCGCAGACCCTGCAGCGGATGCTGTTCAAGGATCAGCTCGGCAACACGACTGAGATCCGCTTCGCCGACTGGAAGCGCAATCCGAAGATGGCCGCCGGCACGTTCAAGTTCACGCCGCCGAAAGGTGTCGACGTGGTCGGCGACATCAAGCCGGATGCGGAAGTGTTTCCGGTGAAGGATTGAGAATGCCGGGTCGTGCGTCAGTTTGAAATATCGGCCAGGTCAGTGTCGGCAGCTGAGCGCAGTCGTCCGTGCGTCGCGCACGTCGCCATCATCGGTGGCGGCCCGGCCGGCCTGATGGCGGCCGAGGTCACTCGTGCGACCGGCGCCGAAGTCGACGTCTACGACCGCATGGGCTCGGTCGGGCGCAAATTCCTGATCGCCGGCAAGGGTGGTCTGAATCTGACTCATTCGGACGGCTTCGAGACCTTTGTCGCGCGCTACGGCAGCCGCCAGGCCGAGGTGCGGCGCTGGCTCGAAGCGTTCGACGCCGACGCGTTGCGTGCGTGGGCGCGTGAACTCGGCGTCGAGACCTTCGTCGGCAGTTCCGGTCGCGTGTTTCCGCTCGATCTCAAGGCCGCGCCATTGCTGCGCGGCTGGGTGCGGCGCTTGCGCGCGAGCGGCGTGCGGTTCCATATGCACTACAACTGGCGCGGCTGGGACGATGATGGCGCGTTGCGCTTCGCGTGCGAGGACGGCCAGCACCGCGTCGATGCCGATGCCGTGGTGCTCGCGCTCGGCGGCGGCAGCTGGTCGGTGCTCGGCTCCGATGGCGCATGGGTGCAGGCGCTGCAACAGCGTGGCATCGACATAGCACCGCTGGCGCCGTCGAACTGCGGCTTCGAGGTCGGCTGGAGCGAACACTTCGCCAAGCGCCATGCGGGCCAGCCGGTCAAACCCGTCATCGTCGAATGGCGTGATGCGGGCGCTGTAGTCATCCGCAAGCAAGGCGAATTTGTCGTCACCGCGAACGGTGTCGAAGGCAGCCTGATCTATGCGTTCAGCGCACCATTGCGCGATGCGATATCCGCACAGGGCGCGACCGAAATCCGCCTCGATCTCGCGCCCGGCCGCGACGCCGCGCGTCTAGCGCGCGATCTCGCACGCCCGCGCGGAAGTCGTTCATTGAGCGAGCATCTGCGCCGGCATGCCGGCATCGATGGGGTCAAGGCTGGCCTGCTCTACGAGGTTCTGTCGAAGGCCCAGTTGCAGGACAACGCACGCGTCGTGGCGGCGATCAAGTCGCTGCCGCTGAAGTTGCTGCGCCCGCGCCCTCTCGACGAAGCGATCAGCACGGCCGGCGGCGTGCGCTTCAATGCGCTCGATGACACCCTGATGCTGAAGAATTTGGCAGCCGTCTTCTGCGCCGGCGAAATGATCGATTGGGAGGCCCCGACCGGCGGCTACCTGCTGACGGCGTGCTTCGCGAGTGGTCGCATTGCCGGTCGCAGCGCGGCGCTACACGCGCTCGAACGGGTGCGCACCGCAGCGGCGATTCAAGCGCAGCGCAGTTGAGGCGCGCTGCGCCAAAACACTGACTCGACTTTTTTGGGATATGAAGCCAACGTGTGCAGGAATCGGCGTTTGGCGGCGCAACCGAATTGCCGCCGCTCACCATGCGATTGGCGCACCGCGTAATTTCGCGGTGCCCGCCGCGCATGACTGGTTCGCGCAACTGAGGCCATCGGTAATGCATGCGTCTGTCGAGGCCTTGCAGGAGCCGGCGTACGAAACGGCGATGGCGTGCGGCCTATAATCGCGACCTGCCTTTCCGGAGCCTGCGATGAACGCCCCCACCCGCATCGACACCACGCGCGTGATCCGCGCGCCGCGCGGCAGCGTGCTGTCCTGCAAGAGCTGGCTGACGGAAGCGGCGTATCGGATGATCCAGAACAACCTCGATCCGGACGTCGCCGAAAACCCGGCCGAACTCGTCGTCTACGGCGGTATCGGCCGCGCCGCGCGCAACTGGGAATGCTTCGACGCGATCCTGCGTTCCTTGCGCGAACTCGGTGACGAGGAAACCCTGCTGATCCAGTCCGGCAAACCGGTCGGCGTATTCCCGACGCACAAGGACGCGCCGCGCGTGCTGCTCGCGAACTCGAACCTGGTGCCGCACTGGGCGACCTGGGAACACTTCAACGAACTCGATAAGAAGGGCTTGATGATGTACGGCCAGATGACGGCCGGCTCNNCAGGGCATCGTGCAGGGCACCTACGAAACCTTCGTCGAGATGGGCCGCCAGCACTACGGCGGTTCGCTCAAAGGCAAATGGATTCTCACCGCCGGTCTCGGTGGCATGGGCGGCGCACAGCCGCTCGCAGCGAGCCTTGCCGGCGCGTGCAGCCTCACCATCGAATGCCAGCAAAGCCGCATCGACATGCGCTTGCGCACGCGCTATGTCGACGAGCAGGCCAGCGATCTCGACGACGCGCTTGCGCGCATCGCGAAATACACGAAAGCGGGCGAGGCGAAGTCGATCGCGCTGCTCGGCAACGCGGCGGAGATTCTGCCGGAGTTGGTAAGGCGTGGCGCGAAGCCCGATGCGGTCACCGACCAGACCAGCGCGCACGATCCGGTCAATGGCTATCTGCCGGCCGGCTGGAGCGTCGAGCAATGGTTCGAGCGTCGCAAGTCCGATCCGGACGGTGTGCGCGACGCGGCAAAAAAGTCGATGCGCGTGCACGTCGAGGCGATGCTCGCGTTCCACGCGCAGGGCATTCCGACCTTTGACTATGGCAACAACATCCGCCAGATAGCCAAGGACCAAGGCTGCACGCACGCGTTCGACTTCCCAGGGTTCGTGCCGGCCTACGTGCGCCCGCTGTTCTGCCGCGGCATCGGCCCGTTCCGCTGGGTCGCGCTGAGCGGTGATCCGGAGGACATCTACAAGACCGACGCCAAGGTCAAGGAACTGATCCCCGACGACAAGCATTTGCACAACTGGCTCGACATGGCGCGCGAGCGCATTTCGTTCCAGGGCCTGCCTGCACGCATCTGCTGGGTGGGCTTGGGCCAGCGCGACAAGCTCGGCCTCGCGTTCAACGAGATGGTGCGCAAGGGCGAAGTGAAGGCGCCGATCGTGATCGGCCGCGATCATCTGGACTCCGGCTCGGTAGCCTCACCCAATCGCGAAACCGAAGCGATGAAAGACGGTAGCGACGCGGTCAGCGACTGGCCGTTGCTCAATGCGATGCTCAATGTCGCCGGTGGCGCGACCTGGGTTTCGCTGCATCATGGTGGTGGGGTAGGGATGGGCTATTCGCAGCACTCGGGCGTCGTGATCGTGTGCGACGGCAGCGCGGAAGCCGACAAGCGCCTGGCGCGGGTGCTGTGGAATGATCCGGGCACAGGCGTGATGCGGCATGCGGATGCGGGGTATGAGGTGGCGATCGCATGCGCGCAGGAGCAGGGGTTGAAGCTGCCGATGATTTGAGCTTCTCCTTCTCCCGCTGGCGGGAGAGGGTGCCCAAAGGGGAGGGTGGCCCAGGTTGCAGCCATCTGGCGGAAGTGCCATATTTGGCCCCTAAATTGGAGCCAAATATGGAAACCATCCTGTCCGATGCCAGCGTCAGCATTACCGAACTGAAGCGCAATCCCAGCGCGGTGATCGAGGCAGCCGACGACGAGGCCGTTGCGGTGCTGGTGCACAACAAGCCTTCCGCCTATCTGGTGCCGGCGAATACCTGGAAGCGCATGATCGAGCGCCTGGAAGATCTCGAACTGGCGGAATTGGTGCGTGCACGCGCCGGGGAACGCCGCATCAAGGTCAAGCTTGATGACCTATAGTCTGGAATTCGTCGAGTCCGCGCTGAAAGAATGGCGCAAGCTGGCGCCGCCCATCCGCGAACAATTCAGGAACAAGCTCGCCGAACGTCTGCGCAATCCCCATGTCCCCTCCGCGCGTTTGCACGGCATGCCGGCCTGCTACAAGATCAAGCTGCGCGCTGCGGGTTACCGATTGGTCTACCAGGTCAACGACAAGGTGGTCGTGGTCACGGTGATTGCTGTCGGCAGGCGCGACAAGGGGCTGCTCTATCTTGATGCGGGCAAGCGGACGAAGGGGTAGCGAGTTTTTCGGAAAGTGCACTCTGACCCCGGTTTTCATGAATCTTGAGAGATTTATTATCGAACGCGATCCTGGGCCATCGAATCGCGAGCCGTGGCGGGGAACCTTCCTCAACGACATTCCCAGGGGGCAGCCGTGAGCGAAATCGCAAAAGCGTTGTCGATAGGTTCGATTCTTGGCGGGCGGTCGATCTGGACATCCGAATGGAGCGACGCAATTCGCGCACTTACGATCAAGATCGCAAATGCAGGAAAGGGAGTGGTCTCTCCTCTAAATGTCAACGTCGTGTTTCATGTGCCGGGCAATCTTATAAAGCCGGACTTTGAAGGAGTCCGGACTGGAAGCTTCTCGAAAAACGCTTCTCTTCTAATGGTTCAAGTTGCGCTTCCCGAGGCGCCACCAGCGGACATTGACGCTGATCTCAAGGCGCGAGTTATTGAAGCGTTAAACGAGGCCGAGCGTTGGGCTCAGGAGAAGCAAATCGCGAGTGACCTATCGCAACTTAGGCAGTTGGTAAATTGAGGTTCGACTCCGATAAAGAAAACGGGCATCGCGGAAGCCCGGCCTTGCGACGTGTTTTGTTTAGCCGTCTAGCCGTCCTTTATCTGCTCGCCTGTGCGAGCGCGGCCTATCGAGTCGCCACGCGCGCGTACCGCTGGCGCATCATCTTGGCGAGTTGCAGAAACCCAGAAACCCGGGTCAGAGTGCACTTTAGCCGGGAGCCTGCTCAGTTCTTGGCCTGCTAATCTTCGCCGGTCCTGCGCGCCGCCCGAGTTGGGCCTCAACAAAGGGGACTGGTAGGATCCGAAGATTTCGGGTCAGGTTCATTTCTTGAGGCCATGAACGCCGCACTTGCGCGAGCCGTTGAGCCTCACCGAGGTCGAGGCAGTGCTTGCGCTGCCCAATCTGGCCGAGCCGTATGAAAAACCGGGGTCAGAGTGCACTTTGTCGCTGCGTCGTGGGTGCACCCGCAACCCGGTGCGACATGCCTGCGTCAGGCGCCTCCCTCAGTAATACCGCGGAATCGGCCCCCGCTGCGGCGTCTTCCGGTCCGAGAGATCGAACATGAACTCGTCGACGTAGCACCAGCCCCAGCCTTCGGGTGGGTCGTAGCCTTCGATGATCGGATGCCTGGTGGCAGGAAAGTGCGCCGTCGCATGACGGTTCGGCGAGTCGTCGCAGCAACCGACGTGGCCGCAGGTGCGGCACAGGCGCAGATGCAGCCAGACGTCGCCGGTCTTCAGGCAGTCCTCGTAACCGAGCGCGCTCGGCGTGACGGTGCGGATGCTGTCGAGGTGTGCGCAGTTGGAATAGGGGTCAGGTTCATTTCTTTGTGATCCAGACGACGTGGCCGAACACTGGGCCGTAGAACGTGTGCTTGTCGCCCTGACCTACGGAGCAGTCGCACCCTGCACCGCCTGCGTCGTGCGGTAGCGCTGGAACCAGGCAAGGATCGCGGCAGTCTTCGCCGCCGATTGCGAGGGTCGTTCGGCCAGTCCGCCGTGATTCGCGCCGGGCACCTTGACCAGTGCGGTCGGAATGCTGCGCAGCTGGAGGGCTTCGTAATATTGTTCGGCCTCGCTGTCCGGCGTCCGGTAGTCGTTTGATCCGACTACGACCAATGTCGGGGTCTTGACGTTGCCGACCAGCGACAGCGGCGAGCGCGCCCAATAGCCCGCCGGGTCCTGCCACGGGAATTTGCCGAACCAGTAGCGCGAGAAATACGGCGTCATGTCGGAGGTCAGCACGAAGCTGGCCCAGTCGATCACCGGCTTCTGCGCCGCCGCCGCGCGGAAGCGATCGGTCTTGCCGACGATCCAGGCGGTCAGCACGCCGCCGCCGGAGCCGCCGGTCACGAACAGGTTTTCCGGATCGACGAAGCCCTTGGCGATCGCCGCATCGACCGCGCTCATGAGATCGTCGTAGTCGTGGCCCGGATACGCCTTGTCGATCTGGTTCGCGAACGCCTCGCCATATCCGGTCGATCCGCGCGGGTTGATGTAGAGCACGACGTAGCCGGCGGCCGCGTACAACTGATCGTCGGTCGAGAACGTCGGTCCGTAGGCGGCGAACGGTCCGCCATGGATCTCGAGGATCAGCGGATATTTGTGCGAGGCATCGAAATCCGGCGGCGTGACCAGCCATGCGTCGATCGGCAACTTGTCGAACGCCGTCACTTCGATCTTCTGCACGTTGCCGAGCGTCTTGGTCGCTAGTAACGCTTCGTCGAGGTGCGTCAGCCGCCGTGCGTCGCCGCCGCGTGTGATCCAGATGTCCGACGGGCGTTGCGTCGTGCCGCTGGTGAACGCGACGGCGCCGTCGCGCGCAACGCTGAACTGGCCGCCGCTGTAGGGGCGATCGAACTCGCTCGCGGTCAGGTGCTCGGCAACCGTGCGTACGGATCCGTCGAGCCCGACGCGGGCGACACGCACGCTGCCGCGTTCATCGTAGTCGACGTAGATCGAGCGGCTGTCGGCGGCCCAGATCGGATCGCCTACGCTGCGGTCGAGGCTCGCGGTCAGCACGCGTGCGCCGCTGCCATCGCGGTTCATGACCGAGAGTTGCCGGTTCTGATAGCCGAGGTAGCGGTCGTCGAAACCGATGTACGCGATCCATTTGCCGTCGGGCGAGACGGCCGGCGCGGTGTCCGGCCCGTTGCGATGGGTCAGTGTGCGCACGTCGCGGCTGTCGATCGAGACTTCATGCACTTCGCTGTTGACGATATCGCGCTGCCAGTCCGGCGACAGGTTGGCACTGAAGATGACCGAGCGCCCATCGGGCGACCACGACAATCTGCCTCCTGCGTTGCGCGCACCGAACGTCAGTTGCGTCGGTGCGCCGCCGTCGGCGGGTACCCAGAAGATCTGCTCGTAGCCAGGTTTGGCGTAGCCGTCTTCGTCGGTGCGATACACGACCGCATCGATGACCTGCAACGGTTCGGCCCACTTGGCATCGGTCGGCTTGTCCGGTGCCTTGCCGAGTTTCGTCGCTTCGTCGGGAATGAACATCGCGTAGGCGATCCGTTCGCCGTCGGATGACCAGGTGATCGCGTGCGGCGTGTCGGGCAGGCCGGTAATCCGCGCGGTCGCT
The DNA here is from genome assembly GCA_003142815.1 of Rhodanobacteraceae bacterium. Classification (GTDB taxonomy): domain Bacteria; phylum Pseudomonadota; class Gammaproteobacteria; order Xanthomonadales; family Rhodanobacteraceae; genus Dokdonella_A. The sequence continues at coordinate 36,125 of PLNP01000011.1, forward strand.
CCGGTCTTCATCCAGCGCACGTAAAGCTGCGCGCCGACCTTGTCATCGGTGCTGGAGATGTAGGCGAGCTTGCTGCCGGCGGGCGACCAGCGCGGCTGGCTGTGCGAACCGGGGTCCGTGATCAGCGGCGTCTGTTTGCCGCTGCCGATGTCGATCGACCAGATCGACGAGTGCGTGCGATCGGTCATGATGTCGTTCGCGCGCCGCACATAGACAATCGTCTTGCTGTCAGGCGCGATCTGCGGATCGCTCGCGACTTCCAGGTTGAACAGGTCCGCGCCGGTCAGGACGCGCGACGGGCCGCTCGCTGGCGCGGCAAGCGCGGGAACAGCCAGAAAGGCTGCCAGCAACAACACGAACGGACGTATCAGCATGGTCATCTACCTTTGGGCGAAAACAGGAAAACAGGGTCAGAGTACCTTTTTTGCAACCCCCGCAGCCTCGGCTGTTTTGCGCGGTGGCGATCGAGAAACGTACTCTGACCCTTTTTTTCGCGGCGTTCTGCTGGCAGCCAGCATGGGTACGTATCATCAGATGATCGCCACACTTCACCGTCGAAGGAGATTGCCATGTCCGAGGAAATTGCCAAGACCGCCGCCGATCACGTCACTGATACCCTCACGCAGCTCAAGGAGATGCGCCATTACTCCAAGGCCAATGTGGAAAGGTTGACCGCAACCTGGCTGTTGTTCGACGGCGAATTGTCCAAGCTCAAACAGACCGAGAAGATCGACGATCTGATGAACCGTCAGAGCCAGCTGCACGACGCGCTGGAGACGTTGATTGCCGATCTGGAGGACGTTCTGCAGAAGATGCAGCCGCCGGAGGAGCAGGCAGAAAAACAGTAAAAACAGTCAGGTTCATTTTGACGCCGATGCCGATCATGGAGGCTCGCCATGAGTTCGAACATCGGAACCTGTCCACGTCGTCTGGCACAACGTGCGTGCGAGATCGCCCAACGTACCGGGACCGAATTGATTGTGATCGAGCGGGGACAGTTGCGGCGCATTTCGCCTCGCTCGAAGCGGTGACGTGGTTTGCTCGCTTTTACGAGGAAGTCGGCCTGGCTCGAAGCCACATGCTATCTGCCGTGGCTTGCAGCGGCGCAAGGCGGCGCACTCGATTTCGCGATCGAGGCTTATGGCGACGTCGAATGGTCCTACCAGCGCGCTACATCGACCCGGTAGATCAACGCGGATGTCGTTTGCGACATGGTGTTCGACGAAGGTTGGCGCGGCAGTCTGGAAAAACGCTGTTTCGGATAGACGCATCCTCGCCGGTCGCGTTCGCAGCCGATTCCTGCATGCGCTGGTTGTTCTATTCGGCGACGCTCTTCGCCTCCGCGGTTCCGAGCATCTCCGGTTGGCTGAGCCGACGCGGCCGGCTGACCAGCGGATGCACGAGCACCGCGCCGAGGATGATCGCGACGCCGGCGTAGAACATCGGCGTCAGTTCGCGCTGCTCGCCGAGCAGCAGGATTGCCAGCACGATCGCGTAGACCGGTTCGAGATTCACCGCGAGCTGTGCCGCGAACGCGCTCATGTGGCGCAGTGCGACCAGCGACAGGGTGAAGGGCAGCAACGTGCAGGCCAATGCCAGCGCGAGCAGCAGTGCGGCATCGCGTGCACCCGGCAGCACGAACGGGCTACCTGCGAACGCCGGGAACAGTAGTGCTATCAGTGGCGCGAGCAGGGTCAGCGCGAGCGTGCCGGCGCCAAGCTCGATGCCGGTCACTGCGAGCGCATCGCCGTGTTCGACGAGGCGCTTGTTGAGCGAGCCGAACAGCGCGACGAACAGCGCGGACAACGCACCGACCGCAATGCCGAGTCGCATCGAAACCGGAACACCGCCGACCACGAGCGCGACGCCGGGCAACACCGCGATTCCCAGCGCGAGTTCGCGCATCGAGAAGGGCCGGCGGGCGAGCTTGGGTTCGATCAATGCGGTGAACGGCGTCGCCAACGCGATGCAGGTCGCGCCGACCGACGCGTTTGAGAGTTTGATCGCACCATAGAACGTGAGCCAGTGCAGCGCGACGAGCACGCCGATACCGGCGTAGGCGAACGCAAGCCGTGGCGGAATCGCGCGGATTCCGCGCCAGGTCCGCGGCAGCAATGCCAGTGCGGCGACGACCAGCAGCATGCGCCACCAGACCAGCGGCAGTGCGGTCAACGAGATCAGCTTGCCAAGGATCGCAGTGAAGCCCCAGAGCAGCACGCAGAAGTGGATCTGCAACTGCGCCCTGGCGGCCGGCGACAGCGCGCTCACGGATTGGCGTCCGACATGAAAGAATGGAGGATGGGCTTGGGACGCGCATCGTAGCGCAGCAGGCAGCGCATAACCGGGCACCCATCGAACTCCATGGCGCATCCGCAAGCATCGGCGATCTGCTGGCGATCGCGTTGGTCAGCTACGGCCAGTTCACGTTGATGCAGGTGCACGATCAGGCGGTTGCGGAAGCCGATCAGCAAGAAGATGTGCGCGACCAGTCAGAACAGCCACGCCGGTGGTCGTCGATCTGCACGGATTCCATTTCTCCGGCGCGCGCGTCGCGAGCGCTGGCGGGTGACCCCGAACTGTTCCTACGCCGCGGCCTATATCCAGCGTCACCCCGAGTACGCCGACCTGGTCAGCGGCGGCGCTTAGCGGGCGGTGCGCCTACCGTTGGGGCGTTGCGTGGCTGGCGGGCCCAAGCGGAACGTGCGCCAGTTCACGGCACCGCGGTGATCCAGGTCGGCTGACGGTCGCCGAACAGTGCACGGCGCGCACACAGCGGCCTTGCTAGAATGTGGCCAATCGTTACGGTGATGCACGCGATGCGGATCACTTCCGTAGCGCCAGGAGCCGCAGTCGCGAGCCCAGCCCTCCGGGTTGTCTTGCTGAGCGGGGGAATCGGTCGAGGTTGAATCCAATGGGAGCGATGAAATGAACAAGTCGATGTTTGCAGTACTGCTGACGCTCGCTGGTGTCGCCAGTGCGGGCAGCGTGTTCGCCGCCGGCAAGCCGTCGGTCGGTGTCGCGGAATTCAAGAACGAGTCGGGCGCCGGCTGGTGGCGCGGCGGCGTGGGCTGGGAGCTGTCCGGCATGCTGTCGAACGAGCTGTCCAGCACCGGCGACTTCCGTGTGCTCGAACGCAGCAAGCTCGGCAACGTGCTGGAAGAACAGAATCTCGCCGCGTCCGGCCGCGTGCGTTCAGGCACCGGCGCGAAGATGGGTCAGGTGACCGGCGCCGATTATCTGGTGTTCGGCACGGTTACTTCGTATGAGGAAAACACTGCGAGCACCGGCGGGGGCTTGAGCTTCCGCGGTATCTCGGTCGGTGGCAAGAAGTCCGAGGCGTATCTCGCGGTCGACCTGCGCGTGGTCAATGCGACGACCGGCGAGGTCGATTTCTCGCGCACGATCGAAGGCCGCAGTTCCGGTGGCGGCGTCTCGGTCGGTGTGTACCGCGGCGGTTTCGGCGGTGATCTCGCGCACGAGGAAAACACGCCGGCCGGCAAGGCGATCCGCGCCGCGCTGGTCGAGGCGACGGATTATCTGGATTGCGTGATGGTCAAGCGCGGCAGTTGCGAGTCCGAATTCAACGCCAAGGAGCAGAAGCGCCGCGCAGGCGACCGCAAGGCGATCAAACTCGACTAGGCGCGGTTTGCGAACAAAAAAGCGGCGGGTTATCCCGCCGTTTTTTTGTCCGTTTCCAGCGCCTGCCGGTCTTTGCTCCCTCTCCCCAACAGTCTCATCGTTGGGGGAGAGGGCTTTCAAGGCTCAGCGACGTCTCGAAACGTGAGGAAACCAGCACGTGGGGCGGCTTGTTTTCGCGTTTCGAACAGCGGATTCGGCTTGACGGAGGTGGCGACTTAGCGCGGCGGACGCGGGCCGCGGCGGCGACTCGGATTGTTGCCGCCGGGGCCGCGATTGCCGGATATGTTGCCGTCGTGCAGCGAGTTGCCGGGCGAGCCAACCTGAGGCGATTTGCGGGGGCCGCCAGGACGCGGCCCGCGTGGCTGTTGCGGGCGCGCGTGGTACGGACCTGGCTGTCCTGCATCGTGCACGGAATTGCCGGGCGAACCGCCGCGCGGCGGCTTGCGCGGGCCGTTTCCGCGCGCGGCATCGGCATCGCGCGGAAATGCACTGTTGCCGTGTGGCGCGTTCGGATTCTGTGGGTGCGCCCGGTTGCCGCGCGGCGCGTTCGAATTCGGTGAGCGCGGCTGGAACTGGCCAGCGACGAACGGCTGTGCCTCGCCCGGACGCGCGCCGCGGCGCTTGCTGCCCGGCTGGCCGGCGCTTTCCGGAAACCAGCTGCGCAACACGGCGGGACTCAAGCCCGGTTCGCTGTAGGCGGCATTGCGATGCTGCCCTTGATCCTGGCCTTGACTTTGACTCCGGCCTTGACCCTGCCCCTGGTGGCGCTGCCCCTGGCCTTGCCCCTGACGGCCCTGACGCTGTCCTTGGCCTTGCCGGCCCGGACTCTGGCTGGAGCGACCCTGCCGAGGCGGCCTGCCTTGGCCCGAGCCGCCGCGCGCCTTGCGCGGTTTCGCCGCGGCACCACGCCAGCCGCTGTCGTCGCGCATGCGGTCGAACGCGGCGAATTCGTGCGCCTCCTCGTTATGCGCGCCGGTCCAGGCCTGCTGCGCCTTCGGGTTCGGGCGAAATTCGGTTGGCGTCGCGCGGCGCTGCCCGATCACGGGGGCGAGGGTAAGGCGCGGCGCGATTTCCTGCATGCCGGCGCGATTGCGCAGGTTGGCGATTTGCCCGCCATCGAGTTCTTCGGAGCGACCGCGCAACAATCCTCGCGGCAGCTCGACACTGCCGTAGCGGATGCGCTTCAGGCGGCTGACCATCAGACCCTGCGATTCCCACATGCGGCGCACTTCGCGGTTGCGGCCTTCGCGCAACACGACGCGGAACCAGGAATGGCTGTTGCCGCGGCTGATCACCGTAATGTCGTCGAAGTGCGCGGGACCGTCGTCGAGTTCGATGCCATTCTTGAGGCGTTCAATGGTCTCGTCGGGCACTTCGCCATGCACGCGGCAGATGTATTCGCGTTCGATTTCCGAACTCGGGTGCATCAGCGCATTGGCGAGATCGCCGTCCGTGGTCAGCAGCAGCAGGCCGGTCGTGTTGATATCGAGGCGGCCGACTGCAATCCAGCGCGCGCCCTTGATCTGCGGCAGCTGCTCGAACACGGTCGGTCGACCTTCCGGATCGTCACGCGTCGCAACCACACCATCGGGCTTGTTGTAGACCAGAACTTGCGCATGTTCGGCGTTGTCGGTGACGACGACGAAGCGCTTGGCATCGAGCTCGACGCGATCGCCGGTGCGCACGCTCTGGCCGAGAGTAGCCGGCACACCGTTGATCTGCACCTCGCCGCTTTCGATGCGTTGTTCGAGCATGCGCCGCGAACCGAGTCCGGCGTTCGCGAGCACCTTGTGCAGGCGCTCCTCGGTCACGGGTGCGTCGTCGGCACCGGCGTTGCGTTTGAGTTTCAGGATGGAACGTGAGGGGGTGGTCATGCGAGGGTGTCCGGGGTGTCTTCGTGCGCGGCGCCGGCAGGCGGCTCTTCGCTGGTGGAGAAGGAGGGGAGTTGCGGCGCTGCATCGTCGTCCGCGCTGGCGCTGCTCAGCTCGGCGTGTTCAGGGGTGTCTGCGGACGCGTCGTCCGGTTGTTCTTCTTGTTCTGCGGCGACTGCATCGGCATCCGCATCGGCGGCCTCGGCCTCTGTGGAGACAAAGGCCGGGATCGCGGCATCGACTGCGCCGAACGCGAGCTGCGGATCGAACTCCTCGATATCGCGAATTTCGCTGAGCGGCGGCAACTGGTCGAGCGATTTCAGGTTGAAGTAGTCGAGCAACTGCTTGGTCGTGCCGAGCAACTCCGGTTTGCCGGGCAGGTCGCGATAGCCGACGACTCGCACCCATTCGCGTTCCTCGAGCGTCCTCACGATATGGGTCGACACCGCAACGCCACGAATCTGCTCGATCTCCGCACGCGTAATCGGCTGGCGGTAGGCGATCAGCGAAAGAGTTTCGAGCAATGCGCGCGAATAGCGTGACGGACGCTCGCTCCACAAGCGCGCGACGAAGGCATGCACGTCCTGGCGCACCTGGTAGCGGAAGCCGGACGCGACTTCGACCAGCTCGACGCCGCGCTCTGCGCAATCGCCCTGCAATTGGGTGAGCGCACAGGCGAGATCGTCATGCGATGGCATGTCGAATTCGTCGAACAGGTTGGATAGTTGTGGCAGTGTCAGCGGCTGTGCGGAGACGAGCAGCGCGGCTTCGACAATGCGTTTGAGTAGGTGGATTTCGAACATCGGGATCGGGTCGGGGTCAGCCGGCGGTCGCCAGCGATAGATAGATCGGCGCGAGCGCCACTTCCTGGATGATTTCGATCAGCTGTTCCTTGGCCAGTTCGAGCAGGGCCAGGAAGGTGACAACAACACCACGCTGGCCTTCGCTGACATCGAACAGCTTCTCGAAACGGTGGAATTCGCCATCGTCGAGCGCGCGCAGCACATCGCTCATTCGGCTGCGCACGTTCAGCGCGTCGCGCTGAATCGCGTGGTGGCCGTACAGATCGGCGCGCTTCATCACGTCTTTCAGCGCGAGCAGCAATTCGCGCAGCTCGACGGGCGGCGGCAGGTGAACCACGTTCGTGTCCGTGACCTGGATGGTCGCGACCACGAAATCGCGCTCCAGCCGCGGCATCGCATCGATGTCCTCGGCGGCCTTCCTGAAGCGCTCGTATTCCTGCAGGCGACGCACCAGCTCGGCACGCGGATCGATTTCGAGGCTTTCCTCGCGCGGCGGGCGCGGCAGCAGCAAGCGCGATTTGATCTCGGCGAGGATCGCGGCCATGACCAGATATTCGGCGGCGAGCTCCAGCTTCATTTCGTGCATCATCTCGATGTAGTCGACGTACTGGCGTGTGATCTCGGCGATCGGGATATCGAGGATGTCGAGGTTCTGGCGGCGGATCAGATAAAGCAGCAGATCGAGCGGCCCTTCGAACGCTTCGAGGATGACCTCGAGTGCGTCCGGCGGGATGTACAGATCCTGCGGAATCTCGAGCATGGGCTGGCCACGCACGACCGCCAGCGGGATCTCCTGCTGCTGCGGTACCTGCGGAAAGGCACTTGCCGGCGTTTCTGGACTTTGCTGTTCGGCGGTCTGATTCATGCTCGATCCCATGACGTCCGGCGCCTCACGGCGCGGGTCATGTATAGATCACGTTAGGAGCCTGCCGGACTTGGGTCCGACAGGCTCCGAGTTGCGGCGTGGCACGCGGTCAGGACGGAAAACCTGGTATCCGGCGCGGCGGCCTGCAACGAAGGACGCCCGGATTGCTGATCCGGAGGTCGACAAAACCAATCAAAGATTCAAGAGGTACGGCCGGGCAGACAGATCACCACGTCGGCACGCGCGGGAACTGACGCCTCTCGATTGTCGCCTAGCCTACGGGCAAATGCGCAAATGCGCAATTGGGCAACCGCGCAGCGGCATCAAGGCGTCCCTGCGCGCGCCATTATTGATCCGGCACTCAGAGTTTGAGTGCCCCCCGCTTTTCCTCCCTTGCGGCAGCGGGGGAGGGCAAGGCTGGCGGATTGATTCCACTGAATCCGATTCGCTCCGAATCAATCGGCCCGGCGCTTGGGCTACCATAGGCGTTCGTCATAGGCTGGGTGTCGGCAAAGGGCGTTCTTCCGCTTTCTGATCGCCGCCGATCCGGCAGACGCTGGGTTCGGTTGTGATGGCCCCGACACCTGCGAACCCGGTCCGCGCGCGGATCGCCATCGATCCCGCCAGCTGTTTGCACCCTGCCAGGACGCTTGCATGTGGTACGCCATTATTGGAACTGATATTGCCGATTCACTGGCGCGCCGGCAGTCCGCGCGGCCGGCGCATCTGGAACGCCTGAATCGCCTGCGCAACGACGGCCGCCTGCTGTTGGCGGGGCCGTTCCCGGTGATCGACGCCGAAGACCCGGGCGTGGCCGGCTTCAGCGGCAGTTTGATCGTCGCCGAGTTCGACGATCTCGACGCCGCGAAAGCCTGGGCCGATGCCGATCCGTATGTCGCGGCCGGCGTCTATGCGCAAGTCGACGTGCGCCCGTTTCGCAAGGTGCTGCCTTGAGCGATCGCGTCGGGCAAATCCGCGCGCGGCTGTTTGTGGCACTCGCGCCCACCGAGTTGATCGTCGAGGACGAAAGCCACCGCCACGTCGGTCACGCCGGTGCGCGCGATGGCCGCGGGCATTTTCGCGTTCAGGTCGTCAGCGCCGCGTTCCAGGGGCAACCGCCGCTCGCGCGGCATCGCACCGTGTATGCGGCGCTGGGCGATTTGATGCAGACCGACATCCATGCGTTGACCATCGACGCCCGCGCGCCGGGAGAATCCCGATGAGGCCTGCGCCCGACATGCCGCGCCCATCTTCCATCTTGGCCTTTGTCCCATCACGTTATCGAGGTTTCACGTTTCCATGCGTCTGACTACGATCAAACTAGCCGGATTCAAGTCCTTCGTCGATCCGACGACCCTGCATCTGTCGACCAACATGACCGGCGTGGTCGGTCCGAACGGCTGCGGCAAGTCGAACATCATCGACGCGATCCGCTGGGTGATGGGCGAGAGCGCGGCGAGTCGCCTGCGCGGGGATGCGCTGACCGACGTGATCTTCTCCGGATCGAGCGGGCGCAAGCCGGTCGGCAGCGCGATGGTCGAGCTGTTGTTCGACAACTCCGACGGCCTCATTGCCGGCGAGTACGCGAGCTACAACGAGATCTCGGTCAAGCGCATCGCCAGCCGCGATGGCCAGTCGCAGTATTTCTTGAATGGCGTGCGCTGTCGGCGCCGCGATATCACCGATCTTTTCCTCGGCACAGGTTTGGGGCCGCGCAGCTACTCGATCATCGAGCAGGGCATGATCAGCGAGATCGTCGAGGCGGATCCGGAGCAGTTGCGCAACTATCTCGAAGAAGCCGCCGGTATCTCCAAGTACAAGGAGCGCCGCAAGGAGACCGAGAGCCGCATCAAGGCGACGCGCGAAAACCTCGATCGCGTGCGCGACGTGCGCGACGAGGTCGACAAGCAGCTCGAACATCTCAAGCGCCAGGCGCGCACCGCCGAGCGCTGGCAAGCGCTCAAGAAAGAACAGAAGAAGAAGGAAGCCGAAGTCAAGGCGCTGAACCTGCGCGCGGCGCAGGCGGAACTCGACGGACATTCCGGCGCATTGCGCAAGGGCGAGCTCGCGATCGAGCAACATCTCGCCGCGCAGCGCCGCTGCGAGGCCGAACTCGAAACCGGTCGCGAAAAACATGCGGCGGCCAGCGAGCACATGAACGTGGTGCAGTCCGAGGTGTATCGCGTCGGCGCCGAGATTGCGCGCGTCGAACAGCAGATCCAACACGGCAAGGAACTGGCCGAGCAGCTCGAACGCGCCCACCAGGAAACCGATCGCGCGTATGCCGAGCTTGCCGAGCATATCGACACCGATCGCCAGCGTTTCGAGGAACTCGGCGCGTTGCTGGCCGATTCCGAGCCGCAATTGGCGACATTGCGCGATGCCGACGAGAACGCGGCCGAAGAGCTGCGCACTGCGGAAACCGCGCTTGCCGAATGGCAGTCCACGTGGGACCAGCATGCGCAGGCGACCTCGCAGGCCGGGCAATCGGCCGAGGTCGAACGCACGCGCCTCGATTATCTCGACAAACAATGCCTGCAGGGTGACCAGCGCCGCAGCGCGCTCGAAGCCGAACGCAGCGCTGCGAATCTCGACGAACTCGGACAGACTCTGCAGACTTTTGACAGCGAACACGGCATCCTGCGTGAACAGGTCGAGGCGCACACCGCGTTGCTCGACGAGCGTCGCAGTGCCGCCGAAGCGGCACTGGAACAGGAGCGCGCCACGCATACGGCGTTGAGCAGCCGGCGCGGTGATCTGGAAAACCTGCGCGGGCGGCTCGGTTCGCTGGAGGCGCTGCAACACGCCGCCCTTGGAGAAAATAGCGGTGCCGTGCAAGCGTGGCTGGAGGACATCGGCCTCGGTGACGCGCGGCGACTCGGCGAAACTTTGCGGGTCGATGCAGGCTGGGAGCGCGCGGTCGAAACGGTCCTCGATGGGTGGCTTGAAGCGGTGCTCGTCGACGATCCGGTGACGCTCGCCGCAGGGCTTGGCGCACTCGCCGATGCCGATCTGGTCCTGATGGGCGATGGCGGCGTCAGCCTGGATGTCGCGGCCGACTCGCTTGCGGCGCGCGTGCAGGGCCCGGCCGCTGCGCGGGCACTCCTCGCGCGCGTACGCACGAGCGAGTCGATCGCCGCTGCGCAGGAACGCATGGCGTCGCTCGACGCGAGTGAGTCCCTGATCACGCCGGAAGGTGAGTGGATCGGGCACGGCTTCGTGCGCGTGCAGCGCGGCGCCGGTGCGCAGGTCGGCGTGATCGCGCGCGAACGCGAGATCCGCGAGATCGGCGTGCGCATTGACGCGCTCGAAAGCGACATTGCACAGCATTCCGAAGCGCTCGAGCGCGGCAAGCAGGAACGCATCGACGCAGAACGTGTGCGTGACGACGCGCAGCGTGAGTTGTACACCACGCATCGCCGTCTGGCCGAAGTCGCTGGGCAATTGCAGAGCCAGCGCGGGCGCATCGACAGTGCCAACGAACGCCTCGCGCGCGTTGCACGCGAGCTTGAGGAAGTGAACGCCAAACTTGACGCCGACCGCGAGCAATCGCGCGAGGCGCGTGGTCGCCTGGACACGGCGGTCGAGCGCATGGGCGATCTCGAACAGCGCCGGCAGGAACTCGATGGCGCGCGCCGCATGCTGCTTGAGGCGCGCGAGGAAGCGCGCATGAATGCGCGCGAGGCGCGCGAGACGTCGCATCAGATCGCGTTGTCGATCGAGTCGCGCCGCACCGCGGTCGCGTCGCTCGAACAATCGCTGCAACGCATGCACGGCCAGCTCGCCCAGTTCGACGCGCGTCGCAGCGAAATCGCCGCGCAGCTCGCCTCAGGCAACGATCCGCTCGGAGGCCTCGAAAGCGAACGCCAGGCCCATCTCAACCAGCGCTTGCTGGTCGATCGGAAAATGGTCGAGGCGCGCCAGGCGGTGCAAGAACATGACGCGCAATTGCGCAAGCTCGAACAGGAGCGCCATCGCTTCGAGCAAACCCTCAACGAGCATCGCGAGCAGGTCGCGGAACTGCGTCTGCGCGAGCAGGAACATCGCCTGCGGGCGCAGGCTCTGAGTGCCGCTATCGCCGAGGCTGGTTTCGAAGTGTCAGCGCTGTTCGAAGCGCTGCCGGCTGAGGCTGATCCCGCGCAATGGCAGGGCGAGCTCGGCGAGCTCGAACAGAAGATCCGCCGCCTCGAACCGGTCAATCTGGCCGCGATTCAGGAGTATGAGGAACAGTTGCAGCGTAAGACTTATCTCGATGCGCAGCTGACCGACCTCACCACTGCGCTGGAAACGCTCGAAGGCGCGATCCGCAAGATCGACAAGGAAACGCGCGCGCGCTTCAAGGAAACCTTCGATCGTGTCAACGTCGGTATGCAGGAACTGTTTCCGCGCCTGTTTGGTGGCGGCCACGCACATCTGGAATTGGCCGGCGATGACCTTCTTTCCACCGGCGTCACGATCATGGCGCGGCCTCCGGGCAAACGCGTCAGTTCCATTTCACTGCTGTCTGGCGGCGAAAAGGCGATGACGGCGGTCGCGCTGGTGTTCGCGATCTTCCGCCTCAATCCTGCGCCGTTCTGTCTGCTCGACGAGGTCGATGCGCCGCTGGATGAGGCCAACATCGGTCGTTTTTCCGCGCTGGTGACGGAGATGAGCGAACACGTGCAGTTCATTTTCGTCAGCCACAACAGGGCGACCATGGAAGCCGCGCGCCAACTCTGCGGCGTTACCATGCGCGAGCCGGGCGTATCGCGACTGGTTCAGGTCGATCTTGCCGAAGCGGCTAAACTCGCCGGCGCGGCCTGATCCGTTCCGGCGAACCCACGAAAGCAGAAGGAAATCTCATGGATTGGAACCCTGCAGTCGGAATCCCGCTGATCGTCATCGGCATGATCGTGCTCGCGCTGATCTACCTGTCTGGACGGCCGCAGAAACCGGGGCAGGGCGAGCGTCGCACGCCCAAGCGAAGCGCCGATGGCACACGCGTGGAGCCGACCATCGGCGAACTCGATGCGCAGGGCGAGCCCGCGCAAGGCGAACTGGATGTCTCGGCGCGTGCCGAGCTCGATCGTCTGGGCGCGACGATTGCCGGACACGACAATGCCGGCACGGCCCGTTCGGCGCCGGTGCGCGCGAATATCGGCTTGCGTTCGGATCGCCAGATTGAACGCATCGTCACCTTGTTCGTCTCCGCGCGCGCAGGCGAAACGCTCGCGGGCTCCGATGTCGTCGTCGCTGCGGAAAAGGCCGGATTGCAGTTCGGCGACATGGGCATCTTCCACCGTCTTGTACTCGGCAAGGTCGCCGACGGGCCGGTGTTCAGCATGGCCAACATGGTCAAGCCCGGCAATTTCGACATGACCCAGCTCGACACGGTGCGAACGCCTGGCGTGACGCTTTTCATGACGCTGCCAGGCCCGCTGCCCGCCCTCGACGCGTGGGAAATGCTGTTGCCTACCGCGCAGCGCCTCGCGGAACTTCTTGATGCGCAGGTGCTCGACGAGGGCCGCAACGCGCTCGGTCGCCAGCGCATCGCGCATTTGCGCGACGAACTTCGAGCATGGGACCGCGAGCAGGAACGCAATCAAATCCGCCCGGGACGTTGATGGTCGCATCCGGGCGCGACGACTGCGGCCGGTTGACGCCGATTCCATCGACGAGTGTTTCGCCACAGCGTTGGATGTGCTCGGCGTATCGAACAGCGCGTGGTGGGTTTCCGGGGTGCGCTCGCGGGTGATGTGCCCTGCGCGAGGCTCTTGCAGCGACAGCGGAATCAGCCGCCGAGCTTGCTGACCAGATCGATGTACTTCTGCATCGCGTCTTCGCTCCTGGTGCCCTTGAGCTTGGCCCACGCCTCGTATTTCGCGGTGCCAACGAAATCGAAAAAGCCAGGCTTTGGTCCAGCGACATCGCCGTCGGAACCCTGCTTGTAGAGCGCGTAGAGTTTCAACAGGGTGTCGTTGTCGGGGCGCTCGGGAAGTTTCTTGACGTCTTCCGCAGCTTTTTCGAAGCGGGTACTGATGTCGGACATGGATGCTTTACCGCTCGCTGTGCGCCTTGCGAATGCCGAGCTTACAGCAGCGTGCCGGAGCATGGTCAATTGGCGCGGCGCCTTGCCGGCCGCGTTCGTCGATGGACTGATGAACGCGGCGGCGCCGGTCCGGCTTACCTTGCCGGACGCTTCGTCTTTTCGGTTTTGGCGGGCGTTGGCTTATCCGCGAGCTTGCGCAGTTCACGCGACAGTTCTTCGACACGCCGCATCAACGCCTGCAGCTCTTCCTGGCCGGGAACACCAAGGTGCTCGATCGCACGCGAGACGCGACTTTCGAACACTTTCTCCAGTTTGTCCCAGGTTTGCAGGGTGCGCTCGCGGACGTTGTCGACTGCGCTTTCCACGTTGCCGCGCAGTTCCCTGGCGCTCGCTTCGGTGTGCTGGCGCGTCTTCGCGTCGAGCGCAGCGCCTTCCTTGACCAGCGCCTCGAACCATTTGCCGCCTTCCTCGTGTGCCTTGGCGAACGCGCCAAGACCGGCGAGCCAGATCTGGTGCGCCGAATCCATCACGTTCTCGCTGGCCGCACGTGCCGCGTTCACTGCATCCTGTGGGTTGCCGCGTTTGGGTTGTGGCTTTGTCATCGTCATATCCTCTGGTGAGAGAGCGCGGCTATCGCCGCGTTGCAAGTGACTTTCGTGACCCGCACTAAATATCGACCCCATTCCTTGCGTGAGCGATCGCGTCGACTACGCAATGTGTTCGTCGAGTTGGCGCTCGATTTCGCGCTCGATGAGCGGTTTCATCGCACCCATCAGGAAACCGAGCTCGACACGCACGTGCACGTCGTTGCGCGCGACCGTGATGCGTCCCTTGACGCCGCTGCGATCGAAATGGAGCTGGTCACCGCTCCAGTGATGGTCGACGCCGTATTGCTTCGCGATAGCTTTCGCGACGTGTTCAACGGCGGCCTTGGTGGATGTCATGCTGCCCGCGTGCGGGCGGCGAATGTCGATGACGGGCATGGTGATCGTGATCCAACGCTGGAATGTTCCCATGATGCCCCAGCTCGGGGGCGCTGTGGGCCAGGCGGATAGGGCGAAGATCGTAGCGGACGCTATGATAAAGTGCACGATCGCCAAACGAATTCAATGTGATGCGACTCAGCTTTGCCAATGGCGAACACGCCGATGTGGTTGTGGGCGACGGCGCCACCAGTCTCGGCACAGCGGAAGGCAATACGCTCGTGCTGTCGAGCAGGGATGTCGCTCCGTGGCATGCGCGCGTGACCGTCGATCGCCGCGGTGGCGTCCTCGAGGTGCTCGATCCGAGCGCACGCACGCATGTGAATGCGCGTCCCGTGCGTGAGAAAGCGTTGCTTCGCTGCGGTGACGTGCTGTGCCTCGGCAAGGTCATGATCACCCTCAAGGTCGATCATGATGAGCTGATCGAGACATCGTTGCCGGCCATATCAACGACCTTGCCGCCTCCTGTGCAGCCGCCGCGTGTCGTTCTGCGAGGCGTGTCCGGCAGCCACTTCGGCAAAACGATCGCGGTCAATCCGCGGCTCGTGATCGGACGCGATCCGGAATGCGACCTAGTTGTCGACGAAGCGCGGATGGCGCCGCGTCATGCCGTGCTCGAAAATGTTGGCGACGCGATTTACCTGCGTGACCTCGCAGCGACGAACGCAACGAGCGTGAACGGCGTGGGCACGAGAAACGCGATCGTCTATGCCGGTGACCAGCTCGCATTCGAGCGCAGTCATTTCATCGTGGAAGCGCCGGGATTGCCATTGCGTGGCGAAGACACCACCGCTGCCGCGCAAGCCATCACCGAGGCACACGATGCGGTTCCAGCCGACGGCGAGGCGGCGCAATCGCGGCACCCCCAAGGCGCGACCTGGTGGCTGATCGGCGTCGCTGCGCTGATCGCGCTCGGTCTGGTGCTGCTGATCCAGCACGGCATCTGAAAACAATCCGAGCGATTGCGTTACAACGATGGCACTGATTGCGGGAGTGCTGCAAGCGCGATCCCGCGCGTCCTCAGGCAGCTTTCGCGTTGACCGCAGCGCGTGCAGGCGACGAGCGGCGCGAAGTGTGCCAGCGCTTCAGCCACCCCGGCACGCGCAACGCGAGCAGCCCGATCAGGATCGTTAGATAGATCAACGGTTCGCGCACCGCGATCTTGTTGCCGGATTTGACCTGCCACATGAAGTGCAGCACGCCGCAGATCCCGATCAGATAAACCAATCGGTGCAGGCGCAGCCAGTTGCCGCCGAGCCGGCGGATCATGCCTTTGGTCGATGTGATCGCTAGCGGAACCATCATGAGCCACGCAGCGAATCCGACCGTGATGAAAGGCTTCTTCGCGATTTCCGCAAAGATCTGCGACCAGAAGCCGCCGAGGTCGATGACTAGATAGATCGTCAAATGCGTGCTCGCGTAGAAGAATGCGAACAGGCCGAGCATGCGCCGGTAGCGGGACAGCCAGTGCCATTTCGTGAGCAGGCGCAGCGGCGTTACACCAAGCGTCGCGAGCAGGATGCGCAAGGTCCAGTCGCCACTGCGGTGTTCGAGTTGGGCGACCGGGTCGGTACCGAGCTGGCTGTGCAGCGTGTCCCAGACCAACCATGCAAGCGGAAGCAGGCAGAGCGCGAACACAAACGGCTTGCTCGCCGCGATGCGGTCAAAGCGATGCGGCACTAGAAATACTTCCTGAGATCCATTCCCGAATACAGCGTCGCGACTTGATCCGCGTAGCCATTGAACGGCAGCGTCGCGACACGGTTGCCGAGCAGGCTGAAGCCGCTGCCGGCGATGCGCCGTTCGGTGGACTGGCTCCAGCGCGGATGGTCGATGGCGGGATTGACGTTCGAATAGAACCCGTACTCGCGCGGCGCCGACTCGTTCCACGCGGTGCGCGGCTGCTGGTCGGTGAATTCGATGCGCACGATCGATTTGATGCCCTTGAAACCGTATTTCCACGGCACGACCAAGCGCAGTGGCGCGCCGTTCTGGTTCGGCAGCGCGCGGCCGTACAAGCCGACGGTGAGCAGGGTCAGCGGATGCATCGCCTCATCGATGCGCAGGCCTTCGCGGTACGGCCAGTCGAGCACCCCGTAGGCAAGCCCCGGCATCTCGCTCGGCCGTTCGACCGTCGTGAATGCAACATATTTTGCTGCCGCCGTGGGCTTGAAACGCTTCAATACATCACCGAGCGGAATGCCGACCCACGGAAGCACCATCGACCACGCCTCGACGCAGCGCATGCGGTAGATGCGCTCTTCCAGCGGATGCGGCTTCAGGAAATCCTCAAGCGCGAACTTGCCGGTGACTTCGGCGTGCCCGGCGATTTCGACCATCCATGGCTTCGGCTGGAATCGTCCGGAATTGCGTGCCGGATCGGCCTTGTCGGTGCCGAATTCGTAGTAGTTGTTGTAGTGGGTCGCGTCCTGGTAGCTGGTCTGCGGCTCGGTCGTGCCGAATTGCCCGCGCCTGGCGATCTTGAGTTCCGGTCGAGGCGTCGGCTCGGATGCCGGCGACGCGCTGGCATCGGCGTCGGAGTGGCGCCCGCAGCCGACCAGCAGCGCGGGCGCTGCGAGCGCGAAGCCCTTCAGCAATTCGCGGCGACCGCGATAGACGGTTTCCGGGGTGATCTCGGACGGCGGGATGTCTGCGGATTTGCGCATGATCAGGGACTGCCTCGTTGTTGGTCGCAAAGACCGGTGCCGCGCCGAAAACCTTGCGCGCGCCGTGGTCCATCATGGATCTCTTACGGTGCCAACGCCGTCGCGGCTGCAGTCATTCGCGTTGCGAAGCGCGCCGAACCGTTGCCAGCTTGCTGCGGTGCGGCATAATGGTTCCGGAACGATCCTTCCGATCGACGTTGCCAGGAGTACTCCGTGAGTCGTGCATACAACTTCAGCGCCGGACCCGCCGCGCTTCCCGAAGACGTGTTGCGCCAAGCGCAAACCGAGCTGCTCGAATGGAACGGCGCGCGCGCCTCGGTGATGGAAATCAGCCATCGCAGCAAGGCCTTCATTGCTCTCGCGGAAGAGTCGGAACGTGATCTGCGCGAACTGCTTGACGTGCCCGCGAACTACACGGTGCTGTTCCTGCAGGGTGGTGCAAGCCAGCACTTCGCGCAGATTCCGATGAATTTCGCACGCCGCGACCAGAGCGTCGACTACGTGCTGACCGGTGACTGGAGCGAGAAGGCCGCGAAGGAGGCGAAGGCGCTCACCAACGTGCGCATCGCGGCGACCGCGGCTGTAACGAACTACGACCGCATCCCGCCGCGTGAGGAGTGGGACCTCGATCCCGGCGCGGCCTACGTCCACATTGCGGCCAACGAGACGATCCGCGGCGTCGAGTTCCACGAGGTACCCGATGTCGGCAATGTGCCGCTGATCGGCGACGTGTCGTCGACGATCTTGTCGCGACCGCTCGATGTCTCGAAGTACGCGCTGCTCTATGCCGGCGCGCAGAAGAACATCGGCCCGTCGGGCCTGGTCGCGGTGATCGTGCGCGAGGATCTGCTCGAACGCTGCCCGAAGGATATTCCGCGGATTTTCAACTATGCCGAGCACGCTGCAAAGAACTCGATGCTGAACACGCCCAATACCTGGGGCTGGTATCTGGCTGGCCTCGTGTTCAAGTGGATGAAGGCGCAAGGCGGGCTTGCGGCGATGGGCGAACGCAATCGTGCGAAAGCGAACTTGCTGTATGGGTATATCGACAACTCGGGCTACTACAGGAACCCAGTCGAGCGTTCGGTGCGTTCGTGGATGAACGTGCCGTTTACGCTGCCGCGCGCGGAGCTTGACGAGGCGTTCCTCAAGGAATCGAACGCCACGGGTCTGCTTGCATTGAAGGGTCATCGCGCGGTCGGCGGCATGCGTGCGTCGATCTACAACGCGATGCCGATCGAGGGTGTGCAGGCGCTGGTCGATTTCATGCGTGATTTTGCGCAGCGGAACGGGTGAGCAACCGCCCCTTTCGCCGGAACGACGGATGAGTGAAAACCACCGCGCTGACTATTTTCGGGACAAATATTGATGTTCAAGATCCAGACTCTCAACAACATCTCGCGCAACGGCCTCGATCGGCTGCCGGCGACGCTGTACAGCACCGCCAATGAGATCGCCGAGCCGGATGCGGTGCTGGTGCGCTCGGCGGACATGCACAAGGCACTGATCGCGGCCAGCGTGAAGGCGGTCGCGCGTGCCGGTGCCGGAGTCAACAACATCCCGGTCGAGACACTTTCCGCACGCGGCGTGCCAGTGTTCAACGCACCGGGCGCGAACGCCAACGCGGTCAAGGAACTCGTCGTCGCCGGCATGCTGATCGCGGCGCGCAACATTGCCGATGCGCTGGCCTTCGTGCGTGATCTCAAGGCCGGCGAAGATCTGCATCACCGCGTCGAGGCCGAGAAAACGCGCTTCGTCGGTTCGGAACTTTCCGGCAAGACGCTCGGCGTGGTCGGACTTGGCGCGATCGGCGTCAAGGTCGCGAATGCGGCCTACGCGCTCGGCATGCGCGTAGTCGGTTTCGATCCACACATGACCGTCGATGGCGCCTGGCAGCTGTCGTCGGAAGTCGCCAAGGCCCGCTCGCTCAACGAGCTGTTCGCCGCGTCCGACTATCTGACCTTCCACGTGCCGCTCAACGACAAGACCAAGGGTGTCTTCGGCGCGCAGGCGCTCGAACTCGTGCGGCCCGGCCTTGTGCTGCTGAATTTCGCGCGTGAGGGCATCGTCGATGCGGGCGCGCTGCGGCGCGGTCTCGCCGAGGGCCGCATCGGCCGCTACGTGTCGGACTTCCCGGACGCCGACCTGCTCGGCGATCCGCGCGTGATTGCGCTGCCACACCTCGGCGCGTCGACCGGCGAGGCCGAGGAGAATTGCGCGGTCATGGTCGTCGACCAGCTGCGCGACTTCCTCGAGCATGGCAATGTGAGGAATTCCGTGAACTTCCCGGAGACGCGCATGGCACGCGCCGGCAACGCACGCATCTGCATCGCGAACAGCAACCGACCAAACATGATCGGCCAGCTTTCGCACGTGCTCGGCGGGGCCGGCGTCAATATCGCGCAGATGCTCAACACGTCGCGCGGCGAGCTTGCCTACAGCCTGATCGATGCCGACTCACCGGTGCCGGATACACTCGCGGCCGAGATCGCGGCAATTGATGGCATTCTTTCAGTGCGCGTGATCGGGGACTGATGCGATGACCGACAAGATGGATTCGAATAGGCCGACACCGAACCTTGCCGAGGTGCGCGCGCGCATCGATGGCATCGATCGCCACATCCAGGCCCTGATCGCCGAGCGCGCGAACTTCGCGCACCAGGTCGGCAAGGCCAAGGGCAAGCTCGTCGCCGCGGTCGACTACTACCGGCCCGAGCGCGAGGCGCAGGTGCTGCGCATGGTCGTCGACCGCAACGAGGGGCCGCTCAGCGACGAACTTCTCGTGCATGTGTTCCGCGAGATCATGTCGGCCTGCCTCGCCCAGCAGGAGCCGCTGAAGATCGGCTACCTCGGTCCGGAAGGTACGTTCAACCAGCAGGCGGTGCTGAAGCACTTCGGCCGCTCCGTGCATGGCCTGCCGATGGCCAGCATCGAGGAAGTATTTCAGGAGGTCGAGAACGGAAACGCGGATTTCGGCGTGGTGCCGGTCGAGAACTCGAGGGAGGGCACGATCCAGATCACGCTCGACATGTTCCTGACCTCGAACCTCAAGGTGTGTGGCGAAGTCGAGCTGCGCGTGCACCAATACCTTTTGTCGCGCAGCGGGCGCATCGAGGATATCGAGCGCATCTACTCGCATCCGCAGTCGTTCGCGCAGACGCAGGCTTGGCTGCGCGGCAACCTGCCGAAGGTCGAGAAGGTTCCGGTATCGAGCAACGCCGAGGGGGCGCGCCGCGCGCGCAATGCGGATGACGCAGCCGCAATCGCGGGCGAGTCCGCCGGACACGTGTACGGCCTCAAGAAGGTCATCATGGGTTCTATCGAGGACCATGCCGACAACACGACGCGCTTCCTCGTCATCGGCCGGCAGATCTTCCCGCCGTCTGGCCACGACCGCACCTCGGTGCTGGTCTTCGTCAAGGACCAGCCGGGTGCGCTGTTCAATGTGCTGAGCCCGTTCGCGCGCCACGGCATCAGCATGAATCGCATCGAGTCGCGGCCCTCGCACCAGGCGAAGTGGGAATACGGTTTCTTCATCGATCTAGCGGGCCATGTCGACGACGACGGAATGAAGCAGGCGTTGGCCGAGCTCGACGCGCACGCGGCCGAGATCAAGGTGCTCGGCTCATATCCGGTCGCGGTGCCGTGAAGCACCTTCCCAAGAAGTCGGAAGGCGCGCGAGCGCCGGACGGATCGGGAAACTTCGACGCGACGAAACTCGCGAACGCGACTACCGCCGTGCTGCGCGCCTATGATCCTGGCCATCACCTGCCCGCGTTGCGCGAGCGTTTCGGCACGGCGATCGCCGAACTCGATTCGAACGAGAATCCGCTCGGTCCGAGTCCGCGTGCGCTCGACGCGATGCGCGCGGCGCTGGCCGAGAGCTTCCGCTATCCCGATCCGCGCGG
Source organism: Rhodanobacteraceae bacterium (assembly GCA_003142815.1). GTDB lineage: Bacteria > Pseudomonadota > Gammaproteobacteria > Xanthomonadales > Rhodanobacteraceae > Dokdonella_A. Next base: position 56,888 of record PLNP01000011.1, read on the forward strand.
CGCGGCGCTGAAGACAGCGCTTGCGAAGCATCTCGGCGTCGGTGTCGATAACATCGTGCTCGGCAACGGTTCGCACGAACTCCTGATGTTGCTCGCGCAATGCTTCGCGGATTCCGCGCATTCGGTAGTCTTTTCGCAATACGGCTTCGTGGTGTTCCCGATCGCGGCCGCGGCGGCCGGCGCACAGGCGATCTCGGTGCCCGCGCTGCCGCGGAACCACGCGACGGCACCGCTCGGCCATGACCTTGCCGCGATCGCCGCTGCGGTGCGCGCGGACACGCGGCTCGTCTATCTCGCCAACCCGAATAATCCCACTGGGACCTGGTTCGACGATGCGGCGCTCAATCGCTTCCTGTTGCGCGTGCCGGAGCATGTGCTGGTCGTCGTCGACGAGGCGTATCACGAGTACGTCGTTGCAACGGACCTGACCACCGCGCTGAGCCTCGCCGACCGCTATCCGAACCTGGTCGTCACGCGCACATTCTCGAAGGTCTACGCGCTGGCCGGGTTGCGCATCGGCTATCTGATCGCGCATCCGAGTGTCGTCGCCGTGCTCGAACGCCTGCGTGCTTCATTCAACATCAACAGCGTCGCACTCGCCGGAGCGGAAGCTGCGCTCGGCGACCGCGAACATCTCGAACGCGCACGCGCATTCAACACAGGCGAACGTGCATGGCTCGCCGATGCGCTTGCAGCGCGCGGCTATGTCAGCCTTCCGTCGCAAACCAATTTCCTGCTGGTCGACCTCGGCCGCGATGCAGCCCAACTCGAATATCATCTGTTCGAACGCGGCGTCATCGTGCGCCTGATGGGTGGTTACGGTCTGCCACAGACCTTGCGTATCAGCGTCGGCAACCGGGAAGAAAACTCGCGATTGCTGGAGGCGCTGCCTTGAGCGATCACCTCGATTGGATCAGCCACGCGTCGGGTCCGCTGCGCGGCGAAGTCATCGTACCCGGCGACAAATCGATCTCGCACCGCGCGATCATGCTGGCCGCGCTGGCCGAGGGTACTTCGCACATAAGCGCGTTCCTGGAGGGCGAGGACACGCGCGCGACCGCGGCGATCTTCCGCGCGATGGGCGTACGGATCGAAACGCCGTCCGCCTCGCAGCGCATCGTGCATGGGGTCGGTTTGCACGGGCTGGCGAAACCAGACGCAGCGCTCGACTGTGGCAATTCCGGTACCGGCATGCGCCTGCTCGCCGGCCTGCTCGCGGGGCAGCGCTTCGACACGACGCTGGTTGGCGACGAATCGCTGTCGCGGCGGCCGATGCAGCGCGTGATCGAGCCGCTGGCCGCGATGGGCGCGCGGATCGACGCGCAACCGGGCGATCTGCCGCCGCTGCGCATCGGTGGTGGCATGTCGCTGTGCGGCTTCGAATACACGCCGCCGATCGCGAGTGCGCAGGTTAAATCTTCCGTGCTGTTGGCTGGGCTCTACGCGGCTGGCGAAACCGAAGTGCGGGAAGTTCATCCGACTCGTGACTACACCGAACGCATGCTCGCAACGTTCGGTTGGCCGATCGAATTTTCGCCCGGCCGCGCGCGTCTTTGCGGTGGGCATCGTTTGCGCGCGGCCGAGGTCAATGTGCCAGGCGATTTTTCTTCGGCGGCGTTCTTCATCGTCGCGGCGACGTTGGTGCCGGGTTCGGAACTGGTCCTGCGCGGTATCGGCCTCAATCCGCGCCGCACTGGCTTGTTGCGGGTGTTGCGCGCGATGGGCGCCGACATCGGCGAGGAGAATCGGCGCGAGCAGGGCGGAGAGACGGTCGCCGATCTGGTGGTTCGGCATGCGCCGCTGGTGGGGATCGAAGTGTCGATCGATCAGGTGCCAGACATGATCGACGAGTTTCCAGTCCTGTTCGTTGCCGCTGCCGCTGCAAGTGGCAGGACGATGATTCGCGGCGCCGCGGAACTGCGCGTCAAGGAGTCCGACCGCATCGCGGTCATGGCGAACGGACTGCGCGCACTGGGTATCCATGTCATCGAGACGCCCGATGGCGCGATGATCGAGGGCGGCACGTTCGGCGGTGGCCGCGTCGACAGCGTCGGCGATCACCGCATCGCGATGAGTTTCTCGGTCGCCGGACTGATCGCGAAGGATGCCGTGCGCATCGCTGATTGTGCGAACGTCGCGACTTCGTTGCCGGGCTTCGTCGAACTTGCGAATGCGAGCGGATTCGCGCTTGCTGCGAATCCGGCCTGAGACTGAGCTTTCCCACGTTCTTGCTTCATGAAATCAAGTTCAATCAACGTTTTGGGGCCAGAACTAGTGACTCTTGTACTCCCTACTCCCCCAACAGTTTCATCGTTGGGGGAGAGGGCCTTCAAGGCACGGACGACATCGCAAACGCGGGGTCTTCTTCGGGGCTGAGACCGTTTCACCGTTGGGGTTGCACCGCGCATGCTTGTGCGGCCGCCGCGTGAACCGCCCGCGCTGCCACGTCGCCGCAACTGCCGCTAGAATCGACTTTCCGAATCGTAGGATATCTGCGTGCAAAACACGGCTACCGGCGTGCCTGTACTGACCATTGACGGGCCGTCCGGTTCCGGCAAGGGCACGATCAGTCGCGCGGTCGCCGACACACTCGGCTGGCATTTGCTCGATTCCGGCGCGCTGTACCGCGCCGTCGGCTATGCCGCGAGCATGGCGGGCATCGATCTCTCCGACGCAGCTGCGGTCACGCGTTGCGCAGAAACAACGAAAATCACGTTCCGCGATCTCAACGACGGCGGCGAAACACGTGTGATCGTCAACAGCCACGACGCGACCGACGAAATCCGTACCGAAACCTGCGGAGCCACGGCCTCCGTGATCGCGGCGATCGCGACGGTGCGAGCGGCGCTGTTCGAAAAGCAGCGCTCGTTTCGCAAGGCACCCGGCTTGGTCGCGGACGGGCGCGATATGGGCACGGTCGTTTTCACCGACGCTGCGTACAAGATCTTTTTGACAGCGAGCGCCGAGGAACGCGCACGCAGGCGCTATAAGCAGTTGAAGGCAAAGGGATTGAGTGTTACGCTCGCATCCCTTTTGCGCGAGATACAGGCGCGCGACGAGCGCGACGCGACCCGCAAGGTCGCGCCGCTCAAGCCGGCAGCGGGGGCGCTGATCGTCGATACGACTGCCGTTGCGGTTGAGGAGGTGATCGCCCGTGTACTGGCGGTCGTCCATCCAGTCTGAGTCTCGCATACAAGGAAAACGCTCGAAGAGCCAAGGCCCGGCACTGTGCCGGAACGCAACGATGCGGCGAATCCGCATCCCTCGAAGGTGGGTTGTCGACCCGTTCTGGACGATGGCCTGTTTTATTATCGGAATCCACATGACTGAAAGTTTCGCTGAACTGTTCGAACAGAGCCAATCGCTCAACAAGCTGCGCTCGGGTGCCATCGTCACCGGTGTCGTCGTCGAGATTCGCTCCGACGTGGTCGTTGTGCACGCCGGCCTGAAATCCGAAGGCATCATCCCCATTGAGCAGTTCAAAAACGAGAAGGGCGAGCTCGAAATCCAGGTCGGCGACAATGTCAAAGTCGCGCTCGACGCAATCGAGAATGGCTTCGGCGAGACCATGCTCTCGCGCGAGAAGGCCAAGCGCTCGCTGGTGTGGGACGAACTCGAAGAGGCGCAGACCGCCAATGCCGCGATCACTGGCCGCATCTCGGGCAAGGTCAAGGGCGGCTTCACCGTCGACATCAAGGATGTCCGCGCGTTCCTGCCGGGCTCGCTGGTCGATGTACGTCCGGTGCGCGACCCGTCCTACCTCGAGGGCAAGGAACTCGAGTTCAAGATCATCAAGCTCGACCGCAAGCGCAACAACGTCGTGGTCTCGCGCCGTGCGGTCGTCGAGAGCGAGTTCAGCGCCGAGCGCGAACAGCTGCTCGACAAGTTGGTCGAAGGCGCGGTCGTCAAGGGCGTCGTCAAGAACCTCACCGATTACGGCGCATTCGTCGACCTCGGTGGCATCGACGGCCTGCTGCACATCACCGACATGGCGTGGAAGCGCGTGCGCCACCCGTCCGAGATCGTCAACGTTGGCGACGAGCTGGACGTTCGCGTGCTCAAGTTCGACCGCGAGCGCAACCGCGTTTCGCTGGGTCTCAAGCAGCTTGGTGAAGATCCTTGGGTGGCCATCGCCCGTCGTTATCCGACCGGCACGCGCATCCTCGGCAAGGTCTCGAACGTGACCGATTACGGTTGCTTCGTCGAGCTGGAGCCGGGGGTCGAAGGCCTCGTCCATGTCTCCGAAATGGATTGGACCAACAAGAACGTCAATCCGGCCAAGGTTGTGCAGGTCGGCGATGAAGTCGAAGTCATGGTGCTCGATGTGGATGAGGAGCGCCGTCGTATCTCGCTCGGCATGAAGCAGACCAGCGCGAATCCGTGGGAAGCGTTTGCCGCGATCCACAAGAAGAACGACAAGGTCATGGGCACGATCAAGTCGATCACCGACTTCGGCATCTTCGTCGGTCTCGATGGCGGTATCGACGGTCTCGTGCATCTGTCCGACATCTCGTGGCAGACCACCGGCGAAGACCTCGTGCGCAACTTCAAGAAGGGCGACGAGATCGAGTCGGTCGTGCTTGCGGTCGATCCGGAGCGCGAACGCATCTCGCTCGGCATCAAGCAGCTCGAGCAGGATCCGTTCGGCCAGTTCATGGCGGCGCATCCGCGCGGCAGCATCCTCACCGGCACGGTCCGTGAAGTCGACACGAAGGGTGCAACGATCGATCTCGGCGAAGGCGTCGAGGGCTATCTGCGCGCGAACGACATCGCCAAGGAAAGGGTCGAAGACGCAACCCTGCACTTCAAGGTCGGCGATACGGTCGAGGCCAAGTTCACCGGCATGGACCGCAAAGGCCGCAGCCTGCAGCTTTCGATCCGCGCCAAGGACGAGGACGATCTGCAGAGCACGCTGGATGAATACCAGAGCGCTACGGGCGGCACCACCAAGCTCGGCGCGCTGCTGAAAGAACAGCTTAACCGCTGATGTGATACGTAGCGCGCGGAACGATCCGCGCGCTGCCATGCAATCTGCGCGCATCGGCGACGGTGCGCGTTTTTTTGAATCGAGACCGCAAGCATCAACAACGCGATGACAAAATCGGAGCTGATCGAGTCCCTGGCAACACGGCAGAAACATCTGGCGGCCAACGACGTCGAACTTGCCGTCAAGAGCGTGCTCGAGCAGATGAGCCATTCGCTTTCGACCGGCGAGCGCATCGAGATCCGCGGCTTTGGTAGCTTTTCGCTGCACTACCGGCCGCCGCGCATGGGCCGCAATCCGAAGACCGGCGATTCGGTCGCGCTGCCCGGCAAGCATGTTCCGCATTTCAAGCCGGGCAAGGAATTGCGCGAGCGCGTCAACGAAAAAGATGGCGCCACGAAGTCTGCGGAACCTGCCTGATCCGTTCGGTGGTTTGCGGTCGCGGCGCACCGACAGAGGTAAGCTGCAGTGACTGCGGCATCCCAATCGCAGTGTCGACGTGCTGGACTTGTCGGGTGCGCGGCAGGCCTGAACATTTATCATGCGCCGGCCTGAGTATCGCCAGTCGACTATGCGTCTGATCCTGATTGTCCTGATCCTGTTCGTGATCGCCTGTGGTGCGCTGTTTGGCGCGCTCAATGGCGTGCGTATTCCACTCGATTTCTATTTCGTGCGGGTCACTATCCCGACCGGCGTCGCGCTGCTCGGTGCACTGCTTGTCGGTTGGCTGCTCGGTGGCATCGTCGCGTGGCTCGGTCAAATGCCGCGGATGCGTCGCGAGCGGCGCGCCGCCAGACGCAGCCACGCGGGCGCGGCACCCCCATCATCAGCGCCAACGCACGGAGACGCATGAACAACGTACTCGCGCTGTTGTTCTTCCTGCTGCCGGTCGCGGCGTTTTCCGGCTGGGTGTTGGGTCGTCGTCGCAGCGAGCGCACCTCGGGCGCACGCGTCAACGAGCTGTCGACCAGTTATTTCCGGGGCCTCAATTACCTGCTCAACGAGCAACAGGACAAGGCGATCGAAGTCTTCCTCAAGCTCGCCGACATCAATCGCGATACGGTCGAAACGCATCTCGCGCTCGGCAATCTGTTCCGCCGCCGCGGCGAGGTCGATCGCGCCATCCGCGTGCATCAGCACCTGATCGCGCGCCCGAATCTCAACCAGGACGAGAAAACCGTCGCCTTGCTTGAACTGGGCGAGGATTACATGCGCGCGGGCCTGCTCGATCGCGCCGAAACGCTGTTCACCGATCTTGTCGCGATGGATGCACTGGCGCCTTCCGCGCTGAAGCACCTCATCGGCATCTATCAGCACGAGCGGGATTGGAACAAGGCGATCGAAAACGCGCGACGGCTGCAGCAGGTCACGGGCGAATCGCAGGGCGCAGTCATTGCGCAATTCCATTGCGAGCTGGCCGAACTGGCGCGCGCGCAGGGCGCCCGCGAGGACGCATACGTGCACGTCGCGGACGCGTTCGCGGTCGAACCCGAATGCGTTCGCGCGAACATGATCGAAGGCCATCTCGAATCGGCGGCCGGTCATCTTGACGCAGCGATCCATGCGTTCGAGCGCGTCGCCGAACTCGATGTCGACTATGTGCCGGAAATCCTCTCTCCCCTGCTCGACTGCTATGCGCGCGCACAGCATATGCAGCGCGCCGAGGAATTCCTGCTTCGCGTCACCGAGCGTTATCAGGGTGTATCGCCGGTGCTGGCGCTCGCAAAAATGTATACGACCACGCGCGGCGAAGTCGCGGCAGTGGATTTCCTCAACCGGATTCTGCGCCAGCGTCCGTCCGTGCGTGCGCTGATGGCACTGATCGACGTGAGCCTGCATACCGCGAGCGGCGAGGCGCGCGAGAATTTCCTGATCCTGCGCGATCTGACCCGCAAGTTGGTCGAGGGCAAGGCCATGTACCGTTGCACCCAATGTGGCTTTAGCGCAAAGGCGCATCACTGGCAATGCCCGAGTTGCAAGAATTGGGGCACGGTGCGCCCGATCCACGGTGTGGTCGGCGAGTAGGGCCTGGGAATGGGAGCCCGGTCGGTGACCGCGTGGATCATTCTCGCAACAGTGACCTTCGCGTTGGCCGCCTTGTGTACTCGGCTCAGCGTCGCCTACGCGCATCGACGCAATCTTCTCGATCTGCCCGGTCAACGCCGTTCACATTCGGTGCCGACTCCGCGTGGCGGCGGCATTGGGATCGTGGTGGGCGCGATCTTCTCTGCCGCGGTGATCGCGGTGCAGGTTGAGTTTCCCTATCGCTTCATGGTTCTGGCATTGCTGGCGGCGATTGTCGTTGTTGCCGCCGTCGGCTGGATCGACGACCACGGTGGACTGCACGCGCGGATGCGTTTCGCCGCGCACTGTTTCGCCGCCGCCTTGCTGCTCGCGGTGCCAGCGATGCTGCTTGGCCTCCTGTTTCCTGTGCCTCGCCCTGGGGCGCTGCTGTTGTATGCGCTCGCCGCCGTGGTCCCTGGATTGGCGATCGTCTGGTCGATCAACCTGCACAACTTCATGGATGGGATCGACGGGCTGTTGGCACTGCAGGCCATGTTTCTATTGGTCGCGCTGGCGGTGATTTTCATCCACGTGGGGCAGCCCAACGATGCCGAGCGCATCGGCTTGCTTGCTGCCGCAGTTGCCGGTTTCCTGCCGTTCAATTTTCCCCGGGCGCGCATTTTCATGGGTGATGTCGGCAGCGGCGTGCTCGGCTTGCTCGTCGCGGTGGCGGTGGGCTGGCAGATGTTCACGCCGACCATTGCGCTGGCCAGCGGCATCGTGCTGTGCTCGGCGTTCGTGACCGACGCGACTTGCACGCTGCTCTCGCGCATGCTGCGCGGCCGGCGTTGGTATAGTGCGCACCGCGAACACCTCTACCAGTGGCTGGTGCGCTGCGGGTATTCGCATGTGCAAGTCGTCGCGTTCTACATGGGCTGGAATCTGCTGATCGTGTTGCCTGTCGTTTGCTGGATGAATCGGATGCCGCCGGCGCGCATGTCGCCCGGGATCGGCGCTGCCATCGTGGTCTACGCGTTGGCGGGGCTGGTCTGGTGGTTCGGCAAGCGCTGGTGCCTGACACGGAGCCGCCATGCTGCTGCGTAAGACAATCGCCGGCATCCATCCACGCCTCGCGGTCGTCGCGCATGACATGTTGATGGTGTGGCTGGCATGGACCGCGGTCAGCATGTTGCGCTGGTCGCTGGTGCCCAATCCGCCGCCGGTTTCATTGTTCGGTGCCGAAGTCTGGTTGGTGCTCGGTGCGCAAGGCGTGATTTTCTGGTGGACCGGCCTCTACAAGGGCCTGTGGCGCTTCGCCAGCTTGCCGGATTTGTGGAACATCGCCAAAGCCGCCGTGCTTGGCGCGCTCGCGATCGCGATGGCGCTCGCCCTCTACAATCGTTTCGCAACGGTGCCGCGCACGGTATTGATCGTGTATCCACTCGTGCTTTCCGTCCTGCTCGGCACGCCGCGATTGCTGTATCGCTACTGGAAAGACAGCCGCCTCGATTTCGTCACCCACGCGCCGAGCCAACGCATCCTCGTGCTCGGCGCGGGCAAGGCCGGCGATGCGCTGGTGCGTGATCTGCGCCGCGAGAATCGCTACGCGCCAGTCGGCTTCCTCGACGACAACGTGCAGCTGCGCGGCTCGCGCCTGCATGGCATCCCAGTACTCGGCACGCTCGATCAACTGCCGCAGCTCGCGCGCGAGACCGCGGCCGAGATGCTGGCCATCGCGATGCCCGCGGCAAACAAGGCGCAGATGCGCCGTGCGGTCGACCTGTGCGAGGAATGCGACCTGCCGTTCCGCACGGTGCCGAGACTGGAGGACGTCGTCGCCGGACGCTCGAGCTTCAACGAACTGAAAGAAGTCGCGATCGAGGATCTGCTCGGCCGTGAACAGATCCAGCTCGACTGGACCGCAATCCGCACGCGTCTCGCCGGCAAGCGCGTGCTGGTCAGTGGCGGCGGCGGCTCGATCGGCTCCGAACTCTGCCGGCAGGTCGCACGGCTCGGTGCCGAATCGCTGACCGTACTGGAGTTGTCCGAATACAACCTCTACATGATCGAGCAGGAACTGCGGCGCGATTATCCGGACCTGTTGTTCAACGCATGCCTCGGCGACTGCGGCGATGCGATGACCTGTGCGCGCGCGTTCGAGAACGCGCGTCCGCAGGTTGTGTTTCATGCCGCCGCATTCAAGCATGTGCCGTTGCTGCAGGGCCAGATCCGCGAGGCGTTCCGCAACAACGTGCTCGGCACCAAGGTGCTCGCTGAGGCGGCCGACCGTCACGGCGTCGACTGCTTCGTGCTGATCTCGACCGACAAGGCAGTCAACCCAACCAGCGTCATGGGCGCCTGCAAGCGCGTCGCGGAACTGTTCTGCCAGAACTTCGCGCAGCAATCGCCTACGCGTTTCATCACAGTGCGCTTCGGCAACGTGCTCGATTCAGCGGGCTCGGTGGTGCCGCGTTTCCGCGAACAGATTCGCACAGGCGGTCCGGTCACGGTTACGCACCCGGAGATCTCACGCTATTTCATGACCATTCCGGAAGCCTGCCAGTTGATCCTGCAGGCGTCCGTGCTCGGCAACGGCGGCGAGATTTTTGCGCTCGACATGGGCGAGCCAATAAAGATTCGCGATCTTGCCGAACAGATGATCCGTCTGGCCGGCAAGCACGAAAGCGGCGACATCTCGATTATCTATACTGGCCTGCGTCCCGGCGAAAAGTTGTTCGAGGAACTGTTTCATCCACAGGAACAGTACAGCGATACTGCGCATGCGAAGATATTTCTCGCACAGCCGCGCGGCATGGCCTGGAGTTTGCTGATGACGCAGCTGCGTCAGGCCGAACTCGCGGTAAGGGATTTCGACGAAGACATGTTGCGACGCATCCTCGATCAGCTGCTGCCGGAATTCGCTCCGAGCGGGCGGCAGGCGGACGCAGTCGTGGTTGCGTTCGGCACACGATAAAGACATCCACAAGGACTGCGAATGAGCCAGCGTTTGCGCAAGGTCGTTTTCCCGGTTGCAGGCCTCGGTACGCGTTTCCTGCCGGCGACCAAGGTCGTCGCCAAGGAGATGCTGCCGGTGCTGGACCGGCCGCTGATCCAGTACGCGGTCGACGAGGCCGTCGACGCCGGCGCGGACACGCTGATCTTCGTGACCAATCGCTACAAGCACGCGATCGCCGATTACTTCGACAGGGCCTACGAGCTCGAGAGCAAGCTCGCGCAATCGGGCAAGAACGATCTGCTTGCGATGGTGCAGGGCACCTTGCCGCGCCATGTGCGCTGCGTCTTCGTGACCCAGCCCGAAGCGCTCGGTCTCGGCCATGCGGTGCTGTGCGCGAAGCCGGTCGTCGGCGACGAGCCGTTCGGCGTCGTGTTGCCTGACGACCTGATCGTGAACGGACCGACAGGAGCAGGCAGACCCGGTGCGCTGCGCCAGATGGCAGAGCTCGCCGCCAGCGAGAACGCCGGCGTGATCGCGGTCGAGGAAGTCCCGCGCGACCAGACCAACAAGTACGGCATTGTCGATGCGACGCCGGTCTCCGAACGCGCCGCAAAGATCAAGCTCGTCGTCGAGAAGCCCAAGCCCGAGGTCGCACCTTCCAATCTTGCGATCGTCGGCCGCTACGTACTGCCGGGCCGTATCTTCGAGCTGCTGGAGAAGACCACGCCCGGCGCGGGCGGCGAGATCCAGTTAACCGACGCGATCGAATCATTGTTGTCCGAACAATCGGTGCTCGCCTACCGCTTCGAGGGTACGCGCTTCGATTGCGGCAACAAGCTTGGTCTGGTCAAGGCGACGCTGCACATGGCGTTGGAGGATCCACAGCTGGCGGATGCGACGCGTAAGTTCATGGCGTCACTTGCCAACCGGTGATCCTGAGGAGTCGATGCAGACATGAGGATCCCCATCAGGGATGGGTATTGGATTCTTGGGGCGCGCGAAACGACGCAGGCATGACGACGAAGGCATGGGCAGGCGGGAATCTCGCGGAAGGACACCCCGCTCAGACGGTAGCGACTGGTGGCACACTCAAGCCGTCCACCGCCTCATTGGCCAGCGGAAGCAGGCCCTCGCCACCCTGCGCGAAGTAGTCCTTGAGCTGGCGCCGCATGACGGGATCCCAGAATCGGGTCAGATGATCGCGCACGCCGTCCACGGCGGCGGCGTGATTGGGTTCCACCGCGAAGTAAGTCGCGATGTCGTTGGCCATGGTGACGAGTCGTTCGATGTTCATGTCAGCTCCTGCCGGGATGCGGGTAGCAGGCGATCGGGATGGGTGTAGACATTGTGGCTGCCGGGGCGCGCGAAGCCGACCAGGGTGATACCAGCACTGCGCGCCAGTTCGATCGCCAGCGCGGTCGGGGCCGAGATGGCGGTGAGCAGGGTGATGCCGGCGCTGGCTGCCTTGGTCACCATCTCGTAGCTCGCGCGGCTGGTTACCAGCGCCATGCCATCGCCGGGGTCGACGGCGGCGCGGCGCATGGCGCCGATCAGCTTGTCCAGGGCGTTGTGGCGTCCGACATCCTCGCGCACCAGGATGATCCGTCCGGTCCGGTCGGCCCAGGTCGCGGCGTGCACGGCACCAGTGGCGGCGTTCATCGGCTGCAGCGTCTGCTGCAGCTGGGCCAGCGCATGTTCGAGCGCGTCACGCGTGATGGTGCTGCCTTCGCCGACCGGCGGGTTCTGGCGAACGGCCTGCTCCAGATTGCGGGTACCGCAGATGCCGCAGCCGCTGCGGCCGGGCAGCAGACGTTCGCGTTCGTGGTCAAGATGCGCGGCATGTGTGTTGTCAGCCACGCGCATCGCCAGTTCGATGCCCTCGAGCAGGGTGCGGCTCTCCAATTGCAGCAGCTGTGCCGGCTCGTCGATCAGGCCCTCGCTGAGGGAGAATCCCAGCGCGAAATCGTCCAGGTCGTGCGGGGTTGCCATCATCACGGCAAACGTCGCTCCGTTGTAGACCATCGCGATCGGCACCTCCTCGGCCACGCAGTCGTCCTGATGCGTTGACTGGCCATGACGCCAGCGGTCGACGGGGCGAGTGACGAACCCGGTATCCGGCATCTCATGTCTAGGCCTGCCCAAGCGTGTCCACCGACTGATCCAGCAATGCCTGCTGCTCGTCCGAGAAGGCGCGATAGCGCTTCTGCCATTCCGAAGGTTGGGTGACGCGGGTGACCTGCACCGCGGTCACCTTGTACTCGGGGCAGTTGGTGGCCCAGTCCGAGTTTTCGGTGGTGATGACGTTGGCGCCGGAACCGGGGAAGTGGAAGGTGGTGTAGACCACGCCCGGCTGCATGCGCTCGGAGATCATCGCGCGGAGCACGGTGTCGCCCGAGCGGCTGCGGATGCCGACCCAGTCGCCATCGGTAACACCACGTTCCTCGGCGTCGTGCGGATGGATCTCCAGGCGGTCCTCGTCGTACCACATGACGTTGGCGGTGCGCCGCGTCTGCGTGCCGCCGTTGTACTGGCTGAGGATGCGGCCGGTGGTGAGGATCAGCGGATGCTCGGCGTTGACCTTCTCGGACGTGGGCACGTACTCGGTCAGCATGAAGCGGCCCTTGCCGCGCACGAACTCGTCCACGTGCAGCACCGGCGTGCCTTGCGGATGCTCCTCGTTGCACGGCCACTGAATCGAGCCCAGGCGGTCGATCTTCTCGAAGCTCACGCCGTGGAAGGTCGGCGTCAGCCGCGCGATCTCGTCCATGATCTGCGAGGCGTGGCCGTAGTTCATGGGGTAGCCCATGGCTTGGGCCAGCTTCTGGGTAATCTCCCAATCGGCGTAGCCGGCCTTGGGCGCCATGACCTTGCGCACGCGCGAGATGCGGCGCTCGGCGTTGGTGAAGGTGCCGTCCTTCTCCAGGAACGAGCTACCAGGCAGGAACACGTGGGCGTACTTCGCCGTCTCGTTGAAGAACAGGTCCTGCACCACGATGCACTCCATCGCGCTCAGCGCAGCGGTGACGTGCTGGGTGTCCGGGTCGGACTGGGCGATGTCCTCGCCCTCAATGTACAGACCCTTGAAACTGCCGTCCAGCGCCGCCTCGAACATGTTGGGGATGCGCAGGCCGGGCTCGCCGAGCAGACTCACGCCCCAGGCCTGCTCAAACGAATGGCGCACGGCGTCGTCGCCGACGTGGCGGTAACCGGGAAATTCATTCGGGAACGAGCCCATGTCGCACGAACCCTGCACGTTGTTCTGCCCGCGCAGCGGGTTCACGCCCACGCCCTCGCGGCCGAAATTGCCGGTGGCCATGGCCAGGTTGGCGATACCCATCACCCCCGTCGAGCCCTGTGCGTGCTCGGTGACACCCAGGCCGTAATAGATGGCGCCATTGCCGCCGGTCGCATAAAGCCGCGCGGCGCCACGCATCAGCGCCGCGGCTACGCCAGTCTCGGCCTCCATCGCCTCCGGGCTGTACTTGTCCTGGGCGACGAAGACGCGCCACTTGGCGAAGGCCTCCGGCTCGCAGCGCAGCGCAACGAACGCCTCGTCGACCAGGCCCTCGGTGACGATCACATGCGCCAGCGTGTTCAGCACGGCGACATTGGTGCCGGGCTTGAGCTTGAGGTGGTAGTCGGCGTGGACGTGCGGCGTGCGCACCAGGTCGATGCGGCGCGGATCGATCACGATCAGTTTCGCGCCGGCGCGAAGCCGCTGCTTCATCTGCGAGCCGAACACCGGATGCGCGTCGGTCGGGTTGGCGCCGATCACCAGCACCACGTCGGTCTGCTCGATCGAATCGAAGTCCTGGGTGCCGGCCGATTCGCCCAGCGTGGTCTTGAGGCCGTAGCCGGTCGGCGAATGACACACGCGCGCGCAGGTGTCGACGTTGTTGTTGCCGAAACCGGCGCGCACCAGCTTCTGCACCAGGTAGGTCTCCTCGTTGGTGCAGCGCGAGGAGGTGATGCCGCCGACCGCATGCTTGCCGTAGGTGGCCTGCAAACGCTTGAACTCGCTGGCGACGTGGGCAAAGGCCTCGTCCCAGCTGACCACGCGCCACGGATCGGAGATCTTCGCGCGGATCATCGGCGTGTTGATGCGGTCCGGATGGGTGGCGTAGCCGATCGCGAAGCGCCCCTTCACACAGGAGTGGCCATGGTTGGCATGGCCGTCCTTGTTCGGAACCATGCGCACGATCTCCTCGCCCTTCATCTCGGCGCGGAAGCTGCAGCCGACGCCGCAATAGGCGCAGGTGGTGGTCACGGTGTGCTCGGCCTGACCCTTGTCGATCAGCGACTTCTCCGACAGCGTCGCGGTGGGGCAGGCCTGCACGCAGGCGCCGCAGGACACGCATTCGGAGTCAAGGAAGGCGTTGTTCTGGCTGGCCGCCACCTTGGACTCGAAACCGCTGCCCTGGATGGTCAGCGCGAAGGTACCCTGCACCTCGTCGCAGGCGCGCACGCAGCGCGAACAGACGATGCACTTGGACGGGTCGAAGCTGAAGTAGGGATTGGATTCGTCCTTGGCCACAAACAGCGGGTTCTCGCCCCCGCCCTTCGTCTTCGGGTACACGTGGTTGGCGCCGTCGTAGCCGTAGCGCACCTCGCGCAGGCCGACCACGCCGGCCATGTCCTGCAGCTCGCAGTGGCCGTTGGCCGGGCAGGTCAGGCAGTCCAGCGGATGGTCGGAGATGTACAGCTCTATCACGCCGCGGCGGATCTCGGCCAGCTTCGGCGTCTGCGTGCTGATCTTCATGCCTGCGGCCACCGGCGTGGTGCACGAGGCCGGGTAGCCCTTGCGACCTTCGATCTCGACCAGGCACAGCCGGCACGAGCCGAATGCCTCGAGCATCTCCGTGGCGCACAGTTTGGGGATGCTGATGCCGGCCTGGGCGGCCGCGCGCATCACCGACGTGCCCTCAGGCACATGCACGGTGCGGCCGTCGATCTCCAGCTCGACTATCGTTTCCGAGGTCGCCTTGGGCGTGCCGTAATCAATCTCGACGATGGACAACATTGATGCTCTACCTCCTCAGGACGCGACCGTCTCGGCGGCGCCTGCGAAATCCTCGGGGAAATGATCCAGCGCGCTGAGCACCGGGTACGGCGCCATGCCGCCCAATGCGCACAGCGAACCGGCCAGCATGGTCTGGCACAGGTCGCGCAGCAGCACTTCGTTGCGCTCGCGCTCGGCGACGGTGCCGGCGACGATGCGATCGATCACCTCGACGCCGCGGATCGAACCGATGCGGCATGGCGTGCACTTGCCGCACGATTCGATAGCGCAAAACTCCATCGCGTAGCGCGCCTGTGCGGCCATGTCGACGCTGTCGTCGAAGACCACCACACCGCCGTGGCCGAGCATGCCGCCGATGGCGATGAACGCCTCGTAGTCGATCGGCGTGTCGAACTGCGACACCGGAATGTAGGCGCCCAGCGGACCGCCCACCTGCACCGCGCGCACCGGTCGGCCGCTGGCGGTGCCGCCGCCGTAGTCCTCGATCAGCTCGCGCAGGGTCAGGCCGAACGCGCGCTCGACCAGGCCTGGCCGCTTCAGGTTGCCCGCCAGCTGGATCGGCAGCGTGCCGCGTGACCGGCCCATGCCATAGTCGCGATAAAAAGCCGCGCCCTGGTCCAGGATGATCGGCACCGAGGCTAAGGTGATCACGTTGTTGATCACCGTGGGTTTGCCGAACAGGCCCTGGATGGCCGGCAGCGGCGGCTTGAAGCGCACCTGGCCGCGCTTGCCCTCCAGGCTCTCCAGCAGCGAGGTCTCATCGCCGCAGATGTAGGCGCCGGCAGCTATGCGCACTTCGAGATGGAAGGCGTTGCCGCTGCCGCGTACGTTGTCGCCCAGATAACCCTCCGCCTCAGCAGCGGTGATGGCCGCCTCCAGCGCGCGCTGGGCGTGCGGGTACTCGCAGCGCAGATAGATATAGCCCTGCGTGGCGCCCACGGTGAGGCCGGCGATGGCCATGGCCTCGATCAGCACGAACGGATCGCCTTCCATGATCATGCGGTCGGCGTAGGTGCCCGAGTCGCCCTCATCGGCGTTGCAGACGATGTATTTCCGGTCGGCCTGCGCGTCCAGGCAGGTCTTCCACTTGATGCCGGCCGGGAACGCCGCGCCGCCGCGGCCGCGCAGGCTGGCGTCGGTGACCGTCTGCACGACATCGGCACCGCTCATGCCCAACGCGGCCTCGAGGCCTCGATAGCCGCCGTGTGCGCGGTAATCGTCCAGGCTGCGCGGGTCGACGATGCCGACGCGGGCAAAGGTAAGCCGCTGCTGGCTCTTCAGATACGCGATGGCTTCGGTCGGCCCCAGCGCCAGCGCGTGCTGCCCGGCGTGCAGGAAATCCGCGTCGAACAGGGAAGGGACGTCGTCGGCCTGCACCGGTCCGTAGGCGACGCGGCCATCGGCCGTATCGACCTCGACCATCGGCTCCAGCCAGTACAGGCCGCGCGAGCCGTTGCGCACGATGCGTACGTCGGCATCGCGCCGCCGGGCCTCCGCGGCAATGGCTGCGGCCACCGCCTCGGCACCCACCGACAGCGCGCCGGCATCGCGCGGTACGTAAACCGTGATGCTCATGTCGCCTCAGCGGCCAGCCAGGCGTCGAATCCCTCGGGGGTCACCCGGCCCTTCAGCTCGTCATCGACCATCATCGCTGGCGAGCACGCGCAGTTGCCTAGGCAATAGACCGGCTCCAGCGTGTATGCGCCATTGGCGGTGGTCTCATGGAAGTCTACGCCCAGGCGCTGCTTGATATGTTTCTCCAGCGTTGCGGCGCCCATCGACTGGCACGATTCGGCACGACAGAGGTAGATCACGCGCCGCCCCGCGTGCTTGCTGCGGAAGAAGTGATAGAAGCTGATGACGCCGTGCACATCGGCGCGCGAGAGGTTCAACTCCCGCGCGATCAGCGGCACGGACGCTTCCGGTACATAGCCCAGCGCCGCCTGCACGCCGTGCAGAACGGGCAGTAGGGCACCCGGCAGTTCCTTGAGGCGGTTGGTCACCTCGAGTACCGCTGCGCGGACATCCTCGGGGATGTCCGGCAGCGACGCGGCGTTTGTGGCACGTTTCATCATGTCACCTTCAGAACAGCGCAGTGGCCTTGGTGAGCGCGATGCAGAATGGGACGCCGCGCGACATGGCCTGCGCGGTATCGTCGCGTCATGGGCAAACCGGCCGGTGGACCGGTTCAGCCTTTTATCTTACACCGGACCCGGGCGTAAATTCGGGGTAAGCAGGTGGCCTTCGAGACTGCCCAGGGCCACCGCGAGTGCCTCCAGCCCGGCACCGTAGATCATCCGCATGGCCGCCTCGGCCTCGCACTCGCCGTCGCCGAGGGCGTCGAAATCGGAGGACCAGGTCACCAGGCAGTGCGCTCCGTCGGCCCGGGCCTCGAGCTTGGAGCGGCAGGCCTGCACCGGCAACGAACCGTCGACCAGCACGTAGACATAGCGGTATGCCGCATCGTTGCGCGCCTCCAGACGCTCCACGGCGCGGCTGCCGTCGGCGTAGTGCAGGGTGCGGATCCGCCCCTCCCAGGACAGGTCCAGCCGCCGCACCTGCGGGTGCCAGCGATGCAGCCCGCCGAAATCGCCGATCAGCGCCCAGACCGCTTCGGCGGAGTAGGGAAGACGCTGGGTGACGTGGATGCTCGTCATGTCCACCTTCCGGGTCGACCGCGTACAGAGTTGTTGGAACACACGCAAGACACGGGCCAAACGGCGGCGGGCGGCGAGCCGCGCCGTGACGCGGCAGGTGGCGGCGCGGCACCGCGCACTGTTGCTTTTATGGCGCAGCGCGGCCGTGACAGACCGTGCCAAATGCCGCACGCGGCGGCCATCAATGCTGCGGTGCAGTTTGCGTCCTGCGGAACGGAGCGCGATGCTTGAGTCCGTTTCCACCAGCGGCACGCCGCGATTCCGCGCAGCACCGGCACGGGGAGCCGTGCCGTCATGCACTGGCGACACGGGAGAAGTGGTCATGAGCAACGCCCTGTCGGCCCGTCAGCCCTCCTCGCAGATCGCCGGTCTGCTGCGAGCACGCATGATGGATACGAGCCACGTCGCCGCCCACGTCGCCAAGTCCTGGGACCGCTGCTTCAACCGCTACAGCATGGAACCCGACGCCGAGCGTAATACCGTCGTGCTCGATGCCGAGTCCGTGCGGGCCCGCCAGCAGACGCTGGGCGAGCTGCTGAATGTGGCGCGCGCCGAGATGGAAAACCTCTACGAGCAGATCGCCGGCTCCGGTTACGCGGTGATCCTGAGCGATGCCGACGCGGTGGTGCTGAGCGCGATCACCGATTCCAACGTCAAGCGCGAATTCCGCGGCGCCGGGCTCTGGGTCGGCGCGGTCTGGAGCGAGCAGAACGAAGGCACCAACGGCCTGGGCACAGCGATCGCCGAGCGCACGCCGGTGACGGTGCACTGCGGCGAGCACTTCCGCCGCTACAACGCCGGCCTGGCCTGCTGCGGGGCACCGATCCTCGACGTGGACGGCGACGTGCTGGCGGTGCTGGACGCCTCGGCGGCGCGCCCGGCCGACATGCGGCTGGTGCAAAGCCACACCATGGCGTTGGTCAGCATGTCGGCCAACCTCATCTCGCGCTGCCATTTCCTCAGCCGGTTCCAGGACGCCTGGGTGCTGCGCTTCCACAGCCGCGCCGAGTTCGTCGGCCTGCTGCACGAGGCCCTGATGGCGATCGACGGCGACGGCCGCATCGTTGCGGTCAACGAGAGCGCCGTCGTGCAGCTGGGCATGAGCGCGCGCGCGCAGCTGGTCGGTCGGTCGCTAGAGGAGATCCTGTCGTTCGACTTCGCCACGCTGGAGCAGCGCGCTGCCAGCGGGCCCGCTACCCTGTGGCCGATGCGCGACATCGCCTACGGCCGTCGTTTCTTCGCCAACGCGCGCGCACCGCTCGGCCGCCATTGGGGCCTGGCAACGACCTCATCGGTCGTTCCGGCAGCGGCAGCTGCACCGGCGCCGTCTCGCCAGCACGTCGGCAGCGACCCTCGAATGCAGCACAATCTCAACTGTGGGCGGCAGCTGTTCGGCCGGCGCGTGCCGATCCTGCTGCAGGGCGCCACCGGTACCGGCAAGGAGGCCTTCGCCAAGGCCCTGCACCGGGCCAGCAGCTGGGCCGAGCGCCCGTTTGTTGCGGTCAATTGCGCGGCCATTCCCGAGGCGCTGATCGAAAGCGAGCTGTTCGGTTACACCCGCGGCGCGTTCACCGACGCCGCCCGCGAGGGCCACGTCGGCAAGATCCGCCAGTCCAGCGGCGGCACGCTGTTCCTGGACGAGATCGGCGACATGCCGCTGGCGCTGCAGACGCGCCTGCTGCGCGTGCTGGAGGAGCACGAGATCGTGCCGCTCGGTGGCGACGCCGCGATCCTCGTGGACCTGCACGTGATCAGCGCCACCCACCACGACCTGCTGCAGATGGTGCAGGAAGGCACGTTTCGCGAAGACCTGTACTACCGGCTCAACGGCATCACGCTGGAGCTGCCGCCGCTGCGCGAGCGTACCGACAAGCGCGAGCTGATCCAGACCCTGCTGCGCGAGGAAACGCCCCAGGGGCCGCTACCGGACGTCGAGGACGCGGCCATGGAACGCCTGCTTGCCCATCCCTGGCCCGGCAACATCCGCCAGCTGCGCAATGTGCTGCGTACCGCGGCGGCGCTTTGCGGCGACCAGGGCCGCATCGGTGTTGTCCACCTGGCGCCCGAGATCAGCGGCGCAACCTACCATCCGACCGCGGCCGTGCCGGCCGCGAGCGCCGATGATCCCGGGCCGCTGCGCACCGCCGAGCGCGACGCCCTGCTGCGCGAGCTCGAACGCATGCACTGGAACATCAGCCGCACTGCCGCGATGCTGGGCCTGAGCCGCAACACGCTTTATCGCAAGATCCGCAAGCACGAGATCGTGCTGCCCGATTGAGCGCGTGCCGCGCCGTCGACCGCGAATGCGCGGCCCGCGGCGCAGCCCCACCTGTCGCGTTATCACGCTTTCGGCACGTCGCCGCCGTCGGCATCCGGGCGAAGCCGCAGCCATCACTGCGTGGTCGCCGCCGATGGCGGACCCGCAGTGTCCCTCAATGGCCGCCCTCAGCCGGCGTAGAGCGCGCCCTTGGCCTTGGCCGCGTGCGTGGGCGATCGCGTCCATCAATACCGGCGACAAGGCAGTCCGGTGGCAGGCCGGGGTCGTTCAGGCGCGCGCGCACCGCGTCGATGTTCGCCGGGTTGGCGCCTGACTCGATGATCGAGGGCGCGAACTTGTCCTGGTTGGGGGTGAAGCTCCAGACCATGCGACCTACTCCCGAATCAATCGTTACAGTCCACTAGTCGCCCTTGGCCGCGCCAAAGTCGTAACTCAGGCCAACCAGATACGCACGCGGCGCACCCGGCGCGACAAACAGGGTTGGCGTGCCGGGGCCGGTGACGTCGATCAGGCGATTCGGCGTATCGAAGACGTTGTTGCTCAGCTGGCCGTTGACGAAATAGCGACGGTTGAACGCATTGTCGATGCGGACGAAGAACGCGAGTCGCTTCGTCGCCCGGTAGTGCAGATCCAGGGCGACGACCGCGTAACCTAGAACCATGCCGTGACGGTCCTGGTTGTTTTCGTCACCCACCGCGTACTGGCTCGAATAGGCCCGCACGTTGCCACCAAACGACCACTGATCGGTGAGGTGGTATTCGCCGGAAAGGTTGAACAGGTCGCGTGGCACACCGGGGATGCGGTCGCCGCTGCGGACGTGGATCACGCCGTTGGCGTCAGCGCTGGAGTTGACGGCACTCTGTTCCTCGAAGGGGGCACCATAGGTGGCACTGACGTAACTGTAGTTGGCCTGCCATTCGAGCCGGCCGAGCTGGCCGCCGAGGCCCATATCCACGCCCTTGCGCACCGTCCGGGGCACGTTGGCGAAATAGCCTTGCGAGCTGCCGCCCGTGTAGATGGTGAGGATGTCGTTGCTGACCCGGCTGTAGTACGGCGAGACGTTCCAGCGCAGATCGCCGCGGGCGAACGAGCCGCGCAATCCGCCGCTGACGGTCCTCACCACCACCGGCTTCAGTGGCGGATCGCCGGTGAAGTCGTTCGGCAATGAACACGGCGCGGCCGGATCGGCACATTCGAACTCGATCGGGGTCGGCGTGCGCATGCCCTCATCGTAGTTCAGGTAGGCGCCGAGTTCCGGACTGATCGCCCAGGTCGCGCCGAGGCTGGGATTGAAGCGGTGGAAGGTCTGCCGGCCGTTGATGGCCGGCTCGGTACCGGAACGGTCGCTGACGACGAGCTGGCTGTAGTTGTAGCGGCCGCCGACGCTCAAGTGCACGCCCCGAGGGAGCGCCAGCACGTCCATGAAGTAAAGCCCGTAGCTGCGGTTGGACGTGCCCGCATTGGTCATCGGATACAGGTCGAACGGCAGCAACGCCGCGGTGTCGCCACGCTGAGCCACGTTGTAGGGAAAGTATGCCGGCTGGCCGTACTGGCTGAACGCGCTTTCGCCGGCATCCACGCTGATGCCGACGGTGAACTGGTTGTCGCGCTCCCACAGGTTGCCGCTGTCCACCGCTTGGATTGATCCACCGTAACCGCGCGTGTGCACATTGCCGAGCACGTTCGAGGCCGGCACGTTGTTGATCGTCGCCGCGGGATCGTTGGGATCGTAGGCCGGGCTCAGCCCGGAATAATAGAACTGGCCCAGTGAGTGCGGATTGAAGGAACCGTTGGCGGCATAGCCCAGCTGGCCGTCGGTGTTCGCGTCATAGCTGTTGAAGTTGTCGGTGTTGCTGTTGAAGCTCCTGCTCTGCGAGATGCGCAGGTAGGTATCCGCCTGCACGGCCCAGCCCGACCCCAGCTGGCGCGAGCCCTGCAGGTTGAACATGCCGAGATTGTTGGTGAAGTAGTCCGGCCAAGTGTACGCGGTATTCGGGGTATGCGCCCATTCGACCGGGATGGTCTGGGTGCCCAGCAGCCGGCTGTGCGCCCCGGTATAGCTCAGCGTGACGCTGGTGTACTCGTCTGGCCGCCAGTCGCCGCGAACGAAGGCCTGCTGCACGCGGCTCGACGAATAGTCGCGCCAGCCGCTCTCGTAATCGTTACTGGCTCCGGCATAGATGCCGAAGGTGCGGCTGTGAGCGCCGAAATCCGCGTCGGTCTGGATGCGCCCCCAGGAACCGCCGGAGATGTTAAGCGACCCGCCAGGATCGGTAAAGCCGCTCTTGGTGGTCAGCAGCAGGGCACCGGCCAGGGTGTTCAGACCATATAGCGGATTCGAGCCGGGGACCAGTTCGACATCGTGGATGGCGAAGTCGGGAATGAAGTCCCAGTTCATGGTTTCGGCGAAGGGCTCGTTCTGGCGCACCCCGTCCATGTAGACGGAGATCCCGGACGGCGACCCCAGCATCGGCGAAAGCGTGAAGCCGTGAAAATACAGGTTGCCCTGCCACGGGTTGCCCTGCGACTGGGTCATGTTGACGCCCTGGAAATTCTGCTGCAGCAGCTCGGTCAGCGACTGCCCATGAATCTGCCGGATATCGTCGGCCTGGGCACTTTGCACGTTCAGGGGAATCTGCAGCACCGGCACGTCGAATCCCGACAGCGGTGCGACGCCGATCACGTTTACCTCGTGAAGCTGCTGCACCGGCGGATCGGCCAAGGCCGCGCGGTTCATGGCGACGCCGAGCAGGAGAAAGAGTGTTGTGCACGTCAGGCTGAGACTTCGCCGCTGGCTGCATGTGGGCGGCATCGGGGCACCTCCTTGCTTGCATACCGCTTCGGCTACCGTGTGACGGGGCATGGAGACGAAGTCAGGCGCGCAAAACGGTGGTCGACCATCCACTGGCGAGCACGTTAGCACGGCGGCGGCGCGGGTCGCCGTCAACTGGTAATGTCGGAACGAGTTCCCGGGCCATGGGCGACAGCAGGCGCCCACCATGCAACGCCACGCGCACGTGCCATGCGCGTGCACGNNGACGCGAACCGGTTGCCGCCACCTACACCTGCACCCGCATGGCCGGCAGCCACTGCCGGCCGCTGCCGATGCCACCGGGTGAACGCATCGCCGCGCCGTGGTGCGGGCGGCGCTGACGCGTGCGTGCCGGTGGCACCGCGACACTCCACCCGTCAGGCAGCTCCGGCGTACAACGTGCCCTTGGCTTTTGCCACATGCGTGGCGATCGCGTCCATCAGCGCCGGCGACAGGCAGTCATACGGCGGCAGGCCGATCTCGTTCAGGCGTGCGCGCACCGCGTCCATGCTCGCCGGGTTGGCGCCGGACTCGATGATCGAGGACACGAAGGCGGCGAAGATTGGCGCCGACCAGCCGTCCTCGGACGACAGCTCGGTATGCACGAAGTCGAGCCCGTGGAACGGATGGTTGGTGTCCTCGATGCGGCCGAACATGTGCACGCCGCAGCCCTTGCAGGCGTGACGCTGGATGGTGGCGTTCTTGTCCACCACCGCCAGCTTTCCGCCGTTCTCCAGCACGCTGACTTTGTCGCGCGACACCACCGCAACCATGGAAAATTGCGCGCCCTTGGGCTTCCAGCACTTGCTGCAGCCGCAGACGTGGTTGTGCGCGGTCTGCGCGGCGACCTTCACCTTTACTGGGTGATCGCTGCACTTGCAGGTCAACGTGCCGCCGGTGAAGTTGTCCTTGCCCGGCTTGACGCCGTTGTCGACCGACGGATGAATCGAAATGGTAGCCATGGTTTATCTCCAACAATAAATGACGGTGATGTGGCCGGCGGCGGCCCGACCGCCGGTACTCTCGATTGCAAGGCAGGTACGCGCCAGCTGCGGCACGGCCTGCATTCGACAATGGGTTGCGGGCGCGCGCGATGGCTCACGGGGTCATCGCCACGCCCATGGTGCGGTCCAGCATCTGGCTGGCGCCGGCCAGCCAGGTGGCGTCGGTATCGCCGCGCAGGTCGACCGAGCCACCCTTGGCGGCCTGCGGATGCGCGATGTCGATCAACACCATGTTGACGCTCAGGATCAGCCGGCTTTCCTTCTGCACCCAGGTCACCAGCACGTGGTCGGCGCCGCACCGCCGCGTCCAGTCGATGATGCAGGCGCGACAGGCGGTGTAACGGTAGGGCGGCTGGCGGTCGGCTTGGCCGCGCTCAAGCACGCGGTAGTCGCCGGAGGCGGCGAGCGCCGCGCGCAGGCGCCGGCTCAGCATCGCCGCTCGGGCAGTATCCTCAGCCTGGTCGTAGCGCTGGTCCACCGGCGCCAGGTCGACCAGCTCGACATCGGCCACCAGCAGCGACGGCGGTGCGGCCGGCGCCAACGGCGCCGCCAGCAGGCAGGCAAGCAGGGCAATGGCCGCACGCCGCATGACTCAGTACCTGATCACGGAGCGGACCACCTTGCCCTCGTGCAACAGCTCGAAGGCACGGTTGATGTCCTCCAGCGGCATCACTTCGGTGATCATCTCATCGATCTTGATCTCGCCCTTCATGTAGCGCTCGACATAGCCCGGCAGCTGCGAACGGCCCTTGACGCCGCCAAAGGCCGAACCACGCCAGACGCGGCCAGTGACCAGCTGGAACGGCCGCGTACTGATCTCCTGCCCGGCGCCGGCGACGCCGATGATGGTGGATTCGCCCCAGCCCTTGTGGCAGCACTCCAGCGCCGAGCGCATGACGTGCACGTTGCCGATGCACTCGAACGAATAATCGACGCCGCCGTCGGTCATGTCGACGATGACCTGCTGGATCGGCGTGTCGCCGTAATCCTTCGGATTGACAAAGTCGGTCGCGCCCAGCGCCTTGGCCATCTCGAACTTGTCGGGGTTGAGGTCTACGCAGATGATCCGCGAGGCCTTGGCCATCACCGCGCCCTGCACTACCGACAGGCCGATGCCACCCATGCCGAATATGGCCACGGTGGAGCCGGGCTCGACCTTGGCGGTGTTGAACACCGCGCCGATGCCGGTGGTGACGCCGCAGCCGATNNGGACCTTGGCCACGGCGATCTCGGGCAGCACGGTGTAGTTGGCGAAGGTCGAGCAGCCCATGTAGTGCAGGATCGGCTTGCCGTTGATGGAGAAGCGCGAGGTGCCGTCCGGCATCAGGCCCTTGCCCTGGGTGACGCGGATGGCCTGGCACAGGTTGGTCTTGCCGGAGCGGCAGTACTCGCACTCGCCGCACTCGGGCGTGTACAGCGGGATCACATGGTCGCCGGGCTTGACCGAGGTCACGCCCTCGCCGATCTCCTGCACGATGCCGCCGCCCTCGTGGCCGAGGATCACCGGAAACAGGCCCTCCGGATCCTTGCCCGACAGGGTGAAGGCATCGGTGTGGCAAACGCCGGTGGCGACGATCCTGACCAGCACCTCGCCCTTTTTCGGCCCGGCGACGTCGACCTCCTCGATGGTCAGTGGCTTGTCTGCTTCCCAGGCGACGGCGGCTCTGGATTTCATGGATACAACACCTTATCAATGTGTCGGAACGAAATTCGTGTGGGGATACGGCGTGCGCAAAGCGCACCGCGTACCAGTTTGGCAACCAGCCGCTCAGTCCTGCGCCGACGGCGGGCGTCCCACCGGGATCAGGTCGAACTGGCGGGCCTTGACGTAATCGTCGATGGCGCGGATGTCCTTCTCCTCGAAGAAGCCCGCCCACGCTGGCATGCCCTTCTCCTGCCGGCCCGCCATCGTGATGCTCAGGAACTGCTCGAAGCTCATGCCGTTGCCGAGCGACTTGCGCAGGTCCGGCGCGATCTCGCCGCCGACGGCGTCGCCGCCGTGGCAGCGAAAGCAGTAGGAATTGTATTGCTCGTAGCCGTTAAAGACGGAGGCAGTGACATGTTTCTGGTCGGCGCTGGTGAACACCGCGAAGTCGGTTTTCACAGTCTTGCCATCCGCGGTCTTGTAGGTGTGACTCGCGGCCGCGCCGCCGGCCTTCTCGGCAACGGCGTTGCCGACGTCAGCCTTGGCTGAACCGCTGTCGCTGCCCAGCGACAGAATCCACTTCACCATCACCGTCAGATCGGCGTTGCTGAGCTGTGGGTGCGGCGTCATCGGCACGTCGCCCCAATTGCCCGCACTGCCCTTCTTGACCCTCTGCACCAGCGTCTGGACGATCGCGTCGCCCTTGCCGGCATAACGCCTGGCAAACTCCTGGTAGGCCGGACCGACCAGCTTGTGATCGACGGCGTGGCAGGAAAAACAGTCGCTGGCGCGCGATTTGGCCTCGCCCTCCGGCGTCCTGGTGTCGGCGGCGTGCAGCGCCAGCGGGGCGGCCAGCCCGAGGACGAGGGCCAGCACGGCCCGCGACGGCGTGAACAGCTGATGCATTCGTGTGTGCTCTGCTCTGTAGGGGGGCGTTCGTCTGAGGGATGACGCTACAAATCGTTCATCGTGCTACCGGCGCCCGCGCCGGTCATCTCAACGCCATGCTTCTTCAGGATCGCCTGCAGCTGCGGACGGTTGGTTTTGATCAGCACGTCCAGGCGCGTCTTCAACGCCTGGTCGTCCTTGCGTACCGCCATCGACATCGGGAACGAGTACATCTCCGGCGAACCGGTGGCGCGAGAGTTCGGCAGCGTCACCGTGGTCAGATCGGGGAAGGCCTTGAGGTAGGCGCCAATCGATGGCTGCCAGGTGATCATCACGTCGACCGTCCCGTTCTCGACAGCCTCCAGCACGCTGCGTGGCGAGGTACCGCTCTTGCCGCCGACATCGTAGGGCTTGGCTGTGGTGACCATGCCGCGCAGCTGCAGCCCGGTCTCGACCGGCGTCTCCGACTCGAAGCCGACCTTGAGCTTGCGCAGCTCTGGCGAATTCAGGCTCTTGAGGTCGTAACCCTTGTCTTTCTTGAACACGAACACGTACGAGGACACGTAGTACGGGTCCGTCGTCAGCTCCTCCTGGTTGCCGTAAGGCATGTTCATGACCACATCGCAATGGCCATTGTCGAGGTTGCGCGACAGGAACTCGGAGAAGCCGCCGTGGCCGCGCGTGTCGGCCCAGGCGTAGTCGACCGTCGTGCCCAGCTTGCCGGCTACGTATTGTGCGACTTCATTCTCGAAGCCCTTGCCGTCGCGATCGGAATAAGGCAGGTAGTTCGGATCCGCGCAGACCTTGAGTGTACCGCCGTCGTGGCCGGTGGCCTGTGCCGCCGGCGACAACACGGCGGCGCACACCAGTGCGCCGGCCACAAACATTATCACTGTGGTTATGTGCTTCATGAAGGTCTCCACGCGCTGTTGTTTGGATGAACGACGCCGGCGCGATGCCACGGAAACGGGCATCGCGCCGGCGTCGCTTGGATCAGTTGAGGGCAAACACCATCAACGTGCCACCGAGGTTGGTGTATTCGCCGAGAGTAGCGGCGGCACCGACCCCACCGAGGCCTTCGGTGGCCTTGGTCAGCCCGTTGGACAGGCCGATCCCGGCCCAGCCACCAATGCCACTGAGCACCGCCACATACTGCTTGCCAGCATACGTGTAAGTCATCGGGTTGCCGATGATTCCCGACGGGCACTTGAACTGCCACAGCACCTTGCCGGTCTTCAGATCGACCGCGCGGAACCAGCCGGTCAGCGTGCCATCGAAGGCCACGCCGCCCTTGGTGGTCAGCGCGCCGCCCCAAGTCTGGAAACGATCATCGATAGCCCACTTGGTCTCGCCGGTCATCGGATTGAAGGCGATGAAGCGTCCGCCGACGTCACCGTGGTTGTACGGGTACATGTTCACCAGCGCACCGACGTACGGGAAGCCCGCCTTGTACTTCACGTTGAAGGCCTGGTAGTCCATGCATAAATGGTTGGTCGGCACAATGAACAGGCCGCTGGCCGGGTCATAGGCTGCCGGCCCCTCGTTCTTCGAGCCCTGCGAGGACGGACAGATGTCCTTCACGTTGACGTCTTCCTTGGTCATCTTGTCGGCATTGACCACCGGACGGCCGGTCTTCATGTCAATAGAGCTGGCCCAGTTGACGGTGGAGTCGAACTTGTGTGCGGCGAGCAGCTTGCCGTCGCGACGATCCCACACATAGGCGAAGCCGTTGCGGTCGAAGTGGGTCAGCGTCGGCACCGACTTGCCATCGACCAGGGTGTCGGTGAGGATGCTCTCGTTGATGCCGTCATAGTCCCACTCGTCGTGCGGGGTCATCTGGAACACCCACTTGGCCTCGCCGGTGTCCGGATCGCGGGCCATGATGGACATCGAGTACTTGTTGTCGCCCGGGCGCTGCGTCGGGTTCCAGGTGCCTGGGTTGCCGGTGCCGTAGAACAGCAGGTTGAGTTTCGGATCGTAGGTGTACCAGCCCCAGGTGGTGCCGCCGCCAAGCTTCCACTGGTCGCCTTGCCAGGACTTCAGGCTCGAGTCCTTGCCGACCGGCTTGCCGGTGGCGCCGTCGATGGTCTTGGCCGGGTCGAACTTGATCTGCTCATCCGGGCCGGTGCTGTAGGCGCGCCACAGCTGCTTGCCGGTGTCGATGGCGTTGGCGGTGATGTAACCGCGCACGCCGTATTCGCCGCCGGCGACGCCGGTGATCACCTTGTCCTTGATGACGATGGGCGCCATCGTCTGGGTCCCGCCCAGTTCTGGATCGGTGTTCTTCGCCTGCCATTTGACCTTGCCGGTCGCGGCGTCCAGCGCGTAAAGGTTGCCGTCAAGTGCATTGGCGAAAATCATCCCGTCGCCGTAGGCGGCACCGCGGTTGACCACATCGCAGCAGGCCACGGAAGGTGCAAACTTGTCCTGGTCAGGCGTGAAGCTCCAGAGCATGCGGCCAGGATCTTTCAGCGAGACCGCGTAGACATGGTTCGGAAACGAACTCTCGAAGTACATCACGTCGCCGACTACCAGCGGCTGGCCCTCGTGGCCACGCAATGAGCCGGTCGACATGGTCCAGGCCACGTGCAGGTCCTTCACGTTGCCAGCAGTGATTTGATCCAGCGCGCTGTAACGCTGGGCGCTGTAGTTGCCGGTGGGCATGACCCATTGGTTGGGGTCCTTGGCCATCTGCATCAGCTGGTCGTTCGCCAACGCGCCGACCGCAGGCAGGCTGAGGCCGAGCCCGAGCCCGAGGATGATGGACCATTTGCGGGAACGTACGGGTGTGATTTGCATGGTGAATTCCCTGTGCCGTGGAGCGTGTCGAATGGGCGACCGCGAGGACGCCCGGAGCCATCGTGCGTATCTATCATACATAAGCAATCCGTGTGCCAGCCGTCGGCATCGTTGAACAATCCATCTAAATCAATCGCATGCAGGGGCCGTGGCCGGCACGTTCAGCGGCCGGCGGCGCAACCGCTGTGCTCATTCCGAAACAGTCGGTGCTGCACTTTTGGCTCACCGCTCTCCGCCATGCGTGGGCGAACGGCGCGCCGATCAAGCTGATGTTTCAGGACGAAGCGCGGTTCGGCCGCATCAGTGACGTACGGCGGTGTTGGGCTCCCAAGCCTGTGCGGCCGCTCTGTCAGGCCATGCTCACGCACGACTACACCTACGCCTATGCAGCAGTCGACGTGCAATCGGGTGAACTCGATACTCTGGCGCTGCCGCACATCAACAACGACTGCATGCAAAGAGAGCTGGCCCCGGAAATCTGCCCAGTGCGATAGGTGTCTGCTCGCTGAGGCGATGATACGCCTCGTGTTTTGAGGAGCAGATAGTGCGGTGCGTTTCGTCTTGCGTGGTATACATACTCCTTCTTGTCATGTTATGCCCCACACACAAAATTCCTGACAGGCTCCCTATTATCCATACGGTTTCATTCTCAGCTTTCTGGTTGTCGTAGTCTGGCTGCTGTGGCCGCAGCCGACGTATCGCCCATTGCTGCACTTGTGTTCGGTACGGTCGCGGCAGTCGTGCTTTGGATCGTCATCACGTATTCGTTGTACGCGCCGAGCGTTCGGATGAGTTCCCTCACAGGCTGAGCGCCTGCGCAAGGACGGGAGTCTGTTCCTAGTATGGACCTTAGCTGGATCCTCAACCACCTTGGCGAAGACCGCGAACGCTATTTCGGCGCGGTCGCGCCGCCGATCGTGCAGTCGTCGATCTTCGCGTTTCCGAGCGTCGCGGCGATGCGCGCGGGATTTCGCGACCAACTCGGGAGCCACGTCTACACGCGCGGCAACAATCCGACCGTCGAAATCCTGAGGAAGAAGGTCGCGGCGCTCGAAGGCGCCGAGGATTGCCTGATGTTCGGCAGCGGCGCGGCGGCGATGTCCGCCGGTGTGATCGCCTGCGTCACCGGTGGCGACCACGTGGTCTGCGTCGCGCGGCCATACAGCTGGACGCGCGCGCTGCTGCAGGATCTGCTGGGTCGGTTCGGGGTGGCGACGAGCTTCGTCGATGGCACCGACGTCGCCAACTTCGAGGCGGCGATCAACGACAGGACGCGGCTGATCGTGCTCGAAAGCCCGAACTCGATGACGTTCGAGCAGCAGGACCTCGCTGCGGTGGCGGCCATCGCCCGCGCGCGCGGAATTCGCACGATCTGCGACAACAGTTACGCGACGCCACTGAACCAGTCACCGATTGCGCTCGGCATCGATCTGGTCGCGCACTCGGCGACGAAATATCTGAATGGCCACAGCGACGTCGTCGCTGGTGCGTTATGCGGAACGGCGGCGCTGATTCGAGACGTATTCCGCGGACCCTACATGACATTGGGCGCAATTCTTGCGCCGCATGATGCGTGGTTGATGATCCGCGGCCTGCGTACGTTGCCGATCCGCATGCAGCGCATCGCCGCGACGACAGGAAAAGTCCTCGCGTTTCTGCAAGCGCATCCGCGCGTGCGCCGCGTGTATTCGCCGCATGCGAGCGGCAATCCGCAATGGGGATTGAGCGATCGTCAGCTGAGTGGTGCGAGCGGTCTGCTGACGATCGAACTTCATGCACCCGACATCGCCGCGATCGAGCGTTTCTGCGACGGCCTCACGCGTTTTCTGATGACGGTGTCCTGGGGCGGCTACGAATCGCTCGCGTTTCCGGTCTGCGCCGTGTTCGCGGCTGACGCGCCGATGCATCCGCCGCATGGCGTGCCGCTCACCCTGGTGCGCCTGTCGATCGGGCTCGAAGAGCCTGACGTTTTGATCGCCGACCTTGAAAGTGCGTTCGCGCGATTGTAGCCCGCGGTCAATGCGCGACCGCGAACAGGCGCCAACTGAGCACGGCGGTGGCGACGGCGAGCAGGGTCAGGACCAGTGCTGCGATGTTCAGCCTGCGGCCGATCAGCTTCGCGACTTCATCGTGCCGGATCGGTGTGTCGTGCAATACGCGCCATGATGCCGGCGGCCAGCGCCGCTGTTCGAGCGTCGCGCGTGCGAGCCACGCCGCATAGCCGGCAAGCAGCAGCAGGCAAAGGCCGCTCGCAATCATGGCGAGGCCGATCCCGCGGCGCAGTTGCACTATGAGTTGCCCGGTCGGCAACCTGTCGGCGAGATGGGTCATCCAGTGCTGGAACGCAAACACGAGAATGATCGCGGCGAGCGCCGCCAGCGCAAGGACGACCGCGGTCACGCGTCGCACCCGCCTGTCGGCGGGTTGGATGTCGGTAGTCATGCGCTATCCCCGAAAAGACGCGCGCACTATAGCGAACGCGATCCGTACGCGTCGTGCCGCCCGTCGCCGAATCGCCGCGCCGCTCGTGACTGGTATCCTTGTTGCCATGAACCGATTGCTCCTGCTGCCGTTCCTGTTGCTGTCGCTGGTCGCTTGCCAGACCCTGCGGCATGCCGAGCTCATTCATGCCGAGGCAAAGATGAAAGGCGGGCAGGGCGTATCCGTCGCGTTGCTCAAAGGCGAATTCGACAACCATGAACAGGTCTGGACCTCGCGCGAGAAATCTGCCGCCGCGATCGTTCCGCCGCATGTCGTGATCACGTTGGCAACGACGCCTCGCGACGACTGGTCGGTCTGGTATATCCATCTCGATGCGGCGACCCCAATCGACGCGGTTTGGGCGATGCAGCTTGTCCACAGTGCGGGCGCGGCGTCCACGCTGTTGCCGTATCGCGCGCTCATTGCGGCGCCTGCAACCGGTGCCAGTTTCGATGCGACGCAGTGGACGCCGCTCGACGCTTGCTCATTGGGCGGGACGATCACGGCGACGAGCATCCATGTCACCGCGAATGTCGCGGCGTGCGCAGCCATCGTGCCGGGCATCGGCGCGCAAGCGGCGTTGTTGCCGTTGGCGATCGAACGCGAAGGCGAGTGGCTGCATGTGCGCCTCTATGCCGATCAGGCGCGCGGCGTGGATGTGCGCGAGGACGCGCGCAAGGTGCAAGTGTTCGGCGGATGGGCCGCGATCAATGGCGCGGGTCCGCAAGGCGCAGGCGACAGCAACGACTGGCACATGAATCGCGCGATTCGCCTCGGCAACGAGGGCGGCCGCGCGGTACTCACGTGGCGTGACGGCAAGCCATCGGGCTATTCGCTCGGCCTCGAACGCCTGACCTACCGCGAGGGCAATGTCCCGGTATTGAAACTTTCGGTCATCAACGATGCCGGCGGCCGCACGCTCGCTTATGCGTGGGCGAACCCGGAAGCCACCCGCATCGGCATCAACCTCGGCTGGGTGCAGGTTGGGTTGGAGCGCGTTGGGCGGGTGACAGATCGCGACAGCGTTTCGAAGTAAGTGACGCGACCATCAGCTGGAGCGATTCCGAAAGACGCTCCGTCACCGCTGCGGATATCCATCATTTTGATCAACTACAACCAACCAAACTGACCAATGAAGATCGCGCATTCTGACCAAGAGCAACCGTCCTTGAGGTTGGCGTCCAACCGGACCAACAAGAACGACGTTGGTAAGGAAGTCAACATGAGGACGAGGTATAGTTGGTATTGCGTAGGAGACTTCTCCGAACCACTGGGGAGTGGGGAACATGCTAAAGAATCGGCGGGGCATCTGCTTGGCATGGAGCATGATCCCCGAAACGCAAATATAGGCGGCGGTAACATCCCATCGTGCCCGTGGTCCTTTGGCCATCGTCGATCAGACGGTGCGGCGCGCTTCCATTTCCGCTCGATCATGGCGTACTGGCAGGCTGGTTCAGGGACCGGAGGTCCCGCTGGATGCGGTAGTTCCGCGAACTGCCCGCAGATTGACGCGTATTCCGACCCCTCCTTGGAATGGGATGGTGTAAACGACGGTGTCAATACGCCACCTTACGAATTGCAGGCCCTAGGAACTCTGGCTGGCGCTTGGCCAATCGGCGTATCGACTGCAACATCCTCTCAAAAGGCTGCTCGCGCCAACGACACCCTCCCACGCTTGGCGCCCATCGTCGAAGCGTTCTATGCTCGGCCCGATGAGATATTCGCCAATGGCTTCGAGAACTAGCGGCGTTGTCTTGTGGCTGGCAAGCGGACTGCTTGCCGCTGGGCCAGAGGTGAGGGCCCTTGAGGTCGGGCAGCCGATCCTGATCAGCCACACCCCAGAAGGTGCCCCAACATCGGGGACTTGTTATGCCCCCATGCTCTCGCCCACCGCTCGTTTCGCGTTGTTCACTTGTCAGGCAGCCGATGTCGTCCCGGGTGAGCCGGGTATAGGAGATTTGCTCAGGTACGATTCGGCCACCAATCAAAATACGGGAGTGAGTCTCAACAGCGACGGCGAGTGGGGATACTGTCAAGGCGCGGAGCTGGGCACTTGTTCAAGCTTCGGGGTGTCAATTGCACGCGATGGTGCTCTGGTCGTTTTGAATTCGGGCGCGCCGTTGACTCCGGACGCTGTTCCCGCGATTCTTGGAGCTGGAACACCCAACGTCTTCCTGCGCAACGCGATCGAGCAAACCACCCGCTTGTTGACCCCCAATCCCGCGGGAGTGAACGAGGTCGCATACGCGCAAGCGCGAGATGCTGCAATCAGTCGAACCGAAATTTTGTTCACCGCTGCGATCAATTATCTCGGTGGATCCGATAGCAACGGTTCGTTCGACGATCTCTATGTAAAGAATTGGGTGACAAACAGCGTAGAACTGATTTCAACCTCCCCCAGCGGTCAGCAAGGAGATGGAGACACCTCATTCGGAAGCTTCTCCCCGGACGGTCGCTATATTGCATTCGTGAGTTCGGCAGGGAATCTCACGACAGATAACCCGCAGCATTATTTCAATATTTTCCTGCGTGATCGAACGCTCGCGACGACACGGCGATTGACGTTCCCTTGGCAGGGCGGTGAGTTTACGTCGCAACCCTATTTTACTTCATCACCTCGAATCACGGCCGACAACCGACACGTCGTTTTTTCGGCAGCGGGGGTTAAATTCACAGCTGATGATGATCTCATTGTCGGGGGGATTTATGACATCGACTTGGAAAGCGGAGCTATTCAAAAGCTTCCCCGCGCGCTCAACGGCGAACCGCCGAACGCCGCTACCGGTCGCCCAGCGATTAGCTCCAACGGGCGCTATCTCGCATTTCTCTCAAGCGCAACCAATCTGACGGCCAATGCCGGACCGTCGCCCGCCATCTTTGTTCAGGACAGATTGACCGGGGAAACTGTCAACGTCAGTGCGCCGCTCGGGCCAGCACCGCTAACAGCTGGCACTCCACCGGAAATTGCAATATCTGAAGACGGCTCGAAGGTGGCTTTCGACTGGCCTGCTATTAATCCGAACTATCCAACGTTGGTGGACAGTGAACAGATTTATGTGGTCGCTATAAATGTCATGGTGTCGTCAACGCCAACGCCAACGCCAGTGCCGACTTTGTCTGGCTTCGGATACGCGCTACTTGTTGGGGCGCTAATGTTTCTATTTTCGCGGTACGCTAACTGTCAGGCCAGCCCCATTCCGGCTGGCGCAACGGGAATGGGGTCCAGATGCATGGCTCATAGCGCCTCGAAAATCCCCGCCGCGCCCATGCCGGTGCCGATGCACATCGTGACCATGCCGTATTTCTGCTTGCGTCGGCGCAGGCCGTGGATCAGCGTCGCCGCGCGCACCGCGCCGGTCGCACCGAGCGGATGGCCGAGCGCGATCGCGCCGCCGAGTGGGTTGACCTTGGCCGGGTCGAGGCCGATGTCGCGGATCACCGCGAGCGATTGCGCCGCGAATGCCTCGTTCAACTCGATCCAGTCGAGCTGATCCCTGCTAATACCTGTCTGTTCGAGTGCCTTCGGAATCGCCGCGATCGGGCCGATCCCCATGATTTCGGGCGGCACACCTGCCACTGCGAAGCCGACGAAACGCGCGATCGGGGTCAGGCCGTAGGTCTTGATCGCGTGTTCGCTGGCGAGCAGCAACGCGCCGGCGCCGTCGGACATCTGCGAGGAATTGCCGGCGGTCACGCTGCCGCCGTTGCGGAACACCGCGCGCAGCTTGGCAAGACCTTCCAGGCTGGTGTCCTTGCGCGGGCCTTCATCGATCGAGATCACGCGCGAGTCATCGCGGGTCGTGTGCGTCGCGAGGTCGGGATAGTGGTCGGCCAGCGTGAACGGCGCGATCTCGTCGACGAACTCACCGGCCGCAATTGCGGCCAGCGCCTTCTGGTGCGAGGCCAGCGCGAATGCGTCCTGCTCTTCGCGGCTGACCTTCCACTGCTCGGCGACCTTCTCGGCGGTGATGCCCATGCCGTAGGCGATCGCAACGTTTTCGTCGTTGAACGCGGCCGGGTTCATCGCGATCTTGTGGCCCATCATCGGCACCATGCTCATGCTCTCGGTGCCGCCGGCGAGCATCAGGTCGGCCTCACCGAGACGGATGCGGTCGGCCGCCATCGCGATCGCCTGCACGCCAGAGGAGCAGAAGCGATTGACCGTGACGCCGGGTACCGAATTCGGCAGGCCGGCGAGCAGCACGCTGATGCGCGCGACGTTCATGCCTTGCTCGGCTTCCGGCATCGCGCAGCCGATGATGGCGTCGCCGATGCGCGCCGGATCGATGCCGGGCGCCTTCGCGATCGCCGCGCGGATCACATGCGCGAGCAGATCGTCGGGGCGCGTGTTGCGGAACATGCCGCGTGGCGCCTTGCCGACCGGTGTGCGCACGGCGGAGACGATGTAGGCGTCCTGGATTTGCTTGGTCATTGCATTTCTCCAGCGTCGCCGGCGTGGCCGGCAGCGCACTGTGATTGGTCGTCATTCCGGCGAAGGCCGGACTGCGTTTGCAGGAGCAAACGCGAACGGCGCAGCAGGGCCGAAGGCTGAGCCGCAAGATGCGGCGAATAATCCATCGTGCTTTTGAAGATCAAGCTGGATCCCGGCTTT
Source organism: Rhodanobacteraceae bacterium (assembly GCA_003142815.1). Classification (GTDB taxonomy): domain Bacteria; phylum Pseudomonadota; class Gammaproteobacteria; order Xanthomonadales; family Rhodanobacteraceae; genus Dokdonella_A. The sequence continues at coordinate 93,028 of PLNP01000011.1, forward strand.
CGCCGGGATGACGAGTATGTTTGCTTGCCGTGAGGCCATCAGTTGCGCAGCGGCTTTCCGGTCGTCAGCGTGTGCTGGATGCGCTCCTGCGTCTTCGGCATCTGCGCGAGTTCGAAGAAGTGCTTGCGTTCGAGATCGAGCAGCCAGCGTTCGTCGACCTGCGAGCCGCGTTCGATGACGCCGCCGCACAACGTGTCGGCGATGCGCGAGGCGATCTCGTAGTCGTGCGCTGAGATGAAGCGGCCTTCGAGCATGTTGACCAGCATCATCTTCAAGGTCGCGGTGCCGACATCGCCGGCGACGACCACGTCGCGCGCGGGCAGGGGCGGACGGTAGCCGGCATCGGCGAGTGACGCGGCGACCTTCTTCGCGACGTGGAGCAACTCGAAGCTGTTGAACACGACCACATCGCTTTCACGCAGCAGGCCGAGCTGCTTGGCTTCAAGCGCGCTGCCAGACAGCTTCGCCATCGCGACCGCCTCGAACATGCGCTTGATCTCGGGGAACGGATCGCCGTCGGCCGCACGTTGCGAGGCGCGAACCGCGATCTCCTTGAGTCCGCCGCCGGCCGGCAGCAGGCCGACGCCGGCCTCGACCAGACCGATGTAGCTCTCCAGCGCGGCGACCGTACGCGCGCAGTGCATCTGGAATTCGCAGCCGCCGCCGAGCGTGAGGCCGCGCACCGCGGCGACGATCGGTACCAGCGAATACTTCAGGCGCATGTTGGTGCGCTGGAAGTTCGCGATCATCGATTCCAGCGCACCGATTTTGCCGGACTGGACCATGCCGAGCATGCCCTTGAGGTCCGCGCCAGCCGAGAACGCGTCTCCGTTCTGCCAGATCACGAAGGCCTTCAGGTTCTTCTCGGCTTCCTCCACAGCGCGCTGCACGCCATTGAGCACGGCGTCATTGACGGTATTCATCTTGGTCTTGAACGAGACGATGCCGACGTCATCGCCGAGATGCCACAGGCGCACACCGTCGTTTTCCCAGACCGTCGTGCCGGTATCGAACTTCTCGCCGATCAGCGCGTCCGGGAACAGCTGGCGCTTGTACACAGGATGCGAAGAACGCGGCTCGTCCTTGCCAGCACGTGGCGAGTACGAGCCGGCGGCGTGATGCACGCCGTCGACCGCGCCGACCCACGCCGGCAGCGGCGCGCTGCTCATCGCATTGCCGGCTGCGATGTCCTCGGCAATCCACCTCGCGACATCGGCCCAGCCGGCCGCCTGCCAGGTCTCGAACGGCCCGAGTTTCCAGCCGTAGCCCCAGCGGATCGCAAAATCGACGTCGCGTGCGGTCTCGGCAATATCGGCGAGGTGGTACGCGGAATAGTGGAACAGATCGCGGAACACCGCCCACAGGAACTGCGCTTGTGGGTCGTTCGAAGCGCGCAGCTTGGCGAACTTCTCGGCCGGGTTCTTGATCGCGAGGATCGTGGCGACTTCCTTGGAAGGTTTCGCTGAGGACAGGGCGTAATCCTGTTTGGCGAGATCGAGGACCATGATGTCCTTGCCGACCTTCCTGTAGATGCCGGCGCCGGTCTTCTGGCCGAGCGCGCCTTTCCCGATCAGTGCAGTCAGCCATGCCGGCGCCTGGAAGTGCGCGTGCCAGGGATCATTCGGCAGCGTATCCGCCATCGTCTTGATCACGTGCGCCATCGTGTCGAGGCCCACCACGTCCGCGGTGCGGTAGGTCGCGCTCTTCGGCCGGCCGATCGCCGGGCCGGTCAATGCGTCGACGAGATCGAAGCCGAGCCCGAATGCGGCGGTGTGGCGCATCGTCGCGAGGATCGACAACACGCCGATGCGGTTGCCGATGAAGTTCGGCGTGTCCTTCGCGTAAACGATGCCCTTGCCGAGTGTCGTGGTCAGGAACGCTTCCAGTCCGGCGAGGATGCCGCGGTCGGTTTCGCGATCGGGCACGAGTTCGACCAGATGCATGAAGCGCGGCGGATTGAAGAAGTGGATGCCGCTGAAATGCGGCCGCAGCTTGGCCGGCAACGCCTCTGCCAAAGCGTTGATTGACAACCCTGATGTGTTGCTGGCAACGACTGCGGAATCAGATAGATACGGCGCAATCTTGTTGTAAAGGTCGAGCTTCCAGTCGAGGTGCTCGGCGATGGCCTCGATGACCAAGTCGCAGTCGCGCAGCACGTCGAGGTTCTCATCGTAGTTCGCGGTGGTGATCGCGGCCGCGCGCGACTTCTCGGCCAGCGGTGCCGGCGACAGTTTGGCGAGGTTCTGGATCGCCTTCGTCACGATGCCGTTCTTGTCACCTTCCTTGGCGGGAAGATCGAACAGCAGGGTTTCGACACCGGCGTTGGCGAGGTGCGCGGCGATCTGCGCGCCCATCACGCCGGCGCCAAGCACGGCCGCCTTGCGGATGCACAGAGGCGTGTAAGTCATCGAAAGCTCCGGAAGAAAAGTGGAAAGGTTGAAGATTTACGGTGCACGCAGCCCCGCGGCGGCGAAGCGCACGAGGTGTTGCGCGCTCTGTTCGCGATGATTCTGTTCGCTGACGTCGTCCTTGCGCTTGATCATGCCAAAGTCGGCCATTGCGTAGGTGAGCGCGCCGGCGACGATATCCAGCCGCCAGTACAACTCGTCCTTGCGCAAATGCGGCAGAAGCCGCGCGAATGCAGTCGCGAACTCGCGTAGCACATAGCCGTAATTGTCGGAAAGGAAACGGCGCAGGCGCTCGTCGTGTTCGGCGTAGGCGCGCGCGAGCACGCGCACGAACGCGGCGCCGCCGGCGCTGTCCATCGACTGCTCAAGCGCGGGGCGGATGAACGCGTCGAGCACGTCTTCGAGTTGCCGGCCCGGATTCGTGGCGACCGCCGCGAGTGCGGCAAGCCGGTGGCGATTGAGTTCGTCTAGGCGACGCCGGAACACTTCCTCGATCAGGCTTTCCTTCGAGCCAAAGTGATAATTCACCGCGGCGAGGTTCACCTTCGCCGCCGCGGTCACCTGGCGCAGCGACGCGCCGGCAAATCCATGCCGCGCGAACAGCGTTTCGGCGACGCCGAGGATGCGTTCCCGGGTGGAAAAATTCGGCTGCACGGTGTGCAAGGACGGCTGGTCCGCAATCAAACGATCGTTTGAATAGTAGGCGAGGGCGTGAGGCCGGTCAAACCCGCGCGTCGTCGGTGTGTCAAATTGCGCTGAAATTAGTTAAAATCCAGCGCGATAATGCGAGTTAAGCCCGCGGATTGGCGCGGATTTGGGGTATAACGGCATCCTCTGTCGTTCCCCTCGACCGCGACCCCACGGAGATTTCAGCAATGGCGCTGGAGCGCACCCTTTCCATCATCAAGCCAGACGCGGTCGCCAAGAACGTCATCGGTCAGATCTATTCGCGCTTCGAAAAAGCCGGTCTCAAGATCGTCGCGGCGAAGATGAGGCATCTGTCGCGCAAGGAAGCCGAAGGTTTCTACGCAGTCCATCGCGAACGTTCGTTCTTCGCGGCGCTCGTCGATTTCATGATTTCCGGCCCGGTCATGATCCAGGCGCTCGCAGGCGAGAACGCGGTACTCAAACATCGCGATCTGATGGGCGCGACCAATCCGAAGGAAGCCGCTCCGGGCACGATTCGCGCGGACTTCGCGACATCGATCGACGCGAACGCCGTGCACGGTTCCGATGCGGTCGATACCGCAAAAGTGGAAATCGCGTACTTCTTCGCAGATACCGAACTCTGCCCGCGCTGAGGATGTGAGACGGTGACGACGGCCAAGGCCAATCTGTTCGACTACGACCGCAAGGGTTTGCGCGACTTGTTCGCGCAACTCGGCGAGAAGCCGTATCGCGCGGATCAGGTTATGAAGTGGATCTATCATCGCCATGTCATCGATTTCGCGGCGATGACCGATGTCGGCAAGGCCTTGCAGGGCAAGCTTGCCGACGCGTTCGACATCGTGCCGCCAAACACGATGTTCGAGAAGCAGGCCGTCGATGGTACGCACAAGTGGCTGCTCGGCATGGACGGCGGCAACGCGATCGAGGCGGTGTTCATCCCGGAAACCTCGCGCGGCACGCTGTGCGTGTCCTCGCAGGTCGGCTGCGGGCTCGCTTGCACGTTCTGCTCGACCGGCACCCAAGGCTTCAACCGCAATCTGTCCGCGGCCGAGATCATCGGTCAGGTCTGGGTCGCCGCGAAGCATCTGGGCAACGTGCCGCACCACCTGCGCAAACTCACGAATGTCGTGATGATGGGCATGGGCGAGCCGCTCTTGAACTTCGACAACGTCGTCACCGCGATGAGTGTGATGCGCGACGATCTCGGCCTCGGCCTCGCCAACAAACGCGTCACCCTGTCGACGGCTGGCCTCGTGCCGATGATCGACAAGCTCGCTGAAGTCGCCGACGTCTCGCTCGCGGTTTCGCTGCACGCGCCGAACGATGAGCTGCGCACCGAACTTGTGCCGCTCAACAAGAAGTATCCCATCGCCGAACTGCTCGACGCCTGCGCGCGTTACGCGGCGCGCCGCCCGCGCACGACTATCACCTTTGAATACACGATGCTCAAGGGCGTCAACGACAAACCCGAACACGCGCGGCAGTTGATCAAGCTGATGCGGCGCCTGCCAGCAAAGGTGAACCTGATTCCGTTCAACGCCTTCCATGGCACGCGCTATGAGCGTTCCGACGCGGATGTGATTCGCGCATTCCAGACCATCCTGCTTGATGCGAATGTGTTGACCATGGTTCGGCGCACGCGCGGCGACGACATCGATGCAGCCTGCGGCCAGCTCAAGGGCCGGGTCATGGACCGCACGCGCCGCCAGGCGGAATTTCGCCGCAAGCTGGAACAGGACATCTCCGATGCGGCTTGAGCGGCTTTTCTTCGTGATCGCGATCGGTGTTTCGGTCGCGCTGGTTGCCGGCTGTGGCACAGCGCCGACCGGCGGCGTCAAGAAAGAGAATGCGGCGACCAAACGCCAGGAAGCAGCACGCGTGCACACCGAGCTCGGCCAGCAGTATCTGCGCCAGGGCAAGCTCGAAACCGCGCTGGGAGATCTCAACAAGGCGCTCGAGTTCGATCCCGACTATGTCGACGCGCATACCGTGATCGCTGTGTTGTACGAGCAGATCGGCGAAAACACCAAAGCCGAGGAACATTACAAACGTGCAGCGCAACTCAAACCCAAGGGTGGCGCTGAACTCAACAACTACGGCAAGTTCCTGTGCAAGCTCGGTCATTACGACGAGTCGCAGAGCTATTTCCAACGCGCGATCGCCGATCCCTTCTACAAGACGCCATGGTTCGCACTGACCAATTCCGGCACCTGCCTGCTCAAGGCGGGCAAGCGTGATGAAGCAGAAACGGCGTTGCGCGCCGCGCTCAAGCAGAATCCCAACGATAGCGAGACCCTGATCCAGCTCGCATCGGTGTTGTACGCCAAGGGCGATTATTTCAATGCCCGCGCATTCGTCCAGCGTTTCGAGGCGATCGCGCAGCCACGGCCCGACGCGTTGATGCTCGGCCGCAATATCGAATTGCAGCTCGGCAATGCCCACGCCGCGAGCGATTACACCCATCGCCTACTGCAGGGATTTCCCGACTCTGAGCAGGCGCACACCTTGAGCGTGCAAGACAAGTCATGAACAACAACGAGCGCGCATCGGCGCATGTAGAGCCGCGGTCACAGCAACGGATTGATGTGCGCGACAACACCGGAACGCACTCCGAAAGCGGCAGCCAATTGGCGCTGCCATTGTCCACAGGAATCCCTGTAATGAGAGCCGCAGAGGCCAGCGAAGTGAATGAAGATAACCAGGTGTCCGATGCAGAAGGCGCCACGCCGATCGAGTTGTACGATCGCGCCGACGCGTCACTGGGACAACGTTTTTGCGCTGCACGCGAGGCGCATGGCTGGACCCGCGCGGACGTCGCGGCGCGGCTGAAACTGCCGGCCCAGCTGATCGCGCGCCTTGAACGCGATGATTATGCCGGCCTGACCGCAGGCGTGTTCCTGCGCGGCTATCTCAGCAGCTACGCGCGGCTGGTTGGCGTTCCCGTCGAAGAGGCCAATCGTGTCGCCGCGGCGCATACGCAGACCGTTCCGCTCGTCTCCACCGGTACGATCTCGCGCTCGCGCTACCTGTTCGAACGCTATTCTGTCAGCGCGACCTATCTGATCCTGACCGCGATTATCGTGGTGCCGGCGGTATGGCTCGCGACGCATGGCGGCCTCGAACAGAACCTCGCGCGCACCACGCTGCTCGATCCCCCGGCGCAAATAACCACGACCTTGCCAGCTCGCGAAGCGACTGTTCCGGCGGTTGATACGCAGGTCGTGGCAACCGAGCCGGCAACATCCGCGACATCGCCACTGGATGTCAGCGCAGCGCCGCCGATCGTGCTGGTGCAGGTCGATCAGCCGCCAATCATCTCGTCGATGGCGCCGTTTCCGAGTGCACCGAACCCCACGCCGCAGCCAACGCGGGCCAGCGCGTCGAACCCATCGGCTGCCGCGATCGGCAGCGGGGCCCATACGCTGAATCTGAAACTCACCCAGCAAAGCTGGGTCGAGGTCACTGCTGCGGATGGACGCAAACTCGAATACGGCATGCTTGCGGCCGGCAGCGAGCACAATTACCGCAGCGACGGACCGATTTCGGTCCGGCTCGGCAACACCCAAGCCGCTGAGGTGCGTACGGACGGAACGATCGTCGATCTGACGCCATACGAGCGCGGCAATGTCGCGCACGTCAAAGTATTCGGCAGCGCCGGATCGGGCGTCAGCCGCATCGATCAATAGGCGCCTGCGGTCTTTTCCAAGCCGCATGATGGCGATATGGGCCGCGCCGTCGCGGTTTCCTGATAACCTTGCGCGCTCTGTGCCGGCCGCTGTCGCGGTCGGCCGCGCACTTTTGTTTCTCCGGGTGAATGATGGATTTCGACGTTCTCGACGAACACGAACAAGGTGAGATGGTCCAGAAGTGGTTGCGCGAGAACGCGATATCGATCGCGGTCGGTGTGCTGCTCGGACTTGTCCTCATTTTCGGCTGGCAGCAGTGGAAGGCGCACCGTGCCCGTCATGCTGCGGAAGCCGCAGCCCAATACCAGGCGCTGAGCGATGCGGCCGAGGCCAAACGCGACGACGAAGTCGCCACGATTGCCGGACTCCTGCGCAAGGACTATTCCGGAACCGTCTACGCGGTTCTCGCCGCGATGTACCAGGCTGATCAAGCCAGCGCGAAGGGCGACCTCCCAGCCGCTGCGACCGCGCTCGGTTGGGCACAGGAGCACGCTGGCGTCAGCAGCCTGAAATCGCTTGCTGCGCTGCGCCTGGCGCGGGTAAAGCTTGCGCAGGGCGATGCCGACGGCGCGGTCAAATTGATCGACAGCGTGCCCAGGGATGAATATTCGGCCCTCAGCGGCGAGATCCGCGGTGACGCGTTCGCCAAATTGGGGCGCGTGGATGATGCACGCGCCGCGTATCAAGACGCGCTGTCGCACCTCGACCCCCAGGCACCCAATCGCAATTTCGTACAGATGAAGCTCGATGACCTTGCAGCAGCACCGGCAAAGGCGTCCGCGCCGGTCACGGTGAGCACGCCAGTCCAGGAGAAAAGCGGTTCATGAAACGCTCCCTACTTGTTATCGCCGTCCTCGCCATGACACTCAGCGGCTGTACCTGGCTGAAGAGTCTCGGCAAGAAGGACAATGTCGAGCCGCCAACGCCACTGACCCAATTCACGCCGACGACGCAGGTCGATCGCGTCTGGACTGACAGCGTCGGCAAAGGTGCGGGCGATTCCGGCGCGCGCCTCGCGCCGGGCAGCGCCGGCGGACGCCTGTATGCCGCCGGCATCGACGGCACGATCGAGGCGATCGATGCCGCGAGCGGCCACACCGTGTGGCAGAAGCATCTTGGCAAACGCAGTGGCTGGCTGTGGCGGCGTGGCGCGAATTCGTTGCGCTGGTCCGGTGGCCCGAGTGCACAGGGCGACCTGCTCGTGGTGGGCGGTCTGGACGGCCAGGTTTATGCGTTCTCGAACCAGGACGGCGCGGACCGTTGGAACGTCCAACTTAGCTCCGAGGTGATCGCGCCACCGGCGATCGCCGACGGCGTGGTTGTGGTGCGCACCAATGATGGCCATCTGGTCGGCCTCGACGCCGCTGATGGCACGCGCAAGTGGATATTCGACCAACCTGTCCCGCCGCTCAGCCTGCGCGGAAACTCCGCGCCGCTGATCGCGAACGGCGTCGTCTATGACGGCTTCGACAACGGCAAAGTCATCGCAGTTCGACTCGCCGATGGCAATGAACTCTGGGCGCAGGCGTTGTCGACCGGCGAGGGCAGCACCGAGGTCGAACGTCTGTCCGATGTCGATGGCAACATCGTCTCCGATGGATCCGCGCTGTACGGCGCTGGGTATCGCGGCCAGGTCGCCGCACTCGCGCTCGACAGTGGCCGGCCGCTGTGGCAGCGCGATCTTTCAAGCTATGTCGGCGCCGCCGTCAGTGGCAACGTGGTGGTCATCGTCGATGCCGAGGGCAACGTCTGGGCGTTCGATCGCGAAACCGGCGTGAATCTCTGGAAGCAGGATCAGCTGAAATATCGCTGGTTGAGCGCGCCCGCGATTGAGGGCAAATATGTCGTGGTCGGCGACAGCGAAGGCTATGTGCATTGGCTGAGCCTCGACGAGGGCAAGTTCGCCGCGCGTGAACGCCTCAGCAGGAAAGCAATCGAAGGCGTACCGCTGGTCGTCGACGACATGGTCTGTGTCGAGGACGTGAAAGGACATATCGGCGCGTATCGCGCCCGCCAATAGGCGCTTGCCGCCGACCGTGGTCGGCGCACCAGCGCGTTTTGCCGGTGTTCGGACACCTGGCTCCCTCTGCCGCCGACTTCATCGTTGCGGCAGAGGGCTCTTCAGCTTCGGAGCCCAGCATGCTTCCTGTCGTCGCCCTGGTCGGCCGCCCGAACGTCGGCAAATCGACGCTTTTCAACGTGCTGACGCGCACGCGTGACGCGCTGGTGCATGATCTGCCCGGCGTGACCCGCGATCGCCACTATGGCATTTGCCGTCTTGCCGCGGCTCCTTTCGTTGTCGTCGATACCGGCGGCTTTGTCGAACATGCCGAGGGCATCGAGAGCCAGACGGCACGCCAGGCCGAGTTTGCGATCGTCGAAGCCGATGTCGTCCTGTTGATCGTCGACGCGCGCGACGGACTGTTGCCGACCGACCGCGCGATCCTCGATCGCCTGCGTCGCGGCGGCAAGCCGATGCTGCTGATCGTCAACAAGGTCGACGGGCTGGAAGAAAATATCGCGCTCGCCGAATTCGCGGCACTCGGCATGGCCTCCGCGCTGCCGGTATCCGCGGCGCACGGGCGCGGCGTGACTCCGGTGCTTCTCGCCTTAGAAGCTCTGCTGCCGAAGAACGATGTCGATCCGCTCGCGGCGCTGCCGGACGATGGCATTCGCGTCGCGATTGTCGGTCGTCCGAACTCGGGCAAGTCGACCCTGGTCAATCGCTTGCTCGGCGAAGAGCGCGTGATCGCATCGGACGTTCCCGGTACCACGCGCGACTCGATACGCATCGCACTGGAGCGCGACGGCAAGCGTTATACGCTGATCGATACCGCCGGCATTCGCCGCCGTGCCCGCATCGAAGATGTGGTCGAGAAGTTCAGCGTGATCAAATCGCTGCAATCGATCGACGCCGCGCACGTCACCGTCCTGATGCTCGACGCGCGTCAAGGCGTTGCTGACCAGGACACCTCGCTGATCGGCCAAGTGCTCGATTCCGGCCGCGCGCTGGTCATCGCGGTCAACAAGTGGGACGACATGGATCGTTACCAGCGCGAGCAATGCATCGCATCGCTGTCGCGCAAGCTCGAATTCGCCACATGGGCGCCTCCGGTGTTCATTTCCGCGTTGCACGGCAGCGGCATCGGTGAATTGATGAAGGCTGTCAATCGCGCGTATGCGTCCGCGACTCACAAATTCACCTCGTCCGAACTCACCCGTGCGATCGAGGCCGCGTACCAGGCGTATCAACCGCCGGTGGTTCGCGGTCACACGCCGAAAATGAAGTACGCCCATCCAGGTGGTGCCAATCCGCCGACCATCGTGATTCACGGTTCGCGCACGAAAGAGATCGCCGAAAGTTATCGGCGCTATCTCGAGAATTTCTTCCGCAAGCGCTACCGCCTCGAAGGCACGCCGATCCGCATCGAGTTCCGCGACGGAGAGAATCCGTTCGCGGGCAAGCGCAACGAACTGACCGAAGGCCAACAGCGCAAGCGCAAGCGTTTGATCAAGCATGCCAAACGCAGCAAGCGTTGACCTCGGAACCGTTGCTACGGAAACCGCATGGACATGACTTCGTCGCCGATCACGGCGGCGATCCTCGCCGGTGGCGCGGCGACGCGGCTCGGTGGCCGCGACAAGGGGCTCGAACCGCTCGGTGGGCGACCCCTGGTCGCGTGGGTTATCGCTGCCCTGGCAGAAATGGATGCTTTCAAGCCCTCCCCTTCAAGGGGTGAAGAGGCGCGCTTGCGAGCCACAGGCTCGCGCGTCGATGAACGCCCGCAGCAGGAGCGGAGGGCCGGGTTGCTTGGCGAGGACGGGAAGTCCGAGCTTAGCAACGTGGGTGGGGATGGTGTCCGCTCCGGCGAGAAACCCATCGCGGCTGAAGCCGCTCCTAGAATTGGTCGTGCGGATGTGCTGATCGTCGCGAACCGGCACCTCGACGACTACTCGCACTACGCACGCACGATCTGCGACGACATCACCGGTTTTCACGGCCCGCTCGCGGGTGTCGCCGCGGCGCTTTCAACGTCTGAAACAGACTGGCTGCTGACGGTGCCGGTCGATTGTCCCGAGCCACCTCGCGATCTCGTCGTCCGTTTGCGCGGTGGCGCACTCGAATGCAGCGCGAACTGCGTCATCGTGCATGATGGCGAACGTCGCCAACCATTGTTCGCGTTGTATCGACGCGAACTCGCCGTCTCCGCGGCAGATGGTGTCGCCGCGGGGTGGGGCGTATGGCAATGGCAGGAATCGATCGGCGCGCGTGAGCTTGATTTTTCCGACCGGCGCCGGCAGTTTGAGAACCTCAACACGCCTGAAGATTTCACCGCTTATGCCAAGCTCCGGCTCGCTCGCTGACTTCGCGACCCATCTCTCGGTCGACGCGGCACGGGCGCGTGTCCGTGATCTGTGTGTTCCGCGAGCATTGCCGGCGGAATCGATCGACCTTGAACGCGCGCTTGGCCGCGTCCTCGCCAGCGATGTGATCGTGCCGCATGACCTGCCGCCATTTTCGAATTCGGCGATGGACGGTTATGCGTTGCAGGGTGCCGATCTGGCGTCGGAAAGAGAACGCAGGTTCCGCGTCGCCGGTTGCGTGCTTGCTGGTGCGGTGCAGGTGCCGCGCTTCGAGACCGGCGAATGCATTCGCATCACGACTGGAGCGCCGTTGCCACCCGGCGCGGACACCGTCGTCATCAAGGAACACGTCCGCATCGATGGCGATGAAATCATCGTCGAGGCGGGCCAACGGTCTGGTGCGAATGTGCGCCCGGCCGGCGAGGACTACCGCGCCGGTGAACTCGCGATGCGAGTGGGCGATCGCCTCACGCCAGCGCGGCTCGGCGTGCTCGCGTCATGCGGCCATGCGACCGCGAGGGTCGCACGCCTGCCGCGTGTCGCGTTGTTCGTCACCGGCGATGAGCTGGTGCCGCCGGATCGCCCACTCCGATTCGGCCAGATCCACGACAGCAATCGCTACAGCCTCGGCGGCTTGCTGCGCGATCTGGGCATCGAACCCGAACCGATCGCGCAGCTGCGCGACGATCGCGACGCACTGCGGGTCGCCTTGCGCGAAGCCGGCGAGTGCTGCGATGTCGTGATCAGCAGTGGCGGTGTCTCGGCCGGCGAGGCGGACTTCCTGCCCGCTGTGGTCGCCGAACTCGGCCGCGTGCATTTCTGGAAAGTGCGCATGAAGCCGGGCATGCCGGTGCTCTGTGGCGAGGTCGGCGGCGCGCTCGTGTTCGCGCTGCCGGGCAATCCGGTAGCGACGATTGCGACGTTCCTTGCGCTGGTTCGGCCGGCGTTGCTGGCGTTACAGGGCGCGAATGCTTTCGATGCACGCGTGTCCAAGGCGCGCCTCGCGGCCGCGGTTTCGAAGAAGCACGACCGCACGGAATTCCTGCGCGCACGTATCCAATCGCGCGACGATGGCGCACTCTGGGCAACGCCGCTGCCCGGCCAGGGATCGGGCATGCTGCGCGGCGTCGCCGAAGCGGACGCGTTGATTGTCGTGCCGGAACATGCCCGCGAGTTGGCGGCCGGCGAGGTCGTCGACGTGGTGCCGCTGGCCGGGATCGATTGAGCCATGAACGCGGCATCCGAAAGCAGCAGTGGCATTGCCGAGATCGATCCGGCCGAAGCGTTGTCGCGCCAGCGCGCAGGTGCGCTGTTGCTCGACGTACGCGAGGACGGCGAGCGTGCAGCTGGCATGGCCGTAGGTTCGATCGGGCTCGCGCGCGACCTGATCGCGCAGCGCATTCATGAAATCGCGCTCGATTCGCGGCGCGAGATTCTCGCGATCTGCAACAGCGGCCGACGCTCACTGCTCGCGGTGGAAACCCTGCGCGGACTCGGCTATGCACGCAGCGTGTCCGTACGCGGCGGACTCGCGCGCTGGAAGAACGAAGGCTTGCCGGTCGCGCAGGGCGCGCTCGATGCGGACGCGGCCGAGCGCTATTCGCGCCACCTCGTCCTGCCGGAAATTGGTGTTGCCGGGCAGCAGCGGCTCGCCAATGCGCGCGTCGCGCTGATCGGTGCCGGTGGCCTCGGCGCACCGGCTGCGCTGTATCTTGCCGCAGCCGGCGTCGGGCACCTGACCCTCATCGACGACGATTACGTCGAGCGTTCAAACCTGCAGCGCCAGATCATCCACGCCGATGCGCGTATTGGCATGCCGAAAACCGAATCTGCGCGGATCGCCCTGAATGCGCTGAACCCCGCGGTCCATGTCGACGCGATCGCCAAGCGCGTCGGTGCGGCGAATGTCGAGTCCTTGATCCGTGGGCATGATGTCGTCATCGACGGCGCCGACAATTTTCCAACGCGTTATCTGCTCAATGCAGCCTGTTTGCGATTGCGTTTGCCGCTCGTTTACGGAGCGGTGCATCGCTTCAGCGGCCAGGTCAGCGTGTTCGATCCGCGGCGCGACGATTCACCGTGTTATCGCTGCCTGTTCGCCGAACCGCCGTCCGCGGCAGAAGCACCGAACTGCAGCGAAGCCGGCGTGCTCGGCGTGTTGCCCGGTATCGTCGGCATGCTGCAGGCAACCGAGGCGCTCAAGCTCCTGCTCGGCATCGGCACATCGCTAGTCGGACGCTTGCTGTGCTACGACGCACTCGCCGGCACGTTCCGCGAACTACGTCTGCCACGCGATGCGGCGTGTCCTGGCTGTGGCGCCGGTGCGCGATTCACGGGCTATGAGGACATCGCACGGATTTGCGCAGTCGGCTGCCCCGATCGCGGCTGAAGCTCCTGCGGCCCCTCGCGGTTCAACAGGATCGCTGCAAGTGCAGCCCGTCAGGCGTTGCGGTCGCGGCTGCGCCGCTTGCACCTTTTTCCGGTGCCCCTACAAAAAAGCGTCGTTTGTAGGAGCACCTAAAGAGGGTGCAAGCGCTGCAAGCGCGACCGTGCATTGGGGAGTCGAACACATCGCCCGCCGCGGCTGTACCTCAGCTGTGCTTCTTCTGCGCGGCTGCGAATGCGGCCAGCTGTTCCGGGGTCGCTTCCGGCTGGTGCTTCGCCTTCCATGCGGCGAACGGTTCGCCGTAGACATGTTCGCGGGCCGCGTCCTTGCCAAGTTGCACGCCTCGTGCTGCCGCCGCTTCGCGGTACCAATCGGCCAGACAGTTGCGGCAGAAACCGGCGCTGATCATCAGGTCGATGTTCTGTACGTCGGTGCGCGTACGCAGATGCACGAGCAAGCGCCGAAACGCGGCAGCTTCGAGTTCGGTGTCGAGATTGGTCATGGCGTACTCTTGGCGCGTCGTGGTGCGGCTGCGGCTCGGGACTTTCACCCGACACGTCAAGGTTTGAGCACGACAGCGCGGGCGTGGGATAATGCGCGTTTACCGCTGGAATCCCAATGACTGCGCGACTTCTTGACGGCCGCCGTATCGCGGATGAAGTGCTCGATGGCGTCGCTGCCCGCGTCAAGGCGCGTGTCGCCGCGGGCAAGCGTGCGCCGGGATTGGCTGTCGTGCTGGTCGGCGCCGACCCGGCGTCGACCGTCTATGTGCGCAACAAGCGACGTGCCTGCAAACAGGTCGGATTCCGCTCCTTCGATTTCGATCTGCCGGCGACGACCGCTGAGGTCGAACTGGTCGCGTTGATCGATCGCCTGAACGCCGATGCGGACGTGCACGGCATTCTCCTGCAATTGCCGTTGCCGGCCGGCATCAGTGCGACCGCACTGATCGACCACATTGATGCGCGCAAGGATGTCGATGGATTCCAGGCCGAGAACGTCGGCCGGCTCGCCTTGCGCCAGCGCGGTTTGCGGCCATGCACGCCGAAGGGCGTGATGACCCTGCTCGCGCACACGGATCGACCGGTGCGAGGTCGTCACGCCGTGGTCGTTGGTGTGTCCAATCATGTCGGCCGGCCCCTGATTCTCGAATTGCTGCTGGCCGGTTGCACTACCACGGGTTGCCACAGGTTCACCGCGGATCTCGAGCGCGAAGTACGCCAGGGCGACATCGTCGTGGTTGCCGTGGGCCACCCCGGCCTGGTCAAGGGCGAATGGATCAAGCCGGGTGCGGTAGTGATCGATGTCGGGATCAATCGGCTCGATGACGGCCGTCTGGTCGGCGACGTCGAATTCGCACCGGCCGCCGAGCGCGCGTCGTGGATCACACCGGTGCCCGGTGGTGTCGGGCCGATGACGGTGGCGACGCTGATCGAAAACACCCTGGAAGCGGCCGAGACCTTCTTCGATTGAAGTGGCTCGGCGAACTTGACCACAATGCGCGAAAAACACGCGCAGGAACCCGTGATATGCGACGACATCCATTGCCAAGAATCTTGAGCTTCGTCGCCTGCGCCATTGCGCTGGGCCTTGGCGGCTGTGTGACGGTGGTCAACCGCGCCAGTCAGCACCTTGCCGACGATCTCACTGCGGGCATCCTCAATCAGGACGATGTCGCGCTCGCGCGCGATGGCATTCCATCCTGGCTATTGCTCATCGATGGTCTGATCCAGGGCGAACCGCAAAACACAGGCTTGCTGCTCGCCGGCGCGAAACTCTATGGTGCCTACGCGGGCGGATTCGTCGACGACAATGCGCGTGCGCAGCGCCTCTCCGCACGCAGCTTCGACTACGCCAAGCGTGCGACCTGCGTCGACATCGCGGCGCTGTGCAAACAGCTCGATGCGCCGTTCGATGCGTTCCAGGGCGAAGTCGTGAAAACGCGGCTCAAGGACGTTCCCGAGCTGTATTCGCTCGCTTCTTCATGGGCTGGGCGGATCCAGGCCAACAGCGCCGACTGGAATGCGATAGCGGCCATTCCGAAAGTGCAGGCGCTGCTCGAACGCGTGGTTGCACTCGACCCCGATCACGCGCACGGCGAGCCGTACATGGTTCTCGGCGTGCTCGCAACCTTGCGTCCGGCGTCGCTGGGCGGCAAGCCGGAGGAGGGCAAGGCGGATTTCGAGAAGGCCCTTGCACTGTCCGATGGCAAGAACCAGATGGTGCGCGTGCTCTATGCCCAACATTACGCGCGACTGGTGTTCGACAAGGATTTGCACGACAAGCTGTTGCACGAGGTACTGGCGGCCGACCCACACGCGCCGGGGCTTACCTTGATCAACACACTCGCACAACAACGCGCGCGCAAACTGCTCGAATCGGGCAAGGATTATTTCTGACGTGTCGGCGACGGCGCACGAGTGAATTCTCCATAGGCTGTCATCCCGGCGAAAGCCGGAATGACGAAAACGGAAAAACGCAATGAACACGATGAAGATTCTGGGAAGAGGTTTGTTGGTTCTGGCGATCGGCGTGAGCGCTGTGTCAGTGGATGCGGCAACGATCAAGATCGCGACCGTGGTGCCCGATGGCACCGCATGGATGCGCGAGATGCGTGCGGCCGGCGATGCGATCAAGACCAAAACCGACGGTCGCGTCGAGATCAAGTACTACCCTGGTGGCGTCATGGGCGACAGCGCGACGGTGCTGCGCAAGATCAAGATCGGCCAGTTGCAGGGCGGCGCGTTCACCGGTGGTGAAGCATCGATCATCACCAGGGACGCGCAGATCTACAGCCTGCCGTTCATGTTCCGCAACGAGGCTGAGATCGACAAGGTGCGCGCGAAACTCGATCCGCTGCTCAAACAGGAATTCGCCGCGCAAGGGTTCTCGCTGCTCGGCATCACTGGCGGCGGGTTTGCGTACCTGATGAGCACGCGCGACCTGAAGACGCGCGACGATCTCAAGGCCGCCAAGGTCTGGGTGCCACAGGGTGACAAGATTGATGAACTGGCGTTCAAGGCCGGCGGCGTGACGCCGATTCCGTTGCCGCTGGCGGACGTCTATACTGGCTTGCAGACCGGCCTGGTCGACACCGCCGCGAACACGCCGTCGGGCGCGATCGCGTTCCAGTGGCATACCAAGCTCAAGCACATGGTCGACCTGCCGCTCACCTATGTGGTCGGCGAATTCGTGGTCGACAAGAAGGCCATCGATGCGCTAAGCGCTGCCGACCAGAAGACGGCGGATGATGAATTCCGTGCCGGTTTCGCGCGCCTCGAAAAGATCAATCGCAGCGACAACGCCGCTGCGCGTGACGCGCTGAAGCAGCAGGGCATCAGCATCAACCCGGTGGATGCCGCCGACCGCAAGAGCTGGGAAGCGATCGGCAGCGAAGTCTTCAAGCAGCTTTCCGATTCGGCCGCGCTTTCTCCGGGAATGGTCAAGGCGCTGACGGCGGCGCTGGCCGAAGTACGCGGCGGAGCGGCGCAATGAGCGATGCCGGCGCCGCTGCACTGCGCTGGCTGGAGCGGATCGAAACCGGCCTGATCGCGGTCCTGGTGCTGGCGATGGTGCTGCTCGCTGGCGCGCAGATTCTGCTGCGCAATTTCCTCGACACCGGTCTCGCCTGGGCCGATCCGCTGCTGCGCGCGATGGTGCTCTGGGCCGCAATGCTTGGGGCACTCGCGGCGGCGCGTGACGACAAGCACATCGGCCTCGACCTGGTCGCGCATTTCATGCGTGGCCGTGCGCGCCGCCTATTGCGTGCGGTCACGTTGCTGTTCGCTGCTGGAATCTCGGCCGCGATGGCGTGGTATGGGGTCGGTCTGGTCCGGCTCGATTATGGCTCCGGCGCGGTCGCCGGTATCCCGAACTGGTGCTTGGAAGCGATCATCCCGATCGGCTTCGGGCTGCTCGCATTGCGTCTTGCGCTACGTGCGTTTCAGCCGCCACGCAGCGATGCGCCGGCGCTCGCGCCAGAACTTCCATGATGCTGCTTGCGGCGTTTGTGCTGGTGCTGCTCGCCGCGCTGGGGGCGCCGCTGTTTGCGCTGATAGCGGCGGTCGCGCTGCTCGGCTTCCACGCGGCGGGGCAGGACGGCGTCGCGGTCGCAGTCGAGTTCTATCGGCTTGCCGACATGCCGGCGCTGATCGCGATTCCGCTATTCACATTGGCCGGCTATCTGCTCGCGGAGAGCAAGGCTCCGCAGCGGTTGGTACGCATCACCAACGCGTTGCTCGGCTGGCTGCCGGGCGGCCTCGCGATTGTTGCGGTGCTCGCCTGTGCGATGTTCACCGCGTTTACCGGCGCGACCGGCGTCACTATCGTCGCGCTCGGAGCGGTGCTGTATCCGGCGTTGCTGCAAGCAAACTACGGTGAGCGTTTTTCGCTGGGTTTGCTGACTTCGTCGGGCAGTCTCGGCCTGATCCTGGTGCCGTCGATGCCGCTGATCCTGTACGGCGTTGTCGCGCAGCAGTTCCACACCACGCCGCCGGTCAGCATCAACGACCTGTTCAAGGCCGGCATCCTGCCGTGCGCGCTGATGGTGTTGCTGCTCGGCATCTACAGCGTCTGGCACGCGCGCCGCGTCGGCGTCACCCGCGAACGTGTCAGCGGCCAGGAGCTTCGCGCCGCGTTGCTCGGCGCGGCATGGGAAATTCCGCTGCCGTTCGTGATCCTCGGCGGCATCTATTCGGGCAGGCTCGCCGCGTCGGAAGCCGCGGCGGCGACCGCGTTGTACGTGCTGATCGTGACCGTGCTGATCCGTCGCGAAATTCCGCTCGTGAAGCTGCCGAAAGTCGCGCGCGAAGCGATGCTGCTGGTCGGGGTGATCCTGGTCATTCTCGGCTTCTCGCTCGCGCTGACGAACTGGCTGATCGACGCCGAAGTGCCGGAGAAACTGTTCACCGCGATCCAGGCCAGCATCACCAGCCGCACTACGTTCCTGCTCGTGCTGAATGCGTTTCTGCTCGTGTTTGGCATGCTGCTCGAAGGTTTTCCAGCGATCATCATCCTGGTGCCCCTGGTGCTGCCGGTCGCGCTGCATTACGGCGTCGACCCGGTTCACCTCGGCATCTTGTTCCTCGCCAACCTGCAGCTCGGCATCTTCCTGCCGCCGCTCGGCATGAACCTGTTCATTGCGAGCATGCGCTTCAACAAACCGGTGCTGACCCTGGTCCGTGCGACCCTGCCGTTTTTCCTGATCATGCTGGCCGCGGTACTGGCGATCACGTATTGGCCGGAGCTGTCGCTGGCGCTGGTGCGTTGAATCCAGGCCGCGCTCAGCGTTGCGCTGCGGCGGGCGACGCGCCGGAGGCCAACCCTCGATCGCGCGCCTTTTCGCGCTGCCAGTCGATCCATGCGGCGACGAAATCCGGTCGCGGCGGTGGTTTGCCGGTCCAGGAGCTGCTGTCACCGTCGAGCAGAAAACCGCCGAGATCGGCGCCATGGTAGACGTCGACGCGATTGCGATCGTCACCGCGCACATGCAGCACGTAGTCGGCAGGTTGCGGATCCGGGCGCAGGAAGAGTCCTGTGAAGGGTCCACGGCACTCGCCCAAGCCCAGCCAATACGCGATCGACGGCGCGATGTCGGTCTGCTGGAAGCCTGTATTGATGATTGGCGGCATATCGACCGCGCCGACGACGACCATCGGTATACGAGCGAACGCGCGTTCGCCGTAGGCGCGGAATTCGTCCTCGTGGAGCGGAGTCATCGTGCGGTGGTCGCCGAGCACGAGCAGGATCCCGTTCTTGAAGAAGCCGCGCCGTGCCAGTTCGTCATGGAAATGCGCGATCTGCTCATCGACATAACGGAAGGTCGCCTCCGGATCGATTTTCGCGGTGCGCTGATCGACGAAGGGCGGATGGCTGCTGACGGTCAACAAGGCGGAAACGAAAGCTTGGCTCGTGTCGCGTTCGTCCAGCCACTTCAGGAAGCGCTCGTAAAGTGACGGGTCGTCGGCGGCACCGAATTGCCAGCGTTTGCGACCCGCATAGAACGCATCCTCGCTGCCATCGACCACGTCGAAACCGATCCGACGCAGCCAGCCCGCGAGGCCGAGAAAGGAGGTATCACCGGTAGTGAAGAACGCGGCTTCGCGACCGCTGCGGTGCGCGATATCGGGCAAACTGCCTTGGCCACTGGCGTAATCGCCGAAATCGAACCATGGCTTGCCCGGCGGAATGAGGGGCATGTTTCCGGAAAGGATCGCGATCTCGGCTGTGCTCGTCGTAAAGCCGTTCGCATAGAAATTTTTGAAGAAATGGCTTGAACGTGCGATCGCGTCGAGCTTCGGCGTCCAGTCCTGCGCACTGCCGAGCAGATGGCTGTGCCATGCCGACAACGATTCCACCATCAGCACGATCACGCTGCCTTGCGCAGCCTGGGCTTTCCCGCATTGTTCCGGAGCGGCTTGCGCCAATGCGCGTTGATGCGCGACGAAATCCGGCGAGAATGTCGCGACGCGACCTTGTGGCAGGTTCGCCTCGATCACGTTGTCCACGAACAAATGATGCACATAGCGTACTGGCCGGGTCGCCGCGAACAGCGAGAAGCCAACGCAAAGAAACGCGGCGGCCAGCGCAGCCACGCCGGCGCGCGGCCGGCGCGGTGAAACCACCATGCCCACCGAGGCAAGTACCACGACCAGACCGGCGGCAGCACCGATCAGGCCAGCGCGCGACGCCAGGGCGGCGCGTACGACACTGAGGTCGTCGCCGGCATATTTTCCGAAGCGGAGGAGATCGGCGAAATAGAGCCGTTGCGAAAGCAACGTATTGGTCGCGATGTCGCCGGCGAAAAGCAGCAAGACCAGGCAGGCCGCGAGCCGCGAGCACAATCGCAACCAGCGCCAGCGCGCCAGCCAACCGGCCGCGACCAGGCCGAGGATGAGCGCCAGCAGCCAGCCATCGTGGCCGAGGGAGGATAGCCAGTAACAACCCCGGCAGCCGCTATAGACGCCGATGCTGTTTTCAAGCCGCCAAGCGCGGAAGAGCGCGAGGCATATAAAGAGGACGGCTGCGATCACTGGCCCCAGCCATGACATGTTTTGCCATCGGGAGGTACGGTTCTGGTCGATTGGCATCGGAATCAAGCAGGGATATGGCGGGACAAAAGACGTGCCTGTAGAATAGGGCATGCGCATCCTCTCCGAAGCTCTCACCTTCGACGACGTTTCGCTCGTGCCGGCCCATTCTTCGGTGCTGCCGCGCGACGTCGATCTCGGCACCCGCCTGACCCGCACTATCCGCCTGAACCTGCCGATCGTGTCCGCCGCGATGGATACGGTGACCGAGGCGCGCCTCGCGATCACGATGGCCCAATGCGGCGGCATCGGCATCATTCACAAGAACATGACGATCGAACGCCAGGCCGCCGAAGTGCGCCTGGTCAAGAAGTTTGAGGCGGGCGTGATCCGCGACCCGATCACGGTCGGTCCGCACACCTCGATCCGCGAGGTCATGCAGATCACGCGCGGCCACAATATCTCCGGCGTGCCGATCGTCGACGGCGAACAGCTCGTCGGCATCGTGACGCACCGGGATCTGCGCTTCGAGAAGAAGCCGGACGATCCGGTGCGCAACATCATGACGCGCAAGGAACGCCTGGTCACGGTCAAGGAAGGTGCGACCGAGGACGAAGTGCTCGCGCTGCTGCACAAGCATCGCATCGAGAAGGTGCTGGTCGTCGACGACGCGTTCCGCCTGCGTGGCCTGATCACGGTCAAGGATATCCAGAAGGCGCGTGACAATCCGCGCGCATGCAAGGACGATCGCGAACGCCTGAGAGTCGGCGCGGCGGTCGGCGTTGGCGGCGATACCGAACAACGTGTCGCGGCCTTGATCGAGGCCGGCGTCGATGCGCTCATCGTCGACACCGCGCACGGCCATTCCGATGGCGTGATCGAGCGCGTGCGCTGGGTACGCAAGAACTTTCCGAAGATTTCGCTGATCGCCGGCAACATCGTGACCGGCGATGCGGCCAGGGCGCTCGCCGATGTGGGCGCGGATGCGGTCAAGGTCGGGGTCGGTCCGGGCTCGATCTGCACGACGCGCGTGATCGCCGGCGTCGGCGTGCCGCAGATTACCGCCGTCAGCATGGTCGCCGACGCATTGAAGGGCAGCGATATCTGCCTGATCGCCGACGGTGGCATCCGTTATTCCGGCGATATCGCCAAAGCACTCGCAGCGGGCGCGGACTGCGTGATGATCGGCGGCATGTTCGCCGGCACCGAGGAGGCACCCGGTGAAGTCGAGCTGTACCAGGGCCGCTCGTACAAGAGTTATCGCGGCATGGGTTCGCTCGCAGCGATGCAGAAGGGCTCGAAAGACCGCTATTTCCAGGACGACGAGAGCGACGCCGACAAGCTCGTGCCCGAAGGTATCGAAGGCCGCGTGCCGTATCGCGGATCGCTGCGCAATATCGTGCATCAGCTCGGCGGCGGCTTGCGCGCGGCGATGGGCTACGTCGGCTGCGCGACGGTCGCGGACATGCGCACCAAGCCGCATTTCGTGCGCGTCACCACAGCCGGCGTGCGCGAGTCGCATGTGCACGACGTGACAATCACGAAGGAAGCGCCGAATTACCGGTTGGACTGATCAAGCTGGGATTCGAAATTCGGGATTCGGGATTCATATGACGCCGCCTTCTCCAAATCCCGTGTCCCCGATGACCAACATCCATAGCGACAAAATCCTGATTCTCGACTTCGGCTCGCAGTACACACAGCTGATCGCGCGGCGTATCCGCGAGATCGGTGTCTACTGCGAGATCTGGGCCTGGGATCACGATCCCACCGAGATTGCGCGCTTCGCGCCGCGCGGAATCATTCTTTCCGGCGGCCCGGAGTCGACCACCGAGTCCGATTCACCGCGCGCACCGCAACCAGTATTCGATCTCGGCGCACCGCTGCTCGGCATCTGCTATGGCATGCAGACGATGGCCGCGCAGCTCGGCGGCGGCGTCGAAGCCGATCACACGCGCGAGTTCGGTTACGCGGCAGTATCACCGACAACGCCGTGCAGCCTGCTGGACGGCCTGGCGGGCGAGGGTGGCAAGCTCGATGTCTGGATGTCGCACGGCGACCGCGTGACCCAAGTGCCACCCGGCTATTCAATTGCCGCTGCGACCGACAGCGTGCCGATCGTCGCAATGGCCGACGAGGCCAATCGCCGTTATGGCATCCAGTTCCACCCCGAAGTCACGCACACGAAACGCGGCGCCGAAATCCTGCGCCGTTTCGTGGTCGACATCTGCGGCTGCAAAACCCTGTGGACGGCCAGCGGCATCATCGACGATGCCGTTGCGCGCGTGCGCGCCGAGGTCGGCGCGGACAAGGTGTTGCTCGGGCTGTCCGGTGGCGTCGACTCGTCGGTCGTCGCCGCGTTGCTTGAAAAGGCCATCGGCGACCAGCTGACCTGTGTCTTCGTCGACACCGGTCTGCTGCGATACCGCGAAGGCGATCAGGTCATGGCGACGATGGCCGAGCACATGGGCGTGCGCGTGATCCGTGTGAACGCCGCCGATCGTTTCTACACAGCGCTCGCCGGCGTCGCCGATCCGGAAGCCAAGCGCAAGATCATCGGCCGGTTGTTCGTCGAGGTGTTCGACGAGGAAGCGCACAAGCTCGAAGGCGTGAAGTGGCTGGCGCAGGGCACGATCTATCCGGACGTGATCGAGTCGGCCGGATCGAAAACGGGCAAGGCGCATGTGATCAAGTCGCATCATAACGTTGGTGGCCTGCCCGAGCAGATGAAACTCAAGCTCGTCGAGCCGCTGCGGGAGCTGTTCAAGGACGAGGTGCGCCGCATCGGCGTCGAACTCGGCCTGCCGCGCGAAATGGTCTACCGGCATCCGTTCCCGGGTCCTGGCTTGGGCGTGCGCATCCTCGGCGAGGTTAGGCGCGAGTACGCCGAGATCCTGCAGCGGGCCGACCAGGTCTTCATCGATGAGCTGCGCAGGCACGACCTCTATGACAAGGTCAGCCAAGCCTTCGCGGTATTCCTGCCGGTCAAATCGGTCGGCGTGGTCGGCGACGGCCGCGCCTACGAATGGGTGATTGCGCTACGAGCGGTCGAGACGATCGACTTCATGACCGCGCGCTGGGCACGCCTGCCACACGAGTTTCTTGAAGTCGTATCTCTACGCATAATCAATGAGATAAAAAACATTTCTCGCGTTGTTTATGACATAAGCGGTAAGCCGCCGGCGACGATCGAATGGGAATGAACCGCGTGCCTGTCCCGCCGCTGCCCGCTACTGGCACGTTGCCGCTGTCGAACGATGAGCGCGACCGCTACTGGATGGCGCAGGCGCTGGAACTCGCGCGCCGTGCCGAGCAGGATGGCGAAGTACCCGTCGGCGCCGTGATCGTTCTTGACGGCGCGATCATCGGCGAGGGCCGCAACCGCATGATCGGCGCGAACGATGCGAGCGCGCACGCTGAGATAGACGCGCTGCGCGACGCCGGCCGCCGCGTCCGCAATTACCGCCTCCCCGGGGCGGCGCTGTACGTGACCCTGGAGCCGTGCGTGATGTGCGCGGGCGCGATGGTCCATGCGCGCATCGGGCGGGTCGTCTATGCCGCGACCGATCCGAAGACCGGCGCGGCCGGCAGCGTGTTCGACGTCTTGCAGAGCGAACGCCACAACCATCGGCTGGTGGTACAAGGCGGCGTGCTCGCCGCCGAAGCGGGCGCGCTGCTGAGCAGTTTTTTCTGCAATCGCCGTTGAACGCGATGGATGGCGGCGCGTCATGCACCGCCCTCGTGCTACAGCGTCAGTGTGTGGATGACCTGGGTCGGATCCGCGGGATCGATCCGGCGACGGAAGCCGAGGAACTTGGCCAGATCGCGCATCTCCAGATTGTTGGCGGCGTCAATTGAGACCATTGTGCGCAAGCCGCGCGAGCGCGCGATCTCGATCAGATGGCGCATCAGCAGGGTGCCGAGTCCTTTCTTGTGCCACTCGTCGTCGACCGCGACCGCGCACTCGCAGGAACGTCCGTCGGCGCTCGTGCTGTAGCGGCTGACGCCGATCTCGCGCTTCTCGCCTGCGCGGTGCACGAGTGCGACGAAGGCAGCGTCGTGCTGGTAGTCAATGTCGGTCAGGCGCTTGATCAGGTCGTCGCTCGGTTCGCTCACCTGGCCGAGGAAGCGCAGCCGACGCGATTCAGGCGACAGCCGCTTGATGAAGGCGCGCTCCAGCTCGGCGTCCTCCTTGTGGATCGGACGGACGATCACGCGCGTGCCATCCGCCAGGGTTTCCGTCCAGTGTGGCGCATCGGCGGAGGGTGGGGTCGGCACCAGTTCGTGATGCGGTTTCTTTGCCGCGCGCGATTTCGGCGGCGTGGCAGGTATGTCCGCGCGCTTGGCCACCGTCGTATTGCGGCGGCTTGCCGGTGCAGCAGCGGCGACGCGCTTCTTTACCGCGGGTCGTGAATCCGCTTCCGCCGTGCGCTTGCCGTTGCCGGCGGCGCGTGCCGGTGGCTTGCCGGTGCTGCCACGCGCGGTGCGGGTGGCACGCGAGTCGGCGTGATGTGACGTCGGCGCTGGGGTTCTGGGCATGTCAATGTCCTCCGAATTGGTCCGCGACCATTATCGGCGTGCGCGGCGGCAACCGAATTGACCTGGGTCATGCGCGCAGCAAATTTTCCGTGCGCAGATCAGGCAGTCGCTCGCGAGCCACCGCCCATGGCCTGGCCATTACGGCGCACGTCGCTTGACGCAGATCAATTGCCGGCCACGCCGAATCGTTAGTCTTCGCTCCACTCAGGGCGGTGAACCGGTCAGGTTCGCGCCGCCTGCGCGTTTTCCGCGGTACCTCAGATCAGAGGAGACGATCGATGCGCGACATCCTGGTACATGCAGGCAATTTCAAGACTTGGGGCAGTGGCATCGATTACGCGGCACACCTGGCTACGAAGCTCGACGCATCGCTGACCGGGGCCTACGTCTATCCTTCTCCGCTCCACATGATGCCTCCATACGGATCGCCCGCATTGCTCAGCGCGATCATCGAGAACGCACGCGAAATCGAGGAGACCGCGCACGCGTCGGAGCAATCGTTCGTGGCGTGGACGCAGGGCTTGGGTGTGCGCCATGCAGCTTGGCAGGTCGCGGAAGGGTATGTGCCCGACGTGTTCGCGCACATCGGCAATTGGACCGATCTGCTTGTGCTCCAGCGCGATCCCGACACCGCGTGGGGATCGCCTTACGATCTCGGTGCGCTGGTGCTGCGCGTCGATATACCGTGCATCGTCCTGCCGCGGGATGTTCGCGAAGCCCGCCTGGAGTGCATCGCCTTGGCATGGAACGGGGCCCCTGAGGCGGTGCGTGCAATCCATGCCGCCCTGCCTTTGCTCCAGCGCGCGCAGCGGGTCGTGCTGCTCAGCGGCGAACGTCGCGATTCCTTCATCGAGATCGGCTGGAAGCCACCGTTCGAGATCGAGGTGTATCTCGGACGTCACGGGATAGTGCCGGAACGGAAGGCCATCGTCGTGGATGAGGATCATGCCGGCACCGCGCTGCTGGAAACCGCTGCGCAAGTGGACGCAGACCTGCTCGTGATGGGCGCCTACGGCAGGAGCCGCTTCAGCGAATGGGCGTTCGGCGGCGCCACCCGGCAGGTACTGCGCGATGCGGCGCTGCCCGTGTTTCTCCGCCATTGACGAACGGCGATGCGCATCGACTGCCTCTGTGTACTACGACTTCGAATCAACCTTGAGGGAACGCTGCATGAAAATCCTGCTGGCCACCGATGGAAGCCGATTCAGCACGCGGGCGGCGAGTTATCTCGCGAAGCATCGCGGCGTATTTGGCACGGAGAAGGAGGTTGTCCTGCTGTATGTCGACCCGCTACTGCCGCGCAGCATCAGGGCGGAGTGGGATCCCAAAGAGGTCGCCCGCTATCACGCCGAAGCGGCGCAGGCGGCAATGCGGTCGGCGAAGGCTGCATTGAAGCGTGCACAGCTGCCATTCGGGGAAAAGGCCTTGATCGGCGATCCGGCGTCGATGATCGTTGACGTCGCGAAAAGCGGAAAGTTCGATCTCATCGTGATGGGCTCGCATGGCCGCGGCGCGCTAGGCAGCTTGATCCTCGGCTCCGTGACCGCCAAGGTGATCGCGCAATGCACGATCCCGGTGCTGGTCGTGCGTTGAGATTGCGGAGCCAAGCGGCCATCGGCGCCGCGGACCAGCATGCGGCTATGCCGAGAACCGTTGTTCTGTTACACGCTGTTACGCACTGTTACCGGCGCGTCGTCGTCGCGCGCAGCGGCACGCTTGCCTTGGAGGCCAGACACACGGCGATCCCGTGAGGAACCAGCGATGAACATGGCAACGGCTTCCGCAATCCTGACTGGCCCGATGCAATTGATGCGTCCGGAAACGTTCGAAAGCAGCGGCGATATCGGCATCGAAGAATTGCGCGAGTTCGTCCCCGTGATGCGCCGCAAACTTGTTGCCGGACAGTATCTGTTTCGCGCGGGCCCAGCCCTTCCGCGCATTGTTTCTTGTCCACGTCGGTTGCCTGAAAACATGCGAACTCGCGGACGACGGGCGCGAGCAGGTCACTGGCTTCCGCATGCGCGGTGGCCTGCTCGGCGTCGAATCGATCGGTCTCGTGGCGTACGCCTGCGATGCGGTCGCGCTCGAGAGCGGCGAGGTGCGGGAACGCCCGCCCGACGCACCTCGTGTTTGACCTGGATCAACGACGGCCGACAAGGTGGCGCTAGGGTGTTGTCCTGGCGGATGCCGCGCACACAAGAGAGAATGCAATCATGTTCAAGCACATTCTGATTCCGACCGATGGCTCCGTACTCTCGGAGGAAGCCGTCAGGCAGGGCATCCGTCTGGCCGCCTCGATCCAGGCCCGGGTCACCGGGTTTCACGTGATTCCGAAATTCCATGCCTCCGCCGTGATCATGGGATTGCTGGAAGCGAACCGCGGCGACTACGCCAAGGCCGCACAGGCGTATGCCGATACGCAGCTCGACCTTGTTTCGAGGACCGCGACGGCGGCGGGCGTCGCTTGCGACGTCGCCTACACGACCAGCGACGATGTCGCAGCGGAGATCATCGCGGCCGCCGCGCAGCATGGCTGCGATCTGATCCTGATGGCCTCGCATGGCAGACGCGGCATGCAGGGAGTGTTGCTCGGCAGCGAAACACAGAAGGTGCTCACCCACAGCCGCATTCCAGTGCTGGTCTATCGCTGAGCGGCGCTCAACGCCGCCGGAACCGAACTACGAGGACGTCACACGATGAATACCTGGGTTCTTGTTGCTGATCGGGCGCGTGCCCGACTGTTTTCCGTCACCGCGGACGGAGCCGCGTTGCTGGAGATCGCCGACTTCGTCAATCCGGAGGGCCGCGCGCTCGCGCATGAGCTCGAAAGCGATCGTTTACCGCGGACGTTCGAGAGCGTCGGCGGGGCACGCCATGCGATCGAGCCGCACACGACGACCAAACAGAAGACGGCCGACCGCTTCGCGCATTGCTTGCACGAGGCGCTCGAACGCGGTCGCGTCGAGCGGTCCTACGACCAGATCGTGCTGGTCGCATCGCCGCATTTCCTGGGCACGCTGAACGCCGCGATCGGCAAACAGGTGCGCCGCTACGTTGTCACCGAGGTGCACAAGGACCTGACTACTCTGACGCCAGCCGAGATTCGCCAGCACCTGCCGAAACATCTCGTAACCTAGGTTTCGACAACGGCCAAAACCCGACGAGAGGGCCGATCGCGGCCTGACTGCTGTCGCTCTGAGCGCGCAATCGATATGCGCGGGGGCGCGCGCTTGATTTTTATCAATATGCCGGCGCGCTACAGCGCGCATCGTGCCTTTGTCGCGATCAGTGATCGTGCTGCGCTATTACCGGAGATCCGCCCTGCACCCTAACCTGGGTTCTGCCGACCGCATCGTCCGCATCCTCGTCGGCCTGCTCTGCTCAGCCTGTTGTGGGTTGGCAGCGGCAACCAGCGCTGGTTTGGCCTGATCGGTCTGGTTCCGCTACTGACCGCGGTGGCCGGCACCTGTCCGCTGTACACGCTGCTCCGCATCAACACCTGCCGCACGCAGGCCGCGCTGACAATGGGTGCACCGGATTGGTCGCGTCGAGCAAGTCGGCAATGAATTGTGCGTGGCCGGGCAGCACGAACGCGATTGCCCGCACCGGGAGAATGATCCCCATGAGTAACCGCTACTTCATCGACCGAGAGGACGCAGCGTGTCGGCTTGCCGCGGCGCTGGTGCGGTTCAAGGGTAGGCATCCGCTCGTGCTCGCGATCCCGCGCGGCGGCGTGCCGATCGGCCGGATCGTTGCCGATGCGCTCGACGGCGAGCTTGATGTTGTGCTGGTGCGCAAGCTCGGCGCGCCGGGCAATCCGGAGCTCGCTATCGGCGCGATCGACGAGGATGGCAACGTGCATCTGGGCGCCCATGCGGAACAGGCCGGCGCCGACGCGGCCTATGTGCGCGATGAGGCCGCACGTCAACTCGCGCTGATCCGCGACAGGCGCGCATCCTACGGGGCGGGGCGGACATCGCCCGATCCAGCCGGACGCGACGTGATCATGGTCGACGACGGCCTCGCCACAGGCGCGACGATGGGTGCGGCGCTGCAGGCCGTGCGGGCACGCCATCCTGCGCGGCTGGTCTGCGCTGTGCCGGTCGCGGCACCGGACAGTCTGCGCCGGGTCGCGCCATTCGCCGACGAGGTCGTCTGCCTCGCGGCGCCGGCAGATTTCAATGCGGTCGGCCAGTTCTATGAGCGCTTCGCGCCGGTCGGTGACGAGGAAGTCGTTTCGTTGCTGGCCGAGGCCGGGACGGCAGCTGCATCCGATTCGCCCGTCTCGCGCATGGTCGCGGTGCCGGGAGATGGCGTCGTGCTGGAGGGTGAACTGTGCGTGCCCGCGAACGCACGTGGCCTGGTGCTGTTCGCACACGGTAGCGGCAGCAGTCGGCACAGTCCGCGCAACCGCTTCGTCGCCGGTGAACTCAACCGGGTACGGCTGGCGACACTGCTGATCGACCTGCTGACGCCGGTCGAGGACCGCGAGCGCTCGTCGCGTTTCGATATCGTGCTGCTCGCGAGGCGTCTCGGCGTGGTCATCGATTGGCTCGGTCGCGATCCGGTCGTGTCGCGGTTGCCAGTCGGGTTGTTCGGAGCCAGCACGGGTGCCGCAGCCGCGCTGATCGCCGCGGTGGCACGTGCGCAACGGATCGCCGCTGTGGTCGCCCGGGGCGGGCGTCCGGATCTGGTTGATCGTGCGACCCTGGCCAGGTTGCAGGCACCGGTGCTGCTGATCGTCGGCGGCGCCGACCACGAAGTACTCGAGCTCAACCGGGGCGCATGGGCCAACATGCCGGAGTCGGCCGAACTCATCGTGGTCCCCGGCGCGACGCATCTGTTTGAGGAGCCGAACGCACTCGAGTTGGTGGCGCAGCTCGCCGCGGACTGGTTCGTAAGCTGGCTGCCGCCTGGGCGTGGTGCTGCCGGGGTGACGCCACCTTCCCTGACTAGCCCAGCGCATGTGTCGGCACGCGCCGACAGGGCAATGCTGAAGCGACCGCCGCGCGCCAAGCGCGGGTATTAGCAGGATGCTGAAAACATCCGGCTTGGGCTTTTCACTGGACGCCTCGGCCGCAGTTTCGGCTGTCCCGCGGTGCGGCTGGCGGTCGCTCGCCGCCTGATAGACACAATCCGGGACGGCTCCATCGTGTTCGCGTATTACCCGGATCCGGAATGGCTGAATCGCTCGCATCTTCTGCACGGCTGGCGGCACCGATGCGGGTATCCTGTCAGCGGTGCCCGTGGGCCGCGAGGCCATTGCTGCAGCGAACCGCACGGCGGTCGCCGCACCGCACTGAACACCCACGGCGGACGCACTGCAATCGGAGTCGAGGCCCATGCACGCGATGGTGGCAAGGTCAATCGGCATGCCACTGGTATTCGAACAGCGCGCCGATCCGCTGCCCGGTCGTGGCGAGGTACGGATCCGCGTCGAGGCCTGCGGCGTCTGCCGCACGGACCTGCATCTGATCGACGGTGAGCTGCCACAGGCACGCCTGCCGGTCGTTCCGGGCCACGAGATCGTTGGCATCGTGGACATGGCAGGCGAAGGCGCCGTCACCCCGGCGGTTGGCGAGCGCGTCGGGGTTTCTTGGCTCGGCCGCAGCTGCGGCCATTGTGACTATTGCCACAATGGGTTCGAGAACCTCTGCGATGCGCCGCAGTTCACCGGCTGTACGCGCGACGGCGGCTATGCGAGCCATGTGATCGCCGATGCGGCTTTCTGCCTGCCACTGCCTGCCACCGTATGGCCGGATGCGGCAGCCGCGGCGCCGCTGCTCTGTGCGGGCATCATCGGCTGGCGCGCGCTGGTCGCGGCGGGTGATGGCGTGCGAATCGGCCTCTACGGTTTCGGCGCGGCAGCGCACATCCTTATCCAGGTCGCGTGCTGGCAAGGACGGCAGGTCTACGCCTTCACCCGTCCCGGCGACTTGGCCACGCAGGCCTTCGCGCGCACGCTCGGCGCTGTATGGGCCGGCGATTCCACTTCGCAACCGCCGCAGGCGCTCGATGCGGCAATCATCTTCGCAGCGGTCGGCGCGCTGGTGCCGCTTGCGCTCGCAGCCGTGCGCAAGGGCGGGCGCGTGGTCTGTGGCGGTATCCACATGTCCGACATCCCGTCGTTCCCGTACCGCCTGCTGTGGGAGGAACGCCAGCTCGTCTCGGTCGCCAACCTGACCCGCGCCGATGGACACGCGTTCCTCCACACTGCCGCACGAGCCGGCGTTGCCACCCGGGTGCAGCGCTATCCGCTTACCGAAGCGAATGCCGCGCTCGCCGATCTGCGCCACGGTCGCTTGCAGGGCGCGGCTGTGCTGCGGGTGCCGTAGCGCAACGGCAGCTACTGGCGCGCGAGTATCAGGCTGGGCGGCTGCGCGCTCCGCCAAGCGCGCGTCGTACTGCCGGCAGCGGCTTCAACAGGTCGAACGCCAGCACTGCCGGCGCGGCGCGCCGTCTTGGCGGGTACGGACCGTACCTGCCAGCGAGTGAGTTTCGCGCCGAGGCGAGAAGCCGGGATCATCCGTTGGCGAACGTGAGTCCGAAAGCGCCCCGTTTCATGGGGTAACGCGCGTCCAATCCCGCACCGACATCAGTGCAGCGTTGAACAAGTTTCATGGCACTCGCTGCGCCAAGCAAACGCGTGGCCGTTGCCGGATCGACATAGCTGCGATCCAACAGGCTTGTTCAGGCTTTCCCTGAAGCGGCGAGCAGATTGGCCGGCAGCTGCATGGTCAGGCAATGCACGCTGCCGTTCTGCCAGATCAGCGGACGTGCGTCGACCGCAACGACTTCGCGCTCCGGATGTGCTGCGGCAACGACCTCGGCGGCGTGCGCATCTGCTGCATCGCCGTAGGCAGGCATCACCACCGCATCGTTGACGATCAGGTAGTTCGCGTAGGATGACGCGAGCCGGCGGCCATCATCAATGATCGCGCGCGGCCACGGCAGTGAATGCAGACGATATGCGCGGCCATCAGCAGTGCGCAGGTTTGCGATTTCCTCGTGCATGCGCGCGAGTTCTTCGTAGTGCGGATCGGTCGGGTCATCGCAGGTCTGCAACACGATCGCATCGTCGGGTGCGAAGCGCGCGAGGGTGTCGATATGCGCGTCGGTATCGTCGCCCTGGAGATACCCGTAGTCGAGCCAGAGCACGCGTTCGGCGCCGAACGACTCCTTGAGCATCGTGCTCATTTCATCGCGCGACATCTGCGGATGGCGCTGATGCAGGCAACGCCAGGTGGTCAGGATCGTGCCGTTGCCATCGGATTCGATCGCGCCGCCTTCGAGCGCCCAGTCGATGCGCCGGTGTTCTGCCGCGCGGAACACGCCGCGCGCGATCAGCGCTTCGATCAGGCGATCGTCGCAGCCACCTTCGAACTTGCCGCCCCAACCGGTGAAGCGGAAATCGACAAGGCGGAAAGCCGCGCCGTCGGTCAGCGTCAGCGGGCCGGAGTCGCGCAGCCAGGTGTCGTCGTAGGCGACTTCGACGAAACGCAGGTGGCCCATGTCGACGCCGGCTTCAGCAAGCAATCTTGCCGCGCGCTCGCGCACGGACGCGTCGGCGACGCAGACCAGCACCGGCTCGAAGCGCGCGATCGCCGCGGCCAGCGCGACATACGCGATCTCGATGCGGGGTAGGCGAGGGGCCCAGTCGGTGCCGGCGCACGGCCACGCAATAACCACCGCGGCCTGCGGTTCCCACTCCGCAGGCAGGCGAAAACGCGCCGTCATCGGATCAGGATTTTGGTGCGGCCGTCGAATCGAACACGCTGTGGATCACGCGGGTGCGCTCGAAATAGACGGTGTAGCCGCTGTAGTGCCAACGGTTGATGACCGGATGACGCGCCGAATCGCCGCCGGCGGGCGGCAATTTGTCGAGCGGAGCGCCGTAGCGCTTCTCGACTTGGGCCATGCTCATGCCGCGACTCGGCACGTTGCCGTGCTCGGTCGAGTAGTGGTGGTGTTGATGGTGCTTCTTGGCAGGCGTGGCCAGCGTGTCGGCATGCGCGCCAGGGACCAGCATCGCGGCGGCGGCGAGGGCGGACGCGGTAACGAGAACGTACTTCGCAAACATGGCTCAATTCCTTGTTCTGAAAAGAAGAACAGTCGACATTCCTGCACCAGCAAGCGCCTTTGTAGCAGAAGCCCGCGCACGGTTCCATGACCGCCGCGACCGATGCATGCTCGCCGTCTCGAACGCGCAGAAGTCCTAAAAACGAAAAAAGGCCACAGAGCGGCCCTTTTCATCGAAATCCGATAGCGGTGTTCCGCTCAGCGCTGGCGCGCCTTGAAACGCGGATTGCTCTTGCAGATCACGAATACCTTGCCGCGACGACGCACGACCTTGCAGTCGCGATGGCGCTTCTTTGCGGACTTGAGGGACGACAGCACTTTCATGGAACGCCTCGCAACAGTTTCTGGACATGGAAAGCGCGGAATTGTAAGGGATTTCTGCGGGCATGGAAAGTGGTGGGTGGAAAATTGCGAGTGGTGGTCATCCACATATGTGGAACGGCGGATTCAACTGCGAAGTGCAACACGTTTGAAGGAGGCGTCGAACACCCGCTGGGGTGTGCGGAAGCCTAGCCACCATGAAGTGGCAATGCCGTTTTTGGGTTGGTTGAGCTTGTCTTCGATCTGTTGAAGGTTCGCCTCCGTGTAGGCACTGAGGTCGCAACCCTTGGGCAGGTGCTGACGCAGCAAACCGTTGGGGGAAAAGTGGTCAGGCTCATTTCTCCCTGAGCGCCCTTTCTGGAAAATCGCCATCGGCGCGACTGGCTTTGAAGAGCCTTTCGTACCACGTACTTAGCGACTGTATCTTGCGTCGCAGGAGGAAAGTGTAGGAAATGAACCTGACCCCTATTTGTCGCTGGCACATTTTCTCGACGGGCTGGTGTTTTTCAAGCGCGGCAAGGACGACAGCCTGCTCGCGCGGCCGGTAGAGACGCGGGTGACGAACAACGTGGTGTTGAAAAAGTTGCGAGTGGCGTTCGAGCGGAAGGATGTCGACATGCACCAGATCCTCGAAGCCGCCGGCTTCCCGATCTCCAAGCCCGAACTCAACGCGTTGTTTCGCCAGGCCGGGCACAAGAACTTCCGCCTGTGCGGCGATCAGTTGTTGCGGAATTTTCTCAAAGGGTTGACGCTGCGGGTGCGGGGGATCGGCTGAGCGTAAGTGGCTCTGACCCGCTTATCGCGTAAGACCTCCGCGATTCTTGTTTGATTTCTGGCGCCTATTTCTCAACATTGATTGGTCCGCATTGCCATGCATATCGATACCGAAGATTCGAAGCAATTGCTCGCCGAGGTCGGTCGCTTTGCCCGGGGACGCATTGCCGATGCCACGGCACACCCAGACGCGCCAATTGAATCTGTACTGCTGGAAGAACTCACGCGGGAAGCCAACAACCTTGGCATCCTTTCCCTGGCGACTGCCGAGAGTGGATTCAGTATATGGGAGGACTGCCACCAAGCCGAGGCAATGGCATTCAATATCGGAGCCCTCCGACATATCGGTTATGCAAACCCTGGGGTCGCCTTCGCATGGCACCGAATCGCCCTTGCCCGGTCCTTGGCCGAGCAGGTGGGTTTTGAACTGGATGAGGTCAACATTCTTGGCACAACGCTGGTATCGACCGGGCACTACGGACTAGCGCGCACCAGTGTTTCAAGATGGCTCAAAGCAATCGATTTGCAAGACGATGAAGTCCGCCTGCTCACAGACTGGCTTGATCGAAGAGCGCATGCGACGACTGTGTATGCGCCGCAGGCGTGGCAGACCATGCTATGGCCGATATGGCGCAGCGGACGGATCGCATGGCAGCTTGTCGGACGCGACAGTCTGGAAGTAAAGCCGTGCCGGGCTCAGCACGGGCTCGATGAGCTGTCCAGCTTCCAGGTTCGCGGAACGTCTGCATCGGGAGAGATCAGAGCGCCTGATGACGAGGAGTCCCGTTTCATTTACGGACGTCTGCTGAAAATGGACATGATCGGCCTACTTGCCATCGCGGCGGGCGCCCTAGTTCGCGGCCAGGAGCTTGCGCGCAATTACTCTACCATCCGCAAGCAGGGCGGAAAAATCATCGCCAGCCATTCGGCGGTCCAACAAATGCTCAGCGAAATCGAGGTCGCCCGACATCAGGCCGATGTTGCTCTTGACGCATTCGCACGACCTATCGATGAGATCGATCCAGGTGCGGTCGCAGCGACTCGGGCCAGCACCCACACATTGCTCTGCCATGCGGCGAACCAAGTCATGCAGGTGCATGGCGGTATCGGGTACATGCGTGAGGTTGGGCCGGAGAAACTAGTGCGTGATCAGAACATGCTGAAGCTACTAGCCGGGGGAACGAGAGAAGTGTATTCCTTCCTGGCAGGATGGATTGGAGAGTTTGCATGAGTACGCTAAGCCACCTTCACGGACATCTGCCGACCAATCATCCGTTGTCGCCACATTGGCAATTCCGGAATTTCCCGATGATAGGGCGCGTGCTTACGGATTACCCGGTCAGAGATCTTTGGGAAACCGATTTCGCGCGTCTACCTGGGCCTTTGGCAAAGCAACGTCGCAGGGCAAGAGCGTTCGCTGAGCAATACCTGCTGCCTGTCGCCGCTGAACTCGACCTTGCTCCTCACTTGCCGGCAGGCGAATGCCATCCTGCCGCCCACAGGATTCTTTGTGAAGCTGGTAGGCAAGGCTGGCTCAGCTACTTTCTGCCACGACCACTCGGGAGCATGAAATGGCGCTCGGTGCGTTATGCCCCAATTTGGCAGTGCAGCATAATTGTCGAAGAATTCAGCAGGGCGTGCGGAGGGTTGATGTTGTTGCTGTCTGCCCATCACCTTGGCGTCATGCCTCTCGCGTTGTCGGGTAGCGTAAATACCATCCTGCGGTTTCTCGTTCCAGTATATCGAAGCTGTCAGCGTGGTGAGCCGCACTTGGTCGCCTTTGCGATTACCGAACCGGGTGCAGGTTCGGATGCCGAGGAAGGGCACGGCGCGGCGGCCTATCGTCCTGGCGTCGTCGCGACGCCGACCATCGGTGGATATCTGCTGAACGGGCGGAAATGCTATATCAGCGGAGGCGATCTTGCCAAGACAGCGACAGTGTTTGCAGCCCTTCACAGTGAGGGGATGGAGTCATGGACCTGTTTCTATGTCGATTGTGACGCTCCCGGCTTCAAAGTGGTCCGTACTGAACTCAAGATGGGGATGCGTGCCTCGGGTGCCGCGGAAATCGAATTCACTGATGTGTTCGTACCCAATGACCGGATCATTGGTGGCCTTCGCAAAGGGTGGGCGCTCAACCGTGCCACGCTAAACGCGTCTCGCATTCCTGTCGCTTCTATGGGAGTAGGCTTCGCCAGAGCGGCCACCGAGACTGCGCTGGAGTTCGCCCGGCGGTACACCCTCGGCGGCAAGGCCCTGATCCACTACCAAGATGTCCAGTTGCATCTTGCTACCATGGTTGCTGAAACCCGGGCAATCCGCAGCCTGGTTTGGGAGGAGGCGCGAGATGCCTGGCAACCCCGCCAGCTTAACGCATCGTTGTGCAAGTTTCACGCTACCGATCGAGCCCAGCACGTCTGCGAAATGGCAATGGATCTGCTGGCCGATCACGGCGGATTGCATGAGCAGAAATTAGAGAAAATTTTCCGCGACGTTCGACTCACCCGAATTTTTGAGGGTACGAATCAGATCAATCGATTGTCCTTGATCGAGGATTGGCAGGATCAATTGATGAACTTCGATCAGGGCATAGGAGTGTGAAGATGACTGCATGGCAAAGTGACCCGTTTTTCCAGTATCCAAGAACTGCTTTCCCCACTACTGAGGGGAACGTCGACATGCCTATTTTGTATTACGACAACTCCCAGCTGATGGCGTTGTTCAGGGTTGACTACGACAAGGCGCAAGCCATGGTCTCCCCTCAAGGCCTGCAGGCAGTTCGCTTGGCTGGCGGAAAGGCTCTGGTGGGCGTTGCATTTTACGAATACCGTCAGACATCTATTGCTGACTACAACGAGGTAGGCGTAGCAATTGCGGTTGTTCCCAATGGAACGAAGATGCCAACGTTTCCGCTGTTGTCGATGTTCAATAGCCTCGACAAGATGTCTGTCGGCCTCTGTATCATTGATCTCCCGGTCACCACGGCGGCGGCGTGTGCGGCGGGTCGGGAAATCTGGAGCTACCCCAAGTTCGTTACTCCGATTGGGTTTTCGCTGAAGGGGAATAGCTTCAACGGCACTGTGACTGATCCGGGCACCTCGGGTGAGTTGATCAGCCTGTCAGGGCAAGCCGGCATGGGTATTCGAGGACCGCTGCTGGATCTGATCCTGTATTCAAGCCACCAGGGCAAAATGTTGCGGACTTTGGTAAACACGCGTGGGGGTGCAAAAATCTGTCTGCCCGGATCGATTCGGCTCAAG
Source organism: Rhodanobacteraceae bacterium (assembly GCA_003142815.1). Classification (GTDB taxonomy): domain Bacteria; phylum Pseudomonadota; class Gammaproteobacteria; order Xanthomonadales; family Rhodanobacteraceae; genus Dokdonella_A. Next base: position 130,543 of record PLNP01000011.1, read on the forward strand.
GTTTCGGGCAGTTCCCATCCGATGGCGCAGCGACTTGCCGCTCTCGGTCTGAAAAACGCCAAACCGGCAATCGTGTTCCATACCCATGCGCTGCAGTTGCGCCTGAATGCCGGAGCAGTGCTTCCATGAAGCCAGCAACTCGTCATGCGCTGGTCACTGGGGCCGCGTCCGGCATAGGGTGCGCCGTCGCCCGCCTGCTGGCAGAGCAAGGATGGACCGTGGGAATGGTCGACCTTGACGAAGGGGCAGTCGGCAGATTGGCTTCCCAATTGGGGAGTAACACCATGCCCTTGGCTGCGGACGTTACCGATCCGGTTTCCGTTGCCAATGCGTTTGCGAGATTCGGGCAATACGTTGACGGAAATCTCGACCTGCTGGTGAATTGTGCAGGACTTTTATACACCGGGCATTTCGAGGAGCAACCGGCGAGCCAAATCGCTCGCTTGCTGGCGGTCAATAACCTGGGGCTTGCGCATTGTTGCCAAAGTGCATTGCCTCTGCTCAAGAGCAGTGCTGCGCTTGGCAGGCAACCAGCCGTCGTCAACCTTTCATCGGCTGCGTCGATCATCGGGATTCCAAGTATGGCAACCTATTCCGCCAGCAAGTTCTGGGTGCGTGGCTTCACGGAAGCGTTGGCAAGCGAATGGGCAAGATACGGAGTGGCGGTTCGCGACGTGCTCCCTCCGTTCGTCAATACCCCTATGCTCGAAACCAGTAGGGAAAATCTGTTTGTCAAAAGGTTAGGCGTCAACCTCAGTCCGCAAGACGTTGCGCAGCATGTGCTGGCCGCATCCGCCAGTGGGCCCCTGCATCATGCCGTTTCCTGGCGCTTCAAGTTGCTGCTCGCACTTGTTCGAGTTGTCCCACCCGCTCTCGTACGGGCTGCTCTGGCTTGGGTGGGAGGCTATCGCCCTCGCCCCGGCAAGCTGTGAACAGCGTTTCACCTACTTGGCGGATTCAACTACGAAGCGCGATGCTCGAAGGAAGCGAAGAAGACTTCGCTCGGCGTCTTGAATCCTAACGTTTTTCGAGGACGGTGGTTGAGCTTGTCTTCGATGATCCGAAGCTGTTCGTCGGTGAGTGCGTTCATGCTGGCACCCTTGGGACAACGCAGTCGTTGCGCGCGAGATCGTCGCCAAACCGCGCAGCCACCGCAACGATGTCGAGTGCATCGACAGCGGCCGCGAGGATCGGGCGCACGCGGTCGATGGCAGCTTACGACGCGACCTCGCTCGATCGCGCACTGCATAGCTTTAACCCTTCAGGGAGAGAGCCGTTTCCTCACGCCGCCAGAATCGGCGTCGACTCGAATCCTGGACTGCCCAGGCAAAGCCGTACAATTGCCACCATGACGACACAAACATCGGATGTGCTGGTTCTCGGCGGCGGCGTGATCGGGCTTTGCTGTGCGTACTATCTGCTCGAAGCCGGTCGCAGCGTGACGGTACTCGAACAAGGCACGATCGCCTGCGGCAGTTCGCATGGCAATTGCGGCACGCTGACGTCGAGCCACGCGATGCCGCTGGCGGCACCCGGCACGATCGGCACGTCGCTGCGCTGGCTGTTCAAGGCCGATGCACCGCTGCGCATCAGACCGCGCCTCGATCCGGCATTGCTGCGCTGGCTGTTCGGTTTCGCGGGACATTGCAACTGGAAGGATTTCGAGCGCGCGACCCGACTCAAGGCGCCGCTGTTGATTCGCTCGCGCGAACTGATCGAAGAGCTCGTGCACAAGGAACGCCTCGACTGCGAGTTCGAGGCGCTCGGTACGTTGAATGTGTTTCGCGATGCGGCCAATTTCGAGCATTCGCACGCGCTGCCTGCTGCGCTGGCCGCAGTCGGCATCCGCGTCGACGTGTTGGACGCGGCGAGTGTGCTTGCGCGCGAGCCCGCCCTGAAGCCCGGCGTTGTCGGCGCATTCTTCAATCCCGGTGACGCGCAACTGCGGCCCGATCGGTATGCGGCCGAACTCGCGCGCGTGGTGCGCGCGAAAGGTGGCCGCATCGAGGAACACACCTGCGTCGCCGGCATCGCACGCGATGGCGCGAGGGTGACGAAGGTGTCGACAGCGAACGGCGATTTCTTTGGTCGCGACGTTGTGCTCGCGCTCGGCGCGTGGTCGCCGCGGGTCGCACGTCAACTCGGGCTGCGCATTCCCATCCAGCCGGGCAAGGGTTATTCGATCACCTACACGCGACCGGCGCTGTGTCCGCGCATTCCGCTGACCTTGAAAGAGCCCAGCGTCTGCGTGACCGCGTGGGACTCGGGCTACCGTCTTGGCAGCACGATGGAATTCGCCGGTTACGACACATCACTCAACCGCGCACGGCTCAATGCGCTGAAGCGAGGCGCCGCCGAGTTCCTGCACGAGCCGGAAGGCCCTGCTGTCGTCGAGGAGTGGTACGGCTGGCGACCGATGACCCCTGACGATCTACCCATGCTCGGCAGGGCGCCGGGCGTCGATAATCTGGTTCTCGCGACCGGACACGGCATGCTCGGCGTGACGCTTTCCGCAGTCACTGGGTTGCTGACCTGCGAGGTTGTCACAGGCAGAAAACCGTCGTTCGATCTCGCGCCGTTCAACGCGGCGCGTTTTATCTAGATCCACCGGAACCAGAGGAAGTCCATGTTTCATCGCCATCACGCTCTTGCCGTCCTGTTCGCGCTCGGAGCGTGCTTCGTCTCGATGACGTATGCGGCGGACACGGCGCACGATCCGGTCGAGTTCCAATGGGGCGTGCATATTCCGCTGCGCGATGGCGTGAAGCTCAACGCGACGTTGTACAAGCCGCGCGACCAGAAACAGCCACTGCCGTGCGTGTTCACGCTGACTCCGTACATCGCGCAGAGCTACCATGATCGCGGCATGTATTTCGCCGCGCACGGCTATGTGTTCCTGACCGTCGACGTGCGCGGTCGCGGCAATTCCGAGGGCGAGTTCACGCCGTTGCTGCAAGAGGCGAAGGACGGCCACGACGTCGTCGAATGGCTGGCCACCCAGCCGTACTGCGACGGCAAGGTCACGATGTGGGGCGGTTCCTACGCCGGCTACGACCAATGGGCGACTGCAAAGGAGTTTCCGCCACATCTCGCGACCATCGTGCCGGTCGCCTCACCGAAGCCCGGCGTCGACTATCCGATGCAGCACAACATGTTTTATGCCTACGATATGCAATGGCTGGCGCTGGTCGGCGGGCACACGTCACAGGAAAACATCTTCGGTGACAGCGCGTTCTGGAGCGCGCAGTTCCGGCGCTGGTACGAGGCGCATGCGCCGTTCAAGGAACTCGACCGCTACGTCGGCAATCCCTCGCCGATCTTCCAGACCTGGATTTCGCATCCGATGCAGGACGCGTATTGGGATAGCTTCAGCCCGACGCCGGAGCAGTACGCGAAGCTCGCGTTACCGATCCTCAGTATCTGCGGCCAGTACGACGGCGACCAACCCGGCGCACTCGCGTACTACCGCGACGATCAGCAATACGGTTCGGCCACGGCGAAGGCGAAGCACTATCTGATCATCGGTCCGTGGGACCACGCCGGCACGCGCACGCCGAAGGCCGACGTTGGCGGCCTCAAGTTCGGCCAGGCCGCGCTGCTCGACATGAATGCGTTGCACAAGTCGTGGTACGACTGGACCTTGAAAGGCAGCGCGAAACCCGATTTCCTGAAGGACAAGGTCGCGTACTACGTCACCGGAGAGGAAACCTGGCGCTATGCACCGACTCTGGATGCGGTGACCGCGCAAACGCAGCCGTGGTATCTCGACTCGGTGGCCGCGCGCGCGAACGATGTGTTCGCCGCGGGCGACCTGAAGCTCGACGAGGCCGCCAGCGGCAAGCCAGACCATTACGTCTACGATCCGCTCGATACCGGTTCCGCCGCGTGGGAACAGGAGGAATCGCCGAATGGCCTGACCGATCAGCGCGGCGTGATGATGGCGTCCGGCAAGGCGCTGTTCTACCACTCGCCGATGTTCATGACGGACACCGACATCGCCGGCTTTTTCAAGCTCTCGGCCTGGATCGCGCTGGACCAGCCTGACACCGATCTCGCAGTCTACGTATTCGAGGTCAAACCTGACGGCAGCAGCGTATTCCTGGCCAGCGACGCGTTGCGCGCACGCCATCGCCAGAGCCTGCGTGCGGCGCAACGGGTCAAGCCCGGGGCCATCGAACGCTATGATTTCGACCATTTCACGTTCGTCGCGCGACGCATCGGCAAGGGCAGCCGCCTGCGTCTTGCGATTGGGCCGGTGAACTCGATGTATGCCGAGAAGAACTACAACACGGGCGGCGTCGTCGCCGAGGAATCGGGCAAGGACGCGCGCAAGGTCACGATCACGCTCTACCACGACGCGGCGCATCCGAGCGCGCTGTCGATGCCGATCGCAGCCGCCTCTTCAGTCGTCGCACGGAAGTAACCGCATGAGCGAACGCGACTTCGATCTGGTGGTCCTCGGCGCCGGTTCCGGTGGCATCGCGATGGCGATCCGCGCGGCGTGCCATGGCGCGCGCGTTGTCGTGCTCGAACCCGGCGTACTCGGCGGCACCTGCGTCAACGTCGGTTGCGTGCCGAAGAAAGCGATGTGGCTCGCCGCCGAACTCGCCGAGGCGCAGCAAGTCGCGCGCGAAGTCGGCTTCGACCTGACCCCGGGCGCGCTGGATTGGGAAGCATTCGTCACCCGGCGAAGCAGCTATATCGCGAACATCCATGTGAGTTACCGACGGCGCCTTGCGGAGCTGGGCATCACCCTGTTCCACGAACGCGGACACTTTCTCGCAGCGAATCGTATCGCTGCCGGCAAGCACGAATTGAACGCTGCGCATGTGATGATCGCGACCGGTGCGCGGCCGCAGCGACTGGCGATTCCCGGTGCGGATCTCGGCATCGATTCCGACGGCTTCTTCGCGTTGCGCGAATGTCCGCGCCGTGTCGCCGTGGTCGGCAGCGGTTACATCGCGGTCGAACTCGCAGGCGTGTTGCGCGCACTCGGTGCCGAGGTGACACTGTTTGCGCGCGGCGAGCGCCTGCTGCGTTCGTTTGACCGCGAGTTGGGCGGTGCGCTAGCTGACGCGATGCGCGCGCGCGCGATCGAACTCGTGTTTGCTTGCAATCCGCTCGCCGCTTCAAAGGAAGCCGACGGGTATGCATTGCACTTCGCAAGCGGTGACGCCGCGAAGGGTTTCGATGCGCTGGTCTGGGCGATCGGCCGCATCCCGAACACAGAGGATCTCGGCCTTGGGAGCGCCGGTGTCGCGCTCGATGCGCAGGGCTTCATCGTGACCGACGAATGGCAGAACACGACCGCACCGAATGTCTACTCGGTCGGCGATGTGACCGGCCGTCTCGCGCTGACCCCGGTCGCGATCGCCGCGTCGCGCCGGCTCGCCGACCGCGTATTCGGCGCTGTGGCTGACGCGAAGCTCGACTACGCGAATATCGCGACTGTCGTGTTCTCGCATCCGCCGATCGGAACGGTAGGCCTCAGCGAAGAAGCCGCGCGCGAACTGCACGGCGATGCGGTGAAGGTGTATCGGTCGAGTTTCCGTCCGATGCTCGCCGCGCTGGCCCAACGCGAGGAGAAGACATTGATGAAACTCGTCTGTGTCGGCTCGGACGAGCGCATCGTCGGTATTCATATCCTCGGCGCCGCAGCGGACGAGATTCTGCAGGGCTTTACGGTCGCCTTGAAGATGGGCGCACGCAAGGCCGACCTCGACGCGACCGTCGCGATCCATCCGACTTCGGCCGAGGAGCTGGTGTTGATGTAGCCGCCGCGCGGACGCTTGCCCGCGCCGAGGCTGAATGATCCACCCATCGACCCGGTTGTTGCGGGACGACTTATCGAGTGCCTGATGTGTCGTCCGCGCCGTTGCCGACCGGAGCGGCCTGGCAAGACTACATCCGGAACACGCCGAAACGGCCCGGTTCGATCGGTGCATTGAGACTCGCCGAGATCGCAAGACCCAGCACGCGGCGCGTGTCGATGGGGTCGATGATGCCATCGTCCCAGAGCCGCGCGGTCGCGTAGTAGGGATGACCCTGGCGTTCGTACTGTTCGCGGATCGGCGCCTTGAATGCTTCCTCGTCGTCCTTGCTCCAGCTCTTGCCGGCCGCTTCGAGTCCATCGCGCTTGACCGTCGCCAGCACGCTCGCGGCCTGCTCGCCGCCCATCACGCTGATCCGCGCATTCGGCCACATCCACAGGAAGCGCGGCTGGTAGCCGCGACCGCACATCGCGTAGTTGCCGGCGCCGAAGCTGCCGCCGATGACGACGGTGAACTTCGGGACGTGCGAGCACGCAACCGCGGTGACCATCTTCGCGCCGTCCTTGGCGATGCCGGCTTGCTCGTATTTCTTGCCAACCATGAAACCGGTGATGTTCTGCAGGAACACCAGTGGCACGTTGCGCTGGTTGCACAGCTCGATGAAGTGCGCACCTTTCAGCGCGGATTCGGCGAACAGGATGCCGTTGCTCGCGACGATGCCGACCGGATAGCCGTGGATGTGTGCGAAGCCGGTCACCAGCGTCTTGCCGTAACGTGCCTTGAATTCCTGCAGCTCCGAGCCGTCGACGATGCGCGCGATGACCTCGCGGATGTCGAACGGGATGCGCGTATCGCGCGGCACACAGCCGTAGAGTTCCTCGGCCGGATAGATCGGCTCGCGCGGCTCGCGCAGGGCGAGGGTGATGGCTTTCTTGCGGTTCAGATTTGCGACGATGTCGCGAGCAATGCTGAGCGCGTGCGCGTCGTTCTCGGCAAAGTGATCGGCGACACCGGAAATAGATGTGTGCACTTCCGCGCCGCCGAGCGTCTCCGCGTCGACAACTTCGCCGGTGGCGGCCTTTACCAGCGGCGGGCCGCCGAGGAAGATCGTGCCTTGTTCCTTGACGATGATCGTCTCGTCGCTCATCGCCGGAACGTAGGCACCGCCGGCGGTGCACGAGCCCATCACCACCGCGATCTGCGCGATGCCGAGCGCGCTCATGCGTGCCTGGTTGTAGAAGATGCGGCCGAAATGTTCCTTGTCCGGGAACACCTCGTCTTGCAGCGGCAGGAACGCGCCGCCGGAGTCGACCAGGTAGATGCAGGGCAGGCGGTTCTCCAGCGCGACTTCCTGCGCGCGCAGATGTTTCTTCACGGTCATCGGGAAGTAGGTGCCGCCTTTGACCGTCGCATCGTTCGCGATGACCAGCACCTCGATGCCGTTGACACGGCCGATGCCGGTGATCACACCGGCGCAGGGTGCGGCGTCGTCATACATGCCGTGCGCGGCGAGCGGCGAGAGTTCAAGAAACGGCGAACCCGGGTCGAGCAGGGCGCGGATGCGTTCGCGCGGCAGCAGCTTGCCGCGATCGGTGTGCCTGGTGCGCGCCTTGTCACCGCCACCGAGCGCGACCCTGGCCATCTCGGTGCGCCATTCGCCAACGGTCGCGCGCAGCTGCGTCGCGTTGGCCTGGAAGTCCGGGCTGCGTGGATCAATCTTGCTGTCGATAGGCGTCATGCAGGGTTCCGCTTCGGCTTTTCGCGCATGAAAACACGGCGAGGGGATTTGTGAAAGCCGCGCGCCCGGCGCGACGGCCAAAAAAGCAACCGGCCGCGCGTGGCGGCCGGTGCGTCGTTCAACGATGGATGAGCCGGACGCGGATTATTCTTTCTTTTCATCTTTCGCGGCGTCTTTCGCAGCTTCCTTCGCATTGCTCGCCGTGTTGGCGACGTCATGCCCGACCGTCTTGGCGCCTTCCTTGATCTCGTGTCCGGCCGCCTTGGTCGCTTCCCAAGCGGCGCCCGCACCTTCCTTTACCGCGGTGCCAGCGTTGCTGGCTGCTGCCTTGGTCGCGTCAGCAGCGTTGCCGGCCGCTTCCCTGGCCTTGTCAGCGGAGCTTTGACTCGCAGCGGCGGCCTGGTCGACGTCAGCGGCTGCGGACTGCTTCGCGGCGTCGGCGGCTTTTTGGGCAGCTTCAGCGGTCGCGTCGGCAGCTTTCTGCGCGGCGACCTCGGCGTCGGCGGCGGCCTGCTGGCTTGCGGCGGCGGCGTTGTTTGCGGCCTCGGTGGCTTCTTGTTGTGCATTGTCGCTGCAGGCAGCCAATGCGGCCACCAAGGCGACGCCGAGTGCCAGACGCGGCAGGTTCGTCGTGCTCACTTTCATGTTGTCCCTCCCTCTGTTGTGGATGGCGGATACCGGGCGTTCGCAAGACCTCCGCCGATGATGCGCGGACAGTGCTGTCCGCGTTGTGTCAAGTAAATTCGATCAACTCAAACCAGTTCGATCGCCAGCGCAGTCGCCTCGCCGCCGCCGATACACAGTGCCGCCACGCCGCGCTTGCCACCACGCCGCTTGAGCGCGTTGATCAGGGTCACGACGAGGCGCGCGCCGCTGGCGCCGATCGGATGACCGAGTGCGGTCGCGCCGCCGTTGACGTTGAGCTTTTCATGCGCGATGCCGAGTTCCTTGATTGGCGCCATCGCGACGACCGCGAAGGCCTCGTTGATTTCGAACAGGTCGACGTCGGCAACCGTCCAGCCAACTTTCTTGAGCAGCTTTTCAATCGCGCCGATCGGCGCGGTCGTGAACCACTCGGGTTCCTGCGAGTGCGTCGCATGGCCGACGATGCGCGCAAGCGGTTTCGTACCGGCCTTCCTCGCGGCTTCCGCACTCATCACGACGGTCGCGGCGGCGCCGTCGGAAATGCTCGACGAGCTCGCCGCAGTAACCGTGCCGTTTTCTTTGCGAAACGCGGGTTTCAGGGTCGGGATCTTCGCGATATCGGACTTGCCGGGCTGCTCGTCCGTCGCAAATTCGACCTCGCCCTTGCGCGTGGTCACCTTGACCGGGACGATCTCGTCGGCGAACGCACCCGAGGCGATCGCGGCTCGCGCGCGCTTGACCGATTCGATCGCGAATGCATCCTGCTGCTCGCGCGTGAAGCCGTACTTGTCGGCGCAGGCTTCCGCGAACACGCCCATCGACTTGCCGTCGTAGGGGTTGGTCAGGCCATCCCACGCCATGTGGTCGACCGCTTCGAAATTGCCGTAACGGTTGCCGGTGCGCGAGTTCGGAATCATGTGCGGCGCATTCGTCATCGACTCCATGCCGCCGGCGACGACGACGTCGGCTGAACCGGCCTTGATCAAGTCGTGCGCGAGCATGATCGCCTTCATGCCGGAACCGCAAACCTTGTTGATCGTGGTGCAGCCGGTCGAGGCGGGAATGCCGGCAGCGAGTGCAGCCTGGCGTGCCGGTGCCTGGCCGAGATTGGCTGGCAGCACGCAGCCCATGATGACTTCGGAAACGTCGCGCGGGGCAACGCCGCCTTGTTCGAGCGCAGCCTTGATCACGGTAGCGCCGAGAGTCGGTGTCGGCACACCGGTGAACTGGCCGAGGAAGGAACCGATCGCGGTGCGCTTGGCGCCGACGATGACGATATCGGACATGGAGATCTCCGGAGATGATTCGGGCGACGCGGTAATCCGCATCGGCGCTGCGGATCAATTATGCGCGAGCTGTTGCATCGCGGCAATTGATCGCAAGCTTGTGCGGTTATTCGAGGGCTGCGCGTGGCTCAGGATTTGCCGTGGAACAGCTCGCGGCCGATCAACATGCGGCGAATTTCATTGGTACCGGCGCCGATTTCGTAAAGTTTTGCGTCGCGCAGGATGCGCCCGGTCGGATACTCGTTGATGTACCCGTTGCCGCCGAGGCACTGGATCGCTTCGAGCGCAACCTGCACCGCGCTCTGCGACGCATGCAGCAGACACGACGCCGGATCGATGCGCGACTTCACGCCCTGATCATAGTTTTGCGCGACCATGTAGGCGTAGGCCCGCGAGGATTGCAGCATCGTATACATATCCGCAATTTTCGCCTGCATGATGCCAAACGTGCCGATCGGCGCGTTGAATTGCTTGCGTTCGCGCACGTAGGGCAGGGCAGCATCGAGGGCAGCCTGCATGAGACCCAGCGGGCCGCCGGAGAGCACCAGACGTTCGGTATCGAGACCGCTCATCAGCACACGCACGCCCTCGTTGACCTCGCCGACGCGGTTCGCGTCCGGGATCTCGCAGTTGTCGAACACGAGTTCGCAGGTATTCGAGCCGCGCATGCCGAGCTTGTCGAGTTTCTGCGCGGTCGAGTAACCCTTCATTCCCTTCTCGATGATGAACGCGGTCATGCAGCGCGAGCCGGCCGGGCGGTGCGCGGTGCGCAGGTAGACCAGCAGCACGTCCGCGTCCGGGCCGTTGGTGATCCACATCTTGGAGCCATTCGCGATCCAGACGTTGCCCTTCTGTTCGGCGCGACACGTCATCGAACCAACCACGTCGGACCCGGCGCCGGGCTCGCTCATCGCGAGCGCACCGACCCATTCGCCGCTGCACAGCTTGGGAAGGTATTTCTTCCGCTGCGCGTCGCTCGCGTTTTTCGCGATGTTCTGCAGGCACAGGTTCGAGTGCGCACCGTAGGACAGGCCGACCGAGCCTGACGCACGCGAGATTTCCTCCATCGCAACAACGTGCGCGAGATAGCCGAGTTCGGAGCCGCCGTACTCGCTGGACACGGTGATGCCGAGCAGGCCCATCTCGCCCAATTTTTTCCACAAGTCCGACGGAAACGCGTTTTCCCGATCGATCAGGTCTGCGCGCGGCGCGATTTCCTTCTCCGCGAACGCATGCACGCTCTCGCGCAGGAGGTCGAGGTCTTCACCTAGTCGGAATGGCTGCATTCTGGGCTTCTCGCGACGCGGATCGGGTTCCTCGGGCCGTCATTCCGGCTTTCGCCGGGATGACCGCAAGGAGAATAGCAGTCGAGACGGCTCGCGATCACTGCCCGCGCATGCGCCCCAGGAAGCGCGGCCCGTTGTTGCCCATCGTCGGCAGCTTGATCTTGCCGATCGAGGCGATGCGCTCCTCGGCCATGCGGTCGGCAGCCTTGTAGGTCGGGATGCCATCGCGGTCGGCGATCTGGAAGATGCGCGACAGGTTGTAATAGATCGTGCGCATCATGCGCATCGCGCGTTCGCGGTTGTAGCCGTCGATCTCGAGCGAGACGTTCATGACGCCACCCGCGTTGACCGCATAGTCCGGCGCGTACAGCACGCCGCGTTTCGTCAATTCATCCCCGATAGAGTCGGTCGCGAGCTGATTGTTGGCGGCGCCGCAGATGACCTTGGCCTTGATGCGGTCGATGGTCTTCTCGTTCAGTGTGCCGCCGAGCGCGCACGGGCTGTACACGTCCGCGTCGACGTCGTAGATGTCGTCGAGGCCGACCGCGGTGCAACCGTATTCGTCGACCGCCTTCTGCACGAGTTCCTTGTTGATGTCGGTGACGAAAACCTTGGCGCCCTGTTCGCGCAGCAGCTTGATGAACTCCATGCCAACGTGACCGCAGCCCTGCACCGCGTAGCTGTACTTGCCGACTTCCTCATTGCCGAACTTGTGGTTCAGCGCGGCCATCAGGCCCTGCAGCGTGCCGAACGCGGTGAACGGCGAAGGATCTCCCGAACCGCCATGGACCTGGTGCACGCCGGTCACGAATTCGGTCTCGCGGAACACCCATTCCATGTCGTTGACGTCGGTACCGACGTCCTCGGCCGTGATGTAGCGACCATTGAGCGAGTTCACGAAGCGGCCGAATGCGCGGAACAGCACCTCGGACTTGTCCTTCGCCGGATCGCCGATGATGACGGCCTTGCCACCGCCGAGGTTGAGCCCGGCGACCGCGTTCTTGTAGGTCATGCCGCGCGACAGGCGCAGCACATCGTTCAGCGCCTCGGCTTCGCTCTTGTAAGGCCACATGCGCAGGCCGCCGAGCGCGGGACCGAGGACCGTGTTGTGGATCGCGATGATGGCTTTGAGACCTGCGTCCTTGCTGTGGCAGAACACGATCTGCTCGTGACCGGTCTGGGCAATAGTTTCAAAAATCATGACTGCTCCCGCGAGACAGAAAAAGCACGTCCGAGCCAGTTTCGCCAGTGCGAAATTGTATGAAGACTTTGACGCAACTGACTGATTAGGCTAACTTAATTACTGCTTGCGCAATTCGCCTACTAAGCGCGGCGCGTAGTGTAGTCCCGCACGTCGGATGATGACAGTGCGCTGTCACGCGAGGGCATCAACGTGCCACGCGCTTGCGCAGGCAGTCGGTCCAGACCGCCGGACTCGGTCATCACCGCATCATCGACGATCGCAATGTGATCGGTGCGGCACTGCGCTTCCTGCGCGGTGAAACGGTCGGCGAGCGCGTCGTGTCGTCGCCGAATCTGCCGTATGGGATTGCTTGAACACGCAAGGTCGATGCACGCAGTTTCCATTCGCCTCGAGTCCTGCGACGAGGATCCGCACAAGTTCGCATTGGCGTGTTCGCGGCTACGCCGCTTGCACCTTTTTCCGGTGCTCCCGCAGAAGCGGCTGTTGTAGGAGCGCTGCAAGCGCGATTCCTCGAGGGTTCCCAACGCAGCCGCCGATCTGCACTGCACCGCGGTCGCGATGCCCTACGCGTAGAATAGGCAGACCACCGAGTTCCGGATCCGCCATGAGCACGACCGCCCAGCACATCGTCGCCACCGAGCCGTCCAGCGATCAGGCGCCGCTGCGTTTCGTCACCGCGGCCAGCCTGTTCGACGGCCACGATGCGGCGATCAACATCATGCGCCGGCTGATCCAGGCGCAGGGCGCCGAGGTCATCCATCTCGGCCATAACCGATCGGTCGAGGACGTCGTGCGCGCGGCGTTGCAGGAGGATGCCGACGCGATCGCGCTCTCCAGCTACCAGGGCGGCCACATCGAGTACTTCAAGTACATGGTCGACATGCTGAAGGAGCGCGGCGCGGCGCATATCCGCGTGTTCGGCGGCGGCGGCGGCACGATCACGCCGGAGGAAATCCGCGAACTGCAGGCCTACGGCGTCGAGCGTATCTATCACCCGAACGACGGCATGCATCTCGGTCTTGTCGCGATGATCGAGGACGTGGTCAAGCGCGCGAAACGGGGTCAGAGTCATTTTTCGCGTGACATGGATGGCAAGGACAGTAGCGCCCGAAAAAATGACTCTGACCCCATTTCGATCGACGATGAGATTGCAGTCGGCCACGCCCTGACCGCGATCGAGGAAGGCCGCCACGACGAGGCCGAACTCGCGCGCCTGCGCAAGCAGTGGCAGCTCGCCGGCGGCAAGACGCCGGTGGTCGGCATCACCGGTACTGGTGGCGCCGGCAAGTCCAGTGTCGTCGACGAATTGCTGCTGCGCTTCCTGCACGCGTTCCCGCAGATGCGAATCGCTGTGCTTGCGGTTGACCCGACCCGGCGCCGCTCCGGCGGCGCGCTGCTCGGCGACCGCATCCGCATGAACTCGCTGCGCTCCAAGCGCGTGTTCATGCGCTCGATGGCGACGCGCCGCCAGCACGCGGCGACCAGCGTCGTGCTGAAGGATTGCATCGCGTTCCTGAAAGGGCAGGGCTACGACCTCGTCATCGTCGAGACCGCCGGCATCGGCCAGTCCGATTCGGAGATCGTCGACCTCGTCGATTTCCCGATGTACGTGATGACCAGCGACTACGGCGCGGCGAGCCAGCTCGAAAAGATCGACATGATCGATTTCGCCGAGTTGATCGTGCTCAACAAGTTCGACAAGCGCGGCGCCGAGGACGCGCTGCGCGACGTGCGCAAACAATGGAAGCGCAACCGCGTCGCGTTCCAGCTCAAGGACGACGAGGTGCCGGTCTATCAGACCATCGCCAGCCAGTTCAACGATCCTGGCGTGACCTGGATGTTCACGAATCTGTGCCGGCTGTTGCGCGAGAAGCTGCATCTCGGCGCCGCCAGTGCCCCTGTAGGAGCGGCGCCAGCCGCGACGGGCAAAGATCGGAACACAACGGTCGCGGCTGGCGCCGCTCCTACAATCGCAACAGCGCGAATCGACTGGAAACCACACTTCGACACCACCATCAAGGAACCGCGCGCGACCGTGCTGATTCCCGGCGCGCGCGTGCGCTACCTCGCCGAGATCGCCGAGCAGGGCCGCGGCATCAATGCCGGCATCGACCAGCAGGCCGAGGCCGCCGATCGCGCGCAGTCGTACTGGCAGTCGCTGCGCGACATCGGCGATGCGAGACTGCCGAAGGGGCTGGATCTCTACGAGAGTACGGATGTAGCACCCGCTCACACGGCGACCTCCCATCCCGTTCGTCCTGAGGTATCGAAGGATGAACGGGCGCGCGGGGTCGAGCATTCGCCCTTCGATACCTCAGGACGAACGGAAAATGTCACGTCAGGACGAACGGAGCAAGTCGATCGCAGCCTGCTGACGCTGCGCCAGCGCTACAACGACACGATCCACGCGCTCTCGTCCGATTCGCTGAAGCTCCTACGTGAATGGCCGGCGCGGCTGAAGTCGATCACCGACGAGATCACCGAATACGAAGTGCGCGGCAAGGCGATCAAGGTCGAGAACTACCGGGTATCGCTCTCGCACCAGAAGATCCCGAAGATCGCCGCGCCGACCTACAAGTCGTGGGGTGAACTGCTCGTGTTCCTGCAGAAGGAAAACCTGCCCGGCTACTATCCGTACACCGGCGGCGTGTATCCGTACCGCCGCACCGGTGAGGACCCGATCCGCATGTTCGCGGGCGAGGGCACGCCCGAGCGCACCAACCGGCGCTTCCATTATCTCAGCCTCGGCCAGCCGGCCACGCGCCTGTCGACCGCGTTCGACAGCGTCACCCTGTACGGCGAGGACCCGGCGCCGCGTCCGGACATCTACGGCAAGATCGGCAACTCCGGCGTCAACGTGCCGACCCTCGACGACATGAAGAAGCTGTACTCGGGGTTTGACTTGTGTTCGCCGACGACATCGGTGTCGATGACGATCAACGGCCCCGCGCCGATCATCCTCGCGATGTTCATGAACACCGCGATCGACCAGCAGATCGAGAAATACCTGCGCGAGGATTCCGCGCGCTGGAGTGCCGCGCAGAAGACGATCGACCAGTTGTTCGAAGGCCGCCCGCGTCCCGAGTACAGCGGCGCGCTGCCGAAGGGCAACGACGGCCTCGGCTTGGGCCTGCTCGGTGTGGGTGGCGACCAAGTCGTCGATGCGGAAACCTACGCGAAGATCAAAGCACGCACCTTGTCTACCGTACGCGGCACCGTGCAGGCCGACATCCTGAAGGAAGACCAGGCGCAGAACACCTGCATCTTCTCGACCGAATTCGCGCTGCGCATGATGGGCGACATCCAGCAGTATTTCGTCGACCACAAGGTGCGCAACTTCTACTCGGTGTCGATCTCCGGCTATCACATCGCCGAGGCCGGCGCGAACCCGATCTCGCAGCTCGCCTTCACGCTCTCCAACGGCTTCACGATCGTCGAGTACTACCTCGCGCGCGGCATGAAGATCGACGACTTCGCGCCGAACCTGTCGTTCTTCTTCTCCAACGGCATGGACCCGGAATACACCGTCATCGGCCGCGTCGCCCGCCGTATCTGGGCGCGCGCCATGCGCGAGCGCTATGGCGCCAGCGCACGCAGCCAGATGATGAAGTACCACATCCAGACGTCCGGCCGCTCCCTGCACGCGCAGGAGATCCAGTTCAACGACATCCGCACCACGCTGCAGGCCATGTACGCGCTGTTCGACAACTGCAACAGCCTGCACACGAACGCCTACGACGAGGCGATTACCACGCCGACCGAGGAAAGCGTGCGCCGCGCGGTCGCGATCCAGATGATCATCAACAAGGAACTCGGCCTCAACTTCTGCGAGAACCCGTGGCAGGGCAGCTTCATCGTCGACAACCTCACCGACCTCGTCGAGGAAGCCGTCTACAAGGAGTTCGAGGCGATCAGCGAACGCGGCGGCGTACTCGGCGCGATGGACACCATGTACCAGCGCGGCAAGATCCAGGACGAGTCGATGGTCTACGAACACAAGAAGCACGACGGCAGCCTGCCCCTGGTCGGCGTCAACACCTTCCTGCCCAAGGACCACGCCGGCGAAATCGTCACCGAGATCGAACTGATCCGCTCGACCGAGGAAGAGAAAAGCCAGCAGATCGCGAACGTGCTTGCGTACCAGCAGAACCGCAACCACGCACGCGTTGTCCCTGTAGGAGCGGCGCCAGCCGCGACAGGATCTGGCACCAGTCTGACCTATCTCCAAAACACTGCGCGCGACCGCAAGAACGTGTTCGCGGCGCTGATGGAGGCGGTGAAGACGCACTCGCTCGGGCAGATCAGCCATGCGCTGTATGACGTGGGTGGGGAGTATCGGCGGAATATGTAGGCAGGTATGGATCTCTTCGGCCAAGCCATCAAGAAGATCGATACAGAGGCACTGCAGATTCCGATCGCGCTGTTCTTCGCGTTGCGTCCGGGCGCCCGCGTGTCGACTGTCTTGCAACGTTGCCAACAAAGTCTTTGCAAGCGATTCAACATCACTGGCCCGCGCGTGAGCCCTGAGCGTTTCCACGTGTCAGTTTCCATTCCGGGCCGCCCACGCAGGGTCGTGGAAGTTGCCGAATCGGCATTGAAAAAGGCGCTAGGAAACGTCTGATTTTCCCTCTCCCCGAACGGCTTCATCGTTTGGGGAGAGGGTAGGGTGAGGGGGCTTTGCTCGAAAACCACGGCCGAAAATCGAGGGCAAAAGCACTCGCCCCAGCGTCTGGCAGACGCGCAACGACGCCATGGGATCTTTGCAGCCAGGGGCCTCGTGAGATCGCATCTCACACTTGCATACGACGCCACGCTCCGCGACATCCGGCTGCCGGTCGACCCGATCAGGTTCCGTGCCGATGAAGTGACGCTGATCGCCAGTCCGCAGGGTGCAGGTCGGCACGTGCCGTTGCAGTCATGGACGCTGACGCACCGGTGATCCCCGTTGCTTGTGCGCTATAACGTGATCCGTTATAGTTGCACCGTGATCCGGAGCTTTGCCGACAAGGAAGCAAACAAGATCTGGGATGGCGTGTCGTCGCGGCGGCTGCCCTCGGATATTCAGTCCGTTGCCCGACGCAAGCTGCGTATGCTCAATAATGCCGCCACGCTCGATGACCTTCGCGTTCCGCCTGCCAATCGGCTGGAAGCCTTGAAAGGCAGCCGCAGGGGCCAGCACAGCATCCGGATCAACGATCAATGGCGCATCTGTTTCCGCTGGAATGGTGGCGATGCGCACGATGTGGAAATCGTGGACTATCACTGATCTCATGAAGAACCTTCCGAACATTCACCCCGGCGAAGTGCTCCTTGAAGAGTTCCTCGGACCGCTGGGCATCAGCCAGAACGCGCTCGCGCGAGCAGCGGGCGTGCCGCCACGCCGCATCAACGAGATCGTCCTTGGCAAGCGCGGCGTCACCGCCGATACCGCAATAAGGCTTGCTGGCGCGCTGGGTACCAGCGAACGTTTCTGGCTGGGCTTGCAGGCGGACTACGATCTCGAAGAGGCGCATCGCTCACTGGGCAACGCCGTCAGACACATCGAGCGGATTGCTGCCTGAGCTATAGACGCGGGTGAAGCCGGGGCTTGGGCAGGCTGCAACTCTTACCTGGTCTACGGCCATGACATGGTTACAGCATCGGGATCAAGCACCGGTATTCGTTCAAGCCGGATGAGTGGGTGGCGAGTATCGGCGCAACATGTAGGACGTTTGGTTGAAGTACGCGTTGGGCGTAACATCGACCGGATATGGAGAACCCGATGAGTGAAATTGTGTTTCTTGTCGAAGATGCGCCGGAGGGTGGCGTCTTGGCGCGTGCGCTCGGACATTCGATCTTCACCGAGGCGGACACCTACGACGAATTGCGCGATAGTGTCCGCGATGCGGTGCTTTGTCACTTCGGTGAGCACGACCGCCCGAGCGTGATACGCCTGCACTACGTCAAGGATGAAGTGCTCGCCGCGTGAAACTGCCGCGCTACATGGATGCCGCGGATTTGATCACGGCACTCGAGCACATCGGATCGCGTTGTGCGTCAGCCTGCCAGGCTGCGGCAGATTCGCGACGAAGGGGAAGCGAATGACCGAGGCTGAGGGCAACGACCGCACCGCCGACGCGTTCCGCGAAGTGGAGATAGCCAACTTGCGTGCCTGGATGAAGCTGAGCGGCGGACAGAAGGTCGACTTCTTCGAGGAAATGATCGAGCTGGCTTATCACAGCGGGGCGTTGCGGCCGGAGCGGTTGGCGCTTAGGGACATGGGTACAGTGAGTAAGTGACGCTGACGCCGTTTCACACGAAAGTGCACTCTGACCCCGGTTTTCCGGTTTTCGGTTTTCACTGACCTTGGAAAAAGTACTTCGCCACCAAGACACAGGGCCACGGAGTCTGTTTTCTCCGTGGGCAGATACCCTATGCGTCTTGGCGTTTAACGAACTGCGGTTCTCAGTTTGATGAAACCCTCGCTCGCCTGCGCACCGCCACGAAGCCGACCAGGGCCAGAAGCCCGGCAAGGATGATCATCCCCCACTCGGAGAGCGTGGGGATGTTACTGGTGCTGCCGGCGGGCGGGGCGCAGCCCGCGAAGGTCATGGGCGTTGGGTTAGTCAACGTCGCGTCGGTCGTCGCCATGAGTCGACCAGTCCAGCTTCCTCGGGTCTGAGTGGCGGCGGCACCCGAAAGGACGGTACCTACGAAGATTGAATCCGTTGCCGTCGCGGCCGCGGAGGTCTTCCAATACACGTTGCACGGCAGCGCGGTGCCGCCCATGACCACCTGCGCGTTGGTCAACGTGAGGGCGCTCGGGCCGCCGGTCCCAACCCTGAAAACCCAGACATCGTTCGCGGTCCCGTTGAGCGTAAGAATGACGCCGGCGCCTATCGTGGTCCCCGCAGCGGAGCAGTAGACACCGGGCGCGAGCGTGGTGGTGACGATCGGGATGATGCCGTTGCATACCGGGTTCAGGGTATCCACCGCGGCGAACGCAGCGTGGAAGTCAGTTACGACCGCAGCGGGGACCGGCGAAACGATCGGCCCCGTAATCGCACACGCGGGGACATTAGTGATCCCCCCGGCGAAGGTGGTGCCCACTTGTCCGTTGATGGTGCCCGGCCCGGTGCAGGTCACCGTCCCTGGAATCGCGACGGCGTTTGTGCCAAGGACCGCGTAGCCGAACGCGCTACCCAGCGACGGTGCAACCGCGGCCAATGCTGGGGCGGAAACCAAAAGCAACGCAGCGAATCCCGCGCTTGCCAACAGACTCGAGAATTTACGCTTCATTTTGAACACTCCCCTTGCAGCGTTACGTTATTGACGCGAAACCCGGGTCAGAGTGCACTTTCTCCGGCTTGGGGTTTTTCGCGGCCGACGGGAAACTGGGGGAAGTCAGGGGTGATCCATTTCGGCCTCGTTGCCGCCCTTGCCAAGATTCAGCCGTGAGCGGCCTCGCGCAGCACTTCTCCTGCCCACTGATTCAAGCTTTTGCCGGCCAGTTCGGCGGCGCGGAGGGCGGCCGCGTGAGACTCGGGCGGAATGCGCAGCATCAGCTTGCCGCTGGCGGGGCGTTGCGGGTCTTTGCCGACTTTCTTGCACGTCTCGATGTAGTCGTCGACCGCTTCCTTGAACGCGGACCTCAACCTGGACACGCTGTCGCCGTGAAAACCGACGATATCGCGGATACCGGCCAGGTGCCCCACGAAAATATTGTCGCGGGAATCGAATTCGATGCGGGCAGCGTAGCCCTTGTGTGTCATGGTGTTCATGGCATGATTCCTGATGCAGTGAGAAACGTTCGCGCATCGTCTACTTGGTACGATTTGGCTTCTTTCGCTGGATGCGGGCGATGGAAGTTGGCGATTTCGCCATTCAACTCGAATCGAACTCGCGAACCGCTACCTTCGATGACGCGCGCGCCGACGGCCCCCAGTAACGCTTCGATGCGCGACCACTCAAGCGTTCGAGCGGTCGGCTTGGAAAAGATTACAGCGAGAGTTTTTCGATGGGTCGAGTTCATCGGCGTAAACGCTATCAATAAATGATAGCTTAAGCAAGCATTTTGTGCAATCAACCGGGCAAGCTTTGTAGCGTCCTTCCCACAGCGTCCCGGTGCGGTGGTAACGGTCGTTGCCACGCTGGACGACATGCTGCGTTACATGGGCGAGGTCGAGACGTGGCTGTCGGGGCATGACGGTGCGGCGTAGTGGGTTTGCGCGAGCGTGCCGCAGCGGCCGCGCCGCGTCTGTCGGAGAATGCCGCGTTCGTCCGCAGGAAAGTGCACTCTGACCCCAGTTCCCCAGATTGCCGCATGAAGTTCGGCACGCTCAGCGAGCGCGGCGGCGTGCTCGGCGCGATGGACACCAGGTGCCAACGCGGCAAGATCCAGCGAAAACGGCGAAAACGGTGTCAGAGACATTTCGAAACAAAGGGGTCAGGTTCATTTTCTCGGGTCATGTAGTGCGCGTGCCACGGCAAGCCGGGTAGTTCGCACAACCCCAGAACCGATCCTTCGTTCGACGATTTTCACGTTGAATCATGATCGCACCGCATTTCGGGCAGTCGGGTGTCGCCGTTGGCGTCGGGCTGACCTCGCGCGTTGCTGGTGCTTTCACAGGTCCTGCGGTCTGGCTTTCGCGCACCATGGCGAGCAACGCCTCGCCGTGGATCAGCTTGATGGGTTTGCCTTGCGCGAAGCGCTGTGCGTCTGCGGTATAGCCACCCACGGCGACGATCTTTACTGAGGTGGCGCCGTGATGGGTCAGCAGGCCGTACATCTCGCGCGCGACATTGACGGGGACCTGCCGTGTGCGCCATTGCTTGCACTGGACGAGGGTGATGGCGCCGTCCTTGCGCAGGATCAGGTCGATGCCGCCATCCGCACCACCTAAGCCGGTTTCCTGGATGGCATAGCCCTGACGACGGAACGCTTCGCCTACCAGCATTTCGAACTCGCGCCAGCTCATGGCGCGCAGGCTATCCAGACCAGTTTGCGTTTCCAACAGGTGCCTGCGTCGGCGGGTGCCGATATAGGAACCGAGCGCGCCCATCCAGCACGCGGCGAGGACCAGCCATGCGAAGGGTGTGTACATCCCGGCGGAAAGTTGTTTCCCCATAGCTTGGCCAATCGGACCGCCGAACGACGACAGGTACCAGCCGATGCCGTAGCGGATCGTCACGAAGGCCACGATGCCGAGAACAATACAGACTGGCCATGGCATGAAGGCCATCAGCTCCATGCCGCTCTGTTTGCGCTTTGCCATCGTCCTGCCTGAGTCATGCGCTAAAAAAAGGGGTCAGGTTGGGTCACCTTGACCCCTTCTCGTGGGTGTGAGATTCATGGCCTCCATCTGTTCTGGACTAGGGAATCACGCCGTATCCGGCCGCCTGCAATTCGACCAGCTTGGTGATCGCCGACAATGTCACGCGGACCTCGTTGCGCACGTCCGTGATGGCATAGCCTTGATGGGTCAAAGCCTGGCCGCAGACGAAGAACTCGACGCCGGCGCCATGCAGCTTGGCGATCAGGGCCGCATCGGGATTCGATCGGCTGAAGTGACCGCGATAACTGGAGTCCGACAAGCTGAGCGGTGTGGCCTTTCCGTGCAGGAGCACGACGATCTTGACGTTGGCCGGCGGTACCTTGGCCAGCGCATACAGGTTCACCGCGCGGGCCGCAGTTTCGAGACTGCGATTAGTGCCCGTCTCGGTCGTGTCGCTTTCGTGCGCGTCGATGAGCAGACGATGGACCTGATCGGTGGCGGGCATGTCGACGCCGCGGGGCATCGCATACACGCCGCCGGCCGATTGGATGCGCGGAAACTGCAGGCTGGAAGCCGCGGGCACGGTGCCCATTTTGGTGTTGTGCGTGACGGTGGCAAGACGCTCTCGCACCGCAGGTTCCAGGCTCTTGAGTCCCCAGTCGCGTCCTTCTTGCAGCGCCGCATCGACCGGCTTGCCTTGCAGCGTGGCGGCGCGCAATGCGATCAGCGCGCCGACCCGATTGCCCGATGCGCAATGGACCAGGGTCGGCGATGCGCCTGCCTCGGCGATCAGGCGATCGAAACGGCGGATATTGTCGGCGGTCAGATCCTTGGCGCCGTGGATCGGCAGGTTGTGATAACGCATGCCGGCTGCTTTCACCGCGCTGGCTTCGTCGAAACCCGGCGTCTCGCTGTCCTCGGTCAGATCGATCACATCGCGGATGCCGGCCGCGGCGATCGTCGCGATGTCCTCGGCCTTCGGCTGGCCGCTCGCCACGAAATTCGGCGCGTGGATGGTGGCATGGGGCAGGGTGGCCAACGCCTTGGTATCGATGGAATCGTCCGACCACGCCGGCATGGCCGCGATCAGCAAGAAGATCAGCACGGTGCGAATCATGGACAACCTCTTCGATGGATCGGAAAACAGCGGTCAGGGTACGTTTTCCGATCAGGGAAGTGGTGATTTTTGACAAACGGACGCGGCGAGTTGAGGTCGCGGTTAGTCGCACGCGGCGCCAGCATGCCTCCGGCCTTGCGCCGACACGATGTGACCCCAAAGAAGGCTATTCGAGGGTCTGATTCGACTCGGAGGAGAGCATGGCAACCGGTTGGGCAGGCGACGGCGCGGTCCAGGATCAGATCGACGCGACAGTGAGCGACGCGGTCAAGCGCGCGCGCAGTCAGTTGCGGCACGGCCCTGGCTTGTCGCACTGCGAGGAATGCGACGCGCTGATCCCGAAGGCACGGCGCAAGGCGGTGCCGGGCGTGCGTCTCTGCGTGGCCTGCCAAGAGGCGCACGACCGGGAGCAGGGCGCCGTCAGTGGATACAACCGGCGTGGCAGCAAGGACAGCCAGCTCCGCTGAATGAAGAAGCGAATGGACCGGTGAAAAGGTGTCAGAGAACATTAGCGCTTGGAGCGCATGGGTTCTCTGGCTCCTTGCGATTGAGCGGGTTGTTGTGACCGTTGCACCTTGTCCGGACCCAGTCTTGATTCTGCGTGCCCGGGAAGCTGCAGATTTCGCAAGTCCGCTCAGATAGTGACTCGGCAAAGTCGATCATTGCCATTTGCCGTTGCGAACCGCGTAAAGCTCCGACGCTTCGATGAGTTCGTATAGCCAGCTTCGATACGCGGCGGCGCGTAATGCGCTGTCGGGCGCCAGCGCGATGACGACCGGGTGGGGCGTCGCCAGGACATTGACGACATCGACGCGCTGCACGAGATTGCCAGGGAAACCGGCCAGCCGGAGACATGACATGTCCGATCCGCTGCAATGCACCTATACGGACGCCGCGCGCAACCATCTGCGCGATGGCATCCGCCTGAGCACCGCGGAGCACCCGGGACCTCGCGCGAGTCGTCGAACTCGGTTAACAACAGCGCGCGCCGCCTTTGTCGTACTTGCGCTCGATCGCCTGCACATAGAAATCACTCCGCGTCAGAACCGGCGCGCCGGGATGGCGCGCCGCAGCGTGTGCGAGGTAGCGCTCGTAATCCGGAATTCCGAAGACCTGCCGGCATGCTGAGCAAAGGCTGCGGGCGCGCTCGCGAAGCCCACCCTGGGCTGTCGCCCCTACTACGCGTGTGGCGGGCATTTCGAGCACGGCCGCCCCGTGGCCGTCTTCGCGCTCTGCGGTCATGCCAGCGATCCTCGTGCACCCGCCAGCGGCGGAATCTCGTGTGCAGTCGGATTCGCCTGCTTCAGCGCCTGCATGCAGATCTTCACCGCGAAGATGCACATCGCGATCACCAGCAGGACGAACAAGGCGCAAACGACCGCGTCGAGGTAATTGTTGAATGCGACGCGCTGCATTTCCTCGATCGATTTGGCCGGCGCGAGCACGGTCCCATGCGCGGCGGCGTCACTGAACTTGCGCGCCAGCGATAAGAAGCCGATTTTAGGATCGGGATGGAAGATCTTCTCCACGCCCGCGGTCAGCGTGGTGATCAGAAGCCATGCCGTGGGTACAAGTGTGACCCACACGTAGCGCTGGCGCTTCATCTTCACGAGCACGCTGGTGCAAAGCAGCAGGGCAATGCCGGCCAGCATCTGGTTGCCGACGCCGAAGAGCTGCCAGAGCGTGTTGATGCCGCCGAGCGGATCAACGACCCCTTGATACAGGAAGTAGCCCCAGAGCCCCACGCACAGCGCGGTGCTGAGGATGTTGGCGGGCAGGTGTTGCGTGTTGCCGAGCGGCTTGTACACGTGACCGAGTATGTCCTGAATCATGAACCGCCCGACCCTTGTACCGGCGTCGACCGCCGTCAGGATGAACAGCGCTTCGAACAGGATCGCGAAGTGGTACCAGAACGCTACCAGGGACTTGCCGCCCAATGCCTGTCCGAGGATCTGCGCCATTCCCACCGCGAGCGTCGGCGCGCCGCCAGCGCGCGACAGGATGCTGGTCTCGCCGATGTCGTGGGCCGTCTGGGTAATCATGTCCGGCGTGATCGTGAATCCCCAGCCTGAAATGACCTGGGCCGCGCTGGCGGCCGTCGTGCCAATTGCCGCCGCGGGCGCGTTCATCGCGAAGTAGACGCCCGGATCTAGTACGCACGCAGCCGTGAGCGCCATCACCGCGACGAACGACTCGGCCAGCATGCCGCCGAAGCCGATGAGGCGCATGTGGGATTCGTTCTCGATCATCTTCGGCGTTGTTCCCGACGAGATCAGCGCATGGAAGCCCGAGACCGCGCCGCACGCGATGGTGATGAAGAGGAACGGGAAGAGCTTGCCGGAAAATACCGGCCCGGTGCCGTCGATGAACCGCGTGGTGGCCGGCATAAGGAGCGTCGGCGCGACGTAGTAGATGCCGATCGCCAGCGCAACGACGGTCCCGATCTTGAGGAAGGTGCTCAGATAATCGCGCGGCGCCAGCATCAGCCACACGGGCAGGCTCGCGGCGACGCCACCGTAGATGATCAATGCCCAGGCGAGCTGTGTGCCGGTGAGTGTGAACATCGGCGCCCACGTTGGATCGGCGGCTACGACTTGCCCGAAAACAATCGACAGCAGCAGCAGCACTACGCCGAAAGCCGACGCTTCCGCCACACGTCCAGGCCGGATGATCCGCATGTAGAGGCCCATGAGCAGCGCGATAGGGATCGTCGCGGCAATGGTGAAGAGGCCCCAGGGGCTCGCGGTCAGTGCCTTGACCACGACCAGCGCGAGCACGGCGAGGATGATGATCATGATCGCCAGCACGCCGACCAGAGCGAGCGCGCCGGGGATGGGGCCGAGTTCCATCTTGATCATCTCGCCCAGCGACTTGCCGTCGCGGCGAACGGACAAGAAGAGAACGAT
The DNA here is from genome assembly GCA_003142815.1 of Rhodanobacteraceae bacterium. GTDB lineage: Bacteria > Pseudomonadota > Gammaproteobacteria > Xanthomonadales > Rhodanobacteraceae > Dokdonella_A. The sequence goes on from PLNP01000011.1 coordinate 155,750, forward strand.
GAAGTCTTGCACGGCGCCGGCGGCTACAACCCCGGCGAGGATCCATATCGTGCCGGGGAGATAGCCCATCTGCGCGGCGAGGACCGGTCCGACCAGCGGGCCGGCGCCGGCGATCGCTGCGAAGTGGTGACCGTAGAGCACCCACTTGTTGGTCGGCACGTAGTCCATGCCGTCGTTGTGCCGCATAGCGGGGGTTGGGCGCGAAGGGTCTAGCTGGAGCACCTTTTCGGCGATGAACTTGCTGTAGAAGCGGTACGCAATGAAATAGACGCTGAGCGCCGCCGTAACGAGCCATACGGCGTTGACGCTTTCGCCGCGGCCCAGCGCGAGTGCAGCGAAGGAGAACGCCCCAATGATGGCTATCGCCGGCCAAAGTATGAGAGATACCAACTTGTGCATGACACCGCTCCTAGCAGAGGACCCGTTAGTGGGTGGCGGTCGCTGCGTTGCAGTCGACCGCGCTCAGATGACCTTCACGTTGATGTCGTGGAGGCCGTCGATGTGGGCGGTCATCACGTCGCCCGGCGCCACCGGTCCGACGTTTTCCGGCGTGGCCCGAATAAATGATGTCTTCGGCAAACAGTTGGTTGTACGTCGACAGCTTCGCGATCTGCTCGGCGACGTTCCAAATCATCTTGGACAGATCACTCACGCTGCAACGGCAGTTATGATGTGGCTGGGAAGGCCACCGGCTAGCGCCGGTGAACTGCAGTAATTCCCTGCGATTTGTCGTGCTCATAACGACCCCTTCGACATCCACCATGATCCTCGTACAGCGCCCTTCGCGCAAGCCTGCCCCGTCAGGCCCGCTCGACGATCAGCGCGATGCCCTGGCCGACGAGTCGAATCAGTTGCGCACCGGCAAGTTCAAGATCGAAACATGGGATGCGGGCTAGGTGGCAGGTGCGTAGCGCGTTGAAAGATCGCGATCTCTGCACGATCGATCTCGCAGCGGTCAAGATGGCGCACGAGGCATTACGCGACAAGCTGCGTCCGCAACCGGGGGAGTTCGGCTTCCTCGATGAAGGACTGGAAAGCGCGACGGTCGAGCCTGCACGATCCGTCGGAACAAGTGAATGAACGAAAACGGGGACAGAGTGTCTCGGCCCGGGAAAGAGAAACAAAGGGGTCAGGTTCATTTTCTCGGGTCATGTTGCGCAAGAAGGCACTCCGGCCTCGTTCTTCAAAACCAGCAATCGCCCTCACGAAGTTACTTGGCCGAACACCCGCATGCAGTTGCCGAACTCTTTTGTGCCGTATTGCAACAATCCATTGCACTCTTGGAGCTGCTCTTGGCATCACTCAGCTTGTTCTGATCGTGACATTCCGCCGCTTTGCGATGGTGTTTGGCTGCTGCTTCATGATCGCTTGCAGCTTGTTTATGGAGACCGCTAGCTTCCTTGATATTTGGCATGATGTATGTTCCTTAATTGGAGAATACTGATGAATTGAAATCCAACGCATGAGGCAGAATTGGTTTGAGCATCATGCCGCATTATTATAAGCTTTCAAGTGTGATTAAAACAGTACACCAACGCACAGAGTGCGAAACGATCACCGTCTCCTTCTGGCCGAATGCACGAAGTATCGAAAGTCAGCAACCGAGCAAACCAACTGGATGTCCACGTTGAGGTCCACCGATCGAACGCGTCGAAAGGTGCGGGGAAGATCCCTCGGAGCTCGATCAGCGCGTAGGCCGCAACGATGGCCAGCACGGTCAGCCAGTGCGCGATGCGAATCGAGGCACTGTATCGGCTCGTGATGTTGTCCGCGCTGATTACCCTATGTGGCTTAGGGCTTAGGGCTTGGGTCGAGGGGTGGCCGCTACGCTGGCTGGCAGGATGGGAAGCGTGACCTTGGGCTGCTCGCCCGTCAGCGACTCCAGAAAGCGCGTGATCTTGTCGACCTCATCGTCTGTCAGCTTCGCCCCCAGCTGGCTGTTGCCCATGATCGCAACGGCCTGGCGAAGATCCCACGCCTTGCCCGAGTGGAAATAGGGTGGCGTAAGGGCGACATTCCGCAGCGAGGGAACCCTGAACACATACTCGTCGCTCGCCGTCTTGGTCACCTCGAAGCGGCCCTTGTCGTTTGGCGGAAGTATATCGGCACCGGGGCGCTCCACCACCCCGAACGGGGCGTACATGCCGCCACCCACGTTCATGCCGCGATGACAGGTCGCGCAGCCCTTGTTGATGAAAAGCGCCAGGCCTTCCTTTTGGCTCGCATCGAGCGCTTTTTCGTCGCCCTTCAGGTAATGGTCAAAGGGGGCATTGGGCGTGATCAGCGTGGCTTCGAACACCGCAATCGCCTTGCAAATGTTGTCGACCGTGATGGAGTCGGTCGCGCCAGGGAATGCCTTTGCGAATGCCGGGGCATAGCCTGGAATCGCTTTGAGCTGCTCGACGACATGAGCCTCGGTGGTGCCCATCTCGATCGGATTGACCAGCGGTCCGCCCGCCTGCTGCTCGAGGTCTTTCGCGCGTCCATCCCAGAATTGGGCGATGTCGAATACCGAATTGTACACAGTCGGCGCATTGCGACTGCCGTGCTGCCAGCGATGACCGATCGACGTCTCTTGCAGGTCCACGCCGCCCATGCCGATCATGTGGCAGGAATTGCAGCTGATGACGTGGCTTTCGGAAAGCCTCGGCTCGAAGTAAAGCATCTTGCCGAGAACCACCTTGGCAGGAGTCGCGGGAATGTCTTGCAGCGGCGGTGCGCTGGCAGGTATCGGCTTGAAGAGTCCCTGCGACTGTTTCATCAGCCCGGACTGCGACCACGCCTGACCCATCATCAGGCATCCAAGAGCAACTAATGAACCTACCGCGAGCGGGCGCATGGAACGATCTCCTTCTATAGCGTGACGATTAGAATGCCGATGCGGACTGCACCGGCGGGCGCCGAGAGCCTTTGGGTCTCAGCGTTCAAGCTCCGCAGCCTCATGCATGCGCCTTTTCGACTCATTGATAGCCGCTGTTCCTTCCCCCCTGCGCAGCGGGGCAAAACGGCAGGACTGCCACAGTGCCACCTGCCCGAAGGGCCAGCGCCATGGATGGCGCGAGTTCACGTGCCGAAGGCGGAAGAGGGCGCTTCAAGTGTTGCGTGGCGCGCCTTTAGCGATGCCCGCCATCCGTGGCATCGCCATCCTTCGACTTGTTATCCTTTTTCGGAACCGGCTTCGCTCGCGGCGCCGGTCGCTGCGCCGCGCCCTTGGCGGGTGGTGCCGGATGGCCGGCGTTGCTGGTTGGCGGACGACTCGCCGGCGCCGAACGTTGGCTGGAAGGCGGCCGCGAAACCTGGGTCTGTGGGCGCGGTGCGGCCTTGGCGGGTGATTGCGGACGATTGTTCTGCGGTCTTGCGACAGCGGCGCCGGATGGCTGCGGCCGGTTGACGGGCGGGCGAGGTGCAGCCGACTGCGTCCGGTTGACGGGCGGGCGAGGTGCGACCGATTGCGACCGGTTGACGGGTGGGCGAGGTGCGACCGATTGCGACCGATAATCCGGGCGCGATGGTTGCATGGTCGGGCGCGGCGGCGGCCGGTGCGCAAATGTTCGATGGCTCCAGCTATCACGGTCGCGGTACCAGGAGCGACTGCGATAGTGCTGGTCCCAGTAGGCACCGAGGACAAACGCGACAATCGGGATGCCGACGCGCGCGCCGTAATCGGGCAGCAGCACGCGCTGGTTCTGATAGTCATATTGCAGAAACTGCCCGCTGACCCAACCGCGGTTGTCCTCCGCCTGCACGTCGCACCATTCCCATCCATCGGTGCACCCGTAGACCGACACCGGTATGCCGGCCGGCAAGGTCATGATTGACGGATATCCGATATCCGGTCCTGCGCGCAGGCTGACCGCGCCGATCACATAGGCATCCGCCGCATCCGAACGGGTCGGGGCAAGTGCGCTCAAGCCCAACAGAAACAACAAGACGGCGAAATGCTTCATGGCTCGGTTCTCCTTGGTTCCAAACGTTATACACGCAGTGTTCGCACGAATCCAACAGCGCTTGTGGCCGCTGCGACCGGGGGGCTGAAACGGGGTCAGAGTGACTTCTGAACCGCCAGCGCTCGTTTTGACCTACTAGCGTGGAACGGTTTCCCGTTCGCCATCGAGGTCCTTCAGATGTTTCTCGATAGCGAAGACGTGGGCGTCGTGTTCGCCGAGTTTGCGCAACGCGTCGGCCAGATGCATGAGGTAGTCGCGATTGCGGCCGCTGGGGCCCTTGGCAGTCGCGATATGACGGGCGATCTCGGCTTCCGGTGCCGGTCCAAGGAACGCGGCGTTGGTCCGGGGCGCGATGTAGACGAGTCCTTCCACGCTGCCGCCATCGCTGAACTCGATGGTCGTGGTGTGGCGCAGGTAGCCGTTCTTCTCGCGCCTGTCCAGATGATCGAAGACCGTCGGCGTGATCAGGTAGGCCATGCCGGAGCATACCGCTCCAGGGTCGGGGATCAGGGTCACTACGCGGCCTGGAGCGTCCGGCGTGCCGCGGTGGTCGTGCGAGCCTTGCCAGAAGCGCCGCGACCAATCGCGGATTCGCGCAGCACGCCGTTCAATGAAAGGGAAGTCTGCCTTGTAGATCAGCGATCCATAACCGAACAGCCACACCTGCGCGTGACCATCGAAACGGTCCATCCTTTGGTTGATCGCGATCGTGTTCGTCGACATGCAGGCGGGCGAGGCGGAATACGCGACGCACATTCTACGTAGCGGGAAAGAGGGTTGGGCTCGCGCGAACGTCATGGGGTGTCGTCGAGCGCCCGCTTGTCAACAGGCGGTAGCCGCCCGGTGTATGAATGATTCCCCCGGTGTCCAGTTTCCAGCCGTCGAAGGGCGGCAGATGTTGCGCCGGAGAGGCTGGAGGAAGGCGGGCAAGCGCTGGCGGTCGGACCCAGCATGCGTAGGATGGGCCGCAGCGTGCAGGTAGGGTGGGCCGCAGCGCCGCCGGTAGGGTGCGCAGCGCCGTACGTAGGGTGGGCCGCAGCGCCGTAGCGCGAGTCCCACACCACGATTCGCCCTCAAAGGTGGGACTCGCCGCTACGCGGCTGCGGCCCACCCTACGAGCGTCGCGCCTTCAACACTCGGGAGCGAGACGCACTACGCAAAGGTGTTCGAAGTCAGCAAATCCTGTGCCGTGGGTACAAGCGTCTGTACCCGCCGAAGTAGCGGGGCCAGCTGCATCAGTTATTTTACATAATAGACATTGCGCACGTTTTAACCAAGGCATCCAGCCAGGACTCACCCAAGCACAACGCGCATCCGGTGAATCGCACCATCGTCGACCAAGGCGATGCCGCCGGCGCCACGATCCGTCAACTCGGCGCCGTCGAGTTCAGCGAGAACGATGCCGCGACAGACACCATGCGGATTCTCGACCGCGATTTCGTACTTTGTGACTTGTCCGTGCGCGCCGCGATGGCGGAAAACGAGTTCGTAGCCAGGCCACGCTTTCGGGATGCACGGCTCGAGATGCAGCGTGTCGCCGTGTTTGCGAAAACCAAGCACGGCCTCGATACCGGCCCGATACAGCCAGCTCGCCGAACCGGTGTACCAGGTCCAACCGCCGCGGCCGACGTGTGGCGCCACCGAATAGACATCGGCGCAGGCGACGTAGGGTTCGACCTTGTAGCGCGTGAGCGCGTCCGGCGTCGCGCTGTGGTGGATCGGATTCAGGATCGAGAACAGTTCGCCCGCGTTGTCGCCCTGACCGAGCCTGGCGAACGCGAAGATCGACCAGACCGCACCGTGCGTGTACTGGCCACCGTTCTCGCGGATGCCGGGTGGATAGCCCTTGATGTAGCCGGGATCAAGCGGCGTGCGATCGAACGGCGGTGTGAACAGCAAGGCGATCTTGTCGTCGCGGCGGATCAAGCGCTCGTCGACCGCAGCCATCGCTTGCGACGCATGCGTCGGATCTGCGCCGCCGCACATCACACTCCACGATTGCGCGATCGCGTCGATCTTGCATTCGAGACTCTCGCTGGAACCGAGCGGCGTGCCGTCGTCGTAGTAGCCGCGTCGGTACCATTGGCCGTCCCAGCCTGCGCTTTCGAGTGCGACGCGCACGTTCGCCGCACAGTGCTGCCAGCGCGCGACGCGTTCGTGGTCGCCATGCGCTTGGGCAGTCGCCGTGAACGCTTCAATGGTCGCGAGCAGGAACCACGCCAGCCATACGCTTTCGCCGCGCCCTTTCTCGCCGACCCGGTTCATGCCGTCGTTCCAGTCGCCGGTGCCCATCAATGGCAAGCCGTGCGTGCCCAGCGACAGGCTTACATCGAGTGCGCGCGCGCAGTGTTCGTACAAACTGGCCGGTTCTTGCGCGACGTTCGGCTGGAAGAACGATTCATCTTGGCCCTCCTTCAGAACCGCGCCTTCGAGAAAGTGCACACTTTCGTCGAGCACCGCGTTGTCGCCGGTCACTTCGATGTAGTGAGCGACGACGTAAGCCAGCCAGACTCGATCGTCGGTTATGCGGGTGCGGATGCCCTGCCCCGACGGCGGCAACCACCAATGCTGCACGTCACCTTCGACGAATTGCCGTACGGCCGCGCGCAACAGATGCTTGCGCGCGATATCGGGCCGGCTCACGCACAGGGCCATCACGTCCTGCAGCTGATCGCGAAAACCGTAGGCGCCGCTGGCCTGGTAGTACGCGGTGCGTGCCCACACACGACAGCCCAGCGTTTGATACGGAAGCCAGTCGTTGAGCAGGATGTCCATCGCGCGATCGGGCGTGTGCACCTGTAGGGTGTCGAGCAGGCCGTCCCAGAGCGCGCGCGCCTCATCCAATACGGCGTCGAGATCGGCGACGCGGTATCTTTCGATCAGGGCCTGTGCCGCGGCGCTCGATGCGGCGTCGCCGAGCATGAACACGACTTCGATCTGTCCATCCGGCGCGAGTTCGACCTGCGTCTGCAACGCACCGCAAGGATCGAAACCGGCGCCGACGCGCCCCGACAACGGTGTGCCGCCAGCCAACGCGACAGGATGGTCGCCCGCGCCATGACGACCGAGGAATTCGCTGCGATCGCCGGTCCACGAGGTCTGCATGCCGGCAACATCCATGAACGCGATTCGCTCGCCGAACTCGGCGCGCCACGCATTGCGTGCGAACAATGCGCCGGTTGCGTTGTCGATCGAGGTAACGACGAAGGGTGCGGGCAGCGTGCCATTCGCGCCGAGCGCCCATTCGACATAGGCGACAATCGACAGCCGCCGCGTGCGCCCTGATGTGTTGTGCAGACGCAGGCGCGATAACTTGATCGAATCGGCCACCGGCACAAATTGCAGCAGGTCGACCCCGATGCCGTGCGCATCGTTCGTGAAGCGGCTGTAGCCCTTGCCGTGGCGCGCGTTGTAGATCGCCGATGGCACGCGAATCGGCAACGCGGTCGCGCTCCAGAGTTCGCCGCTGTTCGCGTCGCGCAGGTACAACACCTCGTGCGGCGCATCGCTGACCGGATCGTTCGGCCACGCTGTGATCGCATTCTGCTGGCTGTTGAGCGACCACACGTAGCCACCGCCTTCGGCCGATACGATGAAGCCGAACGACGGGTTGGCGACGATGTTGATCCACGGCGCCGGCGTGCAGTTGCCATCGGCGAGGTTGATTGCGTACTCGCGACCGTGTTGCGCAAAACCACCGCGGCCGTTGTCGAATTCCAGTGGCGCCGCGGCTGCGCCCGGTTCCTCGCGAACAACGGCTTTGGGCGCACGCGATGTTGCTGCAGATCGCGAAGCGGGTGCCTGGATCGGAGCGACATCCGCGCCAGACGCGCGCGCAGACAGCCGCTCCAATCCGCCTTTGGCAGCATCCAGGACGACGCGCGCGACCGTCGCCAGGCCATCGCGCAAGCTGGCGGAAATGGCGTCATCGCGCAGCGCGAATACGCTGGCCGGCGCCCCCGTCGCGTCCATCTGCAACGCTTTCTGCTGCGCATCCGCCAACGCGGTAATCGTCGTGTGCAGATCATCGGCGGCATCTGCAGGGGCGGTGTTGAGCAGCACCACATCCATGCCCAGCCGCTTCGACCGCCAGACCATTTGCGCGCGCAAAATCTGATGGACGCAGTCGATGGCGGCTGCATCGGCGATGCGCAACAACACGATCGGGTAGTCGCCGGAGATGCCGTTGGCCCAGAGAACCGGCGCGCCGCCGCTGCCGCGGGCGAGCACGTCGCGCGGCGCACGCCAGCGCGCATCGCTGATCAGCAGTGGAGCGACAAGGCGCGCATGACACTTGACCTGTGCGGCATCGATGCCCAGTCGGATTCGCTCCGCCGCGACGTGTTCTGCCGCCGCGGCGAATGTCCGATCGCAGGCGTCGGTGCCGCGCAAAGCCGAGCTCTGTGCGATCACGCCATCGCGTGAATCGGCAAGCACGGTCCAGAATGCGATGCGCACGCTCGAACCGGGTGCAACGCGCACGCGTCGACGCAGGCTGAAGATCGGGTCGAGGACGCAGCCGACCGTGTTCGACAGCTTCGCGCCCTCCTCCATCGCCAGCGCATGGCGCAAGGTGCGACCGCGCCCGAGGAAGCGCGCGCGATCTGTTTCGTAGGTTGCCGCACCCACGGTCGCTGCATCGACGACAGCGAAATGCGCGGCCCAGATCGCGGCATCGTCGGGCGAGCGCCGACGACGCGTCGCCAACAGCATGCCGCCGCCCTCCTCCACCCATTCGGTCTGCACGAACATCTTGGAAAAGGCCGGATGTGCGGCGTCGCCAGCCGCCGAGCCGAGCACCAATTCGGCGTACGAGGTCAATTCAATCTCGCGCTCCACGTCGCCCTGATTGCTGATCGTCACCCAGCGCAGCTCGGCATCGCAGTCGCTTGCGACGGCCACCGACAGCGTGGTCGTCAGTGTGCCCTCGCGGCGAACGAAGTCGGCGCGCGCGTCGGACAGCGTCGCGGAGTCATCGTCCTGCTCGCCGCCACAGGGTTGCTGCCCCGCCGACCAGATTGCTCCGCTCGCGGTATCGCGCAACAACGTGTAACTACCCCAGGCGTCGCACGTCGGATCTTCGCGCCAGCGCGTTACCGCCAAGTCGCGCCAGCGACTGAAACCCGAACCGGCAACCGTCAACATGACCGTGTAGCGGCCGTTGGACAGCACGCAGCACACGGACGATGGGGTATCTGGAGCCAGCGACAGTTGCGACATCGATGTGACCTTTTCCTTCGCAGATGGTGTTCGCACGCTATTGTGCAGCAGCACCGCCTGGTCGTCGCTGCACGCAAGCGCACCGTCGATTCGTCGGCTTTGCTAAGCTACGCGTTCATCAATTAGAAGCCTCATCGATGAGTCACCCAAGTTCGCCACCTGACGTGGAGTCCGCCGCTGCACCCGTTGCCGACGAACGCTCGCATTCAAGCGTGACCGACAATGCCGCACGCGCTCGACCGCGGGCTGCTTTGGCGACTCGAACCGAGGGCTTGCCGGCGCGGGCGCGGCGCACCTTGCAAAAGGTCGGTCAGTTCATCGAGCAGCGTCAACTCGATCAAGCCGATCAAGCGCTCGCCAGCATTCACGCGATCGCAGGGGACCATCCCGAGTTCCTGCGCATGGGCGGGGTGACACGGCATTTGCAGAAGCGCCATCGGGAAGCGATCGACCTGCTGCGACGCGCTCTCAAGCTTGCACCAGGCGATGCGCTGATCTACACCAATCTGGGCAGCGTGCTGCGGGCCAGCGGCGACTACGACGGCGCAATCGCCGCCTTTGCGCGAGCGAGCGAGCTGGATCCCGATCTGGCCGCGCCCTGGTACAACCTCGGCAAGACCCTGGCCAAGCAGCTACGTGTCGATGAAGCGCTGGACGCGCTGGACCACGCCCTGCGGCGCGAGCCGGACCATGTCGGCGCACAGATTGCGCGCGCCGACCTGATGATCGCGATCGGGCGAATCCAGGAAGGAGCCTCGGGCTATCGGCGCATTCTCGCCAAGACACCACAGTTGGTCCGCGCCTGGGGCGGACTCACCAACATCAAGACCGAGCAACTGACCGATGAGGAGACGGCGACCCTCGAGCGGCTTTACGCAGCACCGGGAATTTCCGATACGGACCGCGCGAGGCTCGGCTTCTCCCTCGGCAAAACACTCGAAGACAAGGGACGCTACGCGGAAGCGTTCAGCGTATTTTGCGCAGCGAACGCCGCACGGCGTCGCGAACTCAGCTGGAACGCCACGCAATTCAGCCGCGGCATCGACTCCATCATCGCCGCATTCGACAAGCCGCCTGCGCACACCGCCGATCCGGCGCTCGGCAGAGAAATCATTTTCATCGTCAGCATGCCGCGCGCCGGCTCCACCCTGACCGAACACATTCTCGCTACGCATCCGGACGTCGAAGGCGCCGACGAAATCCCGGACCTCGGCGCGATCATCGAGGAGGAATCGAAGCAACGCGGCCGCGCGTTCCCCGATTGGGTCGCGCAGGCCGGCGCTGCCGACTGGGAGCGACTCGGGCGCCGCTACCTTGAACGTACGGCGCGCTGGCGCAAGGATTCCCCGCGCTCCACGGACAAGGGGCTCATCAACTGGGTATTCATCGGAGCCGCGCATGCGATGTTGCCCGGCGCGCGTTTCGTCAACTGCCGTCGCGACCCGGTCGAAACCTGCTGGTCGTGCTTCAAACAGTACTTTGACCGCGGCCAGGTCTACACCTACGACATCGGCGAGCTCACCACGCAATGGCGCGACTACGACCGCCTGATGCGCTTCTGGCACGCGTGTTATCCCCATCGCGTGTACGAGTCGGTATACGAAAACCTGCTGGCCGATCCCGACGCGGAGATCCGCCGCCTGCTGGATTTCTGCGAACTGCCGTTTGCTCCCGCTTGCCTGCGTTTCGACGAAACCCGGCGTGTCGTGCGCACGGTCAGTGCCGGCCAGGTGCGTCAGCCGTTGCGCCGCGACACGGCGCGTACTCCGGCTTATGGTGAACTGCTCGCACCGCTGCGGCGCGCGCTGGGCGTGGACCAGGGGCCGGCGACGTCGTTGAGTGACGCCTCGGCATGACCACTCCGACGTCCGCCTCCCGCAGCCGGCGCGACACGCGCCGCCTCCACGGCGGCGTTGCGATCGGCGAACGCTTTGCCGGCCTGACGCCGGCAGCGCTGCGCCTGCTGCGCGAGGCCGGACAGTGTTTGACCCAGAATCGGCTCGACGAGGCGGAACAGGCTCTCATCGGAGTGTTNNCGGAGTGTTCGCAGTCGCGCCCGATCATCCCGAAGCGCTGCGCCTGCAGGCGACCCTGCATCATCTGCACGGCCGCCGCGACGAGGCGATCGCGTTGCTGCGACGCGCGCTGAAGCAGCAGCCCGACGACGCACTGATCATCCATCATCTCGGTGCGAGCCTGCTGCAGGCCGGCGCGATGAGCGAGGCGCTGCCGCTGTTGCGACGCGCGTGCGAGCTTGCGCCCGACCTCGGCGCGGCCTGGCTCAACCTCGGCACCGCGCTCGACATGGACGGAGATTTCGAAATGTCGCACGCGGCGTTTCAACGTGCCGTGCAGTGCGATCCGCGCCACGTTCCGGCTCGAATAGCCTACGGAAACGGCCTGCGCGCGCTGGGCAGAATCGCCGACGCCGCCGCGCAATATCGCCACGCGATCGAAATCAATCCCGACGCCGTCGGCGCCTGGGTCGCGCTGTCCGACCTCAAGACGGTGGCACTGGGCGTCGACGAGACCGTCGCGCTGGAGACCCTGCATGGCAACCCCAAGCTTACCGAACGCGATCGCGCGATGGCTGGATTCGCGCTCGGCAAAGCGCTCGAAGATCAACAACGCTATGCACAAGCGCTGGGCGTGTTCAACGCCGCCAATGCGGTATGGCGACGAGAGTCTGGGTGGGATCGGGATGCTTTCACGCAGTTCGTCGACCGTGTGACCGACGCATTTCTTGTGCCCCGGACGTGCGCGGCCGAGCGCACGCTCGGCCACGAGATTATTTTCATCGCCAGCCTTCCGCGTTCCGGCTCCACGCTCACCGAACAGATCCTCGCCGCGCATTCGAAAGTCGAAGGCGGTGGTGAGCGGCGCGAGCTGGGCATCACCATCGAAGAAGAATCAAACCGCCGCCGGATCGCGTTCCCGGAGTGGGTCGCGCACGCGACAGCGGACGATTGGGAACGGCTCGGACGGCGCTACCTGCAGCTGACCGCGCGCTGGCGGCAGCACAAGCCGAAGTCAACCGACAAGGCGCTTTCCAACTGGCTGTACCTCGGCGCTGCGCAGGCGATGTTGCCGGGCGCGCACTTCGTCAACAGCCGGCGCGACCCGCTTGAAACCGCGTGGTCGTGCTTCAAGCAGCTGTTCCTGCTGCCGCAGCCATTCGCCTACGATTTCGAGGACATCGGCGCCTACTGGCGCGACTACGATCGCCTGATGTGCTTCTGGCATGCGCATTATCCGGGCCGCATCTACACTCACCTCCACGAAGATCTGGTCGCCGATCCGGAAACGCAAATCCGGCGCATGCTGGATTTCTGCGGCCTGCCGTTCGAGCGCGCGTGCCTGCGCTCCCATCAGAGCGCGCGCGGCGTCGGAACGGCCAGCGCGGCGCAGGTACGGCAGCCCTTGCGCAGCGATACCGCGCGGGCCCATCACTACGGTGAATTGCTGGCGCCGTTGCGCCGCAGCCTGGGTCTATGAGCAGCAGGTCGTTCTCCAACGCAGCGCGCAAACCACGGTGGCCGCACTCACGTGCGTTCCCACACCGCGTGAATCGAGTGGGCACAGCGAAGGCGCGATCGTTCCGGGCGAAGCGCCGCGCGCCCTCTTGCACTTCCGCAGGAGCGCTGCCAGCGCGACCACGCGCGCTACGGACGGGTCCGGACGTTGACTGAAGACACCGGGTCGAACCGATTCATGGCGCCAAACCCACTCCCTCTGCGCGGCGCGCGTTTGCTGCGAAGAGCGGCCCAATGGGTTCGGCTCGGCGAGATCGGCGCTGCCGAGCGGGCAATTGCCGAGGCGCGCGCGCTGGCTCCGGATCATCCACAGGTGCTGCGCGCCGAAGCCGCACTGCAGCTTCGTCAGCAGCGGCCGCTGCAAGCCGTGGCATCACTCGAGCGCGCCGCCGCGCTGGACCCCGCGGATGCCTCCCTGCAGGTGCAACTCGGACGGGCATTGCGCGATGCGGGAGATTTTGCGGCGGCGCTGGCGGCGCTGCAAAAGGCCTGCGAGCTTGCGCCCGACTTCGCCCCCGCCTGGTTCAATCTCGGCACACAGCTGTTCATGGCCACCCGCGCCGAAGAGGCACGCGCCGCGTTCGAGCGCGCCCACGCGCTCGCGCCAACCCATGTGCCGACCCTGCTGGGATTCGCGGAAACCTTGAAGACACTGGGATTCCCCGACCTTGCTGCCGAGCAGCTGCGCGCGGCGATCCGGCTCGATCCGAGCATGGCGCATGCGTGGCAATCCCTGACCAATCTGAAAACCATCGAACTCAGCGTCGCCGAGGTGAACCAGCTCGAACGCGTGTACCGGCACGCGGGGCTTGCCGACCCGGCACGCGCGATCGCGGGCTTTGCTCTCGGCACCGCGTTCGAACGCCAGCACCGCTATCCCGAGGCCCACTCGGTGTTCGTCGACGCCAACGCGATGCAGCGACGCCGGATCGACTGGAACCCAGCGTGGTTCAGCAGCGTCATCGATGCCACTATCGAGGCGTTCTCGCCGCCGCAAACCGAAGCCGCCGATTGCGGCCTCGGCCGCGAGGTGATCTTTATCGTGAGCCTGCCACGTTCGGGCTCCACGCTGACCGAGCAGATTCTCGCTACTCACCCCGAAGTCGAAGGCGCCGACGAGCTACGCGAGCTGGCGATCGTGATCGAGGAAGAATCGCAGCGTCGCGGCGCCGGCTACCCCGATTGGGTCGCCGCGGCCACCCCGGCCGACTGGGAACGTCTCGGCCATCGCTATCTGGAACGCACGGCGAGCTGGCGTCGGAGCAAGCCGCGTTTCACCGACAAGGGTCTGTCCAACTGGCAGTTGATCGGAGCCGCACGCGCGATGCTGCCGGCCGCGAAGATCGTCCACTGCCGACGCGATCCGGTTGAAACCTGCTGGTCCTGCTTCAAGCAGTTGTTTCCGGTCGGGCAACCCTTCAGCTACGACCTCGGCGACATGGCGGCGTTCTGGCACGACTACGACCGCTTGATGCGCTTCTGGCGCGCCCGTTTTCCGGATCGACTGCACGAACTGGACTACGCGGATCTGGTGGCGCACCCACAGGCGCAGATCTGCCGCCTGCTTGACTACTGCGAACTGCCCTTCGATCCTGCCTGCATGAACTTTCATCAGACCGATCGCAACGTGCGTACGCCCAGCGCCGCGCAGGTGCGCCAACCTTTACGCACCGATACCGCGCTGACCGGCCACTACGGGCAATTGCTCGATCCGCTGCGCAGAGCCCTGCAGCCACACACGAGCATCGCTCTGCGATGAGCGCAGCCTCGGCAACACCGGATCGCCCCGCGGACGCCGACGCGGGGCGCCGAGCGAGCGCGGCGATTGCGGCTCTTCAGCACACGCTTGTGCAGCGTCCCGATGATGCACACGTTCATCACCAACTCGGTAACGCGCTGCTGCAAGCCGGCGATCGCGCAGGCGCCCTGGCCGCTCTGCAACGATGTTGCGCACTGGCTCCGCAATCCGCCGCCGCCTGGCTTGATCTGGGCCGCTGTCAGCTCGGTCACGGCGACACCGAGGACGCGCGTCTTGCGTTTGAACGCGCCGTCGCGCTGGCACCGGACGATGCGCGCGCCGGCGTGTTGCTCGCCGACGCGCTGATTTTCCTTGGCCAGCCCGAGGCGGCCGCGCGCCGCTTGCGCGAGGTTCTCGCGCGCCATCCTGGCAGCGGTCCTGCCTGGTGGGGACTGGTCAACATCAAGACCCTGCGTGTCGCACCGGCGGAAGCGGCTGAACTCGAACGGCTGCAATGCAGCAGCGACGGCGAAGGGTCCGGCATCGACGGCATCGCGATGGGCTTTGCGCTCGGCAAGGTCCTGGAAGACGCGGCGCGCTACGAAGACGCCTGGCGGACTTTGATCGAGGCCAATGCGCGCATGCGCCGCCGCCTGCCCTGGGACGCTGCGGATTTCGTCGCGCGCATCGATCACATGCTGGTCGCGTTTTCGGCTCCATTCGCGCGCGCCGAGCCGTCCAGCCTCGGCGCGGAAGTCATTTTCATCGTCAGCCTGCCGCGCGCCGGTTCGACGCTGGCCGAACAGATCCTCGCCGCGCATCCCGACATCGAAGGCGCCAGCGAGTTGTCGGATCTTGGCGCCGTGATCCAGGAAGAGTCGCAGCGGCAGCGGCGCAGCTTTCCGGATTGGGTGAGCGATGCGACGCCGTCGGATTGGACCCGCATGGGCCGGCGCTACCTCGAGCGCACCGAACGCTGGCGTATGACGCGTCCGCGCTGCACCGACAAGATGCCGAACAACTGGCTCTATCTCGGCGCGGCGCTCGCGATGCTGCCCGGCGCGCATGCGCTCGATTGCCGGCGCGACCCGGTTGAAACCGGCTGGTCGTGTTTCAAGCAGTTGTTCTCGAGCGGAGCGGTGTTTTCCTACGATCTCGCCGACATCGCGACATACTGGAAAGCCTACGAGCGCACGCTGTCGCACTGGTCACGGCTGTTTCCGAAGCGGATCTTCAGACAGGATTACGAAGCGCTGCTGGCGCAGCCCGAAATCCGCATCCGCGCGCTGCTGGACTTCTGCGGCCTGCCGTTCGACGCGGCGTGTCTGCGCTTTCACGAAGCCACGCGGAGCGTGCGCACGGCAAGCGCCGCGCAGGTGCGGCAACCGCTGCGGCACGATACCGCGCTCGCCGCACGCTACGGCGCCCTGCTCGATCCGCTGCGTCAGGCTCTGGGTGCGGCGAGCGCAGGCGATAAACACGAATGAGTCCGCGCGATGAGTCCGCGTAAATGAGTAATGGATCACGCCGGTCGGCGGGAATGCCAGACGTGCCGGACGAGCGCGCTCCCCTTGCGTTTGCACCGTCGCTGCGAAGATACCTGCGTCGCCAGCCGCGCAGGTCCGCGAATCGTTGCAGCGCAGCACGGCGCGGGCTGCGTTGTACGGTGCTCTGCCCGATGACTGGCGCGCCCTGTTGAAGACCGATCGCCCGGTTGATCGCGCAGACTGAACCGTGCAAAATCCGGTTGCGCGTCCGATGACTCATCTGTTATGTTCAAGCCACTAGCAATCTTTTGCTTTTCGCCCGTCGCACTTGTTCTTTCTTTTCGCCCGTCGCACTTTTGGGGAGTACCTGATGATGAATAGTAAGCTCTCTTTGCTTTCAGCCGCCGTATTGCTCGCCCTCGCCGGCACCACCGCCGGCGCGACCCAAGGCCAGCCGACACCCAAGGTTTCGGCGCCTGCCACGCACACGCGTGGAAACTTCACGCGCCCGCTGCTCCCGTACATGGTGCTCTACGATCAGTCGGGCGTCTCCTCGATCAATGTGACCTCGCAGGACTACGGCGATTTCACGACCTATTCCTCGCAGCTCGCGGACGATTTCCTCGTGACCGATGCCGCGGGCTGGACGATCACCAGCGTGGTGGCCCAGGAAAACAGCTCTGCCGCAACCAACATCCCGGGCGCGTTGTTCAATGTGGATATCTTTCCGGACAGCGCCGGCTTGCCGGGCGCCGTCGCCGCGTGCACCTACAGCGGCCTGACGCCCAGCTGGGATGTCACCAATACGGTGGCGACCATTCCGCTCAGCCCTGCCTGCGTCCTCAACTCCGGAACCTACTGGCTATCGGCCGTGGTCGCACAGAACTTCTCATCGGGCGGTCAGTTTTTCGCGGGTCTGGAAGACCTCGGCTCGCAGTTCGCTGCGGGCCCGGTCTGGCAGAATCCGGCCGGCGCGTTCGGCGGCGGGTGTATGACCTGGACCCCGCTCGCGACCTGCTCGGACCTCAGCGCCACCGGATACACCGCGACCGATGCGATGCTGTTCCAGATCGTCGGTACCGTCGGTGGTAGCACGGGCAGCATCAGCCTGATCGTCGGCCTCGCCGAGGACAACGGCAATCCGGCCCAGTGCGGCACATCAACCAACCTGTCGGCGACCGTTGGCGACCAGATCAACTTCTGCTACACGGTCACCAACAATTCGCCGATCGCGCTGAACTACCAGTCGCTGGCCGACACCGTGGTCGGCGCCATCTTCACCAACATGCCGCAGACGATCCTGCCCGGCGCGAGCTTCCAGTACAACCGCATCGTCACCGCGGGCGCGACCGAGTCGCCGACATCGACGTGGACGGCACAGGATACGCTGGCGGGCTACTCCAGCAGCGCCGGCGCCTACAACTTCGTCGACATCAGCTCAACGGGCACCGCGCTCAACCTCACCGACGACAGTTCCGCCGACGTCACGATGCCGTTCTCGTTCAACTTCTACGGCTCGACCTCGAACCAGGTCTGCATCAACAACAACGGCCACATCCGGTTCGCCATGGCCACCAGCTGTTCGGGCAACTACTCCAACGCGGCGCTGCCGTACAGCGGGTTCCCCGACCCGGTGTTCATGCCGTTCTGGGATGATCTCTATACCATGGGCAATGTGTATTACACCACGACCGGGGTGACACCGAACCGGCAGTTCATCGTCGAGTACCACAACAAGGACACGTTCGGCGGCATTGGGGTAGCCCCGGGCTATACGTTCGAAATGATCCTCAACGAAGTCGATAACTCGATCGATTTCGACTATGCGACCGTCACCTCCGGTGGCTCTCCCACGAACGACGGCGGCGTGTCGGCCACGGTCGGTCTGCAGGGCAGCCCCACGGTGGCCAACCAGTACTCGTTCAACACCGCGTCACTGACCGACGGCCAGAACATCCACTGGATGCTCTCCTCGCCGACCGTGTTCACGGACTCCAAGACCGTCACCCTGGATGTCGGTGCACCGATGATCTTCGTGATCCCGAATCCGCTGACCGACACGGCGCCGGCCGGCGGTTCGGTGACGACGCCGCTGTACCTCCTCAACACCGGCGACCGCGATCTGAACTGGAACCTGACCGAGGCTCTGCCGGCGTCGCACTTCCCGCCGGTGCCGGCCTTCACTGTGCCGTTCCATTCGCCGAAGGATTCCCACGCCGGTCCCGATCCGCACGCGCAGCATGCTGCGGGCTCGAAGGCGCATCCGCGCGTTCCGTTTGCCCCCGGCGCCGTTGCGACCTTCGCCGAGACGTTAAGCTCGTCCCCGTTGGCCTACGTCACCTTCGACGCCAGCGCGCCGGGCACGTTGACCCCGATCGCGACGTTCAGCAATATGTTCTTCGACGGCACGTTCGCGAACAACGACTTCACCCGCGAGTACGCCGCCGACTATCCGGCGGGCGATCTGTACACGATCGACACGACCACCGGCGCGCAGGCACTGATCGGTAGCACCGGCACCCCGCCGGGCTCGGTCACGGGTATCCGTTGGGATTCAAGCACCGGCAATACGTATCTGATGGCATCGACTTGCAGTGGCAGCACCTTGTACACGATGGATCTCAGCAGCGGCGCAACGACGCTGGTCGGCAGCTCGAGCGGCACCTGCATCATCGACATCGCGATCGATCCGAGCGGGTTGATGTATGGCGTCGACATCGTCGCCGACACGCTGGTCGCGATCGACAAGACCACCGGTGCGGCGGCGTCGATCGGCTCGATCGGCTTCAATGCCAACTACGCGCAAGGGATGGACTTCGATGGCAGCACCGGCATTCTGTACTTGGCCGGTTACGACGGGGATACCCACACCGGCAACATGTATACGATCAACCTGACGACCGGCCTGGCAACCATAATCAGCCCGATCGGAGGAGGATCCGGCTTCGAAACGGATGCGGTCGCGATCGCGGCGGCTGGCGGACCTTGTTCAAGCCCGCAGGATATTCCGTGGCTGTCGGAAAGCCCGACCAGCGGCACCGCCGCTCCGGGTCTCTACTCGGCGGTCGATGTGACTATGGACGCGACCGCTCTGACGCCGGGCCCGTACAGCGCCACGATCTGCGTCAACAGCAACGATCCGACCAATCGGACGATCGCGGTTCCCGTCACGTTCACCGTAACCACAGGGGTCGTGACCGATCGCATCTTTGCGGATGGTTTCGACGGACCGTAATCCAAGCAAGCGAACTCTTCGAGGCCCTTGGCCTGATCGACATGGCGCCGCCCGTAAAGGGCGGCGCTTTTTTTTGTGCCCACGATGGCGCTTATTACCGCGATCGCGACACGCGTTGCCAATAGCCTGGACGGTGGTGCAGAAGAGTCGGCGCGCTACGCAGTGCGGCCGGCGGCAGTTACCCTGCCCTGACTGCGTTCGCCACCAGCGCGCGCCGCAACGGGTCCAGTAATTCGCGATAGCACGCGCTGCGCGCAGTGTCGCGACGCAGAGGTTCGCGCACCTGCGCGGCGCTGGCCGTGCGGATACTGCGTTCGCTCTGATGGAAGTTGAGGCAGAGCGGGTCAAACGGCAGATCACAGAAATCGAGAAGCGCACGAATTTCGCGCTCCGGATCGGCCAGCAGGTCTTCGTAGATCTGGTCGCGGATACGCTGCGGGTCGCGTGCGCACCAGAAACGCATGCTCCGATCGTAGTCGCGCCAGTAGGCTCCCAGTTCCTCGAAATCATAAGCGAACAATTGCCGCCCGGGTCCGAACAGTTGCTTGAAGCAGGACCAGCAGGTCTCGACCGGATCGCGGCGACAGTTGACAATCCTGGCGCCGGGCAGCATCGCGCGAATCGCCACGATGAACAGCCAGTTGTCGGGCATCTTGTCGGTCATGCGCGGACGACTCGTGCGCCAGCGGGCGGTACGTTGCAGATAACGATGGCCCAGACGCCGCCAGTCATCCGCAGTCGCTTTTGCTATCCAGTGAGGAAACGGTTCGCCGCGCACATTCGATTCTTCTTCGATGACCGAGGTCAGGTCGGGCAATTCGCTGGCGCCTTCCACTTCGGGATGTGCCGCCAGGATTTGCTCGGTCAAGGTGGATCCCGCGCGCGGCAGGCTGACCACGAAAATGACCTCGCGACCGCGTGTTGCGTCGCCGGAAACCGGTTCGGTTGCCGCCGCCATGATCGCGTCGACATGACGGCTGAAAGCAGCCGCATTCCACGGTATGCGTCGACGTTGCGCGGCGTTGGCGCGGCTGAAAACACGCAGTGCCTCGTCATACCGTCCCTCATCCTCGCAAGCCTTGCCCAGCGCGAATTCCCCATCAATGCGATCTTCGATCGCGATGCGCGGATCGTTCGTGATGCGCTCCAACAACGCTATTTCTTCGACACTGAAGCGCACCGTCTTCATATCCGCAAGTCCGAGCCATGCCCGCATCGCGCGTGAATCCAGCGCGATCGCATGTCGGTATTGGGTCGCAGCGTCCTCTACCTGCCCAAGCGCTGTAAGTACACCGGCCAGGGCGATGCGCGCACGCACGTGGTCCGGAGCAATCTCCACCGCGCGCTGCAAAGCAGCCTGCGCTTCGCCCACGTATCCCTGATCGTGAAGCAGCGTACCCAGATTGAACCAGTTGGCTGCATGCGTGGGCAGCAGCGCGCAAGCGCGCCGAAACGCATCCAGCGCGCCGGCCAGATCACCGGTTTTCGCCAACACGCTGGCAATACCGCTCACTATCAGGGCGTCCTCCGGCCATCCATCGAGCGCTCGTTGAAACACGGCCAACGCCTCGCCGCTGCGCCCGCGTCGCTGCAACGCTATGCCTTGCAGACGCAGCACTTCCGGGTGGTTGGGTGCCAACGCGCTGACGGCTGCCAGGGTTTGCTCGGCCGCTTCAAGGTTGTGTTGATCGAGATGGCGTGCCGCCTGCTGCAGCAGGGTCAGCGCGCGCGCAGTCAAACCGTGACCGCGTTCGGAAAGTGCGCGTTGGCGAACGGAACTGCCCAAGGGTTTTGCCATCAGCGAGCCAGTGCCTGCACCGTAAAATTGACTCAAGAGTACCGCGCGCAGAGATCATAGGCGATCGATCGGGTTTGCCCAATGACCGCCAGCAGAGAGTCTGCTCGCCTGCCTTGTGCACGACGATGGATACGTGCGGGAACGCCCTACCCCGCTGATCCGCTCTGCAGGTATTCAATCTTGCGCTCCCTGGGAAGCCGTTTGATTTCCCATTCGGCGCGCGACGCGGCCGCTCGATCCTCGCAGGGTCTGAAACCCACCAGTCGCACGGGTGGATTGGAGCGCGTGTAGCGAGCGCCGCGGCCGGCGACATGCGCCGCATACCTGGCGTCGAGATTGTTGGTGATACCGGCATACATCGAACCGTTCCGGCATTCGATCAGGTACAGGCACCATTGGCGATCGCTGGTGGACAACGAGTTGTTCTCTGAACGTGGCGTCGGCGCGGTAGCATGACACGCGCGCAGAAGACCACCGAAGCGGCGCACGTTCACCGTCGTTTGCCGTCGTTCCGCGGCAGCAGTAATGCCGGCGCGTCGATCGGTGCACACCAGCTGCCACAGCTCGACGATCATTACGAATCCCTCCACGCCGACAGGAAACGCAAATGAACATCCCGGCGCAAATCGCCAAGGCGCAACTTTTTCGACAAATGCACGACCGCACCCGTGTTCTCCTGCTGCCCAACGCGTGGGACGCCGCCAGTGCGCGCTTGTTCGCACGCGCGGGGTTTTCTGCGGTTGCAACGACCAGCGCCGGTGTGGCCTGGTCGCTCGGCTATGCCGACGGCGAACAGGCGCCAGTGGATGAAGTGCTTGCCGCGACCGCGCGGATCGCCCGTGCGGTCGACCTGCCGGTGACGGCGGACATCGAGAGCGGCTACGGGGCCACGCCGGACGCCGTTGCCGAGACGGTGTGCGCGGTCATCGCAGTCGGCGCCGTGGGCATCAACATTGAAGATGGGTTGCATGAGCCCGGCCAATTGCGCGCGATCGACGATGCGGTCGCACGCATCCGCGCCGCGCGCACCGCGGCCGACCAGGCGGGCGTGCCGATTGTGATCAATGTGCGTACCGATACCTACATGCGCCAATTCGGCGACAGCCCTGCCATGCGCCTTGATGAAACAGTGCGCCGTGGCAAGGCGTATTTCGCGGCCGGTGCCGACTGTCTCTATCCGATTGGTCTGACCGATCCTGCCAGTCTCGATGCCCTGGTGCAGGCGCTCGATGCACCGATCAATGTGGCCGCGCGGCCGGGCTTGCCGGATATGACCGAACTTGCGCGTCTCGGCGTGGCCCGGGTGAGCACGGCGACACGGCTTGTCACGCTCGCGTTGTCGGCGGTCGATACGGCGCTCAGGCAACTTCAGGCCAGCGGGCGCTTCGACGGGCTGGAGTCCACGCTGGGCCACGCGGACATGCAGCATATGTTCGATGGTTGATCCAGCCTCGGAAGGATCGGATCGTTGCTGGCTTGAGTCACATCACGCTGGCAATTGGAAAGCGCTTTGACCCAACCCTCACGCCTCTTCCAAGGGTAGAGCCGCTGAAACGCGATGCTGATCAGGAATAGTTTTCGTTCCGTATCAACAGGCGCAAGCATCCAGCCCTCCAGCAGCACGCAGGTTGCGCTGAGCGCAGCGAGGCTTGGCCTGTCTCGACCAGGCAGGCGTAGATGAGCGCGAGCCGCCGGGTGAGATCGGACTTCGTGGAATAGGTCACGAGTTCAATCGCCCTCGGCCGGGCCCTCGTCCGCATCATCTGCTGCACCCGTCCGCAAACGGACCAGGAAACGGACGGCACGCGTGCGATCAGCCGTGAACCAATAATGCACAGCGATCAATGCAAGGAATACCACGACCAGCAAGCTCGGCCGCACGTCGAGGTACAGCGCTGTCGCCGCAGCGAGACCGAGGACCAGCGACAACCCGGCCAGGATCATCGCCACCCGGGAAGGCGAATAGCCGGCGTCCAACAGCAAATGATGCATGTGCCCCCGGTCGGCGCTGAACGGTGACCGATGCTCCAGCAAGCGTCGGCTCATCAGGGCGACGCAATCGATCAGCGCCGGAGCCATCAGCCACGGAAGCAGGATCGAACTGACCGGATGTCCCGGCGAATGCGAAACACGAATGGCCAGCCAGGCCAGCGTGAAGCCGATGATCGCGCTGCCCGAATTGCCGAGAAAGACGCGCGCGTGCGGCTGCCAGCGGTGCCGCACATTCATGACAAGGAACCCGGCCACGGCACCGATGAAAGGGACGATGCGGCCAACCAGGGTATCGTTGCCCGCGTACGCGCTGACCGCTGCCAGCATCAGCAACGAAGCCAGGGCAAGCGACCCGGCCAGCCCATCCGAGCCGTCGGCCATGTTCACCGCGTTGATGATGCCCACGGTGATGAACACCGTGAACGGCACGGACAAGCCGCCGAGCGCGATCATCGTGCCGTTGTCGAACGGGCCAATGTGTTCGGCGCGCACACCGCCGACATAGACCAGGATCAATGCGGCAACACATTGCGCCGCCACCTGTGGAATCCACGGCAGGTCGTAGAGGTCGTCGAGCCCGCCTGTTACCAGCAGCACCAGCGCGCCGAGACAGAACGCGACCAAGGCTCCCCCCGGCAGCGGACGCAGCAGCGGCAAGACCGCCAACACACCCAGGGTGATGGCGAGACCGCCGGTGACCGGGGTTGGATGGGCATGGTCCTTGCGCCCGCGCGGACGATCGAGCCAGCCGTAACGACGGACGATCGGGTCGAGGAAACGCACCGCAAGGTAGGAAACAGCAAACGAGATCACCAATTCCGTGGCATAGCGTCCCAACATGGTGCCTTACCTCCTGCCCATGAAGCGGCGGACTGATACTACCGCGCGCGTTTGACGATATCTCTATAGCCGATGATGGCCCCATCAAAGCATCGTGGCGTCCTCGGCATGGCGGTGGGACTCGCGCCTTCGGCGCTGCGGCCCACCCTACCTTTCGGCGCTGCGGCCCACCCTACTCTTCGGCGCTGCGGTCCACCCTACCCTGCGGTGCTGCGGCCCACCCTACGCTTCGGCGCTGCGGCCCACCCACTGCGCGGCTGCGGTCCACCCTACGACGGTGCGGTTCACCCCGATAGCGGCGAACCTCCCGAAGATGTGTAAGACAAAGCCGATTCGATGCGTAAGACAAAGCCGATTCCGCACCGCGACACTCGTAGGCTGGGCCGCAGCGCCGTAGGCGCGAGTCCCACCACGATTCGCCCGCGAAGGTGGGACTCGCCGCTGCGCGGCTGCGGCCCACCCTACACTGCGCGCGGCTGCGGCCCACCCTACACGCCGCGGCTGCGGCCCACCTTACGCAACCGTGTTGCACGATACAATCTGACGCCAAACGGCAGGATGGACCGCAGCGCCGCAGGCGCGAGTCCCACCATGCCGTATCCCGCACTACGAAGGGTCTACTCGCCCGTCTTCACGAGGTTCGCGTCTGCCGCCCAATCGGGTGTCAGCTTTCCCTCCCGCGCGAAGCGGTGAAATGAAGAATACGGCCAGTCCGATGCGCGTCGGACATGACCGTGCTTCACCGGATTGATGTGCACGTAGTCGACGTGCGCCGCCAGATCGCGTTCGTCGCGGATCGCGTGTTCCCAGTAGCGGCGCTGCCAGATGCCCCGTTCGCCCTTGCGCCGCCGGCTCGGCGAGCACGTTTCGGTGCGTGGCAGATGGCGCGAGAAACTTTCCTTGATCAGCTTCCAGCGCAACGCGAACTCGGCATCGCCTTCGGGCAATGTCCAGATCGCATGCAGGTGATCGGGCAACACGACGACCGCGTCGGTCCGGAACGGATGCCGGCGGTGCGTCCATGCAAATGCGGCGCGCAATGTGTCGATATGCTCCACGAGCAACGCTTGCGTGCGGTCCGCGATGGCCAGCGTGAAGAAATAAGTGCCACCCGGTATCCAGATGCGACGATAGTCCGACATGCGCGCAGCCTGCGCGACGGCGGTTCACCCCGATAGCCGCGAACCTCCGCAAGATGCGTAAGACAAAGCCGATTCCGCACCGCACCGCGACGCTCGTAGGGTGGGCCGCAGCACCGTAGGGTGGGCCGCAGCCGCGCAGCGTAAGGTGGGCCGCAGCCGCGCAACGTAGGGTGGGCCGCAGCCGCGCAGCGGCGAGTCCCACCTTCGAGGGCGAATCGTGGTGGGACTCGCGCCTACGGCTGCCGATGCCCCGGTGCGTGCACGCAAGGGTTCGGCGTGGCTGCCGCAACACGGCGCACTCAGGCAGAGCGGGCGCTGCCTGCGCGAATACATTGGATTGTGGGTCTACGAATGGCGCGGCTGGGCCTGAGCCGCGGGCGGCAACAGCTCGCCATACACCGCCAGCGTGCGCGCGATCACGATGCGTTCGTCGAACTCGGCCAGCGCCTTGGCGCGGGCAGCGACGCCCAGCCGGGTGGCCAGCGCGGGATCGTCCTGCAGACGGGCGATCGCATCGGCCAGCGCCGCGGCGTTGCGCGCCGGCACCAGCAAACCGTCTGCGCCATCCGTCACCACCTCCCGACAACCCGGCATGTCTGTCGTAATCAACGGCAGACCGCAGGCAGCGGCCTCGATCAAGGACTTGGGCAGGCCTTCGCGGTAGTAGCTTGGCAACACCACCACATCCACCGAGGCCAGTAGCGCGGGCATATCGTCCACATGCCCCAGCCACTCCAGCAGACCCTCGTTGACCCACGCCTGTACGCTCGCCTCCGGCACCGCGGCCGGGTTGCCCGGATCGGGCGTGCCGGCCAGCAGAAAGCGGATCGCGCGGCCCTGCCCCAGCAACTGGCGTGCTGCCTGCGCATATTCGGCCAGCCCCTTGTCCCACAGCAGGCGCGCGGCCAGCAGCACCTTCAGCGGCGAGCCGGCCAGTGCGCGGGTCGCGTGAGTAAAGCGCCGGCAGTCCACCCCCGAGCCCGGGATCAGCCGCACCCGCGCCGCGTCGACCAGGCCGGCTTGGGCAAACAACGCCACGTCGTCGGGATTCTGCAGGATCAGCCGCGCCCGCTCGCCGTCCAGCGCCAGCCGCAGCAGCGCACGCACCAGCGGGCGCAGTAGTCTTGCCTTGAGATCATTGCTGGCGAACACGTAACCCATGCCGGCCACCGCGTTCACCCGCGCCGGCACGCCGGCCAGCTGCGCGACGAGCGAACCGTATATCGCGCACTTGATGGTGAAGCCATGCACCAGCGCCGGCTTCTCGCGCCGGAACAGCCGCCGCAGATGCCACAGCAGCACCAGCTCGCGCAGCGGATTCAGGCTGCGCCGATCCATCGGCAGCGGCTCCCAGCGCAAGCCCAGCGCGCGCAGCTTCTGCCCGTATTCACCGAACGGCGAAATCAGCAGTACCTCGTAGCCCGTAGCCTGAAGCGCCAACGCGAGCGAACGGCGGAAGTTGTAGATATACCAGTCGGTGTTGGCGAACAGAATGATCTTCATCGAATCAGCTCGCGTCACGTTCGCGTAGCCAGCAAGAATAGTTGCTCACCGCTCGCTTCCTCTACATGCAAGTTTGGCTTGTTGGATCGCATGGGTGAAATCCGCGAAATCAGCCACGACCGGGCCGGAACGCTTGCCGCTTGCACCACCATACGGGCCGTTGGCTTGCCAGGCACTGCTAAAACCATAGATCCACACGAAAGTTGATCCATCACCCAAGGCAACTTGCAAGCGCTGCTCAAAACTCGCAGGCGTCTCGCGTGCAGGAACGTCATCTCGGGTTGCGCATTCTCCAGAACATCTGGCAAAACGATCAACGTCATGCCGGGATAGGCGCGGTACATGGCTTCGGCGATCATTCGGCCTTCCTGTTGGACCGTCGCTGCCAAGACCGGAGTACTCGTTGCGTCATCCCAGATCGGGACGTAAGGCTCCAGATCGAGCGCGACCCCCTTCATGCCTGCGTACTTTGCAAGCGCAGCCGCATGCGAAAAGTTCCGTACCACCGCAGCATTCTGCGCAGAACTGTGCCAATCGTGGGGTTGGTAAACGGCTATCTTGATGAAGTTGTCGGACACGCCATACTTGGCATAAATCGCCTGGAACTGTCGCAGCTGGCGCCACTCTGGACTCGCAGAGTCGATGCCCACATCCCGCTGCCAATCAGCCATCACGTTGTTGACGAAAAACCCCTCGACGCCGACACTTTGCCCCCAATAACGCGCCTGCTCGACGTTGGTCTGGGTACGGATATTCACGCCATCGAACATCAGCAACTTCGGACATTCGGCCCTGGCTGCAGGGGGAATGAGCCCGAGCACGAACACGCCTACCAGCCACTTCTGCAGGAGAAGCATCCTTGTGGCATGCGGCGCTCTATGCACGTGACGCTCCTTGCCGCCGCAAGATGACCTTGAATCCCGACACCAGAAGTTCATCCGTGGGGATGGATCGGAACTGAGGCGCCAAACACCAGCGAGGAGTCGGCAATTTTGCAAAGCGGGCCACATGTACCACTTCCACAGCAAACCCTGCATCTTCAAAGATACCCAACATTTCCTTGTATCGAATCCGATTGGTGTAAAACCCTGACTGCGTCATGAATCTGCTCTCCCATGTCTGCTGAGAAAAGCGCAAATTGTTGAGGGCGCCACCCAGATGATCTTTCAGATCCACCCGATGAGAGCAAACGCCTTGTGGGCTTAATACACGATACATTTCTCGCACCGTCCCGACGAAATCTTCCTTTCTCACATGTTCCAATACTGCCTGTGACCAGATGAAATCCACAGATTGATCCGGGATGGTACCGAACGAGCACAGCCCTTCGGTCAAGTAGCAGCCGCCGCACATACGCAATAGCTCATCTACGGATTCGCAACTGGCCACTTCGGGAACAACAAAGCTCTCACTGCGCAATTTTTCAGCCAATTCCAGATACGGCACCATATCGGCGCGGGCGAACCGTCCAGCGTCTACCAAATAGCACTGAGAAGCACCGTGCGCCCGAGCGATCAGCGCGGACGACACCGTATCACCTGGCCCCACCTCAAGCGTGGAGAACCCACCGGCTTTCCGTGCAAAATTGACCCCATTGAAATGGTCTGAGAACACGCCCAATGCATACTCGGAACGTTCCATGTCGCCGGCTTTGAAAATCCCCAACCACCGCCAGAAACGGTAGCTAGCTGGCAACCTTGCCAGCAGAATTTTTACCGCAATCTTGATTTGCCATGGCAATGCACTTTTTATACTCATAATCCCCCATCTTTCGCGATCCAAAGGTGAATGATCCGCCTGTTCGGTTTGACATACTTTCAGTAGTGATCCAGTTGTCGATAGGCCTCAAATCGACTGTACAGGCGCGGGCAGGGTCGCGGTTCTAGATCCTTCCAGCCACGCCTGAAACATCAGCACATCCCACAACCGATAGTGCTCGTTCACACGACCGGCAAGATGATCCGCCCACATCTTGCGAATGGGCATCGGATCAAAATAGCCCTCCCCCCTCAACCTGTGTTCGTCGAGCAGCGCTTCGGCCCAGTCGCGCAGCGGCCCGCGCAACCAGTGCTCGATGGGCACGCCAAAACCCTGCTTGGGGCGCTCGATCAATGCCTGCGGCACGTACTGGTACAGCACTTGCCGCAGCAGCCACTTGCCCTGCCCGTCACGGATCTTTTGCCGCATGGGCAGGCGCCAGTCCAGCTCCACCACGCGATGATCCAGCAATGGCACGCGGGCCTCCAGGCTCACCGCCATGCTGGCGCGATCGACCTTGGTAAGGATGTCGTCTGGCAGATAGCTGACCAGGTCGGTAAACATCATGCGCTCGACCGTGTCGCGCAGTTGCGCCTGGCGGCGAGGATCAGTCAAGGCGGTCAACGGCTCGCCGTCAGTGCCCAGCACCAGCGAGGCGGGCTGATCCCAGTGCGATACCAGCCCGGTGTACAACGCATCCAGCGAAGGGGTGGACAGCAGGGTGGCCAGCCGGTCGATTTTATCGGCTGGATTTTTCACCCGCAGCGAGGACGGCAACAGCGGCATGCCAAGCTGCATGAGCCGCGCCCAGAACCCCGGCGCTGCTCGGAGGGTCGAAGCCATGCCGCGGCGCAATGGCCACGGCAAGCGGGCAGCGGATCGCCACAATTTTTCGCCGAGAAAATAACGGTTGTAGCCAGCAAACAGCTCGTCGCCCCCGTCACCGGACAGGCTGACTGTCACGTGCTGCCGTGCCATGTGTGACACGAGATAGGTGGGAATCTGCGACGAATCCGAGAACGGCTCGTCGAACATCGCCGGCAATCGCGGCACCACATCCAGCGCATCCTGCGCGGTGACATACAGTTCGTGATGATCCGTGCCCAGGTGTCTGGCCACCGCCTTCGCGTGTCGCGCCTCGTCGTACTCCGCCTCCTGAAAGCCGATGGAGAAGGTCTGCACCGGACGGGCCGACTGGGCCTGCATCAGCGCCACCACCAGCGAGGAATCCACGCCGCCGGACAGGAACGCTCCCAGCGGCACGTCCGCCTCCATCCGCAGGGCGACGGCATCGCGCAGCACCCGGTCGAGTTCGCTGACCGCTTCGTCGTCGGCAAGATCGAGCCGACTGCCCACGCCGGACTCGGCCACCGTGCGGGCCGACCAGTACACCTGCGCGCGCGCCACCAGCGCGCCAACATCCATCGGCGTCTGCGCCAACGCCTGATCCACGCGTAACAAGGTGCCCGGCATCAGCTTGTGGATATTGCGGTAAATCGAATACGGCGCAGGGATGTAGCTGTGGCGCAGTTGCAGCGTCAACGCATCCCGGTTCACCGGGTTGGCGAAGCTGGGCATCGCGGTGAGCGCCTTCAGTTCCGAGCCGAAGACAAACGTGCCACCCACCCAGCCGTAATAAAGCGGTTTGATGCCCAGCCGATCGCGTACCAGTGTCAACGTTTGTTTCTCGCGATCCCACAGCGCAAAGGCGAACATGCCGATGAAGCGCGCCAGCGCGGCCTCCAGCCCCCAGTGCTCGATGGCCGCCAGCATCACCTCGGTATCCGAATGCCCACGGAAGCTGGCGCCTGCCGCGTGCAGCTCGGGGCGCAGCCGGTTGTGGTTGTAGACCTCGCCGTTGAATACCATTACGTAGCGCCCGCTGGCCGATGCCATCGGCTGATGCCCTTCTGGCGAAAGGTCCACGATCGATAGCCGTCGGTGCCCTAGCGCGATGCCGGCCTCGGCCTGCTGAAAATAGCCCTCGTCATCCGGACCGCGATAGACAATGGCGCGCGTCATGCGACGCAAAACCTCCGCGCCGCTTTCCGCGCCGAGCCGATGCCCGACGTCCCAGAACCCTGCAATACCGCACATAATCAGCCCTGCTTGATGATGGTTTGTTGGATCACCGAGGTATAGAGATCCGCATACTGCGCACTCACCGCCGGCAGGGAATAGCGCTCGATGATGCGCTGCCGGGCACGCAAGCCCAAGGCACGCCGAGCCGGCGCATCAAGCGCGGCCAGTCTCCCCCAGCCCGCCGCCAGCGCATGCGGGTCGCGTGTCGGTACCACCACGCCGGTATCACCGATGATCTGCGGCACGTCGCCCACGTCAGTGGCCACGCAAGGAACTCCACAGGCCATCGCTTCGCCAATGACATTGGGAAACGCCTCGCCCCAGGAAGATGAAGAAGAAGCAATGTCCAATGCAGAGTCGATGGCGGCAATATCCGTGCGCCGCCCCAGCAGGTGCACGCAGGATTGCAGCTGCAGCTTTTCGATCTGCTCTGCAAGTTCGGCATTGCCAGCCTCTGCCCCATCACCCACCAGCACGAAATGCGTGTGCGGGTAATCCACCGCGAACAGCGCGGCCGCCCGCAGAAAGTTTGCGTGGTCCTTCATCGGATGAACACGCGCCACAAGGCCGATCAGTAACGCATCGGCAGGCAGATCCAGCGCTTCACGCAACCGCAGCCGTGCCGCGCTGTCAGGCCGAAACAAATCCGTGTCGAAACCGTTGGGGATCACCCGTGTGTGGGTCGCGTCATAGCCAGCGGCTTCATGCAGCCGCGCGCTCACGACCGAGTTGTACAGGACCTGTCGCGGATGACGAGAAAGCAACGCACCACCTCTGATAACTAGTCGAGTCAAACGCTTTTGCTTCTCCGGGTTGTAAAGGGAACGTATACCCCACAACACGGGGATGCCCAGCCCCATCGCCGCGAGGGTGGCTGCGATATTGGCGTGGTACATCCAGCAATGCACCACGTCCGACCCCGAGGCGCGCACAATGCGGCGCAGTCGCCAAAGATCACGCGGCCGCGGCTGCACCGGGTTCATGCCCAGATGATGCAGTTGGGCCACCGCACCGATTCGCGCGCTGAGCGACCCCGGTGGACCCAACGCGACCACGACGTGTTCGAAAGCGGGCGGACGCAGGGTTTCCAGCAGCCGGCACAGAGCCGTCTCCGCGCCGCCGGTGTTGAGGCCAGTGATGACATGCAGCACACGCACGGAAGCAGCCGCGTCGATAGCTTGGCCGGTCATCAACCCGCCACCGCGCGGATGATCCCGGCTAGTCGTGTGGAAAGTACCTCGACACTGAAACTCGAGTCGATCACGGCCCGCCCCGCTTTACCCATCCGCTGCGCCGCATCGGGATCAGCGAGCAGCATGGCCAGCGCATCCACCCACTCATCCTGAGTCTTGGCCGCAAAGCCGACACTCCCCATCGCCAGCACCTCTCCGCTCATGCCCACCGGCGAAGCCACCACCGGCACCCCGCACGCCATGTAAGTAAGCATCTTGAAAGCACATTTTCCGCGCGTCCACGCCGTCTCCCGCAGCGGCATAAGGCCGACCTGCAGATCCTGCAGAGCCGACACCTCGATTGCGGGCGTCCAGGGGACGTATTCCACACGATCCGCTGGTAGGCTGCCCATGACGGGACGGCGGTTGCAAATCACGCGCAACCGCGACCTCGGAAAGCGGCTCATCACCGTGCGCAGCGCAGGCTCGATCTGCTCCAGCTCACCCAGATTGGGGCTGGTACCCGACCAACCGATGATCTGTGTCGGTACGCGCGGTTTTCCTAGTGGTAAAAATCGTTTCGAGTCCACTGCCGTGGGCAGCAGGAATATCCGCTTGCAGTGCTGGCCGAAATAGTCGGCCAGATACGCGTTGCCACAAATCACCGCGTCGCAATGGGCGGCCAATTTACTGGCGAACGCGCCACGCCGGTGCAGCCAGATGGCGTCATCCACATCCAGCATGCGCGGCCGGCCAAACAGCGGCTCCAGCGTCAGCAAGGTGCTGATGAGTTCGCGCTGGAAGATCACCGCGTCATAACGGTGCGATCCCCGGATCTGCAGGCTGCGCTCCGCGCAAGCGGCCAGCAGCCAGGCGGGCCGGCGCCAAGCGGCATCGGGCGGATATTGACCGGCGCGTGAGGCAAACTCCTCCAGCTCTATCCCCAACTGCGGCATGGTTTCCACATACTGCCTTACGCGAAAGCGCGTACCGGGGACGTCCCGTCCGCCCGTGTAGGCAGCCACCCGCAACGGTCTTCCTGACACGGAGTTGGAAACGTTCATGA
The DNA here is from genome assembly GCA_003142815.1 of Rhodanobacteraceae bacterium. Lineage (GTDB taxonomy): Bacteria > Pseudomonadota > Gammaproteobacteria > Xanthomonadales > Rhodanobacteraceae > Dokdonella_A. Next base: position 188,263 of record PLNP01000011.1, read on the forward strand.
GCGTGACTCCGCAACGGCCGCGTTGGTCGCCCCATGTCGAAAGCGCAGGCGCCGCAGTACAACCACCGCTGCCGCCACGGTCAGCAGCTTCAGGATCGGATTCAACGCCAGCAGCAGGCTTTCGGAGAAAATGGTCACCACCACACCCCAAAAAATTGACGCATACAACAGCATCCACAGCAGTCGCCGCTGCTGGGCGCGACGGTAGACCGCGCCGGCAATGCCGCCGAGCGCCAGCATGAACCCCGCCACCCCGAACAGCCCGTAAGGGGGAAAGTAGGAAAAGAAAGCCGTATAGGTGTTGTAGTAGAGCCCGTCGCCGATCTGCACAAATGCGGCATTCGAGTCCGGAACATCGAAGTAATGGCCGAAGTAGTTGGCCGTGCGCTCAAAGAACCGCCACGGACTCCAGACCGCTGGCACCGACTGCGGATGATCCAGATACACGCTGAAGCCGACCGGGCCGGACGCCAGGTAATGGCCGAGCTGCTCCAGGGTGGCGTGGACGGCCGCGGCGAACGACCCGATATCGCCGCCGAGCGACAGCGCGCGCTGCACCGCCACCACACCAAAAAAGACCACTACCAGGCCCAGTACAAGTAGCAGGGCCAGCTTCGGCAGCCGCCCGCGCTGCAGACTGTAGATGGCGAACAGCATCACCAGCAGGCCCACGCCGGCATTGGACGCCGTCAGCAGGCTGTAGAAAAAAGCCAGCGCCACGATGCCTGCCACCAGCAGACGCCAGCGGCGTCCCGACTCGGTCAGGGCAAAGGCCAGCAGTGCGGCGATACTGGATAACGTCACCAGATTGTTTACCAGAGGCTCGCGTACCAGTTCCCGCGCCTGCGCCAGCAGGCCCTGCCGGGTCTCCAGGAAGAACGCAGGAGAAAACAGCGCTGCGCTGGTGAACTGGCGGATATAGGCAAGATAGAACGGTACGCCCAGCAGCAGGACCAGGAAAAACAACCACAGAATCACGTGGTCGCTGCGGTAACCATAGGTGCTGGACTTCCTTGCATGCAGCGGAATGCCCTTGCCCAGCAAGACGCCCAGCGAAAACATCGCCAACCCGCTGACATAGATCAGCAGCGCCGTCCACGACACGCCGTAGAGTTGCCCGCCGGCCATTGCCAAGAACAGGAAGGTCAGGGCCCAGGTCGACGAGATGGCAACGGCCGGGTCCAGCCATGACTTGGCCCGGGACCAGTTGAAGGCGAACAGGGCCGTGAAGGCGAGTACCCCCGTTGCAGCAACCGGCAAACCATTCATACGTAATCACCGCGCTGCCGGTCGCGAACATGCAGTGCCCACCCGAGCGGCAAGGCGAGCAGAACAAGGCCCTTGCGTGTTGCGTTGTGCAGTGCCCGCCAAACACCATCGTTCGCGGGGCTGAATCGAATGTAGTTGACAGCATGCCGGAGCGCCCGAAGGGTTCCCAATCGATGCATCTGCTCGTTGTAATACAGCGCCATGCCTTTCGGGGAGCGGTAGCGCGTTCGCGTCATGCTGCTGGTAATGGAATCGTTGGAACTAAAGTAGATCCTCAGTGGAATATTGAAGCATCGCGTTTTGTATTTGTCATGGAGCCGCGCCCATACGAGACCCTCCGGACAGAATCCTTCGCCAGTGAACTCGGGAAATGGATGCTCGCGCAGCAGGTCCGAGCGGTGGAAACCCCATTTTTCGCCACGCAACGGTTCCAAGACAGCATAGTCCGAGTCCCATTGATAAGCAGGATACATGCCACCGACCGTTTCACCGGAAGGATGCATGCAAAGACAGCTGACGCCAGAATATTGATCTCGAAGATTTTCCGGAATTTCCAACCACTTCTCGCGCAATGTCTCCAGCGCTTGAGGAACACAGGCGTCATCAGAATCCAGGCGCAAAAAGAGTTTCCCCCTCGCCTGCCTGATGGCCACATTTTGTGCAGTGTGCACGCCGCCATTGGGCTTCTTGATGTATCGAATCGGCAGGCGGCCCTCCGCCACCATTTCGCCCACGCGTGCCTCGGTATTATCGGTAGAGCCGTCATCCACGATCAGCCATTCGAAATCCTGCATCGTCTGGGACAGCAGCGACTCATAGACGCGGCGCAGCGTATGTGCACGGTTGTAGGTCGCCGTGAATACGGTGAACCATGGGGCGGTGCCTGACACCGGAACGTTATGACTCATGAAATCAGCCTGTGGAAACGATCGTGGATTCTGGCTCTGACATCGAGCGGGTTCAGGATGAGCATGGCGCACAGGTAGACCACCACACCCAGCATGATTTGCAGCACCAACGACAGCCAAGTGTAATGCGCTGCGGGAATCATCAGTATTGCAGCCATGATCGCGCTGCCGACGATAATTTTCAGCAGGTCCAGCCCCTCGAAACGAATGTCGATCAGGCGCCTGCCCAACAACACGCTCAGACACAACGCGAGAAGAAACGAGAGCAGCGTTGCACTGGCTGCACCGATCGCACCCCACCGCGGAATGAACACCCAGTTCAGCAGGATGTTGACGACTGCTGCGACAGCGAGAACCATCGCCTGCTGCCTAGTTTTCTGGGCCAGCATGAAGACAATGTCGTAGGCATAGGAGCGAAGGGCGCCAAAGGCCACGCCTACGGCCACGATGGCAGTAATCAGTGCAGACTGGCCGGGCACAAAATTGCCCAGGAGCAATCGTGTCACGGTCGGCGCGAGCACGACCAGGCCCATCGTGGCCGGCAGAGCAAGCCCAACGAGCAGCATTAGATTCTGGCCCAGCAAGACGCCGGTGCGATCAGCCCCTTGGCCGGCATAGCACTTGACTGCCAGTGGAAAGACCGCCAGTCCCAAGCCAGCCAGTAGACCGCCGAGCGCGTACTGCCCCAGATTGTAGGCCGAGGAGTAGACGCCGACTTCCACAGCGCCACTCATCGCGGCCAGCATCAGGCGATCGGCGCTGTCCACGATGAACGTGAAGCCCAGCGTCAGTGCCAGTGGCAGGCCGTAGGCGGCGAGCATCCTTGTTTGCGACCAGCTCGCCTTGCGCAGCCGAGCTAAGTCTCCGAGCCAGCGTGGCGCCGTGAGCAGATTTGCGACCAGATAGCCCAGCGCCACGCCAAGAATCACAGCAGCTAGCGTGTGTGCCAGCCATTGCGCCAGCAATCCGAATGCGAGGCAGAAAGCCGCACGCAGCAGCCCAGCCACGCCATATCTGACCGGGCTCAAATCCACTCGATTAGCGTCCAACCCCAACTCGAACCAAGCCTGCGCACAGGCTAGTACAGCGGTAACCGCGATGAAGGAGGTGCTGACGCTGCCCCCACCGCCGTTGCTGAGTGCAGCTAGAACGACCGCCGCCACAACGACCGCGGCGAAAAACGCGAGGAACAGCACGCCGATTGAGCCAAGCAGCTGGTCGCGGTCGCAGGAAGGGTCCGGACCAAACTTGACCAGACATTGGCGCAACCATTGAAACCCGACGCCAGAGACAAGCCCCGCTATCGCAACGACCACCGAGTAGCGCCCGTAATCGGCCGGACTCAATATCCTCGTGAATGCAAACAGAGTAACCATACCAACCGCAGCACTGGCGAGTCGCCCGGTCAGGTAGTACGCACTATGGCGAACCAATACCATGCTTGCTCCCGCAGAAAAGGTCGATTGTGATAAGCGACGTTCGAATATCGATATCGCAAGTGCGGGGCATCACGTGGCCGAGTAGTACTCCCGATACCACTGTCTCGGTGAAACAGAAATCCATACTTCCTACCCTTGTCTCAATTCAAGCACGCAGTTTTCCGTTGCCGACAAAGCAAGGCGATAGCCCACCTTTTGTAGCAGGGATACTACTTTTGGCACATGGCTTACTTCCGCACAAATAAAGTGCGGCCATAATCCGCGCGGGGCTTCTGCAAAAAATCGTGTCAGAACTCTTTCCTCGAAGCCTTCAATATCCATTTTCATCACATCGACTCTTTCTATTCCTGCCGAAGCAAGGATATTAGCTAATGGTTTTACAGCAACCATGACGCAGCGGTTTCGATTATCTGCATAATCCGCAAAACTATCACCACCGCGGTTACCAGTATCATTACAGTAAAGGGGCAACTCGCCAACGTTGTCAGATACCCCGACATGAAATGCCATAATGTTCCGGAATGCATTGATTTCGATGTTTTCGCGCAATACAAGAAAAGTAGCAGGATTGGCCTCAATTGCGCATATTTTTGCCAGTGGAAAAACATGAGCAAAATATAGGGACCAGAAGCCAATATTGGCGCCGACATCTACGAAAACGCCGTCTTGTGGCATCCGCTCCAGCAGAAAACTAATTTCGGCCCTGTCATAAAGATGCGGAGCAAACCACAGGTTTCCATCCACACACTCCTTAGGCTCCAAACGCATTTTAAAACCCAACACATCAACCACGCCCCCCTCAAACCCCAAGACTGAATGCAGCGGTTTCAGCAACCGGTTCGATATCGCCCGCACATAACGAATGTTGGGCGTCTGACGGCCAAGCCATCGTAGCAATCCAGATATCACATTTTGAAAGGGGGAAAAATTGGAAGGTTTCATAAAAGGATAGGAAATCCAAAGCCACCTTTGCCCAGTCTACGCCGCGGGTTCACGCGGTCAAGGCGCTGCGCAGGGCCGCCCGACCTGCCCTGTGACGGGCACTTTCGTGAACTGGGGTCAGAGTGCACTTTCCTGCGGACGAACGCGGCATTCTCCGACAGACGCGGCGCGACCGCTGCGGCACGCTCGCGCAAACCCACTACGCCGCACCGTCATGCCCCGACAGCCACGTCTCGACCTCGCCCATGTAGCAGCATGTCGTCCAGCGTGGCAACGACCGCCAACCGTGTTTCTTCTCGGAAGTCGACTACGAACGATATCGGAGCGAGCTTGGCGAGATCGCGATGCGCGAGGGCTGTGCGATCCACGCCTATGTGCTCATGACCAACCACGTACACTTGTTGATGACGCCTGTCGACACCGGCCGCGTCGCGCGCGTCATGCAGGCTCTGGGGCGGCGCTACAAAACCCAAACCGGGGTCAGAGTGCACTTTCGCGCACGCCGCCGGGCGGATCTCCGACAGACACGCACTCGCAGCCGCGGCACGCTGGTGTTCCGTATCCCAGCACATCCCGACCCGTGCCCCGCCAGCCACGCCTCGATCTTCCCGGCATTCCGCAGCATGTCATCCAGCGCGGCAATGATCGGCAACCCTGTTTCTTCTCGTCAGACGACTACGAGCGATACCGCAGCCAACTGCGGGAGATTTCGTTACGCGAGGGCTGCGCCATCCATGGCTACGTGCTGATGACCAATCACGTGCACCTGCTGGTAACGCCGTCGACGACCGGCGCCATCGCACGCATGATGCAAGCCCTCGGTCGGCGTTACGTCCGGCACGTCAATGACCGCTATCACCGCACGGGCACGCTGTGGGAGGGGCGCTACAAGGCGTGCCCGGTCGATACCGAAACATACTTCCTGCAATGCCTGCGTTACATCGAGCTCAATCCCGTTCGCGCACGGATGGTCGCCGACCCGGCCGACTATCCCTGGTCCAGCCACACCTGCAACGCGCTCCGCCGAACCGACGCGCTGGTCACACCCCATCCCTGCTGGCGGGCGCTCGCCTCATCCGCACAAGCACGTTGCGCGACGTACCGCCGCTTCGTCCTCGCAGACATCGATCCAGCAGAAACCGAAGCAATCCGCCTGTTCCTCCAGCGCCAGCATGCCCTGGGCTCCGCTCGCTTCCGCGCCGCTATCGAAACCCAACTCGGCCGCCGCGCCGGTCCGGCGACGATCGGACGGCCGCGCAAGGATCGATCCGTCCGGGAAAGTGCACTCTGACCCGGGTTTCCTTAAAGCATTTCCACGTTGATTCAGTGTCGTCGCTATTCGTGCTGAATTCTGGCGCGACCGCTTTCCGGCGACCGATCAACCAACATCGAACCGGATCGCTGAAAGAAACATCGCAGAGGAATCAGTGACACAGAGGTTTGGCGGGAACAGCCTTAACGCCGGAACTGTCGAGCGCAAGACCTTCAACCTCCGAACCATCTCCGATTCGCTCCAGAATTTTAAGGGTGTCGTCCGACGACAGAGAAAATACGGTTCCGTGATTGCTGCCATCCAGATGCGTGCGATTGATCACAATCAGGGCACCCGTCCCAAGGGCGTAGGACTTGAGATTACTTATCATCGAACGCAACTTCGGCTCCGGAAAATAGCCACGATTGAGAATGTTTGCCGCACGGACAATATCAAAGCGCTTTTCAAACGCCGGGTTCGGCACAGCTAGGTCATCTTCGACAAAGTCCATTTTCAATGAATTGATCCTCCGTGAAATAAGTTTTACATTTTTCCGATGTGATGTTTGAAGTCTAATTGGTATGCTCTGCATAACCTTAGTCAGAATCCAATATCCGAAAATGTAGTCGAGTCGTCGATTCCATGCTCTAATCGCTACCCCGAAACATTCATATTGGAGCGGGGTCCCCGAAGCGTCGATTAACACCCGGACGCCCGGAGCAACATCGAGTATCGCGGCCTCGATCCCGATATCGGTGGCCACAATAGAAGGGTCAATACCGCTGGACCTAAAGACCTCCTGCAAATCGCATGTCGTTGCACCTGACGATACCGCGACATCCAGAATTGAGGGATGGCGCCAACCTCGGTCGTGCGAAAGCCTGGCAATGATCACGTCCAATTTAAGCATCCGCCCAGAATCCGTCGTCTTGAACGTCCTGTTGCTGTTTCGGATTCCCGCAAAAAACTTAGCCTCTTGCTTCCGGCTAAGGGTTTTGAGTGGCTTATTGAAATATCTAAATGCCGTGATCATTGATTGATATCTTTAAATCTTTTTTTGCCCTTCAGCCGGACCAGTTACTGGTGCCGCTCAAGTTCGCCTTCGACCAATTTCATCACGATCTCAGGCATAGGCACACTCGCAGACCAATTCAACTCTCGGGCCGCCTTACCCGCATTGCCAACAGAATACTCAAGTTCGTAGGGACGCAACAAGGCAGGGTCGCAATCGACGAAGTCTTGCCATTCGAGGTCAAGGGAGGCAAGGATAAAGGCTAAAGGATAGGAAATCCAAAGCCACCTTCGCCCAGGCTACAGTCTACGCCGCGGGTTCACGCGGTCAAGGCGCCCCGCAGGGCCGCCCAGCCTGCCCTGTGACGGGTACTTTTGCGGGTCGAATGCTAAAAGCGTACGCGGAGGCAGATCTGCTTGTGCATCCTGCCCGCTATGAAGGCTATCCGAATGTGATCCAGGAAGCTCTTGCCGCGGGCCGTCCGGTCGTGGCGACGGGTTGCCCGGGCGCGACGCGTGATCTACTGGCCGGTGGCCGATTCGGCCTTCTGGTTAAGAGCGACGATGTCGAGGCGCTTAAGGACGCGTTGGCCGCGATCCTTCCGCACGCGGGACGCCGCGCCTCACTCGCGAAGGCGCATGCTGCGGTCGCACCCTTTGAGGCCGATCGTGTGGCAAACCGATGGATTAGCTTGTTTCGCGACGTCCTGAGCCGGCGCTCGAAAAAACGATAGCCGCGCCAGGTGTTTCAAACCCCAGGGATTTTCGAGGCGCCTAGTTTAAAGATTCGAGGCAACTAGTTTAAAGAGATGACACGCGCTACCGAGAGAACCGGCCAGACGGCCGCGTTCTGCGAGGCCAAGGCGGGGACCGAATAGCATATTGCCAGTATAAAATAGCCCCATCGGCTCGTCGTGGACAACTAAAAAGCCGTTCTTCTGAAAATTGCGCCGCCACCATTCGGGGTGAAACAACCAAAGCTCGCTAATAATATTACCGCGTTCGCCGTGACGCCGCTGCAGTAGGCGTCCCGCAACATAGCGCGCGCTTTGGTACCACGCGAGGGCGAGTCGGCGCAGTTCGGCGCGTCGGGGAAGCGCGCGCGGAAGCAGTTGTGGCAACGCTATAAATAAATACACGACCGCATCCGGCAATGACGACAGCGTCGTCCATAAACGCCAGCTGTGGGTTGGCAACACATGAATGCAATATCCGGACGGCTTCAGTATCCGCCTGATCTCGGCATGCATTTGCGGCAGGTCCGGGACGTGCTCCAAAACGTTTGAGGAGAAGACAATGTCGACACTGGCATCGGGCAGCGGGATATGTTTGCCGTCATAGTCGATAATTGGAAACTGGCGGTTTAAAGCGTAGTTGGAATCCGAGATTTCGATTGCAGTAACGTCAAAGCCGCGGCGTTTGAGCTCTAGCGATTGCTCTCCAGTGCCGGCCCCGATTTCAAGAACGCGCGCTTGCGGTTCGAAAAAGGTAACGATCCGGTCGATCTCGGCCTTACGCAGCGTATTGAGGTGGGGAATGGAGAACATGAGAGTTTTGATCAATAAATCTGGATCAATGGCGCAGAGCAGCGGTGTTGTCATCATCGCCGTCATCTGGCACTGGGAGGGTTCCGCGAAGATGCAAGGCATCGAATGTTCTGACCATCCGCTCAAGCGAATAGCGATCTTCGATGCGCCCGCGGGCAGCGCTGGCACGTGCGCCGTGTTTCGTCTCCGGCTCCGCCATGATGCGGGTGATTGCTGACGCCATCCCCGCGATGTCGCAAGGTGAAACAATGACGCCGGTATCCCCAACGATGTGACGTGAATCTCCGACATCTGTCGCCACGACGGGAACGCCGCATGCCATAGCTTCAGCTACGACGTTTGGAAATCCTTCGCCAAATATTGAAGTTGACAACATCAGATCGGCCGCCGTGTGGAGAGTGGGCATGTCGTGTCGAATCCCGAGCGCCGTCAGGTTTGATGGAAAAGATAAAAGATAGATAAAAGATAAAAGATAAAAGATAGGAAATCCAAAGCCACCTTTGCCCAGTCTACGCCGCGGGTTCACGCGGTCAAGGCGCTTCGCAGGGCCGCCCGGCCTGCCCTGTGACGGGCACTTTTGCGGGTCGAATGCCCTTGCGGCGGCTACTGGCACTGAACAAAACGGTTCGGCGGTCTCTCGCGTGGCGCTTTCGCCGTTTCGCGGACGAGCCTCAGCATCGACACGGCATCGCTCGCGTCGGGCGGGGTCGAACTCGCCTACCAGACCATGTCCTGGCTCTGGTTTTCGTAGTCGGGCATGACATCGACTGGCGGATCGAGGTTGAGCGATCTGCGGGTGCAGAAATCATCCCGTTTCGTCATATCGACGTCGCCGGGCGGGCCGCGGATCGGTGCCATGCGCGGCGCGCGGCTGGGTTCGCCGATGTGATCGAGAATGCGCACGATGACGGGGCGCTCGGTGATGAAGGCGACCAGCCAAGGCCGCCACGTTATTGGGCAACCAGCCCACCCACCGCATCGGCGAGGGGCTGAAGGGGGCGATGGACTGGTATGTTAGCTTCGTTTCGCAACAACCGGCACGATGACTGACTGAGGTGAAGGCGGATAACTGTAAAAAGATTTATGTGCGGATGCCGCTTATACTGGATAAGCCGCGTTGCAACTGATTGAGCAGCATGGTTACATACCGCAGTCAAAGGCCACCATCAAGAGCAACAGGATTTGATGATTGACTCCGGCAAGAAGGCGCGCCGCTGCGTTGTTGAGGTTGCACGCAGTGGTTTAACCGCTGCCGCAAGATGCTGGTGCGTTATGAAAAGCTTGAGCGCAGTTTCATCGGCCTGAATCATTTTGCCGCTGCCACCGGGAGAATCTATCACGCTTAACACGAGGCGGCGGATATATGCTTACAACACCGGAGCGGAGGCCCAGTCGGTTTTTTTTTAGTTAATACGAGGGATTAAAAAATGAAAAATAACTTTCTGTCTCGTTGGCTTTTTCTGCTGACTATCATCCCAGCTTTAGTATTCGCCGATAGTAGCGTTACTTCACCAAATCCAAAACTATACAGCGATGCGATGCGCGCCGATTTTGCAAGCACGGCATCAGGCAAGAGCGTGGCGCTTGTCGGTTACATGCCAGTCGACGCGCGTTCTGTAGCGTCAATGGTACAAGTCAAGCCGGGTAAGGTTGTCAGCGTCAAGGATTATGGTGCGGTGGCAAATGGATTAACCGACGATGCCCCTGCGTTTCGCAAAGCAATTGCCCATCTGGCGACCAGAGGCGGCGGAACTTTATTGATGCCAGCCGGAAGTTATTTTCTCGATTCGTTTGATTCAGCGGCTATCTCGCAGGACGAATATGCAGCATTTGTGCTAACCAGCGGCGTAATACTGAAAGGCGAGAGCAATAATTCGACATCGCTGAAAATTTCCGCAACGTTGCAAAGCAGGGTGCCGACTGGAATGGTACAGGGCGGTGGACGCATCAACTTTATAGGAGTCAAATCAGGAGCAGTGGGTGCAATTGTCAGGGACATAAATTTCGATTACAACGGTATCGTTCTAAAAGACCTCTCGTTCCGCAGCTACAATGCAGTTCGCAGTGCAGGAAACGACATCCTGATTGAGCGAATTCGGGCGATAAATGCGCCGGGGCGAAACGTGATAGTGGCATCTAGTGGGGCAACCTTTCGCGACTCGGTGATCACCAATGGGAATCAAAATGTGCGAGGGAACAGCGCAGCTAACGATAGCAGTTTCGTCTATTTAAATGGCAAAGACAACCTTGTTGAAAATAACGTGTTTTCCAATACAGTCACCGCCATTTCAAACAGCGGCGGTGTGGAAATTCATGCAACAAATTCCAAGGTTCTTAATAATAAATTTATAAATTTATTTCCTGCGATATATGACGGCATAGAAGATGGAACCGTAGCCAATAACAATCAAATTAAAGGCAATTACTTTGAAAATTGCAAAGGCGGCGTACATTCGGTGGGCAAACATCGCGGCTGGATCATTGCAAACAATCGCTTTGTAGATAGCAATGTTGCACCGTGGTGGGCCATTATGACACCGCGAGACGATCTAACCGGCGTGACATCGGCAGGCGTGCAAGAAAACGTCACGATTGAAAACAATACCTTTGAAACCGTAAGCGGCGATCCGCAAAGGTCATACATACGTGTAGCAGGCTTTCAAAATTCAGTCATCAAGGGAAATAAATTCAACGGCAATGTAGCGCCAGTCAGTTTTATAGTTTCGACTACAGAAACAAAAAACGTAAGCGTCGTGGACAACCTGTTTAAAAATCCGCCAAGTTCAAGATTTACTTTTGGACAGGTGCATTTGAGCGGAGATAACAATGGAAAATGGGGCGGCGCATTTACCGACATTCTGGTAAAAAATAATCGGTTTTTAAATGACAAGGCGCTTCCCGTGCCGAGCAATATTTATCCATTTGCCTCGAGCGGAAAGGGAAACCTCACATTTACCAATAACAAGGCGCTGGATAATCAAATCGTGAACATTAATGTTTGTTCTGGGGGGCCGAAAGGGCGATTGAGTAATGAGAAGCAATGAGAAAACTTTAATCAGTCAACAAGGTGTCAAGAACCAACACAAACCCATTCCTGATTCGCGCTGAAGTTCAGCCAGCCAGAGCGGCAGAAAACGCCCGCAAATGCCGCTCTGTCCATGGTTTGCAACGTGCCACGGCGACCAGTAAACGGGGCACGAGAATCTTCAGGTCAAACCGGCGGTTGTCCCAAAAAAGGGATGGACAAATCGCCACGCGGCTTCGGCGAGGTAACGATGGGCATAGGTCGGAAATTTGAACGCGTGATAGGTGCCATCGAGCGAACGTTTGACGTTGCTCGGCACGGTGTTGAGCCAGCGCATGCCGCCCGCTTCGATAGCGGCACGACCACCCGCGCTTTCGATGACGATATGCGCATGGCCCCGGCGCGCAACCCCGGGGTCGAGGCGGTTTACGTCGACCGCGTGGTGCTCATCCGCGAGAAGAGCACGGCGACGCGGTGAAGCTAAACCGCGGCAGGGTAGGCGCTCCGCTCTACTTCGGATCATCGAAGCGGTCCCAGTCGTAGTTGAAGCGCTTGTTTTCGACGGTCCGCGATCAAGCACCGCAGGGCTGCTGTTGGAAAAGTCGTCAAGAATGACCGGCTTACGCCAGCCTTCCAATGGCTGATTCCCGATGAACGATGCCAGGCGAGGCGCCTGCGCTACTACAGAAAAGGCTCAGCGCGCTTGATCAATTCTTCCAGCCCAGCCTCGTTCGGGTTGCGCGGCTTGCCGGGATGGATGATCGACACCTGACAACTCTCGGCCGCCTCCACGAGCTGCCGGTAGGTCCCGGCATCGAGGTTCACGATGGACGCCTGCTTGTTCGCGTCGTAGCCGAACATCACGTTGTTGATCTGCGTGCACTCGTCGCAGCTCGTGCAGCGTGGGGTTTCGATGTAGGATTCGTCGGACGATTTTTCCTGCTCCGGTTCGGCCGGTGCGGGCATCGCAGCCGCCGCAGGTGTCGCAACCGGTGCTGCCGGCGTCGCCGCCGCGGGTTTCGGCGCAACCGCAACCTCGTGCTGCTGGCTCTCTTCCCAGAATTTCCTCTCGCGCGCGAGCAGCCGCTCCGCGTACGAGTTGTGAATACCGCCGAGTTCCTGCAGGCTGTGCCACATCTCGCGGCAGCGTCGCGCCTCCTGGATCAGCTTATTGTCGACGATCACCTTGTGCAGCACGTCGTTACGGTCGACCATCAGCAGGCAGGGGATTTTCTCGGACAGGTTCTGCGTGTCGCCGGCCAGACACTCGCCGACCGGGACCATGTTGCCGTTCCACTTCGCCTGCGGCACCCGCGCGAAGTGTTTGGCATAGCGCTGGTCGCAGGCCACGAAGTCAACGAGCGTGAACACGAGGTCCTGCGAGATCTTCTGGTGCTCTGCGTCCTCGTACGCGAAGCTCTGCACTGGCCAGTCACGGTCGACCTGCGGATTGCCCTCGAGGTAAAACCGCGACGCCCAGTCCGCACCCGCGGACGGGTCGTAGGTAAAAGCCGGAAAGACGCGCGACTCCATCGCCGCCGCCGCGGTCAGGTAAGGCGGAAGGTCGCCTGCTTTTCCGGTCGAGCCGGAGAAAACGCTGAACAGTGCGGGCCCGGCATAGGCGAGTCCCTTGAGGATGCGGTCGCGGAACTGGAACAGGTTCGAGCCGCTCGATTGCAGGACGTAGACTTCGTTCAAGCCGAGCGCCATGCTGGCGAGCTGCGCGCCGAGGGGGAGGTGTACGCCACCGGCCGGCGATGCTTCGAGAAGATCGTCGGTCTGGACCAGGATTTTCACCGGAAGTCCCGCGGAAAAAATCTCCATCAGCTTGTCGTTTTCGACGCCTTGCAGTTTTTCGGCGCTGCTAAGGACCAGATAATCCGGAAACATGGTGAGATCCCGTTCATCCAGTCCGGCCGCGTCGAGTTCCCTGAAGAAGGCGTCGTGCCTGGTCTCGTTGTACTCGCCTTCGATCTCCAGGTCGGCTATCGCAACGGCCTTGGCAAGTTCGATCGCCTCGGGCATCCGTTCGCGGTACGCAGCGAGAGCGGCGCTGCAGTGCTCGAACACAAACGAGTGAGTTTTTTCACCGGCGCCGCGCTTATCGACGCTGCCTTGCACCGCGAAGAAGCGCTGCGATCTCAGCACCGAGAGCAGCGATTCGATTCGCCGGCGCCGGCTTTCCGGCAGCGTAGCCTTCGGTGAAGACTTGCTGAGCAGGCGCGACATGGTCTGGAAGTCGAAATCTTCTCCATGGTACGCGCCAACCGAAGCTTTCAGGCTTTCCGCGCTTTGTCCCGCTTTGGAGCGGACCCGGTCGACCTGCAGGATGTCCGAAAGTTTTTGGGTCAGCCGGGCGAGGTCTTCTCGAAATTTGCACGCCTTCTTTTCCTGCACGCTCGCCCAAGCGTGGTTGATCAGATCGGCCGGCATGGAGCTGCTGCAATCGACGACCTTGCCATCGATCTTGAGGGCAGCGCTCGCACGACTCAGGCTGTCCTTCAGCAAATCATCCCCCCGCGCCGCCAGCTGGCCCGCGGCCCTTTCCCATAGCGCCGACAGTGCGCCGCTTGCGCCTTCCGCCATCAGGACGCGGATTTCCTGCTCCAGCCGCAGCAGATGCCTGGTCAGGCGTTCGCCGTCATCTCCTTGTGCAACCTCATGGACAACGCCATCGACAATCGCAGAGAGGCACTGCACGCAGCCGCGGTCCGTGGCGTTCTGGACCAACACCAGCGGAAAATCGTAGCGCAACTTGGTGAGATCCCGATAGCCGACAAACAGGGCCGGATGCAGGCCGAGCCCTGCGACGACCTCCAGGCTGGCGCCAGGCCTATTGCCGGTCAGATGAAATGCAACCTGCGCTTGAAGTTCCGAATCCATTTTGGTGTCCGCTTGTTCTGCTGGTTGAGTCTGCACGGTGACGGCTGTGTCAACGCTTCACATCACCGGCTGCGTTTGCGCTTCTGTCTCCTGCGGCCAGACCGTGAATTTATCGAATTCGGCGTTGAGGCCTTTTTCGATGAGATCGGTCGACCGCATCTGCCCCGCGTGCCGCACTTCTTCATAGCGGGGAACATCCGGATTCCGATACAGGATGCCCACGGGAACAGGATCGAGGTTCGACGCAATTTCGCGCGCCCGGTTGAGGTCCGACGGATCGTGCGCCTGCAGGTTCTTGTAGACCTTGGAGAGGCTGGCGCTCACCTGCAGGCCGTTCTCGTGATTAAGCACCAGGATCCTGTTCGGATCGTGCAGCCACGGCTCGAACATCTCCGGCAGCCATTCCGGACAGCGCTGGACGATCCGGATGAACGAAAAACCTTTGTGGTGGTAGGCGGCCTTGATGATGTCGTAGAGCATTTCCGGGATCCAGTCGACCGCCTGCGCGACGAAGGAGACGTTCTGCACTCCGAGCGTGATGCTCAGGGGATTGAGCGGCGCGAGATAAGAGCCGCGCGGCGTGGTATTGCTCTTCGTTCCAAGCGGGGTCGTCGGCGAGGCCTGCATCTTGGTCAGGCCATAGATCTGGTTGTCGTGCAGCAGCACCGTCATGTTCATGTTGTAGCGGATCGCATGGATCCAGTGCGCCGCGCCGATGCTGCAGCAGTCGCCGTCGCCCGTATTGACGAACACGTGCAGATCCGGTCGTGCCATCTTGACGCCTTCGGCGATCGGCAGCGCGCGTCCGTGGATGCCATGGAAGCCGTAGGTCTTCATGTAATGGGGAAAGCGGCTCGAGCAGCCGATTCCCGATATGAAGGCGGTTTTTTCGGGGCGCAGGTTTTCGTCGCGACACAGGCGCTGCACGGCCGCGAGGATCGCGTTGTCACCGCAGCCGGTGCACCAGCGCGGCACGCCGCTCTGGTAGTCTTCGAGATCGTAATGCTCATCGTACATCTGGAGCAGGCACTGGGTGGCGGTCATCGTCATGATTGTTCTGCCTCTGCTTGCTTTTTCAATTGATCGCGGATCACGCGGCAAATCGTGCCGGGTTTTATTGGCTGGCCCATCACTTCGCTCCAGCAATCGACATCGATCAGGTAGCGTGCCCGCAGCAACGTCGCCACCGCCGAGTAGCGGCGATTGGTCTCGTCGATCAATTCGTCTTGCGGGCGGTCGCTCCAGTTACCCTCGATCGTCATGACCTTTTTGAACCGCTGCATCACCTCTTTGATTCCCGGCGGCAGCGGCTGCAGGAAGCGCAGGTGCATGGAGGACACCTTGCAGCCTTCGGCGCGCATGCTTTCGACTGCTTCCTCGATGGCGCCCTTGGTGCTGCCCCAGCCGATGATCAGCAAGTCGCCTTTCTCATCGCCGAACAGCGGCGGTGTCTTCAGCGTTTTCTGCAATGCGGCGAGCTTCAGGCTGCGGGCGCGGATGCTTTCCTCATTGATTTCCGCGTCATACGCGACGTGGCTCAGGCGATCGTGGGTGAGGCCGGTTACGGTGTGCATGCCATTGGGCTGGCCGGGAATGAAGCGCCGGGCAAGGCCGGTCGTGGCGTCCCAGTCATACGGCTTTGCACCCGCGGGAATGGCGCTCTGGTCCACTGGCGGCGCGAGCCAGCTTTTGTTGAATTGCGGCCGCGGGAACGGCTGCTGCGAAGTCGCAAGGTTGGCGTCCGTGAGCAGCACCACCACCATGTTGAACGTTTCGGCGATCTTGCGCGCGGTAATGACGGAGTAGAAGCAATCCTCGATGGTGCTCGCCGCCATGACTACTTTTGGCGCGTCGCCGTGGCTGCCGAAGATGGCCGCCATGAGGTCGCCCTGCTCCGCTTTGGTCGGCAGGCCGGTGCTCGGACCACCCCGCTGGACGTTTACCACGACCAGCGGAATTTCGGCCATCACGGCGAGGCCGAGGCCTTCCTGCTTGAGCGAATAGCCGGGACCTGACGTGATCGTGACTGCGCACTTGCCGGCGTACGAGGCCCCGATCGCGAAAGCGCACGCCGCAATCTCGTCTTCCGCCTGGTGCACTATGCCGCCCACTTTTTCGAAGACGTCGCTCAAGTAATGCGATGCCGAGGTGGCGGGCGTGATCGGATACATCGCGCAGATATCCATGCCCGACGCGAGCACACCGAGCGCCAGCGCAGTGTTGCCGTTGGCCACGATCTGTGGCTCGCTGGAGCGGACCGCCGGGATCCGGTACTTGAAGTCGAGGTTGACCTCCGCCCACGTGAAACCTGCTTCGAGCAGCTTGATATTGGGTTCGATGATGCTCTGGCCCTTCTTGCCGAAGGTGAGCGCGATCTGCTCCCGCGCCAACTGCATGTCGAGGCTGTAGATGCTGCACAGCATGCCCAGTGCGAACATATTCTTGCCGCGATGCGCATCGGCGACAACCGACAGGCACTCCCGTTCCATCGGAACCTCGTGCACCTTGTAACCCGCGGCCACCAGCTGATTGCAGGTTTCGATGTACGCTGCCGTAATCTTCGGATCCTTGTTATCCCGCCACATGCTTTCGAGCAGAATGGTGCAGTCGGGCTTGAGTTCGCCGGCGCGCACCCGGCCGAGCAGCGCTTGCTCGTTGAAAGCCACGATGAGGTCGGTGTTGTCGCCCCCGTTGGTGATTCGTTCCGATCCCAGGCGAATGCGGTTGCCACTGGCGCCGGCGACGCTGCGTGCCGGAGGCCGGATTTCAGCGGGGATGATCTCGACAGTCCAAATGCCGTTCCCCATCCGCGCGGCGATCGAGCCGAGGGACTGGCCGCATCTTTGCGCGCCTTCACCGGAATCGCTGATGATCTCGACGATGTGTTCCTTGAGCGTCACCGCTTTCTTGGCTGCGGGCGAGCGCGCTTGCCGGGGTATTTCATTGACGAATTGCTTGATGGAAGTATCGTTCATGAGTTTGCCGTAGCCGCTACGCGAACGCGCGCGAAGTTGCGCTCCCTGAGATCGATCCCGAACAGTCTGCCGGCGCTGCCCCTGCCGTCGGTGAGATAGGGGAGATCGGTATCGCGTAGGCCGAGATACGCCTTCATGTTGCGCGCCGCCTTGCGGCCCGCGCCCATCGCTTCGATCACGGTGGCGGCGCCGGTGACGATGTCGCCGCCGGCAAACACGCCTGCCATGGAAGTGGCGAGGTTGGCGTCGGTCTCGATGTAACCGCGCTTGTTGAGCTTGAGCTTGGAGGTCTGGCCCATGATCGGGTTCGCGTTGGTGCCGATTGCGAAGACCACCAGATCGGTCGTGAATTCAAACTCGCTGCCCGCGACCGGAACCGGACGGCGCCGGCCCGACTCGTCCGGCTCGCCGAGCTCCATGCGGATGCAGCGCATGCCGCGGACATTTCCCTTGCCGTCGTCGAGAATCTCGACCGGGTTGGTGAGCCAGTGGAACTCGATGCCTTCCTCCTCGGCATGGTGGATCTCTTCCGCCCGCGCCGGGCTCTCAGCCTTGGTGCGGCGGTAGATGCAGTGCACATTCTCCGC
The DNA here is from genome assembly GCA_003142815.1 of Rhodanobacteraceae bacterium. Classification (GTDB taxonomy): domain Bacteria; phylum Pseudomonadota; class Gammaproteobacteria; order Xanthomonadales; family Rhodanobacteraceae; genus Dokdonella_A. The sequence goes on from PLNP01000011.1 coordinate 206,101, forward strand.
GCCGAGCCTGAGGCAAACCCGCATCGCATCCATCGCCGTATTGCCGGACCCGATGACGGCAACGTGCCGGCCGAGCGGCAGCGGCGTGTCGTAGCTCGGGAACTCCCGGGCGAGCATCAGGTTGCAGCGCGTCAGGAGTTCGTTGGCCGAGAGCACTCCGCCCAGGGAGTCGCCCGGAATTCCCAACAACGATGGGTAGCCGGCGCCAGTGCCGACGAAGACGGCATGAAAGCCCATCTCGGCTAGCATCTGCTCGATCGTGAACAGGCGTCCGACCAGCGTGTTGCACTCGAACTTCACGCCTAGCTTGCGCAGGTTATCTATCTCGGCGTCGATCACCGCGTTCGGGAGGCGGAAGTCGGGGATGCCGTACTTCAGCACCCCGCCCGCTTGATGGAACGCCTCGTAAACCGTAACGTCGCACCCCGCCTTCGCCATGTCGGCCGCGCACGCCATGCCCGCGGGCCCGGAACCGACGATCCCGATCCTGAAGCCGCTGGGCTCGATATAGGGGATGTTGGTCCAGCCCTGCGCGATGGCGGTATCGCCGATAAAACGCTCGAGCCGGCCGATTGCGACGGGCTCCAGCGCCTCGCCCACGGGGCAAACGCCTTCACACTGACTCTCCTGCGGGCAGACCCGGCCGCAAATGGCCGGCAGCAGATTGGTGCCGGTGATGACGTCGTAAGCGCCGCGCAAATCCTTGGCGCTGATCTTCTGGATGAATCCGGGGATATCGATGCTGACCGGGCAACCCTCGACACAGGCCGGATCGGGACAGAGCAGACAGCGTTCAGCTTCGTGCAGCGCGTCTTCGAGGCGAAAGCCGTAGACGACCTCCTTGAAGTTCCTGGCGCGCTCGCGCGGATCCTGCTCGCGTACGGGAGCCCGTTCCTGCGGAATGGTACGTATCGTCTTCTTCTTGGCCATCTAACTAACCACCTTTCACTTCTTCAAATGGATCGGGCAGCGCAAATGGTTCACTCAACAGGTTGTCCGGGGAGTAAGCCGGCGACTGCCGGCTTAGTGACGCAGTTTCAATCTCGTTCTTCATGCGGCAGCTTTCCGACCAACGCTCAAGCGCGGTCTTCTCCTCTGCTTTGAAGCGCCGCAGACGGAGCATCAGGTCGTCGAAGTCGACCTGATGACCGTCGAACTCCGGGCCGTCGACGCACGCGAACTTTACCTGGCCGCCTATTCTTACCCGGCAGCCGCCGCACATTCCCGTGCCATCGACCATGATGGGGTTCAGGCACACGACGGTCTTGATGTTGTGAGGCTGCGTCATCGCGGCGCACGCCTTCATCATGACGGGCGGCCCGATAGCGACGAGCTCGTCGATATCGGGATGTGTCGCGATGGCCAGCTTGATCCCATCGGTGATCAAACCCTTGATCCCCGCCGAGCCGTCGTCGGTGCACACGATGAACTCATCGCAGCAGGCCCTGAACTTGTCCTCCCAGAAAACCAGGTCCCTGGTGCGGAATCCGACGATGCCGATCACGTACGCGCCGCCCTCCTTGAAGGCCCGCGCCTGGGGATAAATCGGGGCCACACCCAGCCCGCCGCCGACGCACACCACTTTCTTCGCGCCGCTGGTATGGCTGGGATTCCCCATCGGGCCGACGACGCCATACAGCGTAGTGCCCACCTGGCAGGTCTGCTGCATCTCCCTGGTCGTCTTGCCGACCGCCTGTATGACCAGCGTGATCGTTCCCTTGTTGCGGTCGAAGTCGGCGATGGTCAGCGGAATACGCTCGCCGTGCTCGTGCGACATGACGATCACGAACTGGCCCGGCCGCGCAGCCTTGGCCATCAGCGGATGATGGAACTCCAGCAGGTAGGTGACGTCCGAGAAATCCTCTCGCGTCACGATTTCAAACCTGGACATTGCCTGTGATTTCACCTTGGCCCTGCCTTGCATGTTTGGCGGTTGTCCCGCGGCTTGCCATCCTTGCAATTACCTGCGGGCTTTGCGAGAAATTAGTTTGAGCTTGAGCTTGTGGAACGGAATTCCGGTGTTTTCTCCGTGGGCGGATTCAACTACGAAGCGCGACGCTTGAAGGAAGCGAAGAAGACTTCGCTCGGCGTCTTGAATCCTAACGTTTTCCGAGGGCGGTTGTTGAGCTTGTCCTCGATGATCTGAGGCTCTTGCGGCGCAACAATTTCAAAAGCGCCCTTCCGCATGAGTGACGCGAAGCCAGCAACGACCCCATCGTGCGAAAATCCACGGCCGCCGCCCACTCATGCCTCCGCAAGCCCCGCATGTTGCGACTCACCGACATCAAGTTGCCGTTGGATCACGGCGGCGATTCTGACCAAGCTCGCCATCCGCGCGGACGCATTGCGCGGCCACACGGTGGCCAGGCGCAGCTATGACGCGCGCAAGCGCGGTGCGATCGTAGTGATCTATGCGCTGGATATGGACGTGGCCGACGAGGCCACGGTGCTTGCGCGCCGTGCCGATGCGGCACGGTCGGCGTCGTCACGAGCGGCTGGACGCTGCACGAGGAGCGCGCAGAGCAGTGCCAGGACGCAAAGGTCGGCGCTGGTGCGCAGGTTGTAGTCCACGGTTTCTTGCAGGAGGCACAGGACGATGGAGACGCTGGCAGCGCGCGGAATGACGGCGGCCATGGGCGAGCCGCCCCGCCGCCGCCACACGCGCACGCCGGCGAAGAGCAGCCACAGCAGCAACAGCGCGGCGAGCACGGCCGCGGGCCAGCCGCCTTCCAGCCACAATTCGGCCCAATCGTTGTGCGCGTGGTTGACGTAGGCGGAGAACTGCACCGCGGGCGTCTCGAAGCTCTGGTAGGCGTTGACGAAGGTGCCGAAGCCGGAGCCGAGCGCACCGAAATGCCGGGCCGCTTGCAGGGTGACGCCGAGTACGGTCCAGCGCGCATCGCCGAGCGGATCTTCACCGAGCCGCTCGAGCACGCCGTACAGGCCGTACTGGATCGCCAGCACCAGACCCATGACAGCCGTTGCGACCACGCCGCGGGTGATGCGTGCATGGCCACCGTCGTGGATGCGGGCAATCGACAACGCGATCACCACACCGACGAGCAGGCCGGCCATGCCGAGGATGACGCCGGCGCGCGAGCGCGCCAGCACCAGCCCCAGGATGACCAGCATGGCGAGCAGTGCGTCGGCCACGATGCCGAGTATCGACACCGCGCGGCCGGCACTGCGTTCGGCGAGTCGCGCGGCCAGCCAGGCCAGCGCAAGCGGCAGGCTCATATACAGCAACGCTGCATAGTGGTTGCGGTTGGCGAAGAAACCGACGGCTTCGGTCGGATTGGTTATGGCATACAGACGCAATCCGCTAGCGGGACCGTCGGCCACCTGGGCGAGGCCCAGCACGACGCTGAGCGCGACCATCCCGAACAGCACCGGCACCAGGCGCAGGCGCGTGCGCGGGTCGAGGCTGAGCGCGCCAATGAAGACGGCGGCCGGCGGCAGCAGCGTCCACAACGCCCGCTCGGTCGCGTACGCATCAAGCGACAGCGGACGCACGCTGGGGTCGACTCCGGCAATGCCGAGTTCCGCAGCGAGTTCGGCGCGCCCGCCCAGCGCTACCCACCAATCGTGCGGCAACGGCAGGCACTGCAGTGCAAACAGCACGCCGACCAGTCCCAGCCAGATCAGTGCAAGGCGCGTCGGCGCTGCCAGCGATGCCCAGCGCAGGCGCGCCAGAGCGAGCCAGAGCACCGGCAGCGACGCGAGTTGGAGCAGCGTGTCGCCGGCCAGTCCCGGCCGACTGCTGCCGCCGAGGATGCAGGCCAGCACCAGCAACAGCGCGGTCAGGACGAAGGCGGGAAGGTCTTCGGCGGCGATCGGTTCGCCGTTGCGATAGTTGGCTGCGCGGCCCGCGTGCTCGACGTGGGCGTGCAGACGGCGCGCACGCCTGAAACGGTCGAGGACGGTCATCAAACGCAAACGCGGTCCCCCGAAAACGATCTGGACCGCACGCGCGGCCCAGAAGGTTTACCTGAAAAGGGTGAAAAAATCAGGGACTGAGCGGCGGATTGCTGCTGGCGTTGGCATTGTGAGCGACCACGTAGCCGGCCACGGCCAAGCCGGCGATAACGACCACGAACGGTGCCGCTCCTCCGACCGAGCCACCACCGAGAGCGCCGGTCTCACCGGGATTCGTGCTCTGCACCAGCGCAAAACCGCCTTTGCAGTTCTTTGAGTCGGCGATCGTCACCACCGTGCGCGGCTCGACCTTCAACTTGCAGCCGTCATTGAAGGTGACTTCGCCTGCGCTATTCCGCTGCACGGCCATGACCCGGTCGCCAGCGACCAGCAAATCACCCACCTTCCCCGGCACGAACTCGACGCCCTGGTTGATCTCGAGATCACCTCGGACGGCGGTGAGGGTCGCCGCCGTATTATCGGCTGCGAAGGCAGCGGAACCTGCGCCGCAGGCGAGCGCCAAACAAGCGAATGCGATGCTGTAATTCTTCATGATGGTCCCTCATGGCAGCTGCGTTGGGTGCGGTCCGAGGCCTGAATCAAGGCTATTGACCACATCACTCTGCGTATGCTAGCAAAGCTGGCGATCCAAAGCAAGCGGTTGCAGAACTTGGTAGTGCCTTCGGTTCAAAGTCTCGCCACCGTTCGCCCTGATCCTTCGACCCTTCGATACCTCAGGGTCAGGACGAGGTGCACCTTCGGCGTATCGAAGGGTGAACGGCTCCGCCTCCGTTCACCCTGAGGTATCTAAGGGTGGACGCTCGCATCGGCGCGGGTCACCTCGAGGCCGGTGAATTCGATGATGCCACTGACCTGCTGTTCCGCCGGCACGCGCGCAGCCAGCTCGAGCTGAAGCCACTGCGCGCCGCAGTCGTGGTCAGGCACGACGAAACCGGTCGCAAAGTCGCGCCATGGACCGGAGCCGGAAAAGCGCTCGGTCGCGCCGACGCGCTGGCCGTGCCCCTCGGCGCAGTCAATGACCCATTGCAGTCCGCGCTCATTGTGCAGGGCCTCGGTGCGCGTGCGCCCCTGCAGGCGATAATCGCCCGGTGGCAACGCGAGCAACTGGCGCACATGGCGGAACGCGACCCGCCGGTCGGCGAACTCGATGCGCAGGGAACGCGCACCCGGCATGCCGCGCTGCGCGATGTCGGCCCCGGCGATGTGCCCGATGCGCCAACCGAACCCGACATCGCCGGGCGCGTATTCGAAGCTGCCGTCGTAGACGTTGGACAGCGACGCACGTCGTTCGGGCGGCAGCGTGTCGACCCACAGCGGATAGGCTTGCGCCCAGCGGTGGTCGCGGATCAGGCGCTCCAGCCATGCCGCGCGCTCGGCTGGCTGCAGTGGCGCGGCGCTGCCTTCCAGCATGCCGACCAGCGTGGCGATCGCGTCGGTGTGGCTGCCGTCGCTGCACAGACGGTTCCAGAACGCGGCGCGCCAGGTGGGATTGCGCGCGAGCAGCGCGGCGAGTGGCGGTCGTGCCTGCGCATCATCGACCAGTGCGGCAAGTGCCGGATACAGCGTCTCGCCGCGCGCTGGATCGACGCGCAGCAATGCGTCGACGTGGCGCAAGCCCTCGTCCAGACGCCCCTCGCCGAGCAGGTGCTGCAACAGCCACGCGTGACTGTACGGATCGCGGGGCGCATGCCGCGCCGCCTGCTCCATCAACGCGCGCGCCTGCACCACGTCGCCGTCGGCCTCCGCGGTGCGCGCGAGTTCGCGATAACCGCGCCCGTCGAGTGGATTGGCCGAGACCGCGCTGCGCGCNNTGGCCGCGCGCAGCAGTGCCTCGGGCTGGCCGTTGCGCCAGCCCAGCGCGTGCTGCGGCTGGGTACCGGCCAGATGATCGGCGACGCCGCTCACCAGCAGCCGCGCTCCCAACACTACCAATGCAGCGCCGGTCAGGACCCGCAACGGAGAGCGTGCGAGTCGCAGCCCTGTCACTGTTGCGCGACGCGGTCGTGAGTGAGTCGCACGATGCGCGCCTCGCCGTGTTCCATGCGCAGCTCGACGCGCACGCCGCCTTCGCTGAGTTGCTCGCGACCGCCGCGATGTGGCACGACCCGGGCCTTGAAGCGTCCGAGGCCGACCACGGTTTCGCCATCGGCAAGCCAGGCCAGATCGCGCAGCACCAGTGCGTGCTCACGGCTTCCGGCGAACAGGTCGCCGTATTCCCTTGCCAGCGCCTCCCGCGAGCGGCCGCTGGGCCGGGCCACGAACAGGTTCATGAGCCGGCCAAGATCGCCGGTGCGATAGGCGCGCTGCATGCGCTCGATCGTCGATTGCGCCTGCGCGGCCGTCGGCAGCATCGCCGGTGGCGGCGGCTTGGGGGTGGACTCCACGCGTGAAGGCATCGGCGCCGGCAGCGCCGGCGTCACGGCGGAGGGACGTGCGGTGGCGGCCAGCGCCCGCGCCGGTGCGCGCTTGCGCGACGTACGCGGGACGGCCACTCTTGTCGGCGCAGCACTGTGCGACGCCGGTGCGGCGCTGGACCGGCGGGCCACGACGGCCTTCGACGCGCTTGACGCTGGCGCAGCCGGGTCGTTACGGCGCGCGACCGCGACCGTGTCGGCGGTTCCGCTCGCCGGTGTGATCGGTTGTGCGATCGCCGGAGCCGTAGCCCCGGCCGACGTGTCCGGGGCTGCATTCGCAGCCGTCCGGGTAACTGCGACGGGGTTCAGCACGGCCGGTGCCGGGTCGCGGCCGGCGGCAGACGGTTCCGGCAGTCGCGTGTCGGCGTCGGTCTCGACAGGCGGAGACGGAGCGGATAACCCGCCCGCCTCCGGGATAGGCGCTTGCGCGCCGCCAAGACGCCGGGTCCCGGCTCGGGCGGAGCCCGGCCCGTCCTGAGCGTGTCGAAGGGCCGGGACGACGTGGGGGTGAGGCATGCTGTGGCCGGTGTCAGCGAACGCGATGGGCATGGTGTCGTTGCCTGCGGCGGGCGGCAGCCGCGCCGCGCTCACAGCATCGGCGGCGTCTGCGCGGATCCCGGCGGCGGCGGCAGGTTCCCTGGCCACCGCGGTGGGTCCCGGATGCGGCTCGTCGTGTTCGTGCAGAACCAGCAGGAGGCCGACCAGCAGCACGGCGACACCGGCGAAAACGCCAAGCACGAGCTGTGGCAAGCGACGCACGATGCGACCGGAAAGCAGAGGATCGGCGGCATCGAGCACATGGGCCCGCACGGCGGGGGTCTTCAGCGCGGTAGCGCGTGCGACCACGGCGGCGGCCTGGTGGTCGCTGCGCTGCCGATCGTAGAGCTGGCGTCGATCCGGCGTGCGCAGGTCGTTCCAGGCACGATTGATGCGCTCGGCGAACACGCTGAGGCCATCGCCACCATCGCGGTCCGGATGCAGCCAGTGGATCAGCCAGCGGTGATGCTCCTTGAGCCGCCCCGCGTCGGCATCGGGCGCTACGCCCAAGGTCCGGTAACTGTCGGCATCCTCGCAGAACAGCACCTGCTGCAGATACAGCACGGCTGCTTCGTGCAACTCCGGCCTCCCGAGCCCCGTCATCGAGGCCGCCTCCTCGGCTGCTCGTTCGTCGCCCGCGGCGATGCGGATGACCTGAAGCATGTCGGCGGGCAGCTCGCGCATGCGCAGGTGCGCTCCGAGCGCCGGCGCCCGATGCAGGGCCAGCATCAGCGCGAGCGCGTCGCTCATCGCGTCAGCGTTGCTTCCAGGCGTTTCGCGGCCTCGCCGTAGCTGAGGTCGGCACCGTAGCCATAGCCATACCCGTAGCCTTGACCGTAACCCGCCACCCGGGCGTCATACTTGGTCAGCACCACGCCGAGCAGGTGCGCCCGCGCCGACAGCAGGCGGCGCAGCACCCCACGCACGTAACCGCGGCGGGTCGCCCCCGACTCGACCACCAGCACCGTGCCATTCGCGATGTTGCCGAGCAACAGCGCATCGGCGATGCCCATGACCGGAGGCCCGTCGATGATCACCTGGTCAAAACTCTCCCCGACCAGCGACAGCAGGCTCAGCATCTTCGGACCGGCCAGCAGCTCGGCCGGATCGGGTGGAATAGGGCCTGCGCACAGGCAGATCAGCAGTCGTGTGTTGGTCGGCTTCAACATGGACAGTGGGCGCGCGTCACCAGCGAGGTAATTGGTCAGCCCGACGCTGCCGTCGATGCCGAACAACTGATGCATCGAGGGTTTGCGCAAGTCGGCATCGATGACCAGCACGCGCTTGCCGAGTTGGGCAAAATTCTGCGCGAGCGACGCGACCGTTGTGCTCTTGCCCTCGCCCTGGCCGCAACTGGTCACCAGCAGCGTGCGCGGCACGCCCTTGTCGGTCGCGAACTGCAACGCGGTGCGCACCGACCGATAGGCCTCGGCGAACGCCGAGCGTGGATTGTCGAGATTTGCGAGCGGAGGACCCTTTGTCGTCTTCGGGATGATGCCCAGCAGCGGCAGACCGAACTGGCGCTCGACGTCCTCGGGCGTCTTGATGGTGTCGTCCAGGTACTCGAACAGGAACGCCAGCAGCACGCCGCCGAACAGGCCGAGCACGATCGCCAGCGAGAGGTTGAGGCCCAATCTCGGCGCGTAGCGCGAGGTCGGCGGCGTCGCCCGGTCGACCACCGAGATGTTGTTGGTGCCGACGACGCCGGCGACGCCGATTTCCTTGTAGCGCTGCAGCAAGCCATCGTAGAGCTGGCGATTGGTGTCGGTGTCGCGGCGCAGGATGTTGTACTTGATGCTACGGCTCTGCAGATCGAGGACCTGCGCCGTGAGGTCCACGACGCGCTGCTGCAGCATTTTTTCCTTGGCCAACGCGGCGTCGTAGGATGATTTCACCGAGCCCTTGATGCGCGCCACCTCACCGGAGATCTGGCGGTCGATCTCGCCGATCTGGCTGTGCAGCCGCTGCATCGTCGGAAAATCCGGCTTGAGGATCTGCAGCTTGTCCTGGTAATCCGCGTTCAACTCCGCGCCCTTCTCCTTGAGCTTGCTGACGAGGTCGCTCTTGAGCACCTGCGGCGATGCGTCGCCGCCATTGCCCTGCAATTGGCGGTAGTCCGCCTCCGCCTCGATGCGGTCCTTCTGAGCGCCACTGAGCGCAGTGCTGATCGCCTGCAGTTGTTGCGCGATCAAGCTCTGCTTGTCGTCGACATTGACGATCTGCTCCTTTTGCGCGTAGACGACGAGCTCCTTTTCCGAATCCTCCAACTTGACCTTGAGCTGCTGCAGACGGTCCTCAAGGAAGCTGCGTGCGTAGGAGGTCGCGTCCATGCGGCGCTCGAGATTGCTGGCGATGAAGCCCTCGGCCATCGCGTTCACGATTGTCGCGGAGAACGCCGGATCGCGGCTGGTGAACTGCACACGCACCAGACGCGAATTGCTCACCGGTTCGATCGTCAGTCCGCCCTGAAACCATCGCAGCAACGCGGCCTTCTCCATGTCCTGCCCGTTGCTCGTGCTGGCACCCGGCTTGCTCGTGCTGGCGCCCGGCTTGAGCATGCCGACCAGACGGGCCAGCGGCGAGGGCTGCAGCAGGCGTTTGACGGTCGCGTTGTTGGCCAGATCGAGCTGCGCGATAACGCGCCACGCGAGCGACTCGCTCTGCAGCAGCTCGTACTGGGTCTGGTAGAAATCCCTGTCGCCTGGCGACTCGACCGGCGCGAAGCCCTCGACCTTCACAATCTGGATCGTATCGCGCTCGATCTGCAGCGTCGTGCTGGCGCGATAGGTCGATGGAGTGAGCAAGGTCGCCACCAGCACGACCATGAACACGATGCCGAGGAAACCCAGCACCGACCAGCGCCGCTTGAGGATGATGTGCCAGTACTCGCGCAGGTCGATCGTGTCGTCGCCGGCACCATCGTGGCCGGCGTCTTGCGGGAGCGCGAGAACTTGTCTTTGCTGAGGGACCAGCGCGTGCGTCGCGCCGATCGGTATCGGCATGCCCGGTGGGCTATCCGTAGTCTTGTCTACGTTATTCATTCCGCCACGTCCTGTCCTGTCCTGTCCTGTCCACAAGAAACCGGGGCGCCCGATAGCGCCCCTCGAAGCCGTTCAATAGATGACCGGCTGGAAACCGATAAATCCGCGCAGCGTATCGGTGACGCCCTTGATGAACGAGCGGCCGCCCGAGCGGTCGACAACGACAATGTCGTCGCCGTAGATCAGCGGATCGTCCATATCGCCGTGACGGATGCGTTTGATGTCGAACAGCGCGGCCATCTTCTTGCCCTTGACCATGCGGAAGATCACGATGCCCTGCGGGTCGGCCAGCGGGTCCAGGCCCTGCGCCAGCGCAATCGTCTGCAGCAGCGTGGTCTTGCCGGTCAGTGGGAAGATGCCCGGCTTGGTTACCGCGCCTTCCACGGTCACGCGCTGGCTGGTGAATTCCTTCACGAAAACGGTGACCTGCGGATCCTGAACCAAATCCTTGCCGAGCACTTTGGAGATGCCGGCCTCCAGTTCCCCAACAGTCAGGCCACCGGCATGGACTGCGCCGACCAGCGGCAGCGAGATCATGCCGCTCGAGTTGACGCGCACCTCGCGCGACAGCTCGTCGACCTGGAACACGGTGATCTGCAACAGGTCATGCGCGCCGATACGGTAGTCCGACAGCGCTTCATACGCGCCGGTTGCGCTGGTGCTGTCCGGGGGCGGCAGTACCGCGGCCTGCCCGGTCGACCTGACCTCATGCGCAACGCCAGTCGGCTGCGACGCGCACGCAGCCAGCATGACGAGTGCCAACAACAGGCAGATCCTCGCTATCCGTGCAATTGCGTTCATCTCCGTGATTCCTGATCGCTTGCAGGAGCGAACCTTAGCGCCTGTCCAGCCAGCGAAGCAAACGGCGCGCTGGTGCGAGGCGAGGCGCGGGCGCGGCAACCTCGCCCGGCGGAAGATTGTCCAGGATCGCACGGGGCCGGTCATGAACCAATTGGCGCGCCTCGATTTCACCGACCCGCTTGGCGGCCGCCTGTCTGCCTTCTTCGAGCAATGGTGGGCGCCTGTCCACGCCGTGCGAATCCGTCGCCAACAGGTGCACCAGACCTTCGTCGAGCATCCGTTCGGCCCAGTAGCGCGGGCGGCGGCCGAAACGGCCGGTAAGGCTGCCCGAAGTCAGCTGCATCCATGCGCCTTGATGGACCAGGCGGGCGAACACTTCATAGTGCGATTCGATCCAAGACAGCCGCTCCGGATGGGTGATGACCGGAACATATCCCGCGGCCAGGGTCCCGAACACCGCATTTTCGAACCGCGGCGGTGCCACGTGATGCGGTGGTTCCAGCAGGAAATAGCGGGTGTCGTTCAGCGTCGGCGTGTGGCCGCTGCGCAGGTTTTCGATCAGATCGGGGGTCAGGTGCACGTCGGCGCCGATCACTAGATCGAGTTCGATCCCGGCTTCACGGAGCGCGCGCCTGAAACGGTCGATCGCCACGCGGATACCCGCGCCGGTATTCTCATACATGCCTGGGTAGATATGCGGGGTGCACGCGGTCACGCGGATGCCATCGGCCACGGCGACCCGCGCCATCGCCAGGCTGACGCCCAAGTCGGCTGCGCCGTCATCGATGCCGGGCAGCATGTGGCAGTGAAGATCGATCATCGGCGCGAATTCCTTGGCCATGATGACATCGAAGAAATTGCCGACCCGTGCACGCCGGCATCGATCGCAACGCATGGCCAGGAGCATCACAACGAGGACGGGGCGCTTGGCGGCCGGCAGAGATTCCCACGGGCCAGCCACAGCGTACTACACGCCATCGTGGTAGCGCGCTCATGGCAGCTCCTCGCTGCTCGGCAGACCCAGCAGCGCGCACAACTTTGTTTTGCGCGTCGATGATCGCCTGCCCCTGCGCCAGCCGCTTCTGCGTGCGGGCCAGCTCGCGTTCCAGCTGGTCGATCACCCGTTTCTCGGCCCGCGCTCGGAAGGACCGGGTCGTTGCTGGCTTGAGTCACCGATTCAAAAGCGCCCTTCCGCATGAGTGACGCGAAGCCAGCAACGACCCCATCGTGCGAAAATCCACGACCGCCGCCCACTCATGCCTCCGCAAGCCCCGCATGTTGCGACTCACCGACATCAAGTTGCCGTTGGATCACGCCGAGGGGGCGATCACGGCGGCGATTCTGACCAAGCTCGCCATCCGCGCGGACGCATTGCGCGGGCACACGGTGGCCAGGCGCAGCTATGACGCGCGCAAGCGCGGTGCGATCGTAGTGATCTATGCGCTGGATGTGGACGTGACCGACGAGGCCACGGTGCTTGCGCGCTGTGCCGATGACACGCATGTCGCGCCGACGCCCGACACCGACTACCGTTTCGTGGCGAAGGCACCGGCCAATCTTGCGCTGCGTCCGATCGTGATCGGCACCGGACCGTGCGGGTTGTTCGCGGGATTGATTCTTGCGCAGATGGGTTTTCGCCCACTCATCCTCGAGCGCGGCAAGGCGGTTCGCGAACGCACGGTCGATACATTCGGGTTGTGGCGCAAGCGCGTGCTCAATCCGGAATCCAACGTGCAGTTCGGCGAAGGCGGTGCGGGCACGTTTTCCGACGGCAAGTTGTACAGCCGGATCCGCGACCCCGATCACCACGGCCGCAAGGTGCTGAGCGAGTTCGTCAAGGCCGGCGCACCGGAGGAAATCCTCACCGTCAGCAAACCGCACATCGGCACATTCCGGCTGGTGACGATGGTGGAAAACATGCGCGCGACGATCCAATCGCTCGGCGGCGAGATTCGTTTCGGCTGCCGCGTGGACGATGTCCTGATCGAGCGCGATGCGGACGGTGAACGTCATGTGCGCGGCGTGACCCTCGCCGGCGGCGAACAGATCCGCGCGGATCGGATTGCGCTCGCGGTCGGCCACAGCGCACGCGACACGTT
>PLNP01000029.1 GCA_003142815.1 Rhodanobacteraceae bacterium
CGCGCCGACATGGCCCTCGCTTGCGTTCAGCGCCGGAATGTATTCGAAGCGTTCGCCGCCCGCGTGCAGGAAGCGCGCATGATTGCGGATCGCGACTTCCTCGAGTGTTTCCAGGCAATCGACCGCGAACCCGGGGCAAAGCACCTGTATATGTTTCACGCCTTCGCCGGGCAGCGTGGAAAGTATCGTTTCGGTATAGGGCTTGAGCCATGCGGCGCGCCCGACGCGCGATTGGAAGCCGACGATCAGCTCGTCGGCACCGAGGTCGAGCCGCTCGCGCAGGCGGCGCGCGGTCGCTTGGCATTGGCAGAAGTACGGATCGCCGGCGCGGAAGTATTTTTCGGGAATGCCGTGATACGACAGCAACAGCCGCTGGGCGCGGCCGTGGCGCTCCCAGTGCGTCTCTACGCTGCGCGCCAGCGCTTCGATGTAACGTGCGTTGGCGTGGTAATCGGCAACGAAGCGCAACTCAGGCACCCAGCGCCAGGTGGCGAATTCGGCGCTGACCGCATCGAGCACCGACGCGGTTGTCGTGCCGGAATATTGCGGAAACAACGGCACCACGATCAGGCGGCGCGCACCGCTCGCGGCGAGTTCGCGCAAGGTCGCGGTGATCGCCGGGTTGCCGTAGCGCATCGCATGACGCACCACGATCGGTCCAGGCCGCTGCGCACGCAACGCGATTTGCACTTGTTCGGCTAATGCCGTCGTACCGGTCTGCAGCGGCGAACCCTCGGGCGTCCAGATCTTCGCGTACAGCGCGGCCGAGTGCGCCGGGCGGATGCGCAGGATTACCCCGTGCAGGATCAACCGCCACAGCCAGCGCGGCAGCTCGACGATGCGCGGATCGGCCAGGAATTGCGCGAGATAGCGACGCACCGCGCGTTTGGTCGGCGCATCCGGTGTGCCGAGGTTGACCAGAAGCACGGCCGTGGATGGCGCGCTGCCATGCTGAAGGTTGGATTGTCCGAAATAGCGCGGCATGGAATCAGGGTTCGGCGAGACAACGGGTGGGCGGTCGCGCGGCAACGTCGCGACGATGTCTCGACAGCGGATGGGCGCTCCGCGCTAAGGTCTTGATCGTCTTTGGATTGCTGCGTAGACTCGGCCCGCTACCGCGGACCACCGCGGAGCAGACGATTACCATAACGATAACACGCCCTATGCGCCCGCTGGCCGGCCTCATTGCAGCAGGGATTGCTGTCTTCGCGTTTTCCGCGAACGCGGCAACGGTCGTCTATGGCGAGGCGTTCGACACGCTCTATCGGATTGATCTCGGCGCGCACACGGCGACGGCGATCGGTGCGGCTGGCATGTACGGCGGCGTCCCGATCGCGAACATCAGCGGCCTGACCACCGCGGCGGACGGCACGCTTTACGCGGTGGCCGGAGCTTCCAAGCTCTTCATAAGCGTCGATCCGGCCAGCGGCCACGCCAACGTCATCGGCAGCCTCGGCTTGAACGGCCAAGGCGACCCGGCCCGCAACGATGCGCTTGATCTCAACATGATTTCCGGCTGCGACGGCACCTTGTGGCTGTCCTCGGCGGTCGCGGGCAAGCTCTGGACCGTCAGTCCAGCGACCGGCGAGGCGACCCTGGTCGGTGCGACCGGCCATCCGATCACCGGCTTGGCGACGCGTGGCGACAAGCTCTACGGCGCCGGCGGCAAGGGCGACAACACGTTCTACCAGATCGACCCCAAGACCGGGGCGGCGACGCCGATCGGCGGGTTCGGGCCGGCGCTCAGCCACTGGGTGAATTCGGTCTCGATGAGTTTCGCGGCAGACGGCACCTTGTGGGCAGTCGTCAACTACGTGCCCCCCGAACACGACAGCGATACGCCGCCGGACTGGAGCGATCTCGCCACGATCGACCCCGTGACCGGCACCGTGACCATACTCGGCCCGATCGTCGGTCCCGCGTCGTTGCGTCAGGTCGGCATGAAAGGCTTCACGGTCGGACCGACGCAATGTGCTGCTGCGCCGAGCGGGGCGGTCGGTGCGCCGGTCGGATCGCCGTGGGCGCTGACGCTGCTCGGCGCGTTGCTCGCCGCGGTCGGTGTTTTCAGCAGCCGTCGTCATCTGCGTGCGTAATCGCCACGCGCCCCCGATGGCTTCATCGCGGACTCAGGTCAACATGTTAGTTTGAGCCGTATTTTCTCCCGGAGATGCCGATGCGCCGCGTCGTTTTCACGTTGATGGTTGCCCTGTTTGCGATCGCCGCGCTGCCCGTGCGTGCCGGCGAAGAAGAACAACAACGCGTGGGAAATGCGCTGCGCGTGCTGACGGAAGTCATGCAGGAGCCGGACAAGGCGATTCCGCGGGACCTCCTGCAAAACGCACACGCGATCGCGGTGATTCCGGACGTGATCAAGGCCGGGTTCGTGATCGGCGGTCGCCACGGCGAGGGCCTGATTTCGGTGAAGACGCGCGACGGAACCTGGTCCAATCCGAGTTTTATCGCGTTGACCGGCGGCAGCATCGGCTTCCAGGCCGGCGTCTCCTCGACCGATGTGATCCTCGTGTTCCGCACCCAACGCGGTGTCGATTCGATCGTCAACGGCAAGTTCACGATAGGCGCCGACGCGTCCGCCGCAGCGGGGCCGGTCGGGCGTTCGGCCCAAGCCTCGACCGACGCGCAGATGAAAGCCGAAATCTATTCATATTCGCGCGCGCGCGGCCTGTTCGCCGGCGCGGCGCTCGACGGTACGGCATTGATCATCGACAACACCGCGAACCAGGCGGTCTATGGCGACGGTGTCACGGTTCGGCGCATTTTCGACGGTGGCGTCAGCAATGTACCGAATACGGTCGTCGACTTCCGCGACCGGCTTGAGGAGTACACTACCCACTAACCGAAAGCGCCGCAAAATTTGCTCCGGACGCCTTCGGGTGCACGCGGCCGGATTCGCTCCGACGCGGTGGCATCTCTTGAAGCAGGCATTGATCGCGTTGTCGCGATGATGCCGCTTCCGCATCGTTGAGAGGAATGTGTCATGGGTGGTTTGAGCATCTGGCATTGGTTGATCGTATTGGTGATCGTCGCTCTGGTGTTCGGCACCAAGCGGCTGCGCAACGTGGGCGAAGATGTCGGCGCCGCGATCAAGAGTTTCCGCAAGGGCATGCAGGAGGGCGACGACCAGTCGCAGCTCAAGGCCGATCCGCCGCCGACCGTGCAGGCCACGCCATCGACGACCGAGAACAAGCCCGATCGCGTCGAATAACCCTCCGCAGCGCGCCGCGCGCGACCGCTGCGTCATGCTTTTCCGGAAACGCGCATGTTCGATATCGGCTTCAGCGAAATCGCGCTGATCGCAGTCGTTGCCCTGCTGGTGCTCGGGCCGGAGCGGCTGCCGAAGGTCGCGCGCACGGTCGGCGCGCTTGTGCGGCGCGCTCGTTCGAGCTGGCAGAACGTGCGCAGCGAGATCGAGCGCGAGCTCGCCGCCGAAGACATGAAGAAAACGATCCACGATATCCACCGCGCGGCGGACCTGCGCCAGGACGTGAACGTCGCGGCCGCCGACATCAACGCCTCCATACGCAACGCTTCCACGCCGCCAACACCCACGTCTGCGCCAAACGATGAGCGAAGCTGAGCGCGAGGACGACGGCGAGCAGTCGTTCATTTCGCACCTGATCGAACTGCGCTCGCGGCTGCTGAAAGCGGTGGCCGCCGTGTTGCTGATCCTGCTTCCGTTGATCTTTTTCGCGAACAGGCTTTACGGCTGGCTCGCGTTGCCACTGATCAAGCATCTTCCGCAGGGCGGCACGATGATCGCGACCGAGGTCGCCTCGCCGTTCCTGACCCCGCTCAGGCTCGCGTTCTTCGTGGCGCTGTTCACCGCGATGCCGTTGGTGCTGTATCAGCTCTGGGCGTTCGTCGCGCCGGGTCTTTATCGGCAGGAAAAGCGACTCGCGGTGCCGATCCTTTTCTCGGCGGTTGTACTGTTCTACATCGGCTGCGCGTTCGCCTATTTCCTCGTGCTGCCCGCGGTCTTCACGTTCATGACCCATGTCGCCCCCGTCGGCGTCACCGTAATGCCGGACATCGGTCACTACCTCGATTTCGTGCTGATGCTGTTCCTCGCGTTCGGGCTTTGCTTCGAGGTGCCGGTCGTGCTGGTCATCCTGGTCGCGCTCGGCATGGTCACCCCGACCCAGCTCACCGGCAGCCGGCGCTATGCAGTCGTCGGCGCGTTCGTGATTGCTGCACTGCTGACGCCGCCGGACGTGCTTTCGCAGACGATGCTCGCCGTGCCAATGTGCCTGCTTTACGAAGTCGGCATCTTCGGTGCGCGCTGGCTGACCAAAAACAACGCCACGCAGCCCTCCTCAGCGGCGGACGATGTTTGATCCGGTTCTCAATTCGCCGTGGCTTTCCGGGCGCGGCACCCAGAGCGGTGCCCTCATCATTCACAAATCGTCACAGTCGCGCGCGATGTCATCGATCCAACGCAGCGGCGAATACAGTTACACTTCTGAAAGAGGCAAATAGTGCCTTTGCCGTAGTTTGTTGGAGAAGGACATGAAAAAGGCTGTTCTGCAAAAAGACGATGCGCGCGACGCGAGCCTGCGCGTTTCCAAGCGCGTGCGTGACAGCCTGAAGGCGGCTGCCGCGGTGATGGGACGCCCGCTCTACGACGTCACCAACGAGGCGATCAGCAACTATCTGTCCGGGCTCAAGCTTGGCGATCCGCTGGCCGCGATCCGCCGCAACGCGCGAGCCCGCAAAGCCGGCTGATTCCTACCCGATCGCGCCCGTTGCGGCGCGACGGCTCACGCGATTCGCGACGACGTTTCCGACGCGATTCTGCGAAAGCGCCGCAACAGGCGCGCGGCGCGCGGCGCGGGTGCACAGGCGCGCCGCACACAGCAAGACGCGGGACAATCCCCATTGGCCGCGTGCGCGGCGACCGGTGGCAATGATTCGCCAATATCCACGCGTACCACGTCGATATCGACCACGCGCAAGCCGAGGCCACGCCGAAACCAGTCCAGGAAATCGCCGCGACGCGCGCGCAGCGCTGGCAAGGTGCTGCCGGTCTGCACGATCAGGAGGCGCTCGGGCGAAGCAGTTTCAGTCCACTGGCGGCAATACATGGATCACTTCGGGAATCGTGGTGATGCCGCGCGCGACCTGTGCCGCGGCGGACGCGCGCAACGGTTGCATGCCTTCGTTGAGCGCGGTTGCGGTGAGCTTGGCCAGATCCATCTGCGGCTGGATCAACGCACGGATCGCGGGCGAAACGCGCAGCATCTCGTAGATGCCGGTGCGCCCCAGAAAACCGGTCTTGCGGCATTCGAGGCAACCTTTCGGCCCGTAGTTCTTCGCCGGCGGCGCCAGATGCGAGTGGTGCGTCAGCGCGGCCCAAGCCTGCACGTCAAGTGGCGTCTCGACCTTGCAATGCGGACAGAGCGTGCGCACGAGACGCTGCGCGACGATGCCGGTCAAGGTCGACTGGATCAGGTAATTGGGCACGCCGAGATCGAGCAGGCGGGTCAGTGCGCTCGGCGCGTCGTTGGTGTGCAAGGTGGACAGCACCAGATGCCCGGTCAGCGAGGCCTGCACCGCCATCTGCGCGGTTTCGAGGTCGCGGATTTCGCCGACCATGATGATGTCCGGGTCCTGCCGCATCAGGGTGCGCACGCCGGCTGCGAAATCGAGGTCGATCGCCTGGTGTACCTGCATCTGATTGAACTCGGGGCTGACCATTTCGATCGGGTCTTCGACCGTGCAGACATTGATGTCCGGCGTCGCCAGCACTTTCAGCGTCGAGTACAGCGTGGTCGTCTTGCCGGAGCCGGTCGGGCCGGTCACCAGCACGATGCCGTGCGGACGGTCGACGAACTCGCGCCAGATCTTCTCCTCTTCCGCTGAAAAACCGAGCTGGCGGAATTCCTTGACCACGATGTCGGGATCGAAGATGCGCATCACCATCTTCTCGCCGAACGCGGTCGGCATGCTTGACAGGCGCAGTTCGACCTCGCGCCCACCCTGCGAGCGCGTCTTGATGCGACCGTCCTGCGGGCGACGCTTCTCGGCGACGTCCATGCGGCCGAGGATCTTGATGCGCGAGGTGACCGCGGTCATCACCGGCGTCGGCAGCTCGAACACCTTGTGCATGACACCGTCGATGCGGAAGCGGATCGGGCTAGTCTCGCGGCGCGGTTCGAGGTGAATGTCCGACGCGCGCTGCTCGAACGCGTACTGCAACAACCAGTCGACAATGTGCACGACATGGTGATCGTCGACACCGACGTCGCCGGCCTTGCCGAGTTCGACCAGCTGCTCGAAATTCAGGATCGCGCGGCCGTCGTGGATGTCGTTCTTCGCATCCTTCGCGCGCTGGATCGAGCGTTGCACGCCCCACCATTCGGTGAGGTAGCGGCTGACATCGAGCGGACTGGCGACCACGCGCTGGATGTCGCGGTGCAGGATGTGGCCGAGATCGGCAAGCCAACGCGTATCGAATGGCTCCGAAGTCGCGAACACGACCTGCATCGAACTGACCGCGATCGGCAGGATGCGATAGCGGTTTGCGTAGGCGTGACTGACGACCTGGGTCACCGCGGCGACATCGATCTTCATCGGATCGATCTTCACGTACGGCAGACCGGCGCGGTGCGCGAGCCACTCGGTCAGCACTTCGAGGCTCAGCGGCTTGTCCGGATGGCGCGCGTCGGCGAGCTTGAGGTTCGCGACCAGCACCAGCGGATGCAATTCCGTGCGACCGCGCGTGGTGCGCACGTCGGCGCGCACGCGCTTGAGATCGGGCTCGGTCAGCAGCCCATCGGCGAGCAGCACGGCGAGGGTTTCATCGAGGTCGAGCCGGCGATGCAGCCCAAGCGCCGCCGCCGCATTGGGCTGGGCGCCCACAGGAGATGGGGTCACGCTGGCCATTGGATCGAATCCGCGCAAGACATCGGCCGCTATACTAGCGCGCTTTTCGCGCACAACTTTGTGAGCCGGCGCATGCCAGGACCGACCTTCCAGGAAGTGATCCAGACCCTCAACCGCTATTGGGCAGACCAGGGCTGCGTGCTGATCCAGCCGCTCGACATGGAAGTCGGCGCCGGCACGTTCCATCCGGCAACCTTCCTGCGCTCGATCGGCCCCGAGCCATGGGCGGCGGCCTACGTGCAGCCATCGCGGCGTCCGACCGACGGCCGCTACGGCGACAATCCGAACCGGCTGCAGCATTACTACCAATATCAGGTCGTGATGAAGCCGAATCCGGACGACCTCCTCGACCGCTATATCGCTTCGCTGAAGGCGCTCGGCGTCGACCCGCTCGTGCACGACCTGCGCTTCGTCGAGGACAACTGGGAATCGCCGACGCTCGGCGCCTGGGGCCTCGGTTGGGAGGTCTGGCTGAACGGCATGGAAGTCACCCAGTTCACGTATTTTCAGCAGGTCGGCGGTCTCGAATGCTGGCCGGTCACCGGCGAGATCACCTACGGCCTCGAACGCCTCGCGATGTACTTGCAGAACGTCGACAACGTGTTCGATCTGGTCTGGACCAATGCGCCACACGGCGTCGTCACGTATGGCGATGTATTCCACCAGAATGAAGTCGAACAGAGCGCCTACAACTTCGAACATGCGAACGTCGCCGAGCTGCTGCGCTGGTTCGACGTCTGCGAGGCCGAGGCGAAGAAGCTCGTCGATGCCGGTTTGCCGTTGCCAGCCTACGAGCAGGTGACCAAAGCCAGCCACACCTTCAACCTGCTCGACGCGCGCCGCGCGATCAGCGTGACCGAACGCCAGCGCTACATCCTGCGCGTGCGCACCCTGTCGCGCAGCGTCGCCGAGGCGTACTACGCGCAGCGTGAGAAGCGCGGATTTCCGGGGCTGCGCAGTGTGGCGTGAGTGGCCAGCAGTGCGAGCGGTCTTGTCACTCCATGTACCTCGTCGTCCTGGCGAACGCCGGGACCCAGCGCCTTCTCGTACAAGACACTGGGTTCCGGCGTTTGCCGGAATGACGAAAAGTAGGCATCGCGATTGGAACCATGTCGGAAACATTCATCATGAATGACCCATCCCTGCTGATCGAACTCGGCACCGAAGAACTGCCGCCGAAGGCGCTTGATGAACTCAGCGTTGCGTTCGCGAAAGGCATCTGCGAAGGCCTGACCAAGCGCGGCATCGCTGCGGATGTCGCGAACGCGAAACCCTATTGCTCGCCGCGCCGACTCGCCGTCTGGATTCCCGAGGTCGCGACCGCGCAGCCGGATCAGCAACAGGAACGCCGCGGCCCGGCCGTGAATACTGGTCTCGGCGCGAACGGTCAACCGACCAAGGCGCTGATCGGTTTCGCACAGAGCTGCGGCGTCGACGCCGCGCAACTGGAAAAACTCGAAACCGACAAGGGCGCGTGGTTCGTGCATCGCGCGCAAAAACAGGGCCAGCCGACCGCGGCGCTGATTCCGGAGATCGTCACCGAGGCGCTGAAGGCGTTGCCGATCCCGAAGCCGATGCGTTGGGGCGATCACGACTACGCGTTCGTGCGCCCGGTGCATTGGCTGGTCATGCTGCATGGAACGGCGGTCGTCGGGGGCGAGATCCTTGGCCTGAAATCGGGCCGCATGTCGCGCGGTCATCGTTTCCATCATCCGCAGCGGGTACATATCGCTGATGCGGATTCGTGGCTCGACGCGCTGCGCAGGGCCAAGGTGCTTGCCGATCCCGAAGAGCGGCGAAAGCGAATCGCGCACGAGCTGGCTACTCAATCCGGCCGAATCAAGTCTTCAGCGAAGCGCGACGATCTTCATGCCCACATTCCGACCGAGCTTTTGGACGAAGTAGCGAACTTGACAGAATGGCCGGTTGCGATCTCTTGTAGTTTCGATTCGGAATTTCTCGTTGTCCCGCAAGAGGCGCTGAGCCAAACAATGCGAGACAACCAGAAGTTTTTCCCGGTCTTCGACGGTCAGAATCATTTAACCGAGCACTTCATCGGCATCGCCAACATCGAGTCGAAGGACCCGGCCGAGATTCGCAAGGGCTACGAACGCGTGATCCGGCCGCGCTTCGCCGATGCGAAATTCTTTTACGACGAAGACCTGAAGACGCCGCTCGCGGGTTATCAGGACGCGCTGAAATCGGTCACCTACCAGCAGGCGCTCGGCAGCGTCTGGGACAAGAGCGTGCGCGTCGCCGAACTCGCGCGCGTGATCGCGAACCGCTTACGAGATGCAGGCGTCGGCGTTGATGCCGCGCTCGCGACGCGCGCGGCCTCCTTGAGTAAATGCGATCTGTTGACGCGCATGGTCGGCGAATTCCCTGAACTGCAAGGCGTGATGGGCCGCTATTACGCCACGGCGAACGGCGAGCATGCCGACGTCGCATACGCGCTCGATGAGTTCTACCAACCCCGCTTTGGCGGCGATCGGATCGCACAAGGCAAGATCGGCCAGGTGCTCAGCGTCGCCGAACGCCTCGATACGCTCGCCGGCATCTTCACCATCGGCCTGAAACCTTCGGGCAACAAGGATCCGTTTGCATTGCGTCGTGCCGCGCTCGGCTTGGCGCGCACGCTGATCGAAGGCCGGCTGCCGCTGGACCTCGACGCGCAGTTGGCGGAAGCACTCGATCTGGTGCCGGAGTTGGCGCTCGTCGGCGGCATGCCCAAGAGCAAGGACGGCAAGCCGGCCGCGTTCGATGCCGGCGCACGCCGATCGACACTCGCCGCCGAACTCCATGATTTCATTCTCGATCGCCTGCGCGGCTACTATGCGGACCAGGGAATTTCCGGCGAAGCGTTCGAGGCGGTGCGTGCGTTGGCGCCATCGGACCTCACCGACTTCGACCGCCGCCTGCACGCCGTCGTCGAGTTCGCGACATTGCCCGAAGCACAAGCGCTCGCCGCCGCGAACAAACGCATCGGCAACATCCTGCGCCAGGCGGGCGACGTGAAGACCACCGCGATCGACGACACGCTGCTCGAAGCCGGGGCCGAACGCGATCTCGCGACGGCATTGGGCGCCGCGCAAACCGACGCCGCCCCGCTGATCGATACGCGCGACTATGTCGGCCTGTTGAAACGCCTCGCCCACCTGCGCGAGCCGGTCGACCGCTACTTCGATGCGGTCATGGTCATGGCCGATGACCTGGCGATCCGTCGCAATCGCCTCACCCTGCTCGCGCAGCTGCGCAGCTTGTTCCTGCGCGTTGCCGATATTTCCTTGCTGCCAGCCGGCTGAGCGGATCGGCGTGTCCGCTCGTTGATCCAGCATTCAACTTTTTGAGTGCCCTCTGCTCTCCCTCCCCAGCGCGAGCGGAAGGGAAACGGAGGGGCTTTTTTACGTGCTCATCAAGGCGAACGCGCGCAGGCGAGCGCAAGCAAGGTCATGTCGTCATCGGGGGCGGCATCGGCCGCATGGGCACGCAGGGCTGCCAACGCTTGCGCGACCGCTCCGTGTGGTGTCCGCGTGCCGCGTAGCGCGGCCCGCAGTCGTTCGCGGCCGAATGGCGCGCCATTTGGCGCGCGCTATTCGGTCACTCCATCGCTGTAGAGCAGCAAGAGTTCGTCGCGTGCAAGCGCCAGCGATTCCGCATGGAAGACCGCATTACCTTCGATGCCGAGCGGGATGTCGCCACGCGTGCTGATTGGCTCGGCATCGCGCCCGGCGCGCAGGAGGATCGCGTGGCCGTGGCCGGGGTCGACGAAGCGACAGGCGCGGTTTGCCGGATCAAACAGGCCGAGCCAGAGCGTCACGAAGCAGCCGCGGCTTGCCTGTGCATGCAGATGCTCGTTGAATCGCGCGACCGCGCGCGCCGGATCGCTGTGATGGGACAGTTCGGCGCGCAGGAACGATGGCACCGAGGTCATCACGAGTCCTGCGCCAAGTCCGGCGCCGCTGACATCGCCGAGCAACGCGGCAACACCGCCGTCGCTCAGCGCGAACACGTCGGCGATCGTGCGACCCGGATGCAGGTGCAACGCGCAGCGAACGTCGCCGATCGGCTCGCGATCGTCCGGCAACAGGCGACGCTGCACTTCGCGTGCGCGATCGAGGTCGGCGCCGAGTTTCGCGCGCGCACGTTCGCTGTCGAGGCGGCGCAGGTTCGCAAGCGCAAGTGCGGCGAGGCGCGCCAACGCGTGGCAGAACGTCGGCGCGTCGGTATGGCCGCGTCGCGCCGAACGGTTCGAGTCGACATAAAGAACGCGACCGCGCGACCATCGAGCATCAGCGGCGCGCACAGCGCGCGTCGAATGGCGCGCACCGCGTGATCCCGGCTCGGGGCCGGGTCGTTGGCGATTTCGATGCGTGCGATCTCGCCGGTTTCGGCGGAGGCGATCAGCGAGCGGCTGAAGCGAAACGAGGTTTCGTCTGCGGCGGCGACCGGGCGCAGACTGCGCAGTGCAAAATCGTCCTCGACTCGCCACAGCACCGCCGCGCGCGGGTAGCCGGAGCCGAGCAACGCATATTCGGCAACGGTGTCGGCGAGATTGCCGAGGCGCCCGACCACGTCGATCCGCGGCGCATCGCCGCGTTCCTCGCTGCCAAGCGGATCAGGGTTTTTGCCGACATCGATACGAAAACGCCACGGTCCGATCGCGATCACATCGCCCGCATGCAGCGCGGCGGTTGCGCCCGGCGCGAGCGTTAGCTCGTTCAAGCGAGTGCCGAGCCGGTTGCGACAATCCCGCACCGTCCAGCCGGTAAATGTCGGCTTCGATGATCGCGTGCTGGCGCGACACGCTGGGCTCGGCAAGAATCAGCTCACTGTCCTCGGCGCGGCCGATGCGGAGGCGGTCCCCGATCGGCCAGCGCCGTTGTGGCAGCGGCGGTCGGTCGATCAGCTTGAGTTCGAATGGGGTCGACATCGCGGGATGGATTTGAGGACGAAGTGTGAATCCGCTGATAATGCGGCACGCGGATGCCTGCACAGAGGCCACCGCGTGCGGCGCCTCGCGTCGGTCATCTGCGGTTCGGTTTGAGAATTGCGTCCAAGACCGGCGCAGATTATCGTGCCGGCATCGAGATGTTCGCGGACGGCGGATTTCAGCAGCGGTTCGCGACCCAACCCCGGCGCTTCCTGTGGCTCGTTGGACTCAACCGCGCCCTGCGTCGGGCGCTTGATGTACGATAACTTTCGTTCTTGTCGGAGAGTGCAGTGATGCGGAACCTTTGGATCGCGGCGATTGCCGCGTTGGCTTTTCTGGGCGGCTGCAGTTCTGCAGACAACAACGGAAGCGCGCCTTCCGGCCAAGCCGCGGCACCGGCGATTGCGCCGGGTACGACGATCACGGGCACGGTGACTTTCCATGACCAGATTCCGATCAGTGCCGGCGCAAAGCTCGAGGTCCGCCTCGTCGATATCGTGCAGCCCGAGATTGCGATTGCGGAGAAGACTTTCGATGTCGGCGGCGCACCGCCGTTCAATTTCTCGCTGGATTTCGACCCGAGCAAGATCGCCGCGACGCGCACGTATGTCATCAATGCGCAGCTGACCGATGGGCCGCGCCACTTCGTGCCCGCGCTCAACTCGCCGGTCCTGACTCGCGGCAGCACCACCACCACGCAGGTCGTGTTGAACGCCGAGGCGACACCGGCCGAGACGCTCAAGGAAGACTTCAGCAAGCTGCAGGCGCATATCGGCGGCATGAAGAAGGTCGACGGCACTTACACGACCGACAATGCGTCGGTTGGCTGGGACGCGTTCGCGGAGAGCGGCGTGGTGCGCTTCGTGCGCATCAACACCGACATGGACGCGGGCGGGCGCAGTGCGGTCAAGTACGCGTTCAAGGACGGCAAGCCGATGGTCGTCAAGCAGACTGGCGGCGCCACCGTCGGCTGGGGCGACAACGGCGACGTGCTCTGGAATGAAAAAGCCGGTGGCGGCCAAGCCAGCGATGCGGATATCGCGTCGCTGCGCGATGCCGCGATGAAGGCACTGCAGATGGCCCAGGACAAGGTCGACGCGACCAAGAAGAAGTAACGTGATCGAGGCGCTATCACGTGTCGCAAACATGAAAAAGCCGGGCGTTGCCTGGCTTTTTCGTTTTCGGATCAGCGCCGATTTGCAGCACCTCTTCCCGCAGCGACCGAAGGAAAGTCCCCGCGGGAGAGACGCGGTTGGAGTGAGGGCTCGGTCGAAGCGCTTTCCAATGGCCACCTGACCAGCTTTGGAAGGGGTGACGCAAAGCGAGAACCGTACTTACGCCAGATGACCTCGTCGATCCTGAACGGCTGGGTGCCGGCACCGCGGTCTGGTCGAGCGGGACCCCTTCGCGCGCCGAACGTTTCGCGATCTGCGCGCTGAGCGCGCGCAGCGGACGCACGCCATAGCGCACGCCAAGCCAGACTAGCAACAGCGTGCCAATGAGCTGCAGGACGTCGCTCAGCACGATGCTGGTCAGGATGCGTATCGATGCGCCTTCGTGCTTGTGCAGGGTCTAGGCGACTGCGATCGTGACCGCGGCGCCATCGATGAGCGTGGCATAGATCGCGATGCGGATCGGGTGGCCTCGATAAATCGCATCGCGGTACGCCGGTAGCGACGGTTCGAGGCCACTGACCGGAAGATCCTGGTCGCCGCTGATCAACTCGCCGCGCGGTCCGCGCACGACGTAGTAGATCGTGTCGCGGCTGTCCGAACGCAGCACTTCGACCGCCTGCGGCGGCAGGTCGGCGACAATCTCGCCATGCTCGTTCCTGACGTGCGCCGCGATCGCCAGCGCCGCCTCGCTGCAGCACCTGGTCATAGGCGAGACGGATCGGCAAAGCGCCGGTCTGGTAGTCGGTGAAGATGCCGATGCCGAGCAACACGGCCAGCGGCACCAGCAGGAACCGCAGCAGGCGGCGGCGCACCGACGGTGCGTTTTCAGGCGACGGTTTCATCCAACCGGTATCTGACGCCGCGCACGGTGCGAATCGGCGCACCACTGCCGAGCTTCGTGCGCAGGCGTGAAATGTAGACCTCGATCGAGTTCGCGCTGATTTCCTCGTCCCGGTTCGCGATCGTCTGCACCAGACGTTCCTTGGCGACGACGCGCCCCGCATTGAGCGCGAGACATTCGAGCACGGCCCATTCGCGCGGTGTCAGTTCGACTGGTACGCCGACGACGTCGACGAACATTGCCGCGCCGAACGCGCGCGCTCGGCCTCCTCGGCCGAAGAGGCCTGGTCGACCGCGTACCCGGCCGTGGTCAGGCCGTGGTCAAGCCGCGCCGAATCGCGTCGGCGACCAGCGCGTCATCTTCGACGACCAGGATGCGCATGCGGCGGTGGCTCGATCGGGTTCGATCAGGCGACGCGCCGGCCGCCGCGCTTGAGGTGAATCAGCAGCAGCGATATCGCGGCCGGCGTGACGCCGGAAATATGCCGCGCCTGCGCGATTGTCTGCGGGCGCACCTGTTTCAGTTTCGCGAGCACCTCGATCGACAAGCCGGTCACGCCGTCGAAGGCGAACGCATCCGGAATCGCGGTGTCGTCGTGGCGACGGTTGCGTTCGATCTCGGCCTGCTGACGCTCGAGATAGCCCGAATACTTGACCGCGACCTCGACCTGTTCGGCGACGCGCAGGTCGCTGACCCCAGGCCCGATGCCTTCGACGCGAACCAGATCGCGGTAGCCGACTTCGGGGCGGCGCAGGAGATCGAACGCGTTGGTTTCGCGGGTGACGGCGAAACCCAGTGCGGTGTCGACGTCGCGACCGAGCTGATTGGCCGGCGTCGCCCACAGCGCGCGCAGCCGCTCGGCTTCGTTGGCGACCGCGTCGCGCTTGCGGCGCATCGCGTCGTAGCGTTCGCGCGGCACGCAGCCGAGCGCATGGCCGTGTTCGCTGAGGCGCGCGTCCGCATTGTCCTCGCGCAGGTGCAAGCGGTATTCGGCGCGCGAGGTGAACATGCGATACGGTTCGATGGTGCCGTTGGTGACCAGGTCGTCGATCAGCACGCCGACATAGGCCTCGTCGCGGCGTGGCGTCCACGCCTCGTCGCCGCGCGCCGCACGCGCCGCGTTGAGTCCAGCGATCAGGCCCTGCGCGGCGGCTTCCTCGTAACCGGTGGTGCCGTTGATCTGGCCGGCGAAGTAGAGCCCGGCCATCGACTTGGTTTCCAGCGATGCCTTGAGCCCGCGCGGATCGAAATAGTCGTACTCGATCGCGTAACCCGGGCGCGTGATATGCGCGTTCTCGAGCCCGCGGATCGAGCGCACCAGATCGAGCTGAACGTCGAACGGCAGCGAGGTGGAGATGCCGTTCGGATAGATCTCGGGTGTCTCCAGGCCTTCCGGCTCGATGAAGATCTGATGCGAGGTCTTGTCGGCGAACCGCACCACCTTGTCTTCAATCGATGGACAGTAGCGCGGGCCGGTGCCTTCGATGACGCCGCCGTATAGCGGCGAGCGATCGAGCGCACCGCGAATGATCTCGTGGGTGCGTTCGCAGGTGTGCGTGATCCAGCAACTGATCTGGCGCGGATGGTCGGCTCGGGAACCCGCGAACGAGAACACCGGTGCCGGATCGTCGCCGGGCTGCTCCGCGAGCGCGCCATAGTCGATCGTGCGGCCGTCGATGCGCGGCGGCGTGCCGGTCTTCAGGCGCCCCACCGCGAACGGCAGTTCGCGCAGCGCGGCAGCGAGTTTGATCGCCGGCGGATCGCCAGCGCGGCCGGCCGCGTGCTGGGTCAGGCCGACATGGATCTTGCCGGCGAGAAACGTGCCCGCTGTCAACACGACCGCAGGCGCGCGGAATCGAAGCCCCGATTGGGTGACCACTCCGGCGATGCGATGGCCTTCGACGATCAACCCGTCGACTGCCTGCTGGAACACGCACAGGCCACTTTGCGTCTCGACCAGACGCCGGATGGCCGCTTTGTACAAAACGCGGTCGGCCTGGCAACGCGTCGCGCGCACGGCCGGCCCTTTCGACGCGTTCAAGGTGCGCCACTGGATGCCGGCGCGGTCCGCCGCCCATGCCATCGCGCCGCCGAGCGCATCGATCTCCTTGACCAGGTGGCCCTTGCCGATCCCGCCGATCGCCGGATTGCAGCTCATTTGGCCGATCGTTTCGATATTGTGGGTGAGCAGCAGTGTGCGCGCTCCCGTGCGCGCGCTGGCAAGCGCCGCTTCGGTGCCGGCGTGGCCGCCGCCAATCACGATGACGTCATAGTTGTACATGGAATGCTCGATGGTTCCCGATCATCGCGTCGGCGGCCCCGGCGGTCACTAAGCTCGAACATCCTGTTCTCGCCAAGTGACCCCGCCCTCGACTCCTGTCTCGGGCGCTCATCAGGCGAACGGCCCGGACGGGCCGTTCGCAAAGCCTGCCTCGCCCGCCGCCAATCAC
>PLNP01000024.1 GCA_003142815.1 Rhodanobacteraceae bacterium
CAGCACCGAGACCGTGTTGGCGGTGACGTTCGCGACGATCAGGTCGGGCATGCCGTCGCCGTTGACGTCGGCGGCGGTGACCGATCTGGGACTCGTCCCGGTGGCGAAGATCTGCTGCGCGGCAAAGCTGGGCGTCGCGGCCCCGGGCACGGTGGTGTTGAGCAGCACCGAGACCGTGTCGGCACCGTCGTTCGCGACGATCAGGTCGGGCATGCCGTCGCCGTTGACATCGGCGACAGTGACCGAATAGGGACTCGTCCCTGTGGCGAAGATCTGCTGCACGGCAAAGCTGGGGGTAGTGGCCCCGGGCGCGGTGGTGTTGAGCAGCACCGAGATCGTGTTGGCGTTGACGTTCGCGACGATCAGGTCGGGCTTGCCGTCGCCGTTGACGTCGGCGACGGTGACCGAATAGGGATTCGTCCCGGTGGCGAAGGTCTGTTGCGCGGCAAAGCTCGATGTAGTGGCCCCGGGTGCGGTGTTGTTGAGCAGCACCGAGACCGTGTTGTCATTGAAGTTCGCAACGATCAGGTCGGGCTTGCCATCGCCGTTGACATCGGCGGTGGTGACCGAGAAGGGATTCGCCCCGGTGGCGAAGCTTTGCTGCGCGGCGAAACCCGGCGCAGGACCGATGCCGATCGCCGTGTCCAGCAGCAGTTGGAAGGTCTGGTCGGCGCTGTTGGAGGTATTGGCTGCGAGGGTCACCGGAACGCTTGCGCTGGTCGACCCCGCGGGAAGGGTGATGCTGCCGGCGGCGGCGGTGTAGTCGATGCCGGCCATGGCAGTGCCGTCCACCGTGTGGTAGCTCAGCACCGTGTCATAGCCGATGTCGCCGCTGCGCGTTACCGGAAAGTTGAGCGTTACCGGAATGTTGCTGGTGCCTTTGCTGGCGGAGGAGACCGTCAACGTCGTGGTGTCAGCCAGCGCGGAGAAGGCAACGCAAAGACCGAGCGCGAACGCCGAACTCCTGAGCAAGATGGGGTTCCGGAAACGGTTGGAGAATTCCGTCGTGTGTTTCATGGGTTGCCCCTGATGTACATCCGTGATCGACCTGGGACTTCTCGGTACGAACCCACCCGGTTCCCGCCGCCCATCCAGTACGAACCTGACGGCTGGATAGCCAAGGCATTGTGCACTTTACGCAGAAACTTTGGAGGGAACGCTGGGCCAGCAAAGGCATGGACGCGAACGGCTCCTTTTGGCCGTTCAACGCCAGTCGACGCGAACGTCGCAGTCCGACCCAAACCAGCGTTCGATCTTGGGTTCTGCCGCGTTGGCGGCTCGTGGACGGCCCAATTATGCCCACACTGATGCAGCGTAACGTTCTTACGCCCTCGAATCCGGGGTGTTGCGCGTTATCCTGCTCGCGCATGTTGGCGGATGCAGTGGGCTAACGTCTTGATCAGATGTAGGAAATCGCCTTGACGACGCGACCGGCTGCGCTGAACATGCCGTGCAACACCCCGCATTCGGGGTCTACTTGTAGTTCAAGTTCAAGAGCGTCGAGCTCGCGCTAAAGTAGCCACTGTCGTACGTAACCAAGCGGAGTTTCCCGATTGACACCGTCGAGCGGTCATCGATACTCAGCTTCGCTGATTTTATGTCGCATCGTCACTGTCGCTTCGGAGCCGCTTGCGGTGAAGGTAACGACCCAGGCGAATCGCACCACTCTCGACAGCTCTTGACCTCGAACTAATCGTTAGAGCGGACCTCACGCGACGTCTGCGCGAAAATCACGACCGACACGCGGCGGCCGCTCAACTCAGTTGTTAGCGAGCGTCGCGCCGGTCGACATCGACCATGCCAGCTGCAGTTTGCCGGCGTTGTTCTTGTTGATGTCCGTCAGCGTGCTATGTCGGGTGAGCGCATCGTCGCCGCCGGGCGAAGCCCACTCATTGCCGGGTGCCGCATACGCGACGCTGCTGCCGAGAACCATCGCGAGACTTGCGCACAGCGCGAAAATCCGCAGTTGGGTTCCTGATGAAATCGAGTTCATATCGCATCTCCTCTTGACGGACTTGCGATAGTTGGCGTCGTGATGGGTACGTGCGAAGGCGCCAGCAAGACGTGCCCGCTGGCGGGCGCTCCGGCGACGCATCAATAACTCAGCAGCCGTCGTGCCAACGTGGAGTGTTCTCCGGAACCCACGAAAGATCAATGTCGTCAAGATGCTGCGATGCAGTGTTTCCGGCGCGAGGGTGCCACTCGCGGAACAGCAACGACGGTGCCGTTGCGCCGCATCTGGCATAGCATCTCGGGCGGATCAACTTGCGACGTACCGTCCGTGCGGTGTTCGTCTGCGTGATGACGTCGCGGACCGTCGGCGACGCGACGAACGGGCGCCGGCGAATGTCGATCAACCGGCCGTGCGATGCGTGCCGTCGATTTCGACCAGCAACTCGCTGCGGCAGATATCGCCGGCGAGCAGCAACAGGCCACCGGGCGAAGGTGCACGCTTCGTCAACGCATCGGCGACAAAGTCCGCATCGGCCGGATTGCGCAGATAGGCCTTGAGCACGCTGCGCTCGCCGAAGCGCGAGTCGCCGAGGCCGGCTTCGCCGGCGAGGCTGCCGAGATTGGCCCACGTTTCGTCGATCTGTGCGGCGAGGTCGCCGTGATGCAGCGAGACGTGGCCGACCACGGCGGCGGTGCCCGAGATCAGCAGCTGCGCGGCCGCGGTCAGCATGCCGCGCGCGAAGGTCGGGGCGGTCGGCCCATATTGGCGCGGGTAACGCCACGCGCTGACTTGGCGCGGGTTCTCGACCGGGTGGCCGGCATGCCGGGCGGCGAGGCCATAGACCTGCAGCACCCGCACGCCATCCTGGCGACCGATCGCGGTCGCGGCCGGATAGGGCTTGCTGGTGAAGCCGCGCATGCCGCGCGCGCGGCCGTCGCAGAACAGGCGATAGCGTTCGCTGTCGCCGGTGCCGAGATTGATCGCGTCCAGGTAATTCCACAGACGCAGCAGATGCGGCGTCGCGCCGGCCGCGACGAACGCGGTCAGGGTTCGATACGCGTGCTCGGCCGCCGCGGCGATACCGCCATGTGCGGCTTCGTCGACCTCGATGGAGAAAAAAAGATAGTCGCCCGCGCGGCTCCAGCGCAGATCGCCGTCGCGCCCGCTGGCCACCGCGGCATTCGCGCGCCAGACCTCGAACAGCGGCGCTTGCAGCGGTTCGAGACCCACGCGCAGTGCGCGCGGATCATCCGGCATCTGCGCGCTGGCACCGAAACCGATGACCGCGAGCACGTCGGGCTCGGCGAGCAACTGCTGCGCCGGCGTCTGCGCATAGTCGATCCGCAGCGCGAACGGTCGTGGCTCGGTTTCGGTGATGGGGCTCGACATCGGAAGGCGAGGCGCCAGCTTTAGTAACGCCGCGCAGCGCGCATGGCGGGCCGCGGATGATACACTGACCGGATAGTTTTTCTGCCCAAGCCGGCCGAGTCCTCGATCGTTCATGGATACCGATACCCGCAATTCCGTCCAGTCGTCGACCGAGCAGGAGCTCGCAAAACTGCTCGTCGAAAGTCTGAATATCGATTGGGTGAAACCGGGCGACATCGACGCGGAGGCGGCGCTGTTCGGCGGTGACCTCGGTCTCGATTCGATCGATGCGCTCGAACTCGCGCTGGCCGTGTCCAAGCACTACGGTTTCAGTTTGCGTTCGGACAATCCGGACAACCAGCGCATCTTCAGCAGCCTGCGCGCGCTGTCGGCGCATATCGAACAGCACCGCGTCGCCTGAGTTTGCCCCGCGAGCGGGTCGCGGTCGCCGACCACGCGGCGCCATCGCCTTGGGGTTGCGGCGTGCCAGGGCGCCCGCGACGGATCTGAACAGTCAGCCCATCCTGCTGTTTTCACTCGGCATTCGGTGCCGGCGTGATGCGCGGCCTATGCTACAGTTCGGGCGCTTCCAGCGCCGCCAGAAACCCAACGCCGCCCTTGCCTTCGATGTCCGCCAGCCTTCCCGCCGCCACGCCTGTCATGCCGTCCACGCGCGCGTTCGCATGCGTGATCGGGTGTGTCGCGTTGTTCCTCGCCGCGTATATGACCGCCAATGCCTGGATCAATGAGCTGGCGTTGTTCGTGCTGATCACCCTGCTCCTGCAGTCCGGCCTGCGTCGGCGCAACGCACATGCATGGATCGTGTGGCTCGCCTCCGGCGCGGCGCTCGCGGTACTCGGCAGTCGCGGCAACGGACGCCTCGCACTCGATGTGTTGCCAGCCGTGTTCAACGCGGTCTTCTGCATCGTGTTCGCGCGCAGTCTCGCACACGGCTGCACCCCGCTGATCGCGCGCATCATCGAAGCGATCGAAGGCCGTGCCCGGCTTGGGTTGTCGCGCGTGGCCGCCTACGCGCGCGCGCTGACCTGGGCGTGGGCGCTGCTGCTCGGCATGCAGGCCGCAGTGCTGGCGTGGCTGGCCACGCGTGACCTCGGCGCGATTGCGCACAGTGCATTGTCCGACTCGCCATGGCGTTGGTATCTGCACTTTGGCAGCTACGCGCTGGTGCCCGCGTTTCTTATTCTGGAATATGCGTTCCGTCGTTGGTGGCTGCGACACATACCGCATGCGTCGCTGGCGCAATTCCTTGTCCAGCTCGCGCGCAACTGGCCTGCACTGGTTCGAAGCGTCGCGCTCGACACGTCGCGGACCGAACGATGAGCGACGCGCGCACGATCACCCAAACGCTGCGCATCGACGGGCACCATCCGAGCCTGCCGGGCCATTTCCCGGGCCAGCCGGTCGTGCCCGGCGTGGTCTTGCTTGATCGCATCGCGGCGGCCCTGGAGGGTGCCGGTGCGGGGCGCTTCAAACGTATCGGCGTGGTGAAGTTTCTGGCGCCGTTGCTGCCGGAGCAGGATGCCGAACTCAGCGCCACGTACGATGGCGCACGCTTGAGCTTTCATGTCGAGCGCAGCGGGACGCCGATACTCAAGGGGGAAGGGGAGCTGGAATGAATGAGCATTGGACCGAACGCCCGGAAGGCGGCGGCCGTTTCGCGATTTGGTTGCTCCTCACGATCGGTCTGCATTTCGGACGCGGCGTTGCGCGCGCGATCCTGTATCCGATCACGTTGTACTTCTACTTTCGCCGGCCGTTCGAGCGCCGCGTGTCCTACGAGTTCCTGCAGCGCGCGTTCGGCCGGCCGGCCGGCGCCTGGCAGGTCATGCGCCACATTCACCGCTTCGCCTCGACGATCCTCGATCGGGTATTCCTGCTCAGCGACCGCTTCGCGCGCTTCGACGTGCGCATGCACGGCCTCGACGAACTCACCTCGCGGATCCGGCCGGAGCGCGGCGTGCTCCTGCTCGGTTCGCACATCGGCAGCTTCGAGGTATTGCGCGTGGCTGCGAGCGAGCGTCCGGATGTCAAAGTGCGCGTCGTGCTCGACACCCAGCAGACGCCGGCGCTGACCGAGCTGCTGCATGCGATCAATCCGGAGATCCGGCGCAACGTGATCGATGCATCGCGGGCAGGCACCGATATCGTGCTCGCGCTCGGCGAGGCGATTCGTGAAGGCGCGTTGACGACCCTGCTGGCCGATCGCGCACGCCCGCACGAGGCGACCGTCGTCGTCGACTTCATGGGGGCGCCGGCCGCATTCCCGGTCGCGCCGTTCCTGATCGGCTCGGTGCTGAAGGCGCCGATCGTGCTGTGTTTTGGCCTGTACCGCGGTGGCAACCGCTACGACCTGTATTTCGAGTCGTTTTCCGACGAACTTGCGCTGCCGCGGCGCGAGCGCACGACCGAGTTGCGCGCGGTCGTGCAGCGCTATGCAGCGCGGCTCGAATATTACGTGCGCGAAGATCCCTACAACTGGTTCAACTGGCATGACTTCTGGAATCTCGAAGGCTTCACGGGCGACGCAGCGGCTGTGCGCAAGCCTGCTCTGGACAAGCCCGCTCTGGCTGACGCCTCCGTGTTTCGCGGCGTCGCCTGACACAGTCGCGGCGCCGGTCGCGCACATCGATGCGGCGACCTTGGTCGCGAGCCTCAAACGCGCTGCCCCTTCGCGCACCGCCTACACCGAAATACGTTTTTCGGGGCTGCTCGATCGCCCATTGATCCTGCACGGCGAACTCGAATATCTCGGCCCCGCCGAGCTGGGCAAGCGCGTCAACACTCCGTACCGCGAGCAGACGACGATCGCGAATGGCGAAGCGACCGTGCGCCGCGGCGAACGCGCACCGCGCACGTTCTCGCTGAGCCAGGCGCCGGAACTCGAAGGCTTCCTGCGCGGGTTCGCCGCGTTGCTTGGCGGCGACGCGCCCGCGCTCGCACGCGATTTCGAACTCGCGGTGAGCGGCGCGGCGGCAAACTGGCAGCTCACGTTGAAACCACGCGACAGCCGCCTCGCGCGCCGCATCAGCGCGATCGAGGTTGATGGCGCCAACCGGACACCGCGCTGCTTCCGCACCCGCGACGTCGACGGCGATGTCAGCATCCTGCTCGTCGACACGCTTGCGGCGACTCAACTGCCGACACGGCCTTCGCAGCCTCAGATCGACGCGCTGTGCCGCGGCATCAAGACGCGATGAGCTGCGCTGCCCTAACCGCTTGCGAGTCGCCCTGCGTGTCGATGCATCGCGGGTCGCGCGCTTCCGCACCCTTCACGAGACGGCTCGCTTCTGCCCCCTCCCCTTCAAGTGGAGGGCTGGGGTGGGGATGGTGTTCGTGGCAACCTCGCAACAGCGCCACACTCGACCCACCCCTCTCCTCGAACGGAAGGGCTGAAACGTGAAGCGAACGCGCGCTCTCACACTTCTTCTGCTCGGCACCTGGCTGCTCACACTTATCGCGATCGGCGCATTCGCGATCCACGGCTTGCGCATCAGCACCGATCTGCGCAGCTTCATGCCGCCGCCGCGGACCGCCGACCAGAAGCTGTTGATGGACCAGATCGGTGAAGGCCCGGGCTCGCGCCTGTTGCTGGTCGCGATCGAGGGATCAGCAGAAGCGGACCTCGCCGAGCTCAGCCGTGCACTCGCCGCAAAGCTGCGCGGCGACGCGCATTTCGAGCAAGTCATCAACGGTGCGTTCGACCCGGCGTCGCTCGGCGACCAATGGTTGCCCTACCGTTATCTGCTGTCGCCGACGCTCGACAGCCATACGTTCGACGCGACTTACCTGCGTGAGCAACTCGAACAACGAGTCGAGGATCTGGGCTCGCCTGCCGCGACCTTGTTGAAACCATTGCTGCCGCGCGACCCCACCCTGGAAACGCTCGCGCTCGCCGAGCGCTGGTCGCCGCCAAAGCCGCCGGCATTGCGTGATGGCGTCTGGTTCTCCTCGGAGGGCGTTGCGTTGCTGCTCGCCGAGACGCGTGGTGCGGGCTTCGATCCGACCACGCAAGGCGCCGCGATCGATGCCCTCGAAAACGCGTTCCATGCGTTGCCGAATGCGAACGCCGCGAAACTCACGATCAGCGGTCCGGGATATTTCACCGTGCTGATCAATGCGAAGACGCGTGCTGAGGCCGATCGCATCGGTGCGGTCAGCACGATCGGTTTCGTTTTATTGCTGCTGCTCGCGTATCGCAGCGTCGCGTCCTTGCTGCTCGCGGTGCTGTCGGTCGCCAGCGGAGCGCTCGCAGGCGTTGCCGCGCTCGCGCTCGCATTCGGTTCGGCGCATGGGATCACGCTGGCGTTCGGCTTTACCCTGCTCGGCGTCGCCCAGGAATATCCGATCCGCCTGCTCAGCCACCGTCGCGCCGGTGAGGACGCGCTGACGAGCATCCGTGCGTTGTGGCCGCTGCTGGCGACCGCGATCGCGTCGGCGGCGATTGCCTACCTCGCGTTTTTCTTCTCCGGTGTTGCCGGTCTGCAGCAACTCGCGGTGTTCACGATCGCCGGCCTCGTCGTCGCCGGTTTGACCACGCGTTATCTGCTGCCGCGCGTGCTGCCGACGCGTTTTCGCGATGCGGCCGACACGCCCGGCCTCGCGAGCGCGGCGGCGTTCATCGACCGCTTGCCGCGGCCGCGCTGGCTGCCGTGGCTGCTGACCGCGCTTGCCTTGGTGGTGCTCTGGCGCGCGCCCGGGCCGATGTGGCAGAACGATCTCGCCGCATTGACGCCGGTGCCGCAAGACCTGTTGCTGCGCGACGCGAAGTTGCGTGGCGAACTCGGCGCGCCGGACGTGCGTTATCTGCTTGTCCTGCACGGCGCCGACGCAGATGCGGTGCTGCGCCTTTCCGAAGTGCTGCAGCCCGAGCTGGACACGCTGGTCAAGCAGGGCGCGCTCGACGCCGCCGAACTGCCGAGCCGCTATCTGCCGAGTCTCGCCACGCAGCGTGCGCGCCAGGCGAAACTGCCCGATCGCGCGACGCTCGAAGTCGCGCTCAGCGACGCCAGCAGCGACCAGCCGTTTCGGGAAGGTCTGTTCACGCCGTTTCTCGGCGACGTCGAGGTCGCGCGCAAGCTGCCCTTGCTGACGCCGACCGAGTTCGCACGCTCGCCGCTCGGCGCGCGTCTCGCCTCGATGCTGGTCAAGCAGGGCGATGGCTGGCTCGGACTTGCGACGTTGTCGGGGGTGCACGATGCGGCTGCGCTCAGCGCATTCACCGAATCGCCGCACGGACAAGCGAGCCTGCTCGATCTCAAGGCGGCTTCCGAATCGCTGGTCGTCGCGTACCGCGAACGCATCCTGCGTGCGCTGGGCGTGGCGCTCGGTCTGCTCGCACTGACCGTCGTGATTGCGTTGCGCAGTCTGCGCCGCGCCTGGCATGTGCTCGCGCCGATGTCGCTGGCGACCTTGCTCGTGCTGGTCGTCGAGCGCGCGAGCGGCATTTCGCTGTCGTTGTTCCATCTGGTCGCGCTGACCCTCGCCGCGGGTCTTGGTCTGCACTACGCATTGTTCTTCGAGCGCCCGGTCGCCGACGCCGCAGAAGGCCGCCGCACGTTGCATGCGACGACCGTCTGCGTGCTCTCCGCGTTGCTCGTGTTCGGCATGCAGGCGTGGTCGTCGCTGCCGGTGCTGCGCGCGATCGGCCTCACCGTCGCACTCGGCGTCGGCTTCCACTTTTGCCTGTCCATCCTGATGGCACGCGAGCGCAAAGACGGTAGCGAGGGATGAATGGCATTCGCAGAAATGTAGGGTGGGCCGCAGCGCCGCAGGCGCGAGTCCCACCATCCTCGCGCCCACGCTCGGTGGGACTCGCCGCTGCGCGGCTGCGGCCCACCCTACGGGGCGAGCGCGGAGGTCACGACTGATGCTGTCCAAGTCGGATTGGTCCTCGCTGATTCCGCACCAAGGCGCGATGTGCCTGCTCGATACGGTCGTCGAGTGGGACGATGCACGCATCCATGCGCGCAGCGATTCACATCGCCGTCTCGACAATCCTCTGCGCAGCGATGGCATGTTGCGCGCTCTGCATCTGTGCGAATACGGCGGGCAGGCGATGGCGGTGCATGGCGGCCTCAGCGCGCGCGCGGCGGGTGGAAAAGCCGCGCCCGGATTACTCGTATCGCTGCGCGCAGTCGAGCTCAATGTCGCACGCATCGACGATCTGCCCGATGCACTCGACGTGTATGCCGAACGTCTGCTCGATGGCGGGAACAGCTGGCAATACGCGTTCCGCGTCGAACATCGTGGCGTGCCCCTGGCGAGCGGCCGTGCCGTAGTGATGATGGCTGATGAGCATCTACGCCGCAGCACATCCGGGCAGTGCGGGCCACACTGAAATCTGCGCGGTTCGGAAGCAGCCATGGGGGCGGTGATCAGGGTCGACGTAGCCACGGATCGAAGTGATCGCGCTTCAATGGCTGCAATCGGCCAATGGCCGATATTCATGGCGAAGGTTTGAGGCTTGCTCGTTGGGAAGCCTGCAGCGCTGCGGTCAGCAGCACCTCGCTTGCGAACACATCCCGGCCCTCGGCTGTAGCGGCCGGCCCGACAAATCGCACCCTTGAACATTTTCGCTGACATCCCCCTGTCCACCGGGGAGGGAGTCGAGGCAGAACATTTGCGGGATGGGCCTAAAGTTCCACCTCCACGCGGTTGCGGCCGTTGTTCTTGGCCCGATAAAGGGCCACATCGGCGCGTCGCACCAGCGCTTTCGTGCTGTCCGTCGGCTTGAGCTGGGTCACGCCGACACTGATCGACACGTTGAGGCCGGCAGCCAGATCGTCCAGGTTCAGTGCGGCAACGCTGGCACGCAGACGCTCGGCGATCTGCACCCCGGCATCGAGCTGACTGTCTGGCAGGACTACCAGGAACTCCTCGCCACCGATCCGGCCGAGCTGATCGAATTGACGCAGCATCGCCTGGCAGGCATTGGTCACGCGTACCAGAGTCTGGTCGCCGACATCGTGACCATAATTGTCATTGATGCGCTTGAAATGGTCGATGTCGAACGTGAGGATGGCCATGTCGCGACCTTCCGCACGCGCCTGCCGGATCTCCCTGTTGGTCGCGTGCTCGACGCGCCGACGGTTGGCGACACCGGTCAACGGATCGGTCATCGCCAGCGTGTTCAGCAGCCGCATCCTGTGGAACTGGCGCAACGTGAACCAGAGCAGCAGGAGCAGCAGCGAACCCAGCAGGATCGCCAGGCCCTGCCATTGACGGATCCGTTCCAGCGCGGCCAGCTCCTGTTCCTTCAATGTCTGGTCGGCAGCAAGCCGACGGTACTCCAGATCACGCCGCGCGCTGTCGAATTGATAGCTCATCGGCACGATGTATTGGGCCCTGGATTTGCTCGCCAGCGCTTCCCTGGCTGTGAGCGTGCGTTTCAGGTCCGCGAGTGCAGCGTCCGGCTTGCCCAGCGTTTCATAACTTTCTGCACGTGCGGCATACAGCTGTGCCAGATAACGCAGGTTGTTGCTCGGCGTGAGCAATTTTTCGGCGGCGTCAAAATCCTTCAGCGCGTCCGCATGCTGGCCCAGGCCAGCGTGGGCGATGCCGTATTGCAGGCGGTTCATGCCCGCGTTGGAGACATCAGCCACTGCCGCTTGCTCGACTTCGGCCTGACCCAACGCATCGATGGCCTGCCGGTATTTTTTTTCGACGTTGTACGCCTGCGCCTGTCCCAGTAGCGCAGCGCCGGCGCTGGCCCGGTCGTCCATTTGTCTGGACAGCTCCAACGCGCGCTGTAGTGGCGCATGGGCGTGCGCCGCATCGTTGTCTTCAAAGGCCAGAAAACCAAGCTGCATATTGATGTTGAGCAAGGCGTCGGTGTCGCCGCGGCGCGTCGCAAACGCCTTGGATTGTTCGAGATAGTCACGTGCCTTCTCGAATTCGCCCAGCCGCCGGTAGGTCGTGGCGATATTGATCAGGTTGAGTCCGCCCACTGCTGTCTTGCCAGCGCTGTCATAGGACCGTTGCGCCTCCAGGAAATCCAGCAACGCCTTGGCCTGCTCGCCGAGCAACGATTGCACGTCGCCGCGCGCGGTGAGGCCGTCGCCCAGCAGGCGGGCGTTCTCCAGATGTCGGGCCAACTCGATGCCGGCGTCGTAGTCGGCAAGTGCGTCACTCGGCGTGCTCAACATCTCGCGGTACTGGCCACGGCAAAAATGAAAATTCGCCTCCGCCTCCGGATCACCACTGCGTCCAGCGTCCTGCAGTCCCTGCACGGCATAGGCAAAACCAGCCATTGCGTCATTCGAAAACGCCAGGTAACAATTCAGATACCGGTAGCGCAGGCCACGCGCCTCGTCATCGGGCGGCAGCAGCGCATGCAGGCGAGCCAGTATGGTTTCGGTCTCCGCCGCACTGGCCAGGGCAATATCACGGTTGTCCAGCTGGTCAGCGAGGTGATCGAAGTCGGCAATGGAAGGTAGTGGCGGGGCGGCCAGGCAGAGCAAGCGCGCAAACGCGAGACCCAGCCCAACAAGCAACGACAGCGAACGGTTTCCAGACAAGCGTTCCCTCCTCAAGGTTGGCTGCCATCAGGCCGGATGCCAGATGGCGGCCGGCGGGTCATTAGGCTATCCACCGATCTGTAGCAAGAATCGTGCGCAGCGAGTCAAAACGACAGGGCTTGTCTGGCCGCCGACTCATGGCGTGGTCGCCCGACACCCGCTCAGGGGAACTGCGGCGGAGGAATTATCCGGCTCAGCGCCCCTTGTTCAAGTGGTCGATCACACGACCAGCACCACCTTGCCTGTGTGCTGCCCGCTTTCGAGAAACGCATGCGCGTCTGCGGCCTGCGCCAGCGGAAACGTACGATCGACGATCGCGCGCACGCGGCCGTCCGCGATCCACGGCCAGACCACGCGCTCGATCTCAGCGGCGAGGCGCGCCTTCTCGTCCGCGCTGCGCGGGCGCAAGGTCGAGCCGGTGATCACCGCGCGCTTGCGCATCACCGCCATCACCGGCACCTGCAGCACCGGCCCGCCGAGCGCGGCGATGTAGACGATGCGGCCGCCCGGATTGAGCGCGTCCAACGTCGCCTCGAACACCGGCGCGCCGGCCATGTCGAGCGCGACGTCGATGCCGCCGGCATCCTTCGCGATCGCACCGAAATCCTGCGTCGTCGTGTTGACCGCGATGTCGGCACCGAGCGCACGCGCCTGCGCGGCCTTGTCTGCGCTGCGCGCCGTCGCCAGCACCTGCGCGCCGGCTGCCTTCGCCATCTGGATCGCGGCGACACCGATGCCGGAGGTCGCGCCATGCAGCAGCAATCGTTCGCCTGCCTTTAGCGCGCCGTGTTCGAACACGTTCGCGTAGACCGTGAATACCGTCTCCGGCAATGCCGCGGCGTGGATGAAATCGAGCCCGTTCGGGATCGGCAGTGCGTGCCGCGCATCGGCGACCGCGTACTCCGCATAACCGCCGCCGCCGACCAGCGCACAGACACGATCGCCGACGCGCCAGCGACCCGCCGCCACCACGATCTCGCCCGCGACCTCAAGCCCGAGTGTCTCCGGCGCACCCGGCGGCGGCGGATAGTCGCCCGCGCGCTGCAGCAGGTCGGGCCGGTTGACGCCTGCGGCGTGGATGCGGATCAGCACCTCGCCCGGCTTTGGAACGGGCCGCGGTACCTGCACCGCGTGCAAGGCATCGGCGGCCCCCCTGCCGTTGCGGATCGCGATTGCGGTCATTGTGGTGGTGGGCATGGATGCAGTCTCCGGGTCGGAACGGGGCGCAGCTTGCACGCCAGCGGCTGAAGGGTACGGTAAGCGTATGCCGCCCCGGCGCCCGCGAACGCGGCTGTGCACGTGATCGTCGATACGCCCCTTGACAAAAGGGACTCTGCCCCCTCTGTTGATCGCCTTTCACCAACTGTCAGTTGCCGGAGGGGCAGCGGGCGTTCTTGCAGGCGAAGCGGCAGGCGGATGCTGTGTTGCGGGAGCGGATCAAGGAACTGCAGCGCGGGTAGAGCAGAGATGAAAAGGTACTCTGATCCTGCTTTTGCCTGTTTTCGACACCTGTTTTCGCAATCAACGGAATTCGACATTTAAATCGCGTGCCCAGTCGATGTAAATTAGTCGCGGTCCGGAATGACTTTTTTCAGCCCGAAAGCGTCCCCCGGGGTTATCGATGCAGCCTTCGATGGCAATTGGAGCAAACCATATCCAATTCTGAAATAAGAACTTCTGCTGCGTCGGTTGACTTAGAAATAGGTGTGCTGTGGTGGGCCTCAATGAAATCTTGGTCGCGGGTTCCGTACCGCACGGCGAATTCGAACCCGCAGCCCTCACAAAATAGTCGGCCATGCTTCTTTTGAAACTCGCGCTTCGCCTCCCGTACGAGCGCCTGGTTGCGTTCTGTCCTAACGTGAGTTACCAATTTTTTACTACCTTCAATAAAGCGCCGCTTCGGCAAATTGTCGCGCTGATGCCGAGGGTGCAGGGCGCAGACCGAGCTCGACAAGATTGCGCGCCTCATCCAACCAAGGGGATGGTGGGATTTTTCTTGACGCCGCGGGCGGTGAATGCGGCGTGGTCGCGCCGAAAATCGTCGGTGTGCAGGAACAGGAACACGTGGCCACCGGTCTGGTCGCCGACGCGTTCGAGCTGCGCCGGCGTTGCCGCGCGCGCGAGCAGCAGACGGGTTCCGTGCGATCCGGGCGGCGCGACCAGCACCCAGCGTTTGCCGTCGCCGAGCGCGCTGTCCTCGGCCAGCTCAAAGCCGAGCACCTGGGTGTAGTACGCGATCGCCTCGTCGTAGTCGGGGACCACGGGCGCGACCGCACCGAAGAACTGCGGCATGGCATTGCCTCGCTGCGTCGATGCGGCAGGCTACGCAAGTGCCGCCAAAGTCGCCATCATTGCCTTTCCCGAAACTGCGGAACATCACACCATGGCGAATCCACGGCGCGCACTGATCACCGGCGGCAGCGGCGATATCGGGGGCGCGATCGCACGCGCATTGGCCGCGGACGGCTGCGAGGTGCTGGTACATGCGAACGCGGGGCTCGATCGTGCGCAGGCGGTCGTCGCCGCGATCGAAGCGGCCGGCGGGCGTGCGGGGGCGATCGCATTCGACCTGACCAATGCGGCCGCGACGCGTGCGGCGCTGGAACGCGCACTCGAAGCCGGGCCGATCCAGGTGCTGGTGCACAACGCCGGCATCCACGATGACGCACCGCTCGCCGGCATGCGCGAGGACCAATGGCGGCGCGTGATCGACGTGTCGCTCAACGGGTTCTTCCACGTGACCCAGCCATTGCTGCTGCCGATGGCGCGCACGCGCTGGGGGCGTATCGTCAGCGTGTCGTCGGTCGCGGCAACGATGGGCAACCGTGGTCAGGTGAACTACGCGGCCGCGAAATCCGCGTTGCATGGTGCGAGCAGATCGCTGGCGCGTGAAATGGCTTCGCGTGGGATCAGCGTCAACGTCGTCGCGCCGGGCGTGATCGCCGGGCGCATGGCGGCCGACACGTTCGACGACGCGCAGATCAAGGCGATGGTCCCGGCCGGACGCACCGGTACGCCGGACGAAGTTGCAGCCGTCGTCCGCTTTCTCTGTTCGGATGCGGCGGCTTATGTCAATGGCCAAGTCATCGGCGTCAACGGCGGCATGGCCTGACTTCGCGCACGATCGATCTGGCCAGATTGCATCGGCTGGCAGCTTCCGTGGGGAGCGCGGCGCGTTCGCGGGCTTCAAGGGTTCGTGCTCGGTGCTCGGGCACACCGTGAAGGCACTCGGCAGCGACATTGCCGATTGGCTGGTCAAGCCGAGCGAGGACGCCGATCTCGGCGACCTGAAGTAGGCCGATCGCGGCGGCATGGCGCAGCGACCATGCCGCCCCGACTCAAGTCGCCGCGAAGAGTTCCATTCGCGAGTGGCCCTGGGCCAGATCGCTGAACGCGCCGCGCAGCGTAGCGTCGCCGTCCGTGACCGCGCGTTCGACGATCGTCGCGGCGAGTGCTTCGAGCAGGGTCACGTTCTCGCGCAAGCGCGAGCGCAGCTGGGTGTCGTCGAGCGTATCGTGCAGGCCGCGATTGAGTTCGGCGAACCAGGGCAGCGTGCACTGATCGAGCATCACCCGCTCGTTGCGGCCGGGGTAGCACGCATGCCAAGCGCGGAACAACTGCTGTATGCGCTCGTTGAGTTGCTGAGTGCGCTCCAGTTGGGGGCGCATTTCGCCGAGCAGGGCGAAGTCGGTCAGGCGCTGCTGGAACACGAGCTGGCAGAGCACGCCCCAGTAGTAGGCGTAATCCCAGATCACCTTGGCCGGCAGCACGCTCGCGTTGCCGAACATCGGGTATTGGCCACGAAACAGACTCAGCGTGCTCTCGTAGAACGAAAGATAGAGCTGCTGGTAGAAATGTGCGTACGGCGCGATATTGGTTCCGGCGAGGTCGTGGCCGACCAGCGCGACAATGTAGGTGTTCGAGATCGCGATGAAGTC
The DNA here is from genome assembly GCA_003142815.1 of Rhodanobacteraceae bacterium. Taxonomy (GTDB): domain Bacteria; phylum Pseudomonadota; class Gammaproteobacteria; order Xanthomonadales; family Rhodanobacteraceae; genus Dokdonella_A. Next base: position 15,798 of record PLNP01000024.1, read on the forward strand.
GCTGCCGGGCGAATAGAACGGATCGAGGAACAGCCCGGCCTCGCCAGTCAGCGCCCAGCGATCGGCCGAGAACACGCGCTGGCAACCGTGCGAGTAGTGGCGCAGGAACGCGAAGTCGAGCAGCGTGTCGCGTTCGGCCGCGACCGCGCGCGCGACCGCCGGTTGGTGCGTGCTGAGCCAGCCCAGTGAGCGCTCGAAATCGCGCATGCCCTCGAGCGGATGCATGGCGGCGTCGACGACGATGCCGACCGAGTGCGCGCCGGAGCCGAGCGGAATCAGCCAGGCCCAGTAACCCGGGCCCATGAAGTGGTTGGTCGAGCGCCAGCGTTCCGTCGCGCAGCGACCGCGCCATTCGGCGTCGTCGCTCCAGCTGTCCATGTCGATGCGCGCGCCGAGCCGGAACCAGACCGCATTCGCGTGATGACCGTTGTCGACGGTCAGGTCGAAGCGGCGGCGCAGCAATGCGGCTCGACCCGATGCATCGAGCAGCCAGCGCGCGCTGACCGTGTGATCGGCGTCGTCGTCGCGGAAGCGCACCGTATGAACGGCGCCATTCTCGCCGACGTCGAAGCCCTTGACCGTCGCGCCGTCGCGGAAGTCGATGCCGCGCCGGCGCGCCTCCTCGCCTAGAAACGTCTCGAAGATGCCGCGGTCGAGTTGGTAGCTAGGCACCGGCAAGAAATTACGGACGCCGAGCTCGGTCACATTCTCGATATCGTCGCGGCCGTCGGAGAAGAAATAGCGCAGGCCGAACTTGCGAATATGCGCGTCGTCCAGGTGTTCGCGCAGGCCCAGCGTATTGTCGAAGTAATCCGCGCCGATCTCGACCGTGGATTCGCCGACCTTGTGCGCCGCGGCCTTGAGCGGATGCCGGTGGCGCTCGATGACGAGGATGGCGAGCGCCGGAAATTCGCGTTTGAGCTGAAGCGCAAGCGTCAGTCCGGCGAGGCCGCCGCCGAGGATCGCCACATCCGCTGTCATGTTGCCCACGTCCGCTCCCATCGCGGCCCCTGCATTGTGCCGCAGTGTGCGGCCCGTATGTCCCGGCGATTGATTCGGAATGAATTCAGATTCAATGGCCGAATCAATCCCCACCCTTGCCCTCCCCCGCTGGTGCAAGGGAGGGAAATCGGAAGGCACTCAAAACTATTTGAGTGCCGTATCAATAGCGGCGCGGTGGCGCAACCGTTGCGACTTCTGGCGGACGCGTGCCGCGCAGACACAGATCCAGCATCGGCGTCGTCATCAGCGTGGTCAGGATCGCCATGATCATCAGCATGGTGAAGATCTCGGTGCCGATCACGCCGGCATCGAGGCCGATCTTCAACACGATCAACTCCATCAGTCCGCGCGCGTTCATCAGCGCACCCGTTGCGAACGCATCGCGCCAGCCAAGGCCGGCGATACGCGCGCCGGCGCCGGCGCCGAGCACTTTGCCGATCACCGCGGTGGCGAGGATCAGCATGAGCGCGGCCAAGCCGGTGCCGGTCAATGCGTCGCTGGTCGTGTTGAGCCCGGCCAGCGCAAAGAACACCGGCATCAGTACGAGCACGGCGACGTGTTCGAAGCGTTCGATCAAGGTCTCAAGCAGACGATTGTCACGCGGCAGGCAGGCGCCGAACAGGAATGCGCCGAACACCGGATGCAGGCCAAGCCATTCGGTTGCCGCCGCCATTGCGAACGTGCAGACAAGCAGCAGGCTGAGGACTACGCCACCCGGGCGTCCGTCGGCTGCGTGGCGGGCGAGAATCCAGGCGACCAGCGGCCGCAACACGCCGAAGCCGATCGCGGCGACGGCCACGAGGCCGATCAAGGTGCGCGCAAATCCGCTCCAGCCGCCGTGTGTGCTGATCAACGCGACGACCAGCGCAAGCATGATCCAGGCGAACACATCGGCAATCGCGGCCGCGGTCAATGCGAGCTGGCCGAGCGCGCTGCGTGTCATGTCGCGGTCTTTCAGGATGCGCGCCATGGTCGGAAACGCGGTGATCGCCATCGACACGGCCATGAACAGCGCGAACGGCCAGAAGCCGACGCCGGCTGGCGCCAGGTGCTGATAGAGATGCGGCGCAATCGCGAATCCGAGCGCCATCGGCAGCAGCACGCCGAGCACACCGATCCAGCCAGCCGCCGTGATGCGTTCGCACACGCCGCCGGGCGCGCGCAATTCCGCACCGACGATGAACATGAACAACACGAGACCGACCTGACTCAGGCCTTCGAGCGCGGCGAGTTGGCCGTGCGGGAACAGCCACGCCTGCAGGCCGGGCGCGAGAGCGCCGAACACGATCGGTCCGAGCAGGATGCCGGCGACCATTTCGCCAATCACCGGTGGCTGGCCGAGCCCGCGCAGCACCCACGCGAGCAGACGCGCAGCGGCGAGGATCACCACCAGCTGCAGGAGCAGATGAGAGACGGACCCCATGCGCGATCAGTGTTCCGCCGGCGGATCGTAGACCAGCGCGGGCGTGCTGCTGACGCGGCGGTAGCTGCGTACGAGGTGGCCGTAATGCAGGATGCGCCCGACCGTATACAGGGTGATCCGAGTGACATCGCGCACGGGGCGGAAATGGCTGGTGCGGAACTCGCCCTGATAACGCGATTCGATCGGCACCGAAACAATGCCGAGATTTTTATCGCGCGCCGCTGCAATCAGCAATGCGGCTTCGAAGACGAAATCGTCGGCGGCGAGATCGACAAGGTCGAGTGCACCGAGCGGGTAGTAGCGCTGTCCGCTTTGGGTGTCGACGACAGCCATCGCGCAGGCCAACGAAATGCCCCAGTCGGCGACCGCATTCGCGTGCCGCCGCGCGGGTGGCTGGTTTTCGCGATTGCGGACGCGCGCGCCAATCACGATGTGTTCGGGATAACGCTGCCCAGCAGCGAGCAGGCGCGGGATATCGGCGGCCAGATGCTGGCCGTCGCCATCCATCGCGATCACGGCGTCGAAGCCGAGCGCGCGCGCCTTGCGGAAACCATCGCGCAAACCCTGGCCCTTGCCGAGCGGCGTCGCGTGGCGGATCAGCGTGATCGGCAGATCGGCAACGCATTCGACGGTGCGGTCGGTCGAGCCGTCGTCGATCAGGATCACGTTCGGCGAGATCGCGAGCACGGATTCAACGACGGCGCGGATCGCGCGTTCCTCGTTCAGCGCCGGAATGACGACCGCGATGCGGGCGGGATCGGTTGCGCTCATGCGAGCACCTCGATCGAAAGCGACGTTGCGGCGCCGTTCGGCAACTGCACGCGGCACGCATTGGCGCGCGCGAGTGCGGCGAACAGCGGCAGCGAATGGGCGATCGGAGTGGCCTCGACGAATGCAGCCTGTGCCGCGGGCAATGCGGCCGCTGGGGCGGCGTGGGATTCATGATGCAGGCGTAGCGTCGCCAACGTGCGCGGCCCGCGTTTGGCATTCAGGACCAGCGCCGCGCCAAACGGCATCGTGGCCTGTATCACGCCTGCCAGCGCGCCTTGCGCTGCGATGTCGTAGGCGGCGAACAGCACGGGCGTCTCGTCCACGCACGCCAGCACGGCGCTTTCGAGCAGACCTGCGGCGAAACTGCCGCGCCACGCAGACACTGCGCTCGATGCCGCATGGCATTGCGTGGCGATGGTCCAGTAACCGGCCGGCGCGTTGTGCACGGAGTTGTGGAAACGCGTCGGCGAGACTTCGAGCGGATCGGTCGCGAGTGTCGTGCACAACTCGTCGGTGATGGCGAGGTCGCCGTGCATCGAAGCGAACACGCACGGCAACGCGGCCGCCGCGCGATCGGCCATGGCACACGCCTGCGCGGCAACCTCGCAAGCGAGCAGTACCGGTGCTGGCGCGCGCCGGCGTTCGTGCGGCGGCAAGATCGTGGCCGCGGGTTTGGCGTTGCCGCCGGTCGGAAATGCCGCGCCATCGCGCAGCAGCAGCGCGGCGGCGCTCCAGTCCACGACGCCAGGCGACCACCAGCCGATGCCTTCGATATGCACGATCAGGTCACCCTGTTCAGTGCGGGCCATGTTCATTGCGTCCGCCCGCTGCCGAAGGCGAGTATGCAATTGTTGCCGCCAAACCCGAACGAGTTGGTGAGTGCGGCGCGGATCGTTCGCGTTTCATTGCTGAGTGCAAGCTGCGGGCCGCAGACCGGATCGGGCGCCGTGCTGTTCAATGTGCCAGGCACGATGCCCTGTTCCATCGCGAGCAGAGTGAGCACGGCTTCGAGAATGCCGGCCGCACCGAGCGTATGGCCGGTGAAGCCCTTGGTCGAGCTTGCGCGTGCGCCCGCGGGAAACATATCGGCGACCAACACGGCTTCGACCGCGTCGTTCTTCACGGTCGCGGTGCCGTGCAGGTTGATGTAGTCGATAGCGCCGGGCGTGAGGCCGGAGCGCGCGAACGCATCGGCGAGCGCGAGGCGCGCGCCGAGCCCTGCGGGATGCGGCGTCGACATGTGGTGCGCATCGGACGATTCGCCATAGCCGAGCAGGCGCGGCGCGGTCGCAGCGCCGTCGCGTTCGAGCAGGGCGAAACCGGCCGCCTCGCCGATCGAGATACCGCGGCGTGCGACGTCGAACGGGCGGCACGCTTGCGGCGAGACCAATTCGAGCGCGTTGAAGCCGAACAGCACGCTGCCGCACAGCGTATCGACACCGGCGAGGATCGCGGCGTCGGCGAGACCAACCCGAAGCAGGCGTTCGGCCTGGGCAAAGATCTTCGCGCTGGACGAACACGCGGTTGCAACGGTGATGCAGGGGCCGCGCGTGCCGAGCGCGGTTTCGAGGAAAACGCCGAGCGAATGCGGCGTGTGCAGCACACGATTGCGCAATCGCGCCGGAAACCGGCCGTCTTCGAGGTCGCGATAGGCTTCCTCGGTCGCGCCGATGCTGCCGGTCGAGGTGCCGAGCACGAGCGCGACGCGATCGGCGCCATAGCGCTCTATCGCGGCGCGCGCCGCATCGAGAAATCCGTCCGCGCCGATGCCGAGCCAAGCCAGCCGGTTGTTGCGGCAATCGTAGTCGGCGAACGCGCCGGGCAACGGCAATGTTTCCAGACCATCGACGCGGCCGATCGCGCAAGCCAGCGGCGTCTCGGTGAAGTCATTCGCGCGCAGGCCGCCGCGTTGCGAGCGTAGCGCTTCGCCATGCGCAGCGCGGCCGCGTCCAAGCGCGGACGTTGCGGTAAACGCGGTGATGGCGAGAGGAACAATCCGGCTGGGCACGCGGCAATGGGTCGGGCGGGGCCGCGGAATTATGACACAGGCATTTTGCGCAAATCCGCGCGCGGGTTGGCGGGCGGGGCTGCTACCATCCACGCCGATGGCCGGATTGCCGGTCGCGTCGTCGAACGAGTCGATCATGCCGCGTACACGCGTGTTGTCGTTCTACCCGAGTTGGATCCGGAATCGGGTCACCGGCGTCAGCGGCGATTTGGTCAGCGTCATCCTGTGATCCCCCGCCACACGCTCCGATACGGATTTGGCGTAATGATGGTTCCCGACAACACGCGATGACCGAATCCGCGTCAGTCAATGCCGTGCAGATCTTCCTGCATGAGCTGCAGGATCGCCTGTGCGCGGCGCTGGAGTCGGCGGACGGCGACGCGCGTTTCGTCGAAGACGCGTGGCAACGCGCCGAGGGTGGTGGCGGGCGCACGCGGGTGCTCAAGAAGGGCGCGGTATTCGAGCAGGCCGGCGTCAATTTCTCGCGCGTTTCCGGCGAGCGTCTGCCGCCGGCAGCAAGTGCGCACCGGCCAGACCTCGCCGGCTGCCGGTGGACCGCGCTCGGCGTTTCCCTGGTGGTCCATCCGAACAATCCCTACGTGCCGACCACGCACATGAACGTGCGTTATTTCGAGGCACAGGCCAACAGCGCTGGTCCGGCGTGGTGGTTTGGCGGCGGCTTCGACCTCACCCCGTTCTATCCGTTCGATGCAGACATCGTCCACTGGCATACGGTTGCGCGCGACGCCTGCGCGGCGTTCGGCGATGACGTCTATCCACGCTACAAGCGATGGTGCGACGAGTATTTTCTCCTCAAGCATCGTGCCGAGACGCGCGGCGTCGGCGGCCTGTTCTACGACGATCTCAACGCCGGTGGATTCGAGCGCTGCTTTGGCATCACGCGTGCGGTCGGCAATGGATTTCTGGACGCGTATCTGCCGATCGTCGAACGCCGCAAGAACATGCCCTATGGCGAACGCGAACGCGAATTCCAGCTGTACCGACGCGGCCGCTATGTCGAGTTCAACCTGGTCTACGACCGCGGCACCTTGTTCGGCCTGCAGTCGGGCGGGGGCACCGAATCAATCCTGATGAGCCTGCCGCCACGCGTGCGCTTCGAATACGCGTATGCGCCGGCGCCGGGCAGCGACGAAGCGCGGCTGGCGGATTACCTGAAGCCGCGCGATTGGCTCGGGGGCGCGGACGCCTGAGGGCAAGCGCACGCGTCATCAGCTCGTCGTCCCGGCGAAAGCCGGGACCCAGCTCTTCGCGCGCGCATAAAAGGCACTGGATCCCGGCTTTCGCCGGGACGACGAGGACGTAATTCTTTCCCGAATCCGAATCCCTCAGCGGTTACTTCCACTCGTACAACGTGTAATACACCGGGGAAATCGGCCCTTCGCGTGGATCGCGCACCAGCCGTCCGCCGCCGCCGTTGTCCATGAAGGTCTGGGTCGGGCCGCTTTGCGGCACGATCTTGATCATCCAGACATGGCCGTGCTCGCGGTATTCCTGGACGGTATCGTTGCCTTGCTTGCGCGTGGTGACGTCGCTCGATGCGACACGCTCCGCCGTCGCGGAGGCATCGCGCGAGACCTTGTCGCGAGCCAGACGTGCGTCGGGCTTTGCCACTGGCGCGAGCGGATCTTCATTGGCGTCGTCGGTCGCACCGTTCGTGGCGTCTTTGGGCGGCGCGGAGGCGGTCGTGCTGACACCCGGGTCATCGAGCCCGGGCGGACGCGGAACATTGCTTTTGGTCGGTTGCGGATCCACCGCGACGGCGCCAGATGCGGCCAAGCCGATGCCGGCAGTGACAAGCGCGAAGGCGAACAACAGGCGAACGGTCGGATTCATGGTGGCGACTCCCTGGATGACGCGAGCCTAGCAGACCGGCGAGGGATTGCGACGGACTGCATGCACTTCAGACGGCTTCCAGCACGATCGCGTTGCAAACTAACGTGCCGCTTGCCAAAGTGCAGGCACTCCCGCCGTAGCCCAAGTCTTCAATGCCGCGCCCACGTCTCGTCCTTATTGACGGTTCATCTTATTTGTATCGTGCGTTCCACGCGCTGCCGCCGCTGACGAACTCCGCCGGCGAGCCGACCGGCGCGCTGTTCGGCGTGGTCAACATGCTGCGCGCGACGCTGAAGGCAAAGCCCGACTACGCGGCGTTCGTGTCGGACGCGTCTGGCCCGACCTTCCGCGACGATCTGCATACCGAGTACAAGGCCAACCGCGCGCCGATGCCGGACGACCTGCGCGCGCAGGTCGAGCCGATGCTAAGCATCGTCGGCGCGCTCGGCTTTCCGATCCTGCGCGTCGACGGCGTCGAGGCCGACGACGTGATCGGCACCCTGGCGACGCGCGCGGTCGCCGAGGGCATCGACGTGACCGTCTCGACCAGCGACAAGGATTTCGCGCAGCTGGTCGTGCCCGGTCTCGCGCTGGTCAATACGATGACGAATTCGATGCTTGACGAGACCGGTGTGGTCGAGAAATTCGGTGTGCGGCCGGACCAGATCGTCGACTATCTCGCGCTGATGGGCGACAGCGTCGACAACATTCCCGGCGTCGAGCAGTGCGGCCCGAAGACCGCGGCGAAGTGGCTCGCTGAGCACGGCAATCTCGACACCGTGATCGCGAACGCTGACAAGGTCGGCGGCAAGATTGGCGAGAATCTGCGGAAAGCACTCGCGCATCTGCCGCTTTCGCGCCAGCTGGCGACGATCAAGACTGATGTCGAACTCGATCGTGGGCCGGCGGATTTGAAGCTGCTCGAACGCGATGTGGAGAAATTGCGCGAGCTGTATCGGCGTTACGAATTCAATGCGGCGTTGAAGGAGCTCGATGCTTTCACGGGCGGGGCGAAGAGCATCGCGGCTGGCGCCGCTCCTACAACAGCAACGTCTTTTGTAGGAGCGGCGCCAGCCGCGACCGCCATGCGCGAGATCGCAGCGGAACTGTCGGGGGTCGGCACGTATGAACTCGTGACGACACCCGAACGACTCGACGCCTGGATCGCGAAGTTGCACGCGGCCGAGCTGATCGCGTTCGACACCGAAACGACGTCGCTGGACTCGATGCGCGCCGAGCTCGTCGGCCTGTCGTTCGCGATCGAACCGAAACACGCGGCCTACATCCCGGTCGCGCATGACTATCCCGGCGCGCCGGCGCAGCTTTCGCGCGATGCCGTGCTCGCGGCGCTGCAGCCGATCCTCGAAGACCCGACGCGACCGAAGCTCGGCCAGCACGCGAAATACGACATCAACGTGCTCTCGAACCACGGCATCAGCGTGCGCGGCGTCGTCCACGACACGATGCTCGAATCCTACGTGCTGAATTCGACCGCGACGCGGCACGACATGGATACGCTCGCGAAGCGTCATCTCGGCTATGAAACGATCCATTACGAAGACGTCACCGGCAAGGGCGCCAAGCAGATCCCGTTCTCGCAGGTCGATCTCGATACCGCGTGCCACTACGCGGCCGAGGACGCCGACATCACGCTGCGCCTGCATCGTGCACAGTGGCCGAGGCTCGAGGCCGAACCGGGGCTGCGCAAGGTCTACGAATCGATCGAGATCCCACTGGTGCCGGTGCTCGCGCGCATGGAGCAGCGCGGCGTGCTGATCGACACCGCCGCGTTGAAGCGGCAGAGCCACGAACTGGCCAAGCGCATGCATGAGCTGACCGAGCGCGCGTTCGCGATTGCCGGACGCAACTTCAGCCTGGATTCGCCAAAGCAGCTGCAGGCAATCCTGTTCGATGAACTGAAACTGCCGATCGTCGTGAAGACGCCGGGTGGCCAGCCGTCGACGAATGAGGAGGCGCTGGAGGCGATCGCCGACCGGCACGAACTGCCGCGGGTGATCCTCGACTACCGCGGTCTCGCGAAACTTCGCTCGACCTATACCGAGAAGCTTGCCGAGATCGTCAATCCGCGCACCGGCCGCGTGCACACGAGCTACGGCCAGGCCATCGCGGCGACCGGGCGGCTGTCGTCGTCGGATCCGAACCTGCAGAACATCCCGATCCGTACCGAGGAAGGCCGGCGCATCCGCCAAGCCTTCGTCGCGCCGGACGGCTGGAGGATCGTCGCCGCGGACTATTCGCAGATCGAGCTGCGCATCATGGCGCATCTGTCCGGCGATGCCGGCCTGCTCGCCGCGTTTCACGGCGGCCAGGACGTGCACCGCGCGACCGCGGCCGAGGTGTTCGGCCTGCCGCAGGAGATGGTCGACGCGAACCAGCGCCGCGCGGCCAAGACGATCAACTTTGGCCTGATGTACGGCATGAGCGCGTTCGGCCTGGCGCGCGCGCTCGGTATCGCGCGCGGTGACGCGCAGGACTACATGGCGCGCTATTTCGCGCGCTATCCCGGCGTGCAGACCTTCATGGAGGAAGTGCGCGAGAAGGCGCGTCGCGACGGTTACGTCGAAACCCTGTTCGGCCGGCGCGTGTATCTGGACTACATCCATTCCCGCAACGGCGCGCAACGCGCCGGCGCCGAACGCGCCGCGATCAACGCGCCGATGCAAGGCACCGCGGCCGACATCGTCAAGCGCGCGATGATCGCGGTCGACGCGTGGCTGTTGGGCCAGGTCGACTCGGCGCGCATGCTGATGCAAGTCCACGACGAACTCGTGTTCGAGGTGCGTTCGGATCGTGTCGATGCGGTCGTCGCCGGTGTGCGCGAGCGCATGGCCGCCGCTGCGGAACTTGCGGTGCCCCTGGTCGTCGACATCGGCGTCGGCGCGAACTGGGACGAGGCGCACTAGGCTATGCGTGATGCCGGTGTCACACGAATGAACGCCTGATAAACGCGACCCGAGCACCACTGGAAACTTTTTGCCCTGATGCCCATCTATTATTCCGGGCGCACGCAACGGCGCCCTGGTTGGCTCACTCCCTGAGTGCAACCTCGAAGGCCGATCCCTCCCCTGATCGGTCTTCACCCCGCCCCGAGGGCTCCCCCTGGCCCTCGGGGCATTTTTTTGTGTGATTCAGCCTGCTCCCTTCTCCCTTCGGTCGCTAGGGGAGAGGGGCTGAAACTCTCGTCATGTCGGGCCGTGCAACGCAGCCAGCAGCGCGGCGCGCGGCAACTTGCCGGTTTCGTTGCGCGGCAGCGAGCAGACCTTGCGCAGCGGCCGCGGCAGGAATGCCGGATCCATCGCGGAGCGCAGATCGTTCAACAGCTCCGCTTCCGAACGCTCCGGCGCGACCACCAGCGCGGCGATCCGACATACACCCATTCTGTCCGCCTCGTCGAGCTGAAGCACGACCGCGTCGTATACGCCCGGCAGGGCGAGCACGCGACGGGTCAGATCGGCCAACGACGCACGTTTTCCTGCGATCTCGACCGAATCGGCGTGGCGACCGCGCAGGCGGAAACAGTGGTTCGGCAGCAGTTCGACGACATCTGGCAGGGTCACCGGCAGGCTGAAATACGGCGCATCGACCACGGTGCCGTCGGGTTGCGGATGCATGGCCACGTCCGCATACAGACGCCAATCTTGCTCGCGTGCGGTCTGGCGTTGCGCGATCACGCAGGTTTCGGTCGAGCCGAAGAATTCGAGGACGGGTGCGCCGTAACGCGCCTCGGCCGCGGCGGCGAGTTCGCGCGACAACGGCGCCGTCGCCGAGGTGATCGCGCTGAGTTGCGGCAGCGGGTTCGGATCGCGCAACAAGGCGCGCAGATGGATCGGCGTCGTGACCAATACGCGCGGCTCCGGCACCTGGGCGAGCGCGGCCGCCACGTCGGCCGGGAACAGCGGGCGTCCGCTGTGCACGGAGAACGGGCCGAGCAACGGCAGCAGAATCGACATCTCGACCCCGTACATGTGTTGCGGCGGTACCGTCGCAACGATGTGCGCGACGCGCTCTGGTGCGAGACCAAGCATGTCGACGAGCGCCGCCACGTTGCGCGCGCTGCTGGCGTGGAACGCACGCCAGGTTTTCGGATTCGGTTTGGGTTGGCCGGTGCTGCCTGAGGTAAAGCCGATCGCGACGATATGCTCGGCGGCGATCAGCGCGGTTGCGGCGGCGTGCGCGAGCGGGACACGGCGGGAAACGTGGTCCAGCAGTGGCAGCTGCACGAAACGATCGGGCATCGGCGCCAGCGCCGCATCGCTGAGCGGATAGCTGCCGGGGTAAGCCGCGAGTGCCTCGTCGACGGCCTGGGCCGCGCGCGAAGGTGGCAGCAAGTTGACCTGGCCGCGACACGCCACCGCACAGAACGCGACCAGGAACGCATAGCGGTCCTCGCAGAGATTGATCGCGGCGCGCGCGTCCGGGAGCATTGCGGTAACGCGGGCGACGTCGGCGAGAAACTCGGCGACGCTGACCGCATGATCGCCATGCCACGCGAAAATTCGCTCGTGCGATGCGACGCTGACCAAAGGCAATCCACGCGAATCGGTCGCAACGTGTTCAATGACAGCCGACATGTACCCCTCCCGGGTCAGAACCGCACGTTCGCCCCGCTGATAGCGTCGCGGATTGGCGTCGGGCGCTCAAGCCCCCCGACCGCGCCGTCCAGGATCGCATCGAGACGATTCCCCAATGCCGCTTGTACGTCCGCTGCACTGCGCGCTGGCGGCTCGCCGTGGCGGTTCGCGCTGGTCGACACCAGCGCGCCGCCGAAGGCACGGCAAAGCGCTGCGGCTGGCGCATGCGCGGTTACCCGCAGCGCAATGCCAACGTGGGCGCCGGCAATCCAGGCCGGAACGCCCTTGGCGCGCGGAAGGATCCAGGTTTGCGCGCCCGGCCAAGTCGCTTCGGCGCGCGCGATCGCTGCGGCAGGCGTCGCACCGAGATCGATATAAGGCGCGACATGTGCGAACTCCGCGCCGATCAGCAACATGCCCTGGCTTGGTGGCCGCAACTTCAACGCGAATATGCGCGCGCACGCCGCTTCGTTGTTCGGATCGCAACCGAGTCCGAACACCGCCTCGGTCGGATACGCGATCACGCCGCCAACGCGAAGTGCGGCAACCGCGGCGGCGAGGTTAGCGTCCATCGCGACCGTTCAGCCGTAACGCCGCGCACGCGTCGCGCTCATGGGGTGCCCGCGGCCGGTCGGGCAGCCGCCTTTTTCGCGGCGGCCTTTTTTACCGTTTTCTTCGCGGCTGGCTCGCGCGCGCCGGTTTTCTTTGCTGCCGTTTTCTTCGCAGCCGCCTTCCTGGCGGGCGTCTTCTTTGCGGCGACTTTCTTTGGCACGGCGGCGTCGCCGCTCTTGTTCTTCGCCGGTTTCGTCGTCTTGCCGGATTTGTCCTTGCCGAAACGGCCACCGCGCTTGGGCCGGAACGGCGCCGCGGCGATCAGCTCGGCGCATTCGGCTTCGGTCAACGACGCCGGTTCGCGATCCTTTGGAATCTTGGCATTCTTTTCGCCATCGCTGATGTACGGGCCGTAGCGTCCATTCAACACCTGGGTGCCGTTGCCGAAGTCCTTGATGATCCGGTTTGCGGCGGCCTCGGCCTTGGCGTGGATCAGCTCCAGCGCGCGCGCCAGATCGACCGTGTATGGATCGTCATCGGGCGTCAGCGAGGCGTAGGTCGTGCCGTGTTTCACGAACGGACCGAAACGGCCCATGCCGGCAGTGATCGTTTCACCGTCTTCGCCAACCCCCAGCGTGCGTGGCAGCTTGAACAGTTCCAACGCGTCGGGCAGGGTGATCGTGTGCATGCTCTGGCCCGTGCGCAAGCTCGCGAACTTCGGCTTGTCCTCGTCCTTCTTGGTGCCGATCTGCGCGTATGGCCCGTAACGGCCCAGACGCACCTGCACAGGCTTGCCGCTGACCGGGTCGGGGCCGAGTTCGCGCGCGCCGGTCGCCTCGGAGCGATCGACGGTTTCGTTCTTGTCGTCGACCTGGGCCTTGAAAGGCTTCCAGAATTTCTCCAGCAACGGCACCCAGTCCTCCTCGCCGCGGCTGACCGCATCGAGTTCGTCCTCGAGATTGGCGGTGAAGTCGTAGTCGACGTACTTGGCGAAATGGCTGGACAGGAACTTCGCGACCGCGCGGCCGACATCGGTCGGCTTGAAGCGGCGGCTGTCGAGGATCACGTACTCGCGATTGAGCAGGACCTGGATGATGCTCGCGTAGGTCGATGGACGGCCGATCCCGTATTCCTCCAGCGTCTTGACCAGGCTTGCTTCGGAATAGCGCGGCGGGGGCTCGGTGAAATGCCGGTCGGCCACGATCTCGCGCAGTGGCACCGCTTCGCCGACTTTCATCGCGGGCAGCTTGCGGCCCTCGTCGTCTTCCTCGGCGTTCTTCTGGTCACGGCCTTCCTCGTAGACCGCGAGGAAGCCGGGATCGACGACCGTCGTGCCGCTCGCGCGGAACGCGGATTCCGGACCGCAGGCAAGATCGACCGATACCGTGTTGAGTGTCGCAAACTGCATCTGGCTCGCGACTGCGCGCTTCCAGATGAGTTCGTAGAGCTTGCGCTGGTCGTCATTCAGATACGCGGCGATGTCCCTGGGCCGATGCTGAGCCACGGTCGGGCGAATCGCCTCATGCGCTTCCTGCGCGTTCTTGGATTTGTTCTTGTAGGTATTGGGCTCCACGGGCAGCGCGCGCGGGCCGAAGTCGCGCTGGATCACCTCGCGCAACTCGACGACCGCGTCGGCAGAAAGCGAGACCGCGTCGGTACGCATATAGGTGATCAGGCCCACGACACCCTCGTCGCCGAGCGTCACACCCTCGTACAAGCCTTGCGCGATCTTCATCGTACGGCTGGTCGTGAAACCGAGCTTGCGCGCGGCTTCCTGCTGCAAGGTCGAGGTCGTGAACGGTGGTGCCGGGCGGCGCTTGCGCTCCTTTGATTGCACGTCGCTGACAACGAGGCGGCCCTGCGCGGCTTTCTTCAAGGCATCGCGCGCGGCATGAGCGTCATCTGCGTTGGTCAGGTCGAACTGCTCGAACTTCTTGCCATTGAGCTTCAGCAGACGCGCCTTGAACGCCATGTCCGGTTGCGCGCAATCGGCTTCGATCGTCCAGTATTCGCGCGCCTTGAACGCTTCGATCTCTTCTTCGCGTTCGGCAATCATGCGCAGCGCCGGTGATTGCACGCGGCCGGCGGACAGCCCGCGCTGAACCTTGCGCCAAAGTACCGGCGACAGGTTGAAGCCGACCAGGTAGTCGAGCGCGCGCCGCGCCTGCTGCGCGTTGACCAGGTCCATCGACAGCGCGCGCGGGTTGGCGACCGCTTCCTTGATCGCTTTCGGGGTGATTTCGGAGAACACGACGCGATGCAGCGCGCGCCCCTCGAGCAGGCCGCGCTCTTTCAGGATCTCGGCGATATGCCACGAGATCGCCTCGCCTTCGCGGTCCAAGTCGGTCGCCAGATAGAGCGATGTGGCCTTGGCCGCCGCCTTCGCGATCGCTTCGACGTGTTTCTGGTTGCGCTCGATCACTTCATAGTTCATCGCGAAGCCGCGATCGGTCGCGACCGCGCCTTCCTTCGGCACGAGGTCGCGCACGTGGCCGTAGGAAGCGAGCACGTGGAAATCGGTGCCGAGGTATTTGTTGATCGTCTTCGCCTTGGCGGGCGACTCGACGATCATAAGATTCTTTGCCATGTACGATCCTTGGCCGTTCGGATTGCCGGGTGGCGCTGGCGGGGCGCGGATTATCCGCGAACGCGATGAACGACAACGTGATGGGAGCGTCGCGCCTTTTTCAGTGGAAACACAGCACGCGCCGGGCTGTCAAGCGCGGCACGTCGCAGCTGGCTTGTTCGAAGACTGTCCTGCCGCTGAGGCTTCCTCACGTTTTTTCGTTATTAAATCCTGTTCGATCAATACGTTGAAACAAGAGCGGTGCGTTTTTGTGCTCCCTTTCCCTCCCCCAACAGCTCCATCGCTGGGAGAGGGTTGGGGTGAGGGGGCTGGGTTGCATAGGGCGGACAACATTGGGGAACGCGCGACATGATGATTAAACGGTCCAGCCGAAAATCGATGCTTCCCCGCAAGTCGTTGCCTCGCCCCCCTCACCCAACCCTCTCCCCAAGCAAAGCTTGGGGAGAGGGTTTTGAGGCTTTGGCGGCATCGCGAAAGGTGGCGAAACCGCAGGTTCTGCTGCCGTGCCAGATGCCCGGTAATCTATTGAATTTTTCCAAATTCAACCCGTTCGGCGACGCTTTAATCCAGCACTCGGCGGGCGTACGCGCCGCCGCGCGTCGCGACGACCTCGCCTTCGAGTTCGAGCATCAGCAGCATCGACGACAACGCCGCAACCGGTAATCCGCTGCGTTCGGCGAGTTGGTCGATGCCGAGCGACTCGTGGCCGAGCGCGGCGAACAGGTTCGCATAGTCCGCATAGTCCGCGCGATCCGATGCCGCGTTTCGTGCACACGCGCCACCCGGCGCAGGCGCCGATGCCGGCGCTGAGTGCAGCTGCTCGCGCAGGCGCGCGCCAAGAGCGTGCGCCAGCGGCGCGAGTTCGGCGATGACCTCCTCGGCGGTTTCGACCAACTTGGCGCCATTGCGGATCAATTGATGGCAGCCACGTGCCAGCGGACTATGGATCGAGCCCGGGATCGCGAATACCTCGCGCCCGCTTTCGGCTGCGTTGCGCGCGGTGATCAACGAGCCAGAGCGCACCCCCGCCTCGACGACGAGGGTGCCGAGGCTAAGTCCAGCGATGACCCGGTTGCGGCGCGGGAAATGGCTCGGATGGCCCGGCGTTCCCGGTGGGAATTCGCTGACCAGCGCGCCCTGCGTTTGGATTCTGGTGGCCAAACCGTGATGTTTCGGCGGATAAACGAGATCGGGCCCAGTGCCGAGCACCGCGATGGTTGTGCCGCCGGCATCCAGCGCGGCGGTATGCGCGGCGCCGTCGATGCCTTCAGCCATGCCGCTGGTGATCGCAAAACCCGCCCCGGCCAACGCGCGCGCGAAGCTCGATGCCGTCGCGAAGCCGCTTTGGCTTGCATTGCGGCTGCCGACTATCGCGATCTGCGGCAACCACAACGCGGTCGCGTCGCCCGCCACGAACAACGCCGCTGGCGCCGCGGGGATCTCGTTGAGCAGCGCCGGAAAGTCCGCATCGTCAAACGTCAGCAACGCATGGTCCGGCGCGCCGAGCCAGGCGATGTCGGCTGCCAGCGCGGCCATGTCCGGCGCGCGCAGCCAATCGCGGCAGGCCCGGTCGGCGCGTGGGTATGCGCCGCGCCGCGCCGCCGCCAGTGCGGACGAGATGTCAGCGTGCGCGGCCATCAGTTCACGCACTGCGACCGGGCCCAACCCGGGCGCGCGCAGCAGGGTCAGCCACGCCAGCAGCGGCGTGCGGTTCGATTCGATATCCATTGGGCGAAGTCTAGCCGGCGCCTACAACGAACGCGGCGCGATGTTGCCTTCGCACCGCGTAGGAAAATGCCTTGCCAGAGGCGAGGGAGTATGGGCGAGGGCGCAAGCCCGTCAGGTTGCAAAGGTGGCCAGACGCATGATTTTCGCGCCCTCGCCCCTATTCCCTCGTCCCTATCCTCACGGTGTCTTGTTCGGATCGTGCAGGAAATCGCCCAGGTGCACGGGCTTCACCGCATCCATGACCAAGCCGTAGCTGACCCGTTTGAAGGTGCGGAAGATCATCACATGGCCGATGAATTCCGGTGGCAGCGTGACGGTCGCGTCGCTCGGGTGGAAGAACTTGCGCGTGCTGCCTTCGGTGTAGCCGGTGCGATCGAGCACGTCGTCGCCGGGATGGTAGATGCTGAACGTCTGCCCATTCTCGATGTTGTCTTCCGCGCCGCGCGACAGCGCGACCACCTGGCGCGGACCGACCGCGTCCAACGCATCGGAGAACGCGATCACCCGCATGTTGTCGGGCACGTGGTTCGGTGAATGCGGTACGTACTGGTCGTCGTAAGGCTGCTCTTCGATCGGTAGCACGTAGTCGCCCGCGCGCACCTCGAAATCGGAATATGTGACCAGCGCCGACGACACGTCGCCACCGCGGGTCACTTCGGCGGTACCAAAATTGATCATCTCGTAACCGAGGAAGCGCACGTTGCCTTGCAGGGTGAACTCGTTCAGGCCGTGCCGCCACAGCATGGCCGGGCGGCCATCGCGCGCATCCGGTTCCTGGCGATAGACCTCGCGCGGCGCGTGCTCATCGACCGGCGGCATGTCGTAATAGCGGCCCATCGGGTGCACCAGCGCGAATTTCTGGCCCGGCTGCGCATTCAGGCCGCGGATATAGATGAGCTGACCAGTGGTGCCGCGCAGCTGGTTTTCCTCGATCCCGACGACGTGTGGCGCGTGCTTGTAGGTATCTTCGTCGACAATGCGCGTGTTCTTCAGCCACTGCTTCAGCGCCGACAGCGGAATCGGCGGGATCGCGTCGTCCAGCGAGGTTTCACGCATATGCGGTTCGATCGAGCCGCGGCCCTGGCCGACGTGGCTACCGCTGAGCACCAGCTCATCGCCCGGATAAATAAGGTGCGGATTCCTGACCTGGGGATTGTCCTGCCAGATCTCCGGCCACAGCCATGGCTGCTTCAGGAAGCGCGCGGAGATGCTCCAGAGCGTGTCGCCCTTCTTGACGATGTAGCGATCCGGATGATGGTCGGCCCATTGCACGGACGCGGCGAACACCGTGAGGGTGAACAGCAGTCCCGCTGAAACCGAAAGCAGTTTTTTAAGCATGACGGCCAATCCCCTCATCCCCAAGCACTTTCCGGAGTGTAATGCAAAAGTTAATGGTTAGAAAACGAACTGCGTCGCAGGTGGCGATTACAGGCATGTGTGGTGGCGCGGGCACCCGACGCCGCTGTCGCGATGAGCTGCGTGCCGGCAGCCGGTGCGCTCGCCGCCACCATCACCGATGCTCGCGTTGGTGCCGAATGGCAACGCCACCCAGCTCCTGCTCGTCGGCACCACCAGCGATCTGCAGCTCGGCCTCGACCAGAGCGGACCGTTCGTGCTGGAACGCCACGCGGACTGAGCGAAAAGTCCATCTCACCGGCGCCCCGCTGCAACGGCGGGCGTCTTTTTTTTGGGGAGGTACCCAGGCGTCCCTCTCCCGCTCGCAGCAGGGGAGTCGACGCGGAGACGTGTGTCATGCCGCTCGACGCTTCGCATCGCGCGAGCAGTCGTCAATCGGTAGAATCCCGCGCTTTCAACCACTTGGAACCGCGCCGGCCGCCCGCATTTCGGGTTGGGTGGTGACGACATGGCCAAACTGACAATCCTCGAATATCCCGATCCGCGCCTGCGCATCACCGCGCAGCCGGTCACCGTGTTCAACGCGGAATTGAAGCGCCTCGTCGCCGACATGTTCGAGATGATGTACGCCGCGCCCGGCGTCGGCCTTGCGGCGACCCAGGTCGACGTGCACAAGCAGTTGCTGGTCGCCGACATGTCCGAGGACAGCAACCAGCCGCTCGTGCTGATCAATCCGCGCATCCTCGAAAAAGACGGTGACCAGGTCTTTCAGGAGGGCTGTCTGTCGTTTCCGGGCATCTATGCCGATGTCGAGCGCGCGCTGCGGGTCAAGGTTGCCGCGCAGGACATCGACGGCAACGGTTTCGTGCTTGAGGTCAAAGGTCCACTCGCGGCCTGCGTCCAGCACGAAATGGACCATCTCGTCGGCAAGCTGTTCGTCGATTACCTGTCTGCGCTGAAGCGCACGCTGCTGCTCAAGCGCATGGAAAAGAAGCGCCGCCAGAGCGCGTGAGCGATTCGCCGCTACACTGCGCGTCGAGGTGACCTCGGCCACCAACAGCTCGTCGTCCCGGCGAAAGCCGGGACCCAGTGTCTTTGCGGCCCACTGAAGACGCTGGGTTCTGGCTTTCGCCGGAATGACTAGACCTTGGTTTCCCGACTTCCTTCGTCGCGTCGATTCCGGACAGTTTGAGCCGCCATGACCCAACCGCTACGCCTGGTGTTCGCCGGAACACCGCAATTCGCCGTGCCCTCGCTGCAAGCGTGCTTGCGCAGCGGCGCGCAGGTCGTGGCCGCCTACACGCAACCCGATCGCCCGGCCGGCCGCGGCCAAAAGCTCGCCGCGAGTCCGGTCAAGTCGGCTGCGCTCGCGGCCAATGTGCCGGTCGAACAACCTGAAACCTTGCGTGACGCGCGCGAGCGCGAGCGCCTGCGTGCGTACGCACCTGATCTCATCGTCGTCGTGGCCTACGGCCTGATCCTGCCGAAAAGCGTGCTCACGATTGGACGCCTCGGCTGCTGGAACGTGCATGCCTCGCTGCTGCCGCGCTGGCGCGGTGCCGCGCCGATCCAGCGCGCGATCCTCGCCGGCGACACGGAAACCGGCGTCGGCCTGATGCAGATGGAAGCCGGCCTCGACACCGGCCCGCTGCTGCTCGAAAAGCGCACGCCGATCGCGCCCGACGACAGCGGCGGCACGCTGCATGATCGTCTAGCCGCACTCGGTGCCGACGCGCTCGCGAACGGCCTCGCGCGTGCGTTGCGCGGTGAGGTGCTGGTCGCGACGCCGCAGTCTGCCGATGGCATGACGTACGCGCACAAACTCGACAAGGCCGAAGCACGGCTCGACTGGAACGACTCGGCCGCTGCGCTCGCGCGCAAGGTGCGCGCGTTCGATCCGTGGCCGGTTGCCGAGGCCGAGATCCGCGGTGAGCGTGTGCGCATCTGGGCGGCTGAAGCGGTCGCGGTCGATGCGCAGGCGGCGCCGGGCAGTCTCGTCGCCACGCATCATTGCGACGCTATCGACATCGCGACCGGCGACGGCGTGCTGCGCATCCGCGAACTGCAACGCGATGGCGGCCGGCGTATGCAGGCGCGCGATTGGCTCAACGCGCGCCGCGACAAGGTGGTTCACGATGCATAAACCGGCCAAGCCGATGCGCGCACGCGGCGCGGCCAAAAAGCCGCGACAGCCGGAAACACCGGGCGCCGCGTTGCGCGCCGAGGCTGCACGTGCGCTGGCGCGCGTCGTTTTCGAAGGCGCATCGCTGCGCAGTGCGCTCGCCGATGCGAATCCGCGCATTGCCGATTCGCGCGATCGCGCGCTGCTCGCCGCCTCGCTGTTCGCCGCGTCGCGTTGGTGGCTGCGTTTCGATGCGGCGCTCGATGCATTGACCGAAAAACCATTGCCGGCGAAGGCACGCAACGTGCGCGCGTTGCTGGTCATCGGCATCGCCCAGCTGGCCGTGCTCGGCCTGGTCGAGTACGCCGTCGTCGCAGCCAGCGTTGATGCTGTCCGCGTCCTCGGCCAGCCGCACTATGCCGGATTGGTCAACGCGGTGCTGCGCCGCTTCCTGCGCGAACGCGCCGCGCTGGAGGCGAAGCTTGATGAGAATCCGGTCACGCGTCACGCGCATCCGCGTTGGTTGATCGATGCGATCGCACGGGACTGGCCCGACCACGTCGATGCAATCCTCGCCGCAAACAACTGCGAGGCGCCGTTGACCTTGCGCGTGAACACGCGGCGTGGCGAACGCGCCGCGCTGCTAGAAAAATTCCGCGCTGCCGACATCCAAGCCGCCGCGCACGCGGATCTCCCCGATGCGATCGTGCTCTCCGCGAGCACCGACGTGACGCGCCTGCCGGGGTATGCGGATGGCGCATTCTCGGTGCAGGACGGCGCCGCCCAGCGCGTCGTCGATCTGTTCGATCTTCGTGATGGCCAGCATGTGCTCGACGCCTGCGCGGCGCCGGGCGGCAAGACCGCGCACCTGCTCGAGCGCGCGAAGGTCGATCTGGTCGCGCTCGACAGTGATCCCTCGCGCCTGCCGCGTGTGCACGACAATCTCGCCCGGCTCGGATTGGGCGCGATCGTGCTGGCCGGTGACGCCGCCACGCCGGATGCATGGTGGGATGGACGGCCGTTCGATCGCATCTTGATCGACGCGCCTTGTTCGGCGACCGGCATCATCCGTCGCCAACCCGACATCAAGCTGCACCGGCGCGGCGCCGACATTGCGCCACTCGCGGCAAACCAGCAGCGTCTGCTGGACGCGCTGTGGCCTTTGCTGGCAGCGGGCGGGCGGCTAGTCTATGCGACGTGTTCGCTGCTGCGCGCAGAGAACGAGGCGCTCATCGCGATCTTCCTCGACGCGCACGCCGACGCACGTGCGCTGCCGCTGCCGGAACAGTTCGGTCACGCGGCCGGCAGTGGTCGGCAGAACCTGCCGGGCGAGGGCGGCATGGATGGTTTCTACTATGCGTTGCTCGAAAAGAATTCTTGAGGACAGCATTGGCGAGCCTCGCTGCGCCGCGGTCGCGGCTGCGCCGCTCCTACAAGGAATCGCTTCTGCAGGAGCGGCGCAGCCGCGACCACAACGAGGGTACGCTTTTGTAGGAGCGGCGCAGCCGCGACCCCAGCGAGTGTCCGCGTCTGCAGGAGCGGCGCAGCCGCGACCGGAAGGTAGCGGACGATGCCTCCGCGCATTCGGGCTGATCGCGGCGATCGGCTTGCTCGCCGGGTGTTCGGCGCTCGCCGAGCAGACACCCGGCGCGCTCGCCGTGCGCAACGCGCAGATCAGCACGATCGCCGGCAGCGCGGTGCTCGTGCTTGGCCTGGACTGTCGCCTCAGCGGGCCGATGCAAGACGCACTCGACCACGGCATTCCGCTCACGCTGCAGATCGATCTTCGCGCCGGTCGCTGGCCGGCCACCAAGGCCAGCGCGGCGCGGCGCATCGAACTGCGTTATTTTCCGCTGTCGCAGCGTTACCAGTTGCGTGAACTCGACACGGACGACGTGCGCAGTTTCGCCACGCCCGCGTATCTCGTCGCCGCGCTCGGTTCCTTGCGCATCGATTTGCCCGCGGCTTTCGCGGCATTGCCGGCAATGACGCCGCTGCACGTCTCCGCGGCGCTCGATCCGGCCGCGTTGCCGGGCGCGCTGCGGCTGCCGGCGCTGTTCGAACCCGCCTGGCGGCTCGCCGCATCGGACTACACATGGAACGATCCGGCGCATTGAATTTCCTGTTTCGACGCGCATTGCCAGCGATTGCGATCGCGGCGTTGTTGCTGGCGTCGCTGAAACTCGCCGAGGACGCGGCCGGCGATGGCAGTCGCGTGGCGATGCACTACCGCTGGGTGCTCGGAGCGGCCGCGCTCGCGTTGGCCGTGCTCGCGCTCGCGATCGGCCAGCGTTTGTGGAGATTGCGCGCGGACATCGCCCGCGCAGCGCCCGGGGCACGTCTCAACCGGCGTCTGCTGCTGGTGTTGATCCTGCTCGCGGTTCCGCCGGTCGTCGTCGTGTATGGCTTCGCGTTGCGCTTCCTCGACGCGACCGTCGACAACTGGTTCAACGTGCACCTCGAACAGGCGCTCGACGATGCGCTGGAGCTTGGCCGCATCGTCATCGACGAACACCTGCACAGCGCCGAGACGGCAAGCGCCGGGCTCGCCAGGCAACTGGCGGCGGAGCCGGCGACGTCGGAACAGGCTGTGCTCGACGCGGCGATCGAACCGCTCGGGGCGATCCAGTTGACGGTGTTCGGCGCAGATGGTCGCGTGCTTGCGACCGCGAGTTCCGATCCGCGTTACCTCGATCCGCCCTTGCCCGACAGTGCGTTGCTGATGCGCGTCGAGGCTGACGGACGCTACGCCGCGGCCGAACCCCTTGGCGATGCGCTGGCGCTGCGCATCGCGTTACCGCTCGCAGTGGGCGGCGACAGCGACACGCGGCCACAGAGTCGATTGTTGCAAGGTATCTTCCCGCTGCCGGCGCGTCTGCAACCGTTGACGCGAGGCATCGAGAACGCGAGTTTCGATTTCCAACGCCTGAAATTCCTGCGCGGCTCACTGAAGCTGACGTTTGCGCTGATCCTTTCCTTCGTGCTGCTGCTGTCGGTGTTCGCGGTGGTACTCGCCGCGTTCGGTGTCGCGCGGCGTCTGGTCGCGCCGATCGGGCGACTCGCCGCCGCAACGCGCGCGGTCGGCGCGGGGCGCTACGACACACCGCTGCCGACGCCGAGCGACGACGAACTCGGGTTTCTTGTGCATTCGTTCGCGCAGATGACGCGTGAACTCGAATTCAGCAGTGCGAGTGCGCGCAAGAGCGCCCGCGAAACCGAGCAGCAGCGGGCGTGGCTCGAAGCGGTGCTCGAACGCCTGTCCGCCGGCGTGCTCGGCTTCGATCGCGATGGCCGCCTGCGCGTCGCCAATCGCGCGGCCGAAGCGATCCTCGACGTAACCCTCGCCCGCCATCTGGGCCGCAGTCCCGGCGACCTCAAGAACGAACGCGCCGAGCTGGCGCCGTTCGTCGATCCGCTTGCCCGGCATCTGCGCGAGAACCTGCGCGAGTGGCGCGAGGAAGTCGTCATCGAAACCGCCGCGGGCCGGCGCATGCTGATGCTGCGCGGCGCCGCGCTGCCCGATCATGCTGGCTACGTCGCCGTATTCGATGATCTGACCGTACTCAATCGCGCCCAGCGCGACGCGGCCTGGGGCGAAGTCGCGCGGCGGCTCGCCCATGAAGTGAAGAATCCGCTGACGCCGATCCAGCTCGCGGCCGAGCGTCTGCGCCGGCGCTTTCTCGGCCGTCTGCCGCCGGAAGAGGGCGAGCTGATCGACCGTGCCACGCACACGATCGTGACCCAGGTCGAGGCCCTCAAGACGATGGTCAACGCATTTGCCGACTACGCACGACCACCGCAGTTGGCGGCGCGACCGATCGCGCTGCATGCGCTCCTCGGCGAGGTGCTCGATCTCTACGAAAACGACCAGCGCATCAGCCTGACCCGTCAGCTCGCCGACGGCGAGCCGCGCGTGAGAGTCGATGCGGTGCGTCTGCGCCAGGCCTTGCACAACCTGATGAAGAACGCGCTCGAAGCGATCGGTGAAACGCGCAAGCCGCAAATCCAGATCGTGACGCGCATCGTCCGCGACAACGAACAGGATTGGGTCGAACTGAGCGTCGCCGACAATGGCCCGGGCCTGCCCGCCGACTTCGGCGAGCGCTGGTTCGAGCCGTACACGTCGAGCAAGGCGCGTGGCACCGGACTTGGCCTCGCCGTGGTCAAGAAGATCGTCGAGGAACACGGCGGCAGCGTGCGCGCCGGGAAGGCAGCACAGGGCGGCGCGATGTTCACGCTGCGGCTACCGCTGGAGGTCGCGTGAATGTTGGTGCATGCAGGGAGACGCGGCTTTCACGCGCAGCCGGATCAGCTGCGTGCGAGCGTTTCGACCGCGTTCGCGAGGCGTCCGCGAAAACCGCGGTCGTTGTCTTCCCACCATGCGCGCGCGGCCGTGCTGAGTTCGCGGCGCTCGGCATCGTCGAGTGCAAGCAAGCGTTCGACGCCGTGTTCCAGCGCGGCCGGGTCGACGCAGTACGTCGTCGCCAGTTGCTGCGTGCCGGTACTCGCGTAGGCAGCCAGAACGCCACGTGAGTTCGTGATCATCTCGTTCATCGGGGGCGCGTCGGTTGCCAGGGTGATCGCACCGACGCTCATGCCTTCGACCAGATGATGGCCGAAGCCCTCGGTTTCGGACGGGCACAGATGGAACAGGCGGCGGTTCTGCAGCACGCGCAGCTCGGCGTCGTCGAGGTAGTGGGTGACGAGCAGCAGATTTGCCGGCAACGTCGCCGGCAGCCGCAACGGCGCGCGCTGCACGATAGTCAACGTGGGCCACTCGGGCCTGCGCAGCCAGAGATCGACCAGCGGCTGGGTGCCCTTGTTCGTGCTGCGCCCACCGAGATGGAAGAACGCCGCTTCGCGTCGCACGTCCGCCTGCATGCGATCGAAGCTGGTGAAACCGACGAACTCGGTGCGACAGCCTTGCGCCTCGAAGATCGGCACCGCGTGGCGGGTCTTAGCGAACACGCGGTCGAGCGCGCCAAGCCAGGGCCGATCTTCCGGCGCAAACCATTCCGGATGCGGCATCAGCACGTTGCGGCGCGCCAGCGGCAGATGATCCGGGCGTACGCGCTCATCCATCAGGTTGACGTCGAAACGACCGTGCGCGGCGCCTTCGTGCCAACGCCGCCAGGCCAGCTGCGCGCGTCGTTGCAACAGGCGCGACCGGCGCCGCAAACCACCCGCGCCGATCGCGCTGACGGTGACCTCGAAGCCGGCATCGCCGAGCGCGCGGGTCAGGATCGACAGGTCGCGGGAAAGACCGGCGCCGTTGTCGCGCGCGATGATGTGGACGGTCGTCATTGGATCTTGCAGTTGCGATTGAGCAGCCAGAGCTTGATGAACTTCTGACGTACGTAGTTCGCTTCGACGCTCGCGTAGACGAAGCCGCGCCAGCCGTCGAGGAAGCCCGCACGTAGCAGATAGCCGCGCACGAAGCGCCACCCCGGATTGAAGAGGATGTTCGCGATGCGCGCACGTCGCCCGCGCGCTTGCATGTGCTCGGCCATCATGCGTGCGTAGCGTTCGAGGCGCGTGAGCTGATCGGACAGCGACCGGTAGGCGTGATGGTCGAGATCGCCAGGCAGCGTTGCGACCGAGCCGTCGACACTCGCGTGTTCATGGATCTCGCGACCACTGCGCCAGCCGCCGCGGCGGCGATCGAACAGGCGCATGACGCGATCCGGGTACGCATTGCCGTGGCGGAGCGGCGCGCCGAAGTATTCGGTCAGTCGCGCGAAGCGGTAGCCCGCATGGCCGGCAAAGCCGCCGTCGCGTGCACGCTCGATCGCCGCGCGCAGCTCTGGCGCCACCCGTTCATCGGCGTCGAGGCAGAGCACCCAGTCGTTGCGCGCCGCGTTCACCGCGAAATCCTTCTGCGCGCGGTAGCCGTCGAACGCGCGTTCGAGCACGCGTGCGCCTTTCGCGGCAGCGCGTTCGCGGGTGCCGTCCGTCGAGCCGGAATCGACCACGACGATCTCGTCGCAGAACGCGAGCGATTCAAGGCAGGCCTCGATGCGGTCGGCTTCGTTGAGCGTAATGATGCAGGCCGACAAGGGCGGGCGGTCAGGAGGCGTGGACATGAAGATCGAGCGGAAAGCGGGCGTGTAGCGTAGCGGAGCCGCGCGACACAGGCACTATGCGGCGCGGAGGCCTGGGTCTTCGGATGTTTTGCGGGAGGATTTCAGTCCCGCAGCGTTTGCGAGGAGAAGAGCATCGCGGCTGAAGCCTGTCCTGAGCCTGTCGAAGGGCCGCTCCTGCAGAAGTCAGGCGGACAGTTGCTGCCTCGTTCACCGCGGAGTGTTGCCGGGTCTTGCGGATACTGCGCGTACGGCCACCTCGGATCGATAGGTCTGCGCGTACGGCTTCATGTTCATGCCGCCGAGCGAATGACCGACCAAGGACGGTACGGCGGTTTGATGCCCGCCGCATGCAGAAGGCGATGCAGGCCATCGACGCTGTTCGCGCTGGTTCCGGGCCGCGCGCTCGGGTCGCTGAAACCGAGGCCCGCGCGATCGTACGAGCAGGCTCGCGTGTGCGCGGCGATCACGGACTGCACCAGTCCCCACGCCTTGGTGCCATCGCCGAGGCCGGAGTCGAAAACGACGGTCGGCGCGCCGCGGCCCGTGCAGTAGAGGTTGAGTCGCCGTCCGACTTCGACCGTCACCAGCCTCTGCGCATGTGTATAGGCAGGGTCGTCGATGACGGCTGTGCTCTTCTGTGCGGCAAGAACCGGTAATGCGGCGGCGAGAACGAGCGTCGATATCCATCTGCGGAATGCCTCAGCTGCCACGACGTGTTCCACTATTCAGGCTCGGTTTGCACCGAGCCGCGTGGCGGCGCGCCGCTTGCGGTGCAATTTGTCCAGCATATCCAGAGGCGCGCGTGCTGCGCTATCCTCGCTGTCTCCTTTTCACAACGAATGAGTGTGGCAATGGCGACTGGCGCACGCGTGCTCGTGGTCGACGACGAGCCGGATATCCGGCAGACGATCAAGGACATCCTCGACGACGAAGGTTATGTCGTCGATGTCGCCGAGTCGGCCGCGGCGGCGCGCGAGGCGCGTCGGCGCCAGCGGCCGGACGTCGTGCTCCTCGACATCTGGATGCCCGATCTCGACGGCATCAGTCTGCTCCGTGAATGGAGCGAACGCGGCGGCCTGCCGTGCCCGGTCATCATGATCAGCGGCCACGGCACCGTCGAGACTGCGGTCGAGGCGACCCGACTCGGCGCCTGGGATTTCATCGAGAAGCCCATTTCGCTCGCGAAATTGCTGCTGGTCGTCGAACACGCGCTCGAAGCGGGTCGCCTGAAGCGCGAAAACGAGGGTCTGCGCCGCCAGTTGCCCGCGCCGGCGGAACTCATCGGTTCCGGCAAGAGGATGCAGGTCTTGCGTGCGCAGATCGAAAAGATCGCGGCGCACGACACCGGGGTGCTTGTGCAAGGCGAGCCCGGCACGGGCAAGGAAACCCTCGGGCGCGCGCTGCATGAGCGCAGCGCGCGGCGTTCCGGCCCGTTCGTGACGGTTGCCGCGGGGGCAATCGCGCGCGATCACGCGGCGCTCGCATTGTTCGGCGCCGAAGATGCCAATGGCGTGCAGCCAGGGCTCGTCGAGCAAGCCAACGGCGGCACCCTGTTTCTCGACGAGGTCGCCGACCTCGATCCGGAATTGCAGCTGCGTCTGTCCAGCGTGATCGAGCGGCGTGCGCTGATCCGTTGCGGAGCGCACGAACCGATCGTGATCGACGCGCGCATCATCGCGGCGACCGCGCAGGATCTCGAAGCGCTGGTCGCTGCGGGGAAATTCCGCGAGGAACTCTATTACCAGCTCAAGATCGTGCCGCTGGCGATGCCGCCGCTGCGCGAACGCGGCGAGGACATTCCCGAACTGCTGCGCTATTACGCGGATTATTTCGCCAATCGAGACAAGTTGCCGTACCGGAATTTCCCGGTCGCGGTACAGAACCGGCTGCGTCACTATGCATGGCCGGGCAATCTGCGCGAACTGCGCAACCTCGTGCAGCGTTTGCTGGTGCTCGGCAGCGCCAGCGATGTCGGTGTCGACGAGGTCGAGGCGGCGCTCGACAACGCGGCGGTGGCCGCAGTGCCGACGGTGATGGCTACGTCAGGCGCCGATTTCAGCTTGCCGCTGCGTGAGGCGCGCGAGCAGTTCGAGCGCGCGTACCTGCTGCATCAGCTCAACGCGGCCGGCGGCAGCGTCGGCAAGCTCGCCAAGGCGGTCGGCATGGAGCGCACGCATCTGTATCGCAAGCTCAAGGATCTTGCGATCGATCCGCGCGCGGCGAACCGCGAGGGCTGAGCGTGCGGCGTGCGATTTGCTGCAGTGCGGAACTTGGAAGATCATTTGCGGGTCATAGGACTGATTCATCACCACTCCCAACTTGGCGTCGCTCCCTCGCAATGAGCGGCGTATTTTTATGTGCGCGGCGACAGCCGGCGCGATGAAGGAGACAGCATGCGACTCGACGGCAAAGTGGCGATCGTCACCGGGGCAGCCAGCGGTATCGGCAAACGCATCGCGGAGATCTATGCGCAGAACGGCGCTGCGGTCGCGATCGCGGACCTCAATCCCGACGGCGCCAACGCGACTGCGAAGGAGCTCACCGACAAGGGCGCCAAGGCGATTGGCGTGAAGATGGATGTGACTTCTGAACAGGCGGTCGACGATGGCGTCGCTGCGGTGGTCAAACAGTTTGGCCACGTCGACATCCTCGTCTCGAATGCGGGTATCCAGATCGTCAATCCGATCGACAAATTCTCCTACGCGGACTGGAAGAAGCTCATCGCGATCCATCTCGATGGCGCCTTCCTGACCACGCGCGCGTGCCTCAAGCACATGTACGCACGCGGCAAGGGTGGCGCGATCATCTACATGGGTTCCGTGCACTCAAAGGAGGCGTCGAAACTGAAGGCGCCGTACGTCACTGCGAAACATGGCCTGATCGGCCTCGCCAAGGTCATCGCCAAGGAAGGCGCCGAACACGGCGTGCGTGCGAACGTGATCTGCCCCGGTTTCGTGCGCACGCCTTTGGTTGAAAAACAGATTCCCGAACAAGCGGCAGCCCTCGGCCTCTCCGAGAGCGACGTCATCAAGAAGGTCATGCTCAAAGACACCGTCGACGGCAAGTTCACGACGGTCGACGACGTCGCTGCCTGCGCGCTGTTCTTCGCCGGCTTCGAGACCAACGCGTTGACCGGGCAGAGCCTCGTGGTCAGCCACGGCTGGTTCATGCAATGACGCCGCCGCGTGCGATCGGCGCGATCCGGTAAGACGTCGGTCGCCGCGCCGGGCTCGGAAGGTCGGGCGCGTAGTTGGAGCCGGCGTTCGGGCGAGCGCGGCGGCCGATCGCCGACGCGCGAAGGTAAAACCTGCTGCGCAGGGTCCGGAAGCGCGCGATGATGGGACATGGACACGGACTTCATCGCGCGCTTGCGCGCGCAGCTCGGTGGCCCGCGCGACGGCGCGCTGCTGCGCTTTTCGCTCGGCAACGCGCTGCTCGGCCAAGGCGACGCGACCGGCGCCGCTGTCGCATTCCGCGAGGCGGTCGGGTTCGATGCGAATTACTCGGCGGCCTGGAAGATGCTCGGACGCGCACTTGCCGATGGCGGCGACAGCGCCGCCGCGATCGCGGCGTTCGAGCACGGCATCGAAGTCGCGCGCCAGCACGGCGACCAGCAGGCCGGGAAGGAGATGACCGTGTTCCTGCGTCGACTGCGCCAGCCTGCTAGCCCGTAGGGAAATGTCGATGCGGCGGCTCGCGATCGTGCTCATGGTGTTCGCGCTCGCGGGCGCGGCGCACTGGTACCGCCAGCGGCCGATCGCGCATGCGCCCGGCGTGCTGGTCAGCGCCGAGCCGGCGTAGAGCGCACCGGCGAGCCGCGTGGTGATCCAGCATGGCGACTACGCGTTGACCCCGCTCGCCGATTTCGAGGTCGAGGCACGCGTGCTGTCGCGCCATGACTACACGTTCGACGCCGACAGATCTAGCGCTCGGCTGGGGACGCATGTCCGACAGCGCGGTGATCGAACGCCTCGACATCGCGCAGCCGGCGCGTTTCTTCACCTATCACTGGAAAGGACGTGCCACCCATTCCGCCCACCGAGATCGTGCGCTCGGCCGCGAACATGCACCTGATACCCGCCGACACCACCGTCGCGCACGATCTCGCGCGTGTGCGCGTCGGCGAGATCATTACGCTGCGTGACGAGCTCGTCGAGGCGAACCGTGCCAATGGCTGGCGCTGGACCAGCTCGCTCACTCGCGAGGACAGCGGCGCCAGTGCCTGCGAACTCGTGCTGGTCGCTGCGGTCGAGCGCTGGTTGATGCGGCATCCCCCCCTGCACCAGCGGGGAGGGAAAGGGTGGGGGGATTGATTCGGTCGATTGAATCTCTATTCGTACCGAATCAATAGCCGGAATTGGCCGGATCGGCCGGATAGCGCTTGTATGACCACTGGTACTGCGCGAACGCCAGCCGCACGCAGTCTTCGACGCTGCGATTGAGTGCGGCACACGCGACGTCGAGATCGCGATCGGCGATCGCGGCCGGCGCCGGCAGGAAATGCAGGCGATAGCCCGCGCCGCGCGGCAGGCGTTCGACGAAGCTGAAAAGCACGCTCGCGCCGGTGCGCTCGGCGAGGCGCGGCAGCAAGACCATCGTCGCGGCCGGCACCCCAAAGAACGGCGCGAGCACGCCTTCGCCATGGCGCGGCTTCTGGTCCGGCAGGATGCCGACGACGCCGCCGGCGGCGAGGCGCCGGTACAAGGTGCGCACGCCAGCACCTTCCGCGCGGACCTGCTCGACCGGCAGCGCGCCGCGCGCCTTCAGCAGCAGTGGTTCGATGACCGCGTGGCGTGGAGCGCGATACAGGATCGCGAGCGGTGTTTGCGACGCCAGCCAGTAGTTCAGCAGTTCCCAGCAGCCCAGGTGCGGCGCCGCGATGATCAGTCCCCGGCCGCGCGTGAGCGCGGTATCGAACAATTCTCGGCCGCGAACTTCGCGGATCAGCGCGAGCGCGTTTTCGGGCGAATTGCCCCAGATTTTTGCAATCTCGCACAGCGATTTGCCGGTTTCGATAACGGCCGCACGGCCGATCGCGTGTCTGCTTTGCACACTCTCTTGCGTTAATACGAGGGACAGATTGTTTTCAGTAATGCGTCGCGTGCGGCCGTGCCAGCGCCAGGACCATCGACCAACGGCCGCGCCGAGCGCATGCAGGACGGGCAACGGTAGGCGGCCGGCGATACGCAACAGGCCGTACAGCAGCGTGACCGACCAGGAAAGGCGAGGTGGACTCATGGTGAGGGCGATTGTAACGGTGGCGATCGTCGCGGCGGCGCGCGCGTTGACCGTGGCCGCTGCCTGCGGCGAGGATACGTGACGGCCTTGTTGCTACGGCACTCGAGTCGTTTGAGTGCCCTATGCTTGCCCTCCCCTGCGCCGCCGGGGGAGGGCAACGGTGGGGCATTGACTCGATCGCTGAATCTGAATTTGTTCCGAATCAATAAGGAGAACTCTTGTGATCGCCTTGATCCAACGCGTCAGCGCAGCGCGTGTCGAGGTCGGCAGCGAAACCGTCGGCGCGATCGGCGCCGGCCTGCTTGCGCTGGTCGCGGTGCAGCCCGGTGATGGCGAAGCGCAGGTGCGCCGCCTGCTCGAACGCGTGCTCGGTTATCGCGTCTTCGCGGACGCCGACGGATGCATGAACCGTTCGCTCGTCGATAGCGGCGGCGGCCTGCTGGTGGTTTCGCAGTTCACTCTCGCTGCGGATACGCGGTCGGGTATGCGCCCGGGTTTTTCGACGGCTGCGGAGCCCGATCAGGCCGAACGCTGGTACAACCGGCTCGTCGAACTCGCGCGCGCGCGCCACCCAAGGCTGGAAACCGGGCGTTTTGGTGCCCATATGAAAGTCCATCTGGTCAACGATGGACCGGTGACGTTTTGGTTGGAGGCGAGAGGCTAGGGACGAGAGATGAGGGGCGAGTAGCGAGGGCGCTTGGATCGAGCGTGCTCGCAAGTTCCAAGATCGCAGCGGCTTTTCGCGCCCTAATCCCTAGCCCCTAACCCCCTGGCCCCATCCTGCCCTTGACGGGCCTCCTATACTTTATCTCTTTGCCGCACAGACCTTCCGGAACCGACATGGCCGCAACGCATAACAAGGAGCAACAGCAGTCCGAAATCAAGACCCTGATCATCAAGGGCAAGGAGCAGGGCTATCTGACCTACGCCGAAGTCAACGATCACCTGCCCGACGACATCGTCGATCCGGAGCAGATCGAAGACATCATCGGCATGATCAACGACATGGGCATCGAGGTGCATGAAGTCGCGCCCGATACCGAAACGCTGCTGCCGGAAACGCCGGTCGCGACCGACGATGAGACCGCGACCGAGGAAGCCGTCGCCGTGCTCAGTGCGGTCGACGCCGAAGTTGGCCGCACCACCGATCCCGTGCGCATGTACATGCGCGAGATGGGCACGGTGGAGCTGCTCACCCGCGAGGGTGAAATCGCGATCGCCAAACGCATCGAGGAAGGCCTCAACCAGGTTCAGTCCGCGCTGGCGAGTTTCCCGTGGTCGATCCAATTGTTGGTCGAGGAATACGACCAGCATGTCGAGGGCAAGAAGCGCCTGTCCGAAGTGCTCGCCGGTTTTGCCGACGTGGAGCCGCCGCAAGCTGCCGTTGCCGAGCCCGCGGCTCAAACCGAGGGCGAAGAAGAGGCCGCCGATGGTACGAGCGGCGATGCCGAGGAAGCAGGTCCGGGCGATACCGGCATCGATTTGGTCGAAGTCGCGCGGCGCATGGACGAATTGCGCCAGATCTATGCGAAGTTCCAGAAAGCCGCCGAGAAACACGGCAGCGCCGATCGCAAGGCGCAGAAGCTCCGCGACGAGATGGCCGAGGCATTCCTGAAACTGAAGTTGCCGGCGATCATGATCGACAGCTTCGTGCGCAAGCTGCGCGAAGTCGTCAACAACATCCGCCACCACGAGCGCATGGTCGCGGATCTGTGCATCAAGCAGTCGCGCATGCCGCGCAAGGATTTTCTCAAGCTGTTCCCGTCCAACGAGACGAACGTCGAGTGGGCGGCCGAGCTCGCACGCAAGCGCCAGAAGTGGTCGCCGGCGATCAAGGCCAAGCGTGGCGCGATCGTCAAAGAGCAGGAAAAACTGATCGCGATCGAAAGTACGCTGTATCTGGCCGTTTCCGACATCAAGGAAATCAACCGCGCGATGTCGATCGGCGAGGCCAAGGCGCGCCGCGCAAAGAAGGAGATGGTCGAGGCGAACTTGCGTCTGGTCATCTCGATCGCCAAGAAGTACACGAATCGCGGCCTGCAGTTCCTGGATCTCATCCAGGAAGGCAACATCGNNCGCATCCCGGTGCACATGATCGAGACGATCAACAAGCTCAACCGCATCAGCCGCCAGATGCTGCAGGAGATGGGCCGCGAACCGACCGCGGACGAACTCGCGATCAAGATGGAGATGCCCGAGGACAAGATCCGCAAGGTCCTGAAAATCGCGAAGGAACCGATCTCGATGGAAACGCCGATCGGCGACGACGAGGATTCGCACCTCGGCGACTTCATCGAGGATGCCGCGATCATCTCGCCGGTCGATTCCTCGACGAATATCGGTTTGATGGAGACGGTACGCGACGTGCTTGCCGGCCTGACTCCGCGCGAAGCGAAGGTGCTGCGCATGCGCTTCGGCATCGACATGAACACCGATCACACGCTGGAAGAAGTCGGCAAGCAGTTCGACGTGACCCGCGAGCGCATCCGCCAGATCGAGGCGAAGGCGCTGCGCAAGCTGCGCCACCCGAGTCGCTCGGAACAGCTGCGCTCGTTCCTCGATCTGGAATAGTCTTTGCTTCGTCCGCGAAGCGGGAAAGGCGAAGGGCGGAAGGCCGCATACGCAAGCTTGCCTCATCCCTTGCCTTCTCCCGCAGTAGGAGAGGGGGAGTGATTGTCGCGCTGTCCGCGACAGCGGTATTTGATTGAAGCGGGGGGAGTGATCGTCGCGCTGCGCGCGACCCCGTGTTCTAATTGGAACGAGGGCCTATAGCTCAATGGTTAGAGCAGGGGACTCATCGAAAGGTGCCGCCACTCCGTAATGGGTGGATGGGATCGGGATGAATTCAGGGAAACCTTAACGGTTCGGCCGATGGCGACCCTGAGCCAAGCCGGCGGTACACCGTCGGAAGGTGCAGAGACTACCTGAGGGCTGCAGTGCCCTTGATCACAGGCTAGAGCGTCCCGCACCCCACCAGCGCAAGCTGCGGGTGAAGAGATAGTCCGCACCGGTCGGAAACGATCGGATCACGCGAATCCCTTGGTTCCAGGTTCGAGTCCTGGTGGGCCCACCAATCCTTCGTGCGTGTTAGCGTGCGTGTGCGATCCATCAATAGTTTGGCCGTTCCGGACAAACATTGATGGATGTCCGGCATTATCTGGCAGCTCCGACCGGCATTGATGGACTGCGCAGGCGCTGGTGCAACCGGCGCGCAATAGCTGGGCAAACTCATCCACGACCGTTCATGCGAGAGTTGGTATTGTCGGCGCCTGTGTCGACGCCATATCGGCGCGTTCACACGCAGTAAAATTGAAACCATGAACATCAAAACGCGTCGCATGAAGGATTCGGGCCG
The DNA here is from genome assembly GCA_003142815.1 of Rhodanobacteraceae bacterium. Taxonomy (GTDB): domain Bacteria; phylum Pseudomonadota; class Gammaproteobacteria; order Xanthomonadales; family Rhodanobacteraceae; genus Dokdonella_A. The sequence goes on from PLNP01000024.1 coordinate 50,469, forward strand.
CGCGGCACCGGCGCGATCGAGCGGGCGTTGGTTGCGCGCGGCGCTGAAACCCATCGAGCGGATGTGCACGACTCGCACCAATGGCCAGCTCGGGCTCATTTCAGACATGGCGGTGAGCGTCGGCCTGCTTTACATGGGGATGCGGCGCGACAACGTGCGCCCGATTGCGGTGCTTGCAGCCGTGCTTTTCGGCCTGGTGCTCTTCAGTTTCTTCGAGTACGCCATGCACCGATGGCTGTTCCACGGGCCTGCGCAGGTCTTCCAACAAGGTCATCTCACCCACCACCAACAGCCCCTGGGCTACGATTCCCTGCCGTTTTTCCTGACTCCACTGGCGATCCTTGCGCTGGCGGGTTTGCTGGATCTGGCCGCGCCTACGGCGGTTGCCCTTCTGTTCGCAGGAGCGTTCGCTGCCGGCTACGTCGCTTACGGTCTGAGCCATTGGGCGATCCACAACATCCGCTTCCGAAACACCCTGGTGCGCCGCTGGGCTGCGGATCATCACATCCATCACTATCACACCGACAAGAACTTCGGAGTGACCACGCCGTTGTGGGACATCGTGCTGCGAACGCGGTATGTCTCCACGCGGAAAAGCCCGAAACAGTCGGAGATTACTGTTCGGCCAAACGATCGACCGTGATGCCGGCGAGTGCGGTTCCGCGCGACACGGCCGAGCCGGTCGCAGTGCGCTACAGGCCACGCCACCCGCAACCGCAGTTGTGGGCCGCCGCCTGTCGATGAGCAGGTCCGCACCATCGGGGTTTGGTGGCACATCTTCCCGGCAGGATTACCGTGCGCACGCATGACACCGACCAAGGTGCGCGGGTCGGCGTGCCGCGCCTGCGCCGCGCGGGAGTCTGGCTGATCATCGCCGCGCTGGGCGCGTCGCTCGCCGTATCGATCCTGCTCGGCGGCAAGGAAGCGCTGTCGGCGACGCTGCATTTTTCGGGACAAGGATACATTGCACTTTTTTCCCTGATTTTGGCGAGCTGGCTCGCGCGCGCAGTCAAACTGCACCTGCTCCTGTCTCGACTGGGTTCCCGACCCGCATTTGTGCAGACGCTGTGCATTTCGCTGGCAACTGATTTTGCGTTCGTCACCACCCCGGCCGGCGTCGGTGGTTACGTGGCCAGTGTTTACTATCTGCGCGGCGCCGGCACCTCGGTCAGCGGCGCCGCGACGATCACGGTTGTGGATCAAGGATTGGATCTGGTTTTCTTTGCGCTGGCGGTACCCGTTGCCGGACTCGCGCTGGTCTGGTCCGGCCAGTCGCACGCGTTGACCTCATTCGCATTTGGCGCGACCGCGCTGGCTGTGCTGCTCAGCTTCGGTGCCCTGCTCGCGCGCCGCAAATTGGCGACCTGGCTGTTCGGCACGAATGCCTTGTGCGCGCGCTGGCCGCGATGGCGTGAGAAGCAGCGGGCGTTGCGCGAGTTTTGCGCGAAGGTGAGCACGCAGGGCTCGCTGCTGCTGGCGGCGGGTCCAACTTTCCTGTTCTCGATAGTTGCCTTGACGGCGCTGCAATGGTTGGCGCGTTACGGCATCCTCTGGCTGGCCCTGCGACTGCTCGGGCACAGCGTTCCGTTCGCGCTTGCGTTCCTGCTGCAGGTATTGGTGCTGCACGCGGCACTCTGGACGGGTGTGCCGGCAGGTGGCGGCGGTGCGGAGATAGGGTTGAGCGCGACGCTCGCGATGTGGGTACCGCCGGCCAGCCTCGCGACCGCATTGCTGCTTTGGCGCACGGCAACCCTCTACACCTGTCTCATTGCCGGTACGGTCGCGATTGCGCTGCTCCCGCGCAGGACAAGCCGGCAGGATGCGCAACAGCGGATTGACCGGCCGACCGTCATCGGAGACGCCGCTGACTGACAGGCTGCTGAAAAATCCTTCCTGATCAGCGTCGAGACCGGAGCTCAAGAAGCGCGTTTGTGAAGGATGGGATCGTTGTCGGCATTGGGTCCCCCCATTCGAAAGCGCCCCCTTCCCGGGAGAAGGGACAGAGTTCGAACTCGACACGAATTGCCCGCTGCGCGCCGCGCCGCGTCAGAACGGCAGCGGCAGCGACGAGTCGAGTGCGAGCAATTGCGTGCGGAACACGTCCTGGATGCGTTTGAGCGCCTGCACATTGTCGGCGTCGAAGCGCAGTACCAGCACCGGCGTCGTGTTCGACGCGCGCACCAAACCCCAGCCGTCCGCCCAGTCCGCGCGCATGCCATCGATCGTGGTCAGGCGCGCGCCGTCGAACGTTGCTTTCTGCCTGAAGGTCTCGATGAAGCGGTAATGCTCGCCTTCGCGCATCGGGATCTTGAGTTCCGGCGTCGACACGCCCTTGGGCAAGCTGTCGAATATCTGCTGCGGCGTGCGTTCGTCGACGTCGCTGGCGAGGATTTCCATCAGCCTAGCCGCCGCATAGATGCCGTCGTCGAAGCCATACCAACGCTCGGCGAAGAAGAAGTGGCCGCTCATCTCGCCGGCCAGCGCGGCGCCGGTCTCCTTCATCTTCGCCTTGATCAGCGAATGCCCGGTGCGCCACATCAGCGGGCTGCCACCGTGCTGCAGGATCAGCGGCTGCAGGTGGCCGGTGCATTTGACGTCGTAGATGATCGTCGCGCCCGGATTGCGGGTCAGGATGTCGATCGCGAACAGCATCAGCACGCGATCGGGGAAGATCACCTCACCGCTCGCGGTGACCACGCCGAGGCGGTCGCCGTCGCCGTCGAAGGCGAGTCCGATGTCGGCGCCGACCAGCTTCACCGACACGATCAGATCCTTCAGGTTATGCAGATCCGACGGGTCCGGATGATGATTCGGAAACGTGCCGTCGATGTCGCAGTACAACGGAATCACTTCGCAGCCGATGCCTTCGAGCACGACCGGCGCGAGCGCGCCCGCAATACCGTTGCCGCAGTCGACGACGACTTTCAATTTGCGCTCGATCTGGATGTCATCGGTGATGCGGCGGATGTAATCCTGGTTGACGTCGATCGTCTGCAGGCCGCCCATGCCATCGACGAAGCGCCTCTCGGTGATGCGACGATACAGATTCTGGATCGCATCCTCGGACAGCGTCTCGCCACCGAGCACGATCTTGAAACCGTTGTAGTCCGACGGGTTGTGGCTGCCGGTCACCGAAATGCCGGAACCGGTGTTGAGGTGGTACCCTGCGAAATAAGTGACCGGCGTGGGCGCCGCGCCGATATCGATCACGTCGATGCCGGTCGAGCGCAAGCCCGCGATCAGCGCGGCAACGAGTTCGGGCCCTGAAAGGCGACCATCGCGGCCGACGACGATTTCATGCAGCCCGCGATCGCGCGCCTCGCTGCCGATCGCGCGGCCGATCGCGCGCGTCGCCGCCGAGGTCAGCGACTGCCCGACCACCCCGCGAATGTCGTACATGCGGAAGATGCTGGGATCGACGACGACAACCGCCTCGTTATCGTGGGCGGCGACCGCTTTCGGTGCGGCGACGGGTTCCGCGTCCGCCGCTTGCGGCTCCGCGGTCTGTTGCTTGATTGCCTCGGCCAACGTGATCTCCGGTTCGTTTGATTTTGACGGCCGCTGCAGCGTCATCAGCGCACTGTGGAGTCCGACCTGACGCAGCCACAGCGCGACGAAGCCACCGATCAGGCAGAGTGCGGTCAGCAGCGCGAGCAACCAGAAACTGCGCGGCGCGACAATGAAATATTCCGGTTCGGCCTTGGCGATACGCAGGTTCGAGCCGGGGATCGGCTCGCCGAGATCACCGATCGAATTGCCGCTGGCGGTGCCGACGCTGGCGATCTGCAGGTCGCCACGGCCATCGCCCTGGCGCAGGTCCAGATGCGCGCCGCTGATCCGGGCGGCATGGAACGTGGCGAGGATCGGTGCAAAGGGCAACTCCACGACTGCGAATGCGACCGTCTTGCCGTCGACGTGCGCCGGCAATGCCAACATCAGTTGTCGGCCCTTGTCCTTCTCGACGTGCATTTCGGCGAGCGGGTGATCCGGATGCACTTTCGCCTGCATCAACGCGGCGGCTTTGGCGTAACCGAGACTGGCAAGATCGCCCGACAGCACTTCGTCGAGATTCGGACTGAAGAATTCCGCATCGGTCGCATCGGGCAACAAGTGTTTCAGCGCGAGCGCGGCGGCTTCGCGCGCGGGCGCGCTTTCTTCCTGCGCCAGCGCCTGCTGCACGCTGCTGTCATTCAACGCCTGCTCGAAACGCTGCTCCCTTTGCTGGATCTGCGCGGCGATCACTGCGATCGTCGTCGCGCGCACGCCGTCGGCCTCTTCTGCACCTTGTTCGACTTGCCACACCAGCCAACTCTGCCAGGCGAGGAACGCTCCGAGCACCAGCAGAAGCGTCGCCAGCGCGAGCGGCGCCAGCACGCGCAGGGAATGGCCAAGGCGTGCCAGCGCCAAGGTCACGGGCGACGCCGCCTTCGCTTTCGGGGGCTTGCTGCTGGCCTCGGCCATCGCGTCCTCGTTATTCAAAGAATCCTGGGCTTGCACCGATTGGTCGGCCATCGCCCGCGTACCGAAGTGTTTCTCCGCAACCGGCCCCGTCCCGATCAGTGCCGTCCGGAACTGCCGAAACCGCCGACGCCACGCGCGCTCGGCGAGAAATCATCGACGACCTCGAACGCCGCGCGCACGACCGGCAGGATAACCAGCTGCGCGATGCGCTCCCCTGGGGTGATGGTAAAGGTCGTGTTGGAACGGTTCCAGCACGAAATCAGCAGCGGGCCTTGATAGTCCGCATCGATCAGACCGACCAGGTTGCCGAGCACAATGCCATGTTTGTGGCCAAGGCCGGAGCGTGGCAGCACGACGGCACACAGGCCAGGGTCGCCGATATGGATCGCGATGCCGCTTGGAATCAGCGCGCAGGCGCCCGCTTCGAGCGTCAGTGGTGCGGCGAGCATTGCGCGCAGATCGATGCCCGCGGAGGCCAGGGTTGCCGGCGCTGGCAGCGGAAACTCGCGGCCAAGGCGCCCATCGAGAATCTTCATCGCGATCTTCGTCATGTGTGCTCCCTGGCCGCGCGCCATTGCTCGCCTATGCGCGCGACGAGCCGGCGCGCAAGATCACGCTTGTCCGCGCGCGCAAGCTGCTCGCGGCCGCCGCCGGGCCAGAGCAGCAGCAACGCATTGTCGCCCTGCTCGAAGCCCAGCCCGGCGCCGACCTGGTTCGCGGCGATCAGGTCGAGCCGTTTGCGTTCGAGCTTGGCGCGCGCGTACTCCTCGACGTTCTCGGTTTCGGCCGCGAAGCCGACCAGGAACGGCCGCTGCGGCAGCGCCGCGACTTCGGCGAGGATATCCGGGTTCTGTACCAATGAAAGTTCGAGCGCGCCGCCGGTCTTCTTCAGTTTCTGCGGCGCCATGATCTGTGGCCGGAAATCAGCGACCGCCGCGGCCGACACGAAAACGTCATTGCGCGCTGCCTGCGCGAGCACCGCGTCACGCATTTCGCGTGCGCTGCGCACATCGACACGGGTCATCCCGGCGGGCGTCGCCAGCGCGACCGGCCCGGCGATCAGGGTCACCGCGGCACCTTGTTGCGCCGCGGCTTCGGCGATCGCGAATCCCATGCGGCCGGAACTGCGGTTGCCGATGAAACGGACCGGGTCGATGTCCTCGTAGGTCGGCCCGGCGCTGACCAGGAAATTGAGGCCCGCGAGTGCGCGCGGACCGCGTGCGGCGATCAGTTCGGCGACGATCGCACCCGCTTCGAGCAGGCGCCCGGCGCCGATATCGCCGCAGGCCTGACTGCCCGAGCCCGGCCCGAACACGCGCACCCCGCGCTCGCGCAAAAGTGCAAGATTCGCCTGGGTCGCCGCATGCGCCCACATTTGCTGGTTCATCGCCGGCGCCACGGAGACCGCAGCGGCGCTGGCGAGACAGATCGTGGTCAACAGATCATCGGCGTGGCCGTGCGCGAGCCGCGCGATGCAATCGGCCGATGCCGGCGCGATCAGCACCTCGTCGGCCCAGCGCGCCAGCTCGATGTGGCTCATCGCCGCTTCCGCCGATTCGTCCCAGAGGCTCGATCGCACCGGATTTCCGGACAACGCCTGGAAGGTCAGCGCGGTCACGAAGCGCGCCGCATTCGCGGTCAGTACAACACGCACTTCGGCGCCGGCATCGCCAAGGCGTCGCACGAGTTCGGCCGCCTTGTAAGCGGCGATGCCGCCGGAAACGCCGAGCAGGACGCGCGCACCGGTCAGACCCTGAACGTTCATGTAGGAAACCGCGCACAAGACACGAAGCCGCTAGCTTACTGAAATTCGCGACCTTTGCCGCTCGGGAGCGCCTCGGTGGATCGCTAGAGTGTTCCCATGAACCTGCGACCGGTCTCCATTCCACCGCACAGCCGCGCCCCACGCGGACCCGTGGTCGCGATGCGCGCACGACGTGTCGGCTCCGCCGAATCCCGAATCCCGAATCCCGGAACAGCCCATGAGCATCCGCGACTGGCCCGACGGCGAACGACCGCGTGAGAAGCTGCTGGCGCGCGGCGCGAGCGCGCTTTCGGACGCGGAACTCCTCGCCGTATTCCTCGGCTCCGGCCGCCGCGGCCAGAGCGCGGTCGACCTCGGCCGCGGCTTGCTTAACGACGCCGGCAGCCTGAAGGCATTGCTCGACACACCGGATCGACGGCCTGGCATCGGCACGGTCGCGCGCTGCCGTCTGCTCGGCGCACTCGAACTCGGTCGACGTTATCTCGACGCGGAGTTGCGCAGCGGCGAGACCCTCGGCGACCCAGCCGCGAGCGCGCGCTACCTCAAGGCGCGCCTCGGCGGATATCCGTACGAAGTGTTCGGCTGCCTGTTCCTCGACAACCGTCATCGCGTGCTCGCGTTCGAGGAACTGTTTCGTGGCTCGATCGACGGCGCCAGCGTGCACCCGCGCGAAGTGGTGCGGCGCTGCCTGGCCCACAATGCCGCAGCGGTGATCTTCGCGCACAACCATCCCTCCGGCGTCGCCGAGCCGAGCGCAGCGGATCGCGCGATCACGCTGCGCTTGCGCGAGGCACTCGAACTCATCGACGTGCGCCTGCTCGATCACTTCGTGATCGGCCACGGTACCCCGACCTCGCTGGCACAGCGCGGCTGGATCTGACCTTTATTGCTCCGGATTGATTCGGTCCATTTGAATCTGAAGTCGTTCCGAATCAATAGCGGCGTCGCTTGGCCGTTGCGGTCGCGCCGACGCCCGCGACTGTTTGCGCGAGCAGTGCAATCGCGACCGCTCGGGTGTTGTGAATGGCAGTGTGTACACCAATGCGACCTGTCCGCCCCGTCCGCGCCTATACTCGGTGCGCCGAAGGGGGCGGAACGATCGAATCGTGATTCTCGAATTCCCGCGTGCATTTCCAGCCGACAGTGCCGAACGGCGTCTGCCCGACGTCGCCTCCGCGCGAGCGCTATTGGCCGGATACCCGGCACCGCTGGACACGTTGTTCGCGCGGCGCCGCGCGGAGTGGGCCGCGCTGATTGAAGGCAGCGGCGACCAGGCGCTGCTCGCACGCACCGAAGACGCGGTGCGTCTGGCCTATGCGCGACTGGCGTTGCGTCACGGCCATCTCGGCAGTGATTTCCACGCCTACCACAACGAAGGCCACATCCTCGAGATCTGCGCCGACCGCATCGACCGTGTCGTCGCCGCATCGGGCCTCGGCGCGATGTCGTTGTGCGATTGGTGCGCGCTGATGCTGTTCGGCGCCGGCCACGATCTGCGTCAGCGTGAAGCACCGCAACTCATCGCCGGTGTTGGCGCAAACGAACGCGCGAGCATCGAGGAAACCTATCGCATCCTCGCCGTGTGCGGCTTTTCGTGCGAGCACGATCCGGATCTTTACCTCGCCACCGAGCTGATGATCGCGGCCAGCACGTTCGATGCGCGACCGCCACCCGGCGGGTATCTGTACAACGCAGCCGACCTGGTGCAAAGCGGCGGCGCACTCGCGGCCACGCTCGATCGCACGCTCGACATGCGCGACCCGCACTGGCGCGCGGATGCCAGGCTCGTGCAAGCGTACCGGCTCGCCTTGATCGCAGCGGATCTCGATACCGCCAATGTCGCCGAGCCGTTCGACAAGTTCGCCAGGACCGCCGAGAACCTTTGCCGCGAGCGCGAAATGCTCAGCGGGCGCTCGCTCGACGCGGGCGAAAGCGCGTTGCCGGTACTCGGCTTCCTGACCGACGGCCAGGATCGCTTTTTCTTCGAACTGCACCGTTTCCACTCGGAACCAGGTCGCCTGGCTTTCGAAGCCGGCAAGCAAGCGAATGCGTCGAAACTCAAGGCGCTGTGCATGGGCGTGCGCGCGCGGATCGCGCTCTCGGGATCACCGGCCAATGGCGAGCAGGTGATCGCGGCCTATCGGGAGACGCTCGCGGATCTACTCGACTGAGGGAAGTCGGTGCGTCCCTGCACCCGGGCGCCGTGCGCATCCCGCACGCTGCCACTGCTCCAACCAAGAATCCGGAGCGCCCCCTTCCGCGTTACGTGCCGCTCCTGCGGCACATAACGCGGAAGGGGGCGCCTCTTTCTCGAAAATCCGAGTTCCACCCTAACCATTCTTCACGACAGCCCGATGACAGCCCCGCCAATCCGATCCGTGCCACTCTGCAACGCCGCTGCGCCCGCTACAATACGCGGCTTTTCCTGCGATCAGATCCGTTGAAAGACCAACTGCGCGACCTTGTTCTCGATGCGATCGCCGCCCTCTGCGCGGACGGCATGCTGCCGCCCGGCGCTGCGCCCGCATTCGTCGTCGAGCGCACAAAAAGCCGTGAACACGGCGACTTTGCGACAAACGCCGCATTGCTGCTCGCGAAAATCGCTGGCAAGAAGCCGCGCGATCTCGCGGCTGCACTCGTTGCCGGGTTGCCTGAGAACGCCGAAATCGCGAAGGTCGAGATCGCCGGACCCGGCTTCATCAACTTCTTCCTGAGCCCGGCCGCGTACCGGCGCGAAGTGCGCGCGGCGCTCGAACGGGGCGTCGCTTACGGCCGCGGCAATGCGGGCGGTGGACACAAAGCCGGCGTCGAGTTCGTGTCGGCCAATCCAACCGGGCCGCTGCACGTCGGCCACGGCCGCGCCGCGGCGATCGGCGACTGCATCGCGCGGTTGCTCGACGCGAACGGCTGGAACGTCGTGCGCGAGTTCTACTACAACGACGCCGGAGCGCAGATCAACAATCTCGCGTTGTCGGTGCAGGCGCGTACGCGCGGCGTCGAGCCGGACGACACGCGCTGGCCGGCCGACGGTTATCGCGGCGAGTACATCAAGGATCTCGCGCGCGCCTACCTCGATCGCGAGTCCGTGCACGCGGACGGCATCGATATTGTCGGTGCCGGCGATGCCGACGATCTCGATTCGATCCGCCGCTTCGCGGTCGCGTATCTGCGCCGCGAACAGGATCTCGACCTGCGAGCGTTCGGCGTCGTGTTCGACGTGTATTTCCTCGAATCCTCGCTGTATGCCGACGGCAAGGTCGACGAGACCGTGAACGAACTCGTCGCGCACGGCCACGCCTACGAGGAAGGCGGTGCGCTGTGGCTGCGCACGACCGATTTCGGCGACGACAAGGATCGCGTGATGCGCAAATCGGATGGGACGTACACCTACTTCCTGCCCGACGTCGCCTACCACCGCAGCAAGTGGCAGCGCGGCTACGAGCGCGCGATCACCGAACTCGGCGCCGATCACCACGGCTCGCTCGCGCGCGTGCGAGCCGGCCTGCAGGCGCTCGACGCGGGCATCCCGAAGGGCTGGCCGGAATACGTGCTACACCAGATGGTCACGGTGATGCGTGGCGGCGAGGAAGTGAAGCTCAGCAAACGCGCCGGCAGTTATCTGACCTTGCGCGACCTGATCGACGAGGTCGGCCGCGACGCGACGCGCTACTTCCTGATCGCACGCAGGTCCGATTCGCAGTTGATCTTCGACATCGACCTCGCCCGCGCGCAGACCAACGACAACCCGGTCTACTACATCCAGTATGCGCATGCGCGCGTCGCCAGCGTGATGCGCCAGCTCGGCGAACGCGGGCTAACCTGGAATAGAGGCAACGGACTCGCGCAGCTTGTGCGCCTCGACAGCGAGCACGAACAGGCGCTGATGGTCGAGCTGTCGCGCTATCCTGAGGTCGTCGAAGCGGCGGGCTTGAATCTCGAACCGCACCTGGTCGCGACGTATCTGCGCGAGCTTGCGGCGGCGTTCCACGGCTACTACAACACGCATCAATTCATCGTCGACGACGCGGACCTGCGCGACGCGCGTCTGACCCTGGCTGAGGCGGGGCGTCAGGTGCTGGCGAACGGACTCGACCTGTTGGGCGTATCCGCCCCGGAGAGCATGTAATGGCAGCAAAGAAAGGCGGGCGCCAGGCGACCCGCGGCGGCAACGGCACGCAGAAACCCGCATGGTTGTGGGTACTGGTCGGCATCGTGATCGGCGTCGGCCTGATGCTGCTGGTGCTCACCAAGGACTGGGCGCCGCTGTTGCGCAGGAAGAACCTGCCACAGCCGAATCCGGAGGCGACCGCGCCGCGCGAGAGCGAGCCGCCGGTCGCCGAGGCGAAGCCGAAGAAGAACTACGATTTCTACCAGGTGTTGCCGGAAGCCGAAGTCGTGATTCCGGATGCCGAGCTTTCCGCAAAGGCGAAGGCCGAGCAGCAGGCGCGCGCGAATCCACCCGCGACGCCCGCGAACACAGCGGCGAATCCGTCGACGACGCCTGCCGCGCCCGCCGCCGCGGCACGCTACATTCTGCAGGTCGGCTCGTATCCGGACCCGAAGGCCGCCGACGAGGCCAAGGCCAAGCTCGCGATGGCCGGGTTCGTCGCACAGGTGCAGCCAGTCACGATCAACGGCAAGACCTGGCATCGCGTGCGCCTCGGCCCGTATGCGAGTGCCAGCGAGCTTGAAGCGGCGAAGCACGCGCTGACCGACAGCGGCATCAGCGCGATCGCGCTGAAGGAAACCGCCACGCCGTAGCGATTGCGGCACGCCTGAACGAAAGTCCGCGGCCGGCGCTTGGTTCGTAGCGGTTTTTCGGTAAATCCTGGCCGACGACCGGCTGGCACCGCTCGCGGCCGCCACGCGGCACATCCAACCCCACGCCCAGTCGACGAGTGTTCAAACCAGCGGACGTAACATGCGCATCCCCCTGACCGATGTGTCGGCTCAGCCGGCATCGGCGTTCGACCGGAGAGAGTGACATGAGAACGAAGCCGTTGTTCTGCGCAGGCGTGCTCGTCGCCTGTCCCCTGATGCTTTCCTACGCGCTCGCCACGGATTGGCCCCAGTTCGGCTACGACGGCGCGCACAGCGGCAGCAACCCGGCCGAGACCACGATCAATGCGGCAAATGTCGCGCAGCTGACTTCGGTCTATTCAAGCGGGGCCACGTTGCCGGCAACGGTCGACAGTGCGCCGGTCTATCTCGCCAACGTCGCGACGTCTGGCGGCAACCGCAATCTGTTGTTTGCACTCGCGAGCAGGAGTGGCAACCCCAGCGATACCGGAACCCTGCTGGCGATCGATGCGGCAAACGGCAGCATCGTCTGGACCAAGCAAACCACGGGCAAGCAACCGACCACCGCATCGCCAGCGCTCGATCCGAACCGTCTGTACGTCTACAGCTACGGCCTCGACGGCAACGCGCACAAATACCAGGTGGGCGACGGCACCGAGATCCTGAGCGGTGGCTGGCCGCAGCTCATCACGTTGAAACCGAGCGTCGAGAAGGGCGCGTCCGGCTTCACGATCGCGAGCTCCGGCGGCGCGAACCATCTGGTCGTCGTGACCGACGGCTACATCGGTGACGGCGGCGACTACCAAGGTCATCTGGTATCGATCGATCTCGTGTCCGGCACGCAGAACGTGTTCAACGTGATGTGCAGCGACAAGACGATCCACTTCGTGCTCAACGGAACACCCGGCAGCAACGACTGCGCGGGCAAGCAGAGTGGCATTTGGGGCCGCGGCGGCGCTACTTTCGACGCGACGACGAATCGTGTCTACATCGCGACCGGTAACGGCCAGTTCAATGCGAACACCGGCGGTTACAACTGGGGCGACAGCGTACTCGCACTGGCGCCCGACGGCACCGGAAGCGGCGCCGGCTTGCCGCGCGACAGCTACACGCCAACCAATTACCAGAGCTTGCAGGATTCCGACACCGATTTGGGCTCGATCTCGATGGCGATCCTGCCGGTGCCCGCCGGCAGCCCAGTCGCGCACCTCGGCATGCAGGTCGGCAAGGATGCGGTAATGCGTCTGATCAATCTAGACAGCATGAGTGGTACCAACCCACCTGCACCCGCGCATGTCGGTGGCGAACTGCAGCTCCTCAACGTGCCGCAGGGCGGCGGTAGCATGCGTGAGCAGCCTGCGGTATGGGTCAACAACGCCGACGGCTCGACTTGGTTGTTCGTCGGCAACGGCAACGGCATATCGGGCGTCCAGCTCGCACTCAATGGGAGCAACCAGCCGGTGCTGACCGCACGCTGGACCAAGACCGGCGGGTCGACCTCGGCGATCGTTGCCAACCGCGTTCTCTACAATGCCGGATTGTGCAGTGCCGGCACGTGCGTGATCGCGCGCGATCCGCTGACCGGCAACGTGCTGTGGACCTCGCCGAATATCGGCGGCCTGCATTGGCAGAGCCCAATCCTCGTCGATGGCGCGATCTACATCACCGACAACAACGCAAAGCTGTGGAAGTTCGGGCTGAATCAGCCGGCGGACCTGATTTTCAAAGACGGCTTCGACGGCTGACTATCGTCCACCGCGCCGACAATCCGCTGTGCGGGGACGAGGGGTTTCGCTAGCGCTTGCGCTTCAATCGGATCAACGCCGAGATGTCGTCTTCGCCGTGGCCCTGGGCCATCAGTACCGCATAATCGGCCAGCGATTTCTCGATTACCGAGCGGTCGGTGCCGGCTGCAGCGGCGAGTTCGCGCACGATCTTGAGATCCTTGTGCAGCAGCGCGAGCTTGAAACCAACCTTGAACTCGTCACGCAGCATCGTCGCGCCGCGCTTGTCGAGGAACCAGTTGCCGGCCGCGCCAGCGCCGAGTGTCGGCAGCAGGCGCTCGGGATCGAGACCGAGTTTTTCCGAGAGCGCGAGTCCTTCACAGACCGCCTGCGCGATACCAGCGACCAGTACCTGGTTCACGGCCTTCGTGTTTTGCCCTGCGCCGACGTCGCCCATGTGGCTGACCCGCAGTGCGTAGCAATCGAGCGCCGGGCGCACGCTGACCAGCATGTCCGCGTCACCACCGACCATCACCGAAAGCTTGCCGTTGTTCGCGCCCTCGACGCCGCCGGACACCGGTGCGTCGAGGAACGCGCATCCTTTCGCGGCGAGGATCGCGTGCGCTGACCGTGCCGTCACCGACGACACTGTCGAGTGGTCGATGACGATCGTGGCGAGGTTCGCATGATTCGCGATCTCGCGCGCGAGGTCGAGCACGTCGGCGTCGGCCGGCACGCATAGCGCGATCACGTTGCACAGCGGCGCGAGTTCGGCAATCGTCGCCGGCGCGGCAACATCGAATTCCTTCGCCGCTGCGGCCGCCTTGTCGTGTGTGCGATTCCAGACCGCTGCGAGCAGGTGCGCGCGCGCGAGATGGCCGGCCATCGGCAAGCCCATCGCGCCGAGTCCCACAAAACCGACTTTCAGATCGTTCATGTCGATCACTCGTTTGATAGCAAAGTTTGGTGGGAGCGGCGGAAGCCGCGATGCCTTTCGCTCTGCAAGGCAGGAGCATCGCGGCTTCCGCCGCTCCCACCTTGCAGTTCGGAATCCTGCTCTTCAGGTGGTTTCGGCGAGATAGGTATAGCCCGTCAGTCCTTTTTCGAGCGCGGCTTCGAGCGTCTTCGCTTCGCTTGCATCAACGCCAGCCGCAGCGATCTTGTCGCGGTACGCGGCACGCAACGCGGCGAGATCGTAGCCGACGTAGTCGAGCATCAGATCGGTGCTGTCGCCACGGCGCGAGTGCGCGAATTCATAACCGTTGCTGGTCAGGCGCACGTTGACCGCATCGGTGTCGCCGAACAGATTGTGGATGTCGCCGAGTGTTTCCTGGTACGCGCCGACCATGAAGATGCCGAGCCGGTATGGCTCGCCTTCGCGCAGCGCATGCAACGGCAGACTGACGTCGACGCCGTTGGTGTCGACGTAGTGGTCGATGCGCCCGTCCGAGTCGCAGGTGAGGTCCGCGATCACGCCGCGCCGGTCCGGCGCGCGGTCGAGGTGCGCGATCGGCACGATTGGAAATACCTGGTCGATCGCCCAGATGTCCGGCGCTGACTCGAACACCGAGAAATTCACGAAGTATTTGTCGACCAGCGTTGCGTCGAGATCGTCGAGCACCTGGCGATGCACGCGTTCGTCCGGCTTCAGTCGCGAGCGCACCGCGTTGATGATCGCGTAGTAGAGATCGTCAAGCTCGGCGCGATCGGCCAGCGACAACTGGCCGAGCGCATACAGCGAGTAACCCTCGGCGAGCTGGTACTGCGCCTCGTGATACAGCTCAGTCGGCGGACGCTGGTCGATTTCGCCATAAGTCTCGCGCAGGCGGCGCAGCACCGCCGGTTCGTCCGCGCGCGGCGCGGGTACCGCACCACGCGGCGCCTCCTCGACCTCGCTCACGTTGACCACCAGCACTGCATGATGGGCGGTCAACGCACGACCGGACTCGGTCAGCACGTGTGGCGGTTTGAGTCCATTCGTGGCGCAAGCCTCGGCCAGCGCGCTGACCACGGCCGAGGCGTATTCGTCGAGGCCGTAGTTGATCGAGCAGTCCGAGCGCGAGCGTGTGCCCTCGTAGTCGACGCCGAGTCCGCCGCCGACGTCCATGTGCGTGATCGGCAGGCCCATGCGCGAGAGTTCGACGAAGTAGCGCACCGCCTCGCGCATGCCGTTCGCGATATCGCGCACGTTCGACATCTGCGAACCCATGTGGAAGTGCAGCAGTTTCAACGTGGGCGAAAGATTCGCGGCTTTGAGTTCGTCGAGCAGGGTCAGCAGCTGGCGCGGGGTCAGGCCGAACTTCGCCTTGTCGCCGCCGGAGTTCTGCCACTTGCCGGCGCCGAGACTCTTCAGACGCATGCGTACGCCGAGCAGCGGCTCGACGCCGAGCGCCTGCGCCTCCTCGATCACGTAGCGCAGCTCCGACGGCTTCTCGATCACGATGAAGAGGTCGAGGCCGAGACGGCGTCCGATGAGCGCGAGGCGGATGTACTCGCGATCCTTGTAGCCGTTGCAGATCACCGTGCTGCCGTGGCGCGCGAGTGCGAGCACGGCCATCAGTTCCGGTTTGGAGCCGGCTTCGAGGCCGAAACCTGGAGCAGCGCTCGCGGCGAGTTCACCGGCGACGTTCTTCTGCTGGTTGACCTTGATCGGATAGATCAGCGTATAGCCGCCCGCGTAATCCCACTCGGTCATCGCCTTGGCGAATGCACGCTGCAAGCGCGCGCGGCGGTCGTTCAGGATGTCGGCGAAGCGCACCAGCAGCGGCAGGCGCGAACCTTGCGCGCGCGCAGCCGCGACGATCGCCGGCAACGACAAGGTCGGGCCGCTGGCGCCGCGCGGACGCACCAGCAGGTCGCCGTTGTCGCCAACATCGAAATACCCCTCGCTCCAGTGCGGGACGGCCCAGGTATGCCGCGCCTCGTCGGCGTTCCAGCGCTGCTCGGTCACCTCAATGCTCCACGGTCGCGATACGAACTGCATAGTGTAACGAGACCTCGCGTTGTGCGTATGTCGGCGCCGCACGGAACCGCTACAATCGCGCTTCCCGAATCCGCCCTATCTCCGCAGGAAGCACCGATGTCCGTGTCCGAGCAGCCCGCCGCCCAGAACTGGTTCACCGAGCAGCACGCACGTTCCGGTTCGTCATTCGGCCTGCGCATCAAGGAGCGCCTGCACGCCGAGCAGACGCCGTACCAGTCGATCGAGATCTACGACACGACCGACTGGGGCAAGCTGATGATCATCGACGGCTGCACGATGGTGTCGACGCGCGACAATTTCCTCTACCACGAGATGATGTCGCATCCGGCGCTGTTCACGCATGCGCGCGCGAAACGCGTCGTCATCATCGGCGGCGGCGACTGTGGCACCTTGCGCGAAGTTCTCAAGCACGAGGAAGTCGAGCACGCGGTGCAGGTCGAGATCGACGAGCGCGTGACACGCCTCGCCGAGCAGTATTTTCCGGAGCTGTGCGCCTCCAACAACGATCCACGCGCCGAGTTGCTGTTCATCGACGGCATCAAGTACATGGCCGAGTGCGAACACGAGTCGATCGACCTGATCATCGTCGACTCGACCGATCCGGTCGGTCCGGCCGAGGGCCTTTTCGGCGCGGACTTTTACGTGACGTGCTACAAGGCACTCAAGCCCAGCGGCATCCTCGTGCAGCAGAGTGAATCACCGCTCGCGCACCTCGATCTCATCAAGGCGATGCGCGCTGCGATGCGTACCGCCGCGTTCCACGCGGTGAAGACGCTGACCTTTCCGCAACCGCTCTATCCGACCGGTTGGTGGAGTTGCACGATGGCGCGCAAGGGCGCCGATCTTTCCGGCTTCCGCGAGCGCGGCGCCGCGACCAAGCAATTCGCGACGCGCTACTACAACGCCGACATCCACAAGGCCGCGCTGGCATTGCCAGAGTTCATGCGCGAGGCGTTGGGCGAGTAGACACGGGGCGTATTCGCGGCCGCGCGCGCGGCACCGCGTTAGCGCCGTGTGCGTCAGCTGATCGCGAGATCGATGCGGCCCAGCATGCGCGCCGCGACCAGTGACTCCTCGGCGATCAGGGCGGCACCCAGCAGGATCAACAGCAGGCCCGGGCCCGGCAGCACCAGCAACGCGATGCCCACCACGATCAACGCCAGCGCGGCGACGATGATCAGCAGCTTGCACACCGCGCCACCGCGGGACGCGAGCCGGCGATAGCGGTGCTGGAAACGTTCGCCGGCGGGATCGGTGCGAAACGCGCGGTAACGTTGGCGCAAGGTGTCGAACATGGCGGCGTCTTTGCGGCGGATTCGATACGCCGGTCTCGCCCATCTTGCCAGCGCCCGCTGAACAGGATGTTGGCGGGCGATCGACGGTCGACGCCAAGGTTGACGAGAGGTGGCACGGCGTGGCGCACACCGCCGGCCCCATGACTGCTGGACCACACTTCGATCCGCCTGTGGAAGCGGCGAACACGATGACGTCGTATGCTTGGCGTCTATGTTGGAGCCTTTGCCATGAATCGATTCGCGCTGGTCGCGGCGACCGCCCTGCTGACTTCTACCGTTCACGCCGGCGACCGCATCACCGGCAAGCCGTTCGCGACGCGCTCGGAAGTCATTGCGACGCACGGGATGGTCGCAACCTCGCATCCACTGGCGACCCAGATCGGCCTTGACGTGCTGAAGAAAGGCGGCAGCGCGGTCGACGCGGCGATTGCCGCCAACGCGGCGCTCGGTCTGATGGAACCGGTCTCGAACGGCGTCGGCGGCGACCTGTTCGCGATCGTCCGGGACGCGAAGACCAAGAAGCTCTACGGCTACAACGGCTCCGGCCGCTCGCCGAAAGCGCTCACCTTGAAGTGGTTCCAGGACCACGACTATAAGGCGATTCCGCCACTGGGGCCGCTGCCGGTCAGCGTTCCGGGCTGCGTGGATGGCTGGTTCGCGCTGCACGACCGCTTCGGCAAGCTGCCGATGAAAGACGTGCTCGCGCCGGCGATCCGCTATGCGCGCGAAGGTTTTCCGCTGACCGAGTTGATCGCGTACTACTGGCAGCTCTCGGTGCCACGCCTGTCGAAGTTCCCGGGCTTCACCGAGCAGTTCACGCTCGGCGGCAAGGCGCCGGCGAAGGCCGAGATCTGGAAGAACCCGAACCTCGCGAACACGCTGGAAACCATCGCCAAAGGCGGCCGCGATGCGTTCTACAAGGGCGCGATCGCGCACACGATCGCCGACTACATCAAGGCGCAGGGCGGCTTTCTCTCCTACGACGATCTGGCCAGTCATAAGGGCGAATGGGTCGAGCCGGTCTCGACCAACTACCGCGGCTACGACGTCTGGGAACTGCCGCCGAACGGTCAGGGCATCGCTGCGCTGCAGATGCTGAACATTCTCGAAGGCTACGACTTCTCGAAGATCCCATTCGGCAGTACCGAACATGTGCATCTGTTCGTCGAGGCGAAGAAACTCGCGTTCGAGGACCGCGCGAAGTTCTATGCCGATCTCGCGTTCAGCAAGGCGCCGGTCGACTGGCTGATCTCGAAGGAGTACGCGGCCGAGCGTCGCAAACTGATTTCGCCGGACCACGCGATGAAGGCGGTCGAACCCGGCACGCACAAGCTCGATGGCGACACGATCTATCTGACCACTGCCGACGCACAAGGCAACATGGTTTCGCTGATCCAGTCGAACTACCGCGGCATGGGTTCGGGCATGAGTCCGCCCGGCCTCGGCTTCATCCTGCAGGATCGCGGTGAGCTGTTCGTGCTGAAAGATGGCCACGCGAACACCTACGCGCCCGACAAGCGGCCGTTCCACACGATCATCCCGAGTTTCATCACGAAGAACGGCGTGCCGTGGCTCAGCTTCGGCGTGATGGGCGGCGACATGCAACCGCAGGGCCACGTCGAGATCGTGATGAACCTGATCGACTTCGGCATGAACCTGCAGGAAGCCGGCGACGCGCCGCGCATCCAGCACGAAGGCTCGACCTCACCCGAGGCCCAGGCGCCACCGATGGCCGATGGCGGCTGGGTCGATCTCGAATCCGGCTTCCCATATGAAACCGTGCGCGGCCTGATGCAGAAGGGCCACAGCGTGCGCTTCGCACACGGCCCGTACGGCGGCTACCAGGCGATCGAGTGGGATGCGAAGAATCGTGTCTACGTCGGCGCGTCGGAAGGACGCAAGGATGGGCAGGCGGCAGGGTATTGAACGGATGGAAGACCAGCGACCCGTCAAGCGAACAAGGTGCGGCCGGATCCAACGACCTAGGGCGTGAAGACGCGTTTGTCGCGATCTGTTGGCTGGAAATCGAAAGATTGAGGTCGAACGAGAGAAGGATATCGACGTGAATCAGGGTGACGGCAGATACGCCCTAGAGTGCTGGCTTGATCCTGACAGCTTGGGTGATCCCGACGACAACGAATTCTCGGACGATTTGGACGAGACAGTTGAACGAGCCAAAGCTCTCATCTCCGCTGGAAGATTCAAGTACATTGCTATCTGTGAACGGAATTGGCTCGGGCGATAACGATTGGAGGGATTTGTATACGCTGCCCGAAGAAATAGACCGCCTTCCCAAGGCTGGCGATTAGCCGGCTGAGTCCACTGGGTTTTGCGCAACGGCCGCCACGGTGTAACCTCTCCGCCACTTTGCGTACCGGCGGAGGCGTTCATGCTGAAGGTCTTGGTGGCGAGTTCGAAGGGTGGCGCGGGCAAGACGATGGTCGCGACCAATCTGGCCGCGCATTACGCGGTCGACGGCAAGAACACCGTGCTGGTTGATGCCGACCGCCAGGGTTCGAGCCTGCGCTGGTGCGACAAGCGCGCACTGCATGTGAATGCGGTGCTCGGTCTGCCCGGCCTGCGCCGCGACTGGGAGAAGCACGTTCCCGACGACGCGCAGCGCGTGATCATCGACACCCCGGCCGGGATCCGCGCGAGCGAGGTCGGCGACTATCTCGACCAGGTCGACGTGGTCGTCGTGCCGGTGCTGCCGTCGGCGATCGATCTCGAGGCCACCGAGCCCTTCCTCGCCGAACTTGCCGAGTTGCCGCGGATCAAGCGCGGCAAGGTCGTCGTCGGCGTGGTTGCGAACCGGCTGAAGCCGTGGACGAACGTCTCGCAGCTCGCGGTCGAGGAGATGCAGCGCTTTCCATTCCCGCTGCTCGCGGAGCTGCGCGACACGCAGGGCTATGTGCTCGCCAACGCGCTCGGCAAGAGCATCTTCGACTACCACTCCGAACTGGTGCATTCGCACCAGGAGGATTGGGCGAAGCTGCTGCGCTGGCTGAAGAAGCACTCGTAAGCGCTTTCTGAACCGATCGCGGGTCGCATCGGTGTTTGCGCGACGCCGGTCCCGGCCGCATTCAGGATGGCCTTTACCCGACTTTGCGTGATCTTTGCAGCGAAGCGGTAAACAATACGGGCTTGCCACGTTCAATAGAGGTGCGGCCGCCTTGGTCGTTCCGATGAGTACCCATCATGCGCAAGATCATTCCCTTTCTGCTCATTACCACCACCTTGTTCGGCGCGTGCGCGCTGGCCACAGCCGGCGCGACGTTCGCGGCCGATCCAGCCAGCGCCACGGCCGCGCCTGCGACCACCCAGCGCGCCGCGAGGCAGCAGCGCTTCTTCGACAAACTCGACACCAACCACGATGGCGTTGTCAGCCGCGCTGAGTACCAGGCGTGGGTCGACAGCCGCTTCGCCAAACTCGACAGCAATGGCGACGGTGTCGTCGACGCGAACGAGATCGCGGCTTCGCCCGCCGTCGCCGAGCGCGTGCAGAAGCGCGCCGAGGGCTTCGTCAAACGCTACGACCAGAGCGGCACCGGCAAGGTCAGCAAGGCTGATTTCGAGGCAAAGGAGTTGAGTCGCTTCGATCGCCTCAGCAATGGCGCCGATACGGTGACCGAAGGTCAGCTGGCGGCGCATCACCGTGCGTTCATGAACAATCACTGATCGCGCAACCAGGGCGCGGACTCCGCCGCCAATGGCGGCTGACAGGTGGCCGGTTCCGGCGCGCGGCGAAACGTCGGTGTCGGTGGCTCAGTGGCTCGGTGACTCGTCGGTCGGTGGGCGGCTGCAACCGTTCACCGATCTCTTTTGCGCGCTCGTCCGAGTGCCGCCGATGATCGGGATTTCTTGACCACACCGGCGGTGATTCGGGCATCATCTCGTATCGAAGATGAGGAGGAGTCGCTCATGGCTAGCCGCGAGATCATCCTGGTGCGCCACGCCCATGCGGAAACCGCGACAGCGGACGAGGACGACCTCGCGCGCGGACTCAGTCTGCGTGGTGAAGCGGAGGCGGACGCGGCAGGCGCCTGGCTGAAGCAGCACGCTGCCGCGCCCGAGCGTGTGTTGTACTCGCCGGCCGCGCGCTCGCGCGAGACCTGTGAACGCGTGCTCACGGCACTGGGCTACACGGATCTGCGTAGCGAGGCGCGCATCTACGAGGCGACACCGGCCGCGTTGTTGCGCGTCCTCGACGATCATGCCGACGCGGCCTCGGTGTTGCTGGTGGGTCACAATCCGGGCCTCGAAGACCTGGTCGCGCTGATGACCGAGGGCGCCTCTGATTCCGGTCGCGGCATTCCGCCAGCGGGTGTGGTCTGGATGACGCTGCCCGAAGGAGGCATTGAACCGGGGACTGCAGAGGTTCGCCATTTCTGGTGGCCCTGAGGGCAGGTGTTTTGCGCGTTCGCCGCTCGCAGTGGTGGCTGTTGGCGACGCTGTTGCTGGTCGTTGGCATGGCCCATGCGGCGCGCCCACACGGCGCTGTCGTCGAACTCGACAGTGCGCGCTCGGACGCGCAGTTTCGGGTAAAGGCGATGTGGCTGATCGGTATCCACGGCTACTTCGGGAGCGTCCGCGGCAGCGTCGAGATTGACCGCTTCCGCAACCAGGCGGTAGTCGACGCGCGCATCGACGCCGACAATGTGCGGATGAATGTGCGCGGTTACGAAGACTGGGTGAAATCACCCGAGTTCTTCGACGCGTTCGCGCATCCTGAGATCCGCTTCGTTTCCGAGCCGTTCCCGCTGCAACGCCTGCACAACGGCGGCGAACTGCCCGGCACGCTGACCCTGCGCGGCGTCAGCCAGCCGGTTCGCTTCACCCTCGACGCGGCGACTTGCGCGGACCCTGGCTACGATTGCGCGATCGTCGCCAAAGGCACGATCAGTCGTTCGCCGTTCGGAATGCGCTCGCGGCTCGGCGCGCTCAGCGACAAGGTCCAACTCAGCCTTGGCGTGTACGCAAAACCAGCGGCGACCCGTCTGTCGCCCTGATCGCGAGCGCGTGCGATCGCGCCACCGCGGCGGCTGCGCGATTGATTGGCAGACTCGCCGCACCATGCAATGCTCCCGATCATGCCGATATCGTCGCTTCGCTGGCGCTGGCTGCGCCTTCTCGTTTTGCCTGCCGGGCTCGCAGCGGCTGGTTGCGGCGTGAACCGCCCGCTTGCACGCCAGGCCGACGCGGCCGTTGCCGCGGCGCGTCCGGATGTCGTTACCTGCCAGCGTGCCGACCATTGCGTGCTCGATTCGCCGTACCGGCAACTGGTCGATGCGGCGCGCGCCGCGAGCACGCCAAGTGCGCCGGTGCATTACGTCAACGTGCTCGAACGCGGCGAGGATTCACTGCTGCTGCGCATCCACCTCATCCGCGCCGCACGCAAGAGCATCGATATCCAGACCTTCATCTGGGCCGAGGACGACGCCGGCTGGCTCGTGCTCGACGAACTGATTGCTGCTGCGCGCCGAGGCGTGCACGTGCGCATCCTCGCCGACCAGCTGTTCTCGCTGGACGATGTCGAATGGCTGGCACGCATAGCGCGTGCGCACACGAACCTCGAATTCAAACTGTACAACCCGACGTTCGACAACGCGGTCACGCAGCCGGTCGAATTCGCCGCGGGGGTCCTGTGCTGCTTCTCGAAGTTCAACCAGCGCATGCACAATAAACTGTTCCTCGTCGACGACGAGATTGGCATCGCCGGCGGCCGCAATTATGAGAACCGCTATTTCGACTGGGATGAGGAATTCGACTACCGCGACCGCGACGTGCTCGTGGCGGGCCCGCAGACCGGCCGGGAAATGCAAGCGTCGTTCGATCAGTTCTGGGCGCATCCACGCGCGGTGCCGCTGACCCGCCTCAACGACGTCAATCGTCGCCTCGTCGCCGACGCCGCGGCCGGCACGACGGTGCCACTGGTGCCGCCGGCAGATATCGATTGGCCACGCATCGAGTGGCTGCGCGCGCGCGCGGCCGATCCAGCCTGGATCCGCGCCCATTTCACGAGCGAGGCGCTGCGTGTCGCCCGCGTCGACTACTTCTCCGATGCGCCGGACAAGGCGTCGCATCCCCTTGATCCAGCCGGGATCGAGCTCACCGCGCGCATCAGCCAATTGCTGCGCGATGCGCGCAGCCAGGTCGTGTTCGAAACGCCGTACCTGGTGCTGAGCGCGCGCGCGCGCAAGATCTTTCGCGATCTCCACCAACGCAAGCGGCGCGTGCCGGTCATTGTCTCGACGAACTCGCTGGCGGCCACGGATGCGTTTTACGTCTATGCACTTTCGTACAAGTACAAGAAGCGATATCTCAAGCGCTACGGTTTCCAGATTCACGAATTCAAGCCATTCCCGGCCGACGCGGCGCAGTTCGTGGAGAACTACGAGCGGCTCGCGGGTGGTGCTAACGCGGGTCGATACAGGCGCTACGGACAGGCGCCGCTGAAGCATCGCGGTGTACGCTTTGGCCTGCACGCGAAGTCGCTGGTAATCGACGACGACGTCAGCGTGATCGGCTCGCACAATTTCGATCCGCGCTCGGACGACTACAACACCGAGTCGGGTTTCATCATCTACGACCGCGCAGTCGCCGCTCGCGTCCGCGCGGCGGTGCTGCGCGACGCCGCACCGCAGAATGCCTGGACGATCGCCAAGCGCGAACGCCCGCGCTGGCTGGAGCGTATCAACAACGTGATTGCGGATGTCTCGACCGCGCTCCCGTTGTTCGATATCTGGCCATTTCGTTATGCCAGCAGTTTCGACCTCAACCCGGGCTGCACGTCGTCGGACATGGACGTCCAAGTGCCGCGAGCGCAGGAAGCGCGGGAGCGGCCGTCACCGCCCGCTGCTGCGGATTTCTACGCCTGCCACACCGATGTCGGCGATTTTCCCGAGGTCGACCTGTCGCTGAAGACGATCTATACCCGCATCGTGACCGCGTTCGGGGCGGGCCTGGTCAGCATTCTTTGAGGGCGCTGAGGATTGAGAACTGAGGGCCGGCGAAACTCACAATTCGTCGTCCCGGCGAAAGCCGGGACCCAGCACCTTTCATCCACGTCGCCGTGAAGACACTGGGTCCCGGCGTCTGCCGGGACGACGAGGGGTATTCTTTCGCGCTTCGCGAATCCCGAATCCCGAATCCCGAATCCCGAATCCCGAATCCCGAATCCCGAATCTCGAATCTCGAATCTCGACTCTCGAATCTCGAATCTCGAATCTCGACTCTCGACTCTCGACTCAACATTGACGCCACCCACCTCGGCTGGCCAGTCTCTCCAGTCGATTTCTCCCGGAGTTTCTCCCATGTCGCTCGCGATCACGATCGAGATCGGTGATGCCGATCTCAAGCACTTCATTGACGCCATGCGGCGTTCCCAGGTGGAGGCCGAACACCTATCGCCGAGCGAGGTGACGGCGGCGGCGTCCAAACTGCTCGCGCAAGGTCATCACATCCAGCTGCCGAATTTCATCGCCGAGCGACTCGGCAAGCTCGACAGCATGATCTCGATGGTTGGCGACCAGGGCTTTGCGCTGCCGGAAGACGACAAGAACCGCGTGCTGGCCTGTCTCACCTATTTCGCCAATCCCAACGACATCATCCCGGACAACGTGCCGGTGCTCGGCTACCTCGACAACGCGATCATGATCGAGCTGTGCGTGCGTGAGCTGGAGCACGAGGTCGAGGCCTATGAGGACTTCGTCGAATACCGCAAGGACGAGGCGGTGCGCTGCGGCCAGAGCTATCAGAGCGCGGAGGGCTGGAAACCCTGCGCTGTTCTCGTTCGGCGGCTGAGTCGCCGTTCGTGGATGCCGAAAAAGGCCGCCAGCTGGCGGCCCTTTTCATTTGTGGGAGGGACCCTTCGACAGGCTCAGGACAGGCTTCAGTTCTGACGCGTTTGCAAAGAGAACAGCATCGCGGCTGAAGCCGCTCCCACAACCCGCGTGGCGGATTCGAGTGGTGATGCGGTCCGTGTCGGTCTGAAGCCGTTACCGCTCAGTTCGTGACCATCGCCCAGAAGAACATCCATAGTGCGGCCGCGCCTGCCAGCAACGCACAAGGCACCAGAATGTTGACCAGCCAGCCGTACCACGGCATCGGCGGGCGCACGTCGGGCAGGAGCAGGCCGGGCTTGACGGCCCGGAACACGACGACAGTCCCCGCGAGCATGTCGTGCAAGGCCTGTTTGCGCGCGGTCCAGCCAGCGAGCATGAACCCGATGTCCATGATCATGCCGGAGATGATCTTGCCGAAAAAACGACCTGTCGCGCGCCCGAAACCGATGCGGCGGCCGTAATCGTCGGTCACCTTGATGCCCATGGCGCACTTGCCCAGCGTCGCCTGCGCGGTCGAGCTTTCCTGCAGCGCGAAATACAGCCAGTTGATCAGGAGTGCCAGCGCGGAGATGACGATGACATTCAAGCCCATCGCCGACATCCCGCTCGATGTCGCCAAGCCCAGGGCCGCGATCGTGTTCGCTGCCCAGACCACGACAACCAGCACGATGCCGTCCATGAAATACGCGGCGCAGCGCCGCCAAAACCCGGCATGGATAGCCGCGCCCGGCGGCAACGCAGCGGCGCGGCCATCGCCAGAGTTCGCGTCCGCCAGCGGCATCAGCGCGAGCGGCGCTGTCCGCATCACGGTGGCGCGGGTGTCCAACGGTTCGTCGACCACCGGCGCGGGCGGCGGAGCCTTCGTCGCAGCGGATGCATCGGCGTCGAAATCGCGATAAGGCGCCCATGCGTTCGAGCCCACCTCGGCAATCATCAGCGTGTCTGGCCACAAGCCGTGTTGCACGCGCTCATCGACGAACACGCGCGGCACCGGGCCGCGTGGAGCGTTGTCGAGCACCACGAACAGATTGGCGCGGCCGTCCGGCGCGCAGATTTCGGTCGCCGCGCCGATCGCGGCCGTACCGGCCTGCAAGGTCTGCAACTTGCCCAGATCGTCGCTTTGCTTGATCGCCAGCGGCGCGCGTACGAGCAACTGGCCCGTCAGCTTGGCCGGCTCCATGCGGAAATACGTCGCGAGCGCAGGCCATACCGACTCCGGCGCGTAGCCGGGCAGGACTTCGCCGGTCAGAACCAGCGCATAGGTGCTGTTTTCCACACTCACTCTCCCGCTGCGTGTCGTACCGCGCGTTGTAGGAGCGGCTTTAGCCGCGATGCTTTTTCGCGCCAGAGCATCGCGGCTGAAGCCGCTCCTACAGAATATGTCAGGCAGAATACGTCAGGGGCGCTCCAGAATGGCGGTGACGCCCATGCCGCCGGCGGTGCAGATCGAGATCAAGCCACGACCAGAGCCTTTCTCCTCCAGCATTTTCGCCAGCGTCGCGACGAGCCGCGCACCGGTCGCCGCGAATGGATGGCCGGTCGCGAGACTCGATCCATTGACGTTGAGTTTGGCCGGATCGATTGAACCCAGCGCTTTGTCGAGCCCAAGTCGGTTCTTGCAGTAATCGGCCGATTCCCATGCGCGCAGCGTGCACAGCACCTGCGCGGCGAACGCTTCATGGATTTCGTAGAAATCGAAATCCTGCAACGTAAGGCCGGCTTCGGCGAGCATGCGCGGCACCGCAATCGTCGGCGCCATCAGCAGGCCTTCGCCGTGAATGAAGTCGACGGCCGCGACGCGTGCATGAGTGAGATACGCCTGCGCCTTCAACCCGCGCGCCGCAGCCCATTCATCGCTCGCGAGCAACACCGCGGCGCTGCCGTCGGAGAGCGCGCTCGAATTGCCGGCGGTCAACGTGCCGAATCCCGAGGTCTTGTCGAACGCGGGCTTCAGCGCCGCGAGTTTTTCCAGCGTGGTGTCGGCGCGCAGCACGTTGTCCCGGTCGACGCCGCGGAACGGCACGACCAGGTCTTTGAAGAAACCACGCGCATACGCAGCGGCGAGTTTCTGGTGGCTCGCCAGCGTGAGCCGATCCTGGTCCTCGCGCGCGATGTGCCATTCCTTCGCCATCAGCTCGCAATGGTCGCCCATCGACTTGCCGGTGCGCGGCTCGGCGACACCGGGAAACGAAGGTTTCAGTTCGGCCAGCGAAAAACCCTTGAGCGCGGTCTCGACCTTTTCCAGCGGCGCCTTGGCGCGGTTCATCGCGAGCAGGCGCTGCTGCAACGGTTTGGAATAGGCGATCGGTACGTCGCTGGTGGTGTCGGCGCCGCCGGCGATGCCGACATCGATCTGGCCCATCGCGATCTTGTTCGCGATCAGGATCGCGTTGTCGAGCGAGGTGCCGCAGGCGCGCGCGGTGGTGATGCCCGGCGTGGTCGGCGCGAGACCGGATGACAGCGTCGCCTCGCGCGCGAGGTTCCAGTCCGAGGCGTGCTTGATGACTGCGCCGTACGCGACCTCGCCGAGTTCGAGCCCATGCAGGCCGAAACGCTCGACCAGCGAACCGAGCGTCTTCACCGCCATGCCGAAATTGCCGACATCGGCATAGGCCGTGTTGTTGCGGCAGAACGGAATGCGTACGCCGCCGATGATGCCTGCTCGTTTCGTCATGTCACCGCCGCGCAAGAAATGATTGGATTGTGTTCATCGGCTACCGCCGCGAGATCTGCAGCTATTGTTCCGCTTGCGGCCTCACTTGACAATCACAAACGCAGCTTGTACGCACGGCGTCACCGCTTACGCTACCGGCTGCGCAGTCTGTGACGCGGACAAGGTTGCCGCGTCACGCACCCAAGCGGGCCACTCCGACCAGAAATGCCATGCGGCCGGATCACGCCGGATCAACGTGTCGAGCAATGCAGCGAAATATGCCAGGTTCGCGGAAGGTTCCTGCGGATCGCGCGCATGGTCGATGACGAGCTTGCGCACGCCTCTCGCATCGATCTCGATCCAGAACGGCACCACCGGCACACCTACCGACGCGGCGAGCTGGAACACGCCCATCGGCAGCGAAGCGGTCCGACCCAGTATGCCTACGACCTGCTGATTGGCCGAAACCAGGCGCGGCGGCAGATCGAGCAGACTCATGACCACACCTCCGTGCGTCAATGCGTCGACCAGTTTCTCGCGCACACGCGGCCGATAAGCGGCAGCCCCGCCCGCGGAGCGCTCCAGTTCCCGATAACGCGCGCGTGAATAGCCCAGATAGATGCGCCGGCCCTTGTAGTCGCCGGGCTCGAATGGAGCAGCCACGACTGTGGTGCGACGCCCCTTGCGCAAGAGATCGCGCAGCATCCACATGCCGTTGCCGTAGTGGAAGCTGACCGCGATGAACGGTCCGGACGGCCATTCACCCTCGACGATGAAATGACCGCCCGGTATAGCTGCCAGTCGCGCCCTGCGCGCGAGATAGAAATCCGCGAGGTCGAGCATCTGCAGGAATCTGAGTCGGCGGATCAACCGCGTGCGATCGATCCCCGGCAATGCCTGCATCGCGATATCCGCGCGCGCGCCGATCTGCGTTTCCAGCAGCAGCGGAAAGCGGCTCATGCCTCGATAGCAGGCCCAAGCCCAACGCCACGGAAGCATGGCTGGCACTCCCGGCACCACGAACAACGTCCAGAAATCGATGATTTCCTGACCGAGCCTTCGCAGGCTGGACTTGGGCGACGCGGACATCGCCCGGAATCGCGACCGCAACGATCGCATCACGGCAATGGAATCCGGGTGTTGCGACGCATCATCGTGTCATCCGTGCGCAAAACCGCGCTCGTACAAACGATAGTACGCCGGGCTCATTCCAAGCATGGCATAGGTTGCCTGCGCACGCGCGTTGTCCTGCTCCACATACAGGCGCAGACCGACGACATCGGCCGCGGTCCGCGCGCGGCGCTCGACCTCGGCGTGCAGCGCACGGAACACACCGCTGCGCCGCGCTTCTGGCACCACGTACACGCTCTGCAGCCACCACCAGTCACCGTTGCGCCAGTCGCTCCACTCGCGCGTGATCAGCAGGCAACCTACCGACTGCGTACCGCGCTGCCCGACCAGGTAAAACCCACGGTGCGGTTGCGCGAACACCGCGGCGACGCCGCGCTCGAGCACTGCGCGATCGAGGATCTTGCGCTCGGTTTCGAGTGCCATCGCCGCGTTGCTGTCGACGAGGAACGCGATATCCGCACGGGTCGCATCGCGCACCAGAAGCTCGGTCTGCATCGAATCTCCGTTGTCCAGATCCCGCCTCTGCCGTGACGCGCAGTGCCCGGCGCCGCACCGCGGATCGGGGAAGTCAGCGCTTGCGATTGTAGGCCGAGACGTAGAGTTCGCCGACTGCAAGGTCGACGAACGAGTAGTTCTGCAGCTCGGCGGTGTACTCGACGCGATCGTGCGTGCGCACCGCAATGCGCCATGGCTCGAAGCCGAGCTCGCGCAATTCGCGTTCGAAACCCGAGACCGTGATCGGATTGAGTTCGGTGAACCATTGCCAGTACTGCGCCGGCGTCGCGTAGTCGCCGCTGCGGTCCATGCGTTCGGGTTCGCCGTTCAACACCTGCTCGCGCAGCCAGTCGTGCGGGCGCTTCAAATGCACGTGGGGTTCCTCCTGCGCGAAACGGAACTCGCCGAGGTGATTGCCGACATCGGAGAAGTAGAGGCCAGGATGCGCCATTAGGAGCCCGCCCGGACGCAACACCCGGCGAATTTCCGTCAGCGCCTGCGCATAGCCGCCAACAATGTGCTCCAGCGAACCCCACGACAGCACAACGTCGAAGTGATCGTCGGGAAACGGTATCGCATTCGCGCCTTCGGGCAGAAAGCGGAGATTGTCGGGCAGCCGCTCGATTGGCAGATGCGCGCGTTTCAGGATCTCGGGCAGACGTTCGTAGCCGCGGAACGGATCGATGCCGATCAGTTCCTGTGGCTTTTGGCGCAGCGCAATGCCGAGATCGGTGATGCCGTCGCCGCAACCGACATCGAGGATGCGACCCTTGAGCAATGGCGAATCGCCGAGCAGGTAACTCACGGTCGTGCGTGCGGCATGGTCGAAATGCTTGAAAAACCAGTCCGCTGCGCCACGCTTCCACGACAATGCCTCGATCGGCGTCGTGCCCTCGCGGCTCTGCAACTGCCACGCCAAGCTTGGTCCCTCGCCCGAGCCGACGGCCTCCACAACAAATGGAACAGCGGCCTCGGCCGCCTTGACCGCGGTACCGCCATCGCGATGCCATAGCGCGACATGCGCGACATAGCGACCTTGGCGCAGACCCGATCGCGCGGCGAGCGCGTGCACTTCGTAGTCGCCGCGCGGCAACCAACTGACGTCCCAGCCCGCCGCCGCCAGCTGCGCGCGGGCAACGTTTGTTCCGGTTTCGACCTCGACGATATCGATCGACACATCGACATCGAACACGACAACGCTGTCGACCGAAAAATGGACGACCAAGGCAAACGGCGTATCAGCGCCTAACGTCGTCGAGGCAAGCGAGGCGCGGACAAGCGAGAGATCGATCATACGCTGGATCAGTGTTCGGGAACGCGATGGTAGCAGCCCGCAGCGCTGCACTCATGAGCGTGCGACAAGGGGTCAGCTGCGTTTCTTGCGCGAACTGCCGAGTTTGCGGGTCATGGTGTTGCGGCTGAGGCCGAGCGACTTTGCGGCGTGCTGGTGGCCACCGTGCGCCGCCAGTGCGGCATTGAGCACGACGCGTTCCCGCGATCAACCGCCGACGGCTGCAAGCAGAAGGGCAGCGAGCTCGCTGCCGCTCCAAAATGCGTAACAGATGTCATCCAGTTATCGGTTTTCCTGCGCCGCCATATCCGCCTGCGATTGTAGGGCTTGGCGTATCAGCTCAGTTTTGGCGCCATAATTGAGAGGCTCGCCTATACCCCTCTTCCCAATGTCTTCACCATCAGCGTCTTGCGCCTCAGAAGGCGTGCTGACCATGCGCATATTGTGCACATCAGTCCATAGGCCGCCATTGATACCAGAGGACTCATTGGCCCATAGGACGGTGTTGATAGGAATGTTCGCTGTCGACGGAAGAGGCTCATCAAACAGATGATGATTATTCATACACTGGAATAGTTGCTGCAAATTGATCGAATAGTGAACATCTTGGTTCAGCACAAGTGTTGGCACACTTAAGCCACAGTACGAGCTGATCTCCTCCGCTGTTAACGTCAGATAGACGGCACCCGGATAGAAACCGCTTTGCGTGTACCGCCATTCGAACTGCACCCCATGGTTTTGTGGCGGCGGGCCTCCGAGATAGGGATCGGGGTTACTCGGATTCTGCGGGTCCCGACTCTGATGCCAAAGGGCAATCTGGATCATCTTCGGGTGCGTTCCCCAAGACGCAATTATCGTTAACCATGAGGTGATCGTTTGAAGTTGCGTCGTCCCTGATCCGCAGCATGGTGCAGGAAGGACGGAGGCCCACAAGCGAGAATCAAATTTCAGTATATATGGCGCATTGCTGGGATTCAGCGCTCCGATAGGCCATCTGTTTCCGCCGTTCGCGAACGCACCGAAACCGAGGTACGGTATTGCGCCGACCACTGGATTTATCGGATAAGCGCTCAGAACAAGATGGGCTCGCCAATATGTGTCTCCGGGAAAATTGTCGTTGCCATATAACGTTGAGAAGCCCATGATGCCGCCGCCGCCGGGCCAATATCTCGGAAGCGATACATCTGCTGGTCCGGAATTGCCTGAAGCCTCGCGTGGTTCATTATTCATTATTAATGTCCACCAGTAATTCGGGCAGTTGTAGAAAGGAGAGCAATTTGCAGGAAAGCCCTCGGCCCAGTAGTTGCTCTGCGGCCATACGGTTCGAAGTGTAGGACAGGGGTTTTGTCCAAAATGACAAGGGCTCACTTGAAGTGGAGTTCGAGCTGTGCCAGCTATGTTCGAAAAATAATCTGTTCGAACAACCGGCGTCTGTGTGAACCCTTGATCAAAAAATCCATAGGCCAGCGCATTAGTAGTCCCACAAGCAGGAATAATAAGGATTGCAGCGACAATGACATTTATCCTCAAATCACTCACGTCCACTCTCCCTTGCGCCACGAGTATATTCATCATCAAGGTTAACGCGGTAAAATATCGCAAACGTTGAATTAGTCGTTCGGATTGTGTTATTTATTCTTTTGCGGACCGAGCGCGGCCAGGGGCAGGGCGGTCTTTTATCCAGCCACTCTTTTGGCGCCGACCAATGTAGCGGGCGGCTGCCACTCAGTCTCGCTTCTTGCGGGAACTGCCGAGTTTGCGGGTCATCGTGTTGCGGCTGAGGCCGAGTGACTTTGCGGCGTGCTGGCGATGGCCGCCGTGCTTGGCGAGCGCGGCGTCGAGCAACACGCGTTCGAGTTCGGCGCGCGCCTCGGCATAGATGTTTTCCGCGCCGGCGGCGAGTGCCTGCTCGGCCCAGACGCGCAGCGCGCCGCTCCAGCTCGCGGCTTCGCGCGGTGGCGCGCTTTCGAAGATCGCCGGTGGCAGATCGCCGACGCCGATCTCGCGTCCCGATGCGAGCACGGCGACGCGCCGGCACAGGTTCTCCAACTGGCGCACATTGCCCGGCCACGCGTAGTCGCGCAACGCGCCAAGCGCGGCGGGTGAGAAGCGTTTCGCGGCGTTGCCGGCGGCGGCGACCGCTCGCGCGAGGAAGTGCTCGGCCAGCAGCGCGATGTCCTCGCGGCGCTCGCGCAGGGCCGGGATGTGCAGGCGCACGACATCGAGACGATGCAAGAGGTCGGGGCGAAATTCGCCGCGTTCGGCTTCCGCGTCGAGGTCCTGATGGGTTGCCGCGATCACGCGCGCATCGGCGCGGATCAGCTCGCGGCCGCCGACACGATAGAACTCGCCGGCGGCGAGCACGCGCAGCAGCCGGGTCTGCATCGCGAGCGGCATGTCGCCGATCTCGTCGAGAAACAGCGTGCCGCCAGCGGCCTGTTCGAAACGGCCGGCGTGGCGCCGCGCGGCACCGGTGAACGCGCCCGCCTCGTGGCCGAACAATTCCGATTCGAGGAGTTCGGCCGGGATCGCGGCGGTGTCGAGCGCGATGAATGGCCGCGCCGCGCGCGCGCTTTCGCGGTGCAGCGCGCGCGCGACGAGTTCCTTGCCGGTGCCGGTCTCGCCGGTGATCAACACACCGAGTCCGCTCGCGGCGACGCGGCCGATCACGCGGAACAGCTCGCGCATGCCGGGGCTGTGGCCAATGAGGTCCGCCTCGGCCGCCGCTGGCAGCGGCGCCGCTACGATCGCGACAGGCGTCTGCGCCAGCGCGCGGCGAGCAATGGCGACGGCGTCGTCCAGATCGAACGGTTTGGGCAGATAGTCGAACGCGCCGTGGCGATATGCCGCCGCCGAAGTGGCCACGTCGGTGAACGCACTCATCATGATCACCCGCACGCCGGGCGCCTGGGCCCCGATGCGTTCGAGCAGGTGCAGCCCATTCGCCCCGGCCATGCGCACGTCGCTGAACAGCACGGGCGGTGCATTGTCAGCGAGTGCGGCCAGCGCGCTTTCGGCATCGCTGAATTCGCGGATCGCAAAGCCCGCCTCGCTCAACGCGGCAGCCAGCACGAAACGCACGCTGCGGTCGTCATCGACAATCCAGATGGTCGCCGGCTCAGCCACGCGCGTCTCCAACGGGCAGCAACAGGCTGAATACGGTGGCGCCGGGTCGGCTGCTGTAGCGCAATTGTCCGCCGTGTTCGCGCGCGATTTCCTGGGCCAGCGCCAGACCGAGGCCGCTGCCGTCCGGTCGTCCGGACACCAACGGCTGGAACAGGGTGTCGACAAGGTCCGCGGGCACGCCGTGGCCGTCATCGGCAATGTCCACGCGGACCGCAAAGCGCACGCTGCGATCGCCCAGGCGCGCAGCGTGCTCGGCGCGAGTGCGCCAGGTCAGGCCACGCGCGCCCGCCTCGACCGCATTGCGCGCAAGATTCAGCAACACTTGGGTGAGCCGATCGGCATCGCCGTTGACCGTGGGCAGACTCGGGTCGTAATCGCGCGTCTGACTCACGTTAGGCGATTGCGCCGCGATCAGCGCCGCCACGCGCTCGGTCAGTTCGTGGATACCGATGCGCGCCAGGCGCGGTTTGCCGCTGTTGCGCAGCAAGCGGTCGGCGAGGGCGGTCAGGCGATCGACCTCGGCCAGGATCAGGTCGGCCAACTCGGCGAGTTCGGGCGTGTCCAACCGCCGCCGCAACAACTGCGCCGCGCCGCGCACGCCGGCTAGCGGGTTTTTCACCTCGTGGGCAAAACCGCGCAGGGACTCGGACAGATGCGGCGCCACCGGCTCGACCGGCAGCCCCGCTGGATACAGTTCAAGCAGAACCTCTTCGGAATCGACTGGGACGAACGCCAGGTCGCACGCGAATTCACCCGCGCTGCCGCGCAACGCGGCCGAGCGCAACAAGATCGTGCGCTGCTCGGCCAATGCGCGCGTGGCGGTTTCGACCAACGTCGGTGGCGCTCCATCAAGCACCGCCAGCGGCTCATCGAGCAGACGCCGGCCGCCGCCCAACCGTTCGACCAGCGCCGGATTCACGCTGCGCAATCGCAAGCCGGCATCGAGCACCGCGACGCCCGTGCGGCTGTGGGCCCAAGCCGTGACCGCAAGCTCAGGCGTTGGGTGGGTGCGTGACGAAATCATTGCACCAGTTTAGTGCATGAAAGTTGCGCGCGATGGAATTGCGCGGCACATTCGATCCAACGACGGGTGGCTCGCGGTTGATCACCCGCTGCTTTCTATCCGATAACTCACTTTCAGATCGTTCATCCAGGAAGGGGGCACCAGGCCATCGTGTTGCTATCGGCCAACGACGATGCCTAGGGTGAATGCGCAGCCGTTGGGCAAAGTCCTTGACCGCCTGCCTCGATTTGAGCTGGGCGAGCTCGATGGATGAGACGTTTGGTATCAGCCAGTCCCTGGCCCAAGCGTTGGCCTCGCGTTCCTGATCGGTCGTGGATGCGCTGTGGTTGGGGTCGTCGAGGGCGAGTTGCATCCAATCAGCGCGCCACACTACTGACGTGGGAACCGGTGATCGCCGGCACCAGAACGAATACGACGCCCGCCTCGGAGAAAAGCGACTGCAGGCGAGCGCCAAACTTCTCTGGCGGCAGCACCGTCAGCGCACGTATCTCGCGCAACGCATGCTTTAACCGGGTCTCGTCGTAGCGCGGACCGTTGTGCTTCTCGGCGGCCTGTTCGCCCATGCGCAGCCAACCGGAAATGGCGCACGCCGGGCACTCAAGCCGCGTGGCGGTGTTGTCGATCTGGTCGCGGGGCGAACTAAGGCAGTGCCGGGGTTGCTACGCTGCGGTCACGTAGTTCAAACGCTCAAAGAGGCTCCTGACTGACGACTTGTGCCAATACCTCCTTCTTGTTGGCGTCAACATGCCGCGCTCGTTCAACTCAGCGGCGTGCGCCCTGGGCTGGTGAAGCCTTCCAGGCGAAGTTGTTCGATAACGGGCCGCACGTTCTCGGTGTGTCGGTCGGCGCGGGCTTGAATGACTGCGAGATCTCCACGAAACCGCTCGAACAGCTCTGCCAAGCAGAGCCGAGCCCAAAGGGCCGAGCTTCATGGACGGTGCGAGTCATCCTTTCCCCAGCCAGCACCCGACGGCCCCGCTCATGCGGGGCTTTCTTTTTTTGCGCGTCGCCGGGGCGGCAGTGGCCAAGCTGCGCGCACGCGGTGTCGAAGTGCTGTTCGTGCGTCCCCGAGCGGCGGTCCGTTTCTTGCCTTCGAAGACAAGGTGTTTCCACGCGCGCAGACCTGGGATGTGCTGATTGCGCGCACCGGCGCGCCAGGCATCTATTTCGAGGACTACCCCGAACTGCAGGGATACACCCAGCCCGAGTGGTCGCATCTGTCCACGGCTGACGCCGAGCGCTTCACCGCTTCGCTGTATCGGATCATCGAGCGGGACTACTGGCGCCGCGGGCAGGCACGCTGAGCCATCGTGTCGACCTCGTTGACGACACGGCGCACGGCGCCGCCACTGCGCATCTTGTCGCCGCTGTATCTCCGGCCTCGCTCGGCTAGATCACCGGTCCATCGCTATCGCTGCCCTGCGGAATATGGCCAAGGGGTTCGCGCTTGGCGGCGCCATGCAAACCACCCGAGCAGTCCTGCCAGCAACGCCATCGCCCATGCCGACAGCGCTGGCACCGGCGTCTGCACGATCGGCGGTGGAAGTGCCTGTTGCTCGAACGCACCGATGTCCGCGGCGGCACCGTAGACGCGCGGGTAGGCCGGGCCGCGCTGGTCGAACGCAAGGTTCACGAGGTTGTTGCCGACATCGACGGCCGGGCTGCCGGCGCCGAGCGTGTGCGTGCGCGTGGGGCCGCCATTGTTTGCGAGCGGGCCGAGCAATGGATTGGCAGTGAGCGTATCGGCGGGCAGGGTCACGGTGGGGCTGGCGATGCCGACCAGATTGTTGGCGCCGCTGATCATGAGCGCCGAAGGGGCCTGCAGATCGGCGAAATTGCCGGCGCCGGTGCTGTTGCCGAATGCGAGGCTGCTCTGCAGGTTCGACGTCGACGTGGCGATCCAGATGCCGCCACCGCCGGCTTGCGCGTGATTCGCGGTGAACGTGCTGTTGTTCGCTTGCAGCATCGCTGGCCAGCGCAGGAACAGCGCGCCGCCGATGTCGGTCTGGGCGACGTTGCCGGACAACGTGCTGTTGGAGATCGTCACCGGGCTGAACGCGGCGATGCCGCCGCCGCGGCCGTAGCTGGTGTTCGAGTCGATCGTCGAGCTCACGATACTGCCGCCGAGCACTGCGATAATGCCGCCGCCGATGTCGTAGCTGGTGCGGCCTGCATGGAACAGGTGTTCGGCGCGGTTGCCGGTGACCGTGCTTTCGGTGAGCTGCATCGAATAGACGAACGCCGCGCCGCCGAACGCGGCGGTACCGGCGTCCTCGTGCACGCCGTAGCCCACGTTGCCGGACAGCGTGCTGTTCGCCATCGTCAACGAGTAGGCATAGAGCGCGCCGCCATAGGCGCCTTCGCCGCCGGCATAGCAATTGCGCACGGTCGTGTTATCGAGCGTCACGTAGCCTGCCGAGGCGATGCAGCCGCCGCCGGCGACGTGGAAGCCGGTCGCCCGATCGCGCCCGCCCTGGATCGTCATCGCGTGTACGGTCAGCGCGCCACCGTGTGGATGGATGAAGACGCGATCCAGATGATTGCCGTCGATGGCGAGCACATCGCGACCCGGGCCGCTCAAGGTCAGATTGTCGAACGGGATCACAATCGCGCCGGTTTCGAGCGTGATCGTCGCGCAGGTCAGCGCGGTGAGGTCGATGACGTCGCCACCGGCCGCACTCTCGATGACCGAGCGCAAACTGCCGGCACCGTCATCGGCACAGTTGGTGACCGGCCAGGTCGTGGCAACCGCGTGGGTTTGATGCGAGGTGGTTCGCGGCGCGGGAAATTGCGCAAAAATCCGGCGTGCGGGGTCGGCGCGCAATTGTGGTCCGGCGACGTCGATGCTCGCCGCGACCCGCTCCGGTGCAACGACCAATGCGCCGAGCGCAAGCAGGCCGGCGACGACAGCCGCCGCAAGCGGTTGGCGCTGCAGGCAGCGTGCAAGCGGAACAGGTGTCACGTCGTTCATGGGGTTCCCCGATGCGCGCGCTGCGGCGCGCACGTGTTTCGAGTATGGGAGCACGCGCAGGCGCGCTGGGTCAATCGGACGCGCGTTGGCTGGCGCTCAATGCATCTCGTCCGCGCCGATCAGCACGATATCGGCTGGACGCTGCGCGAATAATCCGACCGTGACCACGCCCGCGATCTGGTTCAGGTCGCGCTCCAGCTCGACTGGCTTGGCGATGCGCAGACCATGCACGTCGAGGATCCAGTTGCCGTTGTCGGTGACCACGCCGTCGCGCCAGACCGGTTGGCCGCCGCGTTTGACGAGCTCGCGCGCGACATAGCTGCGCGCCATAGGAATCACTTCGATCGGTAGAGGAAAACCGCCCAGCGTCGCGACGCGCTTGCTCGAGTCGATGATGCAGATGAACACGCGCGCGGCCGCCGCGACGATTTTTTCGCGAGTCAACGCGGCGCCGCCGCCCTTGATCAGGCAGCGATTCGGGTCGCACTCGTCGGCGCCGTCGACGTACAGCGGAATGTCGCCGACCGCGTTGAGATCGAGCACGGCAATGCCGTGTTGCTTGAGCCGCTGCGTGGATTGCTTGGAACTCGATACGGCGCCTTCGATCAGGTGCTTGCGTTCGGCCAGCGCATCGATGAAATGCGCGACGGTCGATCCGGTGCCGACGCCGACGATCATGCCGTCTTCGACATAGCGCATCGCGGCGCGGCCGGCGCGGCGTTTTTCTTCGTCCTTCGTCATTCTTCTCTCCGGATCATGTTCGGGAAAGCATCGCGGCTGCGCTGCTCCTACAGTGGTGTCCGCTTTTGTAGGAGCGCTGCAAGCGCGACCCCAGCGCCTGCCGCTCCCTCATTCAAGGGAAAGAATGCGGTCCCACTGCGCTTGGGTCACTGGCAATATCGACAGGCGATTGCCGCGGCGCAGCAGCGCGAATTCCTCGAGGCGCGGTTGCTCCTTGAGTTCGGTCAGCGTGATCGTGCGCGCGAGCTTGCGTTTGAACGCGATGTCGACCAGTTGCCAGCGCGGCGTTTCTTGCGTGCTGGCAGGATCGAAATAGTGGCTCTTGCGATCGAACTGGGTCGGATCCGGATACGCGTCGCTGGCGACCGCGGCGATCCCCACGACGCCGGGTTCGGCA
This sequence comes from Rhodanobacteraceae bacterium, assembly GCA_003142815.1. Classification (GTDB taxonomy): domain Bacteria; phylum Pseudomonadota; class Gammaproteobacteria; order Xanthomonadales; family Rhodanobacteraceae; genus Dokdonella_A. The sequence continues at coordinate 89,170 of PLNP01000024.1, forward strand.
CAGCTGGAATGGTAGAACAGCACGCCATCGCCGGGCCGCATGCCGTCGCGCATGAAGTTGCGTGCCTGGTAGTTGCGCACGCCGCTCCAGGGCTCGGTGCCGACGCGAGCCAGGTCATCGATGGAGAACGCATCGGGTTCGGATTTCATCAGCCAGTGACGCATGAGGCATCCCGCGGTTTTGGTCGCGCTGCGCCAGTCATGTCGGCGACGCCGTGAGGTCGATCAACTCACGCTCGGTCGCGATGTAGTCAAGATGGACGTCCCACGGCATCGCTTCGATCGCGGCCACTTCCTGGGTCGCGTAACCGACGCCGACCAGCATCGGTTTGGCGACGCCGGCGCGCCCCTGCAGGAACGCGAAACTGCGGTCGTAGTAGCCACCGCCGAAGCCCAGACGATTACCGTCGCGATCGAAGCCGAGCAAGGGCAGCAGCACGACATCGAGCTGTTCGGGGGCGAACCGGTCCGCGCTCGCGCATTCGGGCTCGGGAATGCCATGGCGATTCATCGCGATGGCCATGCCGGGTCGCCACGGCGCAAACGAGAGCTGTCGCTCGGCGCCGACCACTGGCAGGCAATAGACTTGTTCGCGTGCGCGCAACCCGGAAAGCAACGCGGCCAGCGGCAATTCCCCGGCGACGGCCCAATAGCCGCCGATGCGCCGATCGGTGAGGAACTCGGGGATTTGTTCGAGCTGATCGAGCAGCGTCTGCGACGCCGCGATGCGCTCGGCCGCAGACAGATTCGCGCGGCGCGCGCGAAGCTCCGTGCGCAAACGTTTGCGTGCGTCCATCTCGGGTTTCATCGGGGGTTGTCAGCAGCGGCGTTCACGGTTGCGGATCCCGTGGCGCCGCCGCGGAGCGAAAAAAGAAAGCGGTGTCCTCCGCCATGTCGGTGCGCATCGAACGACCTTGATCCAGAGGGATCAGGTGGGAGGGCTGGCGAAACCGTAAGGCTTTCCACACGAGGTGGACTTGCACACAGGTTTTCGCTTCGCAATCCCGGGTCGTCAATAGGAACAAGGCAATATGTAAGAGTGCACTGCCGGGCACCACAGAGGACACCTGCGGCTATTGTAGTGACGTGGCGAACGCGCGTTCAAGCTTCGCGTTGAGTGCTTGCAGTTTCTCTGCCAACTGTGCCGATTCGGTCGATTCGCGCTGGCGCGCGTTCAGCAATTCATGGCTGATCTGAAGCGCGGCCAGAATCGCAATGCGATCCAGGCCCGCCGAACGCGCGTTGCCGCGCATCTCGCGCATCTTGGTATCGAGATGGCGCGCCGCGTCGAACAGGCCGGGGCGTTCCTCGGGCGTGCAGGCGATCAGGAATTCGCGGTCGAGAATGTTGACCGCAACGGGTTCGCTGGCGTTCATACGTGGTTCTGCTCCAGCGACTTCAAGCGCATGATCATCGCCTCGACGCGCGAGCGCGCCAGCTCGTTGCGCGCGAGCAACTGCGAGCGTTCGCTGGCGAGTTGCTCCTGGCTGTGGCGCAGGCTGCGGTTTTCATCCTGCAAGGTGCGGCACAGCTCCACGAGCCGATCGAGTCGATCGCCAATCGCCAGCAAACTCTGCTCATGGGTGGACATGAACGGAAATATAGCATCGCCACCGCACGGTTTGTCGGTTGGTGTTGGCGATGGCGGGCTCATGGCCGGGAAGTGTCGCATCCCGTTACCGAGCCGCCCCGCCGAGTGCGACGCGCCGCCGCTGCGCGCGCTCGCTGAGGAACGCGAGACATTGGTCGGGCGGCAACGGGAACGCCAGCCAGTGCCCCTGGATCTCGTCGCAGCCCTGCTCGCGCAGGTATTCGACCTGTTCCACGTGCTCGACGCCCTCGGCGATGACATTGAGGCCAAGTGAATGCGCCATCGTGATCACAGTGGCGGTAATCGCCTCGTCGTCCGGGTCGGTGGTGATGTCGCCGACAAATTCCTTGTCGATCTTCAAGGCGTCGATCGGCAGACGCTTCAGGTAGCTGAGCGAGGAATAGCCGGTGCCGAAATCGTCGATCGTGAGGGAGACGCCAATCGCCTTGAGGCGGCGCAGGGTCGTGATCGATTGCTCCGCATTCGCCATGACCATGCTTTCGGTCAGCTCCAGTTCGAGCAGGTTGGGCGCGATGTCGCACTCGGCGAGCACGTCGCACAGGCGCCGGATCAGGTCGCCGCGCAGAAGTTGCGCAACCGACACATTCACCGACATGGTGATGTCGCCGATGCCGGCCTCGCGCCAGCGCGCGAGCTGCGCGCAGGCTTGCGCGACGACCCAGTCGCCGATCTCGATGATGAGTCCGGTTTCCTCGGCGATCGGGATGAACACGTCGGGCGATACATCGCCGAGGTCGGCGCTGCGCCAGCGCAGCAGCGCCTCGACACCGCTGATGCGTTCGTCGAGCAGCGAGAGTTTGGGTTGGTACATCAGCGCCAGCTCGTTGCGTTCCAGCGCCTTGCTCAACGCGGCAACCATGGTTGCGCGCAGACGCGCGGCGGCATCCATCGCCTCGGTGTAGACCATCCAGGTCTTGCGGCCGTGTTCCTTGGCCTGGTACATCGCGGTATCGGCAAACTTCAGCAGATCGCTCGGCGACTGGCCGTGGTCCGGATACATGCTGATGCCGATCGACAGCGAGATCACGACTTCCTGGCCGTTATCGAGCTCCAGCGGCTCCTCGAACGCGGCGATCACCTTTTCGGCGATGCGTTCCGCCTCGACGCTGCTGGCGATGTCCTCGAGCACGATCGTGAACTCGTCGCCGCCGATGCGGGCGACCGAATCGCCTTCTCGCACCACCTGGCGCAAGCGGCTCCCCGCGGCTTTCAGCATGCGGTCGCCCGTCGCGTGGCCCATCGAATCGTTGACATGCTTGAAGCGGTCGAGGTCGAGGAACAGCACCGCGATCTTGCGCGCGGTGCTGCGTGCGCGAACGATCGCATGACCGATGCGTTCGCTGAGCAGGGTTCGATTCGGCAGGCCCGTCAACGCATCGTAGTTGGCGAGGTAGCGCAGCTCCTGCTCCGCGCGCTTGCGGTCGGTGATGTCGGAAATCACACCGACGAAGTGCGTGCGCACGCCGTTGGCGTCGCGTACTTCGGAGACCTCGGCCCAACTCAGGAATTCTTCGCCGTCCTTGCGCCGCTGCCACAGCTCACCGCGCCAGTAGCCGTTGCGCTGGAGTTCTTCGCGCAGCGCAAGATAATGGTCCATCGGATGCTGCGAGGAATTGAGCAGCGCCGCCGGTTGTCCGGCGACCTCTTCCTGGCGCCAACCGGTGATCCGCGTGAACGCGGGGTTGACGGTCAGGAAGCGGAACTCGAGGTCGCTCACCGAGACCGCTTCGGCCATGCTGCGGATGACTTCCTGGGCGACGCGACGATCCTGCTCGGCGGCGCGTTCGGCGGTGACGTTGCGCGCGGTGCCGCACATGCGCAGCGGTTGGCCGTCTTCGTCGCGCTCGACGATCTTGCCGCGCGCGAGCGACCAGATCCAGTCGCCGCGATGGCTGCGAAAACGATGTTCCGATTCGAACGTATCGGTCGCGTGGTTGATGTGTTGCTCGAGGCACCGTTCGACCGCCGCGCGATCGTCGGGATGCACGTGGCTGCGCAGCCAGGTAAACGGAAGTGCAAGCGCGCGCCGCGAAACGCCCTTGAATAGATCTCCGGAGCCGGTCACGACGACTTCGCCGCGCGCGATGCTCCAATCCCAGAAATCGTCGCCCGAGCCCCACAGCGCCAGACGCAGGCGGTCTTCGCGCTCGCGCACGTCGAGATGGTAGTTTTCCTCTTTCTGGCGCCGTCGCCGGTGCGCGCGCCACCACAGCAGGAGCGCGCCCGCCGCAATCAGCAGATACGCAATCCTGGCAGCGAGGCTATCCCACCATGGCGGCGTCACCCGCAACGCGATCGTCGCGACGTGGTCGCCCCAGTAACCGTCGTGATTGCTGGCGCGCACCTTGAACACGTAACGACCCGCATCGAGATTGGTGTAGCTCGCGTCGTGGCGCGCACCAGCATCGATCCAGCGGTCGTCGAAGCCTTCCAGCTGATAGGCGAAACGATTGCGCTCGGGATCGGCGAAATCGAGTGCGGCAAATTCGAAGCGAACCAAGCGGTCGGCCGCAGGCATCTCGATCTGGTTGCCGCCAGGCAGCATGCGCACGTCGCGGTTGCCGATATGCACGTTGGTGAACACCACCGGCGCCGCGTAGCGGCTGCCAACGATCGCTTGCGGCGAAAACAGGTTGATGCCGTTGACGCCACCGAACGCAAGCTCGCCGTCGCGCAGCTCCGTATACGCCCCGCCATTGAACTCCATGCCCTGCAGACCGTCGGCGATGGTGTATGCGTGGAAGGTTTCGGTCTTGCGGTCGAACGCGGCGATGCCGCGGTTCGTGCTCAGCCACAGGCGCCCCATCTTGTCGTCGGCGATCGCATACACGGTGCCGCTCGGAAGCCCGTCGCGCGGCAGCCAACGCGTGAAGTGCGCGTGCTGCGCGTCAATCCTGTCGAGCCGGCTGAGGCCGGCCTGCGTGCCGATCCAGAGGGTGCCGTCGCTGGTCGCCTTGAGCGCGCGCACGAGATTGGCCCCGAGCGAATGCGCATCGTTCGGGTCATTACGGAAGACGCGTACGCTGTGGCGGGCCGGATCGACCAGACTCAGCCCAGTCAAACCGCCGGCCCAGATGCTGCCGTCGCGGTTCTCGTCCAGGGCCAGCACCATGTCGTCGGCGAGGCCACCGGTCGTGGTCTCCGAGGCGGTGTGACGGAACGAGGTCCAAATCTGCCTGGACGGGTCGTAATGCATGAGGCCGGCATTGGCGGTGCCGATCCACAAGGTGCCGTCGCGCGCCAGGAGCAGGCAGCGCACGTCCGCGTCGGGCAGCCCGCGCGTGCCGGTCGCGTCCTCGGGCAGGAACGAAACCATGTGATAAGCCGGGTCGAACAGGGCGACGCCGCGATTGCTCGCGACCCAGAGTCGCCCGTTGCCGGCGTCGGCGAATGCATTCACGACCAAGAGCGGTTTGTGCGTGTTGTCTTTCGCCCCCTGCATCAGCAGGTCGGAGTGATCGTCGAACTGGTTGTGCACCGGATCGTAACGTTTCAGCCCATCGCTTTCGGTGCCGAGCCACAAGTCGCCTTTGCTGTCCTGGAAGATCGAGCGCACATAATTCGCGGCGGTCTGTGCGTGCGCAGGATCGTGATCGACGATGTAGTGAAACAACGTTCCGTCGGGATCGACCTTGGCGATACCGCGTTCCATCGTGCCGATCCAGAGCAAGCCCGAGCGGTCGATGTTGAGGCTGGCGATGATCGCGTCGGGCAGGCTGCCCTCCAGCACACGGCTGGGTTTCAACCATTGCGTCTGATTCCTGGCCAGATCGACCACGGCCAGACCTTCATGGGGAACCGCGAGCCACAAACGGCCGCGCCGGTCCTGGGTCAGCGTGTCGATGGAGTGATGGCCTTCGCTCGGCCAGACCTGCGTTGCCGAGTCGTCCGGCGCGACGCGATAGAGACCCTGGCCGGTCGCCACGAAAAGCTGCCGATCCTGATCGATCAGCAGTCCGTTCGCGCCATCGATCTGGTCAGCGGCCACGCGCTCCAGCGCATTTGCACGCGGGCCCAGGCGCAGCAGGCCGACCGAGCTCGCGATCCACAACGTGCCATCCTCGGCGAGGCCGAATTGATTGATCCGCGCCGGATGATTGGCCACCGGCGCGATCGCCAGCTGGCGTTTCGGCTGGCCATTGGTGGTGTCGAGCAGGGCGACCCCGGCGTCGTTGCCGACCCACAGTCCGTGGCGCGGATCGGACAGCAGCGCATGCACGGCGGTCGACCCAGCGGGTGAGCCTGCGATATGCATGCTCCGGAAAGCGCCCGTCGACGGCGTCAGCCGGATCAGTCCAGCGCCGTTCGTGCCGATCCAGAGGTTGCCGTCGGGATCTTCCACGAGCGCTGAAACCGGCCCTTCCGGCGCACTGTCCGCGGTGTCGCCCGTGTGCTCGTAGGTCGTGAAGTGGTAGCCGTCGTACCTCTGCAGCCCGCTTGAGGTGCCAACCCAGATGAAGCCGGCGCGATCCTGCAGGATCGCGGTTACCGTGTTCTGTGCAAGACCGCGATCAGTGCCGATGGTCTGGAAGAAATAGTCGCGGCGGATTGCTTCGCCGTGCGCCCAGGCCGCGCAGACAAGGCAGGCAATGCAGACGAGCAGCCAATTCATCCGCCAGCGCAAACGCAAACGCGATCGAGCCGGTGGCGACGCGAAAACCCTCATGGGTGCGAACTTTCAAATCTCAGGTTGCCGCGAGTGTAGGCAAACCCAGCCAGTTGCGCCACGCGTTTGCATGGCGCTAGTAAACTCGCGAGGACTTCACCGCGAATCGATCCGGGATGAGCACCGACTTTGACCATGGCGAACTGGCCAAAACACTTGAGACCCTTTACCTGGGCGTCAACGCAAGCGATTTGCATGGCTCCCTGACGGGTTGTCTTTGCGCAGGTGCGTGCATGGGCGTCGAAGATTGGCTCGACGCGCTGCAACTGGATTTCGACGATCCCGGTGTCGCCCGCTGCGAAGTTTTGCAGCGATTGTATCGGAGCTGTCGTTCACAAGTGGAAGATTCGCCGGTCCATATCATCCCGTTGTTGCCTGCGCGCACTGCGCCAATGCCTCAGCGCGCGGACGCATTGGTGGAATGGTGCCGCGGATTTCTCGGCGGTTTCGGGCTCGGCGGAGCGACGCAACGCGCCCGGTTGTCGTCTGACGCCAGCGGGATCCTCCACGATTTGGGTGTGATCGCGGCCAGCCATTTCGACTATGCCGACAACACCGAAGACGAGCAGGCGCTTGCCGACGTGATCGATTTCGTGCGCACCGGCTGCGCGTTCCTGCGCCGCGAAATTAGCGCTGCCGCTCGCGCGCCGGCGCGGGTACTGCATTGAAACGCGTGGCGCTTCCGTGCAGGATCGCCCGCGCCGGCTACGCTCTGCAGCGCGTGAATCGCTCGTAGAATGAGCGGCAGCGTTCGCCCACCACGCACCCAACCGACGACCGGACGAAAATGATCGAACCAAAGGAATTCGCACGCCGGCGCCGGCAACTGATGCGCATGGCCGGCAACGACGCGATCGTGATCGTCGCGGCCGCACCGGAACGGGTGCGCAACAACGACGCACACTATCCGTATCGCCAGGACAGCGATTTCCATTACCTGTCCGGCTTCGCCGAGCCGGATGCGGTGCTCGTGCTGGTGCCCGGCCGTGCCGCCAGCGAGACGATCCTTTTCTGCCGTGAGCGCGATCGTGAGCGCGAGCGCTGGGACGGCCCGCGCGCCGGCACCGAGGGCGCGATCGCGGCGCACGGCATGGACGATGCGTTCCCGATCGACGACATCGACGACATCCTGCCCGGCCTGATCGAAGGCCGTACGCGCGTCTACTACCATTTCGGCCGCGACACCGAGTTCGACCTCAAGCTGATCGGCTGGGTCAACCGCGTGCGCGCTCTGGTGCGCCAGGGCGCCAAGCCACCGCACGAGTTCGTCGCGCTGTCGCACCTGCTGCATGATTTGCGCCTGTACAAGTCGCGCGGCGAGCTGCGCCTGATGCGCAAGGCCGCGAAGATCGCGGCCGGCGCGCATGTGCGCGCGATGCGCGCGGCGCGGCCGGGCATGAACGAACACGAGGTCGAGGCGGAATTCCTGCACGCGTTCCGCAGCAACGATGCGGTGCCGAGTTACGAGCCGATCGTCGGCGGCGGCGCGAATGGCTGCGTGCTGCACTATCGCGCGAACAACGCGCCATTGCGCGATGGCGACCTGCTGTTGATCGATGCTGGCGCCGAATACCAGTGCTATGCGTCGGACATCACGCGCACGTTCCCGGTCAACGGTCGCTTCTCGCCGGAACAGCGCTCGCTGTACGACATTGTGCTCGCCGCGCAACTCGCCGGAATCGACGAAGTGCGCGCCGGTCGAACCTTCGATGCGTACCATGACGCCGCGGTGCGCACGATCACGCGCGGCCTTATCAAGCTCGGTTTGCTCGAAGGCAGCGTCGAGAGAAATCTGCGCGAACACACATACCGCAAGTTCTACATGCACAAGACTGGACACTGGCTCGGCCTTGACGTGCACGACGTTGGCGACTACCGCATCGACGGCGAGTTTCGCGTGCTCGAGCCCGGCATGGTTGTCACCGTCGAGCCCGGCATCTACATCGCGCCGGACCAGAAAGGCGTACCGGCGCGCTTTCGTGGCATCGGTATCCGCATCGAAGACGACGTGGTCGTGACCGATGGCGACCCCGAAGTGATTTCCGCCGGCGCGCCAAAAGACCCCGATGCGATCGAAGCGTTGATGGCGCGGCAGTGATGCGAAAGTCTTTCGGTGGGAGTGTCGGCAGGCGCGATGCTTTCAAAGGGTGCACAAGAAAGAGCATCGCGCCTGCCGGCGCTCCCACCACATCTGCTCCCGCCGCGCGCGCTCCCACAGGACAGTGATGGCCATGAGCTTGCTGAGCTTGATCCTCAAGGCGGCGGTCACGCTGGTGTTCGCGATGACCACGCAGGTTGCGGCGGCGGAAACGCTCGACTACGGCCTGTTCGGCACCTTGCACCTCAGTCGACCGGTCGTTGCAATCGCGCATACCGCATTGCTTTTTTCCGACAGCAGCGGCTGGACCGCGCGCCAGGATCGCCTCTCCGCTGCGCTTGCCAGGCAGGGCGCGTTCGTGGTCGGTATCGATCTGGCGGCCTATCTCAAACGCATGGAGGCGCTCGGCGATCGCTGCGCGTATCCGGCCGGCCACGTCGAGGAGGTCGCGCACTGGATCGAACGCCACGAAGGGCTTGCCGACTACACGGTTCCGCTGGTCGTCGGCGACGGTGCCGGCGCGACGTTCGCGTATGCGCTGACCGCGCAGGCGCCGGCCGGTACCTTCGAAGGTCTGATCACGCTTGGCTGGGATGCGGCCCTGCGGTTTCCAAAAAACTTTTGCGCGGGGGACGCCGGTGCGCCGACCGCGGCGGCCGCCAAGGGTGGCTTTCGCGTCGTGCCAGTCGCAAAGCTGCCGGTGCGCTGGTTGCCGCGACCGTTCGCCACGGATGCGCGAACGAACGGCCTCGGCGCGATTCTCGACAGCGCGTGGCACGCGATCGCGGCGTTGCTGCCGCCGCTCGCGGCGCGCGAGGCGGGCAGCGACGTGGGTTTGGCCTATGCGCGCTGGCGTCAGCGCGAGGATGCGGCCATGACCCCGCTGCCGGACGATGTCGCCGACCTGCCGCTGACTGAAATCGCACCGACCGCCACCGCGCCGAATGCGGCCGCGGCGCATCGGATCGCGATCATCGTGACTGGCGACGGCGGCTGGGCCGGCCTCGATCGCGGCGTGGCCGACGCGTTGACCGCGCAAGGCATTCGCGTGGTCGGATTTTCGACGTTGAAATTCTTCTGGCACAAGCAGACCGCCGATGCCCCTGCCGCGGCGATCGCACGCGTGATTGCGCACTACGGCAAGACCGACGCGGCCGCGCGTTTCGTGGTGATCGGTTATTCGTTTGGCGCCAGTCTGGTCCCGGTCGTGATCAACCGCCTGCCCGATGCGTTGCGCGAACGCGTGGACGGCGGCGTGATGATTTCGCCCGACGACGCGGCGGTGTTCGAGATCCACGTCGGCGACTGGTTCGGCTCGACCCGCCACGACGACACCTTGCCGATTGGCCCGGAAATCGCGGCAAGCAAGGTGCCGCTGGTCTGTGTGCACGGCGCCGACGAAGAGGACAGTTTCTGCCTCAGGCCGCAACCACCAACCGTGCACGTGGTTTCGCTGCCGGGCGGTCATCACTACAACGGCGACTACGCGGCGCTCGGTGCGCTGATCGTGCAGAGCCTGCCGACACGAGCGCCAGCCGCGCCGTAGAGGGGGCCCTGCGACGAAATAATCCGTCCAGGACATTCTTGCTCGCGCGATCCGTGGCCGCCCTTCGCCGCCGACGCAAGACCGTCCGGGGAGGGCGCGAGGAACGCGCGCCGAATCGCTCATATACTGGAGTTCATGCTTTCACGCTGCAGGACTCATGTCGTGCAAGGCCACCCATCGCAACACCCTTCGCCTGTTGTTTGCGCTGTGCGCCTGCGCACTCGGCGACATCTCACGGCGGCGCGCGCCGATCCGCCGACGCCGGTAGCGGCGAACGCCGATGCCGCCGCACCGACGATCGCGACGGTCACCTTGCAACCGGTCGCGCCGAGCGATAATGGCGTCGCGCCCGCGGTCGATCCGGGCGCGGCATCCGTTTCGAGGATTTGCCGAACGGCATCGGCCTGCGCGTGCGCGTGTTGACCCGCAACCAACGCGAGCATGTGGGCGTCATCCGTGGCGCCGACGCGCGCGACGTCATCCTGTCGGTGAACCAGCACGGCGGCAGCGCGACGTATGTGCTGAGCCGCGAGCAGATTCGAATTGACCGATTTCGACCCGGCAAACCGGTCAATCGTCCCGCCGCATCGCCAGAAGTGGCCGCGATATCGGAACGCTGGCAGATGTGCTTCCATGCTCGTCCGCAGTGCGACCTGCACAGGCCTTATTGATCCGGCACTCAACTCGTTTGAGTGCCCTCCGCTTGCCCTCCCCAGCACCAGCGGGGAGGGCAAGGGTGGGGGGATTGATTCGGTCGATTGGGATCTGAATTCTTTCCGAATCAATAGCGCTGCAAACGGGGACATTGACGCATGACAACGTGGATTTCTGCGAGCTGGATGGTCGGGGTGGGCCTATTGCTCGCGCTGAACGCGCACGCGGCCCTCGACGACGACGAAGCGCGGATCGAGGTCCTGGTGCGCGCCGAGCGCGCGCTGGCAGCCGCAGGGATGCCCGCGCCCACGGGCGCCGATTTGCCCGCGATCGCCGTCGTCACCGCAGCGCCGCCAGCGCCGGTCATCGCCGAGCCGGTCGCGCCGGCACCGAGCGCCGCGCCGCCCAGGGACAGCTGGATTGCGCCCGCGGAGCCAGCCGGCGGCTTGCCGTTCAGCGATCTCGCGCGGCATATCGGCGACCGGGTTGCGGTCGTTACCGCCGGCGCGCGCGTGCATCGCGGCGTCGTCAAGGCTGTGGATGCGGAACAGATGACCCTGCAGGTGCACAGCCCCGGTATCGGGGGAGCCGCCGCCTACACGCTGCGCCGCGAGCAGATCGTGCGTATCGATCTGCGTTGACGGAACGTCGATGCCCAACGAGATCCAGCCCCTTGCCGCGTTGCCGATCCTGGCCGGCCTTCTCTACCTGCTCGCGATCGTGCGCATGTGGCGAACCCGCCGCGGCCTCGCTGTCGTGATGCTGGTTTTTCCGCCCGCCGTGCTGTACGCGCTGGTGCGCCACTGGCACGACAGGCGCAACAACATCCGGGTGCCGACGTTCGGCGCCATGGCGGCGCTCGCGTTATGGTCGGGCCTGATTGTCGCAGGCGTCGGCGCGGCGCCCGGAACGCGTGATGGCAGCGCGCGCGGTGAGTCGCCGCACGATGCGCTGGTGGCCGATGCCCACGGTCGTGTCGACGGTCGCAAGTTGCGCCTTGCGGTCGCCTTGGCGAACCTGCCCTACCGCAGCGGCCATGTCGAATTGGCGCGCGTGCACGCACTGATCGACGTGCCGGCGCATTTCCACTTCATCGCTGGCCGGGATCTGCAAACGCTGTACGCGGGAACGGACAGCGACCGCGGCCAAAACACGGTCGGCTGGCTCGTCCATGAAAGCGTGAATCTCGCCGCCGCCGACGCCTGGTTCGTCAAGATCGAATGGATGGGCGACGGTTTCATCGCGGAGAACGATCTGGCGGTATATGCGCACCAGGCGCTGCTCGCCGATGCGCAGCATGCGACCGCGCAACGCTCGGGCCTGCAGGGGCAGGGCGCGACGGGCTTCAGCCTCATCCGTTATGCCGAGCCACCGGCGTTCGACGCGGCCCACCATGGCGTGACCTGGGTCGAGGAGCTTGCCTACGCGAACCAGAACAAGCATCGCCTCGATTGTTACGCGGCCAAGCTCGGTCGCGGCGGCGCGCTGGTCTATTCGATGAGCGCGATCGGCATGCAACGCCAGGAGCTGTGCCTGCGCGCCGTGCGTCTGGCTGCCACCCGCACGGAGTTCGCGAGCGGGCATGCCTACACCGATCACTGGGGGCTGTTCGATCGCTACGCCGACTACGATGTGGTCGAACTGATCACGGGGGTCGCCGCGTTGCAGCGCTAGGCGCCGTGGCCACGGCTGCACCGCGCCGGTGTCGATCGCCGCCGCCGCGCGGAAAGGACCTCGTACTATCGCCCGAACAGAAAGCGCCGATAGCCGCCCGCGACCAGCGCCGCGATGTCGATCAGAAGACCTGGCACCCACAGTCCGCGCGGGTACGCGAGATACGAGCCGACCCAGTCCGGCGCAAACTTTTCCTTGTAGCGGCGCAGACCCTGGTAGTTGTAGAACCGACCGCCATACTGGAACGCGAGCGCGGCGAGGCGTTCGTTGATGCGCGCGTACGGGTTGTCGCCCACCGCGGACAAGGGCGCCATGCCGAGACTGAAGCTCTCGTAGCCACTGTCCTTCGCCCACTGCATGACCTTGGCGAACAGGAAGTCCATCGTGCCGCGCGGTGCGCCATCGATGTGGCGCATGAGATCCACGCTCGCAGTACCGTTCGGGCCGTACGGCGGCAGCACGTTTGCGAATGCGATGAGTTCGCCCGCGCGGCGTACCAGCGCGAGCGGGCTCCACGCGAAATAGTCCGGATCGAAATGGCCGAGCGAGAAACTCTTCTCGTGCGCGCCCTTGTCTTCGAGCCATTCGTCGGAAACTCTTTCGAGCTCGGTCATCAGCACGGTGTCGAACGGCGGCTCGAGCAGTTCGAACGTGAGTTGTTCCTTGACCGATCGGTTGACCGCCTGGCGCAGGTCTTCCCAGCGCTTGCCGGACAGTGTGAATTCGGCGAGGCGCATGGTGGCAAGCTCGCCGAGCTTGAATAAATCAAACCCGAGATCGTGATACAGCGAGAGATCCGGTTCGAGCACTTCGTAGAAGATCGGAACGCGATCCTGTGCATCCGCGAAGTGGCGGAAATCGAGGATCGTGCGCTTGATCGCGCTCTCCGGTCCGCACGGCGAGCCGAGCGCGACCAGGCGATCGCGCACCGCGCCGTAGGCGACAACCGCATGACTGTCGGCCGACCAGAACAGGTGCTTGTCGCCCATGAAGCTCAAGTGCGCGAATTCGCCGCCACCGTGGGCGAGGTATACCGCACGCGCGCGTTCGAGCTCCTCGCGTGCCGGCAGCTTCAGTGACGGTCGCCGCACCGCGAATGACTGCCAGATCAGGTAGATCAGAAGACCGAGCAACGCGGCGAACAAACCGCGACCAATCCGCGAAGAATGCTCGCCGCTGCCGAAATACCAGAGATCGAAACTGTCGTCGCCGAGCACCGACCAGACGCCGACCGCGAAGAACGCGAGCACAACCGCGATCAACCCGGTCAGCCAGGTGAATGTGGTCAATGAGGTCAGGCTCATCGCGCGCTGGGTGAACTCGCGTTTGCGCATGCGCAAGAGCAGCGCGATCGCGAGCAGGAACAGCGTCTCGCCGAAATGCAGGCCCTTGGTGACTGCGAGTATCGCGCCGAGCACGAGCAATGGCTGCGCCAACCGGTAGGCGACGCGCAGGCGTCCGTCGATGCCGCGACCCAAGCCCAGCAGCAACACGCCGGTCAGGATCGACAGCCAATACGAGCCCTCGACCGCAGCCAATGGCAAATACGCGCGCACGATCACGGTGTGTTCGTGCACGGCTGGAATCGCGGCCGAGGCGAGCAACACGAGACCCGCGCCGAACGTCAGCACCGCGAGCGCGCGAATGCCGAACCCAGCGAGCAGGCTTGCCGGCAGGCCGAGCACGCCGAACAACGGATGCATGCGCAAGCGTCCGCTCGCGCGCGCGAGTGCGGGCAGGCGCAGGCTTCCGGCCAGCATGCCGGAGCCGAAATACAACCCGGCCAGCAGCGGCAGCAGGTAATACGTGATGCGGAACAGGAACAGGCCGGACAGGATCGCGGCGTTGTCGTAGCCGCCGCTGGTCAGCGCGAGCAACATCAATCCGTCGAACACGCCGAAGCCACCGGGAATCAGGCTGAGCAAGCCGAGGGTCTGCGCCGCCGCGAAACTTCCGAGCAGCGGACCGGCTTTGACATGCGCGCCGGAGAGGTACAGGCACGCGTACAGCACGCTCGCGCTGAGCACCCAGTCGACGAACGACAGTGCGGCGAGGCCGAGTTTCAGGCGCAGTGGCGGCAAGTCGATGCCGCGCGGCAACCAGCGCATCAGCCGGCGCCGCGTGGTCAACACGAAGAATGCCGGCAGATAACACGCGGCCACGATCAGCACCGCGAGGACAAGCCAGCGCGTCGTTTCGGTCGGCGTGATCGGAGTCGAGCCGAGCGCGAGCGTGGCGATGATCAGCACCGACAGCCCGAGCGGCAACGACAGTACCTGCAGTCCGATCAGCGCGGCGCCGATCGGCAGTTCGATACGCCGTCCTGAAAACCCGAGCAGGCGTACGCCCGAGCCGACTGCGCCGGAGAGATTGAGCACATTGGCGAGCGCGTTGGCGACGAACGCGAGGCGCAGCACGTCGCGCGTCGGCATCGCCAGCCCGAGCCAGCGTGCGATGACCACGTCGATCAAGCCGGTGAACGCGACCGCGACCAGCGCGATCAACGCGATACCGAGTGCGGGCAGCGTCGGCACCGCAAGCAGGGTGCGCTGCATTTCCGGCAGATCGAATTCATCGATGCCGTGCACCAGCAGCCAGCCGACCAAGGCGAGAAATGCGATCGGCACCAGCCAACGCAGACGCGATGCCCAGCCGTGCGCGACCGGCGGACTGGGACTGGCTGCAGTTTCGGTGGTCATTGTGGGCGAAATCTTCCCTGAGGCAAGCCCAAGTTTACCTGCGCGCAGCGGTCACGCGCGTGACCGGCGACTTTAGCGCGCGTGCGGCGGTGCGGATCAGTTTCGTAGGGTGGGACGCAGTGCCGAAGGCGCGAGTCCCACCCTGGACGCGCATCGGATGGGTCCCGTCCTACCAATCGCTACGTTGGGTTCAATGCGCGGAACCGGCCAGATCCTTGACGCTCTGTATGTACTGCGGCATCCAGTTTTTCGGCGCGCCGAAGCCGTGGCCGACATGCGGCAATATGACCGCCTTCGAATCCTTCTGGCCGGCCGCGAACTCCGCGGCGAACTTCGGATCGCAAACTTGGTCGATCCCGCCCTGCAGGATGCGCCATCGCACATTGACCGTCTCGTGCTTGTCGAACACGTAGCCGAACGGCGACTGCTTCTGCTTCTGCTGGGTCAATCCGCCATGCCCGGCACAAAACGGTTTCCTGATCAACAGATCGGGACAGAAGCCGAGACTGATGCCGCCGCCGAAACGCTGGCCGGCATCGGCTGCGAGTGCCGCGTAGGCGATGGTCGCGCCCGACGAATAACCAATGATCACCGGCCGCGTATCCAGTGGCAGGTTCAACTGGCGCACGAGATCGGTGCCGAGTTTCGCGAGCAGGCCGTCCGCATCGCTGCACGCCGCCTCGGTACTGTCGAGCCCCTTCAGGAATTGCGGAGTGCTGAAGCCTGCGACCCAAAAACCCTGCGCGGCGGCCTGATGCGCCATGTCGGTCACGCCGAGATTCCAGCCACCGTCGCCGGACGCGAACAGCGCGAGACCGCGGCTGGCGACCTTCGGTTTGTACACCGCGACTTCGCCGAAGCCGGCCACATTGATCCAGCGATCCACTTGCGGGTCACGCAGCGGCGCCTTGTGCGGCTTCGGTTTCGTGGATTTCTTGTCCGCGTGCGCCGGCATGGTTTTCGCCGCGCCGGTGACATCGGCTTCCGTTGCATGGGCGAGCGGGACGACGCCAAGCGCAAGCGACAGCGCAGCGGCGATAACGCGGTGACGGCGGATCAAAAGCGGGCATTCCCTGGGCAATTGGTGGGCGCGCACGCTAGCTGATGACGACGTTGCTGTCACGCGGGCGGCATGCGCGCAAACAGCGTCTGTTCATGCCGGTCGGGTCAGTGCGGCGGCGCGTGTTCGTCGGCCACCCGCTTCGCGACTTCGTCCGCATGCAGCTCGAACCACATCGCGTTGAGGATCGCGAATGCCAGTGCGAGGCCGAGACCGAGGATCCAGCTGAAATACCACATGAGGGCAAACCTCCGGTTTGTTCGGGATTCGGGATTCGGGATTTGGGATTTGGGATTCGGGAAGAGCTGCGTCCGTGCCGTACATCGTTTTCATCCTCGAATCCCCAATTCCCCAATCCCCAATCCCGGCTCCATCAATACAAGCTGTGCGATTGCTTGATGTGTTCGAGGCTGACCCGGCCACGCAGCACGCGGTAGACCCAACGGGTGTACGCGATCACGATCGGCAGTAGCACGGCGGTGACGAGCAGCATCAGGCCGAGTGTGCTCTTGCTACTCGATGCATCCCAGACCGTGAGGCTGCTGCGCGGATCGAGGCTGGACGGCAGCAGGAACGGAAACAGCGCGAGGCCGGCCGAGGCGATCGTGCCGGCGACTGCGACTGCGCTGGCGGTGAATGCGCCGGCGTGGTGGCGGCGTCTGCTCAGCAGCGGCGCAGCCAACGCGGCGATGATCGCGATCGCGGCGGCGACGCAGGCCCAGCGTCCGAGCGGGCCATCGCCGAACCAGTTGCCGCCATGCATCACGTTTTTCAGCAGAGGGTTGGAAGGCCCATCTGTGGCGATGCGGCCATCGATTGCATAGCCGATCACGCCTGACGCGAGCCATGCGCCGGCGCCCGCATACAGCGCGACGAACGCCACCGCCGCCGCGCGCAGCACACGTTCTGCACGAAGTGCGATCACGTCGTCGGCTTTTACCGCGACCCAGGCGGCACCATGCATCAGGATCATCGCGATCGAGACCAGTCCGACCAGCACCGGGAACGGTCGCAGCAGAGCGAAGAAGCCACCTGCGTAGCTGATCCGTAAGGTCTCGTCGTAGCGCAGCGGAACGCCGAGGAAGAGATTGCCGAATGCGACCCCGAAGATCAGCGGCGGAACCAGGCCGGCGACCGTCAATATCCAGTCCCAGGTTCCGCGCCAGCGCGGATCGGCGACCTTGTTGCGGAAATTGAAGCCGACCGGGCGCACGATGAACGCGAGTAGGGTGAGCAGCATCGCGAAATAGAATCCCGAGAACGCGGCCGCGTACAGCAGCGGCCACGCCGCGAAGATCGCTCCCGCGCCGAGGATCAACCAGACCTGGTTGCCTTCCCAGACTGGCTCGATCGTCTCCAGCAGCGCACGGCGTTCGTCGTCGGTCTTCGCGAGCACGCGCAATAGCGCGGCGACGCCAAGATCGAAGCCGTCCATGATCGCGAAACCGATCAGCAGAACGCCGAGCAGCAGCCACCAGATGATGCGCAGGGTTTCATAGTCGAACATTGTCATCTTTCCTCATCATCGTCCCGGCCCGTCGAAGGACCGGGATAACGAGTGGGAGGGGGCGATGAGGTTCATGAAGCGCTCCCCGCCGAGGCAGAAGGCGCCGGCGGCCACATGCCGAGCCCATCGGGCCCCTTGCGCACGTACTTCAGCATCAACATCACGTCGACGATCGCGAGCGCCGTGTAGAACAGCATGAAGCCGCCGAGGCTGGTTGCAACCTGCGCGGCTGACACCGACGACACGCCGAGCGCAGTCGGCAGCACGCCTTCGATCGCCCACGGCTGGCGGCCATATTCAGCGACGATCCAGCCGAGCTCGATCGCGAGCCACGGCAGTGGCAGGCTCCACAGCGCGGCCCGCAAAAGCCAGCGATGGCGATCGAGCTGGCGTTTGGCCGACAGCCAGAACGCATATCCGAACAATGCAATGAACCACAGGCCACAGCCGACCATGATGCGGAATGACCAGAACAAGACCGGTACGTTCGGGATCGTGCTGTCAGCGGCTTTGGCGATGTCGGCCGGAGTCGCTTTCGAGGGATCTTCCAGATGGCGCCTGAGCAGCAGCGCATAGCCGAGATCCTGCTTGTGCGCGTCGAACTCTGCGCGCGCCGCGGCGTCGTCGCGATGCGTGCGCAGCGTCTGCATCGCGGCGTAGGCCTTGAGTCCGCTGCCGATGCGCGTCTGCGCGTGCTGCACCAATTGATCGATGCCCGGCATCACGGTGTCGATCGAGTGCGTGCCGATCAGGCCCATCAGCCACGGGATACGGATCGCGAAATGGGTCGTACGCGCGGCGACGTCGGGCCAGCCGAATACGGTGATCGAAGCGGGGGCCGGCTCGGTTTCCCACATCGCCTCGATCGCGGCGAGTTTCATCTTCTGGTGTTCGGTCAGCGTGTAACCCGATTCGTCGCCGAGCACGACCACGCTGAGCGCGGCGGCGAGGCCAAAGCTCGCGGCGACCGTCATCGAGCGTTTCGCAAATTCCACATTGCGACCTTTCAGCAGGAACCACGCGCTGATCGACAACACGAACATCGCGCCGAGCACGTAGCCCGCGCTGACCGTGTGCACGAACTTCGACTGCGCGACCGGATTGAACATCACCGCGCTGAACGAGGTGATCTCCATGCGCATCGTATCGAGGTTGAACTCGGCGCCGACCGGATTCTGCATCCACGCATTCGCGATCAGGATCCACAGCGCCGACAAGCTCGTGCCGAGCGCGAGCAGGAAGGTCACGATCAGATGCTTGACCCGCGAGAGCTTGTCCCAGCCGAGGAAGAACAGGCCGATGAAGGTTGCTTCGAGGAAAAACGCCATCAAACCTTCGATCGCGAGCGGCGCGCCGAAGATGTCGCCGACGTAGTGCGCGTAGTACGCCCAGTTGGTGCCGAACTGGAATTCCATCGTGATGCCGGTGGCGACGCCCATCGCGAAGTTGATGCCGAACAGCACGCCCCAGTATTGGGTCATGCGCTTCCAGATATCGCGTCCGGTCATTACATAGACCGCTTCCATGATCGCGAGCATCCACGCCAGGCCGAGCGTCAACGGCACGAACAAGAAATGGTACAGCGCGGTCAGCGCGAACTGCAGCCGCGACAGGATGACGACGGATTCATCGATCATGCGGCACCTCGGCGGTGGGCGTGAACAGATGGTTTTCGACTGCGGCGGGTCGCAGGTCGGGATGCGGATGCGGCCGGAAGCAGACGAACCAGATCAGGCTCAGCAGGATCAGCTTGACCACGACGATCGCTGCGAACTCGATACCAAAACGATGCCCGCCGCGGTTGCGGAACCAGGAATGTTCGGCGGGGGAAGTCTGGATATCCATCGCGCGTATCGTGCCGAGTCTACGCCGCTCGCCCGCGGCATGCCTGCGGCGCCTGGTCGCTTGTGAGACAGCGCCGCAGCGATGCAGAATCATCCCGCGCAGGGGAGGGGATATGGAAGCTGATGCGAGTGCACGAGAACTCGACACCGCCGATTTGTTGCGGCGTTGTTCGGGCGGCGATGCCCGCGCATACGACACGCTGTTTGCCGCGGTCTATGCGGATCTGCGTCGGCGTGCGCATCTACTCGCGCGCGGCGCGGGTGCGACCCTGTCGACCACTGCGCTGGTGCACGAGACGTATCTCAAGCTCGCCGGTCGCGATCTCGCGCTGAACGACAAGACGCATTTCTTCGCGCTTGCCGCGCGCGCGATGCGCCAGATCCTGCTCAACTCCGCGCGCGACGGGCTCGCGCAGAAACGCGGTGGCAGCCAGGTCACGGTGGCGCTGGACAGCGCCCTCGCGGCGCCCTCGGACGCCGGCACCCATGTCGACGTGGTCGCGCTCGACCAGGCCTTGCAGGGACTCGCGGCGGCCGATGCCCGCCTCGCCCAGGTCGTCGAGTTGCATTTCTTCGCGGGCCTCCGCTTCGCCGAGATCGCCGAGCAGCTCGGGCTTTCCGAGCGCACCGTAACGCGCGACTGGCGCGCCGCGCGCGCGCTGCTGCAGCTGCAGCTCGAAATGTCATGCGCAAGTGATGACTGAAATACTCTCCACGCGCGTTGCCGATCTGCTGCGCGCGGCGCTCGACCAACCAGCACACCTGCGCGCGGCATGGCTCGACGCGAACTGCGCAGGCGACGCAGCGCTGTGCGCAACGCTCGCGCGTCTGCTCGCACTTGATGCAAGCCACGGCCTCGCGCTGGATCGGTCCGTTGCCGAATTCGCGGCCGACCTGTTCGAACCAGCGCCGGACGCGACGGTATCCGGCCAGCGCATCGGCCCGTATCGTTTGGAGCGCAAGCTCGGCGAAGGCGGCATGGGTAGCGTCTGGCTGGCCGAGCGCGTCGAGGGCGGCTTCGCGCAGCAGGTCGCGCTGAAGCTGATCCGGCTCGGCATGGATAGCGCCACCGTGCTCGCGCAGTTCCGCCGCGAGCGCGAGCTGCTGGCCCAGCTCAGCCATCCCGACATCGCCCGCCTGCTCGACGGTGGCCTCGATGCGCACGGTCGGCCGTGGTTCGCGATGGAGTACGTCGAAGGCGTCGACCTGCGCGAATGGATCGAGCGCGGCGGCACGGATGCGCGCACGCGTCTCGATCTGTTCCTGCGTCTGTGCCGCGTGGTCGCCTATGCGCATCACCGCCTGATTGTGCATCGCGATCTGAAGCCTTCGAACGTACTGGTGCGTGCGGACGGCACGCCGTGTCTGCTCGATTTCGGCATCGCCAAGCTGGTCGAAGCCGATGCGGCGAACGACACCGTCACCATGCAGCGTTTTCTGACCCGCGCCTATGCCGCACCTGAGCAGCTGCAGGGCGGCGCGGTGACCACTGCGACCGATGTGTTCGCGCTCGGCGCGCTGCTGTTCGAACTGTTGACCGGCCTGCGCTACTCCACGCTGCGCCGCGATGACGGCACGGTGACCCGGCCGAGCGCGGCCTTGCGGCTCGGTGCGAGCACGCCCGCGCCAGCGCTTAACGCCGTGCAGCTGCGTGGCGATCTCGATGCGATCGTGCTGCGCGCGTTGGCGGCGGAACCGCAGCGCCGCTACGCGAGTGCCGAGGCGCTGGCCGATGATGTGGAGCGCTTTCTCGCCGGCCGCCCGGTGACCGCCCGCCCGGACAGTACGCTATACCGGATCGGCAAATTCGCGCGCCGCAACCGGCTGGCCAGCGTGGCCGTCGTCGCGGCCGTGCTGGCGATGATCATCGGCACCGGCATCAGCCTTTGGCAGGCGCAGCGCGCGGAACGCATGGCCGATCGCGCCGAGCGCAGCAAGCTGTTTCTGGTCGGTTTGCTCGAGGACGCCAATCCGTTCGACGAGCATCCGGGCCGCAAGGCGCCGCCCGACCGGCTGCTCGACAATGCGCTCGCGCGCATCGAGCGCGATTTCGCGGATGCGCCCGAGGTGCAGATCGAAATGCGCCAATTGATCCAGCAGACGCTGGTGCGCATCGGCGATCCGCGACACGCGCGGGTGCTGGCGCAGCGCAATGTCGAGGCGGCGCGCGCTTTCTACGGTGCCGGCGCAGCCGAGGTCGGCGTTGCGCTGAGCAACCTTGGCCTGGCCGCGGAGCAGGGCGGCGACGACGCGTCGGCACTGCCGGCTTTTCGCGAGGCCGAGCGTGTGCTGCGCGACGCCGGTTCCGCCTATGCGCGCGAGCGCATCTCGGTGATGACCGGCCTCGCCAAGCTCGCCAACAATGCGGGTGACAACGCCGGAGCGCTGCGCCTGCATCAAGCCGTGCTGCGTGAACGCCAGGGCCTTGAGGGCGGGGAGAGTCCGGACGTGGCGATGGACCTGATGAATCTCGCCGCCGACGCGTTGTATGTCGAGCACTACGCCGAGGCCGAGGCGACCGCGCTGCGCGCGCACGGGATGCTGGTCAAGTTGCTCGGTGCGGATCACGCCCGACTCATCTATGTCGACAACACGCTCGGCCTGGCCCAGGCGCATGCCGGCCACGTCACCGCGGGCGTCGCCACGCTGGCCGCGGTCGAGCGCCGTGCGCGCGCTACGCTGAAGCCGGACGCACCGATGCTCGGTGCGGTGTTGAGCTCTCTCGGCAGCGCGCGCTTTCTCGATCACGACTGGGACGGCGCGATCGCTGCGTTGACCGAGTCGCGCCGGATCCTGGGCGCCAACGGACAGGCCACGCGCGGACGCGTCACCCTGCGCCTCGGCATGGCCCAGTTGGCCGCGCACCGGCCCGAAGCGCTGGCCACGCTGGAGGCGAGCCGCAGCGAACTCGCCACGTCCGGCGGCGGCGCTGGTTTCATCGCCTGCGCGCAGGCCGCGTACGGCGTTGCGCTGGCGCGCGCCGGCGATGCCGCCGGCGGCGAAGCGCTGGCGCGCCAGGCGCGCGCCGACCTGCGCGCCGGCAGAGACGCCGGCAGTTCCCGTGTGGGCGAGATCGACATGCTGCTGGCCGATCTGCTCGATGCCCGCGATCAGGTCGAAGAGGCGCGCAGCCTGCGCGGTGAAGCGCTCGAGGTCTATCGGCGCGTATTCGGTCCCGATCATCCGCGAACGCGCGCGCTCGCAGCCGCGCTTGGCAGTGGAGCCTAGCCATGAGACGGCGCGGCGCCGTGGGCGGCCGATTCAGGACAGGTCGCGCGGCGCTGCAGTGACCAGTGCCAGAGACAGCTGCGAGAGCGGGAAAGAGAACAGGACGGTCGTTCGGGAGGGATCCCTCCATGCCGGCCGGTCTTGTGTGTCCGGAACGCGTGCGGTTCGGTGTTACATACAGAAGCGCACCTGCGCGCAACTGATATGGAGTAGTCATGAACGCGAAATCGAATGCGGGCATCTGTGCCCGCCTGGCGCAAGCCATGCTTGCCGCAGCAGTCTTCTGCTTCGCCGCCGATGCCGGCGCGGCGAACGGCTCCGGGTACATGAAGGGAACCTGGGGCATGAGCGACACACCATACGAGATCAAGGTCGTCGATGCCTACGCTTATCGCGACAAGGACCCGATCGACGCGGCGAAGCAAGTCACCATCGTGGTCCTGGCTGACAAGGCGATCGATGCCGCCGCGATCACCGGCGCGTTGGATCGCGAGGCCGCGATCCGTGACCAGATGGACAACGCCAAAGCCAGTTACGTCGAAATCACCATGATGGAGGGCGGCGATTCGCCGGCCCTCAATGTCTACGTCGCAGGCACGCATGGCAACACGGCGCTGTCCGGTGGGTTCACCGTTGCGCTGGAGACGAACGACGGCAAACGCGTGAAGGGCCATTGCAGCAACGATGCAAAGGAGAGAAAGGACTATCCAACCGATCTCAATTTCGCAGTGGCCATCGCGACGCCCGATCCGGGAACTGCGCTGCCCGCCGACGGTGGCGACGCGGGCAAGGCGTATGTCGCGTACGTTGCGGCGATACGCAAAGGCGATGTCGATGCGATCGCGCGTGTCATGGAAAAAGACCGTGCACGGGAATTCCTCGCGCACCGCCGCGATGCGGACTTCCAACAGATGCTCGGCATGTTCCAGGCGATGTCACCGAAGGAAATCCATGTGCTCGGTGGTGCCCTGGTCGGCAATCGCGCGACGCTCGACGTGCAGGGCAAGGACAGCGGCGGCAACGAGCTCAAGGGCAAGGTACGCCTCCTCAAGGATGGAGACGGCTGGCGCGTCGCCGACGAGCATCTGACGACGATGTTGAAATAGTGATCCTCGCGCGCCGCGATTCCATTCGTTGCGGACCGAGGTTTGTTGATCCACGAAGTCCCGCTCAATCGATACGCTGGAAGCCGAGGGCTTTTGGCTCCCTCTCCCCCAACAGCTTCATCGTTGGGGGACGAAGCCATGCGGCTTGCGAGTCGAGGTCGCATGCGACCGAGGTGGCTCGCGCATGGCTGAGCGCCCGAGCGCTAGCGCGAGGGCCGGGGGTGCTTAGCGAGGAACGAGCTTAGCAACGGGCTGGGGTGAGGGGGCGAGGTCCGTGGATGCGCAACATTGGGCAACCCTCGACGCAGCTTCTGCGTGTCCCCACTCGAAACTGCCGCCTTCCAGCAGCTTGTCGCCTCGCCCCCTCACCCAACCCTCTCGCCCAAACCGTGCTTGGGGGAGAGGACTTTGGAGGCTTTGGAGCCATCGCGAAATGTGGAACAACTTCAGCTTCGGGACTGATCGCGACCGCGAATGTCAGGTGCATCCGCGTTTCGGTGTTTTTTCATGGCGGGAGGGCCGCTGCGAGCCTTCCGGAGAAACGCAATGAGGTTCATCTCGCATATCTCGATTTGACGATTGCCGGCGGTTATTTCACGTTGCCGGGATTCGCCGCCTGCTCATTCCAGGTACGTAGCGCGGACTTCACGCAGATCGACGGCGCTGGCAATAAGGCGCCGCTCTACATCGAGACGGCGTCGGTGGAGAGCAGCGTCAGCGACCTCGCCGTGCAAAACGCGGTGTCGGTCAATTCGGTGCCGCCGCTGCGCATACATGGGTCGGCGCCGTGACCCTGGAAAACGTCGTGGTCCGCGCCGGCCAGGTCGACAGTTATGCCGCGCTGGTCGGCTCGACGTCCGCGCAGGTCCAGATCCGCAATTGCGCGTTCGTCGACAACGGCTTGGCCGCGCCATTCACGCGCACGATTCTCGTGACCGCGAATGCAGCGTGACCCGCTGTCGTTTTCAACAACAACACGGTCGCGGCCAACATCGGCATGGGGGAGCACTCTTCGTTGGCAGTGGCGACATGGCAATCAGCAACAACGTGTTCTGGAACAACGGTGGCACCGACCTGATGACCAACGGGAGTGGCGCGACCAATCTTGCCAATAACGACTTCGGCACGCTGTCCGGAACGTGGGCGACCGACAGCAATGCCTTGCATGTCGATCCCGGGTTCCTCGCGCTCGGAGATTTTCGCCTGCGTGCAGACTCGCCCTTGCGCGATGCCGGCGACAACGATGCCGTGGGCGGAATCGGGAGCTGGGATGCCGCCGGCGCCATGCGTCTGGCCGTCAATTCACCCTTGCGCGACGGCGGCAACAACAGCCCTATCGGCGGCACCGGCAGTTTCGATGCCGATGGCAATCCGCGCGTCGTGTTCGGCACCGTCGACCTCGGCGCATACGAAATCCAGGACGTGATCTTCAAGGACGGGTTCGACTGACCGGCACCGGCAGCGCGCGAGTGCGCCGCCCGCCGCTACGGCACCTGCGCGAATGCGGCGCGGGTCAGATTTTCCGGTTCGGCCTCCGTGCAGACCACGTCGTCCTCGATGCGGATGCCGCCGTACTTGCGGAACGTGTCGACCTTCGCCCAGTCGATGTCCTTCGCAGCCGGCTTCGTCTTGAGTTCGGCGAGCAGCATGTCGACGAAATAAAGTCCCGGTTCGATCGTCACCACCATGCCAGGCTCGAGCGCACGGGTCAGACGCAGATACGGATGGCCTGGCGGCTTCGCAAGCGTGCCGCCGCTTGCGCTGGCCTGGAAACCGGCGACGTCGTGCACCTGCAGGCCGATCAGATGGCCGAGGCCATGCGGGAAGAACACGCCGGAGACGCCGGATTCGACCGCGCTTTCCGCACTCATACGGATGAAGCCTTGGTCCTTGAGGATGCCGGCGAGTGCGTGATGCGCGTGAATGTGCAATTCCGGATAACTCTGCCCGGCGCGCACCTTCGCGCAGAAATCCTGCTGCGCGGCATCGACCGCATCGATCAGTGCCTGGAACCCGCCCGCGTTCGACGCGGCATAGGTGCGCGTGATGTCGCTCGCATAGCCATGGAAACTCGCGCCGGCGTCGATCAGGAACGAATGCGCATGCGTCGGCGGCGCGTGGCCGAGTTCGGTGTAGTGCAGCACCGCGCCATGTTCGTTCAACGCGACGATGTTGCCATAGGGCAGTTCATTGTCGGTCTGGCGCGCGGCGGCCATGTACGCGATGTTGATGTCGAACTCCGATTCGCCGGCGCGGAACGCGGCTTCGGCGACGCGATGCGCACGCGTGCCGATCTTGTTCGCGACGCGCATCAGGGCCAGCTCGTACAGGGTCTTGTAGGCGCGCTGATAGTGCAGATCGTCGAGCACGGCTTGCGGATTGTTCGGCGCAAACCCGTCGAGCGCCGCGCTCGCTTCGCCGATGATCGCGCAACGGCCGGCGTCCTTCGGCAGGTGCGCGCGCGCTTCCTTCGCCTCGCGGATGATCACGATATCGAAATGCGGGGTCCAATAGCCGGCCGGCGCCTCAGGCACCACATGCCAGTAATCATGCGGCTGCAGATAGGCCAGCTTGGGGCGCTGGCCCGGCGTGTAGACCAGCCATGAGCCCGGTGCCTTGGTCACTGGCAGCCAGTGCTTGAAATGCGGATTGACCGCGAACGGATACGGACGATCATCAAGGAATTGACACGGCGCACGACCGGCGGTGATGACCAGATGGTCGAAGCCGCCGCGTTGCAGCGCAGTGTCGGCGCGCGCCTTCAATGTCGCCAAGTGCTCGGGATAGAGCTGATGCAAGTCCGGATGCAGGGTGTCCATTGGCGGCTCCTCGTGGCAGGCGGTCATTGTGCCGTGTGAGCCGGGCCGCGTGTAGCCACACGTGATTCCCGGGGGCGCGCTCAGCCGGGGCGCGCACGTGGCGGCGCGAACTCGCGTCGCAGCCAGTCGTCGAGCAGGCGTTTTTCGTATCGCAATGGGTCGTCGCGACTCAAGGTGCCGCGACTGAGAAAGGCCAGGTCGCGCAACGTGCGCTCACCCTCGCGCAGACGCGTGCCGTCACTGCCCGTGAGGGTGTAGCGCAGGTCGATGCGTGGCGGATAGATGTCCTTGATGATGCGGATATCGTCCCACTGCGGTCCGCGCCACGGCTCGTACCTGCCGGCCCGCTTGACGTCGGTGATCGTCACGTGCAGATGCTGCCCGGGCGGGAGCACTCTTTCGGCACGGCTCTGCAGATGTCGCGCGAGTTGAGCGAGCCATTCCTCCGGGCGGGCCGGCCTGGATTCCGGGTTCTCGCGCACTTCGGCGAAGTCGGCCGGATTGGTCCAGTCCACGGTGACGCGGGAATCCGGGGTGCTGGTGTGGACCGCCGACGCGCACGCCACGGTGAGCGCAAGGGCGGTCGCGATCCCTGCCAGCCAGGGCGCATAAAACCGCAGGATTTTCATGTTTCACCTCACTGCAACGGACTGAGCCGCGATCGCAACGAAATATTGGTGCGCAATCGCCGCTTCCTACAGGACGAGCCGGTGTCGTCGTACGTTGCCGGCACCCGAGATCCCACATACGCGCGGCATACCACACGGCCCACGCCACCACGAACAGCGACATCACCCATACCCAGACCGGAATCGACGATCGTGCCTCGGCGCGTTGGCGGCATCGTACGCGTCGGCTGTGGGGTGCCGGGCCGGCGGCCGGCGTACTTGTGGCCGTGCCGGTGCCGGTCGTGCTGCCGGGTGTCGTCGCGCCGCCCAAACGTGGTCGTCATTTTGTAGGAGCGCTGCAAGCGCGACCGGGTAGCGCGTCAATGTGCCCCGTTCACGCGAAGTGCGAGGCGTCGATCGGAACGCTGTCGGCGCGCATGAAGTGTTCATGCAGGTATTTCTCACCCTCGTCGCAGAACAGGGTGATCACGGTCTTGAGTTCCGGATGGTGCTCGCGCACGCGGCGCGCGGCGAGCAGATGGGCACCGGAGCTGGGTCCGCAGAACAGGCCGTGGTGCCGCGCGAGCCAGGTCATCGCTTCGATCGCGTCCGCACTGGCGACGCTCAGCACCTCGTCCACCAGCTTGCCGTGACGCTGGAAGATGCCGGGCACGAAGCCGTCGGAGATGCCTTCGATCTGGTGCATTGCGATCTCGCCGCAGAGCAGGGTGCACGACTCCGACGGCTCCATCGCGAACAGGCGCACCTTCGGATTGACCGCGCGGAAGGCCTGGCCGACGCCGATCAGGGTGCCGCCGGTACCGACGCCGGCGACCAGTGCGTCGGGCACCACGCCGTCGGGCAACTGGGCGAGGATCTCTGGTCCGAGCACGAGGCGGTTCTCCTCGACGTTCCATTCCGACTCGAACTGGCTCGGGCAAAAATAGTCCGGCTGCTGACCGAGTTCGCGCGCCTTCGCCAGCGCATCGTTGACGTGGAAGTGGCCGCAGAACAGCACCTGCGCCCCGTACGCGCGCGAGATCGCGACCCGCTCGCTGGACAGGCCCTCGGGCATCACCACGACCATCTTGTAGCCCTTGACCGCGGCGACCATCGCGAGCGCGTTGCCGGTGTTGCCGCTGGTCGCCTCGACGATGGTGTCGCCGGGTTTGAGCAGGCCCTGTTGCTCGGCGCGCTCGATCATGTAGACGGCGATGCGCGCCTTGATCGACCCCGATGGATTGAGAAATTCCAGTTTGGCGAAGATGCCGTCGATCTGGATCAGTGGAGTGTCGCCGATCGCGTCAAGGATGTTGCGCGAGAGGCCGGTATAGCGGATTGGCATGGCTCTTCCTGGCGGATGGTCAGTGCGCGCCCGCGGCGTGGCTATGCTCGATGGTGTCGAGCGCGAGCGTCGAATGGGCGTAGGCACCGCCGGCGCGCATTTCGGCGGCGACCCAGATCGCTTCCATGATCTGCTGCTCGCTGGCGCCATGCTGGAGTGCGGCGCGGGTGTGGCCGCGGATGCAGTACGGACACTGGGTGACGTGCGCGACCGCGACCGCGATCAATTGCTTGGTGATGCCCGGCAGTGCACCGCCGGCAAACACGGCGGCACTGAATGCCTTGAAGGCATCGGCGATTCCCGGCGCGAGATCGTGGCGCTTGCGAGCCAGTTCGGGAGTGGCTTGCGGGTATATCGATGAGTCCATGACATGCTCCTGGTTGAACGGATACGCAACCGCTGATCAATGCTTCGCCGACGCATCCGGGGTGGTGATGCCAAGCGTCCAGCCAGGCGGATCGCTGGCCGGAAAACTCTGCTCGAGCGCGGCGTCGACCTGCTGCTCGCGGCGGCGTATGCGGGCATCGTCTGGTACCGGTCGCGATGCGGCATGGCGGTCGCGACCGACGCCATCGCCAGTGGGTGCACGGATCGTGGGCATGGATAGCTACCTCTGTGGGCGCGGCGGCAAACGCCGCAAACGGCGACCTGCGGCTATTGGAGGTGCGGACCGCGCCGGATGCCCGCGCATGGAGTCAGAGCCCCGCATTGTTGTGCTCGAGCACGCGCTCGGCGCGGTAGCTCGAACGCACCAGCGGTCCGGCAACCGCTTCGAGGAAACCTTTGCCCAGTGCCAGCTCCCGGTACGCACGAAACTCGTCCGGAGTCACGAAGCGCTCGACCGGCAAATGGTTTGCGGTCGGCCGCAGGTACTGGCCGAGGGTGACGATATCGACGTTGGCGGCGCGGATGTCGTCGAGGGTGCGCTCGATCTCGGCGTCGGTTTCACCTAGGCCCAGCATCAGGCTGGTCTTGGTCCGCGTGCCCGGTGCGTGTCGTTTGGCGAATGCGAGCACGCCGAGCGTCTGCCCGTAACCCGCGCGCGGATCGCGCACGCGGTGGGTCAGCCGCTCGACGGTTTCCAGATTCTGCGCGTAGGTGACGAGACCCGCGTCGAGCACGCTGGCGACGTGGTCGAAGTTGCCGGCGAAATCCGGAGTCAGCGCTTCCACCGCGGTGTGCGGCGCGCGCGCATGGATCGCGCGGACACACGCGGCGTAGTGCGCGGCGCCGCCATCGGCCAGGTCATCGCGATCGACTGAAGTCAGCACCACGTATTTCAGTCCCATCAAAACCACCGCATCGGCCACGTTGCGCGGCTCGGCATGGTCCAGCCAGCCGTGCGGGTTGCCGGTGCTGACCGCGCAGAATCTGCACGCACGTGTGCAGACCTCGCCCATCAGCATCAAGGTGGCGGTGCCGCGACCCCAGCATTCACCGATGTTCGGACATTTGGATTCGGCGCAGACGGTGTGCAGCTTGTGGCTGCGCACGATGTCGCGTACTTCCTCGAAGTGCTCGCCGGTGGGCATGCGCACACGCAACCAGGGCGGCTTGCGATCGACGTCGCGAACGTGGCTTTGCGCATTCGGCCCGATTCCATCCTTGACCGCGCGCACACCGTCGGCGGTCACGTATTTGCTGCCGCTGTTGGGTACTGGAATCGGTTCGCTGCTGGACATGGATTTTCCTTGCTGGCGGGTGGGACGACCTCAGCGCTTGAGCAGCGGCAGCTTGTCGGGCACGCCGTCCCAGCGTTTGGCGTCCTCCAGCGCAGGTATTTTCGCGGCGATCACTGGCCACAATGGTGCGAGCTCGGCGTTGACCTGCAGATAATGCTCCTGTCCGCCCGGCACGTCGTCCTCGGGAAAGATCGCGAAGGCGGGACACTCGGCCACGCACAGCGTGCAGTCGATGCACTCCTGCGGATCAATGACCAGAAAGTTCGGGCCTTCATGGAAACAATCGACCGGACACACCTCGACACAGTCGGTGTATTTGCAGTTGATGCAGTTGTCGGCGACTACGTGCGTCACGCACACCCTCCTTGCGGGCCGGGACATCCGAAAGTATGGGCCACGAGCAGGGACCGTGTCCTGATTCGCATCAAGCGCAGCCCGATTCGGATGCCAACGATGTCGGTGCGGAGCGCGCGGCGGGATTGCTGCGAACGGCCTGAATGGTTCCCTGATAGCGGCGCCGCCGATGCTGGCCCTGCGCCAGCGAACATGTTTGAATGCCACCTTGAAGCGGGGGTGCCCAGGCAACTGGGCTGAGAGAGTCCCTTGGAACCTGATCCGGCTGATCCCGGCGTAGGGAAGCTTCGCGGCGATGGTCACCCGACCGCGCGCGGCGTCTCCGCTTCGTTTGTTATACGAGAGTCCGCCCATTCCTGCGCGGACTTGTCAACGAGCAGGACGAGACCGATGAACGCTGTACCTACCGCGCTGCTGCGCGAGACCGCCGAACTTTCCGAAACCGTGACGCGCCCGATCCCGGGTTCGCACAAGATTCATGTGCAGGGTTCTCGCGCGGATATCGCAGTGCCGATGCGCGAGATCGCGCTGGCCGATACGCCGTCGATGTTCGGCATCGAGAAGAACGCGCCATTCGCGGTGTACGACACGTCCGGGCCGTACACCGATCCTGCGTATTGCGTCGATCTCGCGGTTGGCCTGCCGGCGTTGCGCGCGCCGTGGATCAGCAATCGTGGCGATAGCGAGCCACTCACTGATTTCACCTCGCCATTCACGCGCCGCCATGCGACCGCGCGCGAGCTGGCCGATGTGCGTTTTCCGAACATCCCGAAACCGCGTCGTGCGATCAGTGGTGCGAATATCAGCCAGATGCATTACGCGCGGCGCGGCATCATCACGCCCGAGATGGAATACATCTCGATTCGCGAGAAGCAGCGCATGAGCGCGGTGGGTGAGGCGCATCTGCTGAAGCAGCATCCGGGCCAGAGTTTCGGCGCCTCGCTGCCGAAGTTGATCACGCCGGAGTTCGTCCGCGACGAGGTCGCGCGCGGCCGCGCGATCATCCCGAACAACATCAATCACCCGGAGTCCGAGCCGATGATCATCGGCCGCAACTTCCTGGTGAAGATCAACGCGAACATTGGCAACTCCGCGGTCACCAGCTCGATCGCCGAGGAAGTCGAGAAGATGGTCTGGGCGATCCGCTGGGGCGCCGACACGGTCATGGATCTGTCGACCGGCAAGCACATCCACGAGACGCGCGAGTGGATCATCCGCAACTCGCCGGTGCCGATCGGTACCGTTCCGATCTACCAGGCGCTGGAAAAGGTTGGCGGCGTCGCCGAGGATCTGACTTGGGAATTGTTCCGCGACACCTTGATCGAGCAAGCCGAGCAAGGCGTGGACTACTTCACCATCCACGCCGGCGTGCGCCTGCCGTTCGTGCCGATGACCGCGAAGCGCGTCACCGGCATCGTCAGCCGCGGCGGCTCGATCATGGCGAAGTGGTGCCTCGCGCACCACCAGGAGAGCTTCCTCTACGAACGCTTCGAGGACATCTGCGACATCATGAAAGCGTATGACGTCGCGTTCTCGCTCGGCGACGGCCTGCGCCCGGGCAGTATCGCGGACGCGAATGACGAGGCGCAGTTCGCCGAACTCGACACTCTGGGTGAGCTCACGCAAATCGCGTGGAAGCACGACGTGCAGACCATGATCGAAGGCCCCGGCCACGTGCCGATGCAGCTGATCAAGGAAAACATGGATCGCCAGCTGGAAAAATGTGGTGAAGCGCCCTTCTATACCTTGGGACCGCTGACCACCGACATCGCGCCGGGCTACGACCACATCACGAGTGCGATCGGCGCCGCGATGATCGGCTGGTTCGGCACCGCGATGCTGTGCTATGTCACGCCGAAGGAACACCTTGGGTTACCCAACAAGCAGGACGTGCGCGACGGCATCATCACCTACAAGATCGCCGCGCATGCGGCTGATCTGGGCAAGGGCCATCCCGGCGCGCAGGCGCGCGACAACGCGCTCAGCAAGGCACGTTTCGAGTTTCGCTGGGACGACCAGTTCAACCTCGGCCTCGATCCGGAAAAGGCCAAGGAATTCCACGACGAGACCTTGCCGAAGGACGCGCACAAGACCGCGCATTTCTGCTCGATGTGCGGGCCGAAGTTCTGCTCGATGAAGATCACCCAGGATGTGCGCGACTACGCGAAGGAACACGGCGTCGGCGAAAGTGACGCCTTGAACGAGGGCATGGCCGAGAAAGCCGCCGAGTTTCGCGCCAAGGGCGCCGAGCTCTACTCGCCGGGCTGAGTGCGCTCGTCATCCCGCAAGGCATTCTTTTGCAGGATCGCTGCAAGCGCGACCACGTCCGGATCCGCGCGCACGGCGATCGTGTGCGTTCATCTTTGATGCGCGTTTGCGGGCGTAAGATTGCTCGGCGTGCTCGTCCCGTTGCGCGTGGCGTCGGCATTCATGCATGCTGCATATCCACCTATTCCCAAGGAGTCAGGCATGGCCGCAAAACCCTTCCTTTCCGACATCCAGAGCATCCGCCGGCGCGCGCGCGAGCACATCGCACGCGGTGCGGTGACTGACAGTTACAAGGCCGATCGCCAGACCGTGCTGAAGCTGCTCAACGAGGCGCTGGCGACCGAGATCATCTGCATGCTGCGCTACAAGGCGCATCACTACATGGCATCCGGCATCAATGCCAAGAGTGTCGCCGCGGAATTCCTGGAGCATGCGAACGAGGAGCAGGAACACGCCGACCGTATCGCCGAGCGCATCACCCAGCTCGACGGCACGCCGAATTTCTCGCCGGACGGTCTGTCCGCGCGCAGCCATTCCGAGTTCGTCGTCGGCGACAACCTCGCCGCGATGATCGAGGAGAATCTGGTCGCCGAACGCATCGCGATCGACAGCTACCGCGAGATCATCGCGTATGTTGGCGATGCCGATTCGACGACGCGGCGCATGCTCGAGGAAATCCTCGCCGTGGAAGAAGAACACGCCGAGGATATGAAGACGTTGATGGAAGATTTCGGCAAGAAAGGCGAGCCGGCCAAGCCGACTGGTGTGGAAAGAAAGAGCGGCGGCAAGCCGAAGAAGCACAAATGATGCGTTGATGCGACACGCAGGCCTCGCGCAACTGCGCGAGCCTGCGGCCAGGAACACAGGCAATCGGCAGAAGAGGGAACGGTGGAAGCACTAACGAAGTCGCCGCGCATGCGGCCGTGGTTGTGGCGCGGTATCGCGCTTGTCGTGGCGGTCTATGTCGTGGCCGTGCTCGCGCTGATGTGGTGGTGGAGTTACGAACCGCCGCACTTCGACGTGGTCGCGACCGCGCAGACGCGCGCCGCGAAACACGAGCCGGTCGTGACCGGCACCGTGATGACCTCGGCCTTGATGACCTCGGCGCAAACCCTGCTCGACAAGCGCGGCGGCTACCTCAGCAACGACAAGTTTCCGCCCGGCGTGCTGATGGACAACGTGCCGAACTGGGAATTCGGCGTGCTGACCGCGACCCGCGATCTGGTCCGCGAGATGCGCAACAAGTTCGCGCGCTCGCAGTCGCAGTCCGAAGAGGACGTCGATCTCAAGGAAGCCGATCCGCTGTTCTCCAGCCCGAACGACCGCTGGCTGCTGCCGAGTTCGGAAAACCAGTACCGCAAGGCGATCGCGCACGTCGACGGCTTTCTCACGCGGTTGGGCAAGAACGACCTGAACGGCGCGCAGTTCTACGCGCGCGCGGACAACCTCGCCGACTATCTCGATCTGGTGTCCAATCGTCTCGGCAGCCTGTCGCAGCGGCTGTCGGCGAGCGTCGGCCAACTGCGCCTGGAAGGCGACGCGCCGGTCGACGCCACGGCACCAGCTACCGCGCAGAGTCAGCAGATGGTGCGCACGCCGTGGACGAAGATCGACGACATTTTCTACGAATCACGCGGTTACACCTGGGCAATCCTTGAACAGTTGCAGGCCGTGCAAGTCGACTTCGCGCCGATCCTCGAGCGCAAGAACGCCGTGGTCAGCCTGAAGCAGATCATCCGCGAGCTGGAAGAGGCACAGAGGCCGGTGCACAGCCCGATCATCCTCAACGGCAGTCCATTCGGATTCTTCGCGAACCATTCGCTGGTCATGGCGAACTACATCTCGCGCGCGAACGCCGCCGTCATCGATCTGCGCGAGCTGCTCAAGCGCGGGTGATAAACTCCCCTCGCTCCTCGCGGAGAAGGGGGCGCTCTTGACCGGCAGCAGTGATGCATTGAGCAGCGCACGACTCAGCGACCTCCGTCGCGCGCGTTGCGGGACAGCGCTCGCCCGGCATGCCAAGATTCCGCCTTTCCATTTGCGTTGATCCCGTGACAAATACGCCGGCGCTCCCTGCGCATTCCCGCCATCCGTTCGTGCGCGCCGTGCTCGATCATCCCGTCGTCGTCGGCCTGCTGTTGTTGCTGCCGATCGTGTTCCTGCTGCCGCCGTTGCCGATCGACGAGACACGTTATCTGGCAGTCGCCTGGGAAATGCGCCAGACCGGGGAGTTCCTCGTTCCGCATTTGAACGGCGCGACGTATGCGCACAAACCCCCGCTGTTGTTCTGGCTGATCAACGCAGGTTGGCTGCTGACCGGCGTGCACGCGTGGACTGCGCGCGCGATGACCCTGCTGTGTTCGGCGGTGAGTCTGGTCCTGCTATATCGGCTCACGCTGCGCCTGAGCGCATCGGCCAGAGCGGCGCGCCTGTCGATGTGGATCCTGCTCGGCGCGGTCTACTTCGCGGGTTTCGCCAACGCGATCATGTTCGATGTGTTGCTCGCGACCTGCGTGCTGCTCACCCTGCAGGGTATCTGCGATCTCGCCGATGGCCGTCTGCGACGCGGCGTGTTGGTCGCCGGCATCGCGATCGGGCTCGGCATCCTCGCCAAGGGCCCGGCGATGTTGCTCAGCATCGCGTTCGTTGCGCTCAGCGCGCCGTGGTGGAATGTGCAAGCCCTGCAGGGCTCGCGCACGCGCTATTTCGGTGCGCTTGGATTGGCGATCCTGTGCGGCGCCGCGATTGCGCTCGCCTGGGCGATTCCGGCAGCATTGCATGGCGGCGCCGATTACGCGCATGCGATCTTTCTCAGCCAGACTGTGGACCGCATTGAAGGCGTGCAGGGCGCCAGCACGCACGGGCTGCCGTGGTGGTGGTATCTCGTGGTTTTCCCGCTGATGCTGCTGCCGTGGCCGCTGGTCCTGCGCGGCGAGTGGGCAGGCCTAAGCGCGCTGCGCAATGAACGTGCGCTGCGATTCGCCGCGGCGTGGCTGTTGCCGACATTCGTCGCGTGGTCGCTGATCGCCGGCAAGCAGCCGCATTATCTGCTGCCGATGATTCCCGGTGTCGCGCTCGCCGCCGCGCTGGCGCTGGATCGCGGTGGATGGCGCGTGCGCTCGGGCCTGTTCGCGCTGCTGCTGATCGCGACCGGCATCGCGCTCGCGTATCTGCCGCATTACGCGTCGACGCACGGCGGCAACGCGTTCGTCGACAATACCTGGCCCGGCTGGGGCGTGATCGTCGCGCTGATCGGCGCGGCCCTGCTCGCGTTTGCGCCGCGGTTCCATCATCCGGCGTGGCCCGCGCTCGCGATGGTTGCGTGCCTGCTGGTATTCAAGCTCGCGATCATCCAGGGGCCGGGCATCCGCTACGACGTGCGCCAAGTCGCGGCCGAGGTCCGCGCGGCCCAGGATCGCGGACAGCCCATCATGCACATGGGCTGGCACCATGGCCTGTATGAGTTTGCCGGTCGCCTGACCCAACCGCTGCCGACGCTAGGCACCGACAGCGAGCTTGCAGCGTGGGCGCGCGCGCATCCGGACGGCCTCGTGATCAGCTTCTATCGACGCTTCCGCTACCGCGCGACGCCGCTCTACACGCAGCCGTTCCGCGGTGGCCAGTTGTCGATCTGGAACGTGCGCGACGCGCTGGCCTCGGGCGTCGACCCCGCCAATCTGCGCGGGCACGACGACAACGAGGATGCTACCGACGATTGAGCACGACTTGCCTCGCTGTTGTAGGAGAAACTAAAGAGGGTGCAAGCGGCGCAGCCGCGACAGACGTCACCACGGAGCGAACACCATCCCCACCCAACCCTCGCGCGTCCTGCGCTCGCGAGCCCGGTCCGCACATCCTTTGTGCAGCCGTTCGCCGGTGCGCGGCAGTGCCGCGCGAAATCCCGGCTCACCCCTTTGAAGGGGAGGGCTTCAACATGATCGCGCTTGCAGCGGTCGTACAGCGCATTGCTTCTGTAGGAGCGCCGCAGACGCGATTCCGCGCTAGTGCGCCGACTAGCCCCCCGCAGACTTGTAACGCGCGGCGCCGGCAAGAATCTCCTGCTTCGCCGCGGCCATGCCGACCCAGCCTTCGAGCTTGACCCACTTGCCCTTTTCGAGATCCTTGTAATGCTCGAAGAAGTGGCCAATGCGTTCGAGCCAGTGCGGAGAAACCTGGCTGATGTCGTTGATGTGCGCGTAGCCCGCAAAGGTTTTCGGATGCGGCACAACCAACAGCTTTTCGTCGGCGCCGGCCTCGTCGCTCATGCGCAGCATGCCGACCGGGCGGCAGCGGATCACCGAGCCCGGCACCAGCGGCAACGGCAGGATCACCAGCGCATCGAGCGGATCGCCATCGCCGCCGAGCGTCTGCGGCACGTAGCCGTAGTTGCATGGATAGCGCATCGGCGTCGACAACACGCGGTCGACGAAGATCGCGCCACTGGCCTTGTCGACCTCGTACTTGACCGGTTCGGCGTCCTTCGGAATCTCGATGACCACATTGATCTCGTCGGGCACCCTGGCGCCGGCGGAAACGCACTCCAAACCCATGGGCTTGCTCCTGATACTTGGCTCTCGCGCTGCGCGCGCCACACGCCCCGGCGAAAAATGCGGCGATGCCGCAAAACGGCACGCAGGATACGACAAAGCGCCTCGTATCGCATGTTCCTGCATCGGATTGGTGTGCGTTTGTAACGAGCAACGTCACTAGTCGCGCATGATCAGATCATTGCGCGATGGTGAAACGCAAAGCCCTCGCGTTTGCCGGGGATACTTACTGCGCCACGACGCTGTATCCACGACCCGCCATGCAGCGCGACACGATCGCCTGTTGTTCAGCCGCGCCGTACGCTGCGCCGTTGATGCCGCCGCTGGCAGCCCCCCAGGCGGCGACGTGCGCGACGTCGTCACCCCGTAGACCAACTGCCACGCCGAGCAATGCCCCAAGGATGGCGCCAGCTGCCGCTCCGCCAGCGGCAGGAGCGGCAGCCGGACGTTGATTTGCCAATTGCTGACAATCGGCAACATCCGCTTCATAGCTGCCCTGACTGACGCCGGAGTCGACGACTGGCCGGTACTGCGTGGTTGCGCAGCCAGCGCTGAGCAGGGCGGCAAGAATCGCACTTGCAGCGATTGGTTTCATTGGGATCTTTCTCCACAGTGAGCGATGAACTCAGCTTGATCAAGCAAGCACGATTCGTGCCGATTCCAGCCAGTAGGTCGGGGTGAGCCTGCGAACCGCGACACGACACGTTCGCGGAAACATCCGACGCCGGGGCTCGCTGCGCTCATCCCAGCCTTCGCGTTGACGGCGGCATCCGCTGACATCCGTCGCGGCGGCTCAGCGATCGCTGTAGTGGTAGCGGCAGGCGATGATCTCGAGATCCCCGTCGCTGACGCGGTAGACGAAGCGGTGCGTGTCGTCGATGCGGCGCGACCACAAACCACCGTATTCGCCTTGCAAAGGTTCAGGTTTGCCGACGCCGCGAAACGGGTCGCGCTGGCATTCCTGGATCAGCAAATTAACGCGATCGAGTGTCTTGCGGTCCTGTCCTTGCCAGTACAGATAGTCGGTCCAGGCGCTGGGACCGAATACGAGTCGCCTAGCCATGTTTCTTGGTGTGGGCTGGGCGGCGCGTGGGCTCGCGCTTCGGGACCCGTTTGCTTGGGTAAGCCGCGTGATCTTCCTGCACACGGTTGTCCTCGCGCGTTTTGATCAATTCGCGCACGCGACCCTTGCCGGCATCGAGTTCCGCAATGGATTTGGCGAGATGACGCGCATTCGCCGGGCTGGACAGCAGGTAAAGGGTTTCGCGCCAGCTGTTGAACGTATCCAGCGACATCACGACCGCGTCGGACGCGTCGCGACGGGTGATGATCGTGATGTCCGCATCGCTTTCGACGCGATCGAGCACGTCCTTGAGATTGCTGCGGGCTTCGGAAAAGTTGACAGTGCGCATCGCGGTAGACCTGTACGATATTGCGTACAAGTTTACGCGGTCACGCAGTGTCGTCAAGCGCAATAGTTTTCACGATCGCTTACTGCCTATTCGGGGCAGGTCCACGGCAAAAAAAGCCCCGCGCGCGGCGGGGCTTTCATCAGGTGCGCTTTCGCGCATTCGCGTTTGTAGGAGCGCCACAAGCGCGACCTAGGTATGCGTCGCGGCTGCGCCGCTTGCACCTTTTTCCGGTGCTCCTACAAGAGCGGAACCAACAACAACGCGACGATGTTGATGATCTTGATCAGCGGATTCACGGCCGGCCCCGCGGTGTCCTTGTACGGATCGCCGACGGTGTCGCCGGTGACCGCGGCCATGTGCGCATTCGAGCCCTTGCCGCCGAAGTTGCCGTCCTCGATATACTTCTTCGCGTTGTCCCAGGCGCCGCCGCCGGTGGTCATCGAGATCGCGACGAACAGGCCGGTAACGATCGTGCCGATCAGCACACCGCCGAGCGCCTGCGCGCCGGCGAGGGAACTTCCGGTGAGCCACTTGAAGCCGAACGCAACGATGATCGGCACCAGCACCGGCAGCAGCGACGGGATCATCATTTCCTTGATCGCGGACTTGGTCAGCAGATCCACCGCGCGCGAATAATCGGGTTTCGTCGTACCTTCCATGATGCCCTTGATCTCGCGGAACTGGCGGCGCACTTCTTCGACCACGGAGCCGGCCGCGCGGCCAACCGCTTCCATCGCCATCGCGGCGAACAGGAATGGAATCAGTCCACCGATCAAGAGGCCAATGATGACCAGATGATTGGACAGATCGAACGTGAAGATCTGGTCTGGATGTTCGGCGCTGAGCTTGTGCGTGTAGTCCGCGAACAACACCAGCGCCGCGAGGCCGGCCGATGCGATCGCGTAGCCCTTGGTCACTGCCTTGGTGGTATTGCCGACCGCATCGAGCGGATCGGTCACGCCGCGCACTTCGGGCGGAAGATCCGCCATCTCGGCGATGCCGCCCGCGTTGTCGGTGATCGGGCCGTACGCATCGAGCGCGACGATCATGCCGGTCATCGACAGCATTGCGGTCGCGGCGATCGCGATGCCGTACAGGCCGGCGAGGTGGTAGGCACCCCAGATCGCGGCGCACACGGACAGCACCGGCCACGCGGTCGACTTCATCGAGATGCCGATGCCGGCGATGATGTTGGTCGCGTGCCCGGTCGTCGAAGCCTTCGCGATGTGGCGCACCGGGCCGTACTCGGTCGCGGTGTAGTACTCGGTGATCAGGACCATCGCACCGGTCAGCACGAGGCCGATCACCGCGCAACCGAAGATGTTCCATACGCCGAACGTGCTGCCGGCCATCAACTGCTGGGTGACCGGGATGAACGCGAGCAGCGCGAGGACCGCGGAGACGATCACGCCCTTGTACAGCGCGTTCATGATTTTGCCGCCCGGGCTCACCTTGACGAAGAAGGTGCCGATGATCGAGG
>PLNP01000050.1 GCA_003142815.1 Rhodanobacteraceae bacterium
ACGACGCGCAACAGGCGCTGGAGATGGGGCTGGTGAATGCGGTGGTCCCGCTCGCCGACCTCGAGACGGTGACGCTCGAGTGGGCGCGCGAGATCCTGGCGCACTCGCCGCTGGCCCTGCGCTGCCTGAAGGCCGCGCTAAATGCGGACTGCGACGGGCAGATCGGCCTGCTCGACCTGGCTGGCAACGCGACGCTGCTCTACTACATGAGCGAAGAAGCGCAGGAAGGGAAGAGGGCCTACCTCGAGAAGCGCAAGCCGAACTTCAGGAAGTTCCCGAGGCTGCCATAGGAACGGCGATGCCCATGTCTCTCTGGCTGCTGGCGGCGCGGCCGAAAACGCTGACCGCAAGCCTCTCGCCGGTAATCCTCGGCGCGGGCCTCGCCGCCGGATTTTCGCCGGCGCCCGTGTCCCGGGGCCTTGCGGCGCTGGCGCTCGCGGCAGCCCTCTGCATCCAGGTTGCCACCAATCTCGTGAACGATGCCGCCGACTTCGAGAAGGGCGCCGACACCGATGAGCGGCTGGGGCCCCTGCGCGTGACCCAGAGTGGCCTGCTCCGCGGGAGCCACGTGATGCTGGCGGCCGGGGCGTTCTTCCTGATGGCCGCCGTGCTCGGCATTCCGCTCATCCTCGCCGGGGGCGTCCCGATCCTGGTCATCGGCGTCCTGTCCATGGCCGCGGGCTACGCCTATACGGCCGGGCCGTTTCCGCTGGCCTATCTGGGTCTTGGCGAGGTGTTCGTGCTGCTCTTCTTCGGTGTGGCGGCCGTCAAGGGGATGGCGTATGTGCTCACCGGGCAGGGGCTCTCGCCGTGGGCCGAGGTGGCGGCGCTGCAGGTCGGCCTGCGCGCGCGCGAGATCGAGCTTGCGCGCAGCGATGCCGGCGTCGTATTGCGAGGCCTTCTCGGTCTGCTGGCGCACCTGGCGGACCGCATTCGCCAACGCGCTTTTCGCCTTGGCGAGATTCACCTCGGCATCGGTCGGATCGAGCTTGACCAGTACCTGGCCGGCGTCGACGCGTTGCGTGTCGTCGGCGAGCACCGCAATCACGGTGCCGGTCACTTGCGCGGACACGGTGACCTGATTGCCGTTGACGTACGCGTCGTCAGTGACTTCGCGCTGCGAGAACACGAATAACCAGAGCAGGTACCAGCCGATACCGGCAAGGACGAAAACGACGGCGATGACGCCGAGGATCACGCGGCGTTTGCCGTTGCCGTTGGGTTGCTCAGCAGCGGGAGAAAGGTCGCTCATCGGGGCTTGGCTCATTCGGCGGAATGGGGGAGGGCGGTCGGCGCAACCGATTCTGGCGGGGCTTGATCGGCAGCGGTGGCCGGCGCGGCCATGTTTTCCATGCGATAGCCGCCACCCAGTGCCTTGGTCAACGCGATCTCGGTAGAAATGGCCTGCGCGTGCAGGGCCGCCGCGGCATCGCGCTGCTGCAATACCTGCACTTCGGCTGCGAGCAGGCTGCGATCGTCGCTGACGCCGCGGCGCACGCGTGCGGCCGCGGTTTCCTGCAGTGCGCGTGCGGCGGCGACTTGTTGCGCGCGTGCGCCACGGCGCGCATCGATCTGCGCAAGAGTCAGCGCCTGCGTCGCGACGTCACGCGCGGCATCGACGACCGCCGTGTCGTACGCCGCCGCCGCAGCGGCGAGCTGCGCCTGCGAAACCCCGTAGGCCGCACGCAGTCCGGCGAGTTCAAACACGGGTAGATGCAGGGCGGGTCCGATGCCGGCGACGCGGCTGCCTGGCGTGAGCAGCTTGTCGAGATCGATCGACGACAGGCCGGCCATCGCGCCCAGACTGATATCGGGATAGAACTCGGCGCGGGCCTGGACCGCGTGTTGCAGCGCCGCCTCGACCTGCCAACGGCGAGCAGCGATATCGGGCCGGCGCGCGAGCAGGTCGAGGCCGAGGTTGTCGGGTAACGCGGGATCGATCGCCGGTAATGGTTTCCCCACGAGCTGGGGCATATCTGCCGGCGCGATGCCGAGCAGCGCGCCGAGTGCGGCGAGCCGGATCGGGGCGGAACCGGCGTAGGCCGCCTGCACCTCGCGCGCGGCCGCGATCTGCGCATCGGCCTGATGCAGGGTATCGGGTGGATCGATGCCGCGCGCGACACGCTTGGAGGCGAGCATGTGATTGTGTTCGAGGGCGGCGACGGTTTCCTTCGCCAGCGCCAGCCGAGCCTGGTCGGCTTGCCAGCCGAAATAGGTGTCGGCGACCGCCGTCGTCAGCAGCAGGGTGGCGGCGCTGCGCTCGGCCTGTGCTGCGCGTGCGTTGTCGGCCGCGGCCTCGACGGTTGCACGCTGCTTGCCCCAGAAATCGAAGTCGTACTTGAACTGCAAGCTGAGATCGCCCTGGTTGTACCAGGTGAAGCCGAGGAACTGCGACGGGATCAGGCCGTGTTCGCTGAGCCGCTGCCGTTGCACCTGCGCATTGAACTGACTCGACAGACCGCCGGCGGCGCGAGCGCTGTCGATCGAACGCAGCGCTATGTCGAAGCGCCGGTGTGCTTCGTCGAGAGACGGTGCCGCGGCGAGCGCCTTCTGCTCGAAATCATTCAGTTGCGCGTCGTGGTAACGCATCCACCATTGCGCTTGCGGCCACACGCCACCGCGCGGTGCGGCCAAGCCCGCCAGCGGCGCCTCGTTGCGCAA
Source organism: Rhodanobacteraceae bacterium (assembly GCA_003142815.1). Classification (GTDB taxonomy): domain Bacteria; phylum Pseudomonadota; class Gammaproteobacteria; order Xanthomonadales; family Rhodanobacteraceae; genus Dokdonella_A. Next base: position 2,662 of record PLNP01000050.1, read on the forward strand.
GACCGGGGCATCCGGTTTGGGAGGGATCGAACAGCTCGCAACGGCGAGCGCCACAGCGAAAACGACGAGTGGTCGAACGACGGATGCGATCATCGGGTCACTTTGCACAAGGGTTGCTGGACCCGATCCGTCGGATCGGGTGAGTGGTGCCACGCGCCAGCCGAGGCATCGGCGACAACCTGCGACGCAGGTCGCGGGGCGCATCGGATAACAATACTAATCAGTTTTGTAATTGGCTGCAATGCAGCGCAGCGCGGTCGGCTTGCGCCTCAGCGATAGTCGCGGTGGCAGGCCTCGCAGGCGTTCGCGACCACGGTCAGCGCTTCGCTCTGGTGCGCACAGTCGGCGCCGACATCCCATTTCCGGAGCGCGTCGCGCAGGTCGCTGGCGTACTGGCCGAAAACGCGATCTTTCGTGCCCGGCGCGAGCAGGGCGGGTTCGATATCGCTGGCCAGCAATTGCAGGTGTGCCGACGCACTGCGCACCACCGGTGACGCGCATTGTCGACCGGGGCGCTCCCTTGTTTTTTCCTCGCGGTCGAACCGATACTGGGAGTGGAAATCCGGAAGCCGTCGATCCAAGCGAAGACCGATCGGGATTTCCGCACAACTTGCCGCCCAACTTCAGGCGTTCGTTGTTGCACGGCGCTGCGGCTGTGGGCGGCATATTTCCGGTATCGATGCGACATTGAACCGGCGTACGGAGGTGCGCCCGGCGTCTTGCGACAGCTCCGGATTTGAACCGGATCCCTTTCGGCCGATGGATGGCTTCACCAATCATGTGTGCACCACGTAGGAGACCTGATGATTGCTTCACACGCCGAAAACGGTGCCAGCCCAAGGCCACTCGAAGTTTTGGGTATCGACGCTGACGAAGAACGCGTCTATCGCTTCCTGCTTACCAACGGCGAGGCCACGCTGGAGGATGTCACGCGTGGGCTTGGATTGCCGGCGCGCAAGACGCAACGGCTGCTCGATGCGATCGGAGCCAAGGGATTGACTACGCACTCGCCAGAACGGCCACGTCGCTATATTCCGGCCTCGCCGAATATCGCAATCCAGGCACTCGCTCTTCAACACCAGCACGCTGTGCAGCGCGCCCAAGGGATGATCCATGAGCTGCAGCTGCAGGCAGCGGCTGGACGACAGGGCGAGCAAGAGCATGTTATCGAATTGATCACCAATCTCGATGTCGGAAGACAGCTCTACGAGCAAATTCTACGTTCCGCGCAACACGAGGTCGCTGCCCTCGTTCGGCCGCCGGTTCTCTATAACTTGTTCAGTCCAATGGACGACCGGAAGATGCAAAGAGAAGTGCAGGCCAGAGGGGTGCAATTCCGAAGTATCAATGATGCAGAGTTTCTGTCCTTGCCCGATGCGCTCGATCGGGTTCGGGCCGATATCAGGGCAGGCGAAGAGGCCCGGGTGTTCCCGTCTCTCCCGTTCAAGATGATTCTGGTCGATCGTCGCATCGCCCTGATACCTTTGAATCCAAACCAGTCCAATAGCCCATCGCTGCTGGTTCGATACTCGGCGCTTCTGGACGCGCTCTACACCCTGTTCGAGATTCTGTGGGAGCGGGCCACGCCTCTTTCGTTCACGCGCGGTGGTACGCCGCAGACCGGCAATCGCGGCTCACGACTGTCCAGGGAGTCCGAGGAGCTGGCGTGGTTGATGGCTGTTGGCCTGAACGACAAGAACCTTGCGCACAATCTGCACATTTCCCTACGTACACTCGAGCGTCGCGTCGCCGAACTGATGCAGAGCCTGGACACGCGTACGCGCTTTCAAGCGGGCTGGGCTGCCGCCTTGCACCTGTCCGGTGCCAGTGTCTCGCTCAGTCCGCAAACCGCGGGAAGCCGTAGCGTGAAGGGTGTCCGTCGTGAGCGTGGGGAACATGCTTACATGTGCCCAGAAGCCCAGGAGATCTGTAAACCACCGGGTGTTGACGGATCTTAGCCATGGCATAGAACCGGCAGGAAACCTATAGACAACGGATTGATCGAGCGGACAGACTCTGGGAGCGCAATTCATGTTGCGGGGGATTGCATGCCGCACGCGCCATGAAATCAACGCTCACCAAAGAGGGGATAGACCCATGAAAAGGGCGATGCTGGTTACGCTCTTGCTCGCCATCGCGGGTACCTGCGGACTGGCTGCGGCGAGCCCGTTTTCCATGCACGCCGGGCCGGTCATGGCCTCTCTACCCCATTCGAACCAGGCCCCATGACGACAGTTTGGCTTGTAGTTCGGAGTTATCAACTTTTCAGTAAAGCCTGCGGCACGGTTGCCGATTCATCGGCCTGATGCGGTGCGTTCGTCGTAACTTGAATTCCGTGCAGGGCATGTCCTGCGTCCGCAACGATATAGATCCAGGGGTTTCGCAATGAACAGATT
>PLNP01000018.1 GCA_003142815.1 Rhodanobacteraceae bacterium
CGTCGATGGAAACAAGCGCACAGCCTATATCGCCTGCAGGACCTTTCTCGCCCTCAATGGCGCGGATATTTCCGCCAGTGCGGAACAGAAATATCTCACCGTTCTGGCCCTCGCCGAAGGCCATCTTTCCGCCGCGGAGTTCGCCGCCTGGCTGCGCGCCCACGGCGAGCGGGTGCAGGCGCCGCCCGCGCCGCCCACCCCGCCGCAGATTCCCCTCGTAGCAAGGGCTTTCCGCCGCGCCTCCCCGGTCCACCGAACCTACCGCTCAAAAAAAAAATCACCCATCGTGTCCGGTTCCTGCCCGCTCATGCGTCATACAATTCCGTGGGCTGGAGGCGCGAGCCGCTGGCCGGGTCGGAATCGCTTGGCAGTTGAGAGATTCCGTCTCGAATCTGGCATGGTTGGCCGGGCCCACGCCTCAACCGTGTTGACACGATGTTAAGACTTGGCTATCGTCCGCGCGGACCGGGTTTGGTTGACCAGTATTCACAACAATGGGGAACGGGGACTGCACCCCGCCCGAGACACTCTGGGAGATATTCCATGAATGCAAAAATGAAAGTACTTTCGCTGGCGCTGGTTGGCCTGTGCGGGTATGCGGGTAGTGCGCTGGCGGTTTGCCCGACTGATCCGGTGCCGCCGTGGACGTCGAAAAACGTGTCGGCAGACGCGACGCTGGCGATCACCGCCCCGGGATTGGCTACGACGGCGTGCAAACTCGATGTCTCGGTCATTGCCGGTGCTATCGCGAACGCGCGTGCGCTTGTGACCGATGATAGCCCGGTCGACGAGCCGCGCTACCGCGCTCGTTTCTACTTCAATATATCGGCGCTGACCGGTCTGACGACGGCGAATCAGCAAGCGAGCATTTTTAATGCATCCGCGACGACCAGCCCGGCCGCGACCAGCCCGGCTGAAGTGACGATCAAGCTTTTGGGCACCACTCCCGCTCGGGCAATCCGTCTGCTGGTGGCCGATGTGACGCAGCCGAGCAAGTTCACGACGGTTACGGCCGTGCTTCCGGTCAGCGCGAGCGGCAGCTATTACGTCGAATTCGATCTGACCCAGGGTGCCTCAATCCCCAACCCCAACTTCCGCTACTGGGTTGCGGACGCCGCGACGGCGACCAGCGACGCCAGCCCGACCGGCACCGCCCCAGTCGATACCACGGGCTGGACTGGCGTAACCACTGCGAACTTGGGCCTGTTTGCCACGACGCCGGGCTTCAGGACGGCTGCTGCTGGACAGGTGCTGTCAGTCGACCAGTTCGATTCGCGCCGCCAGACGTTCATTGGCCAATAATTTCAATCAGAACCAATCGGAGTGATGATGATGAAGAAACTTCTTGGAGTTGCGATCGCCGCCACAGGATGCCTGATACTGGCCCAGGTCGCATCTGCTCAGACATGTACCCCTTTTTCCGGCACGATTCAGGGTGCCACCGGAACGGTCAGTGGCAATAGCTGCCAAGCGGGTGGTTCGACGTTGGCTCTGGCTTGCGGCAACGTGGAAAGCTTTAATGGCGCGGGCGTGGCCATTTACCAAGTCGACGTCGGCGCGACCAACGGCTACACGATCACGGTCACCTCGGCCGCGTTCGTTCCGTGGCTCGGCTACATCTTCAACACCTGCAGTTCAGGTACCCCCTGTATAGATGATGTCACGCGCAACGGTCAAGGTGCTATCTCGACCGCCGCACACACCCAGGTGGACACTCCTGGGGGCACGTACTACCTGATCGTTGGCGACCTTGACGTCGACGTCCCGGGGTGCGGCGCGTTCAGCGTGGCCTGGGGCCAGAATCTCCCGGTTCAACTACAGGGTTTCTCTGTAGAATAACGAGCGTCAATTTGGATAAGTGAAAACCCACCCTGGTCAGGGTGGGTTTTTTTTGATTCGGGACTTCCCTCATGCTTATTTCTCATCTTCTGGGTTTGGCCATCGCGGCCAACGCCGGGGCACCCTCTGCGCTGACGATCGAAAACTGTGATTTCGGCGAAGTCATGGCCTTTGCTACGGCGAAATGCGTAGTTGAATTGTCAAATGGCGGCGACAAGATCATCCGAGTGTCCGCGATCAAGGCGGTGAAAGAGGGCGTGACCGCACATGCCGACGCCGTCGTGGTGCCGCCCCACGCCAAGGCGTATCTGGACACCAGCGTGGATGTCGGCAATGCCGTCGGCGCCGTCAGCTACGCGTTCAGATTGGACACGAACGAAGCGGGTCATCCGGAGCGCTCCGTCAGGGGTAGTGGTTTCGTGCTGACTACGCTGGATCAAGCCAGGCCTGAAGTCGATCTCGGTGTCGTGGATCTGGCTGCGGTTGCTCGAAGCAAGAAAGCCATCATGCTGAGCAGTCATGAAATTCCGGCATTTCGCATTACCAGGATACTGGAAAAACCGGACTGGCTGGATGCGGAGATTGCATCCGATGGCGCCGAACTGGCCGTCAATGCGCGTACCGATGCCTCGTTGGGATTGCATGACGGCTTCGTCAAGCTCGAGATCAACACACCACGGCAGAAGCAAGTCTGGATCTCGGTGAAAGCCGATATCCACGGCGATATCGTGCCATCGGCCAATCCGCTCGACATGGGGCTGATGCGCTTCGGCAATCGCAACGAACATATGATCCGTCTGACCGAGCGCTCAGGCCGGGATTTCGGGGTTGGAAAACTCCAACTCGAGGGTATCAAGGGCACGTTGAAACAGATGCCGTGCGAACCCGTCGCGAAAGGCTGCCGGATGATTCGCTTGACCGTTTCCGATCAGCAGCCGTCCGGGACGCTCAAGGGAAGGATTTGGGTGGATTTGCCGGGATTGCACCAGCGTTTGCCGATCAGCTTGTGGGGATGGATCGTCGCAAAGGATCTCAAGATCGGCAAGATCGGACCGGATACTGAGCAATCCACCCGCGAGGGCGCGGCTACCGGACCGATGTCGCCCGCCGCCAGCGCACCCAACAGTCTGCAAACGGCTCTCAAGGGCGTTGCCGCGGAAGCACAGGCGAAAGTACAACCGGCCCCGCCCGGAAAAGGCCCGCTCCTGAAATGGACGATTACCAATGGTAACGAGGTCCATGGCTTCCAGATCTTCCGGGCCACCAGCGAAACGGGTCCTTATCTGATCCTCAACCCCACTCCGGTGGCTGCCGTCAAGCAAGCCGCCTCGTATACCTACCAATGGCGCGACAACGCGGCCGAGCGCGGAAAAACGTATTGGTACTACATCGGCATGATCAAACTCGATGGCAGCAAACAGCAATTGAGTGGACCGCAGAAGGTAGTCGCGAAGTAGCGCCTGCGGAATAGGCGAATAAGGGGACGGAGGAATTATCCGTTTGAAACTGCGAAGTCCGATAGGCGATACGCGTGGCCCTGGCCACGCTGTCGCTCATGGCGCTGAGTGCGCGAGAACAGATAGCGCCCACCCTTCGGCATCGGCACGCAAGATGCTGCCATGCTCATACCAATCACCAAGCACGATTCTTTGCGCGGGTGCGCCATCGCGGTCGATGCGATGCACGGCCGGGCGATGGGTATGGCCGTGGATCAGTCGTTGCACGCCGTGCAGGCGCAGCGCCGCGCTTACCGCTTCGTGGTTGACGTCGGTGATGGCGTCGTCGACTGAACGCGTATAGCGCCGACTCTCCGCGCGCGCCTGTTCCGCGAACATCTGCCTTTCGGCGATCGGACGGGCGAGAAACCCGTGTTGCCAGGCCGACTCGCGCGACTGCATGCGGAACGCCTGGTACGGCGCGTCGTCCGTGCACAACGTATCGCCGTGCATCAGCAGCACACGCTCGCCTTCGATGCCGATGACGCAGGCATCGGGCAGCAGGGTCATGTGCGCGCGCCGTGCGTAAGCGTCGCCGAGCAGGAAGTCGCGGTTGCCGTGGATGAAGAAGCAGGGCACGCCATGAGCGTGCAGATCGGCGAGGGCTGTGGCGACTTCGGTTGCGGTTTCGTCCGCGGTGTCGTCGCCGATCCAGGCCTCGAAGAGGTCGCCGAGGATATAAAGCGCTTTCGCCCGCGTCGCTTCATTGCGCACGAAATCGACGAACAACCGCGTGATCTGTGGGCGGCTGGCGTCGAGGTGCAGATCGGAGATGAAGAGCGTGGTCATGGCAGGCAGTAAGTCGCAGTGGCCCGAACACGCGGCATGGCGGCCTTCACTAAACTGTCAGCCATCGCCGCAAAGCGTTGTTCACATGCTCGCCGGTCTCCGCGTCGATGTGGCCTATCACCGATGAGACATGTTCGCGCGGCAAGCTGACAATCTTGTCGATCATGATTTGTGAAGGTTGCTTCAGGCCGGTGCGTTCGCCGGGAGCGACGGCAACCCGAAACAATGAGGCGTCGGTGAAGTCCGTGGAGATCAGACAAACGGTCACGCTCGGATGCGTCGGGTTGAACAAGTCAGACTGCACGATCAAGGCAGGTCGGGGCTTGCCGGTAGAGGGGCCGCGCGCGGCTGCAATAACGATGTCACCGCGTTTCATTCCCAGCCATCCGAGGACATTGTCGCCTCGATGAACGCCATCGCATCCTGTTCGGATTCGCGGCGACTGACGAGCAAAGATTGTCGTCGCGATTCCTCGACCATATCGATCGATTCGGCGAGATTCGATTCGAGCACCTTGCGTACGAATTCGCTACGCTTGATGCCGCGCGCCCGCGCTGCCGCGTCCAACCGATCTATGGCTTTCTTCGACATGCGAACCACGATCACTTCGCTGGAGGCGGCTGCCATTTGCACTCTCAAGGTGTATTCATATAATACAGAAACGGATTACAATGGGCAAGTTCGGCAGCCGCCGCATCGCCGTACTATGGCAGCAGTGTCGCCTTCTCGATCACTACCGGCGTGGTCGGTACGTCGCTGCGGAACGGGCCTTGCGCGCCGGTCGGCACGGCCTTGATCTTGTCCACGACATCGAGGCCGGAGACGACCTTGCCGAAGACGCAATAACCGGGGCTTGCGTCATCGGTGTAGTCGATGCGCGGGTTGTCAACGGTGTTGATGAAGAACTGCGCGGTCGCCGAGTTCGGGTCTTGCGTGCGCGCCATCGCCAGCGTGCCTTGCAGGTTGCTGAGGCCGTTCTTCGATTCGTTCACGATCGACGCGCGGGTTCGCTTCGGTTGCTGCAGGTCGCCGTTGGTGAAACCGCCACCCTGGATCATGAAGTTGGCGATCACGCGGTGGAAGATCGTGCCGTCGTAGAAGCCGCTTTTCACGTAGGTCAGGAAATTCTCGACCGATTTCGGCGCCTTGTCGGGGTACAGTTCGACGGTGATGTCGCCCATGCTGGTCTTCAGCAGCACCCTGGGCGCAGCGGCGTTGGCAGCGGCGGCGGCGGGTTTTTCGGTCGCTTTTGCAGGCGCCTTGGCGGCGGCCTTCGGCGCGGGCTTGAGAGCCTTCGCGGTCTTGGCGGCCGGCTGGGTGGGCGCCGTGGTCTGGGCGAGGGCGAAGGTCGGGGCGATCAGCGCGATTGCGAGCAGCAGGCGTTTCAACATCGGAAGTCTCCGCAGACAGGAAGCGTGATTACGGATGATAAGCGCTGGGACGCGCTCCGTCATGCAGCGCTGGCGCGCATCTTACGCGGCGGCCTTCTCGCCCGCGCGCACCTGCAACTTGAGATCGAGAATCTTGAAGTAGTCGCGTTCCTGTTCGAGATCGGCGCGCGTCAGCGGGTATTGATCGAGCCAGTCTTGCGGCAACGCGAGCCGCAATGTCTTGTCGTCGGCGACGACGCGCAGCGCCGGTAGCGGATCGGTCGTGCGACTGCGCTCGAATAGCGCGGCCAGACGCAGCAAGGCGGTCAGGCGACGCACCGGGCGGCGCAGACGTTCGGGTAGCGCGTCGATGACCGCGCGGTCGGGTTTGCGCCGGTGCGAGCGGATGATCGCGGCGAGCGCCTGCTGGCCCTGCCGGCTGAAACCGGCGAGGTCGGAATGGGCGACGATGTACGCGCCGTGGATGTGATGCAGGCTGTGCGCGATCGCAAGGCCGATCTCGTGGATGTCGGCGGCCCAGCCGAGCAGGTCGCGTTCGAGCGTGCCGAGTTGCCACGCGTCTTCGACTTGATCGAACAGCGCCATTGCCGCGTGGTGCACGCGCGTTGCCTGGCCGCGATCGACCGCATAGCGTGACGCCAGCGCGGCGATGCTGCCGGCGCGCGGATCGCCGTGCATGGTGCGGCCGACCATGTCGTAGAGCAGGCCTTCGCGCAGCGCGGTTTCGCACACGCCCATGTGCTCCAGCGCGAACGTCGCGAAGATCGCTTCGAGGATCGCGACGCCGCCGGCGATGACCTCGGCTCGATCTTCCGCCAGGCCAGCCAAACGCAAGTTGTCGACGCTGCCTGCGGTGAGGATCGCATCGCGCAGACGCGCGAGCGAAGCGGCGCTGATGCCTTGCTCGCTCCAGCCGTTGGCCTGGACGATGTTGCCGATCGCCTTGGCGGTGCCGGACGAACCGATCGCCTCGCCCCAGCCGAGTGCGCGGTAATCGGCCGCGAATTGCTGCAGTTCGAGCGCAATTTCGGTCTGCGCCTGACGCCAATTCTTCGCGGTGAATTTGCCGTCGCCGAAAAAATGCAGGCTGCTGGCGATGCAGCCCATCTGCAGGCTCTCGGTTTCGATTGCGTCGAAGCCCTGGCCGATGATGAATTCAGTACTGCCACCGCCGATGTCGACGACCAGCCGGCGCTGAGTCGATTGGGCGAGGTCGTGCGCGACACCGAGATAGATCAGGCGTGCTTCCTCGCGACCGCTGACGATTTCGATCGGATGGCCGAGCGCGGTTTCGGCGGGCAGCAGAAACGCCTGCGGATTGGCAAGCAGGCGCACGCTGTTGGTCGCGACCGCACGCACGCGCTCGGGTGGCAGGGCACGCAAGCGCTGGCCGAAGCGCGCGAGGCAAACCAGCGCACGCTGGCGTCGTTCCGGATCCAGACTGCCATCCGCGCGCAAACCCATCGCCATGCGCACGCTGTCGCGTAGCCGATCGATCAGGCGCAGGCTGCCATGCTCATAGCGCGCGACGACCAGATGGAAACTGTTCGAGCCGAGATCGACCGCAGCCAGCAGTTCACCATCGCGGAGATTTGTGGCAAGGGGATTCGTCACATGATCCGCTCGGTTGGGCCCGCTGGATTGTCGCATGTCTCCGGGGTCTTTCAGCGGCGTTACGGCGGCTCCTAAACAAGGCACTTTTGTAGGAGCACCTGAAGANNGCACCCTCTTCAGGTGCTCCTACAAAACGGCGCTACCGGCAGGTGAAAGGCGTCGCTCATCCGCTTCCCACGGTCGACGCGTCTTCGGCGCGCCAGCCTCCGCAATATCCGATCTACTGCGTCAACTTCGCGAGCAAGGTCTGCTGCGCGCAATGTGGCGCAGCGTCGCCGGCCGTCACGCGCGTGTAGCTGCCGTCGGATTCTAGGCGCCAGGCTTGCGTGTTGTCGGCGAGGTAGTTCGCCAGCGACTCGTCGTAGACGCGCGCGGCGAGTTGCGGATCGCGGATCGGAAAACAGGTTTCGATGCGGCGGATGAGGTTGCGTTCCATCCAGTCCGCGCTGGAACAATAGATCTCCGGCGTGTCGTCGTTCTGGAACCAATACACGCGGCTGTGTTCGAGGAAGCGGCCGACAATCGAGCGCACGCGGATGTTTTCCGAGATGCCTGCAATGCCGGGGCGCAGCGTGCATGCGGCACGCACGATCAGATCGATCTCGACGCCAGCCTGCGACGCGCGGTACAGCACTTCGACCACGCCTTCCTCGTTCAGCGCATTCATCTTGGCGATGATGCGCGCGGGCTTGCCGGCCTTCGCGTGCGCGATCTCACGCTCTATTTTCTCCATCAGGCCCTTGTGCAGCGTGAACGGCGAGTGCAGCAGGCACTTGAGCTTGATGATCGGGCCGAGCCCGCTCATCTGCAGGAACAGCAGATGCGCGTCTTCGCCGATGTCGGGGTTGCTCGTCATCAGGCCGAAATCGGTGTAGAGGCGCGAGGTGATCTGGTGGTAGTTACCGGTCGAAAGATGCACGTAGCGGCGCAGCGCACCCTGCTCGCGGCGCACGATGAGCAGCATCTTCGCATGCGTCTTGTAGCCGACCACGCCATAGACAACCTGTACGCCGGCTTCCTGCAGACGCTTGGCGAGGCGCAGGTTCGCTTCCTCGTCGAAACGCGCGCGCAGTTCGACAACGACAGTGACGTCCTTGCCCTGGCGCGCCGCTTCGATCAAATGATCGACCAGCGGTGAGTCGTTGCCGACGCGATAAAGCGTCTGCTTGATCGCGAGTACATCTGGATCGACGCTGGCCTCATGCACGAGTTCGATCACCGCGCTGAACGACTCGAACGGGTGATGCAGGAGAATGTCGTGTTCGCGAATCGCGTCGAACAGGCTGTACTCCTCGACGACGGCTGCCAACAAGCGCGGCACGAACGGGGCGAATTTCAGGTCGGGGCGTTCGATCTGGTCATAGATCGTGTTGACCCGGCTCACGTTGACGGGGCCTTCGCAGCGATAGACGTCGGTGTCGGTCAACTCGAAGTTCTGCATCAGCATGTCCGCGATGCCCTTCGGACAGTCGTCGGCGACTTCCAGGCGTACGGGTTTCGCGTAGCCGCGACCCTTGAGTTCGTCGCGCAACGCCAGCGCGATGTTCTCGACTTCGTCCTCGTCGACGAACAACTCGCTATTGCGGGTGACGCGGAACTGGTACGAGCCCTTGACCTGCATGCCGGGGAACAACTCATCCATGAATTCGTGCAGGATCGCGGCGAGGAACACGAAGTCGTACGGCGTTTCGGCGACCGCGCTGGGCAGGCGGATGATGCGCGGCAGTGAACGCGGTGCGCGCACCAGCGCCATGTGGCCTTCACGGCCGAACGCATCGCGGCCCTTGAGCACAACCGCCAGGTTCAGGCTCTTGTTGAGGATCAGCGGAAATGGGTGTGCGGGGTCGAGGCCAAGCGGCGACAGCACCGGCAGGATCTCGTTGCGGAAATAGCCTTGCAGCCAGCGCCGCTGCTTGACCGTCCAGTCGTCGCGTTTGGAGAAACGCACGCCTTCGCGCTCAAGCTCCGGCAGCAGCGCCACATTCCAGGCATCGTAGTGCGCCTTCACCAGCGTCAACGCGCGCTCACGGATTCGCGTCAGCACTTCGCCGGGCGGCATCGCGTCCGGGCCGGGTCGCAGCTCGCCCAGGGCCAACTGCTGGCGCAGCAAAGCGACACGCACCTCGAAGAATTCATCGAGGTTCGTGCATGAGATGCACAGGTAGCGCAGGCGTTCGAGCAGTGGCACGCGCGTGTCCTGCGCCTGTGCAAGCACGCGGAAATTGAATTCGAGCTGGGCCAGCTCACGATTGAGATACAGGCCGGGCTCCTTGAGATTCTGCTGTACTTCGCGATTCATCCGGCGGTCCGTCGGTGCTGTGGCGGCTTCAATCGAGAGCGGCGCGTTGGCTGGCGCGCTCGCTCGCGCTGAGCGCAATGAAACCTTCCTGGTTGACCAGCGCCTGTCCTTCGTCCGAAAGCGCATACGCGATGAATGCGTTCGGCAATGCGGCCAGGGTGTGATCGGGCGGCCGATTGACGTAAACATACAGCGCGCGTGCCAGAGGGTAGCGCCCAGCCACGATATTCGCGAGGCTGGGCGCAACACCGGCGTCCATGTCGTTCGTCGCGAGCACGAGCGGCTTGACCAGGCCGTTGACGTAACCGATGCCAGCGTAGCCGATCGCTTCGCGGTTCGCGACGACGGTGGCGACGACGGCGCCATTGCCGGGCCAGGCAATGACATCGGCGCGATATTCGCCGCCGCACAAGGCGGACTCGCGAAACATCTCATAGGTGCCCGAGCTGCTGTTTCTTCCGCTGGCGAGCACGGGCGTGTCGCCGAATGCAGCATGGGCATCGGCGTCGAGATCGCGCCAGCGGTGGATCGCGGTGGTCGCTCCGCAGCGCCGGGTTGCCGAATAGATCGCATCGAGCTGGGCGAGGGTGATTCGCCGCAGCGGATTGTCCGGATGCACGAATACGACGATCGCATCGCGCGCGACCACGAAACGCGTCGGCGGGTAACCGTAGCGCGCCTGGAACTGCGCAATCTCGGCCGCGCTCATGGGGCGGCTCATCGAGCCGATGTCGGCCGCGTCCTCGATCAACGCGATCGGGGCGCTCGCCGAGCCTGATGCTTGCACCTGGATGTGTGCGTTTGCATGCAGCGCATGGAACGTGTCGGCCCAGCGCGTGACCAACGCGCTCGCGGTGTCCGAACCGACGCTGGTCAAACTGCCGGACAAGTGGGCGTCCGGCGGCGCCGCGACGACGTCGATGCAGGACAGGCAGCACGCCGCGATCGCGAGCAGCAGCACGCGCTTCATGGCGCCCCGGCCAGGGCCAGTGGTTCGAGCAGCTGCGCGGGCCCGAATACGCAGGCGAACGTGCTGCCGACGCCGGGCTCGCTGCTGATTTCCAGATGCGCGTGGTGCAATTGCAGCACATGTTTCACGATCGAGAGGCCGAGGCCGGTGCCGCCGGTCTCGCGCGAGCGGCTCGTCGAGACGCGATAAAAGCGTTCGGTGAGTCGCGGCAGATGTTGCGACGAAATACCTTGCCCGGTGTCGATCACCGACAGCCGCCCACCGTTGTCCTCGCTTTCCCAACGCAGCGTGATGCGTCCGCCGGCGGGGGTGTAGCGCACCGCGTTGCTGACCAGGTTCGAGAACGCGCTGTGTAACTCCTTGGTCGAGCCGAGCAGGTCGTGATGGCCAAGCAGTTCGGTAGTGATCACGTGTGCGCCCTGGCCCAGCGCGACCGCCTCGCGGCGCAGGGCTTCGAGCAGCGAACGCAGGCTGATCCGTTCCGGTGGCAGATCGACGTGCGCTTCGAGACGCGACAAGGTGAGCAGGTCCTCGACGATCTGGGTCATGCGCCGCGACTGGTTGCGCAGCTCGTGCAGGATCGGCTCGTACTCCGGTATCTGCTCGGGCTCGATCATGTCCAGATAACCATGCACGACGGTCAACGGCGTGCGCAGCTCGTGCGAGNNCGTGCGAGACGTTGGCGACGAAATCGCGGCGCACTTGTTCCAGGCGCATCAACTGGCTGACGTCGCGCGCCACGAGCAGGGACTGGTTGTCGGCATAGCGGATCAAGCGCAGGCTGAGGCGCAGATTTTCGTCGGCCGGCGCGGCGAGGTCGTTCAGCGGTTCCGCGCTTTGGGTGTGCAGCCATTGCGCGAAGCGCGGCGCGCGCACGAGGTTGGTCAGGTGGCCGCCGATGTCCTGCGGATACTTGAAGCCGAGCAAGCTGCCCGCGGCGCCGTTGAACCATTGGATGCGTTGCTCGGGGTCGAGCACGACGACCGCGTCCGGCAGCGCGGCGGCCGCATCGCGGAACGCACGCAACAGTCCCACCAACCGCCGCTTGTCGTGCGCGGCGGCAAGCTGGCGGCGGCGCAC
>PLNP01000034.1 GCA_003142815.1 Rhodanobacteraceae bacterium
ACATCATTCGACAACGCATCGACCGATCATCGACTTCCGGCGCTCGCGATCAACACTGCCGGTGTGCGCACCCGCGCAGCGGTCACTCGTCGCCACCCATCTCCGTGCCGCCATCGCCGCCCGCCGGCGCCTCGCTGCGCGCCTTGTCGAGCACGGCCTTGAGGTTGGCGGCGTTCGTGAAGAAAGCGGTTTCGCTTTGTGCGGTGACGATGCGCAGCGACGGCGGTTGCAGCCGCTGCAGCGTCACTGGTTGCCCGGAATTGGACCGCCACTCCGAGAGTTTCAGGCTCTGCATGGTGATGCCGAGCGCGGCCAGCGCGAGTACCGCGGCCGCCTTGATCGGCAGGTGCGCGTTGCCGAGCGCACACAGGTGTGCGAAACAGACTGTGGCAAAGATCAGCCATGCGCCGACATAAACGGTGCGCGCGAGCGCGGTCCACGACAACGCGAATGCGCCGACTTCGCTGAGCTGGGCGTACAGCGTATAGAGCAGCAAACCCGCGCCGGCAATCAACAGGTGCAGGCCGAAGCGCGCGTGGCCAGTGAAGATGCGCGACAGCACGCTCCATGCCGAGGTCCACACCGCGACCATCACCGCCAGCGCCAGCAGCGGGCTCAGATAGCGGATCAGCTTCGGTGCGGTCGTCTCGCCGAGCCAGAGTTCGAGCAGCGCGAGTGCGAACACCAGCGCGAGACAGGCGAGCGCTGCCGGCCAGCGTGGCGTGCCGCGCAGCAGCGGCAGTTCCGCCGGCACGGTCTGGTTCGAGGTGCGCACGCGCAGGCCGGTTGTGCCGATGTGCAGCGTCATCGCGGCGTCGAGCACGACGCGTTCGCGTCGCCCGCGCTCGCCGTCGACATAAAAGCCGTTGACGCTGCCGAGATCCTCGGCAACCCAGACATCGTTATCGCCACGCACGAGACGCAGGTGATGCGCGGCGACATGCGGATCGTCGAGCACGAGGTCATTGTCGTAGGCGCGGCCGATCGTGACCGCATTCGTCGCGATGCGCTGCCGTGCAACGACCTCGCGGTGGCGCGACAGCACTTCGATCCAGGTCACTTCGTCCATGTGACCGCTCCCATGAAGCGCTTCGCGAGCGCAAGCGCGTTGTCGTAGCTGACGCCCTGCATCGCGAGCCGGGACACCAGCGCCTCCTTGTCGCGATCCTGGGTGACCGTGGTCAACGCGACGTCGTAGAGCCCGGCAAGATCGCGATACGCGCGCGCGCACCAGACCGCGCGCAGCACCGGCGCCGCCGCCGCGTCGACCGGCGCGACGAAATCCTCGCGGCATTCGGGCTGGGTCAGGCGCTTGCGCGACCACGAGCGCGTCATCGCGGCCGAGCCGTAGTACTGCGACACGAACGCGGCAAACTGGAAAGCGTTGAGGTCGCTGCTGCGCATGTAGGCATGGGTGAGTTCGGCGCGGCCGCTCTCGATGTCCTCGGCGATGAACAGCGAACTTTGCGAATTGCAGCTGGAGCTGTCCATCTGCGCGCGTGGTTTCGGGGTCTGCTCGGCGTTCGTGCGCGCCCAGCAGTTGAACCACGGTGCGGCGCTTTCCGGCGCCTGGTACGGGCCGAACTTCGTTGCGCGCAAGCCCTTGTCGTCGAGCGATTGATAGAAACCGCTCTGCCAGGCCAGCAGCTGACGATCGATCTCGTCGCGCGCGTGGGCCAGGGCCAGCGGCGCGTCCTTGCGCGCGCGCTCGAGCAACGCGGCGGCCTTGCGCGCCGGCACCAGGAAACTCACGAGTTCGCCGTCGAGGCGCTTGGCGACGTTGATGCCGGCGACCTTGCCGCCATCGGTGACCGCCGGGCCGCCACTCATGCCGGGATTGATCGCACCGGTGAAATGCACACGCTCGTTGTAGCTGCGCTCGACGAGGCCGTTGTAGGTGCCCTCGACGATCGTGAAGCCGAGATCGAGCGGATTGCCCATCGCGTAGAGGCGCTCGCCGCGCGGCAGTTCGCCGTCGACCGCGACAGGATCGAAGTCCAGATGCGGCAGATCCTTGCCATCGAGCCGCACGACCGCTAGATCGTTCGCAATGTCGATCGCGAGCAGGGTCAGCGAGCCCTGCGCGCCATCCGGCCGCGCGAATTCGAGGCGATAGGTTTTCGGTTCCAGCGCGTACTGCGAGACTACGTGATAGTTCGTGATCGCGAGGCTATCCGCGCTGACCAGAAAACCCGAACCGATCGACGACTGCCGCCCGGCCGCCTCGACCAGGGTGCGGATCTGCAGCAGGCTCGGCCGCGTCGACGCGTAGATGCGTTCGGCGGCGGCGGATACTGGGGCGGTATTCGCCTGCGGCGTCGGGTATTGCGGTTGCAGCGCCTGCGCGCCTGCGGCGCCCGCGCCCAATGCGAGGACGAGCACACAGCCGAGGCGCGCGGCAGGCGCGGCTCCACGATCCTTCATCCTCTTCTCCACTGCGGAGCCGCGAGCCTATTGATGCGGCATCAATATGTCTTGATTCCGTTGCGGCTGAGCGTAGCACCGACGGTGCGAAGTCGAAGCCCCACACAGTGCCCTTTGACTTCGCCGCTACGCGGCACAGCCTGTCCCGCGCACGGTCGAAGGGCTCAGGACGAACGGTAAAGACTTCATCGTGCCGCATCAATAAGGCCAGCGTCGTGGCGGATTCAACTGCCCGCTGCCTCGCCGGCAAGCACTTCTCGATACACGGCGACGGTTGCGTCGACACAGTGCGACCAGGTGAATGCACTCGCGCGCTGCACGCCGCGCGGCGCGGCGACGCCACGCCACGCATCGTCTTCGAGCAGGCGTTCGAGACCGTCCCGCAGCGCGGTCTCGTCGAGCGGATCGACCAACAACGCGATGTCGCCGGCCGCATCGCCTGCGATTTCCGGCAGCGACGAGACATTCGAAGTCAGTACCGGCACGCCGCTCGCCATCGCTTCGAGTACCGGCAGGCCGAAGCCTTCGTATAACGACGGAAACGCGAACGCGTGCGCGCCGGCATACAGCAATGGCAATTCGTTTTCGGCGACGTAGCCGAGCCGGCATATTTCGCCGCGCGCTTCCAGCGGTGCGAGCACGCGTTCGAGTTCTGCATTGAGCCAGCCGCGTGTGCCAACGATGACCAGCGGATGGCGCGCGCGCAATGCGTCCGGCAATGCCGCGTACGCACGCGCCAGCCGGACGAGATTCTTGCGCGGCTCCTGGGTCGCGACCACGAGCAGATACGCGCGATCGGCGAGGTCATGCGTGGTCAATACCGCGGTGAGTTCGTCGCGTGCTCGCGGCCGATACGCCGCATCGACGCCGAGCGGAACCACACGCAGCTTCGCGCGTGCGACGCCGAGTCGGGTCGCGATCTCGTCCGCAATGAATGCCGAATCGGCGAACACGACAGCGGCCTTTTCGAGCGTGCGCGGCAGATGGCGATCGAGAAAATGCACGCGCTCGGGCGGATGCATCTCGGGATAATTCAGCCAGGAAAGATCATGCACGGTAGTCGCGGCCGGCCCGGCGAACGGCATCAGCACATAGTTCGGCGTGTGCAGCAGCCAGTCGTGCATGCGCCGCGTATGCAAGCGGAACAACGCGGCGCGCAGTTGCGTATAGGCTTCGAGCGCCGCGCCCTTGAACGGCACATTGCGCCGCAACGCGGCGATCGTTTGATTCGCGGCGAGCGCATGCTCCGGGTCGTCGACCCAGCGATACGCCGAATACAGACGCAGTGCGTCGACCTCGCGATGCCGCGCCAGCCCACGCGCGAGCTCCAGCGCATAGCGGCCGACGCCGGTCAACGGCGCGGTGATCGCATCGACGTTGAAGATCACGCGCATTGGCGGACTCGTTAGCCCTCTCCCCTGAGCGCTGCTCGGGGGAGAGGGTTGGGTGAGGGGGCGGGACTGCAAGCCGATGTGCGGCCGCGACTTTCGCGACCGTGTACGAGCATGCGCGCTCCGATGGCAGAGTTCGGCGCGTTGCAGCGCTTCGCCGCCCTATGGCGTCGCCCCCTCACCCCAACCCTCTCCCCCAACGATGAAACCGTTGGGGGAGAGGGAGCATGTGTGGTGTATGCGCCGCTCATGTGGAACGCGTCTCGCGTTCGAGATCCGCCTCGACCATGCGCCGTGCGAGTCCCGCGAGGTCGAGCGTCGGCACGAAACCAAGTTCGCGACGCGCGCGGCGCGCGTCGCCGACCATCAGCGGCGCGTCAAACGGCCGGAAGAATACGGGGTCGACGCGCACGCGCACGCGATCGGCACCACGTTCGACGCCGACTTCGTCCACGCCATCGCCGAACCAATCCAGCGCGATGTCGACGGCGGCGAACGCGGCCGTCGCGAAGTCGCGGATGCTCGCCGCGACGCCGGTCGCAAGCACGTAGTCGTTGCCGTGGTCACGCGCGGCCATCGCAGCCATCGCGGCGACGTAGTCGGGCGCGTAGCCGAAGTCGCGCTGCGCATCGAGATTGCCGAGTGTGATCGACTGCTCGCGTCCGAGTGCGATGCGCGCGACGCCGAGGCTGAGTTTGCGGGTGACGAACGCGACGCCGCGCAGTTCCGATTCGTGGTTGAACAGGATCGCGCTCGACGCGCGCAGCCCGAAACTCGCACGCCAGCTAGCGACCGCGGCGTGCGCGATCAGTTTGGACAATCCATACGGCGAGCGTGCGGCGAGCGGCGTATCTTCATTCTGCGGCGCGTGTTGTGGCGCGCCGAAGATTTCCGCGCTCGAAGCGAGTACGAGATGCGCGCGCGGCACGTTGGCCCGGACCGCTTCGAGCAGATTCACGGTACTGAGTCCGTTCGCGGCAATGCTCGCTTGCGGATCGCGGAACGAATCGGCGACTCTCGACTGGCCGGCGAGATGGAACACCGCGTCGGGTTGCACGCGCGCGACCGCCTCGGCGCAGGCCGCGGCATCCGCAGGATCGAGCGCGACGAGACGCAGGCGCGGATGCGTGCCGATACCGAGTTCGCACAGGCGCCAGAGGTCCGGTGCGCGCCCCGGTCGATGCGTTCCGACCACATCGCTTCCCTCGCCGAGCAGATGCGCCGCCAGCAGCGCACCATCCTGGCCGCTGATGCCGGTGATCATTGCGCAAGAATGCGGTGCACTCATATGGGCCGTCCCGGAAAACTGCGCAACGCCGATTCTGCGCGGTGCAGCGAATCGTGTGCAGACGTCGCGATGGCGTGACCGACACACACGACCGGAATATCGAGCAGACCGCACAGGATTTCGGCGACGGAATCTTTTGTTTGCGTCACGGCGAGGCGCTCGATAGCGTAAAGCTGCAGCCATTCCCACAGCGCGCGATACGACGTCTCGGAGTCATCCGCCTTCCAGAAGGTCGCGGTGATGACTTCGCCAGCGAACGCGAGCTCGTTCGTGGCGCCGTTCGCGCGCAGGTTCCAGACCTCGGCATCGCTCCAGTCCGGCGCGCCCGCACCGACCCAGAGCACGCGTGGCTTCGCCGCGTTGCCCTCGCGCGCGTCCGCGAAGATCCGCCGCACGCGCCAGTCAAGCACGCGGCGCTCGAACGAAAACAACGTCGCCCCGACTTCGTTCTCGTAATCGCGATAGCGCTCGCGCAACACCGCCATGCCGGCGCGGCCGAGCGCGATGCGGCGTTCCTCGCCGAAGCTCTGGCTGCGCGCATGTTTGACCAGCACGTTGCCCGCGATCAGATGACGAAAGCCGTGCCGCGCGGCGCGCTGGCAGAAATCGTTTTCCTCGCCGTAGCCTTGCGCAAACGCGGCTTCATCGAGCAGGCCGACCGCGTCGATGACCGCGCGACGGATATACAGGCAAAAGCCGTTGCCGGTCGGCAAGCATGGATAGGCAAGCCCGGCTTGCTGCCAGAGCGCGCGGGCCGATTCGTCGAAGGTCCAGCACGCCGGCAACGGGTTTGCCTGCTCCAATTCCGGCACCGCGAACGCGCCCGCGTTGTCCGAGACGGCGGTCGCAGTGCCGACGTCCGCGCTCGCATATGCCGCGCGGCGCAGCCCCTGTAGCCAGTTCGGGCCGACTTCGGTATCCGCATTGAGCAGCACGACATCGGCCGCCCCAGCCGTGCCGATGCCGCGATTCGCAGTCGCGGTGAAACCACGGTTGCTTTCATTGTGCAAGAGGCAGACCCGGGCGATATCGACATAACGCGCGAGCGTCGGTGCAACCGCAGGGTCGGGGCTGGCGTCATCGATCACGATCAGGCGCGCGCGGCCAGTCGTATGCGCGAGCACCGAATCGAGACAGCGCGCGACCAACATTGGCGCGTTGTAGACCGGCACCACGATGGTAACCTCGGGCGCGGCCACATCGACGCCGAACGGGACGAGTTGCGCGGGCGCACCCAGGCTCGCGAGTGCGCCCGGCGCCTCGCCGGCAGCGGCCGCCACGAAGGCGCTGGTTCCGAAACGCAACCGCAAGGGCGCCGCCGCAAGCGAGGTGCCGTCACGACCGAGCCGCGGCATCACACCGGCCGCCGTGCGGCCGGACGGCGAAAACGCGAACGCAAAGCGCGCACACCGTCCGCCGTCGATCGGCGCACTGGAAAAAAAGCAACCGTCGAGATCGAGCGCGATGTCACCACTGGCGCCCTCATCGAACGCGAGCGTCAGCATGGCACCATCCCATTGCGCCGATCGCAATGGGCTGCTCAACGCAGCGGGAACCTGCCGGCGCGGGCGCAGGAATCCGAACACGACCTCAATGGCCGCCGCGCGCAAAGGCATGATGGGCGGACGCTGCCGCGTTCGCTTCACGCGCATCGCTGCCCGGTTGCAGCGCGTCGTCGTCGAGGATGCTGCGATCCTTGATCGCCGCCCACAACGCGCGTTGCGCCGGATCTAGCTCGTCGCGCGCCTCGCTGCGCGCGCGGCGTGTCGGCGGCGCGGCCCACTCGCGCACGACGGCCGGGTCCAGCGCCAGCAGGCCTTCAATGCCGAACGCGTGGAGCTCGGCGTGCAACCGGTTGGCGAGGGCAACCGGATCGTCGAGTAGGTCCGCGTAGTCGACAAGCAGGCGCAATTGACCGCGACTCGCCGCGAACGCAGCGCGCGTGTACTGCTCCCACAATGCAAACGCGTGTGCGCGTCCGAGCCCATTGCGCGCGGCCAACGAGTCGGCGACCTCGTGCGGATCGCGCACGACATGCACGAACACCGGGCGGGTCAGCAATGGCAGCAACTCACGTGCGATCAGGCACAAGCGCGGTTCCTTGATCAGCCACGGGCGGCGCGCATCGAGTACGTCGAGGACGGACGCGACCTCACGTCGGAACGCATCGATCGCGGCTGGCGGCGCAACGGTCGGCGGCTGCTGCCAGTCACCGCCCGCGGCGGCCAGGCGACGCAGGCAGGTGCCGTGCAGCGGACCCGATTCGTAGTGGCCTTTCGGATTGTCCGGGCCGACCAGAAGATCCTCCTCGGGACCCGGCCAGACGCCCATGCGCGCGAGCAGGCCCGCGATGCTGGAGGTGCCGGAGCGATGCATGCCGAGCACGACGATTTGCCCGCTGCCGGGTTGCCCCTGTCGCGCCGGGGCATGCGGCGTTGGCGCGACGCGTGGCGGCGCCAGAGCGCCCACGCGCGCGAGCACATCGAACAAACGATCCGCGCTGACATCGATGTCGCAGGTGCGCGCGAAAACCTCGGCTTGCGCGCGCGCGCGCGGAACGAGTTCGGCGCGGCGCTCGAAAACCTCGCGCAATTGCGCGCTCAACGCGCCCTCATCGGATTCAGCCCAACGCAATCCTGGCTGCGCGGGATCATCAACGAGCCGTTCGACGGCGACCGCAAATCCATGCGCGCGAACGAGTTCGGCCTGGCTGCCGAAGTCGGTTGCGACCAGGATTTTCCCGCACGCGATCGCCTCGGCCGCCATCGCGTGCCAGCCACCGCCGCGCCGCGCGCAGACGTAGGCATCGGCCGCTGCCAGCAGCTGCGCGCGCTGATGCCACGGAAATCCCCAGCGATCGAGCACGCGGATGCGCGCATCGGCGGCCCACAGCGGTGCGAGTGCGGCCGCGATTGCGGCCGCATCGCGGCCGGGCTGGATATGGATCAGCAATCGCACCGCTGCATCGGCAGCGAACGCGCGGCGGAACGCGGCGACGAGCCGCTCCGGCGCATCGCGCGCAAGCTCCGCGGCGACCGCGAGGAACACAAAGTGGCCTTGTGGATCGCGCGGCGCCGGGACAGCGGTGTGGCAATAGTCGCGATCGACGCCGATCGGCACAAGCTCGATCGGAATACGCACGCCGGCGGCGCGAAACGCGTCGCGCTGGAACGTATCCGGCACCAGCAGCAGATCGAGCGCGTTCGCCCCTTGCGCCCACGCTTCCGGCACGCGTTCCCATTCGCCAAAGCCGAGGGCGACGCGATGGCGCGCCTGTGCCTGGGCGAACGGCGCGTCCGGTGCGCAGACCAGCGCGATACCCGGCAGTGCAGGGATCGATCGCCGCGCAGCCAGCTCGAGGCGGCGATCCTGCGCATCGGCGACTTCGCGCATGCTCGACGCGAACGCCATGCACAAGCCGCGCGCGTCGAGCCGACGCACCAACAGACGCGCCAGTTCCGCGTGCTCCGCCGGAAAGCGGGTGACGCCATGCCAGACCGCGTCGCCACGATAGTTTCTGCGCAGGCGTTCGCGCCAGCGTGCGCCGAACGTGGCGCGGCTTTGCGCGAACAGGCGTTCGCGGAAACCGCCGTCACCCTGCGTCGAACCGTGCTGGTCGTGGCGCAGGGTCACGGCACCGGCCACGATGCTGGCGATGCCGACATCGGCCGCACGCAGGCAATAGTCGGTGTCCTCAAAGTAGCTGTGGAACGCGGTGTCGAGGCCGCCGATGCGCTGCAGGCAATCGCGTCGGATATAGGCGAGTGCGAATGCGATCGCCTGCACGCGGCGCTGCCGCGGATACTGCGCGACCTCGCGTTCGACATGGCCCGATTCGGTCTGCTCACCGCGCAGGTCGTCCGGTTCGATGAAACCGCCGACGTGATAGACGCGACCTTCGGCTTCGGGGCCGAGCAGGCGGCAGCCGACGATACCATTCTGCGGCGCCGCATAAGCGGCATCGCGCAGTCGACCGAGCCAATCGGCTTGGGTAAACAGGAGGTCGTTGTTGAGCAGGACGACATCATCGTCTGGCTGCGCGGCAGCGATGCCAGCATTCATGCCGCGCACGAACCCGAGATTGTTCCGCAAGCTGACGACGTGCACGCGATCGGCGTATCCGGCAAGTGCCGTTGGCGTTGCGTCGTTGCTGCCGTTGTCGACCATGATGATCTCGGTCGCGTCGAGTTCACTTGCGAGCAACGAATCGAGGCAACGCCTGGTGAGCGGCCATCGATTCCACGCAAGCACGATCAGGGCGGCGCGGCGCATGGCTCAAACGTCCGCGCTCGGGAGCACGGGCCAGAGATTCGCCAGCGCGCGATCGATGTCGTCTTGTGCGTAGCTCGCGATGGGTGTCAGCAGCAGCGCGGCGACGGCCTCGGTCGCCGGCGGCGCGACGCACACCTGGGCGAGCGCTCGCCGACGCCGCTCCGCTTCGTTCGCGCTGTCTGCGGCGTCGGCGCGGGCGAGCCGCATCGCGGCGACCAGTAATTGACGCGGCGACAGCTCAAGCGCACGCGCCAGCGCGTCGATCCGTGGCGCGTCGAACGCGTTCATGCAGCCGCCCCGTTCAGATGCAGGTCGCCGCGATAGGCCGCAAACACCTCGTCGCGCGCGCCTTCGCGCACGCTCTTGCCATGCTCGACCCAGAGCACGCGATCGCACAGCGCAGCGATCTGGCTTTCGTCGTGGCTGACCAGCACGACGGTATGACCCTCGCCCATGCGTTTGCGCAGGGCGGCGCCGGATTTCTGCTGGAACTCGGCGTCGCCGACCGCGAGGACCTCGTCGATCAGCAGCACGTCGGGTTCGACCTGGATCGCGACCGAGAACGCCAGGCGCATGGTCATGCCGGAGGAATAGGTCGCGATCGGCTGCTCGAAGAAATCGCCGAGCTCGGAGAACTCGCGGATCGCCGGCAGGCGCGCGTCGATGTCGCGACGGCGCAGGCCGAGCATAAGGCCCGACAGCACCGCGTTGTCGCGGCCGGAAAGATGCGCGGTGAAACCGAGCGCGAGCGACAGCAACTGGCATGACACAGGACCGCGGCGAACACTGCCGCGATCCGGCGTGAGAATACCGGCAATCACGCGCAGCAGCGTGCTCTTGCCGGCGCCGTTGCGGCCGATCACGCCGAGGCGTTCACCGCGGCGCAGGCTGAGGCTGACATCCTCGAGCGCCCAGAAGCGACGATCGGCCACGCGGCGCTGCGTGTTGAACGCGACACCGACATTGCGCAATTCAACCAGGACGTCGTTCACGTCAGTCCGCCAGTTTCGGATAGCGCGGCGCGAGGCGCATGACGACGAACATGCCGACCAGGCAGACCGCGGCCGAAATAATGCTGACCTTGCCGAGCGCGCTCCAGTTCGGCCACAGGCCATGCATCAGGATGTCGCGCGAGGCGTCCATGATCACATTGACCGGATTGAGCGCCATGACGTGGTTCCACGGTGGCGGCAGGCTGGCCATCGAGAACACGACACCGGACAGGAACATCACCGCGGTCAGCACCTGCTCGATCACGAAACGCAGATCCGGCAGCAATGGCACCACGGCGGCGATCACGAATCCGATTCCTGCCCCGAACAGGAACACCACGAAGAACAGCGGCGGCAATGCGAAATACGCGATGTTCGGCGGATAACCGACACTCCACAGGATCACCAGCAGCAGCGCGAAGATGCAGAGGAACTTGACCGTGTCGGAGAGCATCGCAACCACCGGAAACATCAGCGGCGGCAAACGCACCTGGCGGATCAGCACAAGATTGCTCCAGATCGCGTAGCCGCCATGCGTCATGCACGATTTCATCCACTGCCAGAGGGTCAGCCCGATCAACAGGAACGGCACATAGTCCGGGCCGCCGCTGTGCAGGAACACATCGAACACGAGCCAGTACGTCAGCATCATCAAAGCAGGGTCCAGCACCCACCAGGCCAGACCCAGATAACTGCGCGCGCGCTCGGCGCGCAGTTCCGCGTAGGTACTGAAAAGGATGAGCTCGAGCAGACGCTTGGGCATGCGCAACGAAAAACTGCAGGGGATGCGCAGGATACCGGATTCGGTTACGGCTATCGCGCGCACAGATGATCGAGCGCGGGGCCCGCAAACGCGAGGAACAGCAAGAGCATGGCGAGCAGCACGCCGGCCGCGAGGCGAATCGGAGTCAAGCCAATATTGCCGCTCTCCCGCCGGCGACCGAAGGAAGTCCCTGTGGGGAAGAGGGGTTGGGGTGAGGCTCGGGGAAAACTCGATCGCTGATCCTCTACGCGTACCCTCGCCCAGCGGGAGAGGGGAAGAACGTCGCGCAACGCAACGAGGAAACTGCCGCCGAAGCCACACAGAAACGGAATCAGCGGCAGCAGGAAGCGCGCCTTCACGTGGATCAGCAGCAACAGCGCGAGCTGGTACGCGAAAAACAGCGCGATCAACGCCAATATGCGATCGGGCCGGCGTCGCCAGCACGCGATGCCGAACGCGCCCGCTGCCAGTGTCAAGGCATGGAAAAGATCGTTCAGGGTGATCAGCGCGCGCGTCAACCACGGCCCGCTGGTGTAGACCGACAGATGCCCGGCGCAAACGGGCCCCGGCAGTTGCGACAGCAGGGGCGTCTTTGCGCTGAACAGGCGGAAGTATTGACGGCCGAACTGGTTGGCCAGCACGTCCACGATGCCCCGCGCGGCGACCAGTGCGCGCACCTTTTCGAGATAGACCGCATTGCGTTGCTGCGGCGTCGCGCCGCTGGCGAGGAATGCGGGCAAGGTCACGCCGCCCATGTCGGCGACGTAGTCGCTGCGCCAGCGGTCGGTCAAGCCCACCCAGAGGTTGTAGACCGAACTGTCGGCGATCATCGGTTTCCCGACTGTGCGCCAACCGTGCATGAGCGCCGGAGCGGTGATGAGTGCAAGACCGCACAGGAACATCGCGGCGGGTCCGCTCAAGACGCGCGGTTTTTCGCGGCGCACGAATGCGATCAGGAACAGCGGCCAGAATGCCGCGAGCAGACTCTTCGCAAGCAAACCCAGTCCAACGCAGGCACCGGCCATGAACGAACCCAACCGCGACAGCGGCCGCGCCAGCAGCCAGAAAACCGCGAGGATCAGGAACAGGTGTGGAATCTCGGGCCACAACCAGTGCGCATATGCGGCGGTCGCCGGATTCAGCAGGAACAGCGCGGCGGCCGTATTTGCCGCGGCGACACTGCCGCCGAGGCGACGCCACAGGTCGCGCAGCAACGCGGCAGAGGCCACAAACAGCAGGGTTTGCGCGATCTGGGCGGCGAGCAGGTGCACGCCGAATATTGCGTAGATCGCGGCCAGCAGGAGCGGCTGCAGCGGCGGCCAGATCGTGCTCGGCATCCACGCACCGCCGCCGAGGATCGCGAGCGCGCTGGCCTGGTAGTTGGCCTCATCACCGATCAACGCTTTCGCGCCGTGACCGTAGTACGCGAACCAGAGCAGCGCCTGCGACGCTGCGAACAGAACGACGAAGAGGACCACGAGCGCGCGCTGGCGGCGAGCGCGCGCTGGCACGATGGCCGTCTTCATCGCATCGTGCCGAGGCCGCTCGATCAAGTCTTGTCGGGCGCATCCACTGCCGGCGTCACGGCCGGCGCCGCACTGCCCACCGCGCGGCGTTTCGGCGGCGCGCGGAACGTCGGCGTGAATTTCTCACGCGTGCCGCTGGTGCTGATGCCTTCGACGTAGTACCAGTATTCCCTGCAGGGATCGACGCTGTCGTCACGGTACTCATACTTGTGCGTTTCGTCCGAAGTGCCGGCGCCGACGATCGGATCCTTGGTCAACTTCTTGAATTCGCCCTTTTCGGTGTCGCTGCGATAGACATCGAAGCCGAAGTTGTCCTGCTCGCTCGCCGTGGTCCAGCGCGCGGTGTTGGCGACGCGTTGCTCCGGCGCGAGCTTGCCCTGGTCGCCGCATTCGCCTTCCGGGATTTCCTTCGCCGGCACGGCTGCCTTGGCCAGTTTTGGGGCCGGCATTGCCTGCGCGGGTGCGGACGCGGGTGCCGGCGTCGCCGCGGGCGCATGGGATTCGGGCGTGGACGGGCTGCAGGCGCAGAGCGCGGCGGCGATCAAGGCGGTCAGGGCGAACTGGCGCATGCGAAAAACTCCGAGGATTGAAGGCTGGACAACGGCGGGTAGCGCCCACGATAGTCGTCTGATGCAACCGCTGGCAACCGGCGCGTCACGGCGTATCGCCCGACCACTCGCTTTCGCGATCGCGATCGCGACGGCGTGCATGAGCGCGCGGGCCGGCGCGTTCGACTGGCAGATCGACATCACCCCAGCCGGCGAAGTGTTCCCGGCGCTGCAGCTCTCGCAGGCGCCGCACAGGGCGGCCGCGGCGATTGGCGGTGGCGACGGCCTGGTCAGCGTGCGCATCCGTGGTACCGGCGCGCCAGCCCGCGTGCATCTGCGTATCGAGACACCGGGCCTGCGCACGCCCGCGGCCGTCGACGCGACACGCGGCGCGAACGCGGCGCTCGTTCTGCACCCACGGCTCGAGTGGGACATCGCTGCGCTGCGCGCACTGCATGCGGTACGCCGGCAACGCATGCGGATCACGCTCGACGGCGAGGCGCGCGAGATCGACGTGCGCCTGCATCCGCTCGACGATGCGCTGTATTTCGTGCGCGAAGGCCCCGATCACGTCGACCTCGGCTGGGCGTTCGCCGGCTACGTGAACCCGCGCGATCCGGTGGTCGACCAGGTGCTCGCGCTCGCGCGCGACATCGATCCCGACTTCGTCACGGACGGTCGCGTGCACGATGTGGCGGCCAACCTGCGCCGCGTCGGCGCGGTCTGGGCAGCGTTGGAGAAACGCGGCCTGCGCTACGCCAGCGGCAATCCGGCGCTGAGCCAGGGACCGGTGGTCTACAGCCAACGCGTGCGACTGCTCGGCGAGGTCTGGCACGAACGCCGCGCCAATTGCATCGACAGCAGCGTGCTGATCGCCTCGGTGCTCGAACGCCTCGGCATCCGCGCGTTCATCGTGCTCGTGCCAGGACACGCGTTCATACGATTTGATGCCGGCACCGCCACGCGCGATGCACGCTATCTCGAAACCACGCTGCTCGGCGCGCGGCCCGGGCAACACGGGAGCGCAGCGGCCGATGCCGTGGACCCAACCATGGCCGCGTCGAACTTTGTCGCGGCACTCGGCGCCGGCCGCGCGCACTGGCGCAGGGTCGCATCGAGACTCGATGGCCGGCACGGCCCCAACTACGCGCTGATCGATATCGAAACCGCGCGCGCCTATGGCATCATCCCGCTAGCATCCGGGCGCGCGGAAGACGCCGTGGCCGCGCGCCGCTAGCGTTGTCTCGACTTCATCGCGCGGCGCGACTGCCTCCACTCCCAGAACGATCACCGTGAGCTCGAACCCGCAACACGACTATCTTGAACGCGTCAAAGCGGAGATTCGCGCCGAAGCAGACTGCGCGCGCGAGCGCGATCGCGTGCCACGGGCCGAAGCGCTAGCGCCGGCGCAGGCACGCGCGTGCGATGACGGTATCGATCGCGAGTGCCTCGATTACGCGATTGGTGAGTTGACCGACGCGCACTACAGCGCGTTTCTTGACCTCGCGTTTCGTGCGCTGCTCAAGCGGCCACCGGATGATGTCGGCTCGGAGACGCAAGTGCGCCTGCTGGCGGCCGGCGCGAGCAAGGCCGAAATCCTCGGCAACCTGCGCTGGTCGCCCGAGGGCCGGCGCATCGGCACGCGCGTGCGCGGCCTGCTACCGCGCTACGCGTTGGCCAAGCTCGCGCGGGTGCCGCTGCTCGGCTACTTCGTCGATTGGGGAATCGCGCTCGCCGGCCTGCCGATCCTGCTGCGCCATCAGCGCGCGGCCGACACCTCGGTCGCCGCCCGTTTCGCCGCAGCGACGGATGCACAGCGGGAACACGACCGCCGCCTGGAAGAATTCCGCATCGGTCTGGCTGCGCTCGGCGTCGAACATGATCGCCACTTCGAGGCGATTGGCGACGACATCCGGCGTGCGCTGCTGCGCCTGGACAGCCTGGAACAGCGCGCGCAAGCGTTGGAGGGTCGCACCACGACGCTTGAGCAGGTCAGCGCGACGAGCGCACGGGAATTGATCGACCAGCGCCACCATGTGCTCACCGCGAACCACTGGGTGGTATCGCTGCAACGCAATCTCGCCGAGCTTGAGGACGCAGCGAATGCGCAGCGTGCCCGCACCGATCAATTGACCGCGACGATCAAGGAACCCGCCGCCGAGTCCGCCTCGCGCAGCGCACGCCATGCAGGCTGGGCCGGCGAACTCGCGACGCGCCTTCCGGCCGCGTCTGCCGTGCTCGACCTCGGCAGCGGCGACGGCGCGTGGCTCGACGCGCTGAGCGCACGCGGGGTTGCGGCGCGCGGCGTCGAGACCAATTCGGTGTTGGTTGCACGCGCCCAGGCGCGCGGCGCGCAAATCGCGCTCGGCGATCCGCTCGGTGCATTGACGCGTTGTGCCGATGCCAGCCTCGGTGGGCTGGTCGTCGCGGCGCATACGCTCGCCGCAAGCGACACCGACATCGCCGAACTACTGGCACACGCGCAGCGCGCGCTGAAACCGGAGGGCTATCTGTTGTTGCGCCTTGAACAAGGCGCGACACGATTGGTCGGCACCTCCTCGGCAATGCTTGATGCGGCCCATTGGGCCGCGATCCTGCGCGGCGCCGGTTTCGATGCGGTCAGCGAACTCGTGGCGACCAGCGGTACCGCGCTGCTCGCGCGGCGTCCTTGAACTCGCCTGTGTCGAGCGCGCGCGGATGAGAATCGCGATGCTCGTTCCAGGGCTCGCCCCGCACGATGCGGTCAGCAACGACGCGCTCGGCATGACGGTCGCATTGCGCAGTCTCGGCCACGAGGTTGCGCTGTTCGCGCCGCATGCGCGCGGCATCGACGAGCCGGTGCACGCGCCCGCCACGCTCGATGCGTGGCTGCGCTCGACGACGGATGTCGTTATCTACCACTATTGCTCCAGCTGGGACTTTCCGCTCGCCTTGTTTCGACGCGCGCGCGCGCGTCGAGTCGTGCGCTATCACAACATCACACCGCCGGAATTCTTCGCGGGCTGGTCCGCGGGCTACGTCGACGAATGCGCGCGTGCACGCGCCCAACTCGATGCGTTCGCGACCCTTGATTGCGAGCTCTATCTCGGCGATTCACCGTTCAACGTGGCCGACTTCACTGCACGCGGCGTCGGCGCCGACCGTTGCGCGGTGCTCGCCCCTTTCCACCAGGTCGCGCAGCTTGCGGCGCTCGCGCCGGATTCGAGTCGCATTCCGGACGCGGTGCCGCTGCTGCTGATGGTCGGCCGGTTGGCGCCTAACAAGGGACATCTGGACTTGGTCGACGCGCTCGCCGCGTGCATTGCCAGCGACGATGAGGGCGCGCATCTGCTGATCATCGGAAAACTCGATCCCAACCTGGCGAGCTATGGTGAAGCGTTGCGGGCGCATATCCAGGAACGGAGTCTGCAGTCGCGCGTCACCCTGTTGCACGACGCCGACGGAGCCGAGCTACGTGCCGCTTACGAACGCGCCGATGCGCTGGTCATGCTGAGCCAGCACGAAGGATTCTGCGTGCCGCTAATCGAGGCGATGGCGCTCGGCACGCCGGTGATCGCGCTCGCATCGAGTGCGATTCCATGGACGCTCGGCGATGCCGGTTTGCTGTGGGAAGCGGCAGACCCACATCTGATAGCGGCGTCGGTCGCTCGCCTGCGCCGTGACGAGGAACTGCGCCGCATGTTGCGCGAGCGCGGTCTGAAACGCTACGCAGACGCGTTTGCACCGGCACCGCTGGCGCGACAGCTCGGACAACTCATGGGAAGGATTAGCACGGCATGAAGGCGGCAATCCTCACCCCGGTCGTCACCTGCGCGGATGCGGTCAGCAACGACGTGCTGGCGATGGCGCAGCTGCTACGCGAACGCGGCATCGACACGCGGGTCTGCTGCAACGTCGCAGTCGGCATCGCCGAATCGACGTATCCGCTGGATACCGCATTGGATTTTGCCGGCGCACCGGGTGACTTGCTGATCTATCATTTTTCGGTCGGCTGGCCGGCCGCGCTCGATGTTCTCAAGCGCGCACGCGGCTTTCGCGTTGTGCGCTACCACAACATCACGCCACCGAAGTTCTTCGCCGGCATCGCGCAGGACTACGAGGTCGCCTGTGCGAGCGGTCGTGCCGAGATCGCCCCCGTTGCCCGTCTCGGCTGCGAACTCTATCTGTGCGCCTCCGCCTACAACGCAGAGGACATGCTCGCGGCCGGTGTACCGCTCGAACGCACGGCAGTGCTGGCTCCGTTCCATCGTGTCGAACACCTCATCGAGGCCGAAGCCGATTTCGACCTGCTCGATGAACTCGGCAACGGCGCGTTCAACGTGGTAATGGTCGGTCGCGTCGCGCCAAACAAGGGCCATTGCGAACTCATCGATGCGTTCGCGGCCTATGTCGACGGCTATGGCGACCCGGCGCGATTGCTGATCGTCGGCAAATCCGACCCACGTCTACACGCTTACATGCAACAGATTCAGGCGCGCATCGATACGCATCGTTTGGGCGCACGCGTGCGCTGGCTCGACTCGGTCAGCGAAGCGAAATTAAAAGCCGCGTATCTGGCCAGCCACGCGTTCATGACGATGAGTCAGCACGAGGGATTTTGTGTGCCGCTGATCGAGGCGATGGCGCTCGGCGTGCCGGTTGTCGCGCACGGCTCGAGCGCGATTCGGGAGACTGCAGGTGCTGGCGGCATCGTCTGGGACGAAACCGATCCGTGGCTGTACGCAGCAAGCCTCGCCAGGCTAGGTACGGATGCACACTTCCGCAACGATCTGCGCGACGCGGCGCGGCTGCGCTACGAGCGCGAGTTCGCGCCCGCGGTGTTGCGCGAGCGCTTCTTCAAGATCCTGGAGCCGGTGCTGTGAAACGCATCGCGATCGTCGTGCCGCGCTGTCACGAAACGCTGGTCGGCGGTGCCGAGGCGCTCGCGTGGCAGTACGCGACCCTGCTCGCGGGCGATTATGCGGTCGAGGTATTGACCACGACCGCGACCGACTACGTGAGCTGGACGAACGACTTGCCGGCGCGCGACGAGCAGCGCGATGGCGTCACCATCCGGCGCTTTCGGGTCGCACGCGAACGCGGCGGCTATTTCCACGACCTGCATCGACGCCTGCTCACGCATTTCGCCGCGAACGCGAACGCTGAAGGTCCGCGCGTGCGCTGGCCCGAAGCGTTGCAGGAGGAGTTCATTCGCGCCCAGGGCCCGGTTTGTCCGGGCCTGATCGAGCATCTCGCGCAACACGGTGACGAGTACGCTGCGCTGATCTTCCTGACCTACCTCTATCCGACCACCTATGACGGCGTGCGTGCGTTGGCGCATCGGCGCTGGGCGATCGTGCCGACCCTGCACGATGAACCGCCAGCGTACTTCGGCGCGTTCGCGCAGATGGCGCGCCATACACCGCGCCTGCTCTGGAACACGCTGGCCGAAAAGCGCCTCGGCAAGAAGCTGTGGGACATCGACGCCGGCAACATCGTCGCGATGACGGTAGCGACCGACCCGATCGCGCCGGCACGCGAACGTGAGCCTTACCTGCTCTACTGCGGTCGCATCGACAGCCACAAGGGCTGCGCGATGCTGATCGAGGCATTCGAAACGTACAAGGCCGCGAATCCGTCGACGCTGCGCCTCGTGTTGACCGGCGCCGACAAACTCGGCCTGCGCGAATCGGCCGAGGTGCGCTATCTCGGCTTCGTCGACGAAGCGCGCAAGTTCGCGTTGATGGCCGGCGCGCTCGCGTTCGTGCATCCGTCGCCATACGAAAGCCTCAGCATCGTCGCGCTCGAAGCGATGGCGCAGGGCACGCCGGTCGTCGTCAATGGTGAATGCGAGATCCTCGCCGATCATGTGACGCTGAGCGGCAGCGGGTTCGTGTTTCACGGCGCGGCCGAGCTGCACGCGGCGATCGATCAGGTGCTCGCGCTCGACGCGGGCACGCGTGCAAAGCAGGCGGCGCGCGCGCGCGCGTATGTGCTCCACAACTACAGTCGCGAGCAGGTGCGTGCGCGTCTGGTCGCCGAAGTCGAGGCGCTGAGCGAGGCCGAGGGGCTAGCGGCTAGCGGCTAGTGTGGTGGCTGCATTCTGTTTGGAACTTAAGCGGCTGTTAGCGCGGATGACTTTCTGCAAGATGCCGCGAGCGCTTTTGGTCCAGATGAAGGGTTTGGGTTGGATGTTGTGGTGGGCGATGTAGCCGTCAATGGCGGCGATCAATTCGGCCACGCTGGTATTGTCGTCCCTCAACGCGCAGCGAAGCGAATCGCGAATCGAGCGCCGCCAAGCGCCGGCGAGCGGTCGACGTTCAATTCGGCGCGATACGCCTTGAGGATGTCCAGGACGATGGCCAGGCCGATGCCGTGGCCCTGCACGCGCTCGTCACCGCGCACACCGCGCTGCAACAGGTGTTCGACATTTTCCTCGGCAATACCGAGGCCGTCGTCCTCGATGGTGAGGTCGATGCCGGCGCGCTTGCCGGCGCTCGCGGGCACCGGATGCGCAGTCAATACGACGCGGTGCCTGGCCCATTTGAACGCGTTTTCAAGCAAGTTGCCGAGCAGCTCCATCAAGTCGCCCTGATCGCCGTGGAAACGCGCGGCCGGATCGATCTCGAATTCGCAAAGCACCGATTTCGCCGCATAGACCTTTTCCAGGCTGCGCACGATTTCCTCGGCGTACGGTTCCAGCGCGAGCGGCGCGGCGAACGTCGGATGGCCCGAGGTTGCCGCGCGCGAAAGCTGGTAGGCGACGATTTCATCCATACGCCCGACCTGTTCGAGCACGGTCCAGCGCAACGCCTCGCCATCGCGTCCGGTTTCAAGCTGGCTGCGCATGACCGCAAGTGGCGTCTTCAGGCTGTGGGCGAGGTCGGACAGGGTATTGCGGTAACGCTTGACGCGATCGCGCTCGGCGTCGATGAAGTTGTTGAGGCTGGTGGTAAGCCCGGCCAGTTCGAGCGGATAGGTGTGTTCGAGCCGATCACGCATCCCGTGCTCGACCTGCGCAAGATCGATCGCGACCTTGCGCAGCGGTGCCAGACTCCAGCGCAATACCGCAAACAGCAGCAGCAGCAATACGATGCCGAGCGCGCCGAGCCAGCTCAACAGCGTGTGGCGATACACGTCGAGCTGATCGCTCAGTCCACGGCTGTCTTCGGCGACGTAGAAAGTCAGATGCTGTTCGTTCTTCGCGCCGCTGTTCCAGTCGATGCCTTGCGAAAGCACGAACAGCGAACCGGCCGGCGTCCGGATTGGTCCGCCAAAGTGCACCGGGCCATGCTCAAGACCCGCCGAAAACGGCAGGTCGCGACCCTGCGCGGACGGAGACCACCACACATTGTCCTTTGCGCCGAGTATTTTTGCGCCCACCACGGCGGCATAGAGGCCGCTCGCCGCCGGCTGATCGAAGCGCGGGTCAGGGCCGACCTCGGGCGGGATCAAGATGCCGGTACGAGTCGTATCGGAACCGGCCAGATAGGCATACATGTAGCCTTGCAGGCGCTCGCGCAACGCGTTTTCCGCCGCGTCGTAAAACGCCCGGTCGAGCGCGAGGAACGCCAGCGCGAGGAATGCCGCGAGTACGATGAACGCGGCTGCCAACGACCGCGCTTGCAGCGAAAGCGGATGCGCCATGCCTGCGCGTCTCAGGCGCTATCGACTTGCTGCACTTCGTCGGCCGGCGTATCGGTGCGTTCAAGCGCGAAGCGGTAGCCGCGACCGCGCACGGTTTCGATCGGCTTGATGTCGTTGTCGGGATCGAGCTTGCGGCGCAGGCGGCCAATGAAAACTTCGAGCACGTTGGAATCGCGGTCGAAGTCCTGCTGGTAGATGTGTTCGGTGAGATCCGCCTTGGACACCAGCTCGCCCGCGTGCAGCATCAGGTATTCGAGCACCTTGTACTCGTAGCTGGTGAGATCGACCGTGTTGCCGTTGACGCTGACCGTCTGCGCGGTCGTGTCGAGGACGACCGGACCGCATTCGAGGGTCGGCCGCGACCAACCGCTGGCGCGGCGCACCAGCGCATTCAGGCGCGCCAGCAGTTCCTCGACGTGGAACGGCTTGACCAGGTAATCGTCGGCGCCGTTCTTGAGACCCTGCACCTTGTCCTGCCAGCTCGAGCGCGCGGTCAGGATCAGGATCGGGTAGCGCTGGCCGGCTTCGCGCAATTGCTTGACCAGCTCCATGCCGGACATTTTCGGCAGGCCAAGATCGATGATCGCGACATCGAACGGCACTTCGCGTCCAAGATAGATGCCTTCCTCGCCATCGCCGGCCGCATCGACCGCGAAGCCATCGCGCTTCAGGCGCGCGGCGAGGGTTTCCCGCAGCGGCGCTTCGTCTTCCACCAGCAATACGCGCATTGACTTGTCTCCTTCGAATAGTTACCTGCTTCCGGGGAACTCTACCGCTGCGGCTTTACTATCGTTCGATCCACCACAATCGGGCTACGGCTGTTCGGCCACGACTTGCACAATGCGCACACGGCCGTCGCGCGTGAGCAACTTGATGCGATAAACCTTGCGCTTGCCGACATTAAGGGTCTGCACCGACAACAACTTGCCGCTGCTCTCACGCTGCGCCTGCGCAAC
Organism: Rhodanobacteraceae bacterium; assembly: GCA_003142815.1. GTDB lineage: Bacteria > Pseudomonadota > Gammaproteobacteria > Xanthomonadales > Rhodanobacteraceae > Dokdonella_A. The sequence continues at coordinate 21,787 of PLNP01000034.1, forward strand.
CGCCTCTTGCACGCTGATCTCGCGTGCCAGCACCGCCGGCGCCAGCAATGCGACACCAAGCAGGGTCAGCAGCGCCAGAACAACCAGTCGAAATGAGCGTCTTCGTACGATCCGCATCTTAACCGCCAAGCCTCGGCGCGCAAATGCGACCGATGACAGGGCTGCAGTCTCCGCAGCCCGCATTGAATTGCCGCTGAATTTGGTCGACGCGCCGACCAAGAGCCCTGCGCGATTGGCCGGCGCGAAAAGAGCGATCCCTTGCCGCGAAAGGCTGCCAGTGACCTTGCCCGCGATCCCGCCGCGATACGAGCGGTTGCGATTCGACGTCGATCTTGATCGATAGGGCGGGTCAGAAAATCTCGGCCACGCAGCAGCGCAGACTGCCGCCGGCTTTCTCGATCTCGTCGAGCTCGACGTCGCCGAGCGCGAATCCACCACGTTCGATCGCCGCGCGTTGCGCGGGTTCGAGCGCGGCGGCGCCGGCGGCGCTCATCCAGGCGCGGTTCGGCGCGAGCGCGATCGCATTGCCGGCAAACGCGTGTTTCTGCGCGACGCTCAATGCAACGGCGGAACCGGCGTACGCGCGCACGATCGCCTCTGGTACCGCGGGATCGCCAAAGCCATCCGGCGCGAGTACCGCCATGCGCCCGGCGAGAACGGCCAGCACGACATTGGTGTGGTATTCGTCGGGGGCGAGGTCGAAGCAGAACGTCAAACGCAATCCGAACGCGTCGTGCATCGCGCGCGCGCCAGCGAGGTCGCAGCGTTCCGAGAGACCGCAGTAACCGATCCCGCGCGCGCGGTCGATGACCAGCGCGCCGGTCAGCTCGGCGACGAACTCGCCTTGCGAAAGATCGATGCTGCGATAGCCGAGCACGTCGCGGAAGAAACCACGGATGTCGCTGCGCCCGGCTTCACGCTGACGCACCGGGTGGCGCATGCGGCCGACGATGAGGCGGCCCCGTGCGGTCGCGAACACGTTGTTCGGGAACAGGCCGTCCGGGCAATCGGGATCGCCCGGGAACGTCATCACCGGAACGTCCGCGCCGAGCCGATGCGCGAGCTGTGCGTGCTGGCGCATCGCGCGCACCGGGTCAGGCACCTGGGTGAGATCCATGTAGCGGTTGTCCTGCGCCGATTCGGCCGCGAGCTTGTCGCTCACCGGGGCGACCAGGAACGCCGCGCGCGCGGTTGCGACGGCACGCATCGGATAGCGTTCGGCTGAAAACTCGGCGAGGAACGCAGCGGGGTCGGTAACCAGCATCAGTGCAAATCCTGTTGAAAATCTCGATGACGAAAGCAATCCACGACGTGGTCGTTGACCATGCCGGTCGCCTGCATGAAAGCGTAGCAAATCGTGCTGCCGACGAAACGGAACCCGCGCCGACGCAGCTGCTGGCTCATGCGCTCGGAAAGCGGGGTCGTTGCCGGCACGTCCGACTTTTCGCGCCAGCGGTTGCGGATCGGCTGGCCGTCGACGAATCGCCATAGAAACGCGTCGAGGCTGCCGTATTCCTCGGCCGCGACGAGCGCGGCGCGCGCATTGTCGCGTACCGACGTGATCTTGAGCCGATTGCGGATCAGGCCGGGGTCGGTGAGCAGTTCTTCGATGCGGGAATCGGTGAGCTTGGCGCACGCGGCAATGTCGAAGTTCGCGAACGCACTCCGATAGTGGTCGCGCTTGGCGAGAACCGTGCGCCAGCTCAAGCCTGCCTGGGCGCCTTCGAGCACGAGAAACTCGAACAACCCGCGATCGTCGTGCAGCGGCATGCCCCATTCGGTGTCATGGTAGTCGCGCTTGATCTCGCTGCCCGCGGCCCAGCTGCAACGCGCCCGATAGTCGTCGCTCATGCCCGATCCTTATTGATCCAGCACTCAGCGTTTGAGTGGCCTCCGCTTTCTCTCCCCTGCGCCAGCGGGCGCAATGGTGGGGGATTGATTGGGTCGATGCGAATTTGAATTCGTTCCGAATCAATCGTGCAGGCCCGTATCATACCTACCCCTCGTGCTCACACCGACGCCGATCGTGACTTCCGCTGCCGCTTCGCGCCGCCCCGCATTCATCGCGCTCGTCCTGCTCACCCTGATCTGGAGCTACAACTGGATCTTGATGAAGCAGGTCCTGCGTTACAGCGGACCGTTCGAGTTTTCCGCGCTGCGCTATGTGCTCGGTACGGTCGTGCTTTTCGGCGTGCTGCTGCTGCGTCGCGAGTCGCTGCGTCCGCCGCCGCTGCTGCAGACCGCGCTGATCGGACTCGCGCAGACGATGGGCTTCCAGGCGCTGGTGCAATGGGCGCTGGTCGCCGGCGGCGCCGGCAAGACTGCGCTGCTCGCGTACACGATGCCGTTCTGGGTCGTGCTGCTGGCGTGGCTGCTGCTCGCGGAGCGGCCGAGCGCGCGGCTCTGGCTCGGGCTCGGTGTCGCCGCCTGCGGCCTGCTCCTGGTGCTGGAACCGTGGCTCGGCATCGGCGATGCGAACAGTTCCATGCTCGCGATCGCCGGCGGCGTTTGCTGGGCGATCGGCGTGGCGCTGTCCAAGCGTTTGTTTCAGCGTGGCGGCGTCAGCGCGTTGTCGCTGACCGCCTGGCAGATGCTGATCGGCACGCTTGGCCTCGTCATCATCGCGCTGCTCGCGCACGAGCAGCCGATCGAGTGGTCGCGCTTCTTCATCGGCGCGCTCGCGTACAACGCGGTGCTGTCGTCCGGGCTCGCCTGGCTGATGTGGTCGTATGTCGTCGACCGCCTACCGGCCAATATCGCGGGTCTGTCGAGCCTGGTGATTCCGATCGCCGGCATCGGTTTCGCCTGGGTGCTGCTCGGCGAGCGGCCTACGGTGCCGGAAAGCACCGGCATCGTCCTGATCGGCGTGGCGCTGGCGATCGTGAACCTGCGGCGTTCACCGAAGATGTAGCCGAGGCCGCGCGCATGATCGCTACGGTGCTGTGCCTGGGCTTTCAACAGATCTAAACCTTCGCCATGAAACCGATCAGTGCGAAGCTCAAGCGGAAACGCAGGGGGCGCTTATCGCATCAATCCTGAGATTCGCCACCGTTTGCGATGCGGGCAGGCCTCTGAAGCTGTTGGGGGAGAGAGAGCCGAAGGCGCGCCGTTCTGCTCCCACGCGCTGACTCGATATCGACCTACCAGGGCAATGCGTCGAGATCGACGTTGCCGCCGCTCAGGATCACGCCGACGCGGCGCCCGACGAATACGTCGCGATGACGCAGCACCGCGGCCAGCGCGATCGCTGCCGACGGCTCGACAATGAGTTTCAGGCGCTCCCAGATCAGGCGCATTGCGGCGACCGTGTCGCTGTCGGCGACGGTCAGCACAGTGATTGCATGCTTGCGCAGCAACTCGAAATTGATCGGTCCGATACCGCCGCGCAGGCCGTCGCAGATCGTGTCCGGCGTGATGTCGGTCACGCGGGTGCCGCGTTGCAGGGACTCATACGCATCGGCCGCACCTTTTGGTTCGGCCGCATAGATGGCCATTTCTGGATGCAGTGCCCGCGCCGCGATCGCGCTGCCGCCGATCAGGCCACCACCGCCGACCGGCGCGATCAGCGCGTCCAGCGCGCCCGTTTCCCGGATCAGTTCCAGCGCCGCCGTGCCCTGGCCTGCGATCACGCGCGGATCGGTGAATGGATGCACGAGCGTCGCACCGGTCTGGGCGCGCACCTGTTCGGCGGCCGCTTCGCGCGCGGCCATCGTCGGCGCGCAGCGATGCAGGCTCGCACCGTAGGCCTCGATCGCGACGAGTTTTGATTTGACCGCGCCTTCGGGCACGACAACATGCGCCGGAATGCCGCGCGTGCGCGCCGCCAGCGCGAGCGCGGCGCCGTGGTTGCCGGAGGAATGCGTGACCACGCCGCGCGCGGCCTGCGCATCGGTCAGAGACCACACCGCATTGCAGGCGCCACGAAACTTGAACGCGCCGACGCGTTGCAGGTTCTCGCATTTGAAATGGAGTTCCGCACCGGCCAGCGCGTCGAGCGAATGCGCGCGCAGGACCGGCGTACGCTGCACGTACGGCGCGATGCGCGCAGCCGCGGCCTCGACGGCGGCGAAATCGGGGAGTTCGATGACTTCTTGAGTGGGCATGACGGGGCGCCACGGAATGCAGCCCCCACGATACACGGCGGTCGATGCCGCTTGCCAGCAGACCGTCGGACCTTGCTTGACCGAGCCGCATCAACCACGGGCACCCGACAGACTGGTAACCTGCCGCGCCTTCCAAGCGATGTGGTCCAAGCCGATGAATGATGCCGCCGGCACGAAACCGACTGTTTTCCTGCGCGACTATCGCGCGCCGGCCTGGCGCGTCACCGAGATCGCGATCGAGTTCGATCTCGATCCGGCCGCCACCCTCGTCAGCGCGCGCCTCGTCGTCGAACAGGACCCGACCCAGGCGGAGGCGGATCTCAAGCTCGACGCCCAAGAACTCGACCTGCTCGAAGTCCGCGTCGATGGCCGCGTGCTTGGCGCCAACGAATACCGCAGAGGCGCGAACACGCTGACAATTCCGGGCCTGCGTGGCCACGCCGTCGTCGAGACCCGCGTGGGCATCGCGCCGGAACGCAATACGGCGCTGCAAGGCCTTTATTCCAGCGGCGCGCGCGATACGGGCTTCCTGCTGACCCAATGCGAAGCCGAGGGCTTTCGCCGGATCACGCCGTTCATGGATCGCCCCGATGTACTCGCGCGCTACACGGTCACGCTGCGCGCGGACAAGACGCGCTTTCCGCTGCTGCTCGCGAACGGCAACGCGGACGGTGCCGGCGAACTCGACCGCGGCCGGCACTGGGCACGCTTCGTCGATCCGCATCCGAAGCCGAGTTACCTGTTCGCGCTGGTCGCCGGAAAGCTCGAATGCATCGAGGACGAGTTCGTCACCGCCGAAGGCCGTCGCGTGACGCTTTTCATCCACGCCGAGGCCGACGCGATCGGCCGCTGCGGCTGGGCGATGGAGTGCCTGAAAATGGCGATGCGCTGGGACGAAGAGCGCTTCGGGCGCTGCTACGATCTCGACGTGTTCCACATCGTCGCGACCCACGATTTCACGATGGGTGCGATGGAGAACAAGGGCCTCAACATCTTCAACGCGAAATATCTACTCGCCGATCCGGAGCATGCAACCGATGACGACTACCGCCATGTGCTCGCGGTGATCGGTCACGAATATTTCCACAACTGGAGCGGCAACCGCGTCACCTGCCGCGACTGGTTCCAGTTGAGCCTGAAGGAAGGCCTGACGGTTTACCGCGAGCAGGAATTCGAATCCGACCTCGCCTCGCGCACCTTGCGCCGGATCGATGACGTACGCGTGCTCTGGCGTGCGCAGTTCGTCGAGGATGCCGGCCCGCTCGCGCATCCGGTGCGTCCGGATCGCTACAGCGAAATCAACAATTTCTATACCGCCACCGTGTACGAGAAAGGCGCCGAGATTGTGCGCATGCTCGGTGTGGTACTCGGCCGCGACGGTTTCCGACGCGGCCTCGATCTGTATTTCGATCGCCACGATGGCACTGCGGCCACTGTCGAGGATTTTCTCACCGCGCTCGGCGACGCGAACGCGCTCGATCTCGGGTCCTGGCTCGCCTGGTACCGTCAAGCGGGCACGCCGGAACTCACCGCGAGCGGGCGCCACGACGCGTGCACGCGCTGTTACGAGCTCACCCTGTCGCAACGCACGCCGGCAACACCGGATCAGCCGCACAAGCGCGCGTTGCCGATTCCGGTAGCAGTCGCTTTTCTCGGGCCGGATGGCAAGCCGCTGCGTTTGCGGCTGGATGGCGAGACCGCGGCGGCCGAGCAGCGCGTGTTGTTGCTGAGCGCCGACGCCGCCACCTTCCGCTTCGTCGATGTCGACGCGGTGCCGATCGCGTCGCTATTACGCGGCTATTCGGCACCGGTGCGATTGCGCCAGCAGATCGACGCCGAGGTCCTGGCCATGCAGGCGCGGTACGACAGCGACGGGTTCAATCGCTGGTTCGCTGCCGATGCGCTTGCACGGCGCCTGTTCGCGCAGATTGTCGAGCATGGCGAACCTGACGCGCGGCAATTGGCGATCTACACCGATTGCCTCGCTGGCGTCATCCGCGATCGCGACATGGACCTGGCACTGATCGCCGAAATGCTGACCCTCGCCGATTCCAATTCACTCGCCGACGGCCTCGCGGAGATTGATCCGGAAGCGGTGCATGGCGCGCACGCGCGCATTGAAAACGCCGTCGCGCAGGCGTTGGTCGAGCCCGCGCTTGCGCGCTACCACGAATTGTCCGCTGGCGATACGGCTGCGATCGACCTTGCCGCGCAGGTGCGGCGCAGGTTGCGCAATGTCTGCCTCGCCGCGTTGTGCCGAGCGGATACGCAGCATCTCGATCTGGCGCGCTCGCAGGTCGCGAATGCGCGCAATCTCACCGATCGGCTCGGCGCGCTCGGCGTTCTGCTCGGCCTCGACGCGGACGGCGCCGGCGCGGCGTTGGACGAATTCGCCGAACGCTACAAGAACGACGCGCTGGTGCTCGACAAATGGTTCGCCGTGCAGGCAGGCGTTGCCGATCCGCGCACGCTGGAGCGCGTCATCGCACTGACCGCGCACTCGGCGTTCCGTTGGACCAATCCGAACGATGTCTATGCGTTGCTCGGCGGTTTCGCACTACGCAATCCGCGCGCGTTCCATCGCGCTGATGGCGCCGGTTACCGGTTTGTCGCGCAGGCGATCGTCAAACTCGACGCACTCACACCGCAGGTCGCGGCGCGCCTGGCGACCGCGTTCGGCGCCTGGCGCACCTATGAACCCGTCCGCCGCGCGCTGATGCACCGCGAGCTTGAAATCATTGCTGCGCGCGCCGCCAACTCGTCGGACCTCGCCGACATCGTGCAACGCAGCCTGGCCGGCTGAGCGCGTTCGCGAAAAACAACCTGATTAGTGTCGAGTAGCAGCTCTTTCACTTCTCCCCCCGGGGGAGGGGCTGAAACTCGACGCTGATCAGGAAAAACAAAAGGCCGCGCAATGCGCGGCCTCAGGCTGCATGGATTTCGTGTTCGGTTTTTATTTCAGGCCGGCAGCTGGCTCAACGCTTCGCTGATCTTCGCGCAACGCGATTCCAGCTGATGCACTGCGTCGTTGGCAGACTCGTGCGAACGTACGCTGTCGAGCGCCATTTCCAAGCGTCCGAGTTCGATCATCAAATCATGGCGCACAAAGAGTGGATTAAGGCACATCGTTGCGATACTGCTCATGGTGGTTTGCTCTCCGTTCGATGGGAAGTACTAAGCAAACCGCGTGCCAACTGCGGTGATATGCGGCTCTCGGCATTTGCGCATCGGCTAAAGATGCGCAGCACGCGGGTCTGAGCGACGCTGGACGACACGGATCGTCCAAATCTGACCTGGGCGGCCATGCAAATACGGCCGACGACACTACTTCGCGATCATCGTCACAGTCTGCCAGTCGCGATTGCGGCAAGTCGTCCACGCGCTCAAACGACAAAAGCCGGGCAGGCCCGGCTTTTGTTGAAACCTTCATCCCCCCGGTCACTGGCGCCCGGCATTCGATCCTCTTGGCCCCCCTGTTCCTAAGATTGCCGGGCGCCAACCTTGTTGTTCGGACGCAGCGCAGCGGTGTGCAGCCGCACTGCGAAAGTGCTCCCACCGGCGCGACCGGCACTGAATTCCGGTATCGGCGTGCTCGCATACGCCGCGCGCCGGTGGGAGTGTGCGGCAGGTTCCGTGCCAGCGGTGCGCGCGACCCTTGCTAGAATGCGGCGCGGCGGCCTGGCTGCCGAAAACCATCGAGCATTCCATGTACAGCTATGACGTCATTGTGATTGGCGGCGGGCGAGGCAGGCTTTGCGAACGGCCCGTCCGGGCCGTTCGCCTGATGAGCGCCCGAGACAGGAGTCGAGGGCGGGGTCACTTGGCGAGAACAGGATGTTCGAGCCTAGTGACCGCCGGGGCCGCCGACGCGATGATCGGGAACCATCGAGCATTCCATGTACAACTATGACGTCATCGTGATTGGCGGCGGGCGAGGCA
>PLNP01000021.1 GCA_003142815.1 Rhodanobacteraceae bacterium
CGGGAAAGCCGGAGCGGTTCACCTGAGTTATGCGGCTGGCGCCACAGTGCCTTGCAGTTTGCCGCAACCCATCCGCGCCAGTCCGCCTGAACGAATAGTTAGCCAGCTTTGCGCACTCGTCGGCTTTTATTCTTGGATTGCCATCAATATGCCGTTATCAAAATACAAGAAACGATCTGGCCTATCACATCCAAAAACCCATTGTTCGCGTGTGCCGTGCGCGTTCTTTGTTCGGTTGACGTGTCGACACCAGCCGCCGCCACTACACCAATGAAAGTCTTTGAGTTTTTCTATGCATAGCTGATCATCCACGACTCTGCTTACTTCGTCAGCAGTCATGCCGGCATGCGGCGTCCAGTGTATTAACGATTCCTCTTGTGCCGCCTCGTCGACGGCCTTTTTTTGTCTAACCTGATAATCCGGGCAAGCCTGTTCCGTCCAATTGCCGCTCGCATCCTTGCACTTATAGGATGCGCCGAGAGCCGACGTGGCAGACGCAATAAGCACAAAAGCAATGACAAATCGGCTCATAGCCAATCCTCCTATTCGTGGCTAACGCTTGAGTTAAGCGGCGCCGGTACGGCGTCCGCTTGAACGAATTGTTATACGGAATATGCGAGAAACACCGAGTGCGATGCCAAACGCTAGTAGTAACGACGCAACCAAACCTTGCTGCCACCATGGCAGAATGAATGGCGAAACGCTCGCGACACCAGAGTAAAGAGGCACCAACAAATACAGAGAAGACAGGACGCCGATGCCTAAGCATGCAGCCAAAGCGATGCGATGGCTCTGAAACAAACGGAAAAGCAGCACCAATAACGCGGCCGCAGGTAGAGCAATGCTCAAGCCGTACACGACCAACGCGTCCCATGAAAAGAGCGCCAACGGCGGCAACCCATGGCCTTTGAACCATGCAAAGAGGTTAGCTGGCGCAGCAATAGCAGCCGTGCGCGCGAGGACTGGAACCATGACGAACGCCAGAACAGTCCCGACGATGAACGCCACCACCAACCACAGCCACAAGAAATGCGAACGATTAGACATACTGCCTGCTCCGTATAACGTCCGAGTTAAGGGGCGCGCCGCTTGTCGGCGCGTCCCCTTGAACGAAGTGTTAGGGCCTGGGCATCGACGTAAGCATCAAGGAGCCGCCGAATCATGCGCTGGTACTGGGTTTGATGCTTCGCAGCTTGGGACTTAAAGAACTCAAGACTCTTCTTGCTCAGTGCCAATGTAACCTTTACACCTTCTTCACGAAAAGCCAACTCGGACGGAGAGGGAAGAAAGTCCGCAACCACTTGGGTCTTGCCCAGAGGTTCATCGGTGTATTTGATTTTCGCGCTCATAGATTGCCTTTCCTTTACGCCAATAGCCGGCGCCGATGATTCGAATGACCGAGGCGCGATAAGTGAACCGCACCGTGAGAACGCCACCATCGACCTCCCCGAAGCAGTAGAACCGCTCTTCGGTTTGGCTATGGGTGATGTCCTTGGCAATTACGCGCTGGGGATCGGCGAATGCGTATTGGGCACGGATGAACGGAACACCGTGTTTCCGTTGGTTCTCAGCGTCCTTGTCGGGGTCCCAGCCAAAGCGCGTGGTTGCCATAAGCAAAGACTAGCACTTAGCAATACAAAAAGCCATACGGGGATATGGAGGCCCTAACGTAAAAGTAAGGGGCTGCGCGAGGTTTTATTCGCGCAGTCCCTCTTGACTGCCGGGTTAGGGCGCATTTGGTGACTCACTGATTGCTTGCTTGGCAGAAGCTTGAATGGCAGTGCAGAGTTCACGCAGGTGTGCGGGGCATTTAGACTGGGCAAGCGTATTGATTTTGCGAAGCTCATCGGTGTTGGCGCTAGCGTCGATGTGTTTAAGAAAGAACGTGCGGAATGTCGGGTCTTTTTTTGTGAGTGCAGCCGCTTTGGGCAAGGAGTTCCATTTCGAGGCCAGAAGATGAACAACAGCTTCCGTGAAACCCTCCGCAATACCGCCGTCGTCACAGCGGCCATAACTCTTGAATCCAGAGTAAATGGCCGACCATGTTTTCATGAGACCAGTTGTTGTTTCCGCAATCTGGGCATCGGCATCTGAGCATTTATCGGCTGCACTACAGGTGCTAGCTAAAAGAAGCGTGGTGACCACAAATAACATTCGCATGAGCTTAAGCCCTAACTACTATTCGGTTCCAAAGTGAAGCCTAGTCCCGCAGCCTAGCGCGGTTTGCTGGGTCTTGGCTATGGGAAATATCCTACACGAATCAACAGCTTCTACGGATCGCGCCGTCTAATTCCGCAGCCTAATCTTGCGGCTTTTCCCCAGCGGACGGCAGCAGCGATGCGATCCTCCCACTCGGACCCGGCACCGGCAAGTGGTGCCGCAGCAGTCGCGCGGCCGCGCCTGCTCGACGAGATGCGTGCGCGCATGCGCCGGCTTGGCTTGTCGTTGCGCACCAAGGAAGCGTATGTCGGCTGGGTGCGGCGCTTCATTCTGACCAATGGCAAGCGGCATCCGCGCGAGATGGGGCGCGCAAGGCCGGCCACGAAGCCGACTTGAAGAAGCGCACGCTAACCAATCTCTACAACGCCCGCCCGCCGTGGTTGGCCAATCTTCACAGCGACCTTGATAATGCAGTGGCGGCGGCCTTCGGCTGGGAGTGGCCGCTATCGGATGATGAAATTCTTCAGCGCCTGTTTGCGCTGAACCAAGAGCGCACAATCTGAAAGCACCCGAGGAGCCAAAATCGAAAGCGGGCCTATAGGCGACAACGACCCAAATGCGCGGGCTTCTGGCATCTAGCGCAGAGACCGGATGGCGTTGACGCAAACGGAACGCCATCTTTCAGTAAGAGGTAGTTCCATGCGGCAATCACTTCTTGAGCCCATGCGCGAGAGCGTTCAAGCCGGAGCACGACGACCTTAGGGCCGATGGGCGAGCGTCCGCGACGAGGCCCATCCGACAATCTGGTGCGCGACACCACAGGAGAAGAACGCACCAATACCAATGCGGGCAACGGTTTGGGTGTGCTGGGCGAGGGCTCAACGAGACTGTCGATAGCGTCGGCCAGCGCGCCGGCGGGGATGCGCCATATGCGTCCGCTTTTTCGAAGGCCGGGGACAAGGATGCCGCTGGCTAGTTCTTCTTGGACACTCTGAACTTTCGAGCGCGTAGTGCTTCCATGGAGCACCGCCGCGACTTCTTCAGCCGTCAAAGTGGCCCTCCCCGGGAAGCGCTCGCGAATAATGTCGATAGTCTTCATGGGGACAAATCTGGGACAAAAAAGCGCCGTTTAGTCCTGTTTTCTACTGCTTTGGCCTCTCTTAAGCTGGTAACAAAAAGCCCCGTAAATCCATGATTTACGGGGCTTTTTCGTACTATCTTATGGTGGAGCGGATGGGGATCGAACCCACGACCTTCGCATTGCGAACGCGACGCTCTCCCAGCTGAGCTACCGCCCCAAGGTCCGCTTCGCGGGCCAGGCGGCCGCACGAGGGGCGCGCATGATAACGCGGCGATCGGGGAACGCCAAGCCCTGCAAAACATCGGTAGTGGGTCAGTTTGAAATCTCGCCACCGTTCGCCCTGATCCTTCGACAAGCTCGGGACGGGGTACGCGGCGCGTATCGAACCATGAACGGCGGCGCTCGGAGCCGTTTACCCTTCGATACCTCAGGGCGAACGGTGGCGAGATTTCAAACTGATGCACTACTGAAACATCGGTGTGGGAGCGGGTGGCTGCGACGCTGCGACGAGATTGGCGGTCGCAACGCGGTCGCGCTTGCAGCGCGCCTACACAGCAAGTTACAGCAAGCGGGGTTGCTGTGGGTCGTCAGGCCGGCAGCAACGCGATCAGGCCATCAAGCAGTACGCCGCGGCGCCAGCCTTCGAGCGCGTTTGGCCAGCGCGCGGTCGCGAGCAAGGTTTCCAGATGGCGGCGTGAGCAGAGCAGGCCTTCGGGGAGATCGAGTTCGGTTGCGCGTGCGGCGACGACTTCTTTCATCGCCGCGATTACGGTTTTCTCACGTGCGGACGGCACGTGCGGGATCGCGATGAACTCGAGTTCTTCCGGCGCGAGCGGCGCGTTGAGTACGCCGAGGAGATCGGCGCGTTGCGCGCTTCGCAGCGCGCGCTGGCCTTTGCTGCGCTCGGCGAGCTCGTCTGCGCTGGTCGGCGGGCGCGCGCTGAGGTCGAGTGCGTGCGCGTCGTCGAGCAACCACGGCCGTGGGCGATTGATCGCACGTGCGGTCGTGTCGCGCCAGCGCAGCACGCGACGCAGCAGCGCCTGGCGTTCGACGGGCCATTCGGCGGCGCCACGCAGTGCGACTTGCGGTTGCGCATCGGGCTCGCGCTGGCGCGCGCGTTCGAGCATGCGCGCGCAGTCCTCGGCGAGCCACGCGCTGTAACCGCGCCGTTCGACGCGTGCGCCGAGTTCCGCGTGCAGCGCGGGCAGGTGGATCACGTCTTGTGCGGCGTATTCCAGTTGTTGCTCACTGAGTGGGCGGCGCAGCCAGTCCGAACGCGTTTCGCCTTTGGGCAGCTCGACGCCGGTCAGTTCACGCACGAGTTTCTGGTAGCCGAGGCCGGCACCCAGACCGGCGAACGATGCGGCAATCTGGGTGTCGAACAACTGTGCGATCGAGCACGACCAGGTCGCGAACGCTTCGAGATCCTCGCTCGCGCTGTGCATCACGCAGACGCGCGCGGGATCGGCGAGCACGGCGGCGAATGGCGCAGGATCGATCTCGGCCGTTGGGTCGATCAACGCGATGCGGCCATCGATTTCGATCTGCACCAGCGCAAGGCGCGGCAGGAAGGTGTCGATGCGCATGAATTCGGTATCGAGTCCGATCGCCGCCGGAGCGCGTTCGAACAGGTTGCACAGCGCATCGCTGCGCTCGATCCAGTCGGCCAAGATGTGATCCTTTTTTAAAAATCAATGAGGTGCGTCGGCGTGATGGCGCTGCAGCGGGAGCAACGCTGAACCAATCCATTCCCGCCAATCCGGCGAGAGACGGCTTGCCGAGAGTTTCCTAAGCGGTGGCGAACGCCGATAATTGAAACACGATGCCCGGTACCGAAGTCGCACGCAAGCAGCACACCCTTGGCGGCGCCGCCGGCATAGCCCTGCTCGCGTTCGCGCTCGTGTACCGGTTTTTCCCGGGCGTGCTGCACATGCAGCCGCTGCCCGTGCCATCGGTCACGACCAACATGCCGGGACAGCACGCGATGGCGACTGTATCGACGACGTGGTCGGCGGTGAAGGCGCTACCGGCGGTGACGGTGCCGGCGAACGCGGGCGCCGCGATCGAGTCGGGCACCTCGTTCGCCGATGCGGTGCGCATGGGGCCGCCTGTCGCGACGACGAAAGTGGTCGCCGCGTTGCTCAGGAAAGCGCGCGAAACGGAACAGAAAGGTGCGTTGTTCGAGCCGAAGGACGCCAACGCGATTGCGCTGTACCGCCAGGTGCTGGTGGCCGCGCCGAACAATGCCGATGCGGAAAATGCACTCGAGCGCATCGGCGGCGCACTGCGCGACTGGACGTTGGCGGCGATCGATCGCGGCGACGACGTCGCGGCGCAGCGATTTTTCGCCGCTTATTCGGAGCTGCCGCATTCAGACGAAGAACTGGCGGACGTGCGCGCACACATGAAGACCCTGCACCAGATCTTGCCGATGCTGACGCGCGCCGCCGATCTGATACAGGCCGGGCACCCGACCGAACCCGAGGGTGCGAATGCGCTGGCGGTCTATCGCGATGTCCTCAAGCTCGACCCGGGCAATAGTCTGGCCGACGCCGGACTGGCCGCGATCGAGCGTGATTATCTCGATCGTGCGCTCGCCGCGGCCGCGCAAGACGATTTCAGCGGCGCCGACAGCACGCTGGCACTGGCGTCGGCGATTCGGCCGGGTTCGCAGGCGCTGCTGGAGACGCGCGCGCGCATTGAGGGCATCCGCCGGCAGCGCGCGGAAACCGTGCTCGCGCAGGCACGCTCGGCGCTCGATTCGGGCAACGCCGATCTCGCCGAGCAGCTCGGCAAGAAGGCGCAATCGATCAGCCCCGATCTGGCGGGCCTGGACAAGTTCAACCTGGGACTGCGCAACGCACGCCTGTATGCGAGCCTGTCGCCGGGTCAGGTCATTCGTGACCGTTTTCTCGACATGGCGGGCAGCGCCCCAGCGATCGTGGTGATTCCCACCGGCGAGTTCGTGATGGGTTCGCCGGCCGACGAAAGCGGTCACTCCGACAACGAGGAACCGCAGCGGCGCGTGCGCATCGACATCGGTTTCGCGCTCGGCCAGGACGAAGTCACGGTCGGCCAGTTTCGCGAGTTTGTGCACGCAACGAAATACGTGAGTGACGCGGAGAGGTTGGGCGGCAGCGCGGTCTATGAGGAAAGTACCGGACGTATCACCGAACGGCGCGGCATGACTTGGCAGAACGACTATCACGGCGAGCGCGCGAGCGCGAGCCTGCCGGTGATCAATATTTCGTGGAACGACGCCAGTGCGTATCTTGCGTGGCTGTCTGCGCGTACCGGGAAACATTATCGGCTGGCGAGCGAAGCCGAATTCGAATATGCCGAACGCGCCGGATCGAGTACGCGCTATCCCTGGGGCGACGGCAATCCCGACAAGGTGGTTGGCAATTTTACCGGCGAAGGTGATCGTTCGCCATCCAAACGCAGTTGGAGCAGCGCGTTTCCGCGCTACAGCGATGGCTACTGGGGGCCGGCGCCCATCGGGACCTTCCCGGCGGACAAGTTCGGCCTGTACGACATGGAGGGCAACGTCTCCGAATGGGTCGAGGACTGCTGGCACGACAACTACGTGCGCGCGCCGCGCGACAGCGCAGCATGGGTCAACCCCGGTTGTGAACGGCGTGTCGTGCGCGGCGGTTCGTGGGGCAGCGACCCGGACCAGGTGCGCTCGGCGTTTCGCACTGCCGCAAGCGTCGATACGCGCAGCGCGCGCGTGGGGTTCCGCGTCGCACGGGATTTGTAGCGAGCCGCGGTGGAGCGCGCGATCGGTGTCAATATGGGCACCGTCGGCATACGGGTTGCGGCGCCGGACATCGAGCATCGAGGGCGGGACATGCACGCATGTCGTTGGCGGTGGGTTTCGGGCGCAGCGGGTGCGATCGCGTGCGGTTTTCTCTTCGCCCAAGCCATCGCAGCCAATCCGCCGAACAGACCGCGTCGTCGGCCCTGACGGCGAAGCGAGTCGTTCTGTCCGGTCACCGCCCCGCATGGGCGACGGTGCAGAACGACGAAGGTGCGCTTGCGGGCGATGACTCGCTGCGGCAATTTTCGATCGTGCTCAAGCCTTCCGCGCAATGGCAGGCATCGTTCGAGCGGCTCCCGTGCGACCAGCAAGATCCCGACTCGGTCGACTACCATCATTGGCTGACGCCGCTGCAAATCGGCGAAAAATTCGGCGTCGCCCAAGCTGATATCGATATGGTTGCAGGCTGGCTTCGTGCCCGTTTCTCGACCCCGATTCCCGTCAACAGGGAAATTTTCAGGGAATTTGCGCGTTTTTTGGCTGTCGCATCGACGGCAAAGCCATTGAGGGCCAAGCGGGACACCGATCTAAGGGGTTCGATCTCCCAAATTCTCGCAACCAGAACAGGAAACGCATCAGGAAACGATCAGGGAATATATCGACAGCTCGAGGGGCAACGGTACAAGTTGTGCCACCTCGCCTGAACGCCAGTATTGGGAACGCTCCGATCGACGAAAGGACGGCGTAGAGTCGGCGGTCTGGGATAGGTGCGACCGATCACACAAGATATGTCAGTCCAGCATCGCAGATGCTGAAGCGCAGAAGTCATGTGCATGCGCTAGCGTCTGCAACAACGTCTCATGCGCCCGTGGTTCGGTGCGCGATTGCGATCAGCCAGTTCGGGCTTACGGCCGATTCGCCTAGTCCAAGCCCTTCTAGACGGAGAACAATCATGAACAAGTTCACTTCGACTCTCATGGCGGCAGCGCTGATGTGTACAACGAGCTTCGCATTCGCGAACGACGGCATGAAACACGACGGAATGCATTCGGGCATGGCGGCCATGGATACCAATGGCGATGGCATGATCTCGAAGGACGAGTTCATGAACTTCCACCAAGCGCAGTGGGACAAGATGCCGAAAAACAAGGACGGCATGGTCACGATGAAAGACATGGAGAAGATGCATCACGACATGATGATGAAACACGACGGGATGATGAAGGACGATCACGCAAAACCCATGAAGGACGGCGGCAGCAACTGATCCGATGCGTGGTTGACTGACAGCGAAGCGCGCTTTTCTATGGAGAGAAACAGTTGCGTCTTTGGCCGGAAACTTGAGAGGTGGCCCACTTGTCTGTACAGCCTAGCGCGTTCCGATAAGTGGATTCTCTGCGGGTTCAAGCGGCCTTGGGCATCGGCAGCGGGTTGAAGTAGACCTGATCGGGGGTCTTTCGTTCAAGGCTCGGGTGCGGTCGACGGGTGTTGTAGAACGCAAGGTACTGACCGAGCGACGCTTTGGCCTGCGCGACCGAGTCGTTGGTGCGCAGATAGACCTCTTCGTACTGGATCGATTTACACAGGCGTTCGACGAACATGTTGTCGCGCCAGCAGCCTTTGCCGTCCATGCTGATCGCGATGCTGTGCTGCTTGAGCAGGCCGGTGAACGCTTCGCTGGTGAACTGGCTGCCTTGGGTTGGTGTTGAAAGATCTCCCGCTTCCCGTGGCGATGCAACGCTTCTCGACGGCGTCGATGCACAAGCTCGTCCCCATCGAGATCGACACGCGCCAGGCGAGCCCCTTGCGGCTGAACCAAGTCGATCACGGCCGCCAGATAGACAAAGCCCCTGGGCATCGGGATGTAGGTGATGTCCATCGCCCAGACCTGGCCTGTTTCGTGAGGGACGACGGATGGGTGCGGTCGATCACATCAGTCCCCTTTTTGGGATCGCTTTGTGCTCAGCAATCCCACCTTGATGAGCGCGCCTTCCAAAAAATCGTTTTCCAAGGTCAGCTCGCCAATCTTCGCGTGCCCCGTTTTCACGTCGATCGGCGGTGCTGCCGTCTTCGATTCACCGCCGAACGCGTTCGCCGCGCTCGCGATCAATGGTTCCTTCCACTGCGCGATCGGGTTGGCGTGCACATCGAAGCGCTGGCTCAGCTCGGCCAGCGTCGCGTCTCCCTTCACGGCGGCCAACGCCACCTTCGCCTTGAACGCCGTGAGGGGTTCCGGCGGGTTCGTCTGCTCATCTTCTGCTCCTCAAAACACGAGGCGTATCATCGCTTCAGCGAGCAGAGATTCCACCTATCGCGCTGGGCAGATTTCCTGGGCCAGCTCTGTCTCGGCGGCGCCTGCGTCGTCACCCTTTACGGCAACGCCTGAAGCGGCGACGTAGCAAATCCGTCCGCGCCGTAGTCGACAGCCCGAGGACTACATTCCTCGCACGTAATCGCCGTTCGCGCCGGCAATGCCGCGCGAGCGCCGCTTTTCGACCTCGCCGAGTGTGGGGCCGGCGTGCAGGGCGCCTCGAATGCGGCAGTCGTGCGATTTCTTTCAAAGAGTACGCCGATTTTTTTCAATACGTCGGCTGCGGCACTGACTAGCATCCTCTGCGCTTCGAGTCCAAATGCAGCTCCATGCCGTATGGCAGTGCAACGGGTGCGCATATACGGACGCTTCCACGACTCATCGGCGAGCGACTCTTGAATAGCGGATTGTCCACGTGCCAAGTCTGAGACATCGCATCGCGCGGTGGGTCATGTCCCATCGCGCCTCGACCGCGCTGCTGTTCGGCGTCGTCACGCTTTTCTTTGCGGTCGGCCTGCGCAACGTCGAGATCAGGACGATTTTCTCGGACCTGCTGCCGAAGGACGATCCGTTCGTCCAAGTGTTCAAGGATCACCGCAATTTCGGCAATCCGTTGACCGTGACGCTGATGATCAAGCACAAGGACGGCGATATCTACAACGCCGAAACCCTCGCCAAGGTCTGGCAGCTGACCCGCGACATCGATCTCACGCCCGGCGTCGATCACGACCAGATCCTCTCCATTGCAACCGAGAAGGCGCGCTACGCCGAAGCGACGCCGTCGGGCATCGACGTGCGACCGCTGATGGAGGACCACGTCCCGGCGACGCCCGAGGAGATCAATGATTTCCGCGCGCGCGTCGACAAGTCTCCGGCCGCGCGCGCATTCCTGATTTCTGGTGACAGCACGGCGACGCTGATCAACGCGACGTTCATCGAGTCGCGCCTCGACTACGGTGAGACATTCAAGTACGTCAACGGCCTCGTCGAGAAGGCGCGCGACGCGCATCACGATGTCTACATGGCCGGCCAGCCGGCGTTGACGGGCTGGGTGTACAAGTACGAATCGCAGATGCTGTGGATCGCCGGCATCACAGTCGGCACACTGATCCTTGCGCTGATCCTTTACATGCGCAACATCGTCGGTGTCGTCACGCCGATCGTCACCAGCGCCGTCGCGGCGATCTGGGGCTTCGGACTGGTCGGTTGGCTGAAGGCGCCGGTCGAACCTCTGCTGATGGTAGTGCCGTTGCTGCTGGTGGCGCGTTCGTTCTCGCATTGCGTGCAGTTCACCGAACGCTATTACGAGGTCTACGCCCATGTGAAGGATCGCGTGAAGGCGGCCGAGATCACGATGGGTGTGATGATGGCGCCCTCGGTGCTGGGCATCTTCACCGACATCGTCGGCATCTTCCTGATCGCGTTGGCGCCGATTCCGGCGATGGAGCGCTTCGCACTGTTCTGCGGTTTCTGGGCGATTTCGCTGATCCCGACCGGCGTAGTGCTGATCTCGCTGCTGCTTGCTTCGCTGCCGGCGCCGAAGAATGTCGATCGCCTGATCGGCAAAGATACCGGACATGGCGTGCACCGGAAGTTCCACGCGTTGCTGGTTACGATCGCCAGCCTGTCGTTCGGCCGTCGCGCCCGATTCACGACCGTCGCCATGGTGCTGGTCTGCACTTGGGCGCTGTATGCCGCGCTGCAGATCAAGATCGGCAATCCGGTCGAGGGCAGCAACCTGTTGTGGCCGGATTCCGAATTCAATCAGGCGATCACCCAGATCGACCGCAATTTTCCCGGCGTGAACACGCTGGAGATCGTCTTCGAGGCGAAGAATCAGAAAAATCCCAACCGCGTCGTGCGTCAGGCCGACACTGTCCTGACAATGCTACGCGTGCAAGATCTGATCGAACACGGTACCAATCCGCCGCGCGCGACGCTGTCGTTCGGCGACTACCTGATGGAGGCGAACCGCCTGTTTTCCGGCGGAAATCCGAAATGGGCGCCGCTCGATGCGGACGACCGCGCGGTCAATGCGGCGGCCAGCGCGGTCATGGTCGGCAGCAGCCCGAAAGCGTATTCGGGTGTGATCGATTTCGAGCAGCAGAACGGCACGGTTTCGCTATGGTACAAGGACAACAAACAGGCGACCGTCGATTCCGCACTGGCCGAGGCGCGCCGTGCGCTGGAGACCGTAGGCATCGACCATGATGCGTTCCGCATTCGTCTCGGCACCGGCACGATCGCACTGCAGCAGGCGATGAACAACGTCGTGCAGCGCTATCACTGGTTGATTCTCGGCCTGCTCAACATCGTCATCCTGCTCGGCTGCAGCTTCGCCTACCGGTCGTTTATGGCCGGGTTGATTCTGATCGTTCCTGTCAATGCGACGAATCTCATCCTCGGTGCAGGCATGCATCTGATCGGCATCGGCCTCGATATCAATTCGCTGCTGGTCGCCTGCGTCGGCATCGGTGTCGGCATCGACTACGGCATCTACCTGCTCTCGCGCATCTGCGAGGAATACCAGGCGCACGCGCACGACTGGGGCCGCGCGATCACCGCGTCGCTGACGACCACCGGCAAGGCGATCATGTTCACCGCCACGATCATGGTGCTCGGGATTCTGCCCTGGTATTTCCTGTCGAGCCTGAAATTCATGGCTGATATGGGCCTGCTGCTGGTCCTCATCATGCTGATCAACATGGTGCTCGCGCTCGTCCTGCTGCCGCTTCTGGTCTGGCTGATCAAGCCGGCATTCGTCGGCCGCAAGGACCTGCTGGTCGGCGAGGAGGTGGATTTGTCCGCGTACGTCAGCGACGACGATCCGCTGATGGACTCGGGCACCGCGACGAACGCCGCGCTCGGATCCATCCGTCCGCCCGACCATCGGGATCGAAGAGCCGCCCAAACAACGTGAACGGATTGCGCCGCGAATCACCCCCCAGTCAGTGAGGAGAAAGCTCATGCACATCAAGAAATACGATTTCAACTACGGCCGCAGACTGCTGCTGCAGAAAGTCGCCGTCGGCGCGACGGCCGGTGTGCTGATGCCGCTATGGCCAATGATTGCGAGGGGCGCGGACAACATCCGCAAGGTGTATCCGGAGGAATTGCTGCACATCGAGGCGTACACCAAGGGCAAGGTCAAGCCCGGTGACGTGATCACCGCCGACAACGTCGACATCGTCAAGGACCTGCTCGATCCGGTCGCTTACCAGCAAGTCAAGACGATGGGGCGGCGGATCAACATCGTCGAATCGACGACCGATGTGACGAAGCTGTTCTCGCACGACTATCTCGAGGCGACGCTCAAAAACAAAGGACGCGCGATCCTGGGCGCCGACGGCAATGTCTACGACAAGACCGAAGGCACTCCGTGGAGCGGCGGCAATCCGTTCCCCGAAGCGAAGGATGGGGTGGAGGCCACTGCGAACCTCACGCTCTGCTGGGGACGCCACGACTATTCGCAGTACGCGGTGCGCGACTGGGACATTTCTCCGGGCGGTGACATCGCCTACCAGTACGATTTCGTGTGGAGCGAGTTGAATACGACCGCCCGCCTCGACGGCAAGACGTGGGGCGGCAAGAAAGATCTGCTGCGTTATCAATCGGTGTTCTTCACCTCGCCACACGACACGGCGGGTACCGCATTCCTGAACACCTGGCCGTACGACCAGCGCAAGTTTCCGGAACTCAAGGGCTATCTTCCGGTGTTCCGGCGCGTCCGCGACTTTCCGACCAACCAGCGTTTCGAGCCGCTGGTGCCGGGTATGACGCTGTTCCTGTCCGACGCCTGGGCCGCCGGCGATCCGATGCTGACTTGGGGCAATTACAAGATCGTCGAGCGCAAGCCGATGCTTGGTGCGATCGGTGGCCGCAACTTCATGGGCGGCTACAACGACAACTGGGAACGTCCCGTCCATGGCGGTCCGAAGAACCAGACCTTCCACGACGTATGGATGGAGCTGGTGCCCGAAGTGATTGTTGTCGATGCCGAACCGGTCGGCTACCCGCGCGCGCCGGTCGGCAAGAAGCGTACCTGGATCGACGTGCGCAACGGCATGTACATCGCCTACAACACATACGACCGCCGTGGCAAGATCTGGAAATCGTTCGAGCCGCAGTATGCGTTGTATTCGAACGACAAGATGACAGTGAAGGATGCCAATGGCCACCCGATCTGGTCATTTGTCAGCGTGCTTAGCCACGACATCCAAGCCAATCGTATGAGCCGCTTCGGGCCGGCCCGGCAGGTGAACGGGGGCTACAAGACCAACTGGGGCGAAGGCAGCGAGGACGTCTACGACAAGTACCTGACCGTGCAGGCCATGCAGCGTCTCGGCGCGGACTGAGTCATGCGTGCCTCGTCCTTCACCGTCTGCATACTGGCCACCGCGTTGTGCGCGCCGCTCGCGGGTGTGCGTGCCCACGGAATCGACGTCCAAACGGTCGTCGCCGGCACCGCTCACGAGGCGCTGTTCTCGCTCGTCCTGTCGGGCGATGCGGGCGTTGCGGTGGGAGCGGCGGGGCAGCTGCTCGAGAGCGCCGATGCCGGGAAGACATGGAGGCCGGTGACGCCGGCGCCGACACCGCTGGCGCTGCTCGCTGTCGGAATCGACTCGGGTCGAGCGATCGCGGTCGGCCAGCAGGGCGTCATCCTGACCAGGTCGGAGTCGGGACGGTGGACCGCAGTCAGCAGCGGTACGGACGCACGTCTGCTCGCCGTGAGCTTGAACAGCGCAGGGCGCATCGTCGCCGGCGGGGCGTTTGGCGTGGTCCTGAAGTCCGATGATGGCGGAACGCACTGGGCCTCGATCGCGCCGAAATGGGCCGACTATACCGAGCAGGGAGCGGATCCGCACGTGTACGGCGTCAAGGTCGACATGGCCGGCACGATCACGATCGACGGCGAGTTCGGAC
This sequence comes from Rhodanobacteraceae bacterium, assembly GCA_003142815.1. Classification (GTDB taxonomy): domain Bacteria; phylum Pseudomonadota; class Gammaproteobacteria; order Xanthomonadales; family Rhodanobacteraceae; genus Dokdonella_A. The sequence continues at coordinate 14,236 of PLNP01000021.1, forward strand.
TGATCCTGCGCAGCAATGACGGCGGTGCGACCTGGCAGGGCCTTCGGAAGGGCGATGCGTCACTGTTCGCGCTCGATCTGCGCGACGACGGCGGTGGCTACGCAGTCGGCCAGAACGGAACCGTTCTCAGGACCCGCGACGGCGGCAGCACGTGGCAGCCGGTCGACATCGGCAGCACTGCAAACCTGCTGGGGGTCGCGTCGTCCGCCAACGGCACGGTCTACATCGTCGGAATGCACGAACTGCTGGCAAGTGCCGACGACGGCCGGACTTGGCAACGCACGACATCGCCCGAGCGCGCTCTTCCGTGGCTAGCCGGCGTCGCGATGACGGCGGAGTCGACGGCCGCCGTGGCCGTCGGTTATGCAGGGCGGATCGTCCGCCTGGAGAGATGAAGAAGAAAGTCGGCGCAGCGCCGACGTCGCCAAGACGGGCGATGGCGTGGCGCGAGCCGGTTCATCAATTACCGCACTGGGAGAGGAACATGACAACACTCAAGATGACGGCGCTGTCGGCCGGACTACTCGCGATTCTGGCATCCATTCCGGTGGTGTACGCCGGCGCTGACGCGGAAGAGGATTCGTCGGCAAATTCTTCCTTTTCAACCCAGATCAGCGGCTTCATCCGCTCCGAGACCGCGTTCAACAACGGAGGCGCGGATCCTTTCAATCAGAACGGCAACGTCTTCAACGGCGTGGCGACAGCGCGCAACGGCGCGTTTCAAGACACCACCATACGCAGCGGTCACACCGACGACCAGACGCTGAACATGCAGATCTTCCGCGGCGAGCTGACGGCGACGACGCATTTCTCCAGCGAACTGTCCGCCGTCGCCAAGCTGCGCGCGGTCTTTGATCCGGCGTGGTACAACGAATTTGATCCGACGCGCGTGAACAGCCAGGCGATTGGCTATCTCTACGGTGAACCGGACTATTTTAAGTTTCACACCCAGGGCAATGCCCGTCCGAATCCACTGGAATGGGCGGGCCGCAACTACATGATCGATTTCCCCGCGTTGTTCCTCGAATACAACCGCGGGGCGCTGGACATTCGCGTCGGCAACCAGCAGATCGCCTGGGGCCAGGCGATTTTCTTCCGCGTACTCGACGTGCCGGACGGCCTGGACCTGCGACGCCATTCGGTTCTCGATTACGTCTCCGAGGAATATTCCGACAAGCGCGTACCGGCACTCGGCGCGCGTGTCTCGTACCAGTTCAAGAACGACTGGCTGATCGACGGCTACGTGCAGAAATTCCAGCCATCCGTGTACGGCAACCCGAACACGCCCTACAACACCATCCCCACCCAGTTCACGGTGCACGACCTGTACGCGAACTATAACGACAAGGCCGATTTTGGCATGCGCGCCAAAGGCAACGTCGGCAGTCTCGGCATCCAGGCGATCTACGCGCACCGCTACAACCCTGATGGTGTGTTCCGCTGGACCGCATCGGGAGTCAATCGCGATATCCCCGGTATCCCCGGATCGGGCGCGGCACTTGCGTGTACGCCGTTCGAGGTCGATCCGACCGGTGTGTGGTCCGCCAACGAATGGATGTACTACGCCGCACAGGCGCGCCTCGATGGCGTCGGTGGACTCAACTCGGCGATCAACGATTTCCAGCCCTGCAGCGGCGCGCTCGGCGCGGCGCCCGTGCCGTCATTTGATGCCGCGCGCCAGGAGCTCGACACGTTCTTCCAGCTCGCCGGCGGTGCGCTGGTCGGAACCAACATCTCGGGCCTGCGCGGACACATCGCGCGCGACTACAAGGTCGAGGACAACATCGGCGGTGGATTGAGCTATACGCTGTCCGGTGAGCCGGGCTCCCTTACCGACCAGATGATCATCAACTGGGAGGTGCTGTACACGCCGAACCGCACCTTCACGTCGCCCGACCTCAACGTCAATTTCCTTAAGACGAACGAATGGACGACGGCGCTGGTCGTCGAGAAGTACCAGCGTTTCTCGGAAACGCTGCCGGCGACCTATATCGTCGGCCAGTTCATGTACAAGTCCAAGAGCGACCTGTTCGGGCGCTACATCGGCGGCATGGGCGGCAGCGAGACGCAGGCGCCGACTGGCTACGGCGGCGGCTTCAAGGCCATCGCGCTGGCCGTCCAGCAGCCGTTCCCGAATCTGATCTGGCGCTTCGATTTCGCTCTGCTGTATGACCTGCAGGGCGGCTTGCTGCTGCAGCCGGCAGTGCGCTGGAAACCCAGCGGCAACCTGACCGTCGAGGCGTTCTACAACTACATCAACGGCCATCTCGGCAAGCCGACCAAGAACATCTTGGGAGGCGTCGACTATGCCGACGAACTGACGCTCCGCGTGGGTTACCAGTTCTGACCCGTCCGACGACGACGTTGTCATCGAACCATCGCACGCGGAGCTGAAGTGATCGAGGAAGGCCAACTACTGTGGACGCCGCGGCCGGAGTTCGCGCGCGCCAGCAACGTGGCGTGCTACATCGAGTGGCTGCGTGTGTACAAGGGAATGAACTTCCCTGATTACCACACGTTGCGGCAGTGGTCGGTCGACAATCTCGAAGGGTTCTGGGGTTCGCTCTGGGAATATTTCGAGGTCCGTTCGACCACGCCGTACACGTCCGTCATCGACAGCAGGACGATGCCGGGTGCCAAATGGTTCGAGGGCAGTCGCGTCAACTATGCCGAGCATCTGCTGCGTCACGAGGCATGTGCGGATGCGGCGAAGACGGTATTGCATCATTCGTCGGAGCTGCGCCCGGCCGCATGTGTGTCCTGGGCTGAACTCGGAGCCCGCGTGCGTATCCTCGCGACGCGGCTGCGCACGCTCGGGGTACGGCCCGGTGATCGCGTCGTTGCCTACATGCCGAACGTTCCGGAGACGGTGATCGCGATGATGGCGACGACCGCAATCGGCGCGATCTGGTCGTCGGCCGCGCCGGAGTTCGGCGTAAAGACCGTCGTCGAGCGCTTCGCGCAGATCGGGCCGAAGATCCTGTTCGCCGCGGACGGGTACCGGTTCGCCGGCAAGGATTTCAGCCGTGCTGCCGAGGTGCAGGCGATTGCTTCAAACCTGCCGACACTGGAACAGGTCGTCTGGCTGCCTTACCTCGATCCCACCGCGCCGGCGCCGGCGAATTTTTCCGGCGCGCTGCTCTGGAACGACGTGATGGACGGCGCCGACGTGCCGCGCGCGGAATTCCGCTACGAATACGTCGCCCACGACCATCCGCTCTGGGTCGTGTTCTCTTCCGGCACGACTGGCCTGCCGAAGGCGATCGTGCACAGCCACGTCGGTGCGTTGGTCGAGCACTACAAGCTGACCGCGTTCCACCTGAACCTGAAACCCGATTCGACGATGTTCTTCTACACGACGACCGGCTGGATGATGTGGAACTTGTTGGTGTCGGCCCTGCTCGCGGGCAGCGCGATCGTCCTCTACGACGGCAGTCCGACGTACCCCGGCGTCGATCTGCTGTGGAAGCTGGCAGCCGACCTCGGCGTCACCAGTTTTGGCGCGAGTCCGACCTTCGTACAGATCATGGAAAGGGCTGGCCTGCGGCCGTCCGAAACCTACGATCTATCGAGGCTGGAATCGATCATCGTCTCGGGTGCGCCAAGTACGCCGGAAATCTTCGACTGGTTCTACCGCTGCGTGAAGCAGGATCTCTGGGTCACCTCGCAATCCGGGGGAACCGAGCTGTGCAGCGGATTCGTCGGTGCCGCGCCGACGCTGCCGGTCTACGCCGGCGAGATCCAGACCCGCATGCTCGGTATGGACGTTCATGCGTGGAGCGACGACGGCCATGAACTTGTCGACGCAGTCGGTGAACTCGTCGTCACGAGTCCGTTTCCGTCGATGCCGATCAGGCTCTGGAACGACGAAGGCGGGTGCCGTTATCACGAATCCTATTTCGATGTGTTCCCCGGCGTATGGAGGCAAGGCGATTTCATCAAGATCAATGCGCGTGGCGGCTGCTATATCTACGGACGTTCGGATTCGACCTTGAACCGGCATGGGGTACGCATCGGCACTGCCGAAATCTACCGCGTGGTCGAGCAGCTGCCGGAGATCGCCGATAGCCTGGTCGTTTGCTGCGAACTTCCCGGCGGCCGCTTCTTCATGCCGTTGTTCGTGCGGCTGAAGCCCGGGTATGCACTCGACGACGCCCTGCGCGCGCGCATCAACGCGCGCCTGCGCGACGACGGTAGTCCACGCCACGTGCCCGACAAGATCTATGCGATCGAGCAGATTCCGTACACGCTGACCGGCAAGAAAATGGAAGTGCCGGTCCGCAAGATCCTGATGGGGTGGCCGCTGGAGAAGGCCGCGAGCCGCGACGCGATGGTGAATCCGTCCGCAATCGACACCTTCGTGCGCTTCGCGCAGGAGTCGACCGACTACGACTGGCGCCCGCGGGATTCGCACGCATGTGCGGCGACCACGATCCGGCGGCCCAACGGGCCTCCGCATAACGCGTCGGGACGACACGGATGAGAATCGCTCGATACGGCCCCGGCTACAGCCGCAGGCGCTTTCTGGAAAAGCTGACCAGCGGCGTCATCGCGGCCGGCGTGCTGGTGCCGCTCGCCCAAGCGGTCGCGGCGAACGGGGACATTTCCGTGGCCTATCCGGACGAACTGCTGTCGATCGAAGGCTATACGCGCGGTGCGATAAAAACCGGCGATGAGATCAGCGCCGTGAACGTCGAGCTCGTGAAGGATCTGCTCGAACCGATCAAGTACGCGCAGATCGCAAAGATGGGACGCCGCCTGCGCGTCGCCAAGACCACGACCGACATCATGCGGCTGAGTCCGTGGGAATACCTCGAGGCGACGCAGCGCCATCGCGGCCTCGCGCACTTCGACGCAAAGGGCAACGTGGTGACCGCCGATGGCAAGCCCTGGATCGGAGGAAATCCATTTCCGGATCCGCACTCGGCGCTCGAACTCTTTGCGGGCCTGACCTTGAGCTGGGGTCGTCACGACGCGTCGTTCTGCGCCACCAAGGAATACGACCTTTCGGCGGAAGGCGATCTTTCGTACCAGTACGAATCGGGCTGGGCCGAGCTGTCGCCGGTCGCGCGCGTCAGTATCGAGCCCAAACCGTACTGGCCCGGCCATGAGGACAAATTACGTTACCAGTCGGTCTTTTTCGTCAGCCCGTACGACGTGAAGGGAACTTCGTTCCTGAACATCTGGGCGTATGACCAGAACACGATTCCCGATTTGTACGGCTACCTGCCGGAGTTCAAACGCATCCGCACGTTTCCGGCGAACCAGCGTTTCGAACCGCTGATTGCGGGTTCGACGCTGTATTTGTCCGATGCCTGGGCCGCAGGCGATCCGCTGTATACCTGGGGTAACTACCGGATCGTCGGCCGCGGCCCGTTTCTGGCGGCGGTGTCCGGCGGCTGGAACGCGGACCATCCGAACTGGGAGCACGCGACCCACGGCGGCCCGAAAGGGCAGACGTTCTGGGACACGACCGTCGAGCTGGTGCCGGAGGCGATCGTGGTCGAGGCAGAACCGGTGCGATTTCCGCGCGCGCCGGTCAGCAAGAAGCGCGTCTGGTTCGACGCGCGCACGTTGCTGCCGATCGCGATGGTGTCGTTCGATCGCCGCGGCGAACCGTACCGTTCGTTCGACGGCGCCTACGGCCTGTACGACGGCAAACACAGACGCGTGATGGACGGCGCGCACCCGTACTGGTCGTGGGCGCACGTGCACGCGTTCGACATCCAGAGCGGACGCATGACGCGGCTGGAGCAGGTGCGTGCGATCTCCGGCGGCCACACCACCAGCGTCAACGACGCCGCCGTCTACGACAAGTACCTGACGTCGGCGGCACTGATGCGGCTCGGCAGCGCATGAGCATCATGCATCGAACAATCGAATCGAAAGGGGATCTCTTGAGATGAGTATCGCTGCCAATAACGCCGGCGCGAGCGCGCCGAGCAGTCGCGCTGCCGCGCCGCAAACGGCCGCGCAGACGTCGGCGCCCGGCTTCGCAGCCGCACATCGCGCGATGGAGCCGACCGGCAAGCTGATCAATATCGACAACGGCGGCACGTTGACCGACATCTGCGTGATCGACGGCGCAAGGATCTATCGCACCAAGACCGTCACCACGCCATACGATCTTTCCAAGTGTCTGTTCGAGGGCCTGAAGAAAGCCTCGCGCACGATCTACGGTGAGGAGGACCTGCAGCGCCTGCTGCTGTCGACCGATTTCATCCGCTATTCGACCACCCAGGGCACCAATGCACTGGTCGAACGCAAGGGCCCGCGACTCGGCCTGATCCTCGGTGGCAGCCTGAGTGCGGAACGCCTACGTGCGGCGCCTCAGGCGAACGAGCTCGCGAAAAGTCTGCTCGGCGACCGCATCGAAACGTTGGTCGACGGATTGCAGGGTGAGGCGCTGGAGACGGCAGCGGTACGCGCGATCAATGCGCTCGCCTCAGCCGGCGCGGTGCGCGTCGTCGTCGCCTGGGGTGGTGCCGAGCGCGGCGCGCGCGAGGCCCAACTCAAGCGCGTCCTGCTGCGCACGTTTCCACCACATCTGCTCGGTTCGATCCCGCTACTGTATTCGCACGAGGTCGCCGACGATCCAGACGACGTACGCCGCACCTGGACCGCGCTGTTCAATGCGTTCCTGCATCCGGCGATGGAGCACTTCCTGTACAACGCCGAACACAAGCTGCGTGAATACAGGACGCGCAATCCGTTGCTGATCTTCCGCAACGACGGCCAATCCGCGCGCGTTGCGAAGATCATCGCGATTAAGACCTACAGCTCCGGTCCGCGCGGCGGCGCCGAAGGCGCCAGGGCGCTGGCGGCGCACTACGGTTTCGCGCGCCTACTGTCGATGGATGTCGGCGGCACCTCAACCGACATCGGCCTCGTCGACGGCGGTGTCGTGCGTGCGCACCAGCGTGGCGAGGTCGAAGGTGTACCGACCTCGTTTCCGCTGAGCGATGTCGTCAGCGTCGGTGTGGGCGGTAGCTCGATCATCAGGGCCGTCGGCGGAAGCATTGTGGTGGGTCCGGAAAGTGTTGGCAGCATGCCCGGGCCGGCCTGCTTCGGCCTCGGCGGCAAGGAGGCGACGATCACCGATGCCTTCCTGCTGATGGGACTGCTCGATCCAGCCTCGTTCTTCGGCGGCGAGCTGAAGATCGATGTCGAGCGCGCACGCGCTGCGATCGCCGACAAGATAGCCAAGCCGCTCGGCCTGTCCGAACAAGAGGCCGTGCAGCAAATGGAAGCGGCGTGGGTCGCCAAGATCGCCGACAGCCTGAAGGCATTCACCAGGATCACGCCGGAGACCACGCTCGCGGCCTTCGGCGGCGCCGGCCCCTTCGTGGTCTGCAAGGTCGCCGAGGCGGCCGGCATCTCGCGCGTGATCATTCCCGGCCTGGCCGCGGTGTTCTCCGCCTTCGGCATCGGCTTCTCCGACATCGGCCACAGCTTCGAGGCCGGACTGGCGAAGAACGACGATGCCTCGCTGGCGGCGGTGCGCGCGGCGCTGCTGGCGCAGGCGCAGCGCGGCATGTTCGCGGAAGGCGCCAGCCTCGACGAGTGCCGCATCGAGGCGACGCTCAATGTCAGCGCGCGCGACGGCGAGCGCACGCTCGTGCTCGATGGCGAGCGCCTGCCGGCGGATTTGCCCAAGGATGCGCAGCTGAGCTTGAAGCTGCAGGTGATCAAGCCGATCACGCATGCGCAGCTGCGCGGCGCGTTCGGCAAGGTCGGCAAGGCGGCCGTCGCCGACGCCGCGCGGCGCACGCTTAGCGGCGGCCAGTGGCAGGAGCTGTCGCTCTACCGCGTCGAGGAGCAGGCTGCCGGCGCGCACGCGCAGGAACCCTGTGTGCTCGAGGAAGCCTTCTTCACCTGCCGGATCGAAGCCGGCTGGCAATTCGAGATCAACGAGGCCGGCGACATCATGCTATCGCGCGCCTGACCGGGAGATTCATCATGCGAGTTCTCATCACCGAATACCTGCGCATCAACCTCGACACCGAGATGTGGGAGTGCCGCCGCTGCGGCCACGAGCACATCTCGGCACGCGAGAACTACAAGCGCGGCATGCTGGTTTACGACCGCGATCCTACCGAGATCCACAAGCCGCTGCTCGATACCAAACTGTACGAGCGCACCTACTCGCCGGACCCCAAGTGGTGCCGCATCCTCGAGTACTACTGCCCGCAATGCGGGACCATGGTCGAGGCCGAGTACCTGCCGCCGGGGCATCCGCCGCTGTACGACATCGAGCTCGACATCGGTGCGCTCAAGCTGCAATGGAAAGATCGTGAAGAGGTCAAGGAGCCAGTGATCGGCCCGGACCTCGCGCTGGAGAAGGTCAAGAACAACCGCGCGCTGCATGCCGGGCACGAGCATGGCCACAAGCACGGGCAGCAATAGGGAGCGGCCATGAAACGAGTTTCGGTAGACATCGGCGGCACCTTCACCGATTGCTTCGTCGCCTGGGATAACCAGTATGTCGAAGGCAAGGCGTTGACTACGCATCACAATCTCGCGCTCGGCTTCAACGAGGCGCTCAGCGACGCCTGCAATCAGCTCCAAGTGGAAACCTCGACCCTGCTCTCGGGCGTCGACTCGGTGCGCTACGCGACCACGCTGGGCACTAACGCGTTGATCGAGCGCAAGGGACCGCGCATCGGCATGCTGGTGACCAGCGGCTTCAAGAGCACCATTCCGCTGTCGCGCGCGCGCGGTTACGGCGAGGGTCTGCCGGAAAGCGAGCAGATGGACATTCCCAATGCCACGCGCCCGCAGCCGATCGTGCCGATCCCGATGATCCGCGAGGTCCGCGAGCGCGTTGACTACCTCGGCAGCGTGTTCTGGCAGCTCGACGAAGACGACGTGCGCTTGCGCATCCGCGAACTGGTCGACGCCGGCGCCGAGGCGCTGGTGGTGATGTTCACCAACAGCGTGGTCAACAATGCGCACGAGCTGCGCGTGCGCGAAATCTTTCTCGAGGAGTATCCGGGCCACCTGCTCGGTTCCATCCCGATGCTGCTCTCGCACCAAGTCGCCGGCCGCAAGGGCGAGTACGCGCGCGGCATGTCGACGATCATAGACGCTTTCCTGCACCAGACCATGTACCACGGCCTGGGCACGCTGGAACTCAACCTGCGCGCGCAGGGTTACGACAAGCCGATGCTGGTCAGCCACAACTCCGGCGGCATGGCGCAGCTCAATTCCACCGACGCCCTGCAGACCGTGCATTCCGGTCCGGTTTCCGGCGTCGCCGCCAGCGAGCACCTGGCCGCTGCCACGGAGCTGGGCAATGTGGTCGCCACCGACATGGGCGGCACCAGCTTTGACATCGGCATCGTCGACCAGGGCGGGGTCAAGCATTACGACTTCAACCCGGTGATCGACCGCTGGCTGGTGTCGATTCCGATGGTGCACCTGGTCACGCTCGGCGCCGGCGGCGGCTCGATCGCACGCTACGACCGCCTGTTCGGCTCGTTGGAAATCGGTCCGCAGTCGGCCGGTTCCGATCCCGGCCCGGCCTGCTATGACCGCGGCGGCCTGAAGCCGACTGTGACCGACGCCGACCTCGTGCTCGGCTACCTCGATCCGAAGAACTACGCCAACGGTCGCATCGGGCTCAATCCGAAGCGCGCGAAGCAGGCGATTGAGGAGCAGCTCTGCGATGATCTCGATCTCGACGTGGCCGCCACCGCGAGGTTGATCAAGCGCAACGTCGACACCAGCATGGCCAACGGCATCGCCACCGAGCTGCGCACGCGCGGCTACGAGCCCAAGGACTTCACCATCCTCGCCTATGGCGGCAATGGTCCGCTGCACGCCTGCGGCATTGCCAACGCGCTTGGCGTCAGCAGGATCCTGGCGCCGCCGTATTCCTCGACCTTCTCGGCCTGCGGTGCCGGCAACGTCAACCAGATGCATATTCACGAGATGAGCACCTGGACCGTGCTGTTCAACCCGGCGCTCAAGGCGTTCTTCTCCGACTACGATGGTTTCAACCGGAATGTCGAGGAGCTGGAGCGGCGCGGCCGCGAGGACCTCCTGCGCCAAGGCATGGCACCGGAGCAGGTGAAATACCGGTTGGAGCTTGACATGCGCTACGGCAACCAGCGCGTGCAGACCGCGGTGATCACCGAGCTCAGCCGCCTGAAGTCGCAGAAAGACGTGCTGACTCTGATGGAGCAGTTCCACAAGAGCTATGGCGCCCGCTTCGGCGAGGGCAGCCAGTCGCCGGAAGCCGGCGTGCGCATCAACACCGTGCGCGTCTGCTCCTACGTCGAGCAGCCAAAGATGACATTCGCCAAGCTCAAGCTGAGCGGCAAGACGCGGCCGCCGCCGGCGCCGCAGTCCACGCGCGACTGCCATTTCGTCGGCCACGACCAGCCGCTGGCGACGCTGATCTATGGCGAGGACGCGCTGGCCGAGGGCACGCAAATCGACGGACCGGCGATCGTCACCGCGCGCGCAACGACCTACCTGGTGGAACCGGGCTGGACCTATCACGCCGCTGCACAGGGCGGCGTCTGGTTCATCAAAAAGTAAGCGAGGAGCACACCATGCACGACAAGATTTCCGCCGAAGAGCAGGCGTTGCTCGACAAGTTTCTCGCCGACAACCAGCTGTTTCTCGGGCCCGATCCCGAGATCATGCGCAATCACGCAACGACGCCGCGCTCCAAGGCCGAGGATGAAATCCTCAAGAAGGGTCTGGACCCGCACCAGGTGCACCGCGTGCGCGGCCTGATCAATGCCGCGCTGTCGGAAGCCTTCACCATGGTCAACCAGATGGGTGCCGCGCCCGGCGCCAAGTGGGGCGACCTCGTTACCGGCATCTACACTGCACAGGGCGACCTGACCATGATCGCGCCCCACGGCATCATCGCTTTCGCCGCCTGCTGCTTCTACCCGATCCGCTTCATCATAAAGAACTGGGTGAACGACCCGACCGTCGGCGTCAAGGACGGCGACGGCTTCATCCACAACGACGCTCGCTATGGCGGCATCCACAACACCGACCAGTCGATGATGATGCCGCTCTACTACAAGGGCGAACTCGTCTGTTGGCTGTCCTCGACAATCCACGAGGGCGAGAACGGCGCCTGCGAGCCGGGCGGCATGCCCGCCGCGGCCGAGAGCAAGTACGACGAGGGCATCAAGATGTCGCCGTTCAAGGTCGTCGAGAACTTTCAGCTCAAGCGCGACCTGGTCACCTTCCTGCAGAACTCGGTGCGCGATCCGGGGCTGCAGCTCGAAGACATGAAGGTCAAGCTGCACGCAGTCATGCGCCTGCGCGAGCGCATCATCGCCATTCTCGACCAGTTCGGCCGCGATGCGCTGATGGGCACCCTGCGCGTGCACCTGGAAGACACCGAGGCGGAGATGCGCCGGCGCATCCGCGAGATGCCGGATGGCACGACGCGCGTGCTGCAGTTCATGGACTCGACCCTGCGCGAGAACGCCCTGCAGAAGATCTCGCTGGCGATCACGGTCAAGGACGATCGTCTGATCATGGACTTCCGCGGCACCGCGCCGCAGTTCCTGAACCGCAGCGTCAATACCAACATCGCCTCGTTCAAGGCATCGCTGTGCACCGGCCTGCTGCAGAACATCTGGCCGGACCTGCCGCACACGATGGCGGTGATGTCGCCGATTGAGATCATCACCGACCGCAACTCGATCGTCGACGCCGAAGGCGAGATGCCGCAGTCGATGAGCCTGATGCCGCTGTTCAAGGGCTGTGTCGTGTGGACGATCCCAATGAACAAGCTCAACTACAGCGTGCCGCACCGCTATTCGGCGGTGATCGCCTCGCAGTACGACCAGGCGGCGACCTTCATTTATGGCGGCCTGACCCAGCACGGCGACGTCACTGGGAACTTCTGCGCCGACATCAACGGCAACGGCCAGGGTGCGCGCAGCCATGCCGACGGTGAACACTCGGTATCGCCGGTGTTCGGCTTCATGTGCGATTCGGGCGAACACGAAATCAACGAGGAGGACACGCCGATCATCCGCCTCGGCGCGCAGCGCCTGGCAAAGGATCGCATCGGCTGGGGTAAGTACCGCGCCGGCATGGGTTACGAGCAGGTCGCGACCGCCCGCGGCTCCGGCATGTGGGGCTTCATGACCGGCTGCGAGGGCTCCAAGTTTCCGTCCGCGCAGGGCCTGTTCGGCGGCTATTCCTGCCCCTCGTACCAGCTGATGAAGATCAAGGGCATCAATATCTTCGAGGAGCTAAAAAAGAATCCGAAGGTGGTCGAGGTGTTCGACATCGTCGAGCTGATGAACAAGCGCCCGATCCCGGGCGGCAAGTACTCCAGCCACGACATGGGCATGACCTTCGAGCTGTGCAACGAAGGCGAGATCTACATGATCTGCCAGGGCTCTGGCGGCGGCTACGGCGACGTGCTGGAACGCGACCCAGCGCTGGTGATGAAGGATCTGGCCGAAGACCTGATGTCGCACGAGAACGCGCGCGACATCTACAAGGTCGTCTACGACGAGAAGACCCTGGTAGTCGACGAGGAGGCGACGAAAAAGCTACGCGACGATTACCGCAAGGAGCGCATCCGCCGCGGCAAGCCCTTCGACCAGTTCTGCACGGAATGGGTGACGCCGGAGCCGCCCGCGCATATCCCGTACTTCGGCAGCTGGGACAACCCGCGGGAAATCTACGCGACCACGATGGGTCAGCGCGTGAAGATGTCGGCCGACCAGTTGCAGGGCGCCTTCATGCTGAATCCGAAGGACCTTCGCATCATGCAGCTCGAGAGTGAGGTCGAGCGCCTGCAGGTGGAACTCGGCGCCCACCGGAACGCGGAGCGCTGACGCCATGCACAACTACGCGAAATGGGTCACCGGCGCCGAACTCGCGGTCGACGGCGGCGTGGCCGCCGCGTAGACGACATGGGCGCCTTTCTCGAACGTCTCGCGTCCGCCGGCCGGCCGCCGCTCTGGCTCGAGGCGACGAGCTATGCAGGTCGGTTGTTCACGGGCGGCGCCATTCCGTGGCGGGATCCCACCACGTTCGTCGCTTGGCAACGCAAGGTACAGGCGCTGCTGAAGTCCGCTGTCGTCGCGCTGCCGCTGGCTGCAGTCATCGACGACTGGCTCGCCGCGCACGCGGATCTTACGTCCGCCATGGCAACGAAACAGCGCCCGTTATTTCCGCTCAAGACCCTGCTCGCCGATGCGTCGCTGCGTACGCATGTGGTCGAGCTGACACGCAATTTGCGTGCGAGTTTTGCCGACGTTCCGCTGGCGCTGACCGCACCTTCGCCGCGCGCCTGGCTCGGACGCGCGCATGCACAGGCGCACGGCGCACATGAGCCCGTCCAGATCGGCAACGACGATGCGGACACCGCGGCGATGTACATGGCAGATTTTCTGCGAGCGTTCGGCAACGGCGGCATCGACGTGCTACTGCTCGAGGAAACCGTTGCGACGCAACCGGCGTCGCGCGAAGAGATCGAGTGCTATCGACCGGTGCTCAACATCGCGTCGCACTATCGCTGGGATCTCGGCCTGCATTGGGTGGTGGGTGGCGGTATCGATCTTGAAGGTAGCGGCATCGATTTTGCGATCGCCCCGCACGCACTCGATGTTCGCACGGGCGTTGTCGTGCGCGACGATTTCTGGGCAGGCGCAGCGGCGCCTGAAGTACGCGGTGGCGGTTTCTACTTCGCCGAGATTCCCGAGCATGCGCAGCCCGAGCGCGTGCTCGATCGGCTCGCCGTATTGCGCGGATGACCAAGAGCGCGCCGTGCATGTTCGCCTATTGGATGAATCACCTGTTCTCTTATTGGGCGACGCTGCAGGCGCCGCCGGAAGTCATCGGTCCGGTTCCCGAAGGCATCCGGGCGAATTTCTATGTGGTCGGCGGTGAGTTCGGCGGACGTCGCTTGCACGGTCGGCTGCGGCTGATTGACGCTGCGGCACGACGGCGTCGGCGTGCTCGATGTGCACGCAGCGATCGAGACGCCGGAGGGCGTGCTCATCGATCTCTCGTATCAGTGCTTCGGCGATTTCGGCGCGGACGGCCACGCGAAGTTCCTGCGCGGCGAACTGCCCTCGACGTTGGCACTGCGCACCGCGCCGCGCATCCGGACTACGAGTTTTGGCCTGGTCGCAGAGCCGATTGTGTCGGGACACACAGCGCCCGTCGGCAGCAGGTCAGAGCGGGAATCTGGAATGATGCGTCGGGATATGGCAATAGCGTGGTATCAGCTCGCCTTCGCCTGACGATAGCCGCAGGGTGTGGTGAGGAGCAGGCGCTGGAAAACACGCGTCATATGGCTCTGATCGGAGAAACCGCTTTGGCTTGCGATTTGCTTGACCGGCAGTGACGTCTTGGCCAGCAATCGCTGTGCACAGGCGACACGTCTACGGATCACATAAGCGTGCGGCGGCATGCCGAAACGTGTCTTGAACTGGCGCAGGAAATGCGATGCGCTGGTGTGTACGACAGCGGCGAGCTCATCCAATGACAATTGGCGGTCCAGATTCGCTTCCACGTAGCCTCCGACCATACGTGCCTGCATCCGCGACAGTCCCCCACCCACTTCGCGTTCGCGAACCGACACGTTCGCGTAGCGGCGCAGGAGGTGGACGCAGATCTGCGTCGCGACGGCGTCCACATAGAGCCTTCCGCCGAGGGTCTCCGTTCGCACTTCCTCGCCAATGGCGGCGATGCTGCGATTCAGCGCCAGATCTTCGGCCCGCAATACATCGTACAGTTCGATGTCGCCGATATCGCGATCGAGGACGTCGGCGCAGACCTTGGCCAGCAATTGGCGCGTCAAATACAGATGAATGACATCGATCGGCGCGTCCCAATTCCATTGCGACGCCTCCGCGCGCGTCATCACCGATACGTCGCCGGGCCCCGCCGAGGTTCGTTGCCACGGGCCGTCGACGCAACGACCGATTTTCGTCGTTCCGCGCATGAAGGCGATGATCGTGAAATCCCGAAGCGGCGGAACCTCGATTTCGAGCGCGGTATACCGGTAGGAGCGCAGGGACACGTCGTTCCACGAGAGCTGATCGCTACTGAGCAAAACTTCGCCGGGAACCCACGTCGGCAGTTGTTCGGGTGGAACGAGATCGAGCATAACAGCCCTGATTCAGCCGAGGACATGGAGCGAATACGTCCGCCGCTTTCTCGGCGCGACCGGTCCGGTGCTAGCGGATTTCCCTGCAAACTGAACGTTGCCGGACACCACGCGAGTGCGCTCGAAAGTCTAAGGGTCAATCAGCTAGCGAGCAATGTGCGTTGCAACATTCGGAGGGCGCATTCGCACCCGGCCTCCGGCAGCGCTGTCATACGCGGATTCGTCATCAGGAACGCTCTTTCGAACAGCCGCTTGCGTTGACACATCTACAGAGGAAACACCCTATGAATCTCAAGGGAAAAACCCTTTTCATTACGGGAGCCAGTCGCGGTATTGGCCTGGCGATCGGTTTGCGCGCCGCGCGTGACGGCGCCAATGTGGCGATCGCGGCTAAGACCGCCGAGCCGCATCCGAAGCTGGCCGGAACGATCTTCACGGCCGCTGCGGAGATCGAGGCCGCGGGAGGCGGCGCCCTTCCGCTTGTCGTGGACGTGCGCGATGAAAGCGCCGTCGAATCGGCCATCGCACGCACCGTCGAGCGGTTCGGCGGCATCGACATTCTGGTGAACAACGCCAGCGCCATTTCGCTGTCGGACACGCCGCATACCGACATGAAGCGCTACGACCTGATGCATTCGATCAACACGCGTGGCACCTTTCTGTGCACAAAGGCGGCGCTGCCGCATCTGCGAAAGGGCAACAATCCGCATGTATTGAATCTGGCGCCGCCACTCGACATCCAGGCTAAATGGTTTGCGCCGCACGTCGCCTACACGATCGCGAAGTTTGGCATGAGCCTCTGCACGCTCGGGCACGCCGAAGAGTTCAGGGCATATGGAATCGCGGTCAATTCGCTATGGCCGATGACGACGATCGACACGGCGGCGATTCGCAACATACTGCCGGAGATGGCCCAGACAAGCCGGAACCCTTCGATCATGGCCGACGCCGCCCATGCGATCCTGACGAAAAGCTCGCGCGACGTTACCGGTCAATTCTTCATTGATGAAGAGGTGCTGCGAGCCGGGGGAATGGTCGATTTTTCTGGCTACGCGATTCATCCCGGCGCAAAGCTCACCACCGATTTTTTCATTCCCGACGATGTCGTCGACAGGTTTCAGCGTAGTGCTATGTCCTTGGACTGAAGGGACGATGCCAACAATGACAAGCCATGACCAAGCAAAGCTACGGGTTTTGTTGCTCGCCGGCAGGCTTCGCAGCAAAGTCGTGACTATCGATAGAATCGAAAGAATCAGGCCGATCTCACAACTTCAGTGAGCAGAAGCTCAAGAGATCAGCGGAATGTGTCAATGCTTGCGACGCTCGTGCACCGCCTGCTGCGCGGCCAGCAGGCGGTGCAGGGTGCGGGTCGAGCACAGGGTGCGGCCCTCATCAAGCACGGTGGCGTAGACCTGGAGCGGCGCGTGATCGACGAAGCGCGGACTCATCAGCTCGCCGAGCACGGCCGCTTGCTCGGCGCTGGTGAGTTGCAACGGCGGAATGCGGGCGGCCAAAAGGGACGCCTTGGATCGTCGCTGACGATAGACCGTCGCCCGCGACAGCCCGAGGCCCGCACACGCCATCGTGGTATCGACGGTGCCGACCCGTTCGGACAGCGCGCTCATGGCAGCTCCTCGCTGCTCGGCAGATCCAGCAGCGCGCACAACTTTGTTTTGCGCGTCCGCCTGCACCAGCCGCTTCCGCGTGCGGGCCAGCTCGCGTTCCAGCTGGTCGATCACCTGTTTCTCGGCCCGCGCCGGATCGGGCTTGCGGCGGCGTTTGGGCTCCGGCGTGCGCGCATCGATGCGCGCGATTTCCTTGCGCCAGTGGGTCAGATGCGAGGAGTACAAACCCTCGCCGCGCAACAAGGCACCGATCTCACCGGCTGGCAAGCCGGTGGCGAGCGCGACGATCTTGCGTTTATACGACAGCGTAAAACGACGCCGGGCGGACTTGGCAGAAACCTCGGTCGTCGGGCGAACGGTCGACGCTGCAAGCGCCTGGGATTCGGCAGGAGCGGAAGAAAGAGAAGCAGAGCTTGGCCTGTCCATGGTCTGAGGCTACCTTCAGTAATCGGAAAGAGGTAGCTGTCGCAGGGGACATTGGCACCGGGGGCAAGGTCCCGCTCAGCAGCGTGGTCTGATGCCGACAGGCGCGACACTGGTAGTAGATCTGCTCCTCCCACCGGGACCGCGAATGGGTGCGACCCATGCACGCCGGGCAGCGGAACCTCTTCGGCCAACGCGACCGGAACAGCGCCCGCCGACATGTCAATCCCCTTCTTGGGACTTCGTTTCGGTCCCGTACTTCGCCAGAAACGCCGGCATCGACAGGCCCTTCTGAAACTGCACCTGATTCATCGCCATGACTCCACCCTCCGCATCGACTTGAGGGGTACCATTGGCTCCGCGTATCTCAAATCACGCGACCAGCGGCTGAGGTTCGTCGCTAATCAGGTTGGTATTTAAGGATGGGCGGTCTCAAACTCCAGGTGCAACACCCCATAGCAGGAGTGGCTTAGGCTGTTGCGATGAGAACCTATCACGAGCTTGACCTGGACGAACGCGTCGAGATCCAACGGCGACTGGAAGCGGGCGACAGCCAGCGGGCAATCGCTCGCTCGCTGAAGCGGTCACCGAGCACGATCAGCCGCGAGTGCCGGCGGATGGGTGCGGGGAGCTACCGTGCGCAGGCCACGCAAAGGTGCGCTTGGGCGTGTCGACGCAAGGCCCACGTGCCGCGCAAGTTGAGTGATCCGGTTGTGTTCGGCGCCGTCCAGGAGAAGCTGCGCGCAGGCTGGTCGCCGCCGCAGGTCGCGGGGATACTGGCCAGCGCCAGTTCCGACGAAGCGCACTATCGGGTGTCTCACGAGACGATCTACACCGCGATCTATGTGCAGCCGCGCGGTGAACTGCGCACGCCGCTGATTGCGTGTCTGCGCCAAGGCCGCAGCTCGCGCAAGCCGCGCAGTCGCGGCACCGATCGACGGGGGCAGATCCCGAACATGCTGAGCATCCACGTCCGCCCGCCCGAGGTCGCCGATCGTCGGATTCCCGGACATTGGGAAGGCGATCTGATCAAGGGCGCCGGCAACCGCTCGTCGATCGGCACGCTGGTCGAACGGATCACCGGCTTTGTGGTGTTGGCCAAGATGAGCAGCGCCAGTGCGGCCGATGCGCTGCAGAGCTTCGGCAACGTGCTCGAGCGCATTCCCGCCGCGCTGCGCAAGACCCTGACCTACGATCAGGGCAAGAGATGAGCTATCACGCCGCATTGACGTTGCGCACCGGCGTCGCGGTGTACTTTGCCGATCCGCACAGTCCTTGGCAACGGGGCAGCAATGAGAACATGACCATCCCCTTCTTGGGACCAACGGGTTCCTGCGCCAGTACCTGCCCAAGGGCACGGACTTGTCGATCTATAGCCAGGACCAGCTCAACCAGCAGATCGCGCTCAGCCTCACCACACGACCGCGCCAGCGACACGCCTTCCGATCATCGCCGCTGCAGGTCTACAACGAGTATCTACACCTGGCTGAGGCCACCCTCAGCGCCATGCATTGATCGACTGTTGTACCTCAACCTTGAAACCGCCATGGGCTGAACAAGGGGGCGTGCCTCTTTATTCAGCCCAAGTCCGAGAAAAGCTCTGACTGGACGAAGGTATATCGAATTTCCGAACATTAAGGAAGCGCAATGAATACGTGGATGGTGAGTGGAGTTTCTGCCATTTTTTTTCTCTTGGTATCTACAGGCCTGTTTTTCTTTGTGGTGACAAGGGGTGCGTTAGTTCTGCGCGGGCTGTCATCAGGTTCACAAAGCGAAAAGTCGCACGTGTATCCAATCTATTCGAACATGCGCCTCATCAAACTGGTTGATTTTCAACCGATAATCTCGACGATATTGCTGTTTCAGTATCACCGCCTTGTTTCGAAGATTGTCTCCGAACTCAAGCAGTTGGATTTAGGAAATAAAAAGGTGCTTATCACGTCATGCGCATTTGGAAATGTAATTCCAAGAGTCGTGAAAGCAGCTGTTCAAGCGGGTGTTGAGCGTGTCCTCATCGCGGATATCATTCACAATGAACTCATTCACACAAAGAGCAAGCTCGGCGACTTTTCAGGGAAAGTTGATTTTATCGAAGACAATGCCACGTCCATGAAGCAAGGCGATGGTGTGGTCGCTGCCAACGTCATATTCTTTCTGCTGCATGAACTGCCACACCACTTGAAGGGACAAGCCCTGAGCGAGGCGGGGCGCATGCTCGCCCCGGGAGGAAAGCTGTTACTTGCGGAATTTCATCGACCAGAATTGTGGGTGCTGCGCGCCCTGAGCTGGACTTACTTCAAGGTGTTCGAACCACTCGGTCTTGCGCTCTGGGATACGCACGACCCGCTCAGCTGTCTGGAAAACATGGGGGGATGGACGTGTGAACGCACAACGTATTTTTTTGGAAACTTTCAAATAATCACCGCAACAAAGCAGTAGTGGTTTCAAGAGAAAAAAGGGTCTTCTGCAAAGTGGGACCTGATTAGCGCCGATCCTCAGCTCAGAAAATTGCTTGCCTGACGCAGAGCAGGCTCTGCACAAGGGCCGCAGAGGACCATGGCACGAAGCAATCGCGGCACGAGTTCGCGCAGGCGGAAACGGCGATTGAGGCGGTAGGCAGCTTCGCCAAGGTAGCGGCGCGCGTCCCGAAAAGGGACGTCGTTCGGTCGTACTTGCGTTGTTTGAGCGCGTGATAGGCGCCCCCGATCGAGCGCTTGACGTTGGACAGCACTTGACCCAGCGCGCGCCCCGAACTTCGGTGGCGGCACGACCGCCCTCGGTCTCGAGCACGGTGTGGGCATGGCCGGTGTCGACGAACCAGCCGAATGCGCCCAGTCCATCGGTGAAGGCTTCCGCTTCTGGCGCCAACCGGCGCTTCGACCCATCGGTGATCGATGCGTTGTCGAATGATGT
>PLNP01000055.1 GCA_003142815.1 Rhodanobacteraceae bacterium
GGCGCTGCGGCCCACCCTACCACCTTCGGCGCTACGGCCCACCCTACTCTTGCCGGTTCATTCGGGTTCGGCCACATCCGCCGCCACGATGGGCGGCTTGCGCGCGCCGCGACGATACGAGCCGATGAAGATGCCGAGCAGCGACAGCGCGACGCCGATCCAATCGGTCGTGTGGGTCGGTCGTGCGAACAGGATCACATCGAACACGAACGACAGCGCCGGCTGCAGCAGCAGCAACAATCCGATCGTCGACGCCGGCAACTGCGGCATCGCGCGCGTCAACAGCACCCAGCCAAATACCTGGCCGAAGAAGCCGAGGCCGACCAGTGCGGCGATGCTTTGCGTGTCCGGGATCACGAAGCTCTCGCCCTGGACCAGCGCGGCGACGCCGAGCACCAGCACGCTCAACAGCGAACTCACGCAGAGCAGCTGCGCCGGCGCGAGGCGCACGTGGCCGCCGCGTTGTGCGTGTCGCGTCGCGAGCATGTAAATCGCGTAGACGAAGCCGGTGACGATGCCGAGCACGACACCGAGATGGTATTGCGCGCCGACCACGGACCAATCGAGTCCGACCAGCAGGTAAAGCCCGAGAAACGCGAGCGCGATGCCGCTGAGGAAAAGCCAGCCGAGCCGTTCGCGATAGAACACGAAGCCGGCCAACGCCATCAGGAACACCTGGAAGTTGCCGAGCAGGGTTGCGACGCCCGGCCCGACATACAGGATACTGCGATGCCAGATCATCAAATCCACCGCGAACGCGAGCGCGGGGATCATCAGCCAGCCGATTTCAACGAGGCGCACGCGGCGCCACTGCCGCAACGCGACCAGGCCGATCAGCAGCATCAAGCCACCGAACGCCATCCGGTAGAACGCGGACATCGTCGGCCCGACGTGGGCGACTTCGACGAACAGGCTGGTGGTGCTGATCGCGGCAGCGCCGACGATCATCTGCACGAGCGCCGCGCGCGGCAGTTCGGATTCGGTGGCGCGCATCAGCCGACGCGGTCCGTTCCCGGCAGTGCCTCGGTCTCGGTAGCGGCATCGCGCAGCCATTCCTGCAGCGCCGGCAGCGCGAGCAGCGCGTCGACGTAAGCGCGCGCGCCGGCATCGAGCGCGATGCCATAGGTGACGAAGCGCGACACGACCGGCGCGTACATCGCGTCGGCGATCGAGAAACCACCGAACAGGAAGTCTCCGCTCGCCCCGAAGCGGGCGCGGCAATCACGCCAGAGTGCGCAGACTCGCGCGATGTCGCGTTGCGCGGCGGCGTCCGCGACGAAACCGGAAACACGCCTGCGGCAGTTCATCGGCAACGCGCTGCGCAATGCCTGGAAACCCGAATGCATCTCGGCGCTGACCGAACGCGCGATCGCGCGTGCCGCGGCATCGACCGGCCAGCCGGCACCGCCGAGGAAGGTTTCGTCGGCGTACTCGCAGATCGCCAGCGAATCCCAGATCGCCAGATCGCCATGCTGCAGCACCGGCACACGGCCGCTCGGCGACCAGCGCAGGCTGCTGCTCGCAAATTCCGGCGTATCCAGCAGCAGGCGCATCTCATCGAACGCGATGCGCTGCTGGCGCAGCAGCAACCACGGCCGCAGCGACCATGACGAGTAGTTCTTGTTGCCGATCACCAGCACGGGTCGCGCGATCATTTCATTCGTCCGCGTTTGCATTCATGGAGCGTGGGGGAGGATTGCAGACCGCTGGCGCGATGCCTCGGCAGGCGCGGCACTGCGCATGCCCGGAGGCGGCTTCGCCGATCAGGTCGGCACGGGATCGGCGGTCAAGCCGTCGTCGCCTTCGAGCGGTGCGCGCAATGCGGCGTCGACCTCGCCTGCAATCACCCTCGCGCGCACGATGTCCTGCTCGGCGACCATCACCGTGACCAGGTTCCACGCCGGCAACTCGCCTGCCGCACCCGTCAGGTATTCGCCGCTGATGAACGCGGTGATGCCTTCGCTGGCGAGCGCGTTCTTGACGAGGTTCGCGTCGATGATGTTCTCGGCTCGGTAGATGATTTTCACCTGGTGATTCCAGCCATCGCTGCGTGGCTGCGGCCACCACGACCAAAATAACCACAATGTGAGGTTGTGTATCCAGGATGGGGTTTCGCACCCCGCTGCACGCGCGCATCGCTATGATGCGCCGCTTGGGCGTATTTTCGCACGCGGGCGGCCAGCCTGCGCCGCTGATGTCGCGCGCCGAACCGATTTTTGAGAGCTGCCTGATCCTGTTGTCTGGCGATGACCCCCTGACTCAACGCATCCACGAATGCGTGCTGGAACTGCCCACCGAACGCGGACCCGGTCGCAGCATCTGCCCGAGCGAGGCGGCACGCATGCTCGCGTTGCGCATCGACTACGCGTCGCAGGATTTGATGCGACCGGTACGCTCCGTGGCTGCAATGCGCACCGACGCCGGCGTCCTCGAAGCGACCCAGCATGAAGCGTTGCTCGATATCCGCGACGTGCGCGGCCCGATCCGCCTGCGCCTGCGCTCGCTGCACGCCAGCGTGCCGCGCAAGCCAGCTGAGCGACTCCTTCGCACGGGCACCCCGATTCGCTTTCGGCCGCGCTGGCGCTACACTTCCCGGCTTTCCTTTCTCATCGCGGACGCCGCATTGCCGCGGCGATGATGCATGACCGACGCTGTCGTTCCGACTCCACCTGGTGCCAGCCCGCCGGTTGCCAACAATTTCATCCGCCAGATCGTCGTCAATGATCGCGCCGCCGGCAAGCATGGTGGGCGCGTCGCGACGCGCTTCCCACCAGAGCCGAACGGCTATCTGCACCTTGGCCACGCGAAGTCGATCTGCCTGAATTTCGGCATCGCACGCGAATTCTCAGGCACGTGCGCGCTGCGCTTCGACGACACCAATCCGGCCCGGGAAGACGTCGAATATGTGGAGGCGATCAAGAGCGATGTGCGCTGGCTCGGTTTCGAGTGGAACGAGCTGCGCCATACCTCGGATTATTTCGAGGCGCTGTATCTGTGCGCCGAGAAACTCGTGCACGACGGCAAGGCGTTCGTCTGCGATCTTTCCGCCGACGCAGTGCGCGCCTACCGCGGCACGCTGACCGAGCCGGGTCGCAACTCACCGTATCGCGACCGCAGCGTCGAGGAAAACCTCGACCTGTTCCGGCGCATGCGCGCGGGTGAGTTCGCCGACGGCGCACGCACCTTGCGCGCGAAGATCGACATGGCGTCGGGCAATATCAACATGCGTGATCCGGCGATCTACCGGATCCGCAAGCTGAGCCACCAGAACACCGGCGACACCTGGTGCATCTACCCGATGTACGACTACGCGCACTGCGTGTCGGACGCGGTCGAGGGCATCACCCATTCGCTGTGCACGCTCGAGTTCGAGGATCACCGCCCGCTCTATGACTGGTGCCTCGACCAGCTCGACCTGCCGGGCGATGCCGCGCTGACCGAACCGCTGCGCCGCGCCGGCTTGCGCTGCACACCGAGCCGCCCGCAGCAGATCGAATTCTCGCGTGGCAATCTCGATTACACGGTGATGAGCAAGCGCAAGCTGATGGCACTGGTCAGCGATCACCTCGTCGACGGCTGGGACGACCCGCGCATGCCGACGCTCGCCGGCGTACGCCGCCGCGGCTTTCCGCCGGCCGCGATCCGCGCATTCTGGGAAAGAGTCGGCGTGACCAAGCAGAATTCGGTGATCGCCTGCAGCGTGCTCGAAGCCAGCGTGCGCGAAGACCTCGACGCGCGCGCGCCGCGACGCATGGCGGTACTCGATCCGATCAAGCTCGTGATCACCAATCTCGACGCCGCGCACGACGAAACGCTGGCCTTTGCGAACCACCCGAAGAACGCCGAGCTCGGCACGCGCAACGTACCGTTCTCGCGTGGGGTCTGGATCGAACGCGACGACTTTGCCGAGGTGCCGCCGAAGGGTTTTCATCGCCTGCTGCCCGGCGGCGAAGTGCGCCTGCGCGGCGTCGGTATCGTCCGCTGCAACAACACCATCAAGAACGACGACGGCTCGATCCGCGAACTGCATGGCACGCTCGATCCCGAGACGCGTCACGGCATGCCCGGCGCCGACCGCAAGGTCAAGGGCACGATCCACTGGGTCAGCGCGAAGCACGCAATCGCCGCCGAAGTGCGCCTCTACGACCGCCTGTTCAGCGTGCCCAACCCCGACGACGACAGCGACGGCAAGACCTACGCCGATCACTTGAACCCGCATTCCAAGCGCGTCGTGACCGCATGGCTGGAACCGGCACTCGCCGATACACGGGCGGAGGAGAACGTGCAGTTCGAGCGGCTCGGCTATTTCGTCGCCGACCGCCATGATCACACACGGGGAAAACCGGTCTTCAACCGCAGCGTGACCTTGCGCGACTCATGGGCCAAGGGCTGATCCGGCACTAAAGCCCGGCTGACGTCAGTGGCGATAGACGCCGGGTCCAGGCGAGAGTGGAAGATCAGTTCTTCATCGCATCGACAGCCAGTTTCAGCTCCCCGGCCACTGCAGCAAGGCGCTTGTCGCGTGTCCACAGCCGCGCGCGCCCGGCCAGCGCGGTCGCTGCCAGCAGGTGCACGTCCAGGTAGCCGATGCCTCGCCCTATCAGACCGTGACGCGCGATGAAGCCAAGCGCCTCGGCATCGGTCGCGACAGACGCCGATGGCAATTCCTGCAACAGCGAAAGCAGTTCCTTCCGGTTCTTCAACCTGCCGCACGCGAGTTCGCCGATCACGAACGGATGCGTCAGGACGCGACCATCGTGCAAGGCGACCGCCAACGCGGCATCGCCGCTGCGTAGATGGTCGATCCAGACCGAGGTATCGACGAGGATCACGCGACTTTCGAGCGTCGCCGCGGAACTGCCTTGATCTTCGGCTCGCTGCCACCGAGCCGCGCGAGACGCCGCGCACTCTCGCGTTCGATCAACGCTTTCAGGCCTTCCCGAATCAGTGCAGTACGCTCGGTGACACCGCTGATGCGCTGCGCCTGATCGAGCAGGGCCTCATCGAGATTGATGGTCGTGCGCATCAGCGGATCTCCTTAGCATGATGACCGTATTGTACATCACTTGATGCTTTACTTGATGCGTCAGTGGCCAAGCACACTGCGCCAGTGCACCCGCTCTCAAGACCGCTGCGACTCGCCCGCGGGCGTCTTCAGATCGTAGTGGAACACCGCCATCGCCACACGGCGGGATGCGCGAGCCTCAGGATTCCCTGAACACCAGACTGCAGCAGGTCACCGCGCCTTCGGCTTTCTGCAATTCGGAGACATCGACGCTGACGACGTCGACACCGGCACCCTGCACGCGCGCTCGCGTGCGCGGGAAACACGCCGGCATCACGACCGTGCCGCCGATGCACAGCACGTTCGCAGCGTGTTCCTCGGCCGGATCGACCTCGACGATGCGGTAGTGCGCGAATGCAGCACGATCGATCCACGTCGGCTGCAACAGCACGGACTCGTCGTCGAGCGCGGTCACCGCGGATTTGAGATGCAGGCAGCCCTGGATCGGCACGCCCTGCACCGTGTAGCCGTATTCGGCGAGGATGGAACGCAACTGCGCGATGCCGTCCGCGTTGCTGCGTGCCGATTCGCCGACGTAGAACATGCGGCCGATGCGCAGCACGTCGCCGCCATCGAGCGTGCCGGGCGCCTCGATCGCGCGCAGCCGCCGATACTGGCGCAACACCTCGGCGATGCTGGCGCCTTCGGCGCGGCGCGATTCTGCTCCGGGCCGCGTCATCACCGCGACTTCGTCGACGACGACCGCGACATCCTCGACGAACACCGCATCGGGCATATCCGGTTGTGCATCGAGCACGCGCACCTCGCAGCCGAGCGTGGCCAGCGCACGCTGGTAGCCGCGATGCTGTGCATTCGCGCGCGCGACATCGATCTCAGTGCGCGGTACGAACGACAACTCGCAACCGGCAACGCTTGGACTGACTTCACGGGTGATCGCAATCAACATGCAGGCTCGCAAGGGTGAGCGACACGACGGTCGCGACGAGCGCATTGTCGCGCAGACCCGCCCCGCTCCGCGCGACGAAAGTGGCTCTACCGGCCGGCGTTACGCCGCGGCAGAATACGCGCGCCCACTGCCCCGAGATCGCTCCCCATGTCGCTTCCGCACGCGACCGTCGGCTTCGCCATGGCCATCTGCTGGCGCGCGGCGCTATGCTTGACTCATGCGCATCATCGCCTGCCTGATTACCGCCTTGTCGCTCAGCGCCTGCGCGAACGCGGCGCCGCCGCGCCTGCTCGGTCCGCCGGTGAGACCGACCGATGTCGTTGATTACAGCTGCCGTTCCGACGCCGATTGCGCGGTCAAGGACATCGGAAACTGCTGCGGCGCGTATCCGACCTGCGTGAACCGCGACAGTCCGACGTTTCCGGAACAGGTCCGTGCGGAATGCGCGAAGAATCACATGGCCGGTGTCTGCGGCTTTCCGGTCGTCCAGGGCTGCAGCTGTGTTGAAGGCCGCTGCAGCAATCGGACCGATGCGGCACCGAGCGGTTGAGCCGGCAATGACGTACCGGTAGGCTCGGTCGTCCGCGCCACGAGCCACCGCGATGCCTGCCAACGAGATCCGCCTCGCCCTGCCCGATTGGATCGACACCGTCGACACAGACCGTGTCTATGCCGACGACGAGGCGCGCGTCGCGCTCGCGATCCGGCTCGCGCGACGCAACATCGAGGAGCGCAGCGGTGGCCCGTTCGGTGCCGCGATCTTCGACGACGCAGGGCGCATCGTCGCGGTTGGCGTCAACCGCGTGCTGCCCGAGCGCTACTCGGCGGCACATGCCGAGATGATGGCGTTCATGGCGGCGCAGGCGCGCGTCGGCCGTGCGCGGCTCAACGACGACGGCGCGCGCTACATCCTCGCGACCAGCGCGCAGCCCTGCGCGATGTGCTACGGCGCGAGTTTCTGGGCTGGCATCGACGGACTGCTGATAGGCGCACGTTCTGCGGACGTCATGGAACTCAGCGAATTCGAGGAGGGTCCGCTGCCGGCCGACTGGGTCGGAGAACTCGAAAAACGCGGCATCGCCGTGCGGCGCGACATCCTGCGCGACGAGGCGCGAGATGTGTTCACGCTCTATTCCAACCTCGGCGGACAGCGCTACTAGGGAATCGCGGCTGAAGCCGCTCGCTACGACATCGATGTCGCATGATCGCCTACGCGCCGTAGAAAGCGGCTTCAGCCGCGATACCATCACACTCGTCAACGCGATGTACGGCAGGCATCATGCGCTGCGTTCACGATGACTTGCCGATGCCCAACCCCGACCTATCCAGTGTGCTCGCCTACTGCCGCCCTGGTTTCGAGGGCGAATGCGCGCAGGAACTCGCCGCACTCGATGCGCAGGTCGCGGGCGCCGGCTACGCGCGCGCCGCGCGTGGCAGCGGCTTCGTCGAATTCGTCACGCCCGCTGCCGATGCGTTCGCGGGTGCGTGGCGCGACCTCATCTTCGCGCGCCAGTTGTTGCGCACGCTCGGCAGCGCGCAGGACCTGCCTGCGCGCGATCGCCTCAGCGTGCTGCTGCCGATCATCGAAAGCGATCCGCGCCGCTGGTGCGACGCCTGGGTCGAGGCGCCGGACAGCGACAGCGCTCGCGAACTCGCGCCACTGTGTCGCGGCCTCAATGCGGCGCTGATCGGTGCGCTGAAGAAGAAACAGCTGATCGATCGCAGTTCGCGCTGGCGGCTGCATCTTTGCCTGACCGCGACCGACGCCGCGTTCGTCGCCTGTGCGGACATCAATGCCGCCGCGCCGTGGCCAGGCGGCATTCCACGCCTGAAGTTTCCACGCGCCGCGCCGAGCCGTTCGACGCTGAAACTCGAAGAGGCGTTGCTCGTGCTGCTCGACGAGGGTGAGCGCGAGCGCTGGTTGAAACCCGGCATGCGCGCGGTCGATCTCGGCGCCGCCCCGGGCGGCTGGACCTGGCAACTGGTCGCACGCTCGCTGCGCGTGACCGCGGTCGACAATGGCCCGATGGACGCCGCGTTGCTCGCCTCCGGACTGGTCGAGCATCTACGCGCGGACGGTTTCCGCTATCGCCCGCCGAAGCCGGTCGACTGGCTGGTCTGCGACATGGTCGAACAGCCGCGCCGCGTCGCCGAACTGATCGCGCAATGGCTGGGCGAAGGCCGCTGCCGGTACGCGATGTTCAATTTGAAGTTGCCGATGAAGAAGCGCTACGAAGAAGTGCAGCTGTGTTTGGGCATCGTGCGCGACGCGCTCACCGGCGCCGGCCGCCGCGTCGAGCTGCGTGCGAAGCAACTGTATCACGACCGCGAGGAAATCACGGTGTTTGCGCGCGTGGTGTGACCCGGTGGAAGCGCCGGCAGTTCCTGCGGTAAACGGTAAACGCTATCCTTGCAGCGCTTCATCGAGGGTCGGCACGCACGACCCTTCTTGTTTCCTGATCAGTGTCGAAGTTCAGTCGAGTTTCCCTTCTCCCGCCGGGAGAAGGGTCTTCTTCTCCGTGCCATGAAGCTCATGGCTGAGTTTCGACACTAATCAGGTCTTTTTTCGGGTACTGATGAAACGTCTGCGTTCCCTGCTCCCGCTACTCATCCTCGTCGCCATCGGCGTCGCGCTGCTTGCATCGGGCGAGCTCAAGCACTTCGATCCGCACCATATCGCGAGTGAGGCAGCGAACCTGCATGCCAGCATCCTGGCGCATCCGCTGCTCGCCGCGCTGATCCAGATCGGCCTGATGACGCTGGGCATAGCGACCGGACTTCCCGGATCAATCGTGATCGTGCTCGCCGGCGGCATGCTGTTCGGTATCGCCGAGGGCACCGCGTTGTCGTCGATCGGCACCATCCTTGGTGCGCTGATCCTGTTCCTGGCCAGCCGTTCCGCGTTCAATCACGGTGAGGGCCAGGCGCCGGCGCTGGTCGAGAAACTGCGTGCGGGTTATCACACCTATCCGGTCAGCTACGCGATGTTCCTGCGGCTGGTGCCGTTCTTCCCGTTCGGCGGCGTCACCGTGGCGCTGGCGTGGCTGCGCTGCCCGCTCTGGCTGTTCCTGACCGCGACCACGATCGGCGGCACAGTCATGATCGCGTTCGAGACCGCGCTCGGTGCCGGTCTGACCGAGACCATCGCGCGCGAAGGCGCCGTTTCGCTGAATGTTTTCGCGCATCGACGCGTGCTGCTGCCGCTGCTCGGCATGGCCGTGCTCGCGCTCGTGCCAATCGTGCTCAGCCAGTTAAGACGACTGCCGCAGAGAAATGGCTGAGGACCGGGCGCCGGCTTTCGTCTTGAGGGCGCATCGGTCGACGCGGCGGCGGCGGTGCCGCGACCCAGCGCGTTCCACGCACCCAGCCGCATGGTCGCGCTTGCAACGCCCCTGTGAAAATTCTCATGCCTTGGTGGCGCGGCGCAGCCGCGACCGGGACGCGCTACGCTGGCCCCGATGACATCCCCGATTTACCGGTTCGGCGATTTCCAGATCGACTTGGCGGCGCGCGAACTGCATCACGCCGATGCGCTGGTCGCGCTGCCACCGAAGTCCTTCGATTGCCTGGCCTACCTGATCGCGCACCGCGAACGCGCGGTTGGGCGTGACGAGTTGATCAGCGCGGTATGGGGGCGCGTCGACGTCAACGACGCGCTGCTCGCGCAGACCCTGCTGCGCGCGCGGCGCGCGGTCGGTGACACCGGCAGCAGCCAGAGTGCAATCCGCACCGTGCCACGCTTCGGTTACCGCTGGATCGCGCCCGTTGATGTGGTAGGCGCGCCTGATCATGCATCGGTGCAGACAACAGCTGCCGAGTCAGCGCGGGTTGCATCGATCGATTCGTCGACGGCTTTGCCTCCGGTACCGCGAACAGCCAAGAGCCGCCGAAGATTTCTGTCTGGCATTGTGGTGGCCGCACTGCTCGTTACCTGGGCGGCGGCGACTGTGGTGCTGGCGCTGCGCCATGCCAACACCCCGACGGGTGGCGCCGGCGCTAGGCCGCTGGCCGTCGTGATGCCGGTCGAAGTCGACGGTGGCGACGCGGAGAGCGCCTGGATCCGGCTCGGTGCGATGGATTACATCGCCGCGCGACTGCGTGACAGCGGTGGATTTTCGGTATTGCCGAGCGAGCAGGTGGTCGCCTTGGTGGGATCCGCTGCAACCATCCCCGCGGCCGCGATCGACCGCATCGCGCGGGCGACCGACGCACGCTGGATCGTATTGCCGTCCGCTCGCCGCGTCGGCGCTGGCTGGTCGGTTCGCCTGCGCGAAGGCAACGGAGGCGACGCACACGAAATCGAGGCGACCGGTTCGACACCGCTCGAAGCCGCGGCCGGAGCGAGCGCGCAGCTGCTGGCCGCGTGGGGACGCGGCACACCAGCCGCAGGACCGTCGACCATCGCGCCAACCGCATTGACCGAGCGCGTGCAGCGCATCGATGCCGCCATGCTCGGTGGCGATCTGGCTGAAGCGCGGCGGCTGATCGACAGCGCAATGCGCGACGAGCGCGCCGATCCGACCGTGCGCGTACGCGAAGGCCAGCTCGATTTCCGCGCAGGCAGCATTGAGGCGGCAGAGCGGATTTTCGCCGCGCTTGGCGCGAACGATTCGCCGCTGCCGGCCGCGGTTCGCGCGCAGGCATTGATGGGACTCGGTGCGGTCGCTGTGCGCCGCAGCGACTTTGCGTCCGCCGAAAAACGCTACGCCGAGGCGTTGGCGGTACTCGGCGACAACGGCGATCCGAACCTGGTCGGCGTTGCCTATACCGGACGCGGCGTCGCCCGCGGCGCGCAGGCGACCTTCGATCTGGCGCTGGCCGATTTCGGCCGCGCACGCGTCGCCCTCGAACGCGCCGGCAATCCGCTCGATGCGGCCAGCGTCGAAACCGATCTCGGCCTGGTCGAAGGCTCACGTCGTCGTTATGCGCAGGCGTTGGGTCCGTTCGATCGCGCCATCGCGACGTTCGAGCGATTCGATGTGCGCGACAATCTTGCCGCGAGCCTGCTTGGCAAGGCACGCGCGCAGCTCGCCCTGCTCGATCTGGATGGTGCGCTGGCCAGCAGCAAGCGCGCCTACGACCTCGCGCGCAATCTGGAAAATCCCGTGCTGATCCGCAACGTCGACCTCACGCGTGCGAATGCGCTGTTCGAGACCGGACGGCTGCGGGAAGCCGACGCGATCGCCGCAGGCATGCAGGCGGCGGCCGATCCCGACGACGACGAATTGCCGCGCCTGCGCGCCCAGCTCGCGCTTGCTTACGGCGATGCCGGCGCCGCGCTCGCCGCGCTGAACGTCCTGCTTGATCGTGCCATCGAGCCATCGCCCACGCTGCTGCCGATCTTCGTGACCGCCGCCCTGCGCAGCGGCGACAGCGCCGCCGCGCGGCGCATTCTCGAGCGACGCCGCCATCCCGCATCGAACGCCGAGGACTCGTTCGCGATCGAGCTGGCACGCGGCGAATTGGCCGCCGCAACGGGAGACCACGCGGGCGCTGCGACCCACCTGGGCAACGCCGTTGCCCACGCCAACGAAGGCGGCGTGCCGGCCGAACGCGTGCGCGCCGGATGCGCCTACGCTCGCCTGCTGATCGCCTCCAGGCAGCTCGACCAGGCCAGCGCGGTGGTCGGTGAACTGGCGCCTTATGCGGACCATGACTTTCGCGTCGCCCAGATCACTGCCTCGTTGTTCCATGCCCTTGGCGACAGCGCGCTCAGCGCCAGCGCCGACGCGCGCGTGCGCGCAATGGCTGGCGAACGGGACCCGGACATTCCCGCGCTGTAGGTAAGCCCGACTATAGGCAAGCCCGGATGTCGGCCGCGTAGCTCCCACTTGCATGTGCCAGGCCGTTTGTCAGCCCGCTGTCATCGGCCTGTCAACCAAACGTGGCGGTGCCGTCAACACCGCCAGCCGCAGCGGGCGCATAGTCCAGCGACTGCGGAACCCGCGCCATTGCCAAATACCCAGGAGGAATCGCGCCATGTCCCTTTTTGCGTTCCGAATCCCGTCCGCCCTCGGCCTGCTTGCTGCCCTGGTCGCCTGTCCCGCGTTCGCGCAATGGTCGAACGATCCAGCCATTAACCTGTCGATCGCCGACCGCAGCGGCGAGCAGGTCCAGCCCAAGATGGTGCCGACCGCCGACGGCGGGTTCCATATCAGTTGGTTCGACAACAGCAGCGGCGGCTACGACGTCTATCTGCAGCGCCTCGACGCCGCCGGCAACGAGCAATTGCCACACAACGGTGTTCTCGTCGCGAACCGCGACTTCACTTCGACCCAGGATTACGGGCTCGATGTCGACGCCGACGGCAATGCGCTGCTCGCCTATCGCCTCAACGACAGCAACGGCATCGCCCAGATCGCCGCGCAGAAGGTCGCACCCGACGGCGGCCTGCAGTGGTTGCCGGGTGGCGTGATCGTCTCGAACGACGCGGGCGGCGCCAATACCCCGAAGATCACGGCGACCGGCAGCGGCACGGTCGCGGTGGCCTGGTCCAGCTCCGATGGGGCGATTGTCGTGCAGAAACTCGATGCCACCGGCCTGCCGCTGTGGGGGCCGACCGGCGTGTCGATCGTGCCGCCGAGCGGCTTCTTCTTCCTGGCCGACCTGCACGGCGATGCCGACGGCAATGTGATCGTATCGTGGGGTGCGCAGCTTTCCACTTTCGATCGCGAGTTGTGGACGCAGAAGCTCGCCGCCATCGACGGAACGAATCTGTGGGGCAGCGTTCCGGTCAAGGTCTTTGGCGGCACCAACGGCGCGTTGCAATTCGGCTATTTTCCGCCGTTTATTGCGGACGGGATCGGCGGCGCGGTGTTCGTCTGGTACACCGTCGCCAATACCGGCGACGTACATGTGCAGCACATCCTGGCCAACGGCAGCGCGGCGTTCCCACAGAACGGCGTCGACGCCTCGACCGACACCACACAGAGTCACTTCGAGCCGAGCGGCGCCTATGATGCGACGACCGGCGACATCTACGCACTGTGGCGCGAAACCGATGCTTCCACGCAAGGCCAGATTGGCGTCTATGCGCAACGTATCGACAACGCCGGCAATCGCCAATGGGGCGCAGGCGGCAAGGTCCTGGTGCCGCTTGGTTCGACCGACCAGACCCAGATGCGCGCATTGCCGCTGGCCGGCGGTTTTCTCGCCGCGTGGGCGAGTGACGGTAGCCCAAACCCGATGCCGATCCATGTCGCCCGCATCGATGCCGACGGCAGCTATGCATTCCCCGGCAATGTCGTCGATATCAAGACCGCCCCGACCGGTACGTCGCGCCTGACCGGTGCGATCAGCGCCAATGGCTACGCGGCCTATACGTGGACCGACGACGGCGGCAGCGGCGCAGGCGATGTCAAGGCGCAGAACATCCAGTTCGACGGCACGCTCGGCAATCCGGTGCCGGCCGACCTGATCTTCGCCGACGGCTTCGACTGACCGGTCGCTCCGCGCAGGTCGCCCTATCCCGAGCGGGCGGGCTGCGCGCGTGCCAGACCCAGTCCGATGAAGCCCCGACTCCGCGTGGCGCTGGCCCTGCTGCTGTCACTCGCCGGCGCGTGCGCCGGCGCGCAGGATCTCGCCGGCTGCAGCGAGCACTTTGATGCCGTTGCAGTGCCAGCGCTGCCGGATGGCTGGCGCAGTGCGGGCACGGCGCATGTCGACGGTTGGAGCACCGCGGCCGGGAACTCCGACAACCGCCCCAACGCCGCCCACCTCGCCGACCACGGCGCCCAACGCTACGACGCGGCATTGCTCAGTCCCGTGTTCGTGGTGCCGGCGCAAGGCGCGGTCCTGCGTTTTCGCCAGCGCCGCGCGTACTCGTGGGCGAATACCGTCGGCGTGCTCGAAATCTCGATCGCCGGCGGGGCTTTCACGGACATCGCCGCATCCGGTGGCGAGTTTCTCGAAGGGCCCTATGACGGCCGCTCGTTTGCGAGCAATCCACTCGGCCCGCGACGCGCCTGGATCACCAAACCGGAGGGCTACACCGAAACACGTGTGCGCCTGCCTGTCGCGGCTCGGGGCAAGACCGCGCAACTGCGCTTCCGCGCGGGCTCGGCCGGTACCGGCGATGATTCGCCCGGATGGTATCTGGACAGCATCACCTGCAATGCGCCATAACGATGGCGGGACTCGCAGCTGCGCGGTTGCGTCCCACCCTGCCTGCGTATGCGCGGAGCGCTGCGGGACGGCGCTTATCGCGCCGGCAAATCTCCGCAACTGCAATCGCTGCCGAGTCTCCAACGTGCAGCCGTAGAGTGCGATGCGGCGCCACAGGCGCGAGTCCCACCTGAACATCACGCTATCGACCGCTGCGGCGGACCCATGCGTTCCGCATTGAGGCCTCGCGCAGCGTTCGGCTATGCTGCCGGGTGTTTTGCGCCGGCGCCTTGCGCCGTTATCCGGGATTCCGTTTGCCGCCCCTGCCAGCTCCCGTTCCGATCCGCAAATCGTTGTGGCGCGCACTTCTGCTGAGCCTTGTCGTCGCGGCGTTGAACGTCGGCCTTTGGGGATTCCTGAACCGCCCGGTGCATATCGCGGACTGGCACGGCGAGGTCGGCGGCTTCGCGCTCAACCCATCGCAGCGCTATCAGGATCCGACCAAGCAGATCTTTCCGAGCGAGGCGGAGCTGGACAGCGACATCCGTCTGCTCTCGCATTACACCAAGCGATTGCGCACCTATTCGTCGGCGGAGAACCCGCAGATTCCGCGTATTGCGAAGTTCTACGGCATGCGCGTGATGGCCGGCGCGTGGATCGAGGGACGCGCCGAACGCAACGAACGCGAGCTCAGCGTATTGATCGCGCTCAGCCGCAAGAACGACAACATCGACCGCGCGATCGTCGGCAACGAGGTCATCCTGCGCGGCGACATCGGCGTCAAGGACCTGATCAATTATCTCGATCGCGCGCGCGCACAGCTGAAGATCCCGGTCTCCACTGCCGAACCGCTCGATATCTGGCAGCGCCATCCGGAACTCGCCGCGCACGTCGACTTCATCACCGTGCATATCCTGCCGTACTGGGAACGCATTGCGCGCAAGGACGCGGTCGGTTTCGTGCTCGGCCAGTACCACGAGCTGCAGAAACTGTTTCCCGGCAAGCCCATCGTGATCGGCGAGGTCGGCTGGCCATCGAACGGCGATCGCAAGGAATACGCGCAACCCTCGCTCGCCGACGAAGCGCATTTCCTGCGCGACTGGTTCAACGTCGCCGCGAGCGAGAAGATCGACTACTACGTGATGGAGGCGATCGACCAGCCGTGGAAGGAAGCGCTGGGCGGTCGCGCCGAGTCGTACTGGGGCGTGTTCAATGCGAACCGCCAACAGAAGTTCGCGTTCACCGGCACCGTCATCGAGGATCCGATCTGGCCGTGGAAGGCGGGTCTGGCCTCGCTGCTCGCGCTGCTACCAATGTTCTGGTTCGCGCGGCATTTCATCCGTTTCCGCTTGATGGGGCTCGCGTTCTTCCTCGTGCTGCTGCAGCTGTCCGCGTCGATCCTGGTCTGGATGGCGACGCTGCCCTACGACTTTTACCTCGACCCGTTCGACTGGGCGATGCTGGTGCTGCTGTTCCCGGCCCAGCTCGCGATCATCCTGATCCTGCTCATCAACGGCTTCGAATTCACCGAGGTGTTGTGGCGGCCGCATTGGTTGCGCGAGTTCAAGATGCTGACGCCAGCGCCGGGCGATCCCGAGCTGTTCGTGTCGATCCATCTCGGCTCCTGCAACGAGCCACCGGAGATGGTCATCCTGACCCTCGACTCGCTGGCCGCGCTCGACTACGATAACTACGAAGTCCTCGTCATCGACAACAACACCAAGCGCGAGGAAGTCTGGAAGCCGGTCGCGGAACATTGCGCGAAACTCGGGCCAAAGTTCCGCTTCTTCCATCTCGATCCGTGGCCGGGCTTCAAGGCCGGCGCGCTGAATTACGGCTTGGACCAAACCGATCCGCGTGCCGAGATCGTCGCCGTCGTCGACGCCGACTACGAGGTGCGCCCCGATTGGCTGCGCGCACTGACCGGCTATTTCCACGACCCGAAGGTCGCGGTCGTGCAATGCCCGCAGGCGCATCGCGACTACGAGAACAACGCGTTCCGACGCATGTGCAACTGGGAATACGACGGCTTCTTCCGCATCGGCATGCACCATCGCAACGAGCGCAACGCGATCATCCAGCACGGCACCATGACGATGGTGCGCAGGAGCGCGCTGGTCGACGCCGGCAAATGGTCGGAATGGACGATCTGCGAAGACGCGGAACTGGGCCTGCGATTGATGCGCGAAGGCTACGAGCTCGTCTATGTCGACGAGATCATGGGCCGCGGCCTGACCCCGGCCGACTTCACCGCGTACAAATCGCAGCGCTACCGCTGGGCGTTCGGCGCGATGCAGATCATGAAGGCGCGCTGGAACTGGATGACCTCGAAGACGTCCGGGTTGACCCCCGGCCAGCGCTTCCACTTCCTGACCGGCTGGTTCAGCTGGTTCGGCGATGCGCTGCACCTGGTCTTCACGCTGATGGTCATGCTGTGGACGATGGGCATGGTACTTGCGCCGAAGTACTTCACCTTGCCGATGTACCTATTCCTGGTCCCGCTGATCGGCTTTTTCCTGTTCAAGGCCGCGTTCGGCATCATCCTCTACCGCGTCCGTGTGCCGTGCTCGTGGAAGGACACGATCGCCGCATCCATCGCCAGTATGGGCCTTTCCCACGCGATCGCGCGCGGCATCTTCCTGGGTCTCTGGAAGAAGAAAGGCCAATTCGTGCGCACCGCGAAGAGCCGCCGCATCGGCAAGCGGCCGAGCGCCTTCGTCTCGGTCAGTGAGGAACTGCTACTGTTCCTCGCGCTGATCGCCTGCATCGTCGGCATGATCAACTCGACCGGCATCAACTACATCGAGGGCCGCCTCTGGATCGCGATCCTCGCGGCGCAGGCGATTCCGTATGGGTCCGCGCTGATTGGCGCGTGGGTCGCGCATCGGGCGGGGGATGCGGTGGGGTAAGACTTGCTGACCGGGGCAAACGGGCAGGCCGGCGTCGGTGTTATGACTCGATTCCGGAGCGATAAGTGATATCACTCCGTTTTCAGCATCTGCTTATCGCGGTCGCGCCGACGAAAGCGGCTCGAAGTCATTGATTGCAGGGTCGCGCCGCGCTTGACGCAGCCGTCAGCCAAGCTGAACATGCGGCAATACGCCCCGGAATCGGGGTCTATTTGTAGTTAGACCTAATTCAAGGACGTTGGCGATCACCATGAGAATTGATGAAGCGAAGAGCGCGATTCTCTCGGAGTGGCATCGATGGCCCAGTAAGTCATCACCGCCAACATACGAGGAAAAGTCCAAGTTCTTTTTCTGGGTGCAAAAAGAACGTCCCCATCTACTCGAATTTCATTGCAGTGGAGACAAGTGGCATCGCGTGTATGGCTGGGTGGGCGCTGCTTCCGAGTAGCGCCGAGTGGCCGCTCCAAGGCGGACCGCTGTCCGGTCTAACAGTTCGTTCCAGCGGACGCGCTACGCGCGCCGCTAAACTCATGCGTTATGCGTCTGAGCCCACCTGCCGCAACTTGATTGCTTATGCGCGAACTCATTGAATCGCTATCCTGGACATCTGGTTTCTTTGTGGTGGCAGCAATGTCAGCGGTCATTGCTCTTATCACTGGTCGGCTACAACCTATCGCTTTGCGCTGGAGCGCCATCGTCGTTACTCCGAGCACGATTTCATACTGCCTATACTGGTTTCCGGTTTGGCTCGGCGCTGACTCCTCCGAGTATTCGTCCTGGTCTGGGGTATTCATCATCCCGTGGTCGGCGGTGGGTATCCTGGCGTCCGTGGCAGTCGTCATTGCAGTTCGTCAGCACCTCAAGGCGAAGAATGTCCACCTCGCATAACATGGCGCTCAACCGGACCGCCTGCAAGCTACGCTTGCAGGTCTCCTCCGCCTTCGGCTCCGGCGGCCGGTTAGCTCCACGTTAGGCCACTCAGAAGCACGCCGTGAAGTTCTCTCCCGAAAAACTCCTTGCTCGCCGCCCTGTCTGGGAGGCGTTGTCAGATCTGTTCCTTGACACAGACGTCTCCCTCGCGAGAAGTTGGCGCGTGGAGGCTCTCGCCAAGTCTCCATACTCAGTCGAGCAGTTGCAGTCAATCTTGGTTGAAGAGGTCTATCCGATCTGCAAGTACAACCTGTTCAGCATTGCTGGCGAGTGGGCAGGCTTTGATCCAGAATGGCTGGAACGCAAGATACTTCGTCGCTTGGCGTCACCTCTTCGGGTTCTCCATGCAATCAATCTTGGCCGCCTCACCGTACACCTGTCTTCTGAGTGGCGAGCCACAAAGGCAGGCATCGTCGCCATCCGCCAAGGTGCATCGCCCAGAGTGGCCTAACCATTCCGTAAGAGATTTCCCGTCAATACCCGGTACATGACGCTCCGTAAGAGATTTCCCGTCAATACCGGGTACATGGCGCTCTTGCCTTGAGCTTTGAGGCTTTCGCTGGTCATCGTATTGTCCACTTTGGTGCACTGTGCAATCAGTGCGATGCGGGTTCAACGATTGTCAGACTGCATTTCCGTAAACGGCCTTGTTGCACCGATTGTTCTGGTGCGGACCTGGGTATAAACCGCGCCCGGAGACCTCATTCATTCA
Organism: Rhodanobacteraceae bacterium; assembly: GCA_003142815.1. Lineage (GTDB taxonomy): Bacteria > Pseudomonadota > Gammaproteobacteria > Xanthomonadales > Rhodanobacteraceae > Dokdonella_A. The sequence goes on from PLNP01000055.1 coordinate 18,627, forward strand.
TCGGTATCGCCGGTGTTCTGGGGATCAACCAGAACACGTTGTGGCGACCGGATAGTTAGTCAGGTTCTCTCTGGGTGGGTCTGACCCGTTGCTACCGCTTCGCTCTGACGGTGAAGGCAATCATGGGGCTCACATCGCTGTGAGGGCGGGTTGGGTGATTGAGCGCTTCGCCATCGGGTGCGCCAGCGCAGCGCTCGGGTCGTAGTCCACGTCGTGGGCGAGCATCGCCCACAGCTGCCGCGCGTGTTTGTTGGCGATCGCCACCAGCAGCTTGCCGAACGGCATCCGGCACGCCAGTTGGGCGATCCAGACCTGCTCGGGCGTGGCCCTTTCCACGCTGACCGCTTTGGCTCGCTGCAGGCTGCTGCGTGCACCTTGGGCTAAAAAAGGGGTCAGGTTCATTTACTTCGCTCAAGGTTCGCTGAGCGCTTCGTGCCACCGCCAACTGAGGCCGAGAGCGGCCAACCACTGGAAGACGGCAATGAACCCATTCGCGATCCTCTACGAGGATAGATTCACAAAGGGTGTCGCGTAAGATGGAGACCGATTTTCCCACCGCGTCGCACGGTACATCGCAAGCGCCGTCCGCCGCCGTGAAAAGTCTCGCAGCGCGTCACCCACAGAAATTCGGACACTCCCAGTTCTTTCAGCAGTTCCGAACCCAGGACTGAAATGCTCTCCGAGCAACTCGTCATCTCCTGCCTCTCTCGCATTTCCACTATTCCCTGAGATCGCCGATGGATTCCCTCGAGCAGTACTTCGCCCCGTACCGCGCCAACACCGTGGGCCACGACCAGACATTCCGCTCGCCTTATGGCGAGCAGCGCATCGTCTACGCGGACTGGACCGCGAGCGGCCGCCTCTACCACCCCATCGAGCGACTGCTGCTCGAGCGCTTCGGCCCGTACGTCGGAAACACCCACTCGGTGAGTAGCGAGACGGGCCGGGCGATGACGCTCGCATACCACGAGGCGCACTGCATCCTCAAGGCGCACGTGAACGCGGTCCCCGACGACCTGATCATTTCCACCGGCACCGGGATGACCGGCGTGGTCAACAAGTTCCAGCGCATCCTCGGGCTCAAGGCGCCGCAGGGGTTGCGTTACCTCGTCCATATCCCGGAGGCGCAGCGCCCGGTGGTGTTCGTCACGCACATGGAGCACCACTCCAACCACACCTCATGGTACGAGACCATCGCCGACGTCGTTGTGATCCCGCCCGACCAGGGCGGCGGGGTAGACCTCGCGGCGCTTGAGGCGCTGCTTGACGAGTATCGCGCGCGCGCGGTGAAGATCGGCAGCTTCACCGCCTGCTCCAACGTCACCGGCGTATTCTCTCCGTACCATGCGATGGCCCGGCTGATGCACCGCGCCGGCGGCGTGGCGTTCATCGACTTTGCCGCCTCGGCGCCGTACGCGAACATCGACATGCACCCGGCCGACCCCGAGGAATGGCTCGACGCGGTGCTCTGGTCGCCGCACAAGTTTCTCGGTGGGCCGGGGTCGTCGGGCGTGTTGATCTTCAACCGCAACCTCTATCGCAACACCGTTCCCGACGATTCCGGCGGCGGCACCGTGAACTGGACGAATCCGTGGGGGCAATACTCGTTCCTCGAGGACATCGAGGCCCGCGAGGACGCCGGTACACCGGGGTTCCTGCAGACGATCAAAGCCGCGTTGGCCGTGCAGCTCAAGAGTGAGATGGGTGTCGAGGCGATGCGCAAGCGCGAGGAGGCCATCGTCCCCTACGCGATGGACGCGCTACAGGCGATTCCCGGCGTGCGCATGCTCGCTCCCGCGCGGCGGCACCGGCTGCCGATACTGTCGTTCTACGTCGAGGGGATCCACTACAACCTGATCGTGCAGTTGCTCAACGACCGCTTCGGCGTACAGGCACGCGGTGGCTGTTCGTGCGCGGGCACGTACGGGCACTACCTGCTGCACGTGGATCCGTCGCAGTCCAGGTCCATCACCGACCGCATCGACCACGGCGATCTCTCGGAGAAGCCGGGTTGGGTGCGGCTCTCGTTCCACCCGAGCACGACGATGGCCGACATCGACCACTCGATCCGCGCGGTCGGGGAGATCGTGGAGAATGTCGGGGAGTGGGCGAAGGACTATGTGTACTCGCCAATCAGCAACGAGTTCGCGCGCCGAGCGGGCGACGACGGAGCGGCGCTTGCGCGCGTGAAAGGGTGGTTTGAACTGGGGGCGCTCGAGATCCGCGGCCGGTAATGGGCGGCAGGGACCTCACTTCGCGTCCTTCGCCGTTGCCGGATGCGCGGAATCGGGGATGCGGGAAAAATGAACCTGACCCCATTATTCCGGCACGATGCACAAGGCAAAGGATCTGAAGGTGAAGAGCACGTCGGTGACGCTGAAGCGCGGCACGGTGATCAAGAACATCCGTCTCACCGATGATGAAGAGCAGATCGAGTGCAATGCGGACAAGGTCAAGGGGCTCGTGCTCAAGACCTGTTTCCTGAAGAAAGTTTGAGAAGCCTGACGACACACGGCTGACGGGAGCCACGTGGGATCGCGCTTGCAGCGCTCCTACAACAGCGTTTTTCCTGTAGGAGCAGCGCAGCGGCGACCGGAGCGATCAAGATTTGTCCAAGCCGTCGCTACGACTTGGCGAATGGCTTGCGCAGCTTCTTCAGCAGCGATGGCGACGGTTTTGGCGGTTGTCGGTCGTCGCGGCGCGGGCGCGGTTGCCACTCGATCAGGCCGACGGCGTCGCAGGCGTTGACGAGATCGAACACGTCGGCCATCGGCGCGCCGCTGGCAGCAGCGATCTCGTGGAGTCGCATCGGTTGCAGCATCGCGGACGCGATGCGGAAATACTTGCTGAGTTCGGGGTCGATCTCGAGCCGGTGCTTGAGCCGATACGTGCCACCGGGGTCCAGATGCGCCGCGAGGTGGCCGCCGGAGTGCAGCAGGACATCCAGCCAGAGCAGGCGCGCGTACGGCAGCGGCGGCTGTGTCGCGCACAGTTCGGCCAGTTCCGCGCTGGTCAGCGGCTGCCAGTCGCAGAGGCGCCAATGCTGGCGGCAATACGGTCCCAGCGCGCCAAGCTCGACCGGCGCGTGCGCGACCTTGTGCTTGGGATCGAGGACGAGCGACGGCATGCCCGGCAATGCGTAACGCGCGGCGCCGTGCAGCAGATCGCCTTCGAGATACGCGCGCAGACCATATGGCGTGGTGTCGGCGAGCATCGCGGCCCGCGTCGCGTAGTGGCGGGTCGGGGCCGCGCTGGCGGGTGTGGCCGATGGCGCTGCCGCGTCTTGCGGAACGTCGCCGAGGCTGGAAACCGAGGGTGCATCGGCAGCCGGGGCAGCGACCGGCTGTGGCGTCCACTCTTGCGCGGTGCGCAGCTCGGCCGGTTGCGGGCGCAGCAAGTCGTCGAGTCCGGGCACGACATTCGCGTGACCGGCCGTCGTGTCGACGCCCGCCCGGGTCCCGTCGGGCCCCTCGTCACCGAGGTCGCGGGTATAGAAGTCCGCGGTGTTCGATTCGATTTCTGGATCGCGCGCGAACGCACTCGCCGCCTGGTTCAGCACCGCGATGACGTTGGCAAGCCGCAATGGGCGGCGCAGGACGAGTTCGGCCCTCTCGACCGGGTTGTCGGAGAAGATCGCGCAGCGTATGCCGGCGCCCTGCGCGCGCGTGCGCGCCATCTGGCCCGCGAATGAACGTGGGTCGACCACGACCAGATCCGCGTCGCTCTCGTCGCCCCAGCGCCAGCGGTGATCGAGGTCGGGCGCGCCCTTGCGCAGCAACAGGCGAAGATGTGCGGCTTCCTCATCGGGTATGCCGATGATCGCGATGGTCTTGGCGCCGCTCACGACAGTCTGGACTCCCTCGCGGCACGAGCGTGCCACCGCTTGCTAAGTTGACTTGGAGAAGAGCATACGCCAACACGGGAAGCATCAACGCAACAATCGCGTCTGTTCCCGCTCCGGGCTACGGAGTTGAACGCAACACCGTCACAGCAGAGGGGCGCCTGTCAGATGCGCGATGCAACGCGATCAGGGCCGGACCGCTTTCGCGTTGACCACCTGTTTTTTCCGCGCAGCCGGACGCGGCGCACGCGTGGGCTTGAGCAACGTGCCGGTGCAACGCGGTGCGCCGCAGCGACACGCCCAAATTGCTTTCAGGCGCGGGGTCAGGCGTTCTTCGAGCACGATGCCGTAATCGTAGGTGAGCTCCTCGCCGGCGCGCAGCGGGTGCAGCGTTTCGATCAATACGCGATCCTTGCGCGGGTCGCCGCCGGCGTTCTCTTCGAGCAGCGCGCGGCAGTTCGGCTTGCAGCTGTGGTTGATCCAACGCGCGATGTTGCCTTCGCTCTTTGCATCGATCACGTACTTGTCGTTCAGCGTGAACAGGAACGTGTGGCCGCTGTCGCTGGTGTTCGCGTACAGACGGTCGGCCTGTGCGTGGGTCAAGCGCTTGCCACGGTATTCGATGAGTTCGGTCCTGGCTGGAATGTCGATGAGGGCGAAAACGCCGTTGCCGTGGATCGGCGAGCGGCGTGCGGCGATGCGTTTTGGCATGGCGAAACAGCACTGGGGAATCGGGTCGCGCATCATATCGCGTTCGGCACGCACGACCGCAGCCACGCCGCGTGCTTTGCAATCTGCTAATTTGCGCTGGCGCGAATGCCGCGCGGAATATCGACGAGCCTGCCATGTCGCGTTTGCGCCCCGCCCTCATCATCGCCGCAGTTGTTGCGATCTGTTTTGCCAATGCCGCGCTGGCGCGGCACTCGCACTCGGACAAGACGCGTTCCGCCGATACCAGCGCTGTCGGCCAATACGACTACTACCTGATGGCGTTGTCGTGGTCGCCCACGTTCTGCGAGACGCATCCGGACGAAGAAGAGCAATGCGGCCACAAGGGCTATGGTTTCGTGCTGCATGGCCTGTGGCCGCAGTACGAAAACGGCGGCGGTCCGCAGCGCTGCGCGAGCGCTACCGAGCCGGACCGCAAGACCGTCGCCGAGGCACTCGCGTTCATGCCGAGCAAACGCCTGATCAATCATGAGTGGCACACACACGGTGCGTGCACCGGCCTCGATCCCGCGGGCTACTTCAATCTTGCCGATCGCGCGTTCGCGTCGCTGCACGTTCCGCCCGAATTGAACGCACCGCACAGCGGTCTGCAGATGCGCGCCGACGATCTGCGCAGTGCGCTGAAACGCGCCAATCCCGAGCTGCGCGACGACATGATGAGTCTGCATTGCAGCCAGGGCGAACTCGTCGAGCTGCGCGTCTGCCTCGACAAGAATCTTGCGCTGCGCAGCTGCGGCAAACGTATGCGCACCGGCTGCCCGGTGGCGGCGCCTTTCAGCGTTCCGGCTGCGAACTAGGCTTCAGTGAAAACTTGGGGCAGCGCGCCAGGAAGGAATCTGGTGCGCTGCCCGTGACGGCTGGCATCGGCGGCACGTTTTCGCGTCGGCGCTATCAGTGACTGCCGAATATGTAGAGCATGCTCAACCAATAGGACCGTGCCGGCAAAAGATAGAACTGCTCGATACCGCGCTCACTGCCAGCAACTGCATCGCGGCGGTCGCTCAGGTTGTAGCCATCCAGTCGCACTTCCCAGGCAGCACGGCGGTAGCCGATTCCTGCGTCGAGTGTCGCGTAGGCACCCGCACGAGCAGTGTCGCGCCGGTCAAGGTAATGCGCGCCGTTGTAGGCGGCCACACCGTAGGCTCGAAAACCTTCGGCAGGTGCATACATCAAGCCCACGCTGCCGAGATGCTGCGGAGACAGTTCGAGCAGGTTGCCCTTGAGCTGCACTGGCGTACCGCCGAACAGCTGCACATAGTCGCCGAAGCGGGCGTCGTGGTACGCATAGGTACCGACCAAGCTGAGGTCGTCCGCCAACCGGTAGCGTCCGTCCAGCTCAACGCCCTTGAAGCGTTCCTTGCCGGCATTGGTGAGACTGGGCAGGCCGTTCACGGCTTGCGCCACGACAAGGTTGTTGAAGTCCATGTGGAATACAGACAGGTCCCACTCCAGGCGACCGTCGAAGTGCCGACCCTTGAGGCCGGCTTCCGCACTACGGGCGGTTTCCGGTTGCAGGATGCCGCCTTCCGATTCCGGACCAAAGTCGATCACGGCCGGCTTGAAGGTGTTGCGGTAGTTCGCATAGGCCATGACATAGTCGCGGCCGTCCTGCCAGAATCGGTAACTGGTGCCTAGCGCGCCCGCCCAGCGGCTGTCGCTGCGCTGCTCGGATCCATTCTGGTCCTGGACTGGCGTCGGCCCGGTGTTGTCGATATGGCTGGCATCACGCACTTCGTGCGTGTGATTGAAGCGCACACCAGCCTCGACCCGCCACGCATCAGTCAGTGCGTAATTCAGTTCCGTATACAAACCAGCGAAATTGCGCGTGTCGCCGACATGCGTATATTCGTCGATGTGGAGCGATTGCCAATCGGGCGCGTTGCTTCCATTGGGGAGCACCGGATACTCGAAGTTGCCGCTGTGCTGCGAGCCCTTGCCATACAGATAATCGAGGCCCCAGACGAGGGTAACCTGCGGCGAGAGCTCGGTAGCGATATGGCTGTCGAAATACACATCTGTTTTGTGTACGCCCTGCTGGAAGCCATCGGCATTATGCGTCACGCCATCGTCTGCAAAGCCCTCGCGAAGAAAGCCGCGCACATTGCTGTCGTTGGTGGCAGCAACCGCGAGCCGGGTACTCCACTCGCCCAGGCTCGTCGACATCACATAGCCGAGCGCAAGCTGGGTGCGATTCTCATCGTTCTTCGCGCCGCGCGGATTGTCGTTGGCGTCCAGCGGTACCCGCGGCGACAACACGCCATTCTCGACCGGGTGCGGACTGGCCGGATCCTGGCGTACCAACGTGGCATCAAAATCGAGACTCAACTCGCCGCCGCCGACATTGCCCGCGCCGCGGTACAGCAGATGCGCGCGATCAAAGCCTGTACGGTCACCAGTTAGCTCGCGTTTCTCGCCGTCGAACAATAAAGATTGCCGCCACGACGCGTTGTTGTCAGACAGCGGGAGGGCAAGCGCTAAGCGCGCACTCCCGCGACTACCAATTCCCATCTCGACACGCGCCGGACCCTGCCCGGCGGCATAGTGGATCACGTGGATCACGCCGACGAAACTCGTGGCTCCGTAGCTGACCGGCGCCGCGCCCTTGAGCACCTCGATGCGCTCGACATTGGCGAGGTCGAGGCTGGCGAGCGCCGGTGTGAAAGCGCCACCGGAGGGCACCCCATCGACCACCAGCAGGAAGGCATCGAATTCGCGCAGACCCCACAAAGCCGGTACCGCCGAAGCCGGGCCGGCGTCGCCGCCTGGCGCGATGACGACGCCTGCAACCAGCGCCAATGCAGTACGCAGATCGTTGGCGCCACGCTCGCGCAGCTCATCACCACTGATCACGGTGACGTTCGCAGCGACGTCACTCAGCGCAATGGGAATCTTCGAGGTGGTGACCTCGACCGGCGCGAGCGTCTGCGCATCCTGCGCGCAGGCAAACGCGGAAACAGCAGAGAACGCAACGGCAACGGCCACGCTGATGGCGCGCCTGCGCAGCGAGATGGATAGCATCTGGTTTCCCCTGATCGAAATTAACGGATTTCTAATCCAGCAAGTCTGCGATGCGCGCGGCGGCGGCAAAACCGCTGCGCGGCCTAGTGTTTATCCGCCCGTAGACGGAGTTTGCCGTTCGAACGCGGCTGCACGGCGCGGGTATGCTTGGCACCCCCACCGCCCGTCCCCGATGCCCGATGACCGTTCTCCGACCGCAGCTGCGCGGCCTCGTATCGAAACTCGCTTTGTTCTATGTGCTGCTGTCGCTGCCGACCCTGGTCGCGGTCGAGTCGGTGATCCTGATCCACGAGTTCCGCCAGTTCATGGGTGGGCTCGCCGGCGGCAGCCTCGATCATGCCGCCGAGCGCGGCGCCAGCGATCTCGCCACGCAATGGCCGCACCTGCGCGGCACCGGCGGCACCGATACCGCGGCGCTTGGAATGTGGCTCGATGCGTGGGTGCTGCGCCTGCAGCAGCCGCGCGGCGGGCTGACCCCGGACGAATCGTACGTGCTGCTCGAGCTCGCCGACGTGCCGCTCGCAGCGGCCGTCATCGCGCCGAACGGAAACGAGCTCGCGCGCTCGCACGGCGATGGCCACTGGACCCCGGAGGTACCGCAGCCGGACGAGGCCACGCGCGCCGCGGCGGCGCCTGGCATGACCGCGATCGCGCTTCCCGGCAGCGAGAGCCCGTACAAGATCCGTCGCACCATCGCGCCATTACGCAGCGCATCCGGCGAACCGCTGGGTTACCTGTTCGTCGAGCTGCGCGTGCCGCTGCCATGGCATCGTCTCCTGTTCGATTCGAGCTTCGAGTCGCCGACCGTGCTCGGGTTCCTGATCGTATTCGGCCTCGCCTCGTCGATCTTCCTCGCCGGCTGGGTCACGCGCCGACTGAACCGCATCGCGCGCGCCGCGAGCGCGTGGAGCCGCGGCGACTTCTCCGACCGCATCGGCGATACCTCGCACGATGAGCTCGGTCATGTTTCCGCGCTGCTCGACCGCATGGCGATCGACCTCAAGGGGCTGATGCGTTCGCGCGCGCAGCTTGCGGCCCTGGCCGAACGCCAGCGCCTCGCCCGCGACCTGCACGACACGGTCAAGCAGAAGGCGTTCGCGCTGAACCTGCAACTCGCCACCGCGCGCCGCGTGCTCGCCGATGCGCCAGGCGCCGAGCGTCTCGAGCAGGCGCAACGCCTGACCCAGCAGATCCAGCAGGAACTCGCGCAGATTCTCGACGAGATGCGCGCGTCCGACGCGGAACTGCCGTTCGCCGAGCGCGTGCGCACGCGCGCCGAAGAGTGGGCGCATACCAGCGGCATGGCGCTCGGCTTCGATCTCGACGACGTGCCGCCGCTCGCCGAGCCGATCGAGGAATCGCTGCTGCGCATCGTCGATGAGGCGCTCTCGAACGTGCTGCGCCATAGCGGCGCCACGCATGTCGACGTCACACTCCGCCGCGAGGCGGAGCGCGTGCGGCTCGCGATCGCCGACAATGGCCACGGCACGCCGAATGAGCCGGCACCGGGCATGGGCCTGCGCAATATGCGCGAACGCGCGCAGGCACTGCCGGGCGGTCGCTTCGCACTCGACGCGCGGCCCGACCGTGGCACGCGCGTTACCGTCAGCTTTCTCGCGGAGGGTCCGACCCGATGAATCCACTGATCCGCATCGTCATCGCCGACGATCATGTGCTGGTCCGCCAAGGCATCCGCGCATTCCTGGAAACGCACGCTGATCTTGCGATCGTCGGCGAAGCGGAGGACGCGGCCAGCGCGATCGCGCAGTGCACGGAACATCATCCGCATGTCGCGCTGGTCGACCTGGTCATGCCCGGCGGCGGCATCGAGGCGACACGGGCGATCCGCAGGGCGAGCCCGCAGACCCAGGTCGTGCTGCTGACCTCGTTCGAGGACGCGCAGCAGATCGTCGCCGCAGTGCAAGCCGGCGCGCTGTCGTGTCTGCTCAAGGATATCGACGCCGACGCGCTGGCCGACACCTTGCGCAAGGCGGCGCGCGGAGAAGCGGTCCTGCATCCGCGCGTTGCCGCGAAACTCATGGAAGCGCTGCGGCGCGGTGCCAAGCCTGGCAGCGAAGTGCTCGAGTCACTGAGCCAGCGCGAACGCGAAGTGCTGACCTTGATGGCCGATGGCTTCAGCAACCTGCAGATCGCCGAACGCCTCGGCATCGGCGAGAAAACCGTGAAGACGCACGTCAGCAATGTGCTCGGCAAGCTCAATGTGAGCGACCGCACCCAGGCCGCAGTGTATGCGTGGAAGAGCGGACTCAAGCAGCGTCCGCAATAGCCGCGCATTGGACCGGAAGGTCGGGCGGGGGATGGGTTTGGTAGCTGCGCCACAGGCGCCGTACGTCATGAACACCATCCCCACCCTACCCTTGAAGGGGAGTGAAAGAGACGCGCAATCGATCGACGCGTTTGCGGCGCGAATCGAGGTGTGCGCGCGGCGATACCGGGCGCCTCGTGCATCGCGCATCCTTCATGCGTGGCCTCGTCCCGGCTGCACCGCTCCTGCAAGACATATTTCTGTGGGAGCGGCGTAGCCGCGACAACGCCCGGATCAACAGCAGCCGTCGCCACCCTTGATCGTGTGTGCATGCGACGCCGCGACACCCTGGGTCAGGCCTTGTCGCTGGCGGCGCAGTGGTCGGCAATGACCTGCGCGACGCACATCGACATGCGCTTGCCGGTCGGGATGTGCAGGAATTCATTCGGCCCGTGCGCGTTCGAGTGCGGCCCGAGCACGCCGGTGATCAGGAACTGCGCGCCGGGAAACTTCTCACCGAGCATGCCCATGAACGGGATCGAGCCGCCCTCGCCCTGGTACGCAGCCGGCGCGCCGAAGAACGCCTGCGAGGCCGCGTCGACCGAACGTTCGAGCCACGACGCGAGCACCGGCGCGTCCCAGCCGCTGCTGGCCTTTTCGAGCTCGAACGTGACCTTGGCGCCGTACGGCGGATCGCTTTCGAGCAGGCGCTTGAGAAATTCACCGCCCTTCTGCGCATCCAGAGTCGGCGGCACGCGCAAGCTCAGCTTCACCGCCGTGTACGGACGCAACACGTTGCCGGCCGAATCGAGCGCCGGCAGGCCGCCGACGCCGGTAACCGACAGCGCGGGCCGCCAGGTGCGATTGAGCACGAGCGCGGTGAGGTCGGCGTTCATCGGTTGCATGCCGGGAACCCACGGGAACTTCGAGTACACACAGTCGCCGAGGATCTCGGCGGTGCGCTTCGCCTGCAGGGCGCGTCGCGCCGGAATCTCGACATGCAGTTCCTGCGGTTTGATCTTGCCGCTGACGTCGTCCTCAAGCCGCGACAGCACCTGGCGCAAGATACGAAAACTCGACGCGACGACGCCGGACGCGTCGCCCGAATGCACGCCTTCCTCCAGCACCTTGACCACCAGGTTGCCGCCGGTCAGGCCACGCAACGAAGTCGTCAGCCAGAGCTGGTCGTAATTGCCGCAACCGGAATCGAGGCAGACGATCAGCGAGGGCTTGCCGATGCGCGCGGCGAGATGCTCGACGTAGTACGGCAGGTCGTAGCTGCCCGACTCCTCGCAGGCTTCGATCATCACCACGCAACGCGCGTGCGGAACATTCTGCGTCTTGAGGGCCAGGATCGCGGCCAGTGAACCGAAGATCGCGTAACCGTCGTCGGCACCGCCGCGGCCGTACAACCGGTCGCCTTCAAGCACCGGCTTCCACGGGCCGAGGTGGGCGGACCAGCCGGTCATCTCCGGCTGTTTGTCGAGGTGGCCGTAGAGCAGCACGGTGTCCGTGCTCGCCGCATCGGTGCCGGGAATCTCCACGAAGATCAGTGGTGTGCGACCCGGCAGGCGCACGACTTCGAGCTGCATGCCCGCAATCGGCTGCGCGCGCGCCCATGCCTCCATCAGCGCGACGGCCTGCTCCATGTAGCCGTGCTCGGCCCACTGCGCATCGAACATCGGCGATTTGTTCGGAATCTTGATGTACTCGGTCAGCTGCGGAACGATTTGCTCGTCCCACAGCGCGTCGACGAAACCGCTGAGTTTCTTGGAATCCATGGAGCGTCTCTCTGCCGATGCGCAAGAAAAGCGATTCTACTCCGCGCGCCGCAAAACACGCGACGTAGGAAATTTCCTACACGCAGCGGCGCAGGATTCCTGCACCAAAGAGCGACGCGCCGCACTGCTCGCCACGTGGCGCACGGCTAGACTTCCGGATATCCCGCGCGCACGCGCAGCTTTACCGCGATTCCCCGTTGCCAATGAACACGATCCGACGATTCTTTCTCGCCTTCCTGCTCGCGCTCGCGCTGCCGACGCTCGCGACAGCACAGGTCGACATCAACAGCGCCGACGCGAAAACGCTGGCGGAATCGCTGAACGGCATCGGCTTGGTCAAGGCCGAAGCGATCGTCGCGTATCGCAAGGCAAACGGCCCGTTCAAGGATATCGACGATCTCGCCAAGGTCAAAGGCATCGGCAAGAAAACCATCGATGCCAACCGGGCCACGATCGTGATCGTGGACCAGCACGCCAACGCGCAAAGCACCGGCCACCCAGACGCCGTGCCAATGACGCGGCGACGCGGCGCCAACGATCAGCACGCGTAGCGGCGCCGACTCGCAACCGCGAAGAAGGGACACAGCGGACGAGCGTGCTAGACTCGCCACCCGCCTAACGGCGGCCCACGCATGATCCTCCCCCGCTATCACATCGGCCCGTCTTTGATCGAGGGCGCAGGACAAGGCTTGTTCCTCGACGAGGCGATCGCGCGTGGGCGCCTGATCACCGCACCGGATGCGATCCCGCGCGTCTACACGTTCGAGGACATCCTGGCGCTGCCGGATGCCCACAAACTGTTACCGGCGACCGTGCGCTGGTTCGAAGACCGCTACACGATCACGCTCGAGTGGCCGGACGAATGCTACATCAACCACGCCTTCAGCCCAAGCGCGCTATGGCACCTGGGCTTCGTGTTCGCTGCCGCCAACCTCGCCGCCGGCACCGAAATCACGGTTGACTATCGCCATCTGCTGGCACCCGGGCAGGAGGAAGATTTCCGCGACGCGCAGAGCGGCGAACGCATCGTCGGCTTCACCTGGCGTGAAAGCCTGCGTGCGTCGACGACCGCGTTGACCCACCTGCTCGACTGATCCCTTTTCGATGATCGACATTCCTCAATTGGAAACCGAACGGCTGCGCTTGACCGCGCTTGGCGACCGCCATTTCGAGGCCTATGCCTCGATGCTCGCCGATGCGAACAGCACACGCTTCGTCGGCGACGGCCAGCCACTGGACCGCATGAACGCCTGGCGATCGATGGCGATGCTGCTCGGCCATTGGGCGCTGCGTGGCTACGGCATGTGGGCGTTGGAACGCAGGGACAGCGGCGAATTTGTCGGCCGCGTCGGCCTGCACCATCCCGAGGGTTGGCCCGATCTTGAACTCGGCTGGATGCTGCTCCCCGAGCACCGGCGCCACGGTTACGCAACCGAAGCGGGCCGCGCCGCGCTCGACTTTGCATTCTCCAAGGTGAAGGCGTCGCGCGCGATCAGCCTGATCCGCGTCGGGAACAGCGCATCGGAACGCGTCGCGCGCCGCCTCGGCGGACGCCAGGCCACCACGATCGATTTCCTCGGCGGTGCGACGCTCGTCTATATTTATCATCCCCCGGGAATCGACGCCTGAGCACTATTGACTCGGAACGAATCCAGATTGGAATCGATCGAATCAATGCCCCGCCCCAACCCTTTCCCCGCTTACGCGGGCGAGCACCAACGGGTGACACTCAAACCGTTCGAGTGCCGCATCACTATTGATTCGAAACGAATTCAGATTCAAATAGACCGAATCAATTCCCCGACCCTTGTCCCTCCCCCGCTGGCGCAGGGGAGGGCAAGCGGAGGGCACTCAAACCATTTGAGTGCCGGAGCGATAATAAGAGGTAGGTGTGAGTCAATTCCTGCTCAAGACCGTGATCTCCGCGTTGTTGATCGCCGGTGCATCTGAACTCGGCCGGCGCTCGACGATCGCGGGCGCACTGCTGGTGTCGCTACCGCTGACATCGCTGCTTGCCATTGTCTGGTTGTGGCGCGACACGCGAGACACTGCGCGCATCGCCGCATTCAGCAGCGAGATTTTCTGGCTGGTGCTGCCGTCCCTGCTCTTGTTCATCGTGCTGCCGCTCTCGCTGCGTCTGGGCTACGGATTCTGGACCAGTCTCGGCGCCGGCACGCTCGCGACGATCGTGGGCTATGGCGTCATGCTCACGCTCCGCGGAGCGTGAGCATGACGCACATGGGCGTGCTTCGCAGCGGCGATTACGCACGCACGCGCTGGAAGAATGACGGTGGCTGGACCACGCAAATCGCGCGTAGCGACGACCCACCCGGCGACGACTTCCACTGGCGCGTCAGCATCGCGGAGATTGAAACCGATGGACCGTTCTCGTCCTTCCCAGGCGTCGCGCGCGACCTGTTGCTGCTCGAAGGCAACGGCATCGAGCTCGATATCGATGACCACGCACCGTTGCGACTGAGCAGGCGTTTCGAGCGTGCCCATTTCAAAGGCGAATCGCGGGTGCAGTGCCGCCTGCTCGCGGGCGCGACGCGCGATTTCAATGTGATGGCGCGCCGCGACGCAGTGCGCGCCGAAATTGTCGCGCGACCGCTGGTCGGCTCGATGATGGTGTTCCCGGAACCTGGCGTCGAATGGCTCGTGCATGTACTCGCCGGACACACGAACGCGCGCAGCGCGGGGCAGGAACTCGTGCTGGAGACCGGCTCATCGCTACATATCGATTTCCGTGCCGCGGGCACTTCCCGCATCGTCCTCGATGGCGCCGGTGAACTGGTGCTGGTGAAGTTCGTCGCACTCGACGGAGGGCGAACGCCAGGATGGGGCGAGTCACGGTGAACGGCTTCGTGCGTCGCCGTCCATGGTTCGATACGCGCCGCGTACCCTGTGCTGACCCTGAGGTATCGAAGGGTCGAAGCATCACCACGAACGGCTATACATATTCGAACTGGCGCACTACAGCGCCATCACCTCGCAAGCCACCTAGAATGCACACATGCGCATACTCATCATCGAAGACGAAGCCGCGATCGCCGACGCCATTGGCGCCGCGCTGACCGCCGCCGGCCACGCGGTCGATCGGCTCGCCAGCGGCCGCCTGGCCGACGCGGCCCTGCGCGATCACCCCTACGACCTGGTCGTGCTCGATCTCGGCCTGCCCGACATCGATGGAATCGAGCTGCTGCGACGCTTGCGCGCGCGCGCCGATGCGGTGCCGGTACTCGTCGCGACCGCGCGCGAGGAGCTTGAGGAACGCGTGCGCGCGCTGGATCTCGGCGCCGACGACTATCTGGTGAAGCCGTTTGCACTGCGCGAATTCGAGGCACGCGTGCGCGCGCTGCTGCGGCGGCGGGTCACCCAGGGCGTGCCCGAACTGCAGCTGGGGCGCCTGCGCCTGGACCTGCCGCGGCGGCGCGCGCATGTCGACGCTGTGCCGCTCGAACTCACGCCGCGCGAATTCGGCCTCCTCGAAGCACTGGCCGCACGCCTCGATCGCGTAATAAGTCGCGAACAACTGATCGAGGCGTTGTGCAGCTGGGATACCACATTGACCGACAACGGCCTCGACATCGCGGTCTACCGTTTGCGCCGCAAACTCGATGGCAGCGGCGTGCGCATCCGCACCGTGCGCGGGCTCGGCTACCTGCTGGAGACCGGCGATGACGCGTCTGCCTAGGAGCTTGGGCGGTAGAAACTTTCGATGGCGAAACAGCGGTGGCGCCATCGAGAGCGTTTCTCGGAGGGCGCGCATAGTGGGGCTATGCAAGCCCGACGAGGGGCACTATCGATGAGCGACAATGCTGTTGCAGCCCGAAAGGTTTCTGCCGCCCAGGCTCCTAGCCTGCGCCGACGGCTGCTGACGATCCTCGCGATCCCGATGGCGTTGGCGTGGCTCGCCAGCGGCGCGCTGATCTATGTGCTCGCGCTGCATTACGTGAACATCAACTACGACCGCTCGCTGGCGGACAGCGCGCGCGCGTTGGAACGCATGATCCGCAGCGATGCAGGCCTTCGCGAACTGAGTCCGCAGGCGCGCATCCTGATGGAGTACGACTCGAGCGATCCGAGTTACTACGCAGTGCGCAGCCTGCACCATGGCATGCTCGCGTCGAACCTGGAACTGCCTGTCCCCGATTCCGTGCCCGCGCTGACGGCACCGCCGCAACTGGATTCGCTGAAGCTCGGCGGGCGCTCGCTACGCATGGCCTCGCTGGCGATTGCCGGGGCGGATGCCAACGACACGATCATCCTCTCGGTCGCCGAAACCCTGCACGAGCGGCACGCGCTGGCGCGCGATATCCTGGTTGGCGCGCTGCCGATCGTGCTCGTATTGATCGCACTCGTTTTGGTGCTGGTCTGGTTCGGTGTCAGTCGCGGCCTGCGCTTGCTCGATCCGCTCGCCGACCAGATCGCTGCGCGCCGTGCTCGCGATCTCTCGCCGTTGGATCAGAGCGTCGTGCCGGTCGAGATCCGGCCGCTGACGCAGACGATCGATGCCTTGTTCGCGCGCCTGCGCGAGCTGCTCGACCTGCAGGAGCGCTTCATCGCCGATGCTGCGCACCAATTGCGCACGCCGCTCGCGGGCCTGCGCTTGCAGGCCGAGCGCGCCCTGGCCGACCCGCGGCCGGAGAGCGTGCGCGACGCGCTGATTCATGTCGAACGGCTGTCCGCCGGCGCCGGACGCGCGGCCGGCCAGCTGCTCGCGCTCGCGCGTGCGCAGACCTCAAACGAGAACGATTCGCCGGACTGCGTGGTCGATCTCGCACGGCTCACCCGCGACTACATTGGCGAACGCGTGCCTGGCGCGCTCGCCACGCACGTCGATCTCGGTTACGAAGGGCCGACCCAGGGCGCCGAAGTCAGCGGCGATGCGGTGATGCTGCGCGAGGCGCTGGTCAACCTTATCGACAATGCGCTCAACTACGCGGGCGAGAATGGCACGGTCACGGTTTCGATCACCAACGAAGTGCACACCATTGCACTCGCGGTCGAGGATTCGGGTGCCGGCGTCGCCCAGGAATGGTGGCCGCGCATGGGTGAACGATTCTTCCGTCCGCCCGGCAGCCGACGCGGTGGCTCCGGGCTCGGTCTCGCCATCGTCAGGCGCATCGCCGACCGGCACGGCGCGGTAGTCGTCTTCGATCGCGGCCGCGATGGCCTCGGCTTGCGCGTGACCCTGCGCTTCAGCGCGCTAGCGCGCGCGGAAACTCAATCCCAGCGGTCGTCACGCGTATAGACAGTTCCGTCGTCGACCTTGACCGGAAACTTCGCGGTCGGTTCGTATGCCGGCGGACACAGGACCGCGCCACTGCGGATGTCGAAGCGCGAACCATGTCGAGGACATTCGATTTCGTAGCCTTCGATGATTCCACCGGTCAACTCGCCACCATCGTGCGTGCACACGTCCGCAATCGCGTACAGCTCGCCGTCAATGTTGAACACCGCGATCGGCGTGTCGCCGTCGTAGACGTTGCGGTATTCGCCTGGGAGCAGCTCGTAGGTCGTGCAGACGCGAATCCAGTCAGCCATCGGGACTCCTCTGAAAAGCGGCTTCGAAAGCACCTTCAGCGGTTCGCGCTGATGCTTCGAGAGACATCACGAACCTTTGGCCCGCGGTATTCGTCCTTCGATACCTCAGGACGAACGGCCCCTGAAAATGCTTCTAGCCCAGTGACTTCACCAGCACCTCGCAGCGCAGATCATCGCGCTTCGGAATGCCGAAGCGTTCGTCGCCTGCTTCCACTCCCTCTCCCCGCTTGCGGGGAGAGGGTTGGGGTGAGGGGCAACGCGTTCGGTTCACAGTGACTTCACCAGCACCTCGAAGCGCAGATCATCACACTTCGGAATGCCGAAGCGTTCGTCGCCATACGGAAACGGTTTGTACACACCGGTGCGCCGATAGCCGCGCCGCTCGTACCACGCAATCAATTCGTCGCGGATCGAGATCACCGTCATCTGCATTTCGCCGCAGTGCCATTCGTCGCGCGCGATGCGTTCGGCCTCGGCAAGCATCGCGCGGCCGACGCCGCCGCCCTGCTGGGCCGGTCGCACCGAGAACATGCCGAAATAGCCGGCCGTATCAAGTTTCTCGACATGCGCGCAGGCAAGCAGCACGCCGTCGGATTCGGCGAGCAGGACAATGCTGCCCGGCCTTGCGATCAATTCAGAAACTGCGGCCGCATCCGTGCGTCGGCCGCCAAGCATGTCGGCTTCGGTGGTCCAGCCCTGCTTGCTGGCCTCGCCGCGATACGCCGACTCGACCAGTACGACAGTCGCGTCGATATCGCTGGATCTTGCGGCGCGAAATGCAAGTCGGGCGGGTTCGGCGATTGCGTTCATGCGGACTCCATGCGTGCATCGGTCCTGTTTGATTCACCGTCTCCGGAGCCCGCATGCGCGATACGTCACGCGAGCAACTTGCGCACTTTCTGGATCGCTTCGACGAAGCGGTCGACCTCGTCGTGCGTGTTGTAGAACGCGAGTGACGCACGCACGGTCGCCGGCACGCCGTAGAACTGCATCAGCGGATGCGCGCAATGATGGCCAGAGCGCACTGCGACGCCTTCGTAGTCGAGCAGAGTCGCGAGATCGTGCGCGTGTGCGCCTTCAATCAGGAACGAGATCACCGCGGTCTTGTGCCCGGCCTCGCCGAAGATGCGCAGACCCGGAATCGCCTTCAGCGCGTGCGTCGCGTGGTCGAGCAGCGCGTGCTCATAGGTGCCGATGCGATCGCGACCGACCGATTCCACGTAGTCGATCGCCGCGCCAAGCCCGACGAAGCCCGCGATGTTTGGCGTGCCGGCCTCGAACCGATGCGGCGGATCGGCGAAGGTGGTCTTCTCGAAACGGACCTCGCGGATCATCTCGCCGCCACCAAAAAACGGCGGCATGTCGCGCAGCAGTTCCTTGCGTGCCCACAGCGCGCCGGTGCCGGTCGGGCCATACAGCTTGTGTCCGGTCAGCGCGTAGAAGTCGCAACCGAGCGCGCGCATGTCGATCGGCAGATGCGGCGCGGCCTGCGAGCCGTCGACCAGCAGCGGGATGCCGCGCCGACGCGTCGCGCGCGCGAGTTCGGCGATTGGATTGATCGTACCGAGCACATTCGAGACATGGGCCACCGCGGCAAGCTTGACGCTCGGCGTCAACAGATCAATAAAACGTTCGACGATCAGTTCGCCGCGCTCGCTGATCGGCGCGATCTTCAGCTTCGCCCCCGTTCGCTCGCAGACGAGCTGCCACGGCACGATGTTCGCGTGATGCTCCATCGTCGTGACCAGGATCTCGTCATCGGGCTTGAGGCGCGGCAACGCGTAGCTGTACGCGACCAGGTTGATCGCCTGCGTGGTGCCGCTGGTTAGCACGATCTCGTTGCGCGAGGGTGCGTTGATGAAGCGTGCGAGCTTGTCGCGCGTCGCCTCGTATGCGGCGGTCGCTTCCTCGCCGAGCTGGTGCACTGCGCGCGCGACGTTCGCATTGCTCTCGCGATAGAAGCGGTCCACCGCCTCGATCACGACAAGCGGCTTCTGCGTGGTGTTCGCGTTGTCGAAATAGATCAGCGGCTTGTCATGCACTTTGCGCGCAAGCAGCGGAAAGTCCGCGCGGACACGCTCCACGTCGAAGCGGCCAGTCCGATCGTGCGGCATTGCATTCATGCGGCGGCCCCCGCCTGTGGGAGGCGCGTCGCAAGCAGCGCTTCCAGATGCGCACGCAATGGCGTGGGCGCCAGGTCGGCGAACATCGCGTTGCAGAACGCACCGACCAGCACTCTTCGCGCGATGTCCAGCGGTATTCCGCGCGAGCGCAGATAGAACAGCGCGCGCTCGTCGAGCTGGCCGACCGTCGCGCCATGCGCGGCCTTCACTTCGTCGGCGTAGATTTCAAGGGCCGGCTGCGTATCGATCTCGGCCTGCGGCGAGAGCAGCAGGTTCTTGTTGCTGAGCTGCGCGTCGGCGCCATCCGCACCCTGGGCGACGGTGATCGCGCCGTGGAACACGCCGCGTGCGCGCTGGTCGGCGACACCGCGCCAAGCGATGTCGCTGGCGGTGTCGCGTGCAGCGTGGGTCACGACGAGATGCGTGTCCGCATGCTGGCGGCCGCGCAACGCGAATACGCCGCGCGACACGAAGCGCGCACCGCGTCCGGCAAGGTCGACACAGAGATCGTGCCGCATCGTCTGCGCACCAGCCTCGATCGTGTGCATGGACAGCATCGCATCGCTATCGATTCGGAAGCCGTTGCGCCGGATCAAGGTCGTCGCTGCCGCCGCATCCTGGATCTGCACCAGATCGAGCCGCGCGCCGGCTGCCAGCGCGTAGTGCGCAACAAGGTTGCCCAGATGCGCATTCGCGCTCGCGGCGACGTGATGCTCGATCAGCCGCAACGATGCGCCTGCACCGATCTCGATCAGCGCGTGCAGTTGCCAGGCGACATCCGCTTCGGCGGCGGCGCCGGCAAAGACCAGATGCACCGGCTCGTCGATGTGCACACCAGCGGCGACGCGCAGGACCAGACCAGGGCCCGCCAGCGCGACGTTCAAGCGCACGAACGCTTCGGCGCGCGATTCCGCGCTGTCCGCATCGCGATCGCGCGCGAGTGGCAGTGATGCGGCTCCATCGTCAGCGAACGATGTGACCAATCCATCGAGCACCGGCAGCGTCGAGAGGTCGGCGCGAAATGCACCGTTCACGAACACCAGACGCGCGCCGTCGATACCGGGCAGCTTGAACGCACCGGCATCGACCGCGCGTGTCGCGACATCGACATCACCGTTCGCGTAGCGGCGCTGTTCCAGCGCGCGCAAACTGGTGTACTTCCACGCTTCGTCGCGTGCGCGCGGCAAACCATCACGCAGCACGGCATGCGCCGAGGCGTGTCGCGCGGCAGCCGCGGCTGCGGGCACGCCTGCTTCTGCGGCGCGCAGTGCGTCTTCGTCGAGCAGGGATTCGAGCAGCGCACTCGCCATCTCAGGCGGCTCCGGCGAGCTTGCGCTCCGCGATCCAGGCGTAGCCATGTTCCTCGAGCTTGTGCGCGAGCGTCTTGTCGCCGCTCTCGACGATGCGGCCGTCGGCAAGCACGTGCACGAAATCCGGCACGATGTAGTCGAGCAGGCGCTGGTAATGCGTAATCACCAGGAACGCGCGTTGCGGCGCACGCATCGCGTTGACGCCGTCGGCGACCATCTTCAATGCGTCGATGTCGAGGCCGGAATCGGTCTCGTCGAGGATTGCGAGATTCGGCTCCAGGAGCGCCATCTGGAAGATCTCGTTGCGCTTCTTCTCGCCGCCTGAAAAACCTTCGTTAACCCCTCGGTGCAGCAGTTCGTCCTTGAGCTGCAGCACCGCGAGCTTCTCGCGCACGCGCTTCAGGAACTGCATCGAGTCGAGTTCGGCTTCGCCGCGACGCTTGCGCTGCGCATTCAGCGCAGTACGCAGGAAATATGTGTTGTTGACGCCCGGAATCTCGACCGGATACTGGAACGCGAGGAACACGCCCTCCGCCGCGCGTTCCTCCGGTTCGAGTTCGAGCAGGTTGCTGCCGTTGTATTCGACCGTTCCTTGCGTGACTTCGTAGCCCTCGCGCCCGGCCAGCACATTGCCAAGCGTCGACTTGCCGGCGCCGTTCGGCCCCATGATCGCGTGCATCTCGCCCGCGCGCACTTCGAGCGAGATGCCCTTGAGGATTTCCTTGCCCGCGACGCGGACATGGAGGTTTTCGATCTTCAGCATTTTGTTCTTCCGTACGGTGGGACGCAGCGCCGAAGGCGCGAGTCCCACCAGTTCAGTGGCAGCGACTTCATGGTGGGGCCCGCCGCTTGCGCGGCTGCGTCCCACCCTACCTACCTATCAATTCCTCTTCACTTGCCGCTGCTGCTTCGCGCCGTTCTTCCACTCTCGCCAAGATTCAAAGAAGGCGTCATGAAGCATCTCGTTTCCCCGGCATCTTCGGCAGTAGGCTGGATACGCAGCCCCATCCAATCGCTGATTGGAAATTGCTCAGGGTCGCCTACACCATCGATGAGGCAAAAGGTGTGGAAGAACTGGCTGCCCGTGCATCGACAATCAGCTTGAAGAGCCACTCCGCTGCTCCGGGCTGAGCTGGAGGTGGTGAAGTGCTTCACGTTCGACATCAGTCAACTTCTCGTCCGGCGGCTAGGTGATGCCGAGGGGTGATAAAGCTGACCCAATTCCGGACAGTGCGGATCGTGCGGCATCCTCGATCTGCGCATGGATCTCCCAGAGGAGCGCATCAATAGTTTCATCGCGTCCACTCATCCCACCGCTCCTTCCAGCGAAACTTCCAGCAACTTCTTCGCCTCAACCGCAAACTCCATCGGCAGTTCCTTGAAGACCTGCTTGCAGAAACCGTCGACGATCATCGAGACCGCGTCTTCCTCGCCGATGCCGCGCGAACGGCAATAGAAAAGCTGATCGTCGGAAATCTTCGAGGTGGTCGCCTCATGCTCGACGAGCGCGCCGGGATTCTTGACCTCGATGTACGGGAACGTGTGCGCGCCGCATTGCTTGCCGATCAGAAGCGAATCGCACTGCGTATGGTTGCGCGCGCCTTCGGCGCCCTTCTCGACCTTGACCAGGCCGCGGTATGTGTTCTGGCCGTGTCCGGCGCTGATGCCCTTGGAGACGATCTTCGACTTCGTGTTGCGGCCGATGTGGATCATCTTGGTGCCGGTGTCGGCCTGCTGGCGATGGTGGGTCAACGCGACCGAATTGAACTCGCCGACCGAGTCGTCACCGCGCAGCACGCAGCTCGGATACTTCCAGGTGATCGCGGAACCCGTCTCGACCTGCGTCCACGAAATCTTCGAACGCGCACCGCGGCAGTCGCCACGCTTGGTCACGAAGTTGTAGATGCCGCCGACGCCGTTCTCGTCGCCGGGATACCAGTTCTGCACGGTCGAATACTTGATGCTGGCGTCGTCGAGCGCGACCAGTTCGACGACCGCTGCGTGCAGCTGGTTCTCGTCGCGCATCGGCGCGGTGCAACCTTCGAGGTATGACACCTGCGTACGTTCCTCGGCGATGATCAGGGTGCGCTCGAACTGGCCAGTGTGACCGGCGTTGATGCGGAAATATGTGCTGAGTTCCATCGGGCAGCGCACGCCCTTCGGGATGAATACGAAGCTGCCGTCCGAGAACACCGCGCAGTTCAGCGCGGCGAAATAGTTGTCGCCCGGTGGTACCACACTGCCGAGATACTGCTGCACGAGTTCGGGTTGCTCGCGAATCGCCTCGGACATCGAGCAGAACACGATGCCCTTCTCGGCCAGCTCCTTGCGGAACGTGGTGCCGACCGAAACCGAGTCGAACACCGCATCGACCGCAACGCCGGCGAGCTTGGCGCGTTCATGCAGCGGCACGCCGAGCTTGTCGTAGGTCTCGAGCAGCTTCGGATCGACCTCGGCCAGCGACTTCGGGCGATTCTTCGGTTGCGAGAAATAGCTGATCGCCTGGAAATCGATCGGACCGATCCTGAGCTTGGCCCAGTGCGGCGGCGTCATCGTCAGCCAATGGCGATACGCCTTGAGCCGCCACTCGGTCATCCATTCCGGTTCGCTCTTGCGCGCCGAAATCGCGCGCACGATGTCTTCGTTCAAACCCGGCGGCAGACTGTCCGATTCGATGTCGGTGACGAACCCGGCGTCGTAGCGACGGTTCATCGCCGCAGCGACCACGGCGTTGCCTGCAATGGCGGGCGGCGCGATGCGTTCGCGAAGTTCGTTCTCGATCTGGATGCGTCCGGTAGCCATCAGTTGACTTGCTTCCTTATTGATCCGGCACTCAAAGTTCGAGTGCCTTCCACTTGCCCTCCCCTGCCCCAGCGGGGGAGGGCAAGGGTGGGGGATTGATTCGGTCGATTTGAATCTGAATTTTTCCTAACCATACGGTTCACGCCGTCGCCACACGCAACGGAATCGTCGCGCCGCGCTTCGGCGGCGGCTTCACCATGTCGGCCAACGTCACGCTTTCAAGCGCGCCCGCGATCGCCTGGTTGATGCGCTGCCAATTCACGCGCACGCCACAGTGCGGCTCGTGATCGCACAGGCCCGCATGCGCGCTGCATTCGGTCATCCCGATCGGCCCTTCCATCGCGATCACGATGTCGGCGATCGAAATGCGCTGTGGCGTACGCGTGAGCCGGTAGCCGCCATTGATGCCGCGCGTCGATACGACCAGACCCGCCTGTGCGAGTTGCTTGAGCAGCTTGCTGACCGTTGGCACTTCGAGCCGCGCGCGCTCGGCCAGACACTGCGCGCTGAGCACGCCATCGCCAGTATCAACCAGGCAGGTCATCACGATGGTCGCGTAATCGGTGAGTTTGCTGACGCGGAGCATGGCGTTTCGAAGTCGCAGAGCGGCGGCAAGGAGCCACCCGAGATAATGAGCACCGAAATAGTACTATTTAGCGCCGAACCGGTCAAACACCGCTTGCTGCTGCGCTAGACTTCCGCAGCCATCTCGATCAGGAATTGCAGTGTCTCCCACACCCGCCCGCATGGACGCGCTACGCCGTTTTGCCGCCCTCGCACTCGCCGACAAACGTCTTTCGATCGAATCCGCTTCGGCCGACGCGAGCTTCCGCCGCTACTGGCGCATCAGCGGCGCGCACGGCGCACGCATCGTGATGGACGCACCGCCGGACAATGAGAACATCGAACCCTGGCTCGACATCGGCGCGCGCCTGCACGGCGCCGGACTGCACACGCCGGAGGTGTTTGCGGTCGACCGCGCGCAGGGCTTCGTGTTGATGGAGGACCTCGGCGCGCGCACGTACCTGCCCGAGTTGAGCGACATGACCGCGGATGCGCTCTACGCCGATGCGCTCGACGCGCTGCTGCGCATGCAGGCCGAGGCCGATGTCGCGGGCCTGCCTGCCTATGACCGCGAACGCCTCGTCACCGAGATGGAGTTGTTGCCGGAGTGGTTTCTCAAGCGCCATCTCGGATTCGTGCCGAGCTGCGAGGAATGGGACGTCACCGAGGCTGCTTTCACGTTCCTCGTGCACGCGGCGCTGGAACAGCCGCGCGCGTTCGTGCATCGCGATTTCCACAGTCGCAACCTGCTGATCGTCGACGACGCCAAGCCGGCGATCATCGCTCATGCACTCTTGAGCCCGGGAATCATAGATTTCCAGGACGCGCTCAGCGGACCGATCACCTACGACCTGGTTTCGCTGCTACGCGATTGCTACATCGAATGGGACGCCGGGCGCGTGGACGGCTGGGTGGAAAGCCATCGCCTGCGCCTGCGCCATGCGCACCTGATCGGGCCGGAGATCGACGCCGCACACTTCGGTCGCTGGTTCGACCTGATGGGACTGCAACGCCACATCAAGGTGCTCGGCATCTTCTGCCGGCTCTGCTACCGCGACGGCAAGGCGCAGTATCTCGGTGACCTGGCGCTGGTGTGGCGCTACACGATCTCGGTGGCACGCCGCTATCCCGAGCTTGCGCAGTTCGTTGCGCTGCTCGAACGGGCGCTCGGTGGGCACGACATCACGCAGCCGCGCACGCAGGCGCCGGGGCCATGATCCGTCGCGCCATGATTTTCTCCGCCGGCCGCGGCGAACGCATGCGGCCGTTGACCGACACCACGCCGAAGCCGCTGCTGCGCGTGGGCGACAAGAGGCTGATCGAACATCATCTTGAAAAACTCGCGGCGATCGGCGTCGAAGACGTCGTCATCAACACCTCGCACCTGGCCGACCAGTTTCCGGCCGTGCTGGGCGACGGTACGCGTTGGCGCCTGCGTATCCACTACCGCTATGAAGGCCCGCAGCCGCTCGAAACCGGTGGCGGCATCAAGCATGCGCTGGCGCTACTCGGCGATGCGCCGTTCATCGCAGTCAGCGCGGACATCGTCAGCGACTACGACTACGCGCGCCTGCCGGCCGAGCCGGACGGCCTGGCACACCTGGTCATGGTGCCGAATCCGGGTTTCCATCCGCGCGGCGATTTCTGGCTCGATGGGGCGCGTCTCAACGAGGACGGTGGCGGCGAACGGCTGACCTTCGGGAACATCGGCGTGTACCGGCCGGAATTCGTTTGGGGCGAATCCGCGGCGCGCTTCAAGCTGCTGCCGATGTACCAGCGCGCGATGCAGGGCGGGCAGTTGAGCGGTGAGCGTTACGACGGATTCTGGCGCAATCTCAGCACGCCGCAGCAACTGGCCGAGCTCGATGCCGGCATACGGGATCGTCACCAACCACCTTTGTAGCGGCACCGCCGCGACAGGCTTCCTCGCTCCGCGAAACAGCCGCGCTTGCAGCGCTTGCACTCTCTTCAGGTGCTCCTACAGAAACCTGGCTGCCGAACCGGATTCAGTCGGCATCACGCAGCAGGCCGTGCAGGAACGGAACCGTGACGCGCCGCTTCGCCGCGAGCGATGCGCTGTCGATGCGATCGAGCACCTCGAACAGCGATGTGAGATCGCGCTTGCCGCGTGCGAACAGCCAGTCGAGCACACCGTCGTCGAGTTCGATGCCACGTGCGAGCGCGCGCTCGCGCAGCAGCGTGCGGCGCTCGTCCTCGCCGAGCGGCTTCAGCGCGATCTGCGTGCACGCGGACAATCGCGAGACGAGATCCGGCAGGGCGACGCCAAGTTGCGCCGGCGGCGCGGTCGCGGCGAACAGCAGGGTCGCATGTTCGGCGCGGCAGCGGTTGTAGAGGTCGAACAAGGCATGTTCGGCATCACGATCGCCGGCAATCGCGTCGATATCGTCGATCGCGAGCAGATCGCTGCCGCCGAAGCCGCGGACCGCGTCCGCGCGTGGTGCGCGCAGCGCGGCCAGCGATAGATATTGCGCACTACGACCGCTGTCGTTCGCCGCTGCGCAGGCCGCGATCAGCAAATGCGTGCGACCGCTGCCGTTCGCGCCGGCGAGATACAGCCACGACGCCTCCGCACCTCGCGCGACGGCATGCAGCAGATCGACCGCAACGCCGTTCGGACCGCGGATGAAACTCTCGAAACGCTGATGCGCCGGCCAGCGCAGCGCGAGCGGAAGCTGCCGGGTCATGGCTTCACGGGCGGCTTGGCGGCAGCGGCCGACGCACGTTCGACGATAACGACATTGGCATCGCAGATGTCCGCCATTGGGGTGCCGGCGACGACAATAGCCGGCTCGCCACGCGTCGTCGTGTACAGCGCGCTTTCGGTATACCGCTGATAGAAATACCGCAACACGACCACCGCGACCGAAGCGAACGGCAGCGCGAGCAGCACGCCCAGAAAGCCGAACAGTTCACCACCGGCGAGCACCGCAAAGATCACCGCGACCGGATGCAGGCCGATCCTTTCGCCGACCAGGCGCGGCACCAGCACGTAGCCTTCGAGACTCTGGCCGACCACGAACACGCCGAGCACCAGCAGCACGTGGTACCAGTCCTGGTACTGCACGAGCGCGGCGATCACGCCCATCACGACGCCGGTGATCGCGCCGAGATACGGCACGAAGCTGATCAATCCGGCGACCATGCCGATCAGCGGTCCGACGCTGAGGCCGACCATCCAGAGGCCGACGCCGTAGAACACGCCGAGCGCGACCATCACGCTGAGCTGGCCGCGCAGGAATGCGCCGAGTACGTCGTCGGATTCGCGCGCGAGGCGCGACACGACCGGTTCGATCGAGCGCGGAATCAACGCGTGGATACGTTCGACGAGCACGTCCCAGTCGCGCAGCAGATAGAACGCAACGACCGGAATCAACACCAGGTTCAACACCCAGCCGATCACGGTCAGACCGGACTTCGAGACGTGGGTAAGCGCGCTCGCCGCGAAGCCGCCGGCTTCCCTCCAGTTCGCCTGCAGCGCGCCGATGATCCTTTGGGTGTCGAGCACGTCCGGAGAAATGCCGAAACGTGCTACCAGCCACGGCGTCGCGCGGGTCTGGAACCAGTCGACCCAGATCGGCAACTGAGTCAGGAAATTGCCGATCTGGTGTTCGATGAACGGCACCAGCACGAGCAGGACCGCGGTGACCACGATCGCGACGATGAGGAATACCAGACTGACCGCCAGTCCGCGGCCCATCCGGCGTTCGAGCCGATCGACGATCGGATCGGCGAGATACGCGAACAACGCGGCGGCGACAAACGGCATCAGCACCGGCGACAGCAGGTACACGATCGCGCCGAGCACGATCAGCAGAATCAACGACTGCCAACGCAGGTCGAGCGCGCTTCTGTCGTGCGTACTTTCGCTCATTTTCCTTCCTCTTTGACACGCGCCGGGTGACGCGCACGCGCGCCCCAGACCAGCACGTAATGCAATCCGCTGGCAAGCGTGAACCCGGCGGTGATCACGATGAGGATCATGCGCAGCGTCGGCGGTACCTCGACCCAGTGCGACAGACGCAACAGCTCAACCAACACAAACGCGATCTGGATCACCGTCGTCAGCTTCGACAGCCGACTCGGCGCCGCGTCGAAGCGACCGATCAGGTTGTGATATGCGATCGCGCCAACCACGATCGCCAGATCGCGTCCGACAATCAGCGCGGCCAGCCAGACCGGCAGTTCACCGGCCAGCGCAAGCGAGACGAACGCCGCCGTCAGCAGCAGCTTGTCGGCGATCGGGTCGAGCATGCCGCCGATCCAGCTTTGCCAACCGAAGCGCTTGGCAAGGAAGCCGTCGACGGCGTCGCTCAAGCCAGCAACCGCGGCGACCAGCAGCGCATCATCATAGCGACCCGCGCCGATCAGCCAACACAACGGCACGACCAACACCATGCGCAGCGCGGTGATCAGATTGGGCAGATGGCGCAGCATCGGTGCCGACCGCTACTGCGCCAAGGCAAGTGTCGCGTCGACGCCATCGACATGCGGCGCCGTAGCATTGACGCCCAGCGTGCGCTCCATGCCGACTGCGTCAAGGAAATGCGCGAGGTCGGTCGCCAGCGAGAGCTTGACCAGGAGGCCGTCCGCATGCGCGCGTATCGGCTGCGCGCTACGCACGAAATTGTTCCTGGCCAGATAGCCGATCACGCGTGCGTAGTCGTTCGCATCGCGGATTCCGCCGATCCACACGGTCGCTTCGCTCGGAGTCTCGGCAAGCGCGGCCTGATCGTCGTTGCTGCCGCCGAGACCGAGCCGACTCAACATCTTGTCGACCGCAGCGCTGTCGAACTGCGCGACCAGGGTCATCCTGGCCACGTCATCGGCACCGGAATTGCGTTTGTACCGATATTGCAGCACGTAGCGTTCGGCTTGGCCGACCGCCTTGGCGACATCCGGGCGCGCCATCACGCTGCTGTCACCGGTCTGCGCGATCACGACATCTGCAAGCGCGGTTTGCAGCGCACCGGTGCGGTCGTCGTCGGATTGCGAATTGACCGGCGCGGTACCGGTATAGGTGGCCGGCGCCGCCGCCCACGCGAGTGGCGCGAGCAATGCCAGAACCAGGCCGAGAACGTTGCGCGCAAGGAGAGTTCGCACTTTCGTGTCCCATATCGAGGATGGCCGCCAGTCTGCCCAAAGCGCGCCAGCGCGTCCATTGCGCGCGCACGGCCGGCGCGCAGGGCGGTGTTATCATGCGCGCCCCGCAAAATCTCCATTCCCGCCATGTCCGCCGACCACGAAGCCTTGAGTTATCGCGCCGCTGGAGTCGACATCGACGCAGGCAATGAAGTTGTCGAGCGCCTCAAACCGCTGGTCGAGCGCACGTTCCGACCCGAGGTCATGGCCGGACTCGGCGGTTTCGGCGCGCTGTTCGAACTGGCCGGTCGCTACAAGGAGCCGGTGCTGGTATCGGGAACCGATGGCGTCGGCACCAAGCTGAAGCTCGCGCAAATCCTCGGCCGCCATGACACGATCGGCATCGATCTGGTCGGCATGTGCGTCAACGACGTGCTCGTGCAGGGCGCCGAATCGCTGTTCTTCCTCGACTATTTCGCGACCGGCAAGCTCGATATCGAGACCACGGTATCCGTCGTCGGCGGCATCGCGAAAGGTTGCGAACTCGCCGGCTGCGCCCTGATCGGCGGCGAGACCGCCGAGATGCCGGACATGTATCCGCCGGGCGAATACGACCTCGCCGGCTTCTGCGTCGGCGCGATCGAGAAGGCCGCGCTGATCGACGGTTCGGCGATCAACGCCGGCGACGCGATCATCGGCATCACGTCGAGCGGGCCGCACTCGAACGGCTACTCGCTGATCCGCAAGATCGTCGCGCGCGCCGGCAATCCGTTCGACCTCGACCTCGGCGGCGTCAAGCTCGCCGATGCGCTGATGGCGCCGACCACGATCTACGTGAAACCGATCCTGGCGCTGCTCACGCAGCAGCTCGTGCATGGCATGGCGCATATCACCGGCGGCGGCCTGAAGGAAAACATCATCCGCGTCGTGCCGGAACAGCTCGGAATAACGCTCGACAGTTCCGCGTGGAAACTGCCGCCGGTATTCGACTGGCTGCAACGCGAAGGCCGCGTCGTGCGCAACGAAATGTGGCGCACGTTCAACTGCGGCATCGGTTACACGCTGATCGTCGCGCGTGACCAGCGTGAATCGACGATCGCCGCGCTGAAGGCGCTCGGTCTCGACGCGCTCGCGATCGGCGAAGTCGTCTCTGCGCGCGGCGATGAGCGCGTACACATCGCCTGATGAGCACGCGCTTGCGGATCGCCGTACTCGCGTCCGGCCGCGGCTCCAACCTGCAGGCGCTGATCGACGCACAGCGTAACGGCCGCCTGCCGATCGAGGTCGTGCTCGTTGCCAGCGACAAGGCGCATGCCGCCGCGTTGCGTCGCGCCGAAGACGCGGGTATCGCGACGCTCGCGCTCGATCCGAAAAGCTATGCCGATCGCGCCGCGTTCGATGCGGATCTGTTCGCGCGCGTTGCCGCCTGCGAACCGGATCTGATCGTGCTTGCCGGTTTCATGCGCATTCTCTCGCCCGACGTGCTCGCGCCGTGGGCCGGCCACATCATCAACATCCACCCGTCGCTGCTGCCGAAATACCGTGGCCTGCATACGCATCGACGCGCGCTCGGTGCCGGCGACCCGACCCACGGTGCAAGCGTGCACTATGTGACCGCCGAACTCGACAGCGGACCGACGATCGCACAGATCGAGATTCCGATCGTCGCCAGCGACACGCCGGATGCGCTGGCCTCGCGGCTGCTGGGCCGCGAACACGAACTGCTCGTCGCCAGCGTCGCGCTGATCGCCAGCGGGCGCGTTGCGCTGGCCGACTCCCGCGTGGTGTACGACGGCGCGGCGCTGACGGCGCCGCTGCTGCTTGGCGAAGACGGAACGCTCGCGCCGCGCACTGCGTGAAGCGCGGTTCAGGCGCTTGCACCCGGTTCAGGTGCTTGCACCCGGTTCAGGTGCTTGCACCCGGTTCAGGCACACGCCGTGAAACTCGACCCTTCAACCCACGGATTTCACCCGATGAAGATCGTATTCGCCACGCTCATCCTGAATTTTTGCGCCATCGCGCCCGCGCTCGCAGCCGACACCGCGATCAAGCCGTTCCACGCCGAATACGCAACCTTGCGCAACGGCAGCGAGCTCGGCCGCACCACGCTGGATCTCAATGACAACGGCGATGGCAGCTGGACCTTTCGCAGCGAGACCCGGGGCACCTCCGGCATGGCGAAGATCGTCGGCGTGCACATCGTCGAGACCTCGCGTTTCCGCTGGAAGGACGGTCACCCCGAGGCGCTCGCCTACGATTACAAGCAGGATGCCGCGTTCAAGCAGCACGTGCGCCATGCGGATTTCGACTGGAAAGCCGGCGAAGTCCGCGTCAGCGAAGGCGATGGCCATTTCACCTACGCGATCGCGCCCGGCATCATCGATCGCCAGGCGGTCACGCTCGCGCTCGCCCGCGATCTCATGCGCGGCGCGACGGCATTCGACTACAAGGTCGCGGTGAAGGACCGCATCGAGAACATGCGCTATGCGCGCGGCGCGAATGAAACCCTGAAGGTACCAGCCGGCGAGTTCAAGACGGTCCCGATGCAGCGCGAGGGCGAACTCGGCGGCGACCACAAGCGCGTCGCGCGCAGCTGGTTCACCGAGTCGCTCGGCTGGCTGCCGGTGCAGATCGAGCAGACCGAGAAGAAGGGCGATACGGTGACGTTGAAGCTGGTTTCGACGAACCGGCGATAGCGGCAAGATCGGAAAGTTCCAAGCCCCATTCGCTCGTCATTCCGGCGAAAGCCGGAATCCAGTTTTTCCGCGAGTCGAGCAGGAGCTGGATCCCGGCTTTCGCCGGGATGACGGCTCCTTGGAGGAGTATCGCAAAATGGTGGGCACAGCGCTCGCGCCTTGATCCGCCCTACGTCACTGAAGCTGGTTCATCGAAGTGTATGTAAGACGCATAGCAACGGCGTTGTTCAGCAGCGTCGCGAAACCACCGCACACCGTTCGTGCTGAGGTATCGAAACACGAACGGTCTCGCGACGCCGCAATCTCGTGATCGGCTTCGCGAAGGAATTCATAAGCGACGCGCGATTCCAAAGGAATAGGCTTCAAGAGGAAATTCTTCGCCGTCCTCGTTTGTAAGCGATCCACCCTTTTCCCTGAAACCATGGAGAAGGTCTTGGGCTAGGGCCACTGCCAAGCACAGCGCCTGCAGAGAATCGGAACCGTGTGCATCGCGCAATTTGTTGTACAGCGGTTGGACGTCTACAGGACACACCCATTCTTCGGGATCGTCACCGCATTTGTGCGGCGTCCCGATTTCCACGGTGATCTCGAACCGATCTTCGCTTGGCCGCGTTCCGAACAACCTTGTCGTGGCGATCACCGCGTTCACGAATGCCCCGATCCTCTACGCCGGCAACCGCCGAATATGCGCGCCGAGGCCACCGAGCTTCTCCTCGATGTTCTCGTAGCCGCGGTCGATGTGGTAGATGCGGTCGACGGTGGTGTCGCCGTGGGCGACCAGGCCCGCCAGCACCAGCGACGCGGACGCGCGCAGGTCGGTCGCCATCATTGGCGCGCCGGACATGTGATCGACGCCCTTGATGATCGCGGTGTTGCCTTCGAGCTGGATGTCGGCGCCGAGACGCTGCAGCTCGTGCGCGTGCATGAAGCGGTTCTCGAACACGGTTTCGGTAATCACGCCAACGCCTTCGGCGATGCAATTGAGCGCGGTGAACTGTGCCTGCATATCGGTCGGGAATGCGGGATACGGCGCGGTCGTCACGTTGACCGCCTTCGGGCGGCGCCCGCGCATGTCGAGCTCGATCCAGTCTTCGCCGGTATTGATGTGCGCGCCGGCGTCCTCGAGTTTGCTGAGCACCGCGTCGAGCGTCTTCGGACGCGCGCGCTTGGTCATGACCTTGCCGCCGGTGATCGCACCGGCGACGAGGAACGTGCCGGTCTCGATGCGGTCGGGCAGCACTTCATAGGATGTGCCGGAGAGGCGTTCGACGCCTTCGATGACCAGGGTCGCGGTGCCGGCGCCCTCGATCTTCGCACCCATCGCGTTGAGGCAGTTGGCGAGGTCGACGACTTCGGGTTCCTGCGCGGCGTTCTCGATGATCGTGGTGCCGGATGCGAGCGTCGCCGCCATCATCAGATTCTCGGTGCCGGTCACGGTGACGAGATCGAGGTTGATGCGCGCGCCCTTCAGCCGTTTCGCGCGCGCACGGATATAACCGTTCTCGACCGTGACCTCGGCGCCGAGCGCCTGCAGACCGCGCAGATGCAGATCAACCGGGCGCGAACCGATTGCGCAACCGCCTGGCAGCGAAACGATCGCCTCGCCAAAGCGCGCGACCAGCGGCCCGAGCACGAGGATCGACGCACGCATCGTCTTGACCAGGTCGTAGGGCGCGTAATAACGGTTCGCGGTGGTCGGATCGACGTGGATCTTCATGCGCTCGTCGACGACCAGTTGCACGCCCATCTGGCCGAGCAGTTCCATCGTCGTGGTGACGTCGTGCAGATGCGGCACATTGCCGATCGTGACCGGGCCGTCGGCGAGCAGACACGCGGCCAGGATCGGCAGCACCGCGTTCTTCGCACCGGAAATCCAGACATCGCCGTTGAGCGGTTGCCCGCCGTTGATCACGATCTTCGCCACTCGACCTTCTCTCACGTTGTCGCCATCCATGGAACCACCCACTTCCCTGACTTGTTGAAAAACGGAATGCGGAGCGCCCCTTGCGCGCCGCGGTTTTGTGTTACTGGCCGGCCTGCTCGAACTCGTCCGGCGTCAGCGTGCGCAGCGACAATGCGTGGATCGCGCCGCCCATCAGCTCGCCGAGCGTCGCATAAACCATGCGGTGGCGTGCGAGCGGCAGCTTGCCGGCGAACCTGGCGCTGACCACCAGCGCCTCGAAATGCACGCCGTCCGGGCCGTGCACCTCGACTTTCGCGTCCGGCATTCCCTGCTGGATCAGATTCTGCACGGTGGAAGTGTCCATGTTTCTGCGTTTCCTCGGGAGAAAGCGGATGCCGCGGCGCCGCACGGGCGCAGGCGATGGCAGCGGCCTCGGCTGCGACGCTGCCGCCGCGTGATTCGTCCTGAAGTCAGGCTGCGGGACCAATCCCGCCAACGAAGCGGCTACAATGAGGCGGCGCATGGTACTCAAAATCCTTGGGCAGCGCAGAAAACCCGACGTTTTCCATGCTTTCGAGCTACCGCAATTCACGATGAACGCCCAGATGCTTGCCACCGTGCGGACCTTGAACAACCCGCTGCTGGACGCGACCGCACTCGTGCGCAGCGCGCAGGCGGTCATCGCGACCGAGGCGCGCGCGATCGAGGCGCTGCACGATCGCATCGACGCGAACTTCCTGCGCGCCTGCCAGCTGATGTTCGAGTGCCCGGGCCGCGTCGTCGTCTCCGGCATGGGCAAATCGGGCCATATCGCGCGCAAGATCGCGGCGACGCTCGCGTCGACCGGAACGCCCGCGTTCTTCGTGCATCCGGCCGAGGCCAGTCACGGCGATCTCGGCATGATCACGCAGAAAGATGTCGTGCTCGCGCTGTCCAATTCCGGCGAAACCGACGAACTGCTGACGATCCTGCCGCTGATCAAGCGCCAGGGCATCCCGCTGATCGCGATGACCGGCAACAGCAACTCCTCGCTCGCACGCCTTGCCGACGTGCACATCGACACCAGCGTGCCGGCCGAAGCGTGTCCGCTCGGCCTGGCGCCCACCTCGAGCACGACCGCAGCGCTGGTCATGGGCGACGCGCTCGCGATCGCGCTGCTTGAAGCGCGCGGCTTCACCGACGAGGATTTCGCGCGCTCGCACCCGGCCGGCAGCCTCGGTCGCCAGTTGCTGCTGAAGATCAGCGACATCATGCACACCGGTGAGCAGATTCCGGCCGTCGGCCCCGAGGTGACCCTGACCGAGGCGCTGGTCGAGATGACCCGCAAGGGCCTCGGCATGACCGCGATCATCGACGCCGAACAACGCCTGCTCGGTGTGTTCACCGACGGCGACCTGCGCCGCGCGGTCGACGACGACGATATCGACCTGCGCGCGACTCCGGTTACGCACCTGATGACCGCGCAGCCCAAGAAGATCACGGCCGACAAGCTCGCGGTCGAAGCCGCCCGACTGATGGAAGCGCACAAGATCCACGCGCTGCTCGTCGTGGACGCGGACAACCGCGTGGTCGGCGCGTTGAACATCCACGATCTGCTGCGCGCGCGGGTGGTCTAGAAGCCGGGATTCGGGATTTCGGGATTCGAGATGCATCGAATCGTCACGATTTTCCGGGCGCGGCCGTGCGCTACCACCTTTCCAGTTCCTCAATTCCCGAATCCCGAACCCCGTGCTTCCATCCGACCTCCCCGCCGACATCCGCGAACGCGCCGCGCGCGTGAAGCTCGCCGTGTTCGACGTCGACGGCGTGCTTACCGACGGCAAGCTCTGGTACACCGCGGACGGCCACGAACTGAAGGCGTTCAACGCGCACGACGGCCTGGGGCTGAAGCGCCTGCTCGCAAACGACATCGAGGTCGCGGTAATCACCGCGCGGCTCAGTCACATCGTGACCGAGCGCATGGCCGAACTCGGCGTCGCGCATGTCTACCAGCATCAGAACGACAAGCGCGCCTGCCTCGAACAACTTCTGCATGCGCTGCGGCTCGAACCCGCACAGGCCG
Source organism: Rhodanobacteraceae bacterium (assembly GCA_003142815.1). Lineage (GTDB taxonomy): Bacteria > Pseudomonadota > Gammaproteobacteria > Xanthomonadales > Rhodanobacteraceae > Dokdonella_A. The sequence goes on from PLNP01000055.1 coordinate 54,369, forward strand.
CATTTACCGGCGACGACCTGCCTGACCTCGCCGCGATGCAGTGCGTGGGCCTCGCGGTCGCGGTCGCGAACGCGCACGCATGGGTGCGCGAACGCGCGCACTGGCGCACCCAGCTCGGCGGCGGCGCCGGCGCCGCGCGCGAGGTGTGCGACCTGATCCTCGCGGCACAGGGCAAGGCCGAGTCGGAACTCGCCGCGTTCCTGGTACTGCAACCCGGGAATATCGGAACGAGATGAAAGCGATGGATTCGCCCCCATGGCTTGGCGCGGGCCGCGGCCAAGACTGGCCGTCTTGGCAAGGCTCGCAACGACGCCATGGGGGTGAATACGCGCTTTCATGTTTCGATATTTCCGGGTTGCAGTACTAGGCTGAGCATTCCCGATGGAACGCCGCTATTGGTTGATCGTCATCGTGCTCGCGCTGTTCGCGGCCGGCACCGAACTGCTTCTGTGGATCAATCGTGAGCGCCCGAACGAGCAGACCTTCGCCGGACCGCCGCGCTCGGATTACACGCTGACCGATTTCACGATGGACGCGCTGGACACCGCCGGCAAGCGCACTTTCCAGGTCAGTGGGCCACACCTCGCGCGGCGCGGTGACGATGGCTCGATCTTCGTGACCACGCCCGACTACGTCCTCGTCGATGGCAACGATCATCCCTGGCAAGGCAAGTCGGACGCGGCCTGGGTCAACAGGGACGGCACCGTGCTGAAACTGCAGGGCCACGTCGAGATGCACCGCAAGGAGACCGGCGATGCGAAGCCGGTCGATGTCGTCACGAGCGACCTCACGACGTGGCCGAGGACCAAGAAAATGGAAACCGCAGCGCCCGCTACGATCACGCAGCCGGGCTCTATACTGCGCGGCACCGGCATGCGCGGCGATCTCAACAGCAAAGTCCTGGAGCTACTGGCCGATGTCCACGCAACCCTGCAACCCAAAAACGCATCACGCGCGGCATCGAAATAGCGCTTTCCTGCGCCTGCTCGCACTCGCCTTGGCCATCGTCGCGCCAGGCGCGCATGCGCTCGGCAGCGATCGCGACCAGAAGATGGACATAAGCGCCGATCATGCGAAGATCATCCAGGGCGGCGACAAAGCGCCCGGGGTCACGTACCTCACCGGCAACGTGCGCATAACCCGCGGCTCGATGAAGGCGACCAGCGCCGAGGCGACCATTTATCAGCATCCGGGCAACGCGAAAGATGCGCAGGGCAAGGACATTTCAAGCGCTGTCCAGCGCGTGATCCTGACTGGCAAGCAGGCGCACATGGAGGAATTGGGCAAGAACGGCGGCCTGGTCAGTTCCGACGCCGACAGGATCGACTACAACGCCGACACCGGCATCGCCGAGTTGACCGGCAACGTGACCGTCGTGCAGCAGGGCCGCAGCGAATTCCACGGCACGCACATGACCTACAACACCGACACCGGCGAAATGGAAAGCGGCGACAACACGGCCGCCAATCGCGTGCACATGATCATCCAGCCGAAAACCGGATCGGCCAAGCCCGCGGACGCGAAACCCGCGCCCGACGGCGCGAAGCCGACCGCGACCCCGGCCGACGCCGCGGCAAAAAACAAGAACCATGCGAAGGCCGCCGCTGACGCGGGCGGCAACTCCTGATGCTGAGCGCGTCGGGCCTGCGCAAGAGCTTTCGCGGTCGCACCGTCGTGCGCGACTTCGAGTTCAGCCTCGATCAAGGCGAGATCGTCGGCCTGCTCGGGCCGAATGGCGCCGGCAAGACGACCTGCTTCTACATGGTCGTCGGCCTGATCGGGGCCGATGCCGGCACGATCCGCATCGACGAGCGCGACGTGACCACGCTGCCGATGCACACGCGCGCGCGCCTCGGTGTCGGTTATCTGCCGCAGGAACCGTCCGTGTTCCGGCGTCTCAGCGTCGCCGACAACATCCTTGCGATCCTCGAACTACGCGCCGACCTCGACAATGGCGGGCGCCAGGCCGAATTGGAATCGCTGATGGACGATCTGCAGATCGGCCACATTGCGGGACAGAAAGGCGTCAGCCTCTCCGGCGGCGAGCGCCGCCGCGTCGAGATCGCGCGCGCGCTGGCCGCAAAACCGCGCTTCATGCTGCTCGACGAACCATTCGCCGGCATCGACCCGATCTCGGTCGTCGACATCCAGCGCATCGTGCGCCAGCTCAAATCGCGCGGCATCGGCATCCTGATCACCGACCACAACGTGCGCGAAACCCTCGGCATCTGCGAACGCGCCTACATCATGAGCGAAGGCGCGGTGCTGGCACAGGGCGCGCCGGCCGAAATCCTCGCCAACGAGCAGGTCCGCGAGGTCTATCTGGGACGCGAATTCCACATGTAACCGCGTTTGTGCATCGATCGACCTTTTCCGGGACGTCAACCCCTGCCCGTCGCCTTCTATTGGCGCTAGGATGGTCAAAATGGGACTTGGCACGCTTTGGGCATGAAACCCGCTCTTCAATTCCGTCTCAGCCAGTCATTGGCGCTGACGCCACAGCTGCAGCAGGCGATCCGGTTGTTGCAGCTGTCACGGCTGGAGCTTGAGCTGGAATTGAACACCGCGCTGGAATCGAACCCGCTGCTGGACATGACCGACGGCGACGAAGCCGAGGAAGAGGGCGACAGCGCCGAGGAAATCGAGGCGGCGGCCAGCGAAGCCGAGGCCGATGCCGCCGAAACCGACGAGCAGCCGCTCGATCTCGCCTTCGACCGCACCGAATATCGCGGCACTGCGCTCGACGAAGACGGCATGGAACCGCAGGATGCCGAGGTCGAGGACCTGCGCGATCACCTGCTTTGGCAGCTCAACCTGACGCCGATGTCCGCGCGCGACCGCGCGATCGGCGCGACGATCATCGAAGCGATCAACGACGACGGTTATCTCGTCGAAACCGACGAGGTGATTCGCGACACGCTGACCTCGCTCTACACGGTGAGCCTGGAAGAAATTGAATCGGTGCGGCGGCGTATCCAGCATTTCGACCCGGTCGGCATTGGCAGCCGCAGCTTGCGTGAATGTCTCGCGGTGCAGCTCGACGCATTTGATGCCGAAACGCCGGGTCTCGAACTCGCGCGCGCGCTGGTGGCCGACCATCTCGAAGCATTGGCCAAGCACGATCGCGCGCGGATTTGCCAGCGCCTGCACACCGACGAGGGCCAGTTCGAGATCGCACTCGCACTGATCCGTTCGCTCGCGCCGAAACCCGGCAGCGGCTATTCCAACGCGAGCGCCGAATACATCACGCCCGATGCCTATGCGCGCAAGGTCGGCGGGCGCTGGCAAGTCGCGCTCGCGCCGGGCTGCCAACCGCGGCTTGGCATCAACGAACACTACGCCAGCCTGATCGCCAAGGCGCGCCGCGAGGACGCGCACTACCTGCGCGGCCAGCTCCAGGAAGCGCGTTGGCTAATCAAGAGCCTCAAGACCCGCGCGGAAACCATGCTGAAGGTCGCAACCTCCATCGTGCGTGCGCAGGAGGCGTTCCTCGAATTCGGCGCCGAAGCGATGCGCCCGCTGGTGCTGAAGGACGTCGCCGAGGAAATCGGCATGCACGAATCGACGATCAGCCGGGTAACCACGCGCAAGTTCCTGCATACGCCGCGCGGCACGTTCGAGTTTAAGTATTTCTTCTCCAGCGGCGTCACCACGGTCGATGGCGGGACGGCCTCCGCGACCGCGGTCCAGGCGATGATCAGGAAACTCATCGGCGAGGAAGCCGCTGCGCGCCCGCTATCGGACCAAACGCTGGCCGCGGAATTGAATCGACGCGGCATCAACGTCGCGCGGCGTACCGTGGCCAAATATCGCGAGGCCCTCAATATTCCTTCATCGAACGATCGCAGCAGGCTCGGCTGATGAACGTCATGGCCAACACTGCGGTCTCCGGCATCCTCCACGACAGGAGGGAACACCACCACCGTTTGCTTGTCAGAGGTTGTGAGAGCGCGCTTACGGCAATGTTGCCGGCTCGCGCGTCCCTTCACTCAGGTCCGGCACGTGCCGGCCTTTTCCATCAGGAGCCGAACATGCAGATCATCATCAAGGGTCATCAGGTCGACATCACGCCCGCGTTGCACGACTACGCCACGGCCAAGTTCGAGCGCATCACGCGCCATTTCGATCAACTGCATGATCTCAACATCGTTCTCGGCATCGAAAAACTGCTGCACAAGGCCGAGGCCACGATCCAGCTTTCCGGAAAGAAACTGCATGCCGATGCGACCGCAGCCGATATGTACGCCGCGATCGACGCACTGGTCGACAAGATGGACAATCAGGTGCGCAAGCACAAGGAAAAGGTGACTGCCCACCACGCGGATTCCGTGCGCGCGACACGCTACGGCTGATCGGAACTTTTTTCGCGAGACCCCGCACCCGCCCATGCCCTTTCTTGACTTGCTTCCCGCAGAGCGGGTGCGGACCGGCCTCGTCGTTCGCGACAAGGTCGACCTGATCGAACAGCTGGCAAGTCTGCTCGCCGGCAATGACGATGTCGCGGGCATGCGTGATGCATTCACCGCGCGCGAACGGCTGGGTAGCACGGGCCTTGGCCACGGCGTCGCGATTCCGCATGGACGCAGCGACGCGGTCCACGAAGCGCGCGCCGCCTTCGTGCATCTCGCCGAACCGGTCGATTTCGGCGCCAGCGACGGCCAGCCGGTCGATCTCGTCGCGGCGCTGATCGTTCCCGCACACTTCACCGACCAGCACTTGAGGCTGCTGGCCGAACTCGCCGAGCTGTTTTCCAACGCCGGCATCACCTCGGCGCTGCGCGCCGCGCCGGACGACCGGACGCTGCGCGATGAACTGGTCAGGGCGAGAGTTAGGGACTATTGATGCGGCACGATGAAGTTTTTACCAAGACATATTCATGCCTGATCAATAACGGCGGCCCGCATCGATGAAATGCCGACGGCCCCCGTAACGGCTCGCAGCACGTATTCGTGCACTCAGTCGTGCGGACATTTCCGATTGCCGTAAGATCGCACTCTGGAACCTCCGCCTATGACTCCTTATTCCCAGCAATGGATCGCCTGACCGCCCGCCAACTTTTCGACGCCGTCGGCGAACGCCTGTCGCTACGCTGGATCGCCGGCATGCGCGGCGAGAACCGTGCGATCGAAACTGGCGGCAGCCAGGCCCGGCGGCCGTCGCTGGTCGGATATCTCAACATCATCTATCCGAACAAGGTGCAGATCATCGGCACCGAGGAACTGAACTATCTCGACAGCCTCGATTCACGCCAGCGCTGGGAAACCGTCGAAAAGATCGTCGCCTACGAACCGACCGTGCTGCTGGTCACCAAGGACCAGACCATACCGGCCGACTTGCGCCAGGCCGCGAACGAGTCGAATACACCGCTCTGGCACAGCCCCAAGCGCGGCCATGAACTACTGACCTACCTGCAATACCAGCTCGCGCGCAACCTCGCGCGCCAGATCACCTTGCACGGCGTGCTGATGGAGGTCTATTCGATCGGCGTGCTGATCACCGGCGAAAGCGGCACCGGCAAGAGCGAACTTGCGCTCGAACTCCTCACCCGTGGCCATCGCCTGGTCGCCGACGACGCGCCGGAGTTCACCTTGATCGCACCGGACGTGATCGACGGCAACTGCCCGGAGATCTTGCGCGACCTGCTCGAAGTACGCGGCCTCGGCGTACTCAACGTGCGCGAGATGTTCGGGCAGACGGCGGTAAAGCCGTCCAAATACCTGCGCCTGATCGTGCACCTGAAACCGCAGAAACTCGACGTACCCGTCGACGGCATGACCCGCTTGACCGGTGACGTCGGCTATCGCGAGGTGCTCGACGTGCAGGTTCCGCAAATCACCATCCCGGTCGCGCCCGGCCGCAACATCGCGGTGCTTGCCGAAGCGGCGGTACGCAGCCATATGCTGAAGACCAAGGGCTTCGATCCCGCGCAGACCTTCATCGACCGCCAGGCGCACCAGATGCGCCGCCTGCCACCATGGTAGACGCCGCCGTGCCGCACGACGAAGATGCCAATGCGGCCGACAAGCCGGATCAGCTGATCATCGTCAGCGGGCTTTCCGGGTCCGGCAAGACGGTTGCTCTGCGCACGCTCGAGGATCTCGGCTACTACTGCGTCGACAACCTGCCCGCCGCGCTGATGCCCGCGTTCGTGCAGGCGATTTCGCAGGGCCCGGACGCTCTGCAGCACAAGCTCGCAGTTGGCGTCGACGTGCGCAACCGCGCCGAGAACCTCAACCGGCTGCCGGAAATCCTTGCCGAGCTCAAGCGCACGAATATCGGCTATCGACTGGTTTTCCTGGACACGCGCGACGAAGTACTGATCAAGCGCTACTCGGAAACGCGCCGCCGCCATCCGCTGTCCGGCGATGGCCTTGCCCTTGCAGACGCGATCGCCGAGGAGCGCCGGCTGCTCAAACCGATGCTTGCGCTCGCCGACCGCGTGGTCGACACCAGCCACCTCAACGTGCACCAGTTGCGCCGGCTCGTCATCACCGAAATGGGCATGCCCGCGGGCGCGATGACTCTGCTGTTCGAATCGTTCGCATACCGGCGCGGCGTGCCGACCGATGCGGATTTCGTCTTCGACGCGCGCTGCCTGCCCAACCCGCACTGGGATGCGCAACTGCGCCCGCTCTCCGGCAAGGATGCGCCCGTGCGCGAATGGCTCGACGCCAAACCCGAAGTCGCGCAGTTCGGCGATGACCTGCGCGGGTTTCTGGCAAGCTGGCTGCCGCACTTCGAATCGGATGGGCGCAGCTACGTGACGATCTGCCTCGGCTGCACCGGCGGGCGCCATCGCTCGGTATATCTCGCCGAACGACTCGCCGAACATTTCCGCCAGCACTACGCGCAAGTGCTGACTTACCACCGTGAGATGGAATGAGTGTGAAGATCGGGATTCGGGATACCGGATGCGGGATTGTGCGTAGCGCCGCAGCGCGGAACGTGGCTGCGCGCGTGCCGCCCTGCAGCTCTTTCGCAATCCCGAATCCCGAATCCCGAATCCGAGTCGCCGGAGGCGACCAATGACCGTCGGCGTACTGTTGATGACGCACGAAGCGATGGGCCTGGCCCTGGTCGCCGCAGCGCGTCACGTACTCGGCCGCCTACCACTGCCGGTCGAGGTGCAGGAAGTCGCGCCCAATGCCGACCCGGAACAGATGTTGCGCGCGGCGGCCGCGAATGCACGCGAACTCGATCGCGGCGACGGCGTGCTTGTGCTTTCGGACCTCTACGGTGCGACGCCGTGCAACATTGCGCAGCGCCTTCCCAACCTTGGCGTGCACATGCATTGCGTTACCGGATTGAACCTGCCGATGCTGTTGCGTGTCCTCAACTACCCGGAACAATCGCTCGACGAGCTCGCGCAGACGGCGGCCAGCGGCGGACGCGGAGGCATCGTTGTCGATACGCCCTGATACGAAGGCTGCAGCCACCGTCTTGTTTTCATGGGGAAAGCGCCCGGAGGGCGGAAGGGGGCAGTCAAAATACCGAAGCCGAACCAACGAACAGGCCGATATGCTCGAAAGGGAAATCACAATCAGCAACAAACTCGGCCTGCACGCGCGCGCATCGGCCAAGCTCGTGCAGGCGCTGCACGGGTTCCAGGCCAACGCATTCCTCAGCTGCCGCGGCAAGGAGGTCAATGCGAAAAGCATCATGGGCGTGATGATGCTCGCAGCCGGTCTCGGTTCGCAGGTGACCCTGCGCACCGATGGCGCGGACGAGGAAGCCGCGATGACCACGATGACCGACCTGTTCGAGCGCAAATTCGACGAAGGCCAGTAGGCCGCCGGCGAGTGGCACCGATCGATCATTGCGAAGCCGGGTGTATCTTGCCTTCGGGTTAAGGCATCTTGTCGATATCCAACAACAGCGGAGGGCAAAACCAGCGTGCGATTCGTACTGACCGGCGGCGGCGCATCGCGCGGTATGGCGCTGGGTCGCGCGCGCCTTGAGCACCCGAGTCGCTACCTGATCGACGAACGCCCGCTGGGCGAAGCGGATGTGGAAGCGGAGATCGAACGCTTGCGACGCGCGATTGCCGCCGCGCGCGATGAACTGCAGGTTCTACGGGAGAAACTGCACGGAACGATGGCACGCGAAGTCGCCGAGTTCATCGACGCGCACAGCCTGATGCTGGCCGACCGCGAACTGACCACCGGGGTTTACGACCTGATCCGCATCGGCCGCTATCGCGCCAGCGCCGCACTGAAGATGCAGCGTGATCGCCTCGTCGCCGTGTTCGAGGCGATGGACGATCCCTACCTGCGCAGCCGCAAGGAAGATGTCGACCATGTAATCGCGCGCGTGCAGGCAGGACTCATGCGCGAGTCGAGCACGGAGGAACGAAAACTCGCCTCGCGCGTCGGCGAAATCCTGGTCAGCGATACGGTCGCACCATCGGAACTGGTGCCGCTGGCCGAACATGGCGTGCTCGGCGTGGTGCTGAGCTCCGGCAGCCTCGTGTCGCACAGCGCGATCCTGGCGCGCTCGCTGCACCTGCCGATGATCGTCGCGGCGCACGCGGCGTTGGCGCACATCCAGGACGACGACCTGGTCCTGATCGATGGCGAGTACGGCGAAGTCGTCGTGCATCCGACCGCGCAGGATATCGCGCGCTATCGCAGCCGGCAGCGCGAAGCCGTGCAGCAAGGCAAGCGCCTCGCCCTGCTTGCCAATGTCGCCACATGCACCCGCGACGGCGTGCCGATTGCGCTGTACGCGAATGCCGAATCGCCTGCCGACGTCGCCCAGGCGCGCGCGCTCGGCGCCGAGGGCATTGGTTTGTACCGCACCGAATTCCTGTTCCTGCAACGCAGGGAATTGCCCGGCGAGGAAGAGCAATTCCTCGCCTATCGCGACCTTGTGCTCGGCATGGGCGGATTGCCGGTGACGATCCGCACGCTCGATCTCGGCGCCGACAAGGCCGACTCCAGCGGCCTCGTACTCGACGATGAGGAAAACCCCGCGCTCGGCGTGCGCGGCGTGCGCCTTTCGTTGCGCCAGCCGCAACTGCTCACGATCCAGTTGCGCGCGATCCTGCGCGCCTCCGGTTACGGCCCGGTGCGCGTGCTCGTACCGATGGTGACGGCGGCCGAGGAAATGATCAGCGTGCGGCGCATGCTCCACGAATGCGCGCGCGACCTGCGCTCCGCCGGTCACGAGATCGCCGACCAGTTCGAACTCGGCGCGATGATCGAGGTGCCGGCGGCGGCGATCGCGCTGTCCGGCATGATCCGCACACTCGATTTCATCGCGATCGGCACCAACGACCTCGTCCAATACACGCTGGCCGTCGACCGCAACAATGACCAACTTGCGAACCTCTACGACCCGTTGCATCCGGCCGTGCTGAAGCTGCTCGCGCACACGATCGCGGTCGCGCAACGCGCCAAGCGCCGGGTCAAACTGTGCGGCGAAATGGCCGGCGACAAACGCTACACCGCACTGCTGATCGCACTCGGCCTGACCGACTTCAGCATGCACCCCGGCCAATTGCTCGAAGTGCGCGAGACCGTCAACACGCTGGATCGCGCGGCCCTGCGCGCGCATGCGCCGGCGCTATTGCGCGCGCCGACGCGCGAGCGCATCCAGCGCGTGCTGGAGCGGATGCGCACCTGAGCTGCATCCGCGCCGCAAGCCCCCTCGCGCATTGCGACGCTCGTCAACGTCACCACCCTGCGTGGCATCATGCGCCGCAATGAACGACGCCAACACGACAACTCTTCTCGATCCACACGTCGCGACCCATGCAGGCGAGTACGCGCAGGCGTTCGCGCGGCAGTGCCCGTTCCGGCACGTCGTCATCGACAACTTCCTCGCGGCCGACGTCGCAGCGAAGCTGCTCGTGGACTTTCCACCGTTCGAGCGTGGCAACGCACGCAACGAAGCCGGCGAACTTGGCGGCAAGTCGACCGTTGAACGCATTCGCCAGTTCGGCACGCCCTATGCCGCACTCGACGACCTGCTCCAGTCGCGGCCGTTCCTCGACCTCGTCAGCCACATCACCGGCATCCCGGACCTGCTTTACGATCCTTACTACTTCGGCGGCGGCACCCACGAGAACCGCGAAGGCCAGGATCTCGATCCCCACATCGACTTCAACCGCCATCCGATCGAGAACTGGCATCGCCGGCTGAACCTGATCGTCTACCTCAACCACGAATGGAGCGACGCCTGGGGCGGCTCGCTGGAACTGCATTCCGATCCGAGTTCACCCGATGACCGCGTGCACCGCGTGACGCCGCTGTTCAACCGCTGCGTGATCTTCGAGACCACCGAATGGAGCTGGCACGGCTTCAGCCGCATCTCACTGCCGCCCGGGCGCGAACAGCTCACGCGCAAGTCGATCGCGCTGTATTTCTATACCCGCGAACGCCCGGCCGATGAACTCGCCGATACGCACTCGACGATCTACGTCGACCGCCCGCTGCCCGATCGCTTCCGTGTCGGCAGGACCCTTAGCGAAGCGGATATCGAGAAGTTACGCGTGCTGATCGCGCGGCCGGACCAGCACAACCAGCGCCTGTGTCGCGACATCACCGATCTGACCGGCAAACTCGAGACAACGCGAACCGCGCTGCATGGCGGCTGGCCGGGGCGGCTTCGCTATTTCGCGGCGCCTGCGCGAGCGGCTGCACAGGCCGATTCCGCGGTGAACGCCGGAGCCGGCAGCAAGCCGCGCGTCGATCATCCAGGGTCGTGCAGCCGGCGTCGGCCGCTGCGCACCGGTCGCTGACGGCGTTCCGCACGGATGCTGTTCAACTCCTTCCAGTTCATCGTCTTCTTTGTCGTCGTCCTCGCGCTGAATCAGCCGCTGCGGCGCTGGCCAGTCGCGCAAAAGCTGATGCTGCTCGCCGCCAGCTACTACTTCTACGGCCAGTGGGAATGGCAGTACCTGTTCCTGGTGTGGTTCTCGACGATCGTCGATTACCTGATCGGACTGCGCATGCAGCGCACCGCGCGTCCGCGCCGACTGGTCACGCTCAGCGTGATCGTCAACCTCGGCTTCCTCGCGATCTTCAAGTACGCCAACTGGCTGATCGAGACCGTCAACACGGGTTCGGCGACGCTCGGCAGCGGATTTCACATCACGCCGATCGACCTACTGCTGCCGGTCGGCATCTCGTTCTACACGTTCCAGAGCCTGTCCTACACGATCGACGTGTACCGCGGCGTGCTGCCACCGCGCAAAAACCTGCTCGACTACGCGCTCGCCGTGGCGTTCTTCCCGCAGATCGAAGCCGGGCCGATCGTGCGAGCGCGCGAATTCCTCGCCGAGCTCGATGGCGACCAGCGCGTCGATTTCGGCGACGTCAAACGCGCGCTCGTGCTGATCGCATGCGGCTACGTCAAGAAGCTGGTGTTCGCCGACAACCTCGCGCTGATCGTCGATCCGGTCTTCGACCATCCTGGCGCGCACGGCTTCTGGGACAGCCTGCTCGCGGTGTACGCGTTCGCGTTCCAGATCTACTGCGATTTTTCCGGCTATACGGATATCGCGATCGGCTGCGCGTTGCTGCTCGGCATCCGCTTCCCGCAGAACTTCAACTATCCGTACGCGGCCGAGAGCATCCAGGATTTCTGGCGGCGCTGGCACATGACCTTGTCGCGCTGGCTGCGCGACTACCTGTACATCCCGCTCGGCGGCAACCGCAAGGGGCGTGCGCGCACCTACGCGAACCTGATGACGACGATGCTGCTCGGCGGCCTCTGGCACGGCGCGAGCTGGAATTTCGTGATCTGGGGCGGACTGCATGGCGGCTATCTCGCGTTCGAGCGCGCCGTGCTCGGACGGTTGCGCTGGTGGAACGCCGACAATCCCGGATCGGCTGCGCTGCGCATCCTGGTCACGTTCCACCTGACCTGCCTCGCATGGATATTCTTTCGTGCGCACAGCTTGCCGCAAGGTCAGGCGATGCTCGCGAATCTCACACAACCCTCGTTGTCGTCGTTCGATGCAGCGACCGATCGCGGTCCCGCGCTGCTGATCGCCGCGCTATTCGTCGCGCAGCTGCTCGGCGCGCACCTGCACTACAAGGATCGTATCGCCGCCAGCCGTGGTCCGTTGCTGGCGGTCGCACTGGCTGTCGCGATTGTCGCGATCATCTGGTTTGCGCCGGCCAAGACCGCGCCGTTCATCTATTTCCAGTTCTGACCATGATCCGCACGCTGCTCACGCTCCTCGCCCCGCTCATGCTGGTGCTGCTGCTGGAAGCCTTGTTCGAGGCGGGCGTCTGGGAACCGCTGGCGCAGCCGGCCAGCCACGCCGGCACCAGCGTGCGCCTGAAGCACGCATTGACCGATCCGGCGCTGCCGCGCATCGATTACGTCACGCTCGGCAGCTCACGCCCGGAGTACGGCATCGACCACGCGCTGCTGGCCGCCACGGCGAAACGTTCCGGCCGCGTGCATGCCGATCTGACCATGCCCGGATCGCACTGGATGACCATCGGCATCCTCGCGCGCTGGCTGCAACGCGAGCATCCCGAGATACAGGGCGGCATCATCGCACTGTCGATCCAGGACCTCATGTACGCCGGCAATGGCGACTACGAACTCGGTATCGTGTATCCATTCCGCCGCGTCACTGACATTCCCTGGATGGCGGCGCACGTTCCGTTCAGGCGCGACGACATCGCCAGTTACGGAACCTACTCGGCCCTGTTCGGCTGGCGCAGCGACATCCAGGAATTCGTGCGCAATCCATCCGCCCGCAGGAACACGATCGACTGGTACAAGGCCAATCGTTCCTCCGTCGACAGCCTGTTCGCGAATCCCGAATCGCACGGCGACATGTGCGCGTTCGGTGTCGACGCGCTCACCGCCTGCGACAAGGTAGAAGCGTCGACCGACCCGGATCGCGACGGCCTCAAGCGCCAATGCAAGGAACTGCGCAGCTTCGCCGCAAACAGGCACGACTATCGGGCCGCGATGCAACATCAGCCGTCACCGGAGTTCATGCAGCGGGCCCGGGATCTCGTGCAATCGCAATTGCGTGCGATGCGCTGGCCGCGGCCCCCACTGGTGGTGCTGATGCCGATGCCTCGCATGTGGGAGCGCGACGTGTTGGGTCACGGACTGCACGAATGGGCGCTCGCGGTCCTGCAGCCGCTCGTCGACGAAGGCCGCATTCGCTTGATCGACGCGACGGAGTTCTTCGGCGCCGATGGCGACGCCGGGTGCGGTGCGTTCTTTGATTTCTATCATCAGAACGCGACGGGACGTGAACGCTTCACGCGCTGGTTGTTGCCGCAGATAGAGTCGGTGCTGTATCAAGACGAAGGCGGCGCGCAGGCGCGGCCCGCCCTCAACAGCGAGCATGCCGTTCCGTGAGCCCGTATCACCTAGAATTGATCGAGTGGCTGCGTCCCGCAGCTCGCAGGCTTCCCGAAGCGATCAAACGACCGCTGCGTCGCTGGCTGGGCCGCCGCGACGCACCCGCTGCGCCGTGCGCCGCCGATGATGCAGACTATGCCGCTCGCATCGCCACGGAAACGTCGATCTTCGCCGATCAAGTCGAAGTGCACGATCTGCCGCCGATCTTCCACTACTGGTCGAACACCTGGCTGCGTCCGCAGATCGAGGCGTTCGGCTTCTCGAACCCGGACCAGTTCTTCGCGTTATACCTGCAACGTGCCTGTGCGGATGCAACGGACTCCACTCGTACTGTGCATATCGCGAGTCTTGGTTGCGGCAACTGCGATACCGAGGTGCGCGTCGCCCGGCTCCTGGTCGAACGCGATGTGCGCGACTTCGTCATCGATTGCGTCGACATCAACCCGGCGATGCTGGAACGCGGCCGCGCCCTCGCCGCATGTGCCGGCGTTTCCGCGCACATCGCCGCGTCCGCAAGCGACTTCAATGACTGGCGTCCGCGCCGACCCTACGACGCGGTTCTGGCGAACCAGAGCCTTCACCACGTCGTCAAACTGGAACGGCTGTTCGCCGCGATCGAGAACGCATTGACGCCGAACGGCCGCTTCATCACCTCGGACATGATCGGCCGCAACGGCCACATGCGCTGGCCCGAGGCGATGCGGATCGTGCACGAATATTGGCGCGAACTACCCGACCGGTATCGCTGGAACGTCCAGCTTCGCAGGCATGAACAACTGCACGAATACTGGGATTGCTCGAACGCGGGCTTCGAAGGCATTCGTGCGCAGGACATCCTGCCGCTGCTGGTCAAGCGCTTCGATTTCGAATTCTTCTTCGGCTACGGCAACATCATCGACCCGTTCATCGACCGCGGCTTCGGCCCGAATTTCGATGCGAACGCGGAATGGGACCGGTCCTTCATCGATCGCGTCCACGCGAGGGACGAGGCCGAGATCCGCACTGGCCGCATCAAGCCGACGCACATGATGGCAGTGATGCGCAAGCGGCCATACGCCGGCGAACGCCTGTATCGGTCGGGGCTTGCACCCGAATGCAGCGTGCGTAGTGGCGACGGCACGGTGGGCACGGCTGACCCTTCTGCTCAATGAGAAATCCCTGAAAACACGTCGGGCGACAGCCACGCGCTCCCCGTCAGATCCCGTTTCCCACGCTGCGCTTTCGCGCTGCCTCCTGTTCTGCCGTGGTCAACGCGACCTTGTCGCGCAGATAGACCGGCAACGCGTGCTCCGGCGCGACGCCGCGGCCAGCACGCGCAAGCGGGGCGGCGAGGCGCGCGACATCAAGGGCCTGCGGGTAGCGTTCACCGTCTGCCCATAGCGGCGCGGCAGGCAATCGCGCGATGAGCGCTTCGCCATAGCTGGCCCAGCCGCCGCCGATGACGTTCCACGCCGATGCTTCCGGCAGCTGCAAGACATTTGCCTCGCCGACCGACTCGGCGCCGATCGGCTCGACCAGCCCGTCGCGCGTGCGCCGGAAGGTTCCGGCATAGATCTCGCCCATGCGCGCGTCGATCACGGCGAGTATTGCGGCGCCGTTGTCGGGGGCCTGCATCGCGAGCGCCGCGAGTGACGACACCGCAATGACCGGGATTTCGAGCGCCAACGCGATGCCCTGCGCGGCCGAGATTGCGAGGCGCACGCCGGTGAACGCGCCAGGCCCGCAGCCGACCGCGATCGCATCCAAGTCACGGCGCTTGAGGCCCGCTTCCGCGAGCAATTCTTCGCACATCGGCAGCAGCAACTCGGCATGCCGGCGCGGCGCGAGTTCGCTGTGCGCCAGCAAACGCCCATCGCTGAGCAAAGCGGCGGAACACGATTCGGTGGCGGTTTCGATCGCGAGCAGATTCATGCGGGGGATTCTAATCGGCGCGCGTGCATTGCGTCCGATGTAGGCGCGCACGGGACTGGCGACTAGCGCAGCAATACCCGGCGAAGGCGACCACCCGGCACCGCTCTTCTTGACTTCCAGACAACATCGCCGGTGCTAGTCTCGGGCGCGTCGCATGATCGATGGGCTTGAGGACAACTCGATGAATCCGATCGACGAGCGTGTTGTGTGGTTCGTGCTGGGTCTTGTTTCCGGCGCCCTGTCGAGCGGGTTGTTGCTCGGATTGCAGCGCAGGAAAGGAACGGGCGCGCGCCATGCGGAGCCACCGTGCGCAGCACCCGTGCTCGCCGCGGCGCCGCCCATCGAAGCCGAAGCGCTGCCGGAACAACACGCGGCCGTTGCATCCTCGCGCCTGATCGACGTCAGCGCCGCGCGAGCCGCAGGATTCAATCTGAAACACGCCGACGATCTGACCATCCTCGAAGGTATCGGCCCGAAGATCGAGGATCTGTTGCGCGCGAACGGCATCGACAGCTTCGTGAAAGTCGCCTGCCTCGGCGTCGATGACCTGCTCGACATCCTCGAACGCGGCGGCCCGAGCTTTCGCCTCGCCAATCCCGAAAGCTGGGCGCAACTGGCGTCGCTCGCCGCGCAAAATCGTTGGACGGAACTCAAGCAGCTGCAGCGCGAGATGGTCGGTCGGATGATGCCTAGCAGCGATGCCTGACAGGCGCGCGCGGTGTCGATTGACCGTGATGGGATCGATTATCTTACGTATGATACTGATTTATCTAAATTTTATTTAAAAAGGCAATGACAGCAGCGCCGGGACTTGAACGCACTGCGAAACATCGGCTTTTCTGCGATGGTCTCGACCCGAGCATTGATCGCCTTGTTGCCGATCTTTACGTCCTTCGCCCACGCCGGGACCAAGCCCCAGCGCATCTCGTCGATTGCTGTGCCTTCGTCAGTCGTGTGAACGATCGGCGCGGTTGCGTCGGTGCGAAGTTGTATCGAGGCGTGCCCCGCTCGATGCGATCGACCAGCGGGATGATCCAATCGAATTCGTCCGCCTTCATGTCGCGTCGGAGGGAGATCGGACCGTAGAGGGCGAAGCGGCCGCACATGACTGAAGCGTAGCAGCGCCCTGGGTACTATCCTCATGACTCTACCCACGCTGCTTGCGTGGCCCGCGTCGCGTAGTTCCGCGCGTGAAGTGCACTGGCGGCATGATCAACGCGCGGATTGCGCGAGTGGTCTATGCCGCGACCGGCGCTTGCACTCAGGCTGCACTGATCACCAGGTACACGGTCATCGCTACCGAAAGCACGGCGACGATCGCTGTAACGAGGAACACGAGTCCGCGATCAGCGCTCACTTTCCCAAGTTCGATGGCGCGGTTTACTACGTGGTATCTCCGCGCAGCAAGGATCGCGAGAAGACCGCCGAACACCATCATTGCAATGCCGATGTACAACGAACCTCCCGTGCGTGGCATGTGCGCCTGCGGAGCAAAATGCGTTGCCAGTTCTCGCAACCATAAGCCAAACTTCGCGACCACGAACCCGAGACTGATCACCGCGATACTCGTGCGCACCCAAGCGAGAAATGTTCGCTCGTTCGCGAGAAACTCGGCGGCTAACTTGTCTTCTCGCACGGCTACGTGTGATTCTTTCGATTGCATGGTCTTCACCTCTGACATTGTCACGAAGTACGACCTTAAAACACTGCGCAAAGGACCGGCGATCCCGACGATTCTTCGATCAGTGGCGCGCATCACTGCGCCCGCGTCGTCGCCATCGCTGCCTCGTGGGGATACTGGTATCCCAATCGGTCGCCAAAACGGCTCCGGTATCCCCAGCGGTATCCCCATGTTGGACCGGTTGCAAGCGGACGACATCGGACGGAGCTGGATGATAAACCTAGCTAGGATGCGGGTCTCAGGGGATTTCCCGGACGGTAGCGGACGTCGTCGTATGAGAAGGGTATGGGCCGTGATGGGATCGAACCATCGACCAATGGATTAAAAGTCCACTGCTCTACCGCTGAGCTAACGGCCCCCGCTCCAATCAAATAACGCCATTGCGCGAGAGCGCAATTATCACTCCCCTTCTCCCGCTTGCGGGAGAGGGCAAGAGGTGAGGGCCAATCCGCGACGACGTTTGTCGTGGTTGGCGCATCACCGCGATCGCGCGTCTGCCGCCCGACGGGCGGAAAGCGCTGTCTCGCGCGAGGGTCGCGAAGTTTAGCTGGATACGCGCTTCAGCGGTAGCGCGTCGGGTCGGTAATGCCGGCGCCGGCGAAGCCGTCGGCGCGCAGGCGGCAGGCGTCGCAGTGGCCGCAAGCGCGGCCTTCGGCGTCGGCCTGGTAGCAGGACACCGTCGCCGCGAAATCTATGCCGAGGCGCTGGCCTTCGCGGACGATGTGGGCCTTGCTCATGTTCATCAGTGGGGCGTGGATATGCAGGGCGGGGCCCTCGATGCCCGCCTTGGTGGCGAGGTTCGCGAGTTTCTCGAATGCCTCGACGAACGCGGGCCGGCAATCGGGATAGCCCGAATAGTCGACCGCATTGACGCCGCAGAAGATGTCCTGCGCGCCAAGCACTTCGGCCCAGCCGAGCGCGACGGACAGCATGATCGTGTTGCGCGCCGGCACGTAGGTAACCGGAATGCCGCTGCCGCCGTTGTCCGGCACCGCGATGTCGTCGGTCAAGGCAGAGCCGCCGATGCTGCGCAGGTCTACGTGTACGATCTTGTGAGCGCGTGCACCGAGTGCGGCAGCGATGCGCTGCGCGGCTCCGAGTTCCGAATGGTGTCGCTGGCCATAGTCGACGCTCAGCGCGTGGCAGACAAAGCCGCGTTCACGCGCGATTGCGAGGGTGACGGCCGAGTCCATGCCGCCGGAGACGAGGACGACAGCGTATTTTGGCGTTTCAGCGGACATGGTGCGTGATGAGGGTTGAGGGGTTGGCAAAGGTTCGCCATCCCGTGGCCCTTAATGCCCCGGCTCCTCGCCCCACAGAAACTTGTGCATCTGCAGCTGCATGCGCACCGGTGCGCGGTCGGCGAGGATCCATTCGGCGAGCTCGCGCGGCGCGACGCGGCCATGCACGGGCGAGAACAACACCTGGCAGCATGCGGCCAGCGCATGCTCGGCAACGCGCGCGCGCGCCCAGTCGTAATCGGCGCGATCGGCGATCACGATCTTGACCTGATCGCGCGGGGTCAGATGATCGAGGTTCGACCACAGGTTGCACGCGACCTCGCCCGATCCCGGCGCCTTGAGATCAAGCACCTTGCGCACGCGCGGATCGACTTCGACGACGTCGAGTGCGCCGGAGGTTTCCAGCGAAACCTCGTAGCCCGCGTCGCAGAGCTTCGCGAGCAACCCGAGGCAGCGCTTTTGCGCGAGCGGTTCACCGCCGGTCACGCAAACGTGGCGCGTCTCGTAAACGGCGACTTCAGCGAGCACCGCGGCGATCGTCCGCCACTGGCCGCCGTGGAAAGCATATTCGGTGTCGCACCAGACGCAGCGCAGCGGACAGCCGGTCAGGCGCACGAATACGGTGCGCCAGCCGACCGCGTCGGCTTCGCCCTGCAACGAATGAAAGATTTCGCTGATGCGCAGCCGCTGTTCGGGTTGCGCAGGAGAAGTGGTATCCACGACATTACCGTTCGCGACACGAGCGGCAGCATGACCGTTCACAGCAAGACTCAGTGACGCGGTTCGGTCTTCAGCGCGCGCAGACGACCCTGCGCGAGACGCGCCACGGTCGTATCCGGATACGTCTGCACGACCTGGTTCAACGTGGCCTCGGCCTGATCCCATTCTTT
Source organism: Rhodanobacteraceae bacterium (assembly GCA_003142815.1). Lineage (GTDB taxonomy): Bacteria > Pseudomonadota > Gammaproteobacteria > Xanthomonadales > Rhodanobacteraceae > Dokdonella_A. The sequence goes on from PLNP01000055.1 coordinate 73,433, forward strand.
AAGTTCGTACTGACTGTAACCGATCTTGAGCAGCGCGTCGGGCGCCTTCTGGTTATCCGGATAGCGCTTGAGCAAGGTGCGGAACGATTGCTCGGCGATCTTGTAGTTCTGGGTGACGTAGTACGACTCGCCGAGCCAGTAGTACGCATTGCCGGTCAGCTCGCCGTTCGGATACTGATCGATGAAGCCCTGGAAACCCCGCGCCGATTCTGCGTAACGGCCATCCTTGAGCGCCGCGAACGCCACATTATAGGTAGTGGTTTCCGCCGCTGCATCGCCCGGTGCCGCCGCAGGCGGGTTCGTGTCTGCGGCGTCGTCTTGAGGCGCTGCGGCCTGATCGGCGGCGGACAGGGTACCAGCCGCATCGGCACGCTTCGGATTCCTGGAATCGCGTGGCGCCGGAGTATTCCCCGGATTGCCGAGATCAACATCTGCCGGCTGCGTGGTGCCCCGCGGCGCGCTGCGGTCCGCGGTCGGCGGCGGCGCACCCGCGCCGTGGCCTTCAAGGCGGCCGATGCGCGAATCCAGATCGATGTATTGATCCTTGCCGCGCTGCCTGGATTCCTCGAGCGCATGCTTGAGTTCCTCCACCTGCCCTTGCAGCAACTGCACCTGCGATTGCAACGCGGAGATCTGGTTGACCAATCCGACTGCGTTGCCATTGCCGTTCTGCGCGTTGGCCTGCTGTTCGAGGCGGTCGATCCGCTCAGCCAGCGACAAACGCTGCGCATGCGCGGGCATGGCGCACGCGACAACGGCGGCCACCAGGGCCGCCGCTGCGATCGCACTCGATTTCAAGTGCGTCATCACTCTTACTTCGCGGTATAGATGATCTCGACGCGGCGATTCTTCGACCAGCACGACTCACCGTGCTCGCGGCAGACCGGGCGCTCTTCGCCGTAGCTGACAACGTTGAGCTGCGAGGACGAGGCACCAGCCGCGCTCAGCGCGCCCTGCACCGCATTGCCACGACGCTCGCCGAGGCCGAGGTTATATTCACGCGAACCGCGCTCGTCGGTGTTGCCTTCGAGGCTGACGCGCGCTTCCGGGAACTGCTTCAGGTACTCGGCGTGGCACGCGATCTGAGCCTGGAACTCCGGCTTGATCTCGCTCTTGTCGAGGTCGAAGTAGACGACACGCTGGCGCAGGCAGGAATCGTTGTCGAGGCTGTCGCGCGTGTAGCGGCCGGCATGATCCATCGACTCGGTCGATGTCGACGCGGACGAATTGTCGACCGGGTGCGGCGTGGTCTTGACGGCTTTCTTCGCGCAGGCGGACACGCCGGCGACAAGGAGAACGGAGAATGCGATACGTGCAATATTGTTCATGATGTTTCCCTTCGACTGGGCAGACTTGTGGGACAGCGGACTCAACTGGATTTCAGGCAGCTTGGGCAACCTTGCTGGCTACTTTTTTTTTCATGCATCAACGTTGGCGGAACGGACCCCAAGAAGGTTCGCGCACGTCGCCCTCGGCGAGGCCAAGACGTTGACGCACGCGCCCGTCGGCTGATACCGCATAAAGCACGCCACGCGATCCTTCACTCGCGGCATACAGCAGCATGCTTCCGTTGGGTGCGAAACTCGGGGCTTCATCTTGGCTGCCTGGCGACACCTGTATGTTCTGGTTGGTCGCCCGGTCGAGGACTGCAATACGATACACGTTTCCATTGCCCTGCACCATTGCGATCTTGATGCCTTTCGCGTTGACTACGCTCGGACTCGCGTTGTACTGACCCTCGAAGGTCACCCGGGATGCCTCGCCGCCATTCGGCGAGACCTGATAGATCTGCGGCTTGCCGGAGCGATCCGAGGTGAAATAGAGGCTCTGCCCATCGGGCGCCCACACCGGCTCGGTATCGATCGCGAAGTGCTTGATGATCTGGGTCAGCTGGCGGCTGCCGAGATCCATGATGTAAATGTCCGGATTGCCGCCCTTGGAAAGGCTCATCGCGAGACGGGTACCGTCCGGCGAAAAGGCCGGCGCGCTGTTGATGCCCTTGCTGTTGGATACGACCTGACGCGAACCGGTGCCGAGATCCTGCATGTAGATCGACGAATTGCCGCTCTCGAACGAGACATAGGCGATCTTCCTGCCATCCGGCGACCACGCCGGCGACAGCAGCGCTTCGCGCGAGCGCACCACGACCTGCGGGTTGTAGCCGTCCGAATCGGCGACCATCAGCGCGTACTGGTAGTTGGGCGCACTGCCCGTCGCGGTGATGTACGCGATGCGGGTCCAGAATGCACCGCGCACCCCGGTGATTTTCTCGTAGACGATGTCGGCGACCTGGTGGGCCAGATCGCGCAGACCTGAGCGCTGGCCGGTGATCGCGCCGTCGGCAATACGCTGCTGCCTGGCCACGTCGAACAGTTCATATTCCACGCGCAGCGCGCCGTCGCTGACATCGCTCATGCGCCCGACAACGAGATAATCCTGTTTCAGCAGGCGCCAGGTTGCGAACTTGACCTCGGCCTGGCGGGTTGGAAATTCCACGATATCGTTCTTCGGCAAGGTGCGGAACTGGCCGGAACGCGAGAGGTCCGCGCGGATGATCTCGCCGGGGTTCGTGGTCGGCGGCACACTCACGCCATCGAAGCCGAACGGCACCACCGCGATCGGCAGCGCCGACGCGGTACCGTTGACGATATCGATATCGAGACCCTGTGCGAACGCGGCTGGCCCGATCAGCAACCCCGCCAGCAGCAGCGCTAAGCGACTCATGATTCCCTTGCTCATCGTCATTGGCTTCATCCGTCATATTTGAAATTGAACTTGATATTACGCTCGAAAACTTTTTCATAACCCTGGTACGGCAGCGGCGCAGCCTTCATCACCGCTTGTTCGATCGAATTGCGCGTGACCGGATCGGCGTTGCACGGCGACCCGATTGCGACGCTGATCACGTCACCGCCCGGAATCTGCGTGATGTCCAACACGCAGCGCAAACCCACTTCCGCATTGTCCGGGCGATTCCAGTTCTGCGTGACCGCGGCCGTGATCGCCGCGATATACGCATTGTTATCCTGCCCATTTGCGCCGGTCTGCGCCTGCGGTGCTTCGTGTTCGGCTGCCGGCTGCGCCTGCTGGTCCGCTTTTTGTTGATTGCGGTCCTCCAACTGGGCCAGCTTTTCCTTCTCCAACTTCAACTTCTTCTCGGCCGCTTCGCGCTGTTTGCGAATATCGGCCAGTTGCTTCTGCTGTTCTTCCTTGAGCTTGCGTTCCTTTTGTTCCTGCTCGAGCAGCACCTGTTCCTGATGGTGCTTCTCATCCTGCTCCTTCTTTTCCTGCTCCGCCTTTTGCTCGGCAATCGCGGCGACACGCTCGCGCTCGATCTGGTCTTGTCGCTGCACCTCGGCGGGCGTCTCCTTCGCGGGCTTGGGCGGTTCCGGCTTCGGCTCCGGTTTGGGCGGCTCCGGTTTGGGCGGCTCCGGCTTGGGCGGCTCCGGTTTCGCCGGCTCCGGCGTCGGCTTGACCGGCGTCGGCCTCGCCTTCGTCACGCCCGAGTGCGCCTTCGGCGCCGCGGTCGGCCCGATCAGCGTCGCCTCAATCACCGGCCCCGACATGATCATCGGCCGCGTCTCATGGTTCCACCACAAGCCGACCAGCAACGCCAGAACGCAGAGCAGGTGCAGCGCCAACGCAAACGCCAGCGCACGCAGCTTGTCGCCGAAGCTTTCAATCGGGCTCGCGCTTTCCATTCGGCTAGCGCGCTTCGTTCGCCTGCACCGGTTGGCTCATCAAGCCGACCTTCGGCACGCCCGCCGTCTGCAACAACACCATCGCCTGGTAGATCTTTCCGTAATCGGCGCGCTGATCGCCAGCCACCAACACCGGCAACTGTGGATTCTCGCGCACGAAAGCTGAAACTTTCTTGACCAAGGTGTCGGCATCGATCGGTTCGCGCTTGCTCGCGCCGAGGGTCAGGAAGTATTTTCCGTCCTGGTCGACGCTGATGACCGCCGGCTCCTTGTCGTTCTGGATCGACTTCGCGGCCGATTGCGGCAGCTGGATATCGACGCCGAGATTGAGCAGCGGCGCGGTCACCATGAAGATGATCAGCAGCACGAGCATCACGTCGATATACGGCACGACGTTGATCTCCGCCTGCAATTTGCGGCGCTTGCGGGTTCTACCGGTGGTCATGCGGATACTCCAACGCGATCGCGGCGCAGGCGGAGTTCACGCTGCATCTTCAAGATGCGCCTGGCGGGCGAGAATCGAGGAGAACTCCTCGACGAAATTGTCGTAGCGAAGGCTCACGCGTTCGAGTTTGGTCGAATAGCGGTTGTACGCCCAGACCGCCGGAATCGCGGCGAACAGGCCCATCGCGGTCGCGATCAACGCCTCGGAGATACCGGGCGCGACCATAGCGATGGTCGCCTCCTTGACATTGGCGAGGCCCTGGAACGCGATCATGATGCCCCAGACGGTGCCGAACAGGCCGATATACGGGCTGATCGAGCCGACGTTGGCGAGGAATTCGAGGCTCTGTTCGAGGCGGTCGATCTCGCGCGCGGTGGCGACGCGCATCGCGCGCTGCGCGCCTTCGAGCAATGCACGCGAATCGGTGCCGCGGCGCTGGCGCAGGCGCGCGAACTCGCGGAAGCCCGCTTCGAAGATCGCGCCGCTGGCGGTGACGCGATCGGCGCTGCCGGTGATGTCCTTGAACAGGCCGGCGAGATCAGCCCCGGACCAGAAGCGCTCCTCGAATGCGTCCGCGCTCGCGTTGGCGCGATCAATCAGCGCCTTCTTGCGGAAGATGATGAACCAGGACGCGATCGAGAAGCCGATCAGGATGCCGAGCACCAACTTGACCGGCAGGCTGGCGTTGAGGACCAAGGCCAGGACATTCAATTGTGAGTTCATGTTTTCGCCATCTCTTGAAACAGGTGATCCGGAATGGGGCGCGGCCGGAAGCGGCTCGCATCGATGCAGGCGATGCGCACGCGCGCTTCGACCAGCGGTTTGGATTCGGCTTCGCGGCGTAGTTCCTGGCTGACCGTGAAACTCGCGCTGCGCCGCTCGATCGGCAGCACGGTCGCGCTCAACAGATCGTCGAGTCGCGCCGGCGCATTGAACGCGAGTTCCATGCGGTGCACGACGAAAACGATGCCAAGGTCGTCGCGAAGCTGCCGCTGGCCGATGCCGCTGGCACGCAACCACTCGCTGCGCGCACGTTCGAGAAAATGCAGATAGCGAGCATGATAGACGACTCCGCCGGCGTCGGTATCTTCCCAGTACACGCGAATCGGCCACGCGAAAACGGGATCTTGAAAAGGGGTCAGAGTAAATTTNNAAATTTACTCTGACCCCTTTTCGCTTGCACGTCTCACGCTTTTGCATTCCCCGAATCCCGACTCCCGAATCCCGAATCCCGTTCCACGAACAGATCCTCGGCACCGCTGCGCTGCGGCGGCGTCAGGCCAAGGTGGCGCCACGCCTTGTTCGCGGCCATGCGCCCGCGCGCGGTGCGCACGAGGAAACCCTGCTGGATCAGGAACGGTTCGACCACGTCCTCGATCGTGCCGCGTTCTTCGGACAACGCGGCGGCGAGCGACTCGACGCCGACCGGGCCGCCGTCGAAATTCTCGATGATCAAGCCGAGCAGGCGCCGATCGAGCGCATCGAAACCCTCCGCGTCGACTTTCAGCATGTCGAGTGCGGCTTTCGCGACAGCCGTCGTGATCGTGCCGTCGGCCTTGATCTCGGCGTAATCGCGCACGCGCCGCAGCAGCCGGTTCGCGATGCGCGGCGTGCCGCGCGCGCGCTTGGCGATCTCGCCCGCGCCTTCAGCGTCGCACGCGATGCCGAGAATCTTCGCGGCGCGGCGCACGATCGCAGTCAATTCGACCGCGCTGTAGAACTCCAGACGTTGCACGATGCCGAAGCGATCGCGCAGCGGCGCGGTCAGAAGACCCGCGCGCGTGGTCGCGCCGATCAGCGTGAACGGCTCCAACTTGAGCTTGATCGAACGTGCGGCCGGGCCCTCGCCGAGCATGATGTCGATCTGGAAATCCTCGAGCGCCGGATACAGCACTTCCTCGACGATCGGCGATAGCCGATGGATCTCGTCGACGAACAACACGTCGCGCGGTTGCAGGTTGGTCAGCAGCGCGACAAGGTCGCCGGGGCGCTCCAACACCGGCCCCGATGTGCTGCGCAGGTTCACTTCGAGTTCGTTCGCGATCACGTGCGCGAGCGTAGTCTTGCCGAGTCCGGGCGGCCCGAAGATCAGCACATGATCGAGCGCTCCTTTGCGTCGCCGCGCCGCTTCGATGTAGATCCCGAGCTGCTCGCGCGCGACCGGCTGGCCAAGATATTCGGCCAGGCGCTGTGGGCGGATCGTCGCCTCGACGAGTTCCTCGTCGGCGCTCGCGATGGTCGAAATGAGCCGGTCGGTCATTGGATGGAGAATCGGGAATCGGGAGTCGGGAGTCTGGATTCAGTGGATTATCGCCGGCTAGCATGCAGGTAGATAGCTATCCGCGCCGCGGATATGCGAGGCGTTCAGGTCGGCTGGAAACGACTGCGCGCTTTTGCGAATCCCGATTCCCGAATCAATCCCGGCTTCTCAAATCTCCACCTGCGTACCGAGCTCGATCAGGCGATTGCCGGGAATCTGGAAAAATGCGGTCGCCGAAATCGCATTGCGTTGCATGAATGCAAACAATCGGTCGCGCCAGAGCGCCATGCCGGGCCGGTCGGTGGCGACGATGCTTTCGCGGCTGAGGAAAAACGTGGTGTCCATCATGTCGAACGGCAGACCACACTGCTTGATGGTCGCGATCGTTTTTGGCACATGCGGATCCTCCGCGAAGCCGTAGCGCAGCGTGAGTTTGTAGAAACCGTCGCCGAGCGCTTCGACCGCGACGCGTTCGCCGGCTTCGGCGGTCGGCATCTCCACGGTTTCCACGGTCAGCAGGACGTTGCGCTCGTGCAGCACCTTGTTGTGCTTGAGATTGTGCAGCAGCGCATGCGGGACACCATCCTGGTTCGCGGTCAGGAACACCGCGGTGCCCGGCACGCGCAGTGGAGGATGCGCGATGATCGAGGAGATAAACGGCTCGATCGCAAGACCGCCCTGCTTGATCTCGCGCATGACCAACTCGCGCCCGCGCCGCCAGGTCGTCAACAGCGCGAACACCCCACCGCCGAGGACCAGCGGAAACCAGCCGCCGTGCTCGATCTTGATCAGGTTCGCGCTGAAGAATGCGAGGTCGATGGTCATGAAGACGACCCCCACGAGCGTCACGGCGAGGCGGCTCCAGCCCCACATGCGGCGCGCGACGATCAGTGCCAGCGCGGTGGTGATCATCATCGTGCCGGTGACCGCGATTCCATAGGCGGCGCCGAGATTGACCGAAGAGCGGAAGCCCAACACCGCGGCGATCACCAGCACGAGCAACAGCCGGTTGATCCAGGGCAGGAAAATCTGGCCCCGCATTTCTCGCGACGTGTGGATGATCTGCATGCGCGGGGCGAAACCGAGCTGGATCGCCTCGCGCGTCATCGAGAACGCACCGGAGATCACAGCCTGCGACGCGATCACCGTGGCCGCTGTCGCGAGTCCGATCAACGGGTACAGCAACATCGGCGGCGCCAGCAGATAGAAAGGATTCTCGATCGCGGTTGGGTTGTCGAGCAGGAGCGCGCCCTGTCCGAAATAATTGAGCACCAGTGCCGGCCAAACGAAGCCGAACCATGCGAACCGAATCGGCCTTTTCCCGAAATGACCCATGTCGGCGTACAACGCCTCGGCGCCGGTCAGCGCCAGCACGACGCCGCCCAGTGCGACGAACGCGTGAATGCCATGCGTAGCAAAGAAGCGGATTCCGTACCAGGGATTGAGCGCGAGCAACACCCCGGGCCGATGCGCGATCGCGAGCACGCCGAGCGCGGCGATGGATACGAACCAGACCGCCATGATCGGGCCGAACAGCGCCCCCACCTTCGCGGTGCCGCGGCGCTGGATCATGAACAGCCCGAGCAGCACGACCACGGTGATCGGCACTACGAATCGCTCCAGTGCGGGCGCGGCGATCTCCAGGCCTTCCACTGCGGAAAGTACCGAAATCGCTGGTGTGATGACACCGTCGCCGTAGAAAAGCGCGGCGCCGAAAAGACCGAAAATCATGATCCACCACCGCACGCGAACGCTGGTCCGCGCGCTGCGCTGGGCGAGCGCCAACAGCGCCATGATGCCGCCTTCGCCCTTGTTGTCGGCGCGCATGATGAAGACGACGTACTTCAGCGAAACGACGAGCACCAATGCCCAGAAGATCAGCGACAGCACGCCCAATATCGAATTCGACGTGACCGTGAGACCCGGCGTATTGAAGATTTGCTTAACCGTGTACAACGGGCTGGTACCGATATCGCCATAGACGATGCCAATCGCACCGAGCGCGAGCGCGGCGAGGCGCTCGCGCGTGGCTGTATCGTGGAGTGACTCGTCGTTCATCGCGCCATACCTTGATGATGCGGCACTCAAACGGCTTGAGTGCATTCTGTTGTCCGCTGCGTCAGCGGGAGTGGGAAAGACCTTGGATTGATTCAGGCACTGAATCTTTATTCGTTCTGAATCATTGGTTGCGGTTCACCGCAAGGCCGCCTTGAGCGCCTTGCGGATAATATCTTCGGCGCGGTCACCGGGTGCGGCGGCATCGCGCACGAGGCGCGTCACTTCGGCGGGTTTGTAGCCGAGCGTCTGCAACGCGACCGTCGCCTCGGCGACCGGATCGTGCGCCCCCGCGCCGCCGCTCGTCGCCGGGATGCTGCTGACCATGCCATCCACGCGATCGCGCAGCTCGACGATCATGCGTTCGGCGGTTTTCTTGCCGATGCCCGGAATGCGCGTCAGCGCCGCAATGTCCGCGCCCCGCACGAGGCGCGCGAATTCCTCGACGCTGGTGCCCGACAGCACCGCCAGCGAAATCTTCGCGCCGACGCCGCTGACCTTCTGCAAGGTGCGGAACAGGCTGCGTTCGGCTTCGCGCAGGAAACCGTACAGCACGACGGTGTCCTCCTTCGCCGCGTAATGCGTGCAAAGGCTGACCTCGCGCCCGAGTTCGGGTAACTCAAAAAATGTGGACATCGGCGCTTCGAGTTCGTAGCCGACACCGCCGACGTCGACCACGATCCACGGCGGCTGCTTGGCAATGAGGATGCCTTTCAGACGACCGATCATCGCCGGCGCCGCCAGGCGCTGCGTGGAATGCCGATGCGCTGCAGGCTCGATCGCGTATGCGCGTGCGCCAGCGCGATCGCAAGCGCATCGGCCGCGTCGGCCTGCAGCCGTCCCGGATGATTCAACAAGATCCCCACCATGTGCTGCACCTGTGTCTTGTCGCCGGCGCCGGTGCCGACGACAGCCTGCTTGACCTCGCGCGCCGCGTATTCGGTCACGCCGAGACCGCAATGCACGATCGCGCAGATCGCCGCACCGCGCGCCTGGCCGAGCTTCAGCGCCGAATCCGGGTTGCGTGCCATGAACACGCGTTCGATCGCCGCTTCCTGCGGCGCATATTCGGCAATGATCGCGCCGAGTTCATCGAAAATCTGTTTCAACCTGGCCGCGAAATCGTGGTTGCCGAGCAGATTCAACGCGGTATGGAATACATGCCGCGATTTGCCGGTCGCATCGACATCGATAATGCCGACACCCGTGCGCTGGCTGCCGGGGTCGACGCCGAGAATGCGGATGGTGCCGGGAATCGGGATTCGGGATTCGGGAATCGGCAGCGACAACATGGTTTTCACGCGACGCGCCACGACACGCCGGCAGCCGTTCGCACGAGCGAGTCACCGCACATGTTCGCGCCATGCAGGACGTTTGCGCGTGCGCTGTAGCGGGCTAGGCAAAGTGTTCGATGGCGGAGGACGATCACGTTGCGAAGTCTAACGCAGGCGTTCATGGCTCAACCGCGTTCCGGCGCGAAACGACCCGCGCGCAGGAAGCCGACCGTGAGATCGGCCACTTCGGACGAGAACAGCAGCCCGCTATGCGAGGTGGCGATCGTGCGATGGTCGGCGATACCGGGCAACCGCGTTTCCTCGACCGACACGGTGCCGTCATGCGGTGACGTCAACGCGCCGATCGCGGCCCCGAGTCCGAATGGCAGGCTGCCGGCGATAACGCCGACGCTGCGCGGTCCAGTCCACGCGCCGATGCCGTCGAGCAGCGCGTCGGCGCTATGTCCCATCAACCAACGCCCACCCGGCACACTGGCCAACCCGCGCGCCGCGGCGCTGCCGCGCAGCGGCGGTCCGAGACAGACGATGCGACCGGGCGGCAACTCGCGCACATCGCGCGCCGCCTCCAACGCGACCAGCGCGCCGAGGCTGTGGCCGACCAGATGCACCGCATCGGCGCCGATCGCGCGCATGCGTTCGCGCAAGCGCGCGACGGCCGGTTCGATACCGCCGGACACGCTCGCGTAATCGAGCGTCTCGACCTCGTAGCCGGCGCCACGCAGACGTCGCGCGAGCGGATGCAGGGTGATGCCGCGCATCCAGATACCGTGCAGCAGGATGATGTGTTCGGACATGGGCCATGTTTTTTGCAGGACTGCGTTCATCCCTTGTCAGGCTCAACGACGCGCACATGCAGCTCGGCCAGCTGTGCCAACGGAATCTGCGAAGGCGCCGCGGTCATCAGGTCCTGCGCGCTGGTCGTCTTCGGGAACGCGATCACGTCGCGGATCGAGTCGGTGCCGGCGATCAGCGCCGCGATACGGTCGATACCGAACGCGATGCCGCCGTGCGGCGGCGCGCCGAACTTCAGGGCTTCGAGCAGGAAGCCGAACTTCGCCTGCGCCTCGTCCGCGCCGATACCGAGCAGCTCGAACACCGCGCTCTGCATCTCCGGACGATGGATGCGGATCGAGCCGCCGCCGATCTCGTTGCCATTCAGCACCATGTCGTAGCCACGCGAGACCGCGATCTTCGCGTTCGCGGTGAGATCGGCGACATCGTCGACCTTGGGCGCCGTGAATGGATGATGCTGGGCGACGTAACGCTGTGCCTGGTCATCGTACTCGAACATCGGGAAGTCGACGACCCAGAGCGGCTTCCACGCGTTCTCGACCAGGCCGCGGTCGCGGCCGACTTTCAGGCGCAGCGCGCCCATGAAATCCGACACGGTCTTGGACGCGCCGGCACCGAAGAAAACCATGTCGCCGGTTTGCGCGCCGACCTGGTCGAGCAGCGCGGTCAGCGTCGCGTCGTCGAGGAATTTCGCGATCGGCGAATTGAGGCCTTCGCGGCCCTTGGCGCGATCGTCGACGCGGATCCAGGCGAGACCCTTCGCTCCATACTTCGCCGCATGCGCGCCGAGCTCGTCGATCTGCTTGCGCGAGAGATCGGCCCCGCCGGGCAGGCGCAGCGCGGCGACTCTGCTGTCCGGATTGTTCGCCGCTTCGGCGAATACCTTGAACTCGACCTGCTTCACCTGTTCGGCGACGTCGACGAGTTCGAGCGCGATGCGCAGGTCCGGCTTGTCCGAGCCGTAGCGGCGCATCGCTTCTTCGTAGGTCATGCGCGGAAACTCGGCGTCAAGTTCTACCTCGGCGATTTCCTTGAAGATCACGCGGATCATGTCCTCGACCGCGTCCTGCACGTCGCGCTCCTCGACGAACGCGAACTCCATGTCGAGCTGGGTGAACTCGGGCTGGCGGTCGGCGCGCAGGTCCTCGTCGCGGAAACAGCGCGCGATCTGGTAGTAGCGGTCGAAGCCGGCCACCATCAAGAGCTGCTTGAACAGCTGCGGCGACTGCGGCAGCGCGTAGAACTCGCCCGCATGCACGCGGCTCGGCACGAGATAATCGCGCGCGCCTTCCGGCGTCGCCTTGGTCAGGATCGGCGTCTCGATGTCCTGGAATCCCCGCGCATCGAGATGGCGGCGCAACGCGGACACGAGGCGCGTGCGCATGCGCATCGCGCGCTGCATCTCGGGCCGGCGCAGGTCGAGGTAGCGATATTTGAGCTTGAGGTCTTCGTTCGTGGTTTCGTGCAGCACGAACGGCAGATCGCGCGCGGCGTTCAGCACTTCGATCTTCGACCCGAGCACCTCGACGCTACCGGTCTTGACCCGATCGTTGACGCTGATGCGGCGGCGCACCGTGCCGCTGACTCTCAGGCAGTACTCGTAGCCGACTTCGCTGGCGGTCTTGAACGCGGCCGCGTGGTCCGGATCGACAACGATCTGGACGACGCCTTCATGGTCGCGCAGGTCGATGAAGATCACGCCACCGTGGTCGCGGCGGGTATCGACCCAGCCACAGAGGACGACGTTGGTATCGATCAAGGCCTCGTCGACAAGGCCGCAATAATGAGTACGCATGGGAATTCCGCGGCGCTGCAGGGGCGCCAAGCCAAGGCGCCGCATGCTACGGAGGAAATTGCTGCGCCGCAATGCTGAAGGAGTCAGCCATGCCGCCGCCAGTTTTCGATGCACGCATGAAAACAACGCCCGCATGCGCGGGCGTTGTTTTTGTTATCCCAGCGTCTGGCTATTCAGCGCCAGCGACGATCGACGCGGAAGATCGCCTCACAACCGCCATCGACCCATATGCCGGCGCGATTAAAGCCCCAGGTACGGCCTTTGACGCAGCGCGTCTTGGAAATTTGGCGCTCGATCCGCACGGCGCTGCCGCGGCCGGTGTCGACCTGGCACATGTTGTATTGGTAGCCTTGGCTGGCGCAGCGCAAGCGAATCGCTTGATTCCAGTCCGCCCCAGGGCGCCAGCCGTGCCGATCGCGTTCGTCGCGCTGGTCGTTGTGGTCGCGGTTGTTGTACTGGTCGTTCTGGTCTTGATACTGGGCCAAGCTCAGTGGCGATACCGCGCGAGCAACCTGCGCCGCATCCTGCGCGATGGCCGGCAACGCAAAACCAGCGGCGAGAACAACAATCAGCCCTGCATAGATGTGCTTCATCATGATGACTCCCAATGCATTGGTCGACGCAGTTTAGAACACCAAGATGAATGGTTCTGAACGTCATCCCGCAAAGCCATGCGACATTCAATCGGCGGATGAATCGCCCTTCGCAGGTTTTGCCGCTGGCGTCGATTCGGCGGGTTTCACGACGGGCTTCGTCTCGCTCTTGGCGTCCGTGCCAGCCGCGGCTTTGGGCGCGTCATCCTTGCCGACGAGATTGCGCTTCTTGTCACCGTCCTTCTTGAAGTCGGTTTCGTACCAGCCACTACCGGCGAGCCGGAACACCGGCGCGGTCAGGCATCGCTTGATGCTTTCCTTGCCGCATTCGGGGCATTGCGTCGGATCGGCATCCGACAATTTCTGCAGGCGCTCGAAATGGGTGCCACATAGTCGGCATTCGAATTCGTAGATCGGCATGAAGGATTGGGTCTGAAAGGGCAGCAGAGCTTACGCCGCCGCCGCGGTGCAGGTGAATATCAGATGACCTTGGTGTGCATCAACCTGCACCGTGTCATTCGGATGGAACTTGCCTTCAAGAATCTCTCGCGCCAGCGGATTCTCGAGCTGCTGCTGGATCGCACGCTTCAGCGGCCGCGCGCCGTAGACCGGGTCGAAACCGATGTTGGCGAGCAGATCCAGCGCCGTGTCGGAGAGTTCGAGTTTCAACTGCCGCTCGGCGAGGCGCCTGGCCAGATACTCGATCTGGATCCGCGCGATCGCGCGGATCTGCGTCTTGTCGAGCGCGCGGAACACGACGATCTCATCGAGGCGGTTGATGAACTCGGGCCGGAAGTGCGCCTGCACGACGCCCATCACCAATGCCTTCATCTGCGTGTACTGCTCCTCACTGTCGTCGGCGCCGCTGTTATCAGACATGTCCTGGATGTATTGCGAACCGAGGTTCGAGGTCATCACGATCACGGTGTTGCGGAAATCGACGGTGCGGCCTTGGCCGTCGGTCAGGCGGCCGTCGTCGAGCACTTGCAGCAGGATATTGAACACGTCGTGGTGCGCCTTCTCGACCTCGTCGAGCAGGACCACGCTGTAAGGGCGGCGCCGCACGGCTTCGGTGAGATATCCGCCTTCCTCGTAGCCCACATAACCCGGCGGCGCGCCGATCAGGCGGCTCACGGAATGCTTCTCCATGAACTCGCTCATGTCGATGCGCACCATCGCGTCCGACGAATCGAACAGGAACTCGGCGAGCGCCTTGCAGAGCTCGGTCTTGCCGACGCCGGTCGGACCCAGGAACAGGAACGAGCCGTTCGGCCGATTCGGATCGGAAAGCCCAGCGCGCGAACGGCGGATCGCGTCGCTGACCGCATGCACGGCCTCATCCTGGCCGACCACGCGCTGGTGCAGCACATCTTCCATCCTCAGCAATTTCTCGCGCTCGCCTTCGAGCATCTTGCTGACCGGGATGCCAGTCCAGCGCGCGACGACCTCGGCGATCTCCTCGGCGGTGACCTTGTCCTGCAGCAGGGTGAAGCCCTTGTTCTCCGCCTCCTGCGCGGCCTTGAGCTGCTTTTCCAGCTCGGGGATTTTCCCGTACTGGATCTCGCTCATCTTCGCGTAGTCCTGGCGGCGCTGCGCGGCTTCGAAATCGAGTCGCTCGGCTTCGATCTGCTCCTTGATCCTGGTCGCGCCCTGCAGGGTGGCCTTCTCGGACTTCCACACCTCTTCGAGATCGGAATACTCGCGCCCGAGCGTTCCGATCTCCTTTTCGAGATCGGCGAGCCGCTGCTTGGATTCCTTGTCCTTCTCCTTCTTCAACGCCTCGCGCTGGATCTTGAGCTGGATCAGGCGACGCTCCTTGCGGTCGAGCTCCTCCGGTTTGGAGTCGATCTCCATGCGGATGCGCGAGGCGGCCTCGTCCATCAGGTCGATCGCCTTGTCCGGCAACTGGCGGTCCGCAATGTAGCGGTGCGACAGGGTCGCCGCGGCGACGATCGCCGGATCGGTGATCTCGACGCCGTGATGCACGGCGTACTTTTCCTTGAGGCCGCGCAGGATCGCGATCGTGTCCTCGACGCTCGGCTCGCCGACGAAGATCTTCTGGAAGCGGCGTTCGAGCGCGGCATCCTTCTCGATGTACTTGCGATATTCGTCGAGCGTGGTCGCGCCGATGCAATGCAACTCGCCGCGCGCGAGCGCGGGTTTCAGCATGTTGCCCGCGTCCATCGATCCTTCCGCCTTGCCGGCGCCGACCACCGTGTGCAGTTCGTCGATGAACAGGATGACCTGACCTTCCTGCTTGGCGAGGTCATTGAGCACGCCCTTCAGGCGCTCCTCGAACTCGCCGCGGAACTTCGCGCCGGCGATCAGCGCGCCCATATCCAGCGAGAGCACGCGCTTGCCGCGCAGGCCTTCGGGCACCTCGTTGTTGATGATGCGCTGGGCCAAGCCCTCGACGATCGCGGTCTTGCCGACGCCGGGCTNNGCACCGGATTGTTCTTGGTGCGTCGCTGCAGCACCTGGATCACGCGGCGGATCTCCTCGTCGCGGCCGATCACGGGATCGAGCTTGCCCTTCTCCGAGCGTGCGGTCAGGTCGATCGTGTACTTCTCCAGCGCCTGGCGCTGCTCCTCGGCATTTTCCGACTGCACCTTGTCACCTCCGCGCATCTTCTCGATCGCGGCCTCGATGGTCGCCTTGTTCGCGCCGGCTGCCTTCAATGCGCCACCGACCTCGCCCCTGTCGTCGAGCGCCGCGAGTACGAACAACTCGGACGCGATGAACGCATCGCCGCGCTGCTGCGCGAGCTTGTCGGTCACATTGAGCAGGCGGTTCAGATCGTTCGAGACATTGATGTTGCCCTCCTGGCCGGCGACCTTCGGCAGCTTTTCCAGGATCTGCCCGACGCGTGTGCGCAACGCGGCCACGTTGACGCCGGCCTGCGCGAGCAGCGGCACGGTCGAGCCACCCTGCTGGTCGAGCAACGCGGCCAAGAGGTGCACGGGTTCGAGCATGTTGTGGTCGCGCCCGACTGCGAGCGACTGCGCGTCGGCGAGCGCCTGCTGGAAGCGTGAGGTGAGTTTGTCCATGCGCATGAAGAACACCTTCGATAATCGATCGGGAGGAAATCCGCATTCCCGCAAGATGGGTCGCAGCGGCCGCTGCTTCAAGGTTTCGATGACTTTGTTGATTCGGAACGAATTTGGATTCAGCGGCCATCAATCCCCCACCGTTGCCGTCGCCCGCTGACACAGGGAACGGAAAACGGGGCACTCAAACGATTCGAGTGCCGCGCCGAAGGCGACGGCGCAAAGGCTCGCAAAACTGCGGAGTGATCGGGCTAGACTGGAGAGCGCGCTCGTGGGGCGGGTTCCGCAGCGCGCCGGGCGGGAGCCGGCCCCATCCCACTTTTGCCAAAGGGGGAATCGCATGTTCGAAGCATTGATTCGTGATGCGGCCAAGCGTTTCGGGCTCGGCGACAAGGCCAACGGTCTGCTTGCCGCACTGCTCTCGACAATTTTCGACGAACGCAGTGGCGGCATTGCCGGCCTGTTCGCGAAATTCCGCGAGCAAGGGCTCGGCGACCTTTTCGGCTCGTGGATTGGCAACGCTCAGCCGAAGCCGATCGAACCGCAACAACTCGAAAACGTACTCGGCGCGAACGTGATTTCCGGCATCGCCGACAAACTCGGTATGGCGCGCGGCACCGCGATCGCGGCCGTTTCCGCAATGCTGCCGGAATTGATCGGCATGCTCACGCCGAACGGACAACTGCCGACGAGCATTCCGAGCGGCGTCAGCAGTTACCTCGGGGGTCTTGGCAATCTCGGCCAAGCGGGCGGCAAGGTCAGCCATGCGGTCGGCAGCACGGTGCGCAATGCGGAAGCCGCCGTGCCGGCCAATGGCCCTCCAGCGGCCTCGGCTGGCTCAAATGTCTGGTGCTGGCGGCGATCATCTTTGCGCTCGGTTATTGCACGTTGAACCGCAAGCCGGAAGTCGGCGTGCCGGCGACAACCGGTTCTGCCGCGATCAGCGCGGCTAGCATGGCTATTCTCAATGAGGCCGCTACCACGCTGAAGAATGCCCCCGCCGGCACCAAGGTCGCGATCGGAGGGCCACACCGACACACCGGCAACGCGGAGTCGAATCTCAAGCTCAGCGGTGCCCGTGTGAACGCTGTGCGCGAAAAGCTGGTCTCGCTCGGCGTCTCCGCCGACATGCTGACCGCGAAAGGCTATGGCGACACCAAGCCGATCGCCGACAACGCGACCGAGAAAGGCCGCGCGAAGAACCGCCGCATGGAATTCGCGCTCGTCGAGTGAGGCTAGACACCGGTATCTTTAGGTGCTCCTACACGGACCGCGGGATTGCCACGCGCCAGATCAAGCTCGCGAAGCGGCCGGTTTCCCGATCGCGTCGATAGGAATAGAAGCGCGCGTCGGTGCACGTATCGAAGTCGCCGCCGTAGACGCTGCTGACACCGGCAGCGGCGAGTCGCTGCCGTGCCAGTGCATACAAGTCGCAGCGCCAATGTCCGGGGCGCGTCGGCGCGAATGCCGCCGCCGCTGACGGGTGCGCATCGACGAACGCGGCGCGCACCTCCGCACCGACTTCATAGGACCCTGCCGCGATCGCCGGACCGAGCCACGCGAGCAGACGCGCGCCGGGAACGCCGAGCCGCACGATCGTCGCCTCGATGACGCCGCTGGCGAGCCCACGCCAGCCCGCGTGCGCGACCGCGATCGCCGACCCGTCTTCGGCGCAGAGCAAGATCGGCAGGCAGTCGGCAGTCAGCACGGCGAGCACGACGCTGACGCCACGCGCGATCGCGGCGTCGGCTTGCGGCTCGCTGGCGGACGCCATCGCCGCATCGGCGTCGAATACATCGACGCCGTGGACCTGATGCAGCCAGCGTGGCGGCGTCGGCAACTCGAGTGCGGCGGCGACTTCGGCACGATTTGCGGCGACCGCAGCGGCCGCGTCGCCGCAGCGAGAGCCGAGATTGCAGGCGTCGAACGGCGCCCGCGAATGCCCGCCCATGCCGCGCGTGGTCACCGCCGCGCGGATCGTCGGCGGCGCCGGCCAGTCGGGGGTGAGGATGGCGTGGTCTGTGTTCACCGCGCTCTCCGAGGCATGGGCAATCGACGGGCTACGTTGGCCTTTTTTGCGTCATCCCGAATGACCGACCATATCCTCGCGCAGCGCCACGAGCAGCGCTTCCATATCGGCCGGCCGCTCGACTTCGAACGCGATCGTCTTGCCCGTCGCAGGATGCAGGAATTCGAGCCTCTCCGCATGCAGGGCGTGACGGCGGAACGCGCGCAGCGCAGCGACAAACTCCGGACTCGCGCCCTTGGGCAATTTGAGCAGGCCGCCATACTGCGTATCACCGACCAGCGGATGACGCACATGCGCCATGTGCACGCGGATCTGGTGGGTGCGGCCGGTTTCGAGCCGGCATTCGACCAGGGTCATCGCGCGGAAGCGCTCGCGCACGCGGTAATGCGTGACCGCGTCGCGACCGTCCTCACGCACCGCCTGTCTCAGGCGATCGTGCAGATGGCGACCGATCGGCGCATCGACGCGGCCGCCAGCGATCATCGACCCATACACGATCGCGGCGTATTGGCGATGCACGGCGCGCGCCGACAACTGTTCGACCAGCGAGGTGTGCGCGCGCAGCGTACGCGCGACCACCATCAGACCCGAGGTGTCCTTGTCGAGCCGATGCACGATGCCGCCGCGCGGGATCTCGGCGAGGCTGGGATCGTGATGCAGCAGCGCGTTCTGCAGCGTTCCGTCCGGGTTGCCGGCGCCCGGATGAACGACCAGGCCGGCCGGTTTGTTGACCACGATCACATCGGCGTCTTCGTAGCGGATGTCGAGCGCGATGTCCTGCGCCACCGCGCCGATCTCGCGTTCCATGCGCACGCTGAGTGCGATCGCCTCGCCGCCGTGGACAATGGTGCGCGGCGCTACGATTGCGCCATCGAGGAGCGCGGCGCCGGATTTGATCCACGCGGTCAGCCGCGAGCGCGAATAGTCCGGAAAGAGTTCGGCCAACGCCTGGTCGAAGCGCCGCCCGGCGAGTTCGACGGGGACCGCTGCATGCAGGCTGGATTCCGGTTCGGTCATGCTCAAGTCCCTGTAAATGATTGCGTTTCCAGCGGCAGCGGAGTTCGGGTTATGATCGGCGTCCCGAGTGCGGCGCCAAGAGCGTCGGCGGGCCGGTCGAGCCATCGCGCCAGATCCACGGCACGGCGCCGGGTAATTCGGCACAGCGGTCGTTTCCGGCCGCTCCATCCTTCCCATCATCGCAGAGCCTGCCATTCGCATGCGAGTCTCCCCAGCTTTCCGTTTCGTCCTGCGTACCGTACTGCTCGTCCTGGTGGTCGCGTTGGCCGGCTGTTCCCTGTTCCACCACGGCAAGAAGGACGATCCGCTGGATACGCTGCCGGTCGCCGAGCTGTATCAGAGAGGCGTGGACGCGCTTGACATCGGCAACAACGATCTCGCGACGCGCTCGTTCGAGCGCCTGATTTCGCGCTTTCCGTTCGGACCGTACACCGAACAGTCGCAACTCAACCTCGCCTACGCGCAGTTCAAGGCCAATAAGCCCGACGACGCCTATTCGACCATCAACCGCTTCATCAAGACCTACCCGACGCATCGCCATATCGACTATGCGTACTACCTGCGCGGCCTGATCAACTTCGATCGCTCCGGCGGATTCCTCGAACGCTACGTCGGCGAGAACATGACCAAGCGCGATCAGGCCAACATGCACCAGTCGTTCGACGACTTCGGTGCGCTGGTCAGCCGCTACCCGCAAAGCCGCTACACCGCGGACGGCCGCCAGCACATGATCTACCTGCGCAACATGATGGCGCAGTCCGAACTCAACATCGCGCTGTTCTATCTCAAGCGCAATGCGTATGTGGCCGCGTCGAACCGCGCCAAGTCGATCATCGAAACGTATCCACAGACCCCGCAGGTCGGCGACGCACTCGCGGTGATGGTCGAAAGCTACCGCAAGCTCGGCCAGGACAAACTCGCCGACGACAGCGAGCGCGTGCTGAAACTCAACTATCCCGACCACCCGTACTTCAAGGGCCACTGGCCGAAGTACCGCTCGAATCTGCGGAAGCTGATTCCGCTGTCGAATCGCGGGTAGTCCGCGGTCGCGGCTGCGCCGCTTGCACCTTTTTCCGGTGCTCCTACAACGGCATGTGCTTTTGTAGGAGCGCTGCAAGCGCGACCACACGCCGGTTCGGTCGTTACCGCCACCCTGAGGTGATCGGGTAGCGCCTCTCCCGCCCGAATGCGCGCCGCGAGACTTTCGGCCCCGGCGCGGCTTGGTGGCGCTTCCATTCGTTGATGCGGACCAGTCGCAATACGTGGTCGACGATCGCCGCATCGAAGCCGGCGCGCACGATCTCGTCGCGCGATTGCTCCTCGTCGACATAGCGCAGCAGGATCGCGTCGAGCATATCGTACGGCGGCAGTGAATCCTGGTCGGTCTGGTTCTCGCGCAGCTCCGCCGAAGGCGCGCGCTCGATCACCGCGGGCGGAATCATCGGGGTTCCTCCGACCGTGTTGCGCCAGCGCGCGAGCGCGAAGACTTCGCTCTTGTACAGGTCCTTGATCGGCGCGTAGCCGCCACACATGTCGCCGTAGATCGTCGCGTAGCCGACCGCGTACTCGCTCTTGTTGCCAGTGGTCAGGACGAGGCCGCCGAACTTGTTCGACAGCGCCATCAGGATCGCACCGCGGCTGCGCGATTGCAGATTCTCCTCGGTCGCGTCGACGGCATGTCCTGCGAATGCCGGCGCCAGCGCCTCCATGAAACCCTTGAACGGTGCCTCAATCGGAACCGTCAACATGGGCACGCCGAGCGCGCGCGCCTGCTCGTCCGCGAGGTCGTTGCTCAAGTCCGAGGTGTAGCGCGACGGCAGCCGCACGCCGGTCACGTTTCCGGCGCCGAGCGCATCGACCGCGATCGCGAGTACCAGCGCGGAATCGATGCCGCCAGAGAGGCCGATCCAGACCTTGTCGAAACCATTCTTCACACAGTAGTCGCGGGTGCCGCGCACGATCGCGCGCCAAGCCAGGGAGTCGCGGCTTTCGTCGCGGTCGCACGGCCATGCGATCGGGGAAAATTTGCGCGTGACGGCGTCGTAGTCGGCGATCAGCCAGTGATCCTCGAACGCGCGCGCGGCGGCATGCACATGGCCGTCGCCGTCGGCCAGTACCGATGCGCCGTCGAAAACCAGCGCGTCCTGGCCGCCGACGAGGTTGAGGTAGGCAACGGCAACGCCGGTTTCGGCGACACGCGCCGCGAGCAACGCGTCGCGCTGCGCGTGCTTGTCGCGCTCGAACGGCGACGCGTTCGGCACCAGCACGAGTTCTGCACCGGCTCTCGCGGTATCGGCGAGCGGTTCGGCAAACCACACGTCTTCGCAGATGACGACGCCGACCGGCACGCCGGCGACATCGAACACGCACGCGCCGCCGTCGGGGTCGACTTCGAAATAGCGGCGCTCGTCGAACACCGCATAATTGGGCAGCTCTCGCTTGCGATAGGTAGACGCAACGCGACCGTCGCGCAGCACGCTCGCCGCGTTGTAGACCACCGTGCCGGTCGCCTGCGGCCAGCCGACGACCGCGACGATGCCCTGCACATCCCATGCGATGCGCCGCAGCGCGTCCTCGCATTCGGCGAGGAAGCTCGGCCGCAGCAATAGATCCTCCGGCGGATAGCCGCTGAGCGCCAACTCGGGAAACAGCACGAGATCGGCACGATGCAGATCGCGCGCTTCGGCGATCAACGCGGCGATGCGCTCCGCGTTGCGAGCGACGGCGCCAACCGGGAAATCGAATTGGGCAAGAGCGATGCGTAACGTGGGCATGTAGCGACTCCTGGATCAAAAGCGCCCCCTTCTGCCCTGCCGGGCAGGCGGGAGGGGCGCCTTTTGATTGCGCCTACTTCATCTTCATCGCCAGCGTCTTGCCGAGATCGGCTGGCGATTTCACTGTAGTCACACCAGCCTTCTCCAGCGCCGCGAACTTCGCGGCTGCGGTGCCTTTGCCGCCGGAGATGATCGCGCCGGCGTGGCCCATGCGCTTGCCCGCGGGCGCGGAAGCGCCGGCGATGAACGCGACGACCGGCTTCCTCACGTATTCCTCGATGAACTCGGCCGCCTCTTCCTCGGCGCTGCCGCCGATCTCGCCGACCATGATGATGCCTTCGGTCTGCGGATCGTCCTGGAACAGCTTCAGGCAGTCGATGAAACTGAGGCCGTTGATCGGGTCGCCGCCGATGCCGATGCAGGTCGACTGGCCGAGGCCGACGTTGGTGGTCTGGAACACCGCTTCGTACGTCAGCGTGCCCGAGCGCGACACGATGCCGACCTTGCCCGGCTTGTGGATGTGGCCCGGCATGATGCCGATCTTGCATTCGCCGGGCGTGATGATGCCGGGACAGTTCGGCCCGATCAGCACGGTATCCGGATAACTTTTCAGCACATTCTTCACACGCAGCATGTCGAGCACCGGGATGCCTTCGGTGATCGCTACGATCACCTTGATGCCGGAATCGGCGGCCTCGAGGATCGCGTCGGCCGCGAACGGTGGCGGCACAAAGATCATCGACGCGTCGGCGCCGGTGTCGTTCACCGCATCGAGCACGGTGTTGTAGACCGGCAGGCCGATGTGCTGCGTACCGCCCTTGCCCGGCGTGACGCCGCCGACCAGCTTGGTGCCGTATTCCAGCGCCTGTTCGGAATGGAACGTGCCCTGCTGGCCGGTGAAGCCCTGGGTGATGACCTTGGTGTTCTTGTTGACCAAAACGCTCATGGATTTGTCCTTGCTCCTACAGGGTTTCATTCTTACGCGGCTTTCACCAAAGCGACCGCCTTCTGCGCCGCATCGTTGAGGTCGCCGGCCGATGTGATCGCAAGCCCGGAGTTCGCAAGCAACTCGCGACCCTTTTCGACGTTGGTGCCCTGCAGTCGCACGATCACCGGAATCTTCAGGCCGACCTCTTTCACCGCCGCGATGATGCCCTCGGCGATCAAGTCGCAGCGCACGATGCCGCCGAAGATGTTGACCAGGATCGCCCGCACCTTGTCCGACGAAAGAATCAGCTTGAACGCCTCGGTCACGCGCTCCTTGGTCGCGCCGCCGCCGACGTCGAGGAAGTTCGCCGGCTCGCCGCCGGCGAGCTTGATCACGTCCATCGTCGCCATCGCGAGACCCGCGCCGTTGACCATGCAACCGATGTTGCCGTCCATCGTGACGTAGTTGAGGTTGTGCTGGACCGCGGCAGCTTCGACCGCGTCTTCCTGGGTCAGGTCGCGCATCGCAGCGAGTTTGGGATGGCGGAACTCGGCGTTGTCGTCGGAGTTGACCTTGCCGTCGAGCGCCATCAGGTCGCCCGAGGCGACGATCGCGAGCGGATTGAGTTCCACCAGCGCCAGATCCTTCTCGTTGAACAGCTTGTACAGACCCAGCATGATCTTGGTCAGCTGGTTCGCCTGCTTCGCGTTGAGACCCATATCGAACCCAAGCCGGCGGCACTGATACGGCTGCAGGCCCTCGACGAAGTTGACCTTGATCGTGCGGATGTCCTCGGGCGTCTCGCGCGCGACTTGTTCGATATCGACGCCACCCTGCGCCGAAGCGATGAACGAAACCGCCTTGCTGTCGCGATCGACGAGGATCGACAGGTACAGCTCCTTGGCGATGTCGGTCGCGTCGGTGACCAGAACCAGGTTCACCGGCAGCGCGCGGCCGCCGGATTGGTAGGTTTCCATCTTCTTGCCGAGCATGCCGGCAGCGGCGGCCTTCACGTCGTCGAACGACTTGCAGAACTTCACGCCGCCGGCCTTGCCGCGACCGCCCGCGTGGATCTGCGCCTTGACCATCCACTGCACGCCACCGAGCACCTTGGCGACTTCGACCGCCTGTTCCGGCGACGACGCGATCTTGCCCGGCGGCACCGGGATGCCGTACTGGGCGAACAATTCCTTGGCTTGATATTCGTGAAAATTCATGGGGCACCTTGGGGCAAGGGACGCGCGAACGCGGCGCCAACAGCACGCCGCTCGAAACGCAATCCGGAGGGCGGCGGCGCAATGCCAGCCGCGGAACGGGTGCCTATTCTGGGGAAACGCGGGGGTGAAATCAAAGAAGCCGGGATTCTGGATGTGGGATTCGGGAGAAGTGCCGTGCCCGAACCCTCACCGCTCATCCCGAATCCCGAATCCCGAATCCTGAATCCAGAATCCCGAGAAGCTATACTGCCGAGGCTCAGGGAGCCAACGTGACCGCAGACCGTCAGGCGCACAGCATCACCGACTCAGCGGGCGACATCACCCGGCGCGAGCTCTATTTCTTCAACCTTTATCGTTGCCTCGAAGCCGTGATCTACGCCGGCCTCGTGTTCAGCCCGTATGCCGGCGAATGGGTCAAGGTCGCGCGCCCGCTGCTGGGACAGATCGTCACGGTCGTTTATCTCGTCCTCTCCATGTTGTTTCTGCTGGCCACCGACCGCTTGCGCCCGCGCCTGGTCGGCGGCATCAGTGCGGCGCTGGTCCTCGATATCGTCGCCGCTTCGCTGGTGCTGGTCGCACTGACCGGGCACAGCCTGGTGCCGATGATGCTGCTGGTCAATGTCGGCATCGCGGCGCTGCTGTTGCCGCGGCGCGCCTATCTGTTCGCGGCGATCGCGGCGGTCGGCGTGGCCGCGCCGTATTTCTACAAACGCTTGATCGAACCGGACGCGGTCCACCCGACCGTCGAGACGATCTCGATCGTGATCACGTATTTCATCGTGGCCGCGCTGCTGCGCTACCTCGGCGGCCACATGCGCGCGACCGAAGATCTCGCGGCGCAGCGTGGCGTCGACCTGCTCAACCTCGAACAGGTCAACGACCTGATCATCCAGCGCATGAAGACCGGCGTACTGCTGGTCAATCAGGCGAACCACATCCTGCGCATCAACGAGTCGGCCTGGCATCTGATCGGCAACCCCTCGCCGAACCAGCGCGAACTCGGCAGCGTCGCGCCCGAGCTGTCGCGGCGGCTGTATCACTGGCGTCATTCCAACAAGACCGACCAGACCGCGGTCGCGCTCGCCGCCGACGTGCCCGAAGTGATTCCGCGCTTCACCCGCCTCGCGCCGAACGAGGACACCAACGTGCTGATCTTCCTCGACGACACCTCGCTGCTGTCGCGGCGTGCCGAGGAACTCACGCTGTCATCGCTCGGGCGCCTGTCCGCGTCGATCGCGCACGAGATCCGTAACCCGCTCGCCGCGATCCGCTATTCGGCGCAACTGCTCGCCGAATCGCCCAAGCTCGACAGCGAGGACAAGCGCCTCGTCGACATCATCAACAACCATTGCACGCGCGCGAACGACGTCGTCGAGAACATTCTGCAACTGTCGCGGCGCGAGCGCTCACGGCCGGAAACGCTGGACCTCAACGCCTGGATTCTCGCCTTCGTCGAGGAATACAAGCAGTCCAACGACCTCGGCGGCGATCATCTGCGCGCAGTCACGCAGAACCGCACGATCGAGGCAATGGTCGATCCGCAGCATCTGCAGCAAGTAGTCTGGAACCTCGTCCAGAACGCAATCCGCTATGGCCGCCAACCGAACGAACCCGCGCGCGTCAGCGTGATTTCACGCCTCGCCGCCGACAAGGGACCACCGCTGATCGAGATCATCGACCGCGGCCCCGGTATTCCGCCGAAAGTCGCCGCGCAGATCTTCGAGCCGTTCTACACGACCCACGAATACGGCACCGGACTTGGCCTCTATCTCGCCAAACAGATGAGCGAGGCCAGCCAGGCCTCACTCGAATACGTGCCAGTCGCCGGCGGTGGTGCGTGCTTCCGCATAACCCTGACCCCGGCTGGCTCCTTGCTCGCTCCACGCATGGTCAGCCAGCCCGGTTGAGGTGGCGACGCAGGCGCTACTCATCTTTCCCTTCCCCCGCTTCGCAGGGGAAGGAACGGCACACACTTTGTGCGAAAGGCTGACACCCCGCTACCGCCGCAATCTTTGCCTTGTCGCGCGTCACGCTCTACCCTTGTGCCATCCGCTTGTCCGCAAGCCATCGACTCGCCCTGAATGAGCAAACAATACGCACTCGTCATCGATGATGAACGCGATATTCGCGAGCTGTTGTCCCTGATGCTCGGGCGCATGGACCTGCTCGTGGAAACCGCAGCAACCGTCGCCGAAGCGCGCGAACGACTCGCCGAACGCCGCTACGCCCTGTGCTTCACCGACATGCGCCTGCCCGACGGTTCCGGCCAGGAAATCATCGCGCTGATCGCCGCGCAGTATCCGGAAATGCCGGTCGCGATGATCACCGCCTACGGCAACGTCGATGCGGCGGTCGATGCGCTCAAAGCCGGCGCGTTCGATTTCGTCTCCAAGCCGGTGGACATCAGCGTGCTGCGCCGGCTGGTGCAGACCGCACTGAAACTGTCCGAGGAAAAATTCAGCGAGAAGGTCAGCAGCAGCAGCAAACTGATCGGCGATTCGGCACCGATGCATGAACTGCGCGCGACGATCGCCAAGGTCGCGCGCAGCCAGGCGCCGGTCTACGTCGCCGGCGAATCGGGCGTCGGCAAGGAACTCGTCGCGCGCCTGATCCACGAACTCGGGCCGCGCTCCGGCGCGCCGTTCGTGCCGGTCAACTGCGGCGCGATCCCGTCCGAGCTGATGGAAAGCGAATTCTTCGGCCACAAAAAAGGCAGCTTCACCGGCGCGGGTGCGGACAAGGACGGCCTGTTCCACGCCGCGCAGGGCGGCACGCTGTTCCTCGACGAAGTCGCGGAACTGCCGATACACATGCAGGTGAAACTCCTGCGCGTGATCCAGGAGAAAGCGGTGCGCCCGATCGGCGCGCGCGCCGAGATCGGCATCGACGTGCGCATCCTCTCGGCGACCCACAAGAATCTGGCACGCCTGGTCGAGCTCGGCTCGTTCCGCCAGGATCTTTTCTACCGCATCAACGTGATCGAACTGCGCGTGCCGCCGCTGCGCGATCGCCGCGAAGACATCCCGCAACTCGCCGGCCGCGTCCTCGAACGCCTCGCCAGGGACAACGGCACCGCGCCCGCACGGCTGGAACCGGGCGCGCTGGCAGCGCTGCTGGCCTACGATTTTCCCGGCAACGTACGCGAACTCGAAAACGTGCTGGAGCGCTCGGTCGCGCTGTGCGAGAACAACAGCATTGGCATCGACGACCTGCGCCTGTTGCCGCGCGATCGCCCCGCCGCCGCCAGCGCGGAAAGCTGGGCCAATTCGCCCGGCGCCAACGCGCAAGAATTCCATTCCGAACATCGCGCCGCGCCGTCGACCGCACACGAAGCGGCCGACGACGAAGACGACGACGCGTTGCCCGGCGACCTCGCCGCCGCCGTCGCCGAAACCGAGCGCGCCGCGATCATGAAGGCGCTCGAAGCCACGCGCTGGAACCGCACCTCCGCCGCAAAACAACTCGGCCTCACCCTGCGCCAGTTGCGCTATCGACTGGAGAAGCTCGGCATCGAGTGATGCCGCGCGCAACCCGATGAACGCCGTCCGCCCGTTGCCGAACCTGCCGCGCTACGCGTTCGTCGACCGCATTGCCGCTCTGCCGTTCGTCGACGCGATCGTGTTGTATGGCTCGCGCGCACGCGGCGACGCACGCCCGCGATCGGATATCGATATCG
The DNA here is from genome assembly GCA_003142815.1 of Rhodanobacteraceae bacterium. Classification (GTDB taxonomy): domain Bacteria; phylum Pseudomonadota; class Gammaproteobacteria; order Xanthomonadales; family Rhodanobacteraceae; genus Dokdonella_A. Next base: position 101,057 of record PLNP01000055.1, read on the forward strand.
CGGTGACGGCCCCTTCGGCGGGCGTTCGGGATTGGCAAACCGTCATCGATATTGTCGACGATGCCGACACCTTGCTCGGCATCGATTGCGTACGTTTCGACGAAATGGCTGCCGACGAGCCGCTGCGGCGGTCCATCGAAGCGCACGGTGTCACGCTGTATCGCCGGATCGACGCGCCGTGAACGCCACCGAGCGCATCGCCGAGTTCAAGCGCGCGGTCGCCGGTCTCGACCAGGCCCTCGTGCTCGCCTATGGCAATCCGCTCGGCGTCGATGCGAGCATCCAACGCTTCGAGTTCTGTGTGGAACTTGCATGGAAGTCGTTGCGCGAAATCCTGCTGCGCGATCACAGCCTCGAAACCGCATCCCCGAAGACCACGCTGCAAGCTGCGTATCGCGTCGCGCTGATCGGCGACGAAGCGACATGGCTCGCGATGCTGCGCGACCGCAACCTGAGCTCGCACACCTACCGCGAAGCGCTCGCGCGCGAGATTTTCGGTCGGTTGCCCGCGTATCTTGCCGAGTTCAAACGCTTGACGCAGGCACTCGCCTAACCTCATCGAAAAGGGGTCAAAGGGGTCAGAGAACATTTTCCTGCCGCTCTGGCACGAGCACCGATTCAAACGGAAAAGTTCTCTGACCCCTTTTTTCGTTGTCGAACGAACCGCCATGTCCAGCATCTCTACCGCCGAAATCCGTTCCGCGCTCGCCGATGTGCTCAATCGCACGAGTTACGGCAAGGAGCGCTTCGTCATCACCCGTCGCGGCCGCGATATCGCGGCGATCGTGCCGATCGAGGATCTCGCCCTGCTCGAAGCGCTGGAAGACCGCATCGATCTGGAAGACGCGAGGAAGGCGCTCGCCGAAACGGGGCGCAAGGGAAGCATTCCCTGGACTGAACTGAAGGCCAGTCTCGGCCTGTAACGATGGCGGCGCGCTACACGGTCGAGTTTGCGCCGCGCGCCGCGAAGGCGTTTGCGGCACTGCCGGTCGCCGTACAAAGGAGGCTTGCTCCGATCATCGAGCGCCTGTCTACGACGCCGCGACCGAATGGCGTACGCAAACTCCAGGGCGCTGACGACCTCTACCGCGTGCGCTCCGGCGACTACCGCGTGATCTACCAGATCCAGGACAAACGCTTGCTGATCCTCGTGGTCAAGATCGGCCATCGTCGCGACGTCTACGGAGAAAAGGGGTCAGAGAACATTTCCGTTTGAATCCGCGTTCGTGCCGGAGCAGCGGGGAAATGTTCTCTGACCCCTTTTCGTCCGGTCAAGTGCGACGTCTGTCACAACCTGTGCTTCCGTGTCACGCGTGTACTGCGCGGCGCAACAAACTGGCACATTTAATGCTAACTAACTGATGGGACACGATCCGGGGAGCCACGTCATGTTGAAGGCAACGATGCAGCGCGGTTTCACCTTGATCGAATTGATGATCGTCGTTGCGATCATTGCAATCCTCGCAGCCATCGCACTGCCGGCGTATCAGGACTATCTGATCCGCAGCCAAATCGCTGAGGGCCTGAGTCTCGCCGTAGGCGGCAGAGCCGCGATCTGGGAATTCGTCGCCAACAAGGGTTACTTCCCGCCGGGTAACACATCGGCTGGCATGGCTCTTCCAGCAAGCATCACAGGCAAATATGTGACATCGGTCGGCGTCACCGGTGGCGTGATCACCGCGACATTTGGCGGCAGCGCCAACACCGCCATTTCCGGCAAGACATTGCTGCTTTCCGCAGTCACCAACTCCGGCAGTATGCTGTGGCGCTGCCACTCGATGGGCATCGCGCAGCGTTACCTGCCGACCTCGTGTCGCTGACGCAAACAGCGGTCAGAGAACCTTTGCGGCCAGTGCGCGGGATCGACGCCGCTTCGGTCGCGTCGGTCCCAAGGTTCCCCCCGATCCCTTTCGTTTCGTCGGCAAAGTGGCGGTTAGCGACAGATTTCCGCCATCGACAATGCTCCGATTGTCATACCCTGACAATTTGCGCAGGCACGCTGGGGCGCTATGAGAACCCCGTCTCATCGCGGAACATTCAAACCGAGAAAACGTCCGTTTGTCGGTTATGCTCGCGTTGGCATGGAAGCTGCTGTCTTAGACCAGCGAGCCGTCGATCACCTATTGGGCGATCGCGGAAGCGGGCCCGCCTGGCAAGGTCGGCGGCTCAAGAGGGGCAAACCGTTTTACCATTGCAGAGGAATCACCATGAACAAGATGCAGAAAGGCTTTACGCTGATCGAACTGATGATCGTCGTCGCGATCATCGCCATCCTGGCCGCGATCGCGCTGCCGGCGTATCAGGATTACCTGATCCGCTCGCAGGTCTCGGAAGCAGCGGTACTGGCCGACGGCTCCAAGACCGCGATCAGCGAGTACTACAGCAACAAGGGCGTGTTCCCCGCCAGCCAGGCATCGGCAGGTTTGGCCGCGGCGGTATCCATCGTCGGCAAATACGTCTTGTCGGTTGACGCCACCTCGACTCCGGGCAAGATTACTGCGACATTCAATGCCACCAACGCCAACGCGAAGATTCAGGGCGATACGATGTTCTTTTCGGCGATCACGCATGCCGGCAGCATCGAATGGACCTGTAAGGTAGGCACAACGCCTCTGAAATACGTTCCTACGTCCTGCCGCGGCTAAGCGCTCTGTTTTTCCTGACGCCTTGAAGGGCCGCACGCGCGGCCCTTCTTTTTTTGACGATGCGCAAGTTGTTCCGCTTGCATGATGGCCTGGCAGCGCTTGCCCTGTTGGTCGCGCTGGTCTTGGCGTGGCTGGCCTATCACCCGGGTTTGCAGGGCGCGTTCCTGTTCGACGATTTCGCCAATCTCCCAAGCCTGGGCGACACCGGCCCGATCGACAATGCGGCGGCGTTTTGGCGCTATCTCACCTCCGGTACCGCCGATCCCACCGGCCGCCCGGTCGCGGTCCTGAGTTTTTTGCTCGACGCGCAGGACTGGCCCGCCGATCCGTATCCGTTCAAGGTCACGAACGTCTGGCTGCATCTGCTCAATGGCGCGCTGCTGGCCTGGCTGTTGCTGCGCCTGGGCCGTGCGCTGGGTCGCAGCGAGCGTGAATCCGCTTATGCCGGCGTGCTCGGCAGCGCGTTATGGCTGCTGCATCCTCTGTTGGTGTCGACCACGCTGTATGTCGTGCAGCGCGAGGCGATGCTCCCAGCCACGTTTACGCTGCTCGGCCTGATCGGCTATGTCGCCGGCCGCGAGTTGGCTGCACGCGGTCAGCGCCGAGGCATCTCGCTGGCGGCGATCGCGATCGTCGGCGGCACGCTGCTGGCGACCTTGAGCAAGGCCAATGGCGTATTGCTGCCGCTACTTGCCTGGATCATCGATGTTTTGCTGCTGGCCCCAAGGCAACCGCTGGTTGATCCGCGCACGCGCCGCTCGTTCGCGCTGCTGCGCTGGTTGGTGCTGATCCTGCCCAGCCTGTGTGTGTTGGCGTATCTGGCGACACGTTGCTGGTCTGGATTCGCCGATGGGATGCCGCCGATCCGGTCATGGACGCTCGCCCAGCGCCTGTTGACCGAAGCGCGGATCGTGACCGATTACCTCGGTTTGCTGTGGCTGCCACGACCGTATACCGCGGGCTTGTTCAACGACGCGATCGGTGTTTCCACGGGCCTGTTTACACCATGGACTACGCTGCCCTGCATCGCGCTGATCGGCGGCCTGATCGCGGCCGCTTTCGGGTTGCGTCGTCGCCATCCGGCGTTTGCCGCGGCCGTGCTGTTCTACTTCGGTGGGCAGTTGCTCGAATCCACGGTGCTGCCACTGGAGCTGTATTTCGAGCACCGCAACTATCTGCCGGCGCTGCTGATGTTCTGGCCGCTGGCGTTGTGGTTGTGCGCCGAGCGCGGGCCGGCCGATGGCCTGCGCCAAACCGATTCGCTGCGCACGCTGCGGATCGCGTTGGCGATCGTGCTGCCGCTTGGTCTGGCCGGGCTCACGTTATTGCGCGCCGACGTGTGGGGCGATGCACGCGATCAAGCGCTGCTATGGGCACAGAAAAATCCCGATTCTCCGCGCGCCCAAGCCTACGCCGCGCAGGCGGAGCTTGCGCGCGGCCAGGTCGGCGCCGCAATCGATCGACTGCAAACGGCGTTGAAGCTCCATCCTGATGAGATCCAGATATCGTTGAACCTGGTCGGCGCCAAATGCCGGAGTGGCAGCTTGACCCCGGCCGATCTGGATCGCACCGCGGTTTCGTTGCGCACGGCCCGCGAGATCGGAAGGCTTGGCTACGAATGGTTCGAAGACGGCCTTGCGATCGCCCGCGCTGGACGTTGTCGCACACTGGATCTTGCCGCGCTCAAGCGCTTGCTCGACGCTGCTGCAGCCAATCCTTTCGCTCGCCAAGTCGACGGGCGTCGCCAGGATGTCGCCAACCTCCGCGGGCGCATCGCGCTGATCGAGCATGACGGCGATGCCGCGCTTGCGCTGTTCAACGCCGCGCTGGACGAGAATGTGCGTCCGGGTGCGGGGCTGATGCAGGCTGCCGAACTCGCGTCCGCAGGTTATCCCCGCCAGGCGCTGGAACATCTGGACCACCTTGAAAAGGTCTGGCAGCCGGCACGGACGCCGTCTCTGAACATGGCGTCGTTGCACGTCTGGCTCCTATGGCGCATGGGCTACTGGCAGCACGAGATTGATCATTTACGGGAGCAGATTGAGGCGGACCGTACGAAACCCGTCGGCAAGCAGGCGTAGGCCGAAGGGATAAAGTTGAGGGAGTGTTCTTCGGTTTCGCTGCGCCATGCTCACGGCGAGCGGTAGCTTAGACTCGATGCTTATCAGGTACGACGTTGTCTTCGAACAAGAATGCTCCGATGTCGAGAACAAAATTTTTTCCGCTTCTCTTGGGCGCGCTGCTGGTTACTGCGCTGGTTTACTTACCCGGTTTGAAGGGCGGATACGAATTCGACGATTTCCCCAATATCGTCGACAACACGGCATTGCATGTCACCACACTCGATGCCGCGGCGTGGCAGGAAGCGCTGTGGGCATCCCCATCAAGCGATCTGCAAAGACCACTCGCGTCGCTGAGTTTTGCGCTGAATCATTACTTCAGCGGCCTCGCCCCGGCGCCGATGAAGGCGACGAATCTACTGATCCATCTGCTCAACGGCCTGCTGCTGTTCCTGCTGCTTCGCCGTCTTACGCAGTGGCGCGCTGCGCGCACGAATGTCGCCACGACCGCTCAAATCCAGCGCGGCGATTGGCTGGCGTTGCTCGTCACAAGCGCGTGGCTGGTCCATCCGATCAACCTCACCGCCGTGCTGTATGTCGTGCAGCGGATGGAGAGCCTGGCCCAGGTGTTCGTGCTGATGGGTCTGCTGCTCTATGTCGAAGCGCGCAAGCGCCAGGACAGCGGACAACGCGGCGCATTCTGGCGGTTGTGGATTGGCGTTCCGCTGTGCACGCTGCTCGGCATCGCCGCCAAGGAATCCGCGGTATTGCTGCCGCTCTATGCGCTGATTCTTGAAATGGTGGTATTGCAAACATGGCGACGCCGACGCGGCGAATTGGTGACGTTTTACACTGTTTTCCTTTTCATCCCGGGCATCCTCGGCTTGCTCTGGATGTTGCCGCGAGTGTTGCCTGCGCCAGCCTATTCGTTCCGGTCATTCACGCTTGCCCAGCGATTGCTGACCGAACCGCGCGTGCTGCTCGATTACGTTGCATGGATCCTTTTGCCGCTACCGAAATTTTTCAGCTTCTACCACGACGACTATCCGTTCTCGACTGACCTGTGGCATCCGTGGAGCACGCTTCCCGCGATTGCCGCTGTGATCGCGATGGCGGTCGCTGCGGTGTTGTTACGCCGGCGCAGACCCCTGATTGCGCTCGGGCTGGCATGGTTCCTCAGCGCCCAGGCATTGACCGCCACTTTTTTTCCGCTCGAACTCGTGTTCGAGCATCGCAACTATTTCGCCTCGGCCGTCCTGCTGCTGGCCGCGTTCGATCTGCTGCTGCCGGAGCGCCTCGGATCGACCCATTTCGCGTTGCCGCGCATAACGCTCGTCCTCGCCGTGACCGCGCTTTGCACGATCACGCTGATGATGCGGGCGCGCACCTGGAGCGATCCGATTACGCTCGCCGTGACCGAGGCGGCGCTGCATCCGGATTCCCCGCGCGCGACTTACAACCTGGGACGCACCCTGGTGGTATTGAGCGGGTATCGGCCCGAATCGCCCAATATTCCAAAAGCAATCACTGCGCTGGAAGCCGCCGCGCGCGCGCCGGGAGCCAGCATCCTGCCGGAAGTCGCCCTGATCATGGTCGCCTCCCGCACCGGAAGACCGATGGAGGACGCCTGGTGGGACGGCATGCGCAGCAAACTCGAAAACAGGCAGCCGACAGTCGAAGATTCCGAGGCGATAAAGTCGCTCACCGCATGCCAACGTGAGGGCCGATGCGTCCTGAACGATCAGCGCATGCTTAGCCTTTATCTCGCGGCACTCCAGCATGGCGCAGCCAATGCTTCCGTGCTGTACAGCTACGCGATATTTGCGTTCAATCGCCTGCACGACAGTACGCTGGCACTGCAGCTTGCGCGCGACGCAGCGCAATCAAGCGATCAACAGTACCGATTGAACCTGGTCAACTTCCTGATCGACCTCAAGCGCCCAGACGAGGCGGCTGCTGAATTGAAAACGCTCAAGGAAAAAGTGCGCTTCGGGAGCATGAATGCGGAGATCGCGAAGGCGCAGAGCCGTTTGAGTCTGTGAAAAGGGGTCAGAGAACATATCCGTTTGAATCAGTTATCTCCTACGGCTGCATGCGCTCGGCGCGAAAACGGTGACGGAGGCCAAACCTCAGGGTCAGAGAACATATCCGTTTGAATCGGCAATCTCCTACGGCAGCAGGCGCTTTCCGCCGATGGTCGCCCTCGCGATGAACCACCACGCTGGACGACATCCCTCATCGCCGATTCAACGATCATGCGCCGTCGCCGCCTGGAACTACCCGGAATCCCATTGCATATCACCCAGCGCGGCGTGAATCGCGGCGCCACCTTCATCGACGAAGACGATCACCTCGCGTATTTCGAAGCGTTGCAGATAGCGGCCATGGCACAAGGCGTAGCGGTGCATGGTTGGGTGCTGATGGGCAATCACGTGCATTTGCTGGCGAGCGCGGAGGAAGCGGGCGCGGTGTCACGCATGATGCAGGCGATCGGACGACGCTATGTGCGCGCCTTCAACGCGAAGTACGCACGCACCGGAACCTTGTGGGAAGGCCGCTTCCGCTCGTGCCTGGTGGACAGCGAGCGGTACCTGCTGACCTGCCTGCGCTATATCGAACTCAACCCCGTGCGTGCCGGGCTGGTGGCGCTGCCGTGGGATTACCGCTGGTCCAGCGTGCATGCGCACCTTGGCCTGCGGCCCTGTCCGCTATCGCGGCCACACCCGGTCTACGCGGGGCTCGGCGCAGACGCCGCAACGCGCGCGGCGCGCTACCGGGAACTGCTGCTGGAACCGCTGGATGACGAGCACCTGAGTGCCGTGCGCGAGCACATGCGGCAGGAGCGGGCGTTGGGTTCGCCGCGATTCCAGGCGATGGTGGAGAAGACGTTGCGGCGTCCGGTCGGCGTGCGTCATGCCGGGCGACCCGTACCGCCACCGGATTCAAACGGATATGTTCTCTGACCCTGTTTTGGGCTGCATCCGATCACGCTTTGGCCTGAGGGTCCAGGCGAGCCAGCATCTCGCGCCAATCGTCTGCGACACGTGAATTCGCCAGCCAATGGCGATAGTACGCAGCGGCCTCGCGACCCATGCGCTCGCGTCGCTCCGGATCAGTCGCCAGGCGCCGGATCGCATCGGCCAGTTCCGCCGCGAGCGGCTCGCTGATCGCCTCGATCGGCGGGAACGGAACATCCTGTGGCGTCGAGAGCAGAGACTGGCTGACGATCGCCCGTCCGCGCGCCAGGTACATGTAGAGCTTGAAAGGCAGCACGCGTGCGGCCTTGCCTTCGCCGCCGAAGACACCGAGGCAGATATCGGCATCGGCGATCTCGGCGGCGATTCGATCCAGCGAGCACCATTCACGGATCCAGTGGATTCGCGCGGTTGGATTTGCGTCGATAAACGCCGCGACGCGATCGGCCTGCTGCCCGTTGCCGATCAAGCGCAATTCGAGACTGGCGTCGTCAGCAAGCCGCGCAAACGCATCGAGCACGACCGCGATTCCGTGCAGGGGAATCAAGGTGCCGACAAAGAGTATGCGCACGCGTGCGTCCGTACGATGGGCGAACGGCGGCGCAGCGGTAAACCGGTCTTCATCGATCGCGAGCGGTAGCGAGCGTACACGCGCCGGATCGAGTCCGAAATCAGCAATGAAGATATCGCGATTGGCCTGGGTGTCGACCAGCACGACCGCAGCGGTACGCAACGCTCGCGCTTCGATCCATTTGAGCATTGCGGAGGCGACGCCCGGAGCCTTTGCGGCCGCTCGATCGCGGAACATCGAATCCCAGATCGAGACATAACTGTCGACGATGCACGCCGGCCGCCAGCCGCGCGGCAGCAGCGACAGCCAGAACAGGAAGAAAACGCCCGGATAAGGCACGTACAAGACGCCGGGCGCGATACGCGCGCGTGCGCATACACGGAGCAGGCTGCGCAGATTGCCGAAAATCAGGATCAGCAGCCAGCGCAGGGTGCGCCAACGCGGCATCCGCGCCAGCTTCCACAAATGCAGATCTTCGGGCAGCCAGCGACCGCAGTTGACGATCTCGATGTCGGCTTGCTGTTCCAGCAGCGCGAGCGTGCGCGCCGCATTCGGATAACCGTCGCCGCGAAGGCCCAGGCCACCGATATAAACCTTCACGCGGCATTCCTGCGGCGTAATCCACGCAAACTCAAGAGGCTGACGAGCACTTCGACGCCAAAGATCAGTGCCCTGGCGGCAAGCATTCCGGCAAACAGTCGCGCGGGCTGCGCCGACAGCGCGAGCAACGAGGTCGCGGACTCACGTATTCCGAGCCCGCCAGGCACCGGCAACGCGAGCACGCCTGCGATGGTTCCCGCAAACAGCGCGCCGAGGAACCGGGCCGGTGCTTCTGGCGCGACGATGACGACGTAGCCGAGCGCATACGGAACCATGGCGATCGCGTAGCCGAGCAATGCCCTGCGAAAAAGTTCCGCGCGCAGCGGGTGGCGAAACAAGGTGAAGACACGCGGTGGGACGAAGATCAGCGCCAGACTTCCAATACCCACCAACGCCAATCGCCACCACGAGGCCGCCACGAACATCCAGAAAAAGGCAGCCGCGATCAGTGCGCACAACGCCAATGAAATCCCCTGTTCAGCCATGCCCACGGCGGCTGTAGTTCGTGCAGGAACACCTAATTTGGCAAGCAACAGTCCACGTCCGACGACGTGCCAGATTCCGCCGGGAATGTATTTGGCAAGCAACGTGGCGGCCCATGTACGCGTCAACGTGGAAGACCTGGCCGAAACTCCGAATGCGTGATTCAACGGAGCAAACGCCATCGCGTTGATGAGGACATGCAATGCGAACGCGACTGTCGCCAGCAATAGGGAAGTCGGCGCCAGTTCCGAGATGGCGGAAATAAAAGCACTGCGGTTGAGACCCAGGTATCGAGCGGCGAAGACGATCGCCGCCGCCGCCAAACCATAGCCGAGCCATATTTTCCACGCGGCGCTACGCAGGATGGTCATCGCCGTCGCGCATCCGGGCCCATAGATGTAGATACTGGAATGTAAGGAACGCCCGAAACGGCCAGAAATCGAACAGCCTGGCCGGAATCGTTGACCATGCCGCTGCTTCGATCAGCCGCAGGTTCCGCCGCTCCCGCACCAGCCGCAGACCTGCCGAGCGACCGAGCGCGAGGATGTCGCCTCGCGCGAAAAAACGCAGATGTGTGCGGTCATGAATGCCCCGGCTGCGCGCTGGCCAGGTCCCCAGCAACCCCAGGCTGACAAAGGTCGATACATGGCGGATATTCGGGATGCTGGTGATCAGGTGTCCGCCTTCTGTCAGCATCGCGGTCATGCGCATCAGAACTTCAGCGGGTTCGGCGAGATGTTCCAGCACGTCGGCGCAGATGATCAAATCGAACGAACCATCTTGCTTCAGCTGAGCCTGTACCGACGGGTCGTCCACCCTTCCGTCGATCACGGCCGACATGCGCGCGCGCGCCAGATTCGCGAGCGCAATGTCCGGCTCGATGCCGATCACCACCGCGCCGGGATATTTCTCGGTGATCAGCGCCGCCGTCATGCCGGCGCCGCAGCCGACATCGAGCACACGTCGGGGCGGCGCCGAGATCAGCCGCATGACATCGGGTCGAGCACCCGAATAGCCACGAAAACGCTTGCGCGTTTCCTTGTCGATGGGCGGCGGCCGGGTCGTCATCGATGCAAAGAGTGAACGCGTATCGACGGACGGGGAGACCCCGGGGCATGCTGGCTCGCGCCCGTGGGAGGCATCATGCGTCACGCCGGTACATCAGCGCAGTTATCTGCTCGGAGATCAGACCAATCAGGAAAATGATCACCACCGCGCTCGACGGCAACGTGCGCAGATACCTCACCACCGGCATTACTGGCTTACCCGCAAGCTGGCTCATCGCGAAAAAATCTCCACGCAGTATTCCACCGCGTCACCACAGCAGCGCGACATCGAACTGCTGCAATGCCGGGTCGCAACTCACCACCGTCAGTTTTTCCAGCGAGGCTTGCGCCACGAGCATGCGGTCGAACGGATCGCGATGCGGTTGCGGATAGCTGCAGGCCAGCAGGGCATGTTCGTCCTTGATCGGCAGCGGGAGGAAGCCTTGCTCGGCAAGCAATATCGGGTAGCGTTGCATGATGGTGTCGGCCAGGCCGAGCTTGCCGAGCCGATGCTTGGCGGCGATTTCCAAGGCGCTGGCCGCACTGACGAAAATGTCGTTCTTCACTTGCGCGATATGTTTGCGGGCAACCACCGAAAGTCGCGCGTCGTCGGTCAGCCACCACAGCAGAGCCTGAGTATCGAGCAACAGTTTCACCGGCCTTCCCACGCATCCAGCTCGGCCGCATCGAGTGGCTCGAAGAACGCGTTGGCGACGCGGCCCTGCAAGCTCCCGGGCCTGCGTTTTGCCGGCGGCTTGGCCAGCGGCATCAAGCGGGCATACGGCGTGCCGGCTTTGGCCAGCACGATTTCCTCGCCCGCATGCGCGTTCCAGCAGGCGCGAGAGGTGGGTCTTGGCTTCGTGGACGTTGACGATCCGGGGCATGCTGGCAGCTCAGTAGTCTAGTCACATGACCAACGCTAGCATGGTTCATGGCGGGGCAGCCGAATTGGCCGGTCTGAACAAATCTTTGCTCGTCATTGCGGCGAAAGCCGGAGGCGCTTCACAACAGCCAAGCTGGTCATCCAGTTCCTTTAATGGCTTGCAAAAACGCTGGATCCCGGCTTTCGCCGGGATGACGAAGGATGGATCCCGGCGGTCGCCGGCGTCGGCGATCAGCGAGCTGAGGCTTCGCATCGGAGTCGCGTCGCGCTTGCAGCGCTCCTACAGGAGAGGACGCGACTGCCGCCCTGTAGGAGAAGCGCAAACGTGCGCTTTTGCGTTCCGCTGAACCCCAACCCTCTCAGGCAGCCACAGCCCGCAATGCCCGCGGCGAGCGCAGAGCAATCGCGACCAGCGTACGTGCCGCGCCGGAAGGTTGTTTGCGCCCCTGCTCCCAACTTTGCAGGGTGCGCACCGAAACCCCCAGCAGGGCGGCGAATTGCGATTGCGACAGGCCAGACTTGGTGCGCGCCTCGATCACCGGCGAGTAAACCACCCGCCCCGCGCCACGCTGCATTTGCCGCACGGATTCCAGCAGCTCAGCGCCAATATCGCGCTTGGCATCGCGGGCCAGCAGTTGTTTCTCGGTCATGGGCATATCAAAGCTCCTTCACGATCCGGCGCAGCACGCCGGCGGGGATCGTGTCCTGCGCACTCTTGGCGTACATCAGCAGCAACACGATGTTGCCGTCCGCCAGCCGGTTGAAATAAATCACGCGCACGCCGCCGCGCTTGCCTGCGCCTGCGCGCGACCAGCGCACCTTGCGGCACCGCCGGACTGCCGTATTACATCGCCCTCTTCCGGGTTTGCGGCCAGAAAAGCCGCAAAGTCGGTGCGTTCATCTTCTGTCCAATAGTCCGGCCACAGCTTGGCAAACAGCGGCGTCTCGATCACGGTGAACATGGCCGCACTATACTACTCAGCAGTATGGCAAGCAAACGGGCCAGCGAAAAAGTTGGATCGCGAACCGGCAAAAGAACTGAAAAGGGGTCAGGGAACATTTCCGGCATCCTGCCGGCGCGGCAGGTCACGTGTGGACTCGAATCGCTCCCTATTCAAAACGATTGACCATGCGTTTCATCGCGCGGTGTATAGTACGATTCACTCAGTCCACCCAGGCGTTCGGCCAACATGTCCTCGATCACCGCAGACACATTGAAAACCAAGGGCGTGGCCGCGATTGAGGCGGCTCTGTCCGAGCAGCCCGAAACCATGGTTACCGTACGCGGCAAGGAACGCTTCGTCATCATGGAAGTGGCCCATTACCACTACCTGCGCGAATGCGAGCTGGCGGCTGCGCTGGCCGAAACGCAGGCCGATTTGGCCGCCGGGCGGTTCGTGCAGGAGTCGCCGGAAGCGCATCTGGCACGGTTGGACGCCATGCCGTGAGCTATGTACTGGTTTTCACCGATCAGTACACCAGCCGCGCCGCCCGCTTTCTGAAGCGTCACCCGACACTGCGAAAGCAATACCTGAAAACCCTGCAGCTGCTACAGGCGAATCCGCACCATCCATCACTGCGCATGCACGCCCTGAGTGGACGGCTGGCCGGGCTGCATTCTGTGTCGATCAACCTGTCCTACCGGATCACGCTGGAGCTGATGGTAAAGGACGGGCAGGTCATCCCGGTGAATGTGGGCGACCACGATGCGACGTACGGAAAAGGGTCAAGGTAAGACCACTGGATGCCCACGATTTCCAGTCGTGGTCGGCGCATGGCAATGGCAGCGATGGTTGAAGGTGACAGCAGCATGGCTGCATGTCAGGCTCAGCTGCGTAGGGTATCGCTGCTCACGCTGGTAGGAAAACGCCGATGCAACCGCTAATGTTCCCTGACCCTTTTCCCCTTCGGTGTGCCGCGCACTCGGATGCGGCATGGCCAGAGGAAAAAGGAATTCCGACCATGCGACGAAAGACATCTCTCGGCTGGATCCGTTTTCGTGGGCGTCCACAAAGAACATCGAGAAGAACAGAAATGATTGCTGAGCGCCAAGATGCTCCGCGACGAACGGTTGGTGCCGTCCTGTGGCGTCAACTTCAAATGACACTGCTGCCTCCGCTCACGGTCTGGATTGCCCGGTGGTCGGCTGGTCGCAGCGCAACGAAAGGAGCTTTCTGATGAATCATACAGGCGGATGGATGAGTGGAGGGATGAATGGCTGGGTGGGCGGAGGGATGTGGATTTGGACGGGGATCGGCGTGCTGGTTGTGGTTCTGCTGGCCGTCGTGATTATCAAGCTGTCCAAGAAATGATTAGGTGAAAAGGGGTCAGGGAACATTTCCCGGGGCATGTCGGCAGACGGTTAGCTGAGTCCGAATTGTCGCAAGACAGACGGTATGTTCGCGCGATCGTCCGATTGACTCCGGATTGGAGGCGCTGGATCCCGGCTTTCGCCGGGATGACGAAGGATGGATCCCGGCGGTCGCCGGCGTCGGCGATCAGCTTGAGGCGTTTTTCACGCAGTACGACATCGTCGCCACGACGGAAGATATCCACCTCGGTGCTACCGAAGCGGAACTCCTTGAGGAAAGATTCAACGATCTGCCCGGAGATCAGCCCGATCAGGAACACGATCACCGCTGCCCTTAACAGCACGCGCTCTCGTTGATGCAGCGGCTTCGGGCAATGATGGTGCAAACGTAGTAAGCGAGACGGTGCGGGAAGAACACGGTTGGCGCGCAGCTCGAGCGGTCATTGGCGTGCAGCTTGTTTCAGCTTTCACGTAGCGCGGACCGCAATCCAAGATGGGCCACGAACGGATCGAAATCCCGATCACTGTACAACAGCGCGAAGTCGTCATGGATGCAACGCGTTGCGATGAGCGTGCCAATGGTTTTTCGTACCGTCACGCCGCGTTGTCGCAATGCCCGGAAATACCTCGCCGCCTGGATCGCGATAGCTTGCCCCACAAGATCGACCACCTGAAACGAGGTCATGAGCTTGCTGGCCTGCTCGAAGTCCCTGCCGGCGGTGAAACCCTGGAACACTTCGGCAAGAATAAGATCGCCCACGACAAGTGGCTCGACGCCCAACAGGGCGTCCAGCCTATCGGCTTCGGGGGTCGAGATACCGCGGAAGTAATCGATCCAAACGCTCGAATCGACCAGGATCACGCATCTTTCCGCATGGCGTCGAGATCGCCGTGCCAGTTCAACTTGCCCCGAAAACGCTTGATCCGCTCCTGCTGACGCAGCCGTACCAAGGTGTGCAAGGCAAGTTCGACCGCCTCACGCTTGGTCTTCAGGCCTGTCAATCGAAGCGTGTTCTTCATCAATTTGTCGTCGATCACGATGTTGGTACGCATGATGTGTATGCCTTAGAAATTGCATACACATTAGCACGGTGCTATGGGCGGCGCATCTGCGCCCCCGTCGGCGGTCAGACCTCGCGCCGATACATCAGTGATGTGATCTGCTCCGATATCAATCCGATCAGGAAAATGATCACGGCTGCGCTGAACAACAAAGTGCTCATATTGGTGAGGCGATGTTGGGTCGCGAAGGTATAGCCGTAGTAGCCGAGGCCGATCAGGAAGAACAATGCGCTGGTCGGCGCAAACAGTTTCAGCGGCGAATACAGCGTCGCGATCTTGAAGATGATCAGCAGGAAGCGGACGCCATCGCGGAGCGGGCGGATGTGACTCTTGCCGATGCGCTTGGCCACCGGGATTGGTTCGTAGGCGACCGCGTAGGCGCTGCGGAAGAATGCCATCGTGCTGGTGGTCGGGTACGAAAAGCCGTTCGGCAGCAGATGCAGGAACTCGCGGAACTTGTCGGCGCGCACGGCGCGAAAGCCCGAGGTGAGATCGCGCACCGCGAACCCGGTCATCCGGGTCGCCAGCCAGTTGTAGATCGTGTTGGCGATGCCGCGGCTGACACCGGCCTGGCCCGCCCAGTCGCGGGCGCCGACGACCATGTCCATGCCTTGGTCCAGGCGCTGCAGCAGGCGCTCGATCAGGATCGGATCGTGCTGGCCGTCGGCATCCATGAAGACAAGGATGTCGCCGGTCGCGGCGCGCGTGCCGCGCTTGATCGCGGCGCCGTTGCCCATCGAATACGGCTGCCGGACGACGCGCACGCCGTTGTCGACGCAGAGTTTCGCGGTGTCGTCGGATGAACCGTCGTCAACCACGATGATCTCGGCATCGGGTTGAGCGGCTTTCAATCGAGGCAGCAAGTCCGCGAGTGCGGCGGCCTCGTTTTTGGCTGGAAGGACGATACTGAGCATGGTTCCCCGGGCCAGACCAGAAGGGTGTTGTTGACGGCTATACTGCCCGCGAAGCTGGATTTGGGCAACGATTGCGGCGCAAACGGGTGGGGATGCGCGCGATCAAGGACTAGCCGGAACGGGGGAACCAGGATGGATTACGGGTCGCTTCGCGCGATCGATCCCACGGGCCGCCTTCGGCGCTCGCTTCGGTACCTGGTCTTCGCACGGCATGACGGGGATGGTGGCAGTCGGCAATCTGGCAACCAAAGGCGCCCTCTTCCGCCCTCCGGGCACGTGAACTCGCGCCATCTTTGGCGCTCGCCTCCGGGTAGCTCGCGCTGCTCAAAATGGTAGTCCTGCCGTTTTGTCCCCCGCTGCGCAGGGGAAGGGAAAGCAAATGGCGTCACGCGCTGGTTTGCCTTCGCCCCCTGCGCGGGGGGAGGGAAAGATGAGAGCCTGCCGTCGTGCTGCGGGCAGGGGGATTTGCGGTTTTGCGACCCTGCTGGTACGTTTGTGGCATTCGTTTTGCTTTATATTCCGCTTGGAATTCGCGAAGTTGACAACAGTTTTTCAGGGTAATGCTGATGAATGCGGTACTGCTTCCAGGTCTTTCAGGCATTGCGCGTCGTTTGGTCAACGATGGCGTGCTTGCCGAACAGGACGCGCGCAAGGCGGCTGATGAGGCGGCGCGCCAGAAGATGCCGATCGGCGCCTGGCTGATCGAGAACGCACTGGTATCGGGCAAGCAGGTCACGGTGGCATCGTCGGCCGAATTTGGCATGCCGCTGATCGATGTCGAGGCACTCGATCTCAACCAGCTGCCGATGAAGCTGGTTCGCGAGGATCTGATTACCAAGCACAAGGCGTTGCCGCTGTTCAAACGCGGCAATCGTTTGTTTGTCGGAATTTCGGATCCGACCAATCTGCGCGCGCTGGAGGAGATCAAGTTCCAGTCAAACCACCTGGTCGAGCCGATCCTCGTTGAAGAGAGCCAACTCGCCCGCGCGATCGAGCTGGCGCTCAATGCAACCGGCACGAATATCGCCGGGCTCGAAGATACCGAGGGGTTGGAAAATCTCGATCTCGATGCGGTGGGCAATGATGGCGAATCAACCGGCATCGACGCCAGCGCCACCGAAGACGCGCCTGTCGTCAAATTCATCAACAAGGTGCTGGTCGACGCGATCAAGCGTGGCGCCTCGGACATCCATTTCGAACCCTACGAAACCGCGTATCGCGTGCGCTATCGCATGGATGGCATGTTACGCGCGGTGGCCTCGCCGCCCATCAAACTCAGCCCGCGGATTTCCTCGCGCCTGAAGGTCATGTCGGGCCTCGATATCGCCGAGAAGCGCGTGCCGCAGGACGGTCGCATCAAGCTGAATCTGTCCAAGACCAAGTCGATCGACTTTCGCGTCAGCACCTGCCCGACCCTGTTCGGCGAGAAGATCGTGCTGCGTATCCTCGATGCTGCCGTCGCGAAGATGGGTATCGATAAACTCGGCTACGAGGAAGACCAGAAGAAACTGTTCCTCGACGCGATCGCAAAACCGTACGGCATGGTGCTGGTGACCGGACCGACGGGTTCGGGCAAGACGGTATCGCTTTACACCGCGCTGAATATCCTCAATACCGAAGGCCGCAATATCTCGACCGTCGAGGATCCGGTCGAAATCCGCCTGGCTGGGGTCAACCAGGTGCAGCAGAACGTGAAGCGCGGGATGACGTTCGCCGCGGCACTGCGTTCGTTCCTGCGCCAGGATCCGGACGTGATCATGGTCGGCGAAATCCGTGATCTCGAAACCGCCGAAATCGCCATCAAGGCCGCGCAGACCGGCCACATGGTGCTGTCCACGCTGCACACCAACGATGCGCCCCAGACCATCGCGCGCCTGATGAACATGGGCATCGCGCCGTACAACATCACTTCGTCGGTGTCGCTGGTGATCGCGCAACGCCTCGCGCGGCGCCTGCACGATTGCAAGAAGCCGCTCGATTTGCCCGCGGTGGCGTTGCTCGCCGAAGGCTTCACCCAAGAGGAAATCGACGCCGGTTTGCAGATTTTCGATGCAGCCGGTTGTTCCGGCTGCAATGAAGGGTATAAGGGGCGGACGGGTATTTACCAGGTCATGCCGATCAACGAGGCTATCCAGAAGATCATCCTCGCCGGCGGCAGCGCCCTGCTGATTGCCGAGCAGGCGAAGAAGGATGGCATTCGCGATCTGCGCGCGTCGGCCCTGCTCAAATGCAAGCAGGGCATTTTGGGTCTCACCGAAATCAACCGCGTCACCAAGGACTGAGCCATGGCTATCGTCACCGCGATAAAAGCCCGCGCCGCCGCCACGACCAAGCTTGGCAAGCAACGCGCACAACTCAGCCAGATGCAAACCTACACCTGGGTTGGTCTCGACAAACGCGGAGTCAAGCTCAAAGGCGAGCGGATCAGCAAGAACGCGAACATGGTCAAGGCCGATCTGCGCAAGCAGGGCATCAATCCGCAGAGCGTCACTGCCAAGGGCAAGCCACTCTTCGGCAAGGCCGGCCAGAAGATCAAGGGACGCGATATCGCGGTATTCGCCCGCCAGCTCGCGACGATGATGTCGGCCGGCGTGCCGATGGTGCAGGGCTTCGAGATCGTCGCCGGCGGTCAGAGCAATCCGCGCATGAAGGACATGCTGACGGACATCAAGAGCGACATCGAGGGCGGCTCGGCACTCAACGAGGCACTGGCCAAACATCCGACGCAGTTCGACGAGCTGTTTTGCAATCTCGTGCGCGCGGGCGAAAGCGCGGGCGTGCTCGACACCGTGCTCGATACGATCGCGACCTACAAGGAGAACATCGAGGCCATCAAGGGCAAGATCAAGAAGGCGATGTTCTACCCGGCGGCGGTGCTTTCCGTTGCGCTTATCGTCGCGTGCATCCTGTTGATCTTCGTGATCCCGCAATTCGAGACCGTGTTCAAGAACTTCGGTGCGGATCTCCCCGCGTTCACGCAAATGCTCGTGAATATGTCGCGCTTCATGGTCTCGTATTGGTGGATGGTGCTCGGCATCTTCGCCGGCACCGTCTTCGGACTAATGATGTTGTACAAGCGTTCCCTCCGCTTCCAGCATTTCATCGGACGGCTGGTGCTGAAGCTTCCCGTCATCGGTCAAATCCTGCGGCAGTCCGCGATCGCGCGCTTCGCGCGCACCTTGGGCGTGACATTTCGTGCGGGTGTACCGTTGGTCGAAGCCCTTGATTCCGTAGCGAACGCGACCGGCAGCATCGTCTACAACGACGCGGTGAAGCGCATCCGCGAGGATGTCTCGGTCGGCCATCAGCTACAGCTCGCGATGCGCCAGACCAATCTGTTTCCGAACATGGTCGTGCAGATGGTTGCGATCGGCGAGGAAGCCGGCGCGCTCGACAAGATGCTGTTCAAGGTCGCCGAGTTCTACGAGGAGGAAGTCAACAACGCGGTCGATTCGCTGTCGAGCCTGCTCGAACCGATGATCATGGTCATCATCGGCGTGATCGTCGGCGGCATGGTGGTCGGTATGTATCTGCCGATCTTCAAGCTCGGCGCGGTGGTTGGTTGATCGGCGCGGCTCCCGAGAGCGCGTACCAAACGCGAGAAACACCGAAACACATCGTTTCGTCACTCCGGTGAAAACCGGAATCCAGCGTCTTCGCTTAGGCATTGGATCCCGGCTTTCGCCGGGATGACGAGCGTCTTGTTCCCCGAACACGCGCTATTTCGCCGATGATCGATCTCGATTGGCTGCATGAGCCGGCCTTGCTGATTCCGCTGACAGCGCTGCTCGGTTTGCTGGTCGGCAGCTTTCTCAACGTGGTCATCCTGCGCCTGCCGCGTCGGCTCGAACACGACTGGCGCGGTGAGGCGCGCGAGCTGCTTGGCATGGATGTCGCGCTCAATGAGCCGCTGCCCGAGGCGGCTCCGCCGGATCTGGTATTCACCGGCTCGCATTGCCCGAAGTGCAAGCACGCGCTATCCGCGCTCGACAATATCCCGCTGCTGAGCTGGCTCGCCTTGCGTGGGCGTTGCCGTTACTGCAAGACGCCGATTTCCTGGCAATACCCGCTGGTCGAACTGCTGACCGCGCTCGCCTCCGCCGCGGTCGCATGGAAGTTCGGTTTCGGCTGGCCGCTTGCGGCCGGACTCGTGTTCACGTGGATTCTGATCGCCGCTTCCGGCATCGACGCGCGCATGCAATTGCTGCCGGATCAACTCACCCTGCCGTTGCTCTGGCTTGGGCTCACTATCGCGCTGGTGCCGCTGTTCGTCACGCCGTCCACCGCGATCATGGGCGCCGCGATCGGCTATCTGAGCCTGTGGTCCGTGTTCTGGCTGTTCAAGCTCGCGACCGGCAAGGAAGGCATGGGTTACGGAGATTTCAAGCTGCTCGGCGCGCTCGGCGCATGGATGGGCGCGATGAACCTGTTGCCGATCATCCTGCTGTCGTCGCTGATTGGCGCATTGGTCGGCGGCATCGCCCTCGCGCTGCGCGGCCAGGACCGCAGCACACCGATCCCATTCGGCCCCTTCATCGCCACCGCCGGCTGGACCTGGTTCGTGTTCGGCGACCGCCTCGGGGTGTTCTATGCGGGGTTGTTTGGCCTCGGCGGTTGAAGACGCGTTCATGTTCCCTGTAGGAGCGCTGCTAGGGCGACGTGTGCGCCACGGGCCCGACCCGTGCGTCGCCGCCGAATGTCGCGGTCGCGGCTGCACCGCTCCTACAATGGCGTTGGCATGGACACCCACCCTTTCACGGTCGCCCTGACCGGCGGCATCGCCAGCGGCAAGTCTGCGGTCGCTGAACGTTTTACGGTGCTCGGTGCGAACGTGATCGATGCCGATGTGGTCGCGCGCGAACTGGTCGCTCCGGGAAGTGCCGCGCTGGCGGAAATCGTCACTGTGTTCGGCAGCGACGTGCTCGATGCGAACGCCGCGCTTGATCGCCACGCGATGCGTGAGCGCGTATTTGCCGATGTCGATGCGCGCCGGAAGCTCGAAGCGATCCTGCATCCGCGCGTCCGCGCTGCGCTGCGCGAGCGTTCTGCTGTCGCCGCCGGCCCGTATGCGCTGCTGGTGATCCCGCTGCTGGCCGAGAGCGGGGATTACGACTGGGTCGATCGCGCGCTCGTGGTCGATGTGGCGCGCGAAGTGCAGCGCGCGCGCCTGCTTTCCCGCGACGGGGTCACGCCGCAGCTCGCCGACGCGATGCTCGATGCGCAGGTTGGGCGCGAACAGCGTTTGGCGCTCGCGGATGACGTGATCGAGAATGGTGAAACGCTGGCGGAACTGGTGGCGCAGGTGGCAGTCCTGCATGCGCGCTATCTCGACCTCGCACAGTCGCGACGCAGCGGCTGAGCCACAGCGCCTAGCCGAAAGTTACCGACGCACCCCACAGCGCACGGATCGCCGCAATACCCTGCGCACCGGACATGCGCGCGGCGTCGATGTCATCAGGTTCCAGACCGCCGAGCGCGAATACCGGCAGCGTGGCCTCGGCGACGAGTTCAGCGAAGCGTTCCCAGCCGAGCGCTGGCGATTGGGCATGGCTGGGTGTTTCGTAGATCGGCGACAGCGTGGCGAAGTCAGCGCCGATGCGTGTCGCATGCGCGAGTTCGGCCGCGTCATGGCAGGAAACACCGACCCAGTAGCCGGCCGGCAGCGGGCGTTGCGTGAGTGTCGCCGCGATACGCGCGGGCAGATGGACGCCATTGAGGCCGAGGATGGCCGCGAGTTGCCAGTCGCCATTCAACAGCAGCCGTGCACCGTGTTCGCGGCAGGTTTCGCGTGCCGCGCGGGCGGCGGCCGCGATCTGGTCGCGCGGCCACTCAGGCAGGCGCATCTGGATCAAGCGGATGCCCTTGCGACACGCTCGCTCGATGCCGCGCAGGAGCGCCTCGGTTTCGCCGGGTGCGAGCGCGGGCGTGATGAGATAGCGGTCGGGAAGACGCAGCGCGGTGATCGCCGGGCGATCGGCCGGCGGCATGTCGACGCGATCGATCGCATCAAGTTCGACCCAGGCCAGGCGCTGGCCTTCGCGTGGATGCACAGCGTCGGAATACTGCGTCACCTGCCAGACATCGAGCAGGATGTTTTCCCCTGGGTAGGCGTGCGGAACGCCGATCAGCGGCCGCGCCGATTCGACGACGATACCGATTTCCTCACGCAGCTCGCGGGCTAGCGCATCGACCGCTGCCTCGCCGGGCTCACATTTGCCGCCGGGAAATTCCCAGAGTCCGGCGAGATGCTTGTCGGGCTGCCGCTGCGCCAGCAGGATGCGGTCGCCTGCGTCGCGCAGGACGCCGGCGACGACGTGGATCGTGGAAAGTGTCATGGTTGCCGCGCGGCTTGCACCCTCTCTCCCAACAGCTTCATGGTTGGGGTGAGGGGGCGGACCCACATGCACCGCGAAGGATTGGCGACTGCCGAAAACAGCAACCGGGCTTCATCCCGCGCGCTACTGCGAAAAACGTGCCGCCGCACCAACTTGCCGCCTCGCCCCCTCACCCTACCCTCTCCCCCGAGCAAGCTCGGAGGAGAGGGTCTGCATCAGCGACGCGTGATGGCTCACGCGAGCTTGCCGTGGCATTGTTTGTATTTCTTGCCGGAACCGCACGGGCAAGGATCGTTGCGACCGACTTTTGGCGCGTCGCGATGCATCGGTGTCTGCAGGATCGGCATCGGCGCCTGCGCTCCCGCGCCCGGGTCAGCGGGAAGGTCCGGCGCGCTGAAACCGGCGGTTTCGGCATGCTGGAATTGCATCGCGCGCGCTTGTTCTTCGGCACGGCGGCGCTGTTCCAGTTCCATTTGTTCGACTTCGTCCTCGCTGCGGATGCGCACGCGCGCGAGCATCTGGATGATCTCGTGCTTGATGCGCCCGAGCATGACCTGGAACAGTTCGAACGCCTCGCGCTTGAATTCCTGTTTCGGCTGCTGCTGCGCATAGCCACGCAGATAAATACCTTGGCGCAGGTAATCCATGCTGGCGAGGTGTTCCTTCCAGCCGTTGTCGAGCACGGACAGCATCACGTGTTTTTCGAGTCCGCGCATGACCTCGGAGCCGATCATCGCTTCTTTCTCGCGGAACATGCGATCGGCGCCGGTGAGCACGTAATCGAGCACGCCGTTCGAGTTCGCTTCCTGCTGTTCCTCAAGCCACTGCTTGATGTTGAGCTGCAGGCCGAACTCCGATTCCAGTTCGGCTTCGAGGCCGTCGATGTTCCATTGCTCGTCGACCGAATCGTGCGGCACATGGCGAGCCACGATTTCGCTGAACGCATCCTGACGGATGCTCGCGACGGTCTCGCCGACGTTGTCCGCGTCGAGCAGATCATTGCGCTGTTCGTAGATGACCTTGCGCTGGTCGTTCGCGGTGTCGTCGAATTCGAGCAGGTGTTTGCGGATATCGAAGTTGTGCGCTTCGACCTTGCGTTGCGCCTTCTCGATCTGGCGACTGACCATCTTGTCCTGGATCGCGTCGTTTTCCTTCATGCCGAACATGCGCATCAACTTGGCGACGCCCTCGCCCATGAAGATGCGGATCAGGTTGTCTTCGAGCGACAGGTAAAAGCGGCTGGAGCCAGGGTCGCCCTGACGACCGGACCGGCCGCGCAACTGGTTGTCGATGCGGCGCGATTCGTGGCGTTCGGTGCCGACGATGCGCAGGCCGCCGAGCGCGACGACTTCTTCGTGGCAGCGCTTCCACTCGACCTTGACGCGTTCGCGCTCACTGGCCGGCGCGTCTTCGCCGAGCGCGGTCAGCTCCGCGTCGAGACTGCCGCCGAGCACGATATCGGTGCCGCGGCCGGCCATGTTGGTCGCGATCGTGATCGACTTCGCGCGGCCGGCCTGGGCGACGATGTGCGCCTCACGCTCATGCTGCTTTGCGTTCAAGACCTCGTGCGGCACATCGTGCTTCTTGAGCAGGTCGGACACGAGCTCGGACATCTCGATCGACCCCGTGCCGACCAGCACGGGCTGGCCGCGGGCGTGGCTTTCCTTGATGTCCTCGACGATCGCGTCGAACTTCGGTCCGGACTTCAGGAAGATCACGTCGGCCTCGTCCTTGCGCACCATCGGCTGATGGGTCGGGATGACGACGACCTCGAGGCCGTAGATCGACTGGAATTCGTAGGCTTCGGTATCCGCCGTGCCGGTCATGCCGGCCAGCTTCTTGTACATGCGGAACAGGTTCTGGAACGTGATCGACGCGAGGGTCTGGTTCTCGCGCTGGATCGGTACGCCTTCCTTCGCCTCGACCGCCTGGTGCAGGCCGTCCGACCAGCGCCGGCCGGCCAGGGTGCGGCCGGTGAATTCGTCGACGATGATGATCTCGCCATCACGCACAATGTAGTCGACGTCGCGCTGGTAGATCGCATTCGCGCGCAACGCGGCATTGAGGTGATGCACGACCGCGATATGCTGCGAATCGTAGAGACCTTCGTCCTCGCCGATGATGCCGTCAGCGCGCAGCAGGTCCTCGGCGTGCTGCATGCCCTCTTCGGACATGTGCACCTGCTTCTGCTTTTCGTCGACCCAGTAATCGCCCGGCGCAGGCGGCTCATTCGGCGTGTCTTCCTTGGCCTGGCGGGTCATGCGCGGCACGATGCGGTGAACCTTGACGTAGAGCTGCGGCGATTCGTCGGACGGGCCGGAGATGATCAGCGGCGTGCGCGCCTCGTCGATCAGGATCGAGTCGACTTCGTCCACGATCGCGTAATTGAGGCCGCGCTGGTAGCGCTGCTCGCTCGACGAGGCCATGTTGTCGCGCAGGTAATCGAAACCGAATTCGTTGTTGGTGCCATAGGTGATGTCGGCCGCGTAGGCTTCGCGCTTGTCGCCGTGGTCCATGCCCGGCCAGACCACGCCGACCGTCATGCCAAGGAAGTTGTAGACCTTGCCCATCCACACCGAGTCGCGCTTGGCAAGGTAGTCGTTCACGGTGACGAGGTGAACGCCCTTGCCTTCCAGCGCGTTGAGATACACGGGCAACGTCGCCACCAGGGTCTTGCCTTCGCCAGTACGCATCTCGGCGATCCTGCCGCTATGCAGGACCATGCCGCCGATCAACTGCACATCGTACAGGCGCAGGCCAAGCACGCGGCACGATGCCTCACGCACCGTCGCAAACGCCTCGGGCAGCAGGCTGTCAAGCGTCGCGCCAGCGCCGAGACGCTCGCGGAATTCGGCGGTCTTGGCGCGCAGTTCGTCGTCGGACAACGCCTGATACTGCGGTTCCAGCACATTGATCGTGGCGACCGTCTTGCCGAGCTGACGCAGCACGCGTTCGTTGCGGCTGCCGAAAATACGCGTCAGGAAACTATTGAGCATGGGTCATCTTCGATTGGGGGCAAACGCCGCGTCGAGCACGGCTTTGAGCATTTGTTGAAAAATCCGGCGACGTCATGCCGATTTTTCGTCGCGGACGGACCCGCGAAAGTTGTCGCGGGCCTGCGGCCAGCAACGACGAAGCCGCCGATGATACGGCGGCCCCGGCTCAATAAAAACCAATTTTGTGCTTCGGGGGCCCGCTTTCAAGGACACGGAGCGAACCCAGCCGGGATGGGAAGGCTTGCCGGCGAGCTGCGGCGGCCTTGGAAGCACCCCGCAGTGCCTTACCCGCGGCTCACGCGCGTCGACTTCACGTAAACCATCGGATTCACCGCGCGTCCGTTCAACCAGACCTCGAAATGGCAGTGCGGCCCGGTCGAGCGGCCGGTCGAGCCGACCTTGGCAATGGTTTCGCCCGCGTGCACACGCTCACCGACACGCGCGACCAGCGTCGAATTATGCGCATAACGCGTCATGTAACCGTTGCCGTGGTCGATCTCGATGACGTTGCCGTAGCCACTGCGGTCGCCCGACCAGGTGACGACGCCATCGGCGACCGCCATGATCGGGGTACCGATTGGCGCGTCGAAATCAAGGCCCGAATGCATCGCGGAACGGCCGTCGACCGGATCGGTGCGCACACCGAATCCCGACGCCATGTAGCCATGCGCGACCGGCATGCCGCTCGGCAACAGCGCATTGTCGATCTTGCGGTCGCGCAGCATGTTTTCGAGCACATCGAGCTGCGATTCCTGGCGGTCGAACTCGGCGCGCAGGTCGTCGACACCTTTTTGCAGCGGCGGCGACATCGGCGTGCCGGTGCTCGCCTCCTCGGGACCACCGAGAGCCGGCTCGGCATCGAAATCGAACTCACCATCGTCGAGCTTGCCGACCTGGGTCAGACGATCGCCGAGCGCATTGAGGCGCGTCGCTTGCGCCTGCAACTGGCCAAGCTGCAGCGCCAGCGCGTCGAGGTTGCGCTGCGAATCGCCATCGATATGGGTGAGTTGTTCGCGCTGCTTCGCGAGCGTCGCGCGCAACGCGACGATTTCACGCAGATCGTGGCCGCGCGGGTTGGTTACCAACAGCGTCGCCGCGACGCCGATCGCGATGAAAAACAACGCGCAGCCCGCGCTGATCGCAGCGACCAGCAAACGGCCGCGCCGACCGACCAGGTGAATCTTCCGTGGCAAGGAGCAGCCGTTGCCGACGATAATGATGTTCATGCTGGAAGCGCCGAGTTCGTGTTCGTCATGTCGCCAAGTCGCAATCCTCTCCATGCTGCCGGGGCGGGCCCGAAGGTCGCCGCGGAGTGCATCGCACTCGACACGCTCGCTGATCGCGCGCGCGCGCTGGATGCGCTGGACGAAAGATTGCGCCATCTCTTGCCTGCCGCAGTCGCTCGCGAGACACGGCTCGCGGACGTCCGCAACGGGCGGATTGTCTTTCTGGCATCGAGTCCGACCTGGGCCAGCCGCATCAGGCTTTATCAATCTGCCTTGCTTGCCGAAGCCCGCACCGCACTCGGCGGTACTGTCGAACGCTTTGCCGTGAAAGTGGCGCCCTTGCCGACCGTTCCCCCGGAACCGACAAAGCCGAAACCCCTTTCCGCCGCCGCCGCCCGTCACTTGCGAGCGACAGCGAAAGTCACCTCAGACCCGGAACTTCGGGCCCTTTATCTACACTTGGCGTCCATCGCCACGGATGATGCCGATTAGGAACCGGGGCGGCTCCTGATCCCCTGCCGCAGAGCTTTCTGGCGAAAGCCCGATCTTCTTCTTGCTCGCTGACTTAAGCTTCGTGCCGTGGCCAGCATCACGCAAACGGGTGGCTTCGCCATCTTTCGTTTGCTTGGGCGACAGGCGCGTACACCTGTCGCATCGGCATTGTCCTCAGCCGAAATCCTTCGTCCGTGATGCGGTTCACCGCATCACGTTATCGCGAAACTACACCGCCTGCGCCGGATGCGCGTAGGAGATCGGAGCCTCTTTTCCGTCCTCGAAACTGACCTCTTCCCACGCCGCCGCATCCGCGAGCAGCGTGCGCAACAGCTTGTTGTTGAGCTCGTGGCCCGACTTGTAGCCGTAGAATGCGCCGATCAGGCTGTGGCCGAGCAGGTACAGATCGCCGATCGCATCGAGGATCTTGTGCTTGACGAACTCGTCCTCGTAACGCAGGCCATCCTCGTTGAGCACGCGATAGTCGTCGAGCACGATCGCGTTGTCCATCGATCCGCCGAGCGCGAGGTTCTTCTCGCGCAGCATCTCGATATCGCGCATGAAACCGAACGTGCGCGCGCGGCTGACTTCCTTGACGAACGACGTCGTCGAGAAGTCGATCTCGCTGGTCGAAGTGCGCTTGGTGAACATCGGATGGTTGAAGTCGATCGAGAAGCCGACCTTGAAGCCGTCAAACGGCTCGAAGCGGGCCCACTTGTCACCGTTGCGGACGGTAATTGACTTCTTGATGCGGATGAACCGCTTGGCCTTGGCCTGGTCTTCTATTCCGGCCGATTGCAGCAGGAATACGAAGGGCCCGGCGCTGCCGTCCATGATCGGCACTTCCGGCGCCGACAGGTCGACATACGCATTGTCGATGCCGAGTCCGGCCATCGCCGAGAGCAGATGCTCGATCGTCGCGATGCGGACATCGCCTTTGACGAGCGTTGTGGAGAGACGAGTATCGCCTACGTTTTCGCAACAGGAACGGATTTCCACCGGGTTCGGCACGTCGACCCGGCGGAACACAATGCCGGTGTCAACTGCTGCCGGTCGCAAGGTCATGTAGACCTTGTCGCCCGTGTGAAGACCAACGCCCGTCGCTCTAATGACGTTTTTGAGCGTGCGCTGTCTGATCATTTTTATGGCTTGACCACTGGGGCAGGAGCTGACAAAACATCGGCGAGGTTAGCACAGCCCGTTTGTGGAGAAAAGTTAAGCGATGTATGGACCCCACAATGTGTTGCATTTCCGCAACACTTAATGTGAGCTGAAGATCAACTCCAACAAACGGCGTCGACCAATCGCCATCATGACGCCACATGATGGCGGTCTGCCGCCGGTCGGCGTGTTCGACGCGCCGTCGGCGTAACCGCTGGCGTTCCCCGCATAGGCGAACGCAGCGGTCGCTCGGGATGGGAGCGCGTCAGTCGGCCTGCCGGCGCAGGAAGGCCGGAATGTCGAGATAGTCGCCTGGCACTTCAGTCGTCGGTGCCACCGCGCGATCGAGCGAGCTCGCACGCATCGGCTGTCCCGGGATACCGAGGTAATCGACCTCGCCGGTGGTCGCGTTGCGCACGATGCGCACCGGCGGACGCGGCGAGGACGCGACTTCGCGCTCCCGTTCGCGCAACGGCTGGCGCGCGACCGCACGGTTGAGGCCGGTCGCGACCACGGTGACGCGCACGTCGTCCTTGAGTTCCGGGTCGAGGGCGGTGCCGATCACGACGGTCGCGTCCTCGCTGGCGAACTCGTGGATGACCTGACCGATGTCGTCGAACTCGCGCATCGTGAGGTTCATACCGGCCGTCACGTTGACCAGGATGCCGCAGGCGCCGGCGAGATTGATGTCATCGAGCAGCGGATTGTTGATCGCCGCCTCGGCCGCCGCGACCGCACGATNNCGCTCATCACGGTGCGCACGTCGGCGAAGTCGACGTTGATCAGGCCCGGACGGGTGATCAGATCCGCGATGCCTTGCACCGCGCCGAGCAACACATCGTTGGCCTGCTTGAACGCCGACAACAGGGTCACGTCGCGACCGAGCACGGTCAGCAGCTTCTCGTTCGGCACCGTGATCAGCGAGTCGCAGTACTGGCCGAGATCCTCGATGCCCTTCAGCGCGACCTGCATGCGCCGGCGCCCCTCGAACGGGAACGGCTTGGTCACAACCGCGACGGTCAGGATACCCATCTCCTTGGCGAGCTGCGCCACGACCGGTGCCGCGCCGGTGCCGGTGCCGCCGCCCATGCCGCAGGTGATGAACGCCATGTCAGCGCCGGTCAGGAGTTCCACGATGCGCTCACGATCCTCGAGCGCGGCCTGGCGGCCGACCTCGGGGTTGGCGCCCGCGCCGAGGCCCTTGGTCACGTTCGCGCCGAGCTGCAGGGTGAACTTCGCCCCGGTGCTCTTGAGTGCCTGCGCATCGGTGTTCGCGCAGATGAAGTCCACGCCTTCCACATTGGCCTGGACCATGTGGCTGACCGCATTGCCGCCGCCGCCACCCACACCGATCACCTTGATGACCGCATTCGGTGCCATTCTTTCGACAAGTTCGAACATTTTCCCATCCTCCGCAAATTGTTTATTTGTCTGGTTTTCTTATCGTTCCCGAGTCCGTGACCGTCATGGTCCGGCTCGTCCGGCGTCGGCTGGCGTGCCGATGCCATCGCGACCCTCTCGGCCGCATTGCGACCCTCTCGGTCGCATTGCGACCATCTCGGTCGCTACGCGGCGCTTCCTGCGCCACGGTGTTGCGTTCAACCTTTCGATCCGTCATTCCGGTGAAAGCCGGAATCCAGTTTTTTTCCCGAAAGCTGGATCCCGGCTTTCGCCGGGATGACGGCTTCCTTAGAACTCTCCCTTGAACCAAGTGGATACCCGGCCCCACAGCCCGCCAACCGCCGACACACCGCCCGTAGGCGCCAAGCGCGCGCCATCGCGGCGGCTGCCATAAAGAAGCAGACCGACGCCGGTCGCCTGCATCGGATTGGCGACGACGTCGGCGAGGCCGGTCACATGCTGCGGCGTGCCGAGGCGCACCGGCATGTGGAACAGTTCCTCGGCGAGATCCAGCGCGCCTTCCATGCGCGCGGCGCCGCCGGTCAGCACAATGCCGGCACGCACCAGTTCCTCGCGGCCGCTGCGGCGCAGGTCCGCCTGCACCATCTCGAATATTTCCTCGTAGCGCGGCTGCACCGCCTCGGCGAGGTTCTGGCGCGCGAGCCGGCGCGGCGGACGGTCGCCAACGCTCGGCACCTGGATCGTTTCCTCGGCATGCGCGAGCTGGGCCAGCGCGCAGGCGTAGCGGACTTTCAGTTCCTCCGCGTGCGCAGTCGGCGTGCGCATCAGGTGCGCGATGTCGCTGGTCACCTGGTCTCCGCCGATCGCCAGCGAGGTCGTGTGGCGCAGCGCGCCGCCGGTGTAGATCGCGATGTCGGTGGTGCCGGCGCCGATGTCGACCATGCACACGCCGAGCTCGCGCTCGTCTTCGGTCAAGACCGCGCGCGCCGAGGCCACCGCGGCCGGCAGCAACTCGTCGACCTGTAGGCCGCAGCGGTTGATGCACTTGGTGATGTTCTGGATCGCGCTGGCCGCGCCGGTGACCAGGTGCACGTTCGCCTCCAGGCGCACGCCGGACATGCCGACTGGGTGGCGGATGCCTTCCTGGCCGTCGATCAGGTATTCCTGCGGCTCGCGGTAGAGCACGCTGCGGTCGGCCGGGATCGCGATCGCGCAGGCCGAGGTCAGCACCGCGTCCAGATCGCCGGCGCTGACCTCGCGGTCGCGGATCGGCACGGTACCGTGCGAGTTTTCATCCTTGATATGGTTGCCCGAGATCGACGCGTACACCGAACGGATCTGGCAGCCGGCCATGAGTTCAGCTTCCTCGATCGCGCGCTGGATCGAGTGCACGGTCGACTCGATATCGACGACCACGCCACGCTTGAGGCCGTGCGCCGGGTGCGAGCCGATGCCGATGATCTCGACCGCCTCGCCTGGCGTGTGTTCGCCGACGATCGCGACGATCTTCGAGGTGCCGACATCGAGACCGACGATCAGGTTTTTTTCGCTCTTGCGGTTCATGTGGTGAAAGCCGGGATTCGGGATTCGGGATTCGGGATTCGGGAAAAGCGGGAAGCGGGTCCGGGCGGGGCTTTACCGAATCCAGAATCCCGAATCCCGAATCCCACGCGCCGCGGCGCAAGCACCGGCGCAGGAGGTGACGCCTCGGTCGATGCGCTCTGCCAACGCATCGCAAAGCCATTCTCGTAGCGCAGGTCGATGTACGCGGGCGGCTCCGGATGCGCGTCGACCAGGCTCGGCCATACATCGAGGAAACGCGCCAGATGCTGCTTCGCATTGTCGCGACCGATCTCGATGACCGCGCCGGACGCAAGGTTGAGTTTCCAGCCGCCACGCGAGGACAACGTGACTGCGTCGATCACCATGCCGCTACCGGAAAATTCCTTGACGCAATCGGCATAGAACTGGAGCACGTCGCCGAGGCGGTCGTCGGGGCCGCTGAGTTGCGGCAATCCCTGCAACCCATTCGTGCCGGCGATCGTGAACAACTCGCCACGCCGGCTGACCAGGCGATCGGCACCCCAGCGCGCATAGGGCTGGCGTTCATAGATGATGAGATCGATCGTATCGGGCCAGCGTTTGCGCGCTTCGGCGCGTTCCACCCAGGCCAGCTTGGCGACCGCATCGCGAACCTCGTCGAGCTTGATCGCGAAGAAGCCGTTGCCGAGCAGCGGCTGCGTCGCGGCGCGAATCTGTTCGGCGCTGACATGGTTGAATTCCGCGCGCACGTCGAGCTTGCTAACCGGCCAGCGATCGCCCGCGAACCAGCCGTTGAGGACGCCGACGAATGGCAGCACGACCAGGGTCAGCGCGATGGTCCAGGCGAGCAGCTTGAGGAGGAAGCCACTCTTCATGGGGTGCTCCGACCGGAATCGCGGGAACCGGTAGCCGGTAGCCGGGCGCCGGAAGAGCCGGCGCGCGCATTTCCAGCTACCGACTCCCGGTTCCCGGCTCCCATCTCTCGGTCGAAGCTCGTCTCCAGCACGCGCCAACACAAGGTCTCGAAATCGATGCCGACCGTACCTGCGGCCTTCGGCACCAGCGAGTGGCTGGTCATGCCCGGCGCGGTGTTCACTTCGAGCAGGAAATTACGGCCCTCGTGGTCGCGCATCACGTCGACGCGACCCCAGCCGGCGCAGCCGACCGCGTCGAACGCGGCCAGCGCGAGCGCGCGCAGTTCGGCTTCGGCCGCACCATCGAGGCCGGGGCAGAGATACTGGGTGTCTTCCGCGACGTATTTCGCGTGATAGTCGTAGAACGTGCCCTTCGGCACGATGCGGATCGACGGCAGCGCCTCGCGACCGAGCACGGCGACCGTGAGTTCGTCGCCCTCGATGAGTTCCTCGACCAGCAGATCGCCCGGATAGCGCGCCGCGAGTTCCGCCGCCGCAGCGAGGTCTTCTTCGCGATGCACACGGGTGACGCCGACGCTCGACCCTTCGCAGGCAGGCTTCACGATCACCGGCAGGCCGATCTTCGCGGCGGCCGCATGCACATCGACGCCATCGCTGTTCCTTCCCCCGCCTGCGACGGCACGTCCCGCTGTTCCTTCCCCTGCGAAGTGGGGGAAGGTGTCCGCAGGACGGAAGGGGGCAAGCGCCGCAGCCGCGTGCGAATGCGTGCGCCCCTTGCGCAACGCGACGAAGCGCGGCGTCGGCAACCCTTGCGCAATCCAGACCTGCTTGGTGCGCACCTTGTCCATCGACAGCGCGGAACCGAGCACGCCCGAACCCGTGTACGGCACATGCAGCGAATCGAGCGCGCCCTGCAGCACGCCGTCCTCGCCGCCGCCATGCTGGCCATGCAAGATGTTGAATACGCGCGCGTAGTGCCCGGCGCGGAGCGCATCGAGCAACGCCGGAATGCCATCGACCGCGTGCGCGTCGACGCCACGCGCGCGCAGTGCAGCCAGCACGTTGCGGCCCGAGTCGAGCGAGACTTCACGCTCGGCAGACTCGCCGCCCATGACGACAGCGACCCGACCGAATTCCCTGGCGTCGTTGATCTTCACGGCTTGTGGGTCTCCATGCGCAGGTGTCCGCTTGCGGCGATTTCGGCGGTCGCCGCACCAATATCGCCGGCACCGAGCAGCAGCAGCAGATCGCCGTCGCGCAGCAACGGCGACAATGCATCGCGCAAATCGCGCGGATGGTCGACAAGGACCGGGTCGACCTTGCCGCGCGCGCGTACCGCACGCGCGAGCGCGCGGCCATCGGCGTTCGCGAGCGGCGCCTCGCCGGCCGGATAGACGTCCGTCAGCACCAGCACATCGGTCTCGGCGAGCACGTTCGCGAAGTCGTCGAGCAGGTCGCGCGTGCGCGAGTAGCGGTGCGGCTGGAACGCAACGACGAGACGGCGCTCCGGCCAGCCCGTGCGCGCGGCGGCGAACACCGCGGCAAGTTCGCGCGGATGATGGCCGTAGTCGTCGACCAGCAGCGCGGTTCCCTTGTCGAGCGCGAGTTCGCCGCGCAATTGGAAGCGCCGCCCGACGCCCTGGAATTTCGCCAGCGCGCGCTGCATCGCGTCCGCTGGAACGCCGAGCTGCCAGCCGACTGCGCAGGCAGCGAGCGCGTTCAGCACGTTGTGGCGTCCGGGCAGGTTCAAGGTGAACGCCACGGCTGGGCCGCCCTCGGGAAGATGCAGGGTGAACGCGGTCGAGCTGCCGGTCTGGCACAGGTTCGACGCGCGCAAGTCGGCCGCCGTGTCGATGCCGTAGGTCAGCACACGCCGATTCGTCTCGCGTGCGAGCGCGGCGACTTCGTCGTCATCGACGCAGAGCACGGCGACGCCATAGAACGGCAACCGATGCAGGAAATCGCGGAACGCCTTCTTGACGTGTTCGAAGTCGCCGTCGTAGTTTTCGAGATGGTCGGCGTCGATATTGGTGACGATCGCGATAACCGGCGACAACAGCAGGAACGAGCCGTCCGACTCGTCGGCTTCGGCGACCAGATACTCGCCGGTACCGAGGCGCGCATTCGCGCCGGCCGCGATCAGCTGGCCGCCGATCACGAACGTCGGATCGAGGCCGGCCTCGGCGAGCACACTCGCGGTCAGACTCGTCGTGGTGGTCTTGCCGTGGGTGCCGGCGACCGCGATGCCACGACGGAAACGCATCAGCTCGCCCAGCATCTCGGCGCGCGGCACGACCGGGATGCGACGTTCGCGTGCGGCGACTAGCTCGGGGTTGTCCGACTTGATCGCGCTCGACACGACCAGCACGTCGGCGTCGGCGACGTTGGCCGCGTCGTGGCCGTGGTCAATGCGCGCGCCGAGTCCGGCGAGGCGGCGCGTGGTCGCGTTGTCGGCCTTGTCCGAACCCGACACCGAATAACCGAGATTGCACAGCACCTCGGCGATGCCGCTCATGCCGACGCCGCCGATGCCAACGAAATGCACGCGACGGAAGTCCTGCATGATGTCGCCATGCTGCTTGAGGCGGACCAGCGTCATGCCGCGACCTCCAGACAGACGTCGGCAATGCGCCGTGCCGCATCGGGTTTGGCCTGCGTGCGCGCGGCCTCGGCCATCTTCACCAGTTGCGTGCGGTCGCCGATTTCCTCGAACGCGATGCCGAGGCGTTTGACGAAATCGTCGCCCTCGGCGACCAGGCGCGCCGCACCGGCCGCGACCATCGCCTCGGCATTGCGAGTCTGGTGGTCGTCGACCGCGTGCGGATACGGCACCAGGATCGCCGGCACGCCGGCTGCGGCGAGTTCGGCCAAGGTCAACGCACCAGCGCGACAGATCGCGAGGTCGGCCCAGGCGTACGACGCCGCCATGTCGTCCTCGAACGGCACGACGTCCGCCTCGATGCCCGCCGCGAGATAGGCCGCGCGCGCCTTGTCGAAATGTTTCGCGCCGCACTGGTGGCGTACGGCGACCGCGAGGCGACTGCCGCGGTGGCGCAGGACTTCCGGCAATGCGGCGTTGAGGCTTTGCGCGCCCTGGCTGCCGCCGAGCACGAGCAGGTGCAACGAACCTTCGCGACCGGCGTAGCGCGTTGCCGGCGCGGGCAGCGCGGCGATCGATGCGCGCACCGGATTGCCGACCCATTCTGCTTGCGCGAATGCATCCGGGAACCCCGTGAGCACGCGCTGCGCGAAGCGCGCGAGCAGGCGATTGGTCACGCCGGGAATGCGGTTCTGTTCGTGCACGACCAGCGGAATACGCGCGAGCCTTGCCGCGATCCCGCCGGGCGCGGCTGCATAGCCACCGAGCGCCAGCACGCTGCGCGGCGCGTGGCGCTTGAGCAACATGCGCGCTGCGAACACCGCACGCGCAAGGCGCAGCGGTGTGCGCACGAGCGTGCCGATACCCTTGCCGCGCAGGCCGCCGATGTTGAGCGTCTCCAGCGGCACGCGCTGTTGTGGAACCAACCGCGTTTCCAGGCCGCCATCGGCGCCAAGCCAGACGACTGGAACGTTGCGCTGGCTAAGTTCCTCGGCGACAGCCAGACCCGGGAAGATATGCCCGCCGGTGCCACCGGCCATGATCAGCACCGGTCGTTCGGTGTTGTTCTTGAGGACAATGGCTGCAGACGTGGTCATCAGCGCACGTCCACGAGCTGGCGTTCCGCGATCACCTGCATCATCGCGTTGTCGGCGCGGCTGACCTCGTAGCTGACGCGAATGAGCAAGCCGATCATCGCGCAGGTCATCATCACGCTCGATCCGCCCGAGGAGATCAGCGGCAGGGTCAGGCCCTTGGTCGGCAGCACGCCAAGATTCACACCGATCGAAACCAGCGCCTGCAACGCGATCATCATCGACACACCGAACGCGCAATAGCCGGCGAAACGTTGACCTTGCTCGACCGCACGCAGACCGAGCACGAAGCCGCGCCCGACCAGCCATGCGAACAACGCGAGCACGAGCACAATGCCGGCAAGGCCAAGTTCCTCGGCAACCACCGCGAGGATGAAGTCGGTGTGCGCCTCGGGAAGATAGAAGAGTTTCTGCACCGAGGCGCCGAGACCGACACCGAGCCATTCGCCGCGACCGATCGCGATCAGAGCCTGGGTCAGCTGGAACCCATCCTTGAACGGGTCGGCCCACGGATCGAGGAACGAGGTCAGGCGCTTGACGCGGTAATCCTGGCTGAAAGCGACCCATGCCAACCCCGGGGCCACCAACGCGCCGAGCAACGCGAGGTTACGCACACGTGCGCCGCCGAGCCAGACCATGCCGATGGTGACTCCGAGCAGCAGGGTCGCCGAGCCGAAATCGGGCTGCACCAACAACATGCCGACCAGCACGCCCGCGATACCGAGCGGCTTGAATACACCGAACAGACTCGCCTGCACGTTTTCACGATGACGCACGAGATAGCTCGCCATGTAGACGACGAGGATGAGTTTGACTGCCTCGACCGACTGGAATCCGAGGAAGCCGAGCCGGATCCAGCGGCGCGCGCCGTTGATGCGAATACCGAGCAATGGCACGAATACGGCCAGCAAGAGGACGACGCCGCCGAGCAGCAGCACGAGCGCATGACGTTCCAGCCAGGCGAGCTCGATGCGCGCCATGACGACGCAAGCGGCGATGCCCAGCGCAAGGAAAACCAGGTGCCGATCGAGGTAGTAGAACTGCCCGACATGCTGGCCGTCGGCGACCGCGATCGAACTGGAGGCGACCATGACTACGCCGAGACTGGCGAGGGTCAGCGCCGCGAGCACGAGGCTCAGGTCGTAACGCCCCGTCGCATCGCTGCGCCGCGTCGCCTGGGATCCCTCGTTGTAGTTGAACAGCAGCATCAGCGCACCTTCAACGTGGCCAGGCCAATCAGAACCAGCACGACGCTGATGATCCAGAAGCGCACGATCACGCGCGGCTCCGGCCAACCTTTCAACTCGAAATGGTGATGGATTGGCGCCATCCGGAAGATGCGCTTGCCGGTCAGCTTGAAGCTCGCGACCTGCAGCATCACCGACGCGGTTTCCATCACGAACACGCCGCCCATGATCAGCAACACGACCTCCTGGCGCACGATCACCGCGACGCAGCCGAGCGCGGCACCGATCGCGAGCGCGCCGATATCGCCCATGAACACCTGCGCCGGATAGGTGTTGAACCAGAGGAAGCCCAGGCCCGCACCGGCCATCGCGCTGCAGAAGATCGCCAGTTCGCCGGCGCCCGGGATCGCCGGGATGCCGAGGTATTCCGAGAACACCTTGTTGCCCTCGAGATAGGCAAACACGCCGAGCGCGGCGGCGACCAGCACGCTCGGCATGATCGCGAGCCCGTCGAGGCCGTCGGTCAGGTTCACCGCGTTCGAGAAACCAACCACGATGAAGTAGGTGAGTCCGATGAACACCGCGGCACCGGCACCGGTCAGCCACGGCGCGGAGGCGGCGAAATCGGCGACTTGTCCGAGCGGCACCTGCGCATGCTTGATCAGTGGCAGGTAGAACGTGGTCGCGGCGGGCGTGTCGGCAGTGAAATACAGGAGCAACGCGACGCCGAGTCCGAACACCGACTGCCAGAAATACTTCCAGCGTGCAGGCAGACCGCCGCTGTCGCGCAGCACGAGTTTCTTGTAGTCGTCATAGAAGCCGATCGCGCCGAACGCGACAAGCACGCCGAGCACGAGCCAGACATATCGGTTGCGCAGATCGGCCCAGAGCAGGGTCGCCACCGCGATCGAGGCGATAATCAGCACGCCGCCCATCGTCGGCGTACCCGCCTTGGCCAGATGCGACTGCGGACCGTCGCTGCGGATGACCTGACCGGCCTTGACCGCGGCGAGCTTGCGGATGATCGTGGGGCCGGCGAGCAACGAAACCGCGAGCGCGGTCAGCGTGCTCATGATCGCGCGGAAGGTCAGGTACTGGAACAGATGGAAACCGCTGATCCAGCCCTTCAGCAAGTCGGCAAGTTCAAGCAACATGGCGCTCGCCTCCATGGTTGCTGTCACGCCCAAGCAGTGCGCCGACGACGCGATCCATCGCCGACGAACGCGAGCCCTTGACCAGCAACACGACGCCGCTGCGCAATTCATCGCGCAGCGCGTCGATCAACTGCGATTGATCGGCGTAGTGCTCTGCGCCGCCGCCGAATGCATCGACCGCCGCGCGGCTGAGCGGGCCGACCGCACGCAGGCGTCGGATGCCGCTGCGCTTGGCCAGTGCACCGATGTCCGCGTGCAGACGTTCGGCGTCGGTGCCAAGTTCGGCCATGTCGCCCATCACCAGCACGCGCTCGCCGGGCTCGGCCGCGAGCGTCGCGATCGCGGCTGCGAACGAACCCGGGTTGGCGTTGTAGCTGTCGTCGATCACGACGGCCGTCGAGGCATGCGTGTTGCGCAGCAAGCGACCAGCAACCGCTGGCGCCGCTTCGAGGCCGGCGCGGATGGTCGCCAGCGACACGCCGATCGAACAGGCGACGGCGCTCGCAGCGAGCGCGTTCATCACGTTGTGGCGACCCGGAAACGGCAGCGCGACTTCGCAACTGCCGGTCGGCGTCAACAGGCGGAAGCGGCCTTCGGCGTTCGCTTCGGGATCGGTATTCGCGCTGATGTCGGCGCGGCGCAGCAGGCCGAAACGCACGGTGCGGCGCGTGTCGGCGAGTACCGCGAAATAGTCGGCGAATGCATCGTCGGCGTTGATGATCGCGACGCCGTCGGCCGGCAGTGCGCGGTAGATCGCACCCTTGGTCTCGGCGACGCCTTGCAGGTTGCCCATGCGTTCCAGATGCGCCGCGGCGACGTTGGTGACCAGCGCCACATCCGGCTGCGCGATGCGCGCGAGATAGGCGATGTCACCGGGTTTGCCGGCGCCCATTTCGAGCACCGCGTATTCGGTGTCCGTCGGCATTGCGAGCAGGGTCAGCGGCAGGCCGATTTCGTTGTTGAAGTTGCCGGCATTGACATGGGTACGACCGTGCCGCGCGAGGATCGCCGCAAGCAGCGTCTTCACCGTTGTCTTGCCGTTAGAGCCGGTGATTCCGATCACGCGCGCGCGGCTGCGCGAGCGCACGGCGCGCGCAATCTCGCCGAGCGCGATCAGCGTGTCGGCGACCACGACCTGCGGCAGTTCGAGCGGCAGCTCGCGATTGACCAACAGTGCGGCCGCGCCACGTGCGTGCGCGGTCGCTGCGAATTCATGCGCATCGTGGTGTTCGCCCTGCAGCGCGACGAACAGCATGCCGGCGGCGAGCGTGCGCGTGTCCGTCGAAACCGCATCGATGACCGCGTCGGCGCCGTGCAGGCGGCCGCCGGTCCACTTCGCGATGTCGGCCAGATGCAATGTCAACATGCGCGCTGCTCCAGCGCGCGGCGCGCGATCGCGAGGTCATCGAACGGTCGCTTCGCGCCGGCAACTTCCTGGTAGGACTCATGGCCCTTGCCGGCAATCAGCACGATATCGCCCGGATGGGCGAGCTCGATCGCATGGGCGATTGCACCGGCGCGATCGCGCTCGATCGC
The DNA here is from genome assembly GCA_003142815.1 of Rhodanobacteraceae bacterium. GTDB lineage: Bacteria > Pseudomonadota > Gammaproteobacteria > Xanthomonadales > Rhodanobacteraceae > Dokdonella_A. Next base: position 140,166 of record PLNP01000055.1, read on the forward strand.
CGCGTTCTGTGGCCGCACCAGACCGCGGAGTATGTGTTCGACGATCGCGTCGCCGTCCTCACCGCGCGGATTATCGTCAGTGACGATGATGCGATCGGCGAGTCGTTCAGCAATCGCGCCCATTTCGGGACGCTTGCCCACGTCGCGCTCGCCGCCACATCCGAACACGCAGACGAGTCGACCGTTGCAATGCGCGCGCAGGCTGGTCAGCGTCTGTTCGAGCGCGTCCGGCGTATGCGCATAATCGACGACGACGAGCGGCTGTGCGCCCGCTCCGCCGAGGCGGCTCATCCGCCCGGCGACTGGATCGAGCGCGGCCAGTGCGGCGCGGATCGTCGCGAACGGAACGCCGAGCTGGCCGAGACACGCCGCCACCGCGAGCAGATTCGAGACATTGAAGCGGCCGAGCAGGCGCGTCGCGACTTCACCCTCGCCCCACGGCGTCGCAAGCAGGAATTTCTGGCCATTCGCGCCGGTTTCGATCGCCGACGCGACGACATCGGCAGCGTCGTTTTCGACGCCATAGCGCAGCAGCGCGACGCCTGCAGGCATCGTGTTCGCCAGCGTGCGGCCGAACGCGTCGTCGACATTGACGACTGCGGCGCCGAGTCCCGGCCATGCGAACAAGCGCTGCTTCGCGGCGCCGTACGCGAGCATCGTGCCGTGATAGTCGAGATGATCGCGGGTCAGGTTGGTGAACACCGCGAGATCGAACGCAACCGCATTGACGCGGCCCTGTTCGAGCGCGTGCGAGGACACTTCCATCGCGACATGGCTGGCGCCAGCGTCAAGAAAATCCGCGAGCAGGCCGTGCACCGCGATCGCGTCCGGCGTGGTGCGCTCACCTTCGCGGATCGCACCATGCAAGCCGGCGCCGAGGGTGCCAATCGTCGCGACGCGATGGCCGGCATGATGCAGCGCCTGCGCAAGCAACTGCACGGTCGAGGTCTTGCCGTTGGTGCCGGTGACGCCGATCACGGTCAGCGCACGCGAGGGTTCGCCGAAGAAGCGCGACGCAATCGCGCCAAGCCGATCACGCAGATCGTCGACCCATATGATCGGAGCGGTTTGCTCTTTACCGAATCCCGAATCCCGAATCCCGATTCCCGGCCGTAAAACGACGTCGGGCACGGTCGCAGCGGTGGTCGGCTTTTCAGCCAGGACCACCGCTGCGCCCCGTGCCGACGCCGCCGGGGCAAACATGATGCCGTGCGCGTTTGCGCCAGCGAGGGCTACGAACGCGTCGTCCGCTTTCAGGCGACGCGAATCCAGGGTGAGTCCGCGCACGATGATATCGCCCGCAGCGCCCGCAGCGCTCGCGTCGCCGTGGCCGTGCAGGAGTTCGCGCACGCTCATTTCGCGACGGATCTTCATTCGGCGGCATCGTCCGCAGTGGTTGCGACATCCGATGTTGCGGCGGCCTTGCGTCCGCCGGGCACGCTACGGCCCTCATCGGGCGCGGACGTGTACCAGTTCTGGACGTTGTCGGGCGAGACATCGAGCAGGCGCAACGCGCCATCCATGACCTTGCTGAAGACCGGCGCGGACACGGTTCCGCCGTAGTACGCGCCCTGCGGATCGTGCACCACGACAACGCCGACCAGGCGCGGCGCGCTGGCCGGCACCATGCCGACGAACAGCGAAACGTATTGCTTGTTGTAGCTGCCTCCGCTGGCCACCCGCGCGGTGCCGGTCTTGCCGGCGACGCGGTAATTCCTGATTGCGGCCCTGGGTGCGGTGCCACCGGGCGCGACCACGGTTTCGAGCATCGTGCGTATGTTCGCCGCGATCTCGGGATCGATGACCGCGTGGTCCGGCTGCTCGCCGCCCTTGACGAAGGTCGGCGACCGCAGACGACCGCCTGCGGCAACGGCGGCATAGCCCTGCGCAAGCTGCAGCGGCGTCATGTTGACGCCATAGCCGTACGCGATCGTCGCCTGCTCGACCGGACCCCACTTTTGCGGAATCGGGAGATAGCCCGAGGCTTCGCCCGGGAAACCGCTGCCGGTGACTTCGCCAAAACCGAAGCGGTGATAGACGTCGTACATATGCTCGCGGGTCATCGTCAGGGCGATCTTGGCGGCGCCCACGTTGCTCGAATGGGTGATCACGCCGGTGACATCGAGCATGCCCTTGTTGTGCACGTCGCTGATCGTGTGCCCGTACAAGGCGAACGTGCCGGGTGACGTATCGATCGGCGAGTGCGGCTTCCATTTGCCGCTTTCCAGCGCCGCGGAAATCGTGAACGCCTTCATCGTCGAGCCGGGTTCGACGACGTCGGTGACGGCGCGGTTGCGCTTGTAGGCCGGATCGACGTTGCCGCGCGCATTCGGATTGAACGATGGCTGGTTGACCATCGCGAGGATCTCACCGGTCGGCACGTCGAGGATCACCATCGAACCCGACGCCGCGTGATGCTCCTGCAGCGCGGCCTTCAGTTCGCGATAGGCGAGATACTGGATGCGGCGATCGATGGTGATCGTGAGGTCGCGCCCGGCCTTCGCCTCGCGCACGAGTTCGACGTTCTCGACCTCATGGCCGAGGCGGTCACGAATCACGCGCTTGACCCCGGATTTGCCTGCAAGCCAGCCATCGAACGCAAATTCGAGGCCTTCCTGGCCGTGGTCGTCGATGTTGGTGTAGCCGAGCACGTGGGCCATGACTTCGCCGCTCGGGTAATAGCGACGAAATTCGCGCTGGCTGGCGACGCCGGGAATGTCGAGATTGAGGATCGCCTGCGCGTCGTCCGGATTCAGGTGACGCTTGATGTAGGCGAACTCCTTGTCGGAGTACTGCTCCAATTTCTGCTTGAGCGCGTCCTCATCGAGGCCCGTGGCCTTCGCCAGTTCCGGAATGCGGTCAGCATGAGCGAGCAGTTCCGGTGGATTGGCCCAGATCGATTCCACCGGCGTCGAGACCGCCAGCGGCTCGCCGTTGCGATCGAAGATCGTGCCGCGCGACACCTTGAGCGGGATGTCGCGCAGATAGCGCGCATCGCCCTGCTCCTGATAGAAATCCTTGCTCACGACCTGCAGATCGACCGCGCGCACCACGAGTGCGCTTGAGGCCAAGCCCAGCATGGCCAGCACGACGTACAGGCGCGTGCGTGGATTCGGCGGCTGCCGGCGCTGCTTCATCGCGCGAGCCCCGGTTTGCACGCGGCATGCGCGGCGCGGTCGATCAGGCGATGGATGGCGGTGATCACCGTCATCACCGTTTGATCACGATGGTTTCCACAACACTCGGCGAAACCATGCCGAGTTTGCCGCGCGCGATCTGCTCGATCCGGTTGTTTTCCGCCCAGGTCGCCTGTTCGAGTTGGAGACGGCCGAATTCGAAGTTCAGGTTGTCGCGATCGTTGCCGAGCTGGCTCAGCGTAATGAACGCAACGCGGCTTTGCTGGCGCGCATAGACGACGCCAATCGCGCTGGCGACCGTCGCCAGCAGCAGGATCGAGAATGCCAGCATGCGCACGATCACGCGCGCTTCTCCGCAACGCGCAAGACGGCGCTGCGCGCGCGTGGATTTGCGGCGACCTCGGCGTCACCGGCGAACTGCGCCTTGCCGATCGCGAGCAGCGCCGATGGCGCGGATTCAGGCGGTGGCGGGCCGCGTCGCACGTTTCGCGCGACTTCGCCGCGGATGAAATGTTTCACCGCGCGATCTTCGAGCGAATGGAAACTGATCACGGCCAGGCGCCCGCCCGGCTTCAGGCACGCAAGCGCACCATCGAGGCCGCGCTGCAGCGCCCCGAGTTCGTCGTTGATGTGGATGCGCAGCGCCTGGAACGTGCGCGTCGCGGGATGCTTGTGGCGTTCGTGGGATTTACCCATCCGCGCCGCAGTCGTTTTGGCGACCAGCTCGGCCAGTTCGCGGGTCGTCGCCAGCGGGCGCTCACGGCTGCGTTCGGCGATGGCCCGCGCGATGCGTCGGCTCATCTTTTCCTCGCCATGCCGCCACAGGACATCGGCAATTTCCGTGTCGTCGGCCGTTGCCAGCCACTGCGCCGCACTCAGTCCCCGCGTCGGATCCATGCGCATATCCAACGGCCCCTCGTTCTGGAAGCTGAAACCGCGCGCTGCATCGTCGAGCTGCGGCGAGGAAACGCCCAGATCGAGCAACACGCCATCCAACCCCGCCTGCGCCTGTGACCAATCGCCGATCTCGGCGAAATTTGCGTGCCGGATCGCAACCCGCGCATCCGCTGCGAACTCGCTCTGTGCGCTCGCGATCGCCTCCGGATCGCGATCCATCAACAACAAGCGGCCATCCGGGCCCAATCGTTTCAGCACTTCGCGCGCATGGCCGCCGCGTCCGAAGGTGCCGTCGAGGTAGATTCCATCCTTCCTCACGCGAAGGCCTTCCAGGACCTCCACCAACATGACCGGCACGTGTTGCCGCGGCGTCGCGTTCATCTGCGCAGCCCCGTTCACAACTTCAGCTCGTGCATGTCCTCCGTGATCTGGTCCTCGCCGATCGTTTCGCGGATCTGGGCCAGATGTGCTTGCTCGCCCCACAGCTCGAACTTGTTGTCCATGCCGAGCAACACGGCGCGCTTTTCAATCCCGGTCGCGATGCGCTGGCTGCCAGGCAACTGGATGCGACCGTTGCCGTCCGGCTCCACGTGAGCCGCAGCGCCGACCAGTTTCCTTTGCAGGGCGCGGTGCACAGCCTTGACGCTCGGTAATGCGTTGACTTCGTCGCGTACGCGCTCCCACTCTTTTTGCGGAAAAATCCACAGGCAACCGGGCTCGAACGGGTTGTACGTGACCACCAGGCGATTACCGGCCTTGGCGACGAGCTCGCGATGAGCCGCTGGGATCGCTATCCGGCCCTTATCGTCCAGCGTGACGGCTGTTTCACCTTGGAACATAACCCACGATCCACCACGAAAAACCACTGCGACCCACATTAGGACGCAAGTTATGGCCTGTCAAGGAAAATTCAGGTGAAAAAAACACACATCGCGCAAGCGTTTGTGACGCGCGGACGGACCGGGGAAACACGAGGTTTTCAGTAACAACCTGAGGAGTGCGCGTCAAACCATTGACGCGGCAGCATGCGCAGTTTTCGGAGCGCGCAAAGCGGCCCGTCGCACGCGAATTTTCGGAGGGGCCGGCAACGCGATTTCACGACGGGCTTGGCGCGGAAAACGCTCGCCAATGAAAAGAGAAAGCGCAGCGTGGTACGAGTCGCGAAGCGGTCAGTTCAGGCAATGCAACTCGCACCGTCGGCGCGGCATTCCGTCTACCCGGGTCGGGGCGGCTTGCCATCGCCGGCATGAGCGCCGCGCCCCGACGAACGGACACGCTCGAAAAGGAAAAGTGGGAGCCGGCCGGTAAGCCGGGTTCTGTCGTGAGCAGCCATTCCTCTAGGCCCTGCGTCGCCGCAGGGCTCAAGCATCCAACCCGGGAGCGACGCGGGCCACGTCATAGCTCCCCTATTTGGTCTTGCTCCAGGTGGGGTTTGCCGTGCCACGCGGCGTTGGCCCCGCGCGCGGTGCGCTCTTACCGCACCGTTTCACCCTTGCCACGCACATCTTGCGATGCCGTTCGGCGGTTTGCTTTCTGTTGCACTTTCCGTCGGCTCGCGCCGCCCAGGCGTTACCTGGCACCTTGCCCTGTGGAGCCCGGACTTTCCTCGGCACGCAAAGCGTGACGCGGCTGCTTGGCCGGCTCCCTTGATAAGTGTATAGCGGCTAGAGACTAGGGGCTAGGGCGCAAGTTCGACAGGCTTGGACTCATGCAAGGCCACAAGCCGACCGCTGTACCGCTTCCCAGGTATGAAGATGACCAATCGGGTTTCGCGCCCTAGCCCCTAGTCTCTAGCCCTATCCCCTTCATAAAGCGCCTTGCGCGATGCGCCGGTAATCGCCGCCGCGAGTTTCGCCGCGCGTGCCGGCGGCAACTCCTCGCGCAGCAATGCGAACACGCGGCGGCCTTCGGCGAGCTGCGCGTCAGCCGCGTCGCCTTCGGCGCCGGCGACCAGCAACACAAATTCGCCGCGCTGCTGGTTGGCATCGGCGGCGACGCGCGCCGCAATGTCGCCGAGGGGTGCCGCAATGATCGTCTCGAACAATTTGGTCAGCTCGCGCGCGAGTACCGCTGCGCGCGCGGCGCCGAACACCGCGATCGCGTCAGCGAGCGATTCGACGATGCGGTGGCTGGACTCATAGAAGATCAAGGTGCGCGGTTCCGCAACCAATGTTTGCAGACGCTCGCGGCGCGCCGACGCCTTCGCCGGCAAGAACCCTTCGAACGCAAAGCGGTCGCTCGGCAAGCCGGCTACGGACAATGCCGCGATTGCCGCGCACGGCCCGGGCACCGGCGAGACTTCGCAACCGGCCTCGCGCGCGGCGCGCACAAGGCGGAATCCCGGATCGCTGATCAACGGCGTGCCCGCGTCGCAGATCAGCGCGACATCGATGCCAGCGCGAAGCTGTTCGACGATATGCGCCGCCTCGTCGCGCTCGTTGTGCTCATGCAACGCAACCAGACGCGCGCGGCTGCCCGCTTGCGCGAGGAGCGGCGCGCTGTGGCGAGTGTCCTCCGCGGCGATCAGGCCGACGTCGCGCAAGGTGTCGCGCGCGCGCGGCGAAAGATCGTGCAGGTTGCCGATCGGCGTCGCCACGATCCAGAGTCGGCCAGCGTCTGAACTCATTGCATTCCTCCCTTCGAATCCTTGCGTCCGGCGCTGGTTGCAGCGTCGTGCACGCGTCCAGCGGGGCGCTGCGCGCGATCGGCTATCATCGCAGCTCGGCGGCCGCTTTGAACCCGGTCGCAGCACTGCCTGGCCCCAACTCGCGCGGATGGAGGAACCATGATGCTTCGCAGGATGCTGAACCCTTCGAGCGTGGCCATCATCTCGGGGCCATCGCGCGGATCGCGCGCGACGCCGACGTTGCGGCTCGCCTTCGCGCTGCTGCTGTGCCTGCTGCTCGGGGCCTGCGCGACGATGTCCGGACCGGTCGCCGAGTCCTCCGCCGATTCCGACCACGCCGAGCAGCTCTACAGCCAGGGCAATTTCGACCAATCCGCCGCCGCGTTTCTGGAGCTGGCGCAAACGCATGGCGGCGACGAGGCCGCCCACTATCGTCTGCGTGCGGCCGAAGCGCTGCGCGAACGCGGCGATCTCGATGGCGCGGCGCGCGCGCTCGCCGGGGTCAAGCACCGCCGTCTGAACGGCGACGAACCGCTGCGCCTGGACCTGCTCGATGCCGAGGTCGCGCTCAAGCACGGCGATGCCGCGAAGGCGCAAACGCTGCTCGCGGTCGACGATGACGATCTGCCGGCGAACCTGCGTCCGCGTGTACTGGAGCTGCGTGCGCGTGCCGATCTCGCCAGCGGCGATGCGTTCGCGTCGGCGCGCACGCGTGCCTCGCTCGACCGCTACATTTCCGGCGCCGACCGTGAACAGAACCGCAAGCAGATTCTCGACACGCTCGCCACGATCGATACGAATGCGCTGAAAACGCGCATCGACGCATTGCCCGCCACCGACACGTTGCGCCCATGGGTCGAGCAGGCGCTGCGTGGCAAGGGCCAGCCGCTCGCGCGCGCGATGTCGCGCCCGAGTCATCCGGTCGGCACGCTGCAGACCGCTGCCGACGGCACGCTGGAAGCGCAGGGTTACAAGACGCTCAAACACGTCGCGCTGCTGTTGCCGCTGAACGCGCAGCTGGCCAGCGTTTCGCAGTCGATTCGCGATGGCTTTCTTTCCGCGTATTTCGCGGACAAGGTCGAACGCCGTCCTGAAATACGCATCTACGATTCGGGCAAGACACCCGCGGATGCGGTCGCGGCCTACAACGCGGCCGTCGTCGATGGTGCCGATCACGTGGTCGGGCCGCTGCAGCGCGAGTCGGTTGGCGACCTTTTCCATCAGTCGCTGACCGCACGCGTGCTCGCACTCAACCACCCTGATACCGGCGAAGTGCCACCACCGGGCAGCGCGGAATTCGGCCTGCTGCCAGACAGCGAAGGCGCCCAGGTCGCCGAGCACATGCGCGAACGCGGCATCACGCGCGCCGCGGTGATCGGCGCCGATGCGGACTGGGCGGAGCGCGCCGCGCGCGCGTTCCGGGCGCAGTTCGAAGCCGCGGGCGGCACCGTCGTCGGCACAACGCGCTTGCGCGACAAGGAGGTCAACTACGCGACCTCGATCGTGCAGGCGACGGCCAGCCTCGGCGCCGGCGCGGACGTCGGCGTGTTCATCACGATGCGGCCGCAACAGGCGCGCTTGCTGCTCCCGCAACTGAAGATCGCGCACGTCGACGCACCCGTATTTGCGACCTCGCATGTGTATGCGGGCGACAGCAACGCGTCGCCGGATCGCGATCTGGACGGCGTCGAATTCTGCGACGCGCCGTGGTTGTTCGGACCCATTCCCGGGCTCCCGGACCACAACCAGGTGGCGCGCCAGATCGCCAGCGCGAACGGTGTCGGCGCACGCCTGTTCGCGTTCGGCATGGACGCCTACGCGTTGTTGCCGTACATGGACTGGCTGCTTACCCATCCGGAGTCCTACGTCAACGGCGCGACCGGCGAACTGACCGCGGACAGCTTCGGGCGCATTCATCGTCTAGCCGGCTGGGCGCGCTTCCAGAACGGCATCGCGCTTCCGATCGATGGCGCGCTCAGCACTGCACCGATGCAGCAATGACTCCACGCAGCGCCGGCATCAATCAACGCCTGGCCGGCTCCCGATACGAAGACATCGCGCTTGCGCATCTCGAGCGGAGCGGGCTCGTCCTGATCGAGCGCAATTTCAACTGCCGCTACGGTGAAATCGATCTGGTCATGCGCGTCGACGACACGCTGGTCTTTGTCGAAGTGCGCTATCGCCGCGGTAGCGGCGGCAGCACGAATTTCGGCGACGGCATCGACTCGGTCAGTGCCGCCAAGCGCGCTAAACTCGTGCGCGCCGCCGCGGTCTTTCTGGCGGCGCATCCGCGCCTCGCCCATCGTGCCTGCCGGTTCGACGTGCTCGCGATCGCAGGCGACGAGTCCGCACCGACGCTCGATTGGCGTCCCAACGCTTTCGAAGCCTGCTGAGGATTGTCCATGCACTACCGCACCTTGTTCACCTGGCTTTTGCTGCTCGTGGCGCTGCCACAACTCGGCGGATGCTTTCTCGCTATCGCCAGCGGCGCCGCCGTCGGCGCGAGCGCGGCGCACGATCGCCGCGGTGTCGGCACCTATGTCGACGACAAGCGCATTTACCTCGGCGCCTACGACTCGATCAACAACGACAAGGAGATCGCGCTCAAGAACAACGTCACCATCGTCGTCTACAACGGCGTGATGTTGCTGGTCGGCGAAACGCGCACACCCGAACTCAGGCAGCGCGCCGAGCGTCTGGTCAGCGGCTTCGACGGCACGCGCCGCATCGTCAACGAGATCGAGGTGCGCGAACCCGAAGGTTTCTGGTCGCGCCGCCGCGACAATACGACGACCCTGCGCGTGAAGACTGCGCTGCTCGATCTGACCAGCCTGCCCGGCTTCGACCCGACCCGCGTCAACGTGACGACGGCGCACCGGGTCGTCTATCTGATGGGCAAGGTGAGCCACGAGGAGGACACCGCGGTCGTCGGCATCGCGCGCGACGTCAGCGGCGTCGAGCGCGTGGTCAAGGTGTTCGAGCACACGGACTGAGGTCGGGAGTCGGGAGTCGGGAGTCGGGAGTCGGGAGTCGGGAGTCGGGAGTCGGGAGTCGGGAAAAGCGTATAACGACTCTGCCACTTCTTTTCGTCGTCTCTGCCCTTCGACAAGCTCAGGACTGGCCGGCTTCGCCCGCACCTGGACCCACTGCCTTTTGCCAACCAGCATGCTTTCTCCAAGCGCCCTCGCCGACCTCCAGCGCATCTTCGCCGCCGATGCGCTGAGCACCGATGCGGCCGAATGCCTGGTCTACGGTTACGACAATTCGCGCCGGCAGGTGACGCCGGACGCGGTGGTCTTTCCCACCACGCATCAGCAGGTCGTCGCGCTGGTGCGCGCGTGTCGCACGCATCACGTACCGTTGACCGCGCGCGGACGCGGCACCAACACGACCGGCGCAAGCGTGCCGCTTGGCGGCGGCGTTGTCGCGAGCTTCGAGCACATGAACCGCGTGTTGCGCATCGATCCCGACAATCGCCTCGCGGTCGTCGAGCCCGGTCTTCTGAACAGCGATCTACAGGCCGCGCTCGCGCCGCACGGCTTGTTCTGGCCGCCGGACCCCACCTCCGCACCGTATTGCACGGTCGCCGGCAACATCGCCTGCAACGCCGGCGGTCCGCGCGCGGTCAAATACGGTGCGACACGCGACAACGTGCTGGCGTTACGCGCCGTCGCCGGCACCGGCGAAGATTTTCGTTGCGGCAAGCCGACCACCAAGGGCGCAACCGGCTACGACCTGACACGTCTGCTGATCGGTTCCGAAGGCACGCTCGCGATCGTCACCGAAGCGACGTTGAAACTCACCCCGCTGGCATCCGCGAAACGCACGTTGCGCGTGACCTATGTCGATGTCGCCGCTGCCGCGAAAGCGGTCGCGCGGATCATGGCGCAACCGGTCACGCCGTGCGCGCTGGAATTTCTTGACGATCAATGCCTGCTTCTGTCGCGTGCGCAAGGCGGCGATGCGATACCGCTGGCCGGCGCAATGCTGATCATCGAAGTCGATGGCGAACCGGACGCGCTGACGTCTGCGATCGACGCGGTCTCGCGTGCAGCACGTGGCGATGGACTCATCGAGCTGCGGGTCGCCACGAACGCCGACGAAGTTGCGACGCTATGGGCCGCGCGCAAGGCGCTGTCGCCGGCATTGCGCACGATCTCGCCGAACAAGATCAACGAGGATGTCGTGGTGCCGGTCAGCCGCGTGCCCGAACTCGTCGCCGCGACACGCGAACTCGCCGCGAAATACGCACTGCCGATCGTCTGCTTCGGCCACGTCGGCAACGGCAACCTGCATGTGAACCTGTTGCCGCGCGACGACGCCGAACTCGCACGCGTGCACGAATGCCTCGGCGAAATGTTCGACGCGGTGATCCGCCTCGACGGCACGCTGTCCGGCGAACATGGTATCGGCATCGCGAAGCGCGATTTCATGCCGCGCGCGCTCGATGCAAACGCGCTTGCGTTGATGCGAAGGATCAAGGCGCAGTTCGATCCGGACGGGATACTCAATCCGGGCAAGCTGTTGCCCGATTGAGGTACTGGCGTTGCGCAGCGGCGCTGGACTCGTTGCGCAGGCGGGCCCTTTCCGGGGTTATAGTCGTCTCCAGTGCGCGAACGCCTGCCCGACGAAACATTGCGGCGACGATCCCTCGGCAACGGAGAACGGCGCGAACATGAACAAGGCTCACCTTGCAATCGCATTCGCGCTGGCCGCCGCGGGCGCGACCCACCCGGCCCATGCGGTCCATCTCAACCCAAGAGGCCTCGGCCAGGTCCTGATCTATCCGTACTACACGGTCAACAAGGGCCAGGATACGCTGCTGTCCGTCGTCAACACGTCGGAGTTCGGCAAGGTCACGAAGGTCAGCTTTCTCGAAGGTTACAACGGCCGGCCGGTGCTCGATCTGGCGGTGTATCTCTCGCCGCACGATGTCTGGACCGCGCGGGTCAGTCAGCGCTCCGATGACGGCGGAGCTGCACTCTTCACGAACGACCGTAGCTGCACCATCCCGTTGATCCCGTCGAGCGGCCAGGATTTCAGCGCGGCCTCCTATGCGGGCGGCGGCGCCTACCCGGCGGATGGAGGTCCAACCGGCATCACGCGCACGCGCGAGGGTTCCATTGAGGTGATCGCGGCTGCCGACATCGTGCCCGGAAGCGCGCTCGATACGGCGACGACTCATCTGCAGAACGGCACACCGAACGGCGGCGTACCCGCTTGCACGCCCGGCGTGCTTCGCACCATCGCCACCGCGGATGTGTTGGCGCCGAGCAGTGGCCTGTTCGGCGCGGACTCGATCGTCCATGTCGGCGAAGGCACGTTCTTCGGCTACAACGCGGACGCGATCAGTGGCTTCACCGACCGTGCGATGACCACGCCGACCGACGGCATGCTCGGCGCCCGGCTCGACGGCGCCCATTCGAGTGGCTCCGCTTTCCCCAACGGCGCCATAGCGAGCGTGCCGCTGGACAATGGCCGAGTACTCGCGCTCGACTACGCGCGCGGCATCGATGCGGTCAGCGCGGTCTTCATGGCCAACGCGATCCACAACGAATATCTGGTCGATGCGGGCCTTGGCGCGGCGACCGATTGGATCGTCACGTTTCCCACCGAGCGCTTTTACACTGATAGCTTCTACACCGGCGGTGGCGCACTCGCGCCATTCGAGGCGGCATTCGGTGCGCCGGGCCAATCGAATATCGCGATTCACGGTGATATTTACGACCGCGAAGAAGGATTTACGGACACCTATCCGCCGATCAATGGATGCGGCTTCATCTGCCCTGGGTCGCTGCCAGTCACGCTACCTTACGAGGTCAACGCGCTCCGCATCCTGCCATCGACAATACAAGATTCATCAGAAGTTCTCGGCTCGCTACTTGACTCCTTCCTGTTTCCGTACCCCGCCCCCTTCAACAACGTATCGGGTCCCGGCAACGCTGGCTGGGTCAAGCTGGATCTGACCTACGGCTACCAACCGGCACACCAGCTCTCTGGTGGCGTCACCTCAACGGGCACGCATGTGGACTTGAATGGTCTGCCAGTCACCGGCTTCATGGTCTACAACGTGATCAACGCCAATGCGCAGCCCGGCATGCTCGCCAACTATGGCGGCGCCTTCCCGCATCGTGCGAACGTGTCATGTTCCGTGGTCAACCCGCCGGCGCCGGCGCAGGATCCGTGTTCATGACTCGCGACCTTGCATGATCAGGAAAACGACGCGACGCTCGCGAGAACCATTGCCGCATACAGGCCGGCGAGCACATCATCCAGCATCACACCGAGACCGCCCTTAATCGTTCGATCGGCCCAGGAAACCGGCCACGGTTTCCAGATATCGAACAGGCGAAACAGCACGAAGCCGGCGATGATCCAGGGCCACGCACGTGTGAACCACAACAGCGGTGCGAGTGCAATCCACTGGCCGACGAATTCGTCCCAGACGATGACGCCAGGATCTTCCACGTGCAGTTTCGCGATCACGATGTTCGACGCCCAGACGCCGAGCGCGAATGCCACTACGAGCACCGCGGCGAACATCGGCAGCGGCAATTCACGCAGCGCGAACCATGGAATCAGCGCGACCGCCGAGCCGGCCGTGCCGGGCGCGACCGGACTCAATCCCGAGCCGAAGCCACTCGCGATCCAGCCCGTCGGATGGGTGAGGATCGCGCAACGTTGTTGCGCGTCGAGCTTCATGCAAAATGCTCCCAGCCACGCCGGTCGAGCACGATTTCGGCACCGGCCGCGTCGAGCAGACGGACACCCGCGCCGGCGACCACGCGCCCGATCCGGGTTGCGCCGCAACCGATTCGCGCGAGGTCGCGCAGCAGGTCGGCCGCACGCGCGGGAGACATCGTGAACGCGAGTTCGTAGTCGTCGCCACCGCTCGCCTGCAACGCGAGCCGCTCGGAGGCATCGAACAACGCGAGCAGTGCGGATGACGCCGGCAGTTCGAGCGCATCGACTTCGATGCCGACGCCGCTCCTGACGGCGACATGACCGAGATCGGCGAGCAAGCCGTCGGAGACATCGATGCAGGCGGAAGCGACGTCACGCAGCGCGGCACCGGCCGCGACACGCGGCGTCGGTCGATGCAATCGTTCGAGCAGGCTCTCGCGCGTATCGAGCGGCGCATTGAAAAGCGCGACAGTGGCTGGATCGTGGCGATCGAGACAGCGTAGTCCCGCCGCCGCGTCGCCGAGGGTTCCGGTCACATAGACATGATCGCCGGGTTGCGCGCCGTCGCGTCGGAGGGCGCGCCCGGTCGGCACGAAACCGTGCACGACGACGGTGACGGACAGCGGCCCGCTGGTCGTGTCGCCGCCGACCAGGGCAACGCGATGTTGCGCGGCGAGTGCGGCAAAGCCTTCGGCAAAACCGTCGACGAAGGTGCGGTCGGCCTCCGGCAAGGTCAACGCCAGCAAGGCCCACGCGGGCGTCGCACCCATCGCGGCGAGGTCGCTCAGGTTGACCGCGAGCGATTTCCAGCCAAGATCGCGCGCGGTCGTCAGCGGCGGGAAATGCACACCGGCGACCAACGTGTCGGTACTGACGAGGAGATCGTGGCCCGGCGGCGGCGCGAGGATCGCGGCGTCATCCCCGATCCCAAGAAGCACGTCGGCGCGCGCGACCGAGCAGCGCGCACGAATGATTTCGATCAGATCAAATTCCGCCATCGACGATCACTTCCTTCCCGTCACGTGGCGAAGCGCAAGCTACGAACGCGCGGCGGCATACTCGGCGCTGCGCCAGACCCCGGCGAGCTTGTCGAGCACCCCGTTGACGTAGGTGTGGCCGTGCTCGGAACCGAAGCGCTTGGTGGTCTCGATGGCTTCGTTGATAACGACACGGTAAGGCACATCGATGCGCTCGCGCAGTTCGTACGCGGCGATGCGCAATACCGCGCGTTCGATCGGATCGACACGCGCGATCTCGCGGTCGATGAACGGCAGGATCGCCGCGTCGAGCTCGGCGTGATTGCGTTCGACACCGCGCACGATATCCTCGAAATACTCGAGATCGGCGATCTGCATGTCCTGTTCGTGGCGAAACTCGTCGATGACGCCATCGATGCGGTTGCCGCTGAGCTGCCAGGCGTAAACCGCCTGCAACGCGCGGCGGCGCGCACGCGAACGCGCGGCGAGGTCAATGCCGTGGGGCGGCCGGGCGGGCTTCGTCACAGTTGTCTCCACAAGTCGGCCATCTCCAACGCGGCGAGCGCGACTTCCGCGCCCTTGTTGCCGTGTGCACCGCCGGCGCGCGCTTGCGCATCTGCGTGCAGCTCGACCGCGAGCACGCCGTTCAATACCGGCACGCGGTGTTCGAGCGCAACGCGCATCAACCCTTGCGCGCAGCCATCGGCGACGTGTTCGTAATGGCGCGTGTCGCCGCGCACGACGCAGCCGAGCGCGATGATCGCCGCACAACCGCCGGCCGAGGCGAGCTTTGTCGCCGCTTGCGGGATTTCCCACGCGCCGGGCACGCGCACGAGGTCGATCGCGGCATCGGCGACACCATGCTCACGCAGCGCGTGCATGGCGCCATCGATCAGCGCATCGACGATGCGCGGATTCCAGCGGCTCGCGACGATCGCATAGCGCGCATCGGCGACGAGTCGCACTTCGCCGGAGTAGGTGGGCATGAGCAGGCGGGATCGGGATTCGCAACGCGCAGTTTAACCGACCCGACGCGGCCGAATGCGTCGCATGGCCGTAGCGGGATGAGGCGGGCTGCGCGAACGCAGCGCCACACTCGCCCCCTTCCGCCCTGTCGGGCACGTGAACTCGCGCCATCCCTGGCGCTCGCCCTCCGGGCAGCTCACGCTGCTCTAAACGGCAGGACTGCCGTTTTGTCCCCCGCTGCGCACGGGAAGGAACCGCACACACCTTCCTGGCTAGCAGGGACAATCCACGCCATGCCGTTCATTCCCTGCGTAGCAAGCGACGACCCACCCTTCACAAACACGATTCTTGAGCTCCGGTTTCGCGGGGCAGCTGCAACCGCTCAGGATCCTTGCGCGGCATCCTCGTAGCCGGTCACCTCAAGCCCGAATCCGGCCAATCCGACCAGCTTGCGCGGGGTGCCGAGCACGCGCAGCCGGCGTACGCCGAGGTCGGCGAGAATCTGCGCGCCCAGCCCCAGCGTTCGCCATTGCGAGTTCGACTGAGGTTCGACGACCGGCTGGCCGCGCAGGCGGTCGAGCAGGAGATCCAGGGCATCCTCGCCGGCGAGGACCACGACCACGCCGCGATCCTCCTCGGCGATGCGGCGCAGAGCGGCGGTGACGGTCAGGCCGAGATCTTCGCGCTTCAAATGCAGCACATCGGACAAGGTGTTGCGCACATGCACCCGGGTCAACACCGGCTTGCCGTCGTCGATCGCGCCGCGCACCAGTGCGAAGTGCAGTTCGCGCGCGAGCACATCGCGATAGGCGATCAGGCGGAAGCAGCCGAATTCGGTGTCGACCTCGCTTTCATGCACGCGCTCGATGGTCTTCTCGGTTTCGAGGCGATAGCGGATCAGGTCGGCGATCGTGCCGATCTTCAGGCCATGCTTCGCCGCGAACACTTCAAGCTCGGGTCGGCGCGCCATCGTGCCGTCCTCGCTCAACACTTCGACGAGCACGCCGGCCGGTTCGAGCCCGGCCAAGGCGGCGAGGTCGCACGCCGCTTCGGTATGCCCGGCGCGCGCGAGCACGCCGCCCGGCTGCGCCGCGAGCGGGAAGATGTGACCCGGTTGCACGACGTGATCGGGCCGCGCATCGGGCCGCACCGCGGTGCGGATCGTGTGCGCGCGGTCGTAGGCCGAGATGCCGGTGGTGACGCCTTCCGCGGCCTCGATCGAGGTCGTGAAGTTGGTGTGATGCGCCGAGGTATTGGTGTCGACCATCGGCTTCAGGCCGAGCTGGCGACAGCGCCCGCGGGTCAGCGACAGGCAGACCAGACCACGGCCTTCGCGCGCCATGAAGTTGATGTCTTGCGGACGTACCTTCTCCGCGGCCATGATCAGATCGCCTTCGTTTTCGCGATCCTCATCGTCGACGATGACGACCATGCGTCCGGCGCGGATGTCGGCGAGCATCTCGGGAATCGTTGCGAAGCTCATGCCTGCTCTCCGAAAGCATGCACTCCCGGTCCGCGATCGCCGAGCAATCGCTCGACATAGCGTGCGACGAGATCGACTTCAAGATTGACAGCATCGCCTGGCTTGCGCGCACCGAACGTCGTCACCGCGAGCGTATGCGGGATCAGGGTCACGCCGAAGCTGTCGCCGTCGACCATGTTGACGGTCAGGCTGGCGCCATCGACGCAGATCGAACCCTTGGCCGCGATGTAGCGCAGTAACGCGCTGGGTGCGCTGAATGTCCAGCGCTGCGAGGCGCCGTCGTCGTCGATCGATACGATGAGACCGATGCCATCGACATGGCCGGAAACGAGATGGCCGCCGAGACCGCCGGCAAGACGCAAGGACTTTTCGAGATTCACCGGATCGCCGAGAGCGAGCGAGCCGAGTGTCGTGCGGGCCAGCGTTTCCGTCGAGACGTCGGCGGTGAAACGCGTGCCGTCGAGTGCGACCGCGGTCAGGCAGACGCCCGCGACTGCAATGCTGTCGCCAATCACGACATCACCGAGGTCGAGCGTCGTCGCGTCAATTTCGAGGCGCGCGTCGGCGCCGCGCGCTTCGCGCGTTGCGATGCAGCCGACAGCCTGGACGATTCCGGTAAACATCCACTTCTCCACTTGCAACAAAAAGGGCAAAAAGCATCGTCGCCCAGGCCCTTCGACAGGCTCAGGGCAGGCCGCACTTCACGCGAGCCGGGATCCAGTGTCTCTTGCTACAACGAAGGCGCTGGGTCCCGGCGCGGCCGAAGGCCGGTTTATCCTGAGTCTGTCGAAGGGCCGGGACGACGAAGCCGTTGTGCTCGGCGTCTACTGCATTCTCAACAGCAACCTCATGTCATCGCCAACCTGCCGTTGTTCGACCATGCGCAGCTTCCAACGCGCCGCCATGTCGGACAACGGTGGCAACGCAAGCAACGGCCGCGCCGAGTCGCCGAGCAACACCGGCGCGACGTAGAGCAGCAGTTCATCGACCAGACCCGTCGCGAACAACGCGCCGCACAACGTCGGGCCGGCTTCCACCTGCACTTCGTTCGCGCCACGCGCAGCGAGCATGTGCAGCACGTCGCCGAGGTCGAGGCCGTGTGCGTCACTTTCAACCGCAGTCAGCTCGACGTTCGCGAAGCGGTCGTCCGCGACAGCGGCACCCCGCGCATGCAGCAGCAGCGTCGGCGTGCTTCCGTCAAGCACGCGCGCGCCGCGTGGCGTGCGCAGCTCGCGATCCAGCACGACGCGCAGCGGTTTGAAGCCCTCTCCCTCGGCTCCGCCGGCTGAGAGTGCGTCGAGGCGTGGCTTGGAGCCCTCACCCCCAGGCAAGATTGGGGGAGAGGGCTGAGAGTCGATGCGCACGGTCAATGCTGGATTGTCGGCGAGCACGGTGCCGATTCCGGTCAGGATGACCGAGCTGCGCGCGCGCCAGCGCTGCACGTCTGCGCGCGCGGCGTCACCAGTAATCCACTTCGACGCACCGTTTGCCAGCGCGGTGCGACCATCGAGACTCATCGCGAGCTTCACGCGCAGCCAGGGCCGTGCGCGCTCGATGCGGCTGAAGAAGCCGCGGTTGAGTTCGCGTGCCGCTACGCGCATCAGGCCTGCTTCGACCGCGATACCCGCGGCGCGCAGACGATCGAGTGCACCGCCTTCGCGCTGGCAAGCGTCTTCACTCGCGATCACGACGCGTGCGACAGCGGCCGCAATCAGCGCATCCGCGCACGGCGGCGTGCGCCCATGCAGGCCGCAAGGTTCGAGCGTCACGTACGCAGTCGTGCCGCGTGCCCGGTCGCCGGCCTCGTGCAGCGCCAGAATTTCGGCATGCGGTTCGCCCGCGTGGCGATGCCAGCCCTCGCCGACGACCTTGTCGTCGCGCGCGATCACGCAACCGACGCGCGGGTTCGGTTGTGTCGTGGACACACCACGCTCGGCGAGGCGCAGCGCGCGCGCCATCAGCTCGTGGTCGCAAATGGAAAACGCCGGATACGACTTCTCTGGGGAACTCCCCTTCCGTTCGTCCTGAGGTATCGAAGGACAGGCGGACGCTTCGCCGTTCATGCTTCGATACCTCAGCACGAACGGAGTGAAGGGTTATCGTCGAGCCGCTTCATGACCGGTCAGTCCTTCCCTTGCGTGGCGCGGCTTCGCCGAGAAGCGGCAGCTGCAAACCTTCCATAGCCGGAATGTCGCGTTCAAGGCGTTCGATTTCCTCGCGGAACGCCTGCACGTCCTCGAAACTGCGATAGACCGAGGCGAAGCGCACGTAGGCGACGTGGTCGAGCTTCTTCAGCTCTCGCATCACGAGTTCGCCGATGCGCAACGATGGCACTTCGCGTTCGCCGCTGCGGCGCAATTCCTCGACCACCGCGCGCACCGACGCGTCGACCTGATCGCTGCCGACCGGGCGCTTCTGCAGCGCACGCATGAAACCGGTGCGCAGCTTTCCTTCGTCGAACGGTTCGCGGCGATCGTCACCCTTGACCACGCTCGGCAACTTGATTTCGGCGGTCTCGAACGTGTTGAAACGTTCGCCGCACTTTTCGCACTCGCGACGACGCCGGATCGTCGCGCCGTCGTCGGAAACGCGCGAATCGATCACGCGCGTGTCTTCGTGCTGGCAGAAGGGGCAGTACATCAGAAAGCCGGGATTCGGGATTCGGGATTCGGGATTCGGACAAAGCCAAGACGACACGACGTCGTATGTCGTGTGTCAGAAAGTCGACCGCGCGGGAACCCGCAAGAGCGCAGCGGGCGTCTTTCGAATCCCGAATCCCGACTCTCCAATCCCGGCTCTCTAGCCATACACAGGGAACACCTTGCACTGTGCGGTCACTTTCTCGCGCACCTTCGCGATCACGCCGGCGTCGCCCGGTGCGTCGAGCACGTCGCAGATCCAGTTCGTCAAGTCGACGCAGTCGGCTTCGCGGTAGCCGCGCGTGGTAACCGCCGGCGTGCCGATGCGCAGGCCCGAGGTGATGAACGGCGAGCGCGGGTCGTTCGGTACGGCGTTCTTGTTGGCCGTGATGTGCGCGAGCCCAAGCGCCGCTTCGGCATCCTTGCCGGTCGCGTCGCGGCCGATCAGGTCGATCAGCATCAGGTGGTTCTCGGTGCCGCCGGAGACGATCCTGTAGCCGCGTGCGATGAACGCATTCGCCATCGCTTTCGCATTCTTCACGACCTGTGCCTGATAGGTCTTGAACTCAGGCTCCAGCGCTTCCTTGAACGCGACCGCCTTCGCGGCGATCACGTGCATCAGCGGGCCGCCCTGAATGCCGGGAAACACGATCGACTGCAGTTTCTTCTCGATGTCCGCACCGGCGCCCTTGGCGAGGATGATGCCGCCACGCGGGCCGCGCAGCGTCTTGTGCGTGGTTGAGGTGACCACGTGCGCGTGCGGCAACGGACTCGGATAGAAGCCGGCCGCGACCAGGCCGGCGACATGCGCCATGTCGACGAACAGATACGCGCCGACCTTGTCCGCGATCGCGCGGAAGCGTGCCCAATCCATCACCTGCGAGTACGCGGAGAATCCCGCGATGACCATTTTCGGCTTGTGTTCGAGGGCGAGTTTTTCAATCTCGTCGTAGTTGACGACTCCGGTCGCCGGATCGATGCCGTACTGCACCGCATTGAAGAGCTTGCCGCTGAGGTTGACCTTTGCACCATGGGTCAAATGGCCGCCGTGGGCGAGGCTCATACCGAGGATGGTGTCGCCGGGCTTGAGCAGCGCGAAATAGACCGCTTGGTTTGCCTGCGAACCCGAATGCGGCTGCACGTTCGCGTAGTCGCAATCGAACAGCTGCTTGACGCGCTCAATCGCGAGCGTCTCGGCGACGTCCACGTATTCGCAGCCACCGTAGTAGCGCTTGCCGGGATAGCCTTCGGCATACTTGTTGGTCAGCACTGAGCCCTGCGCCTCGAGCACTCTCGGGCTCGCGTAGTTCTCCGACGCGATCAATTCAACGTGGTCTTCCTGACGCTGGCGCTCGGACGCGATCGCCTGGGCGAGTTCCGGGTCGAAACCTTCGATGCGCGAATCCTTGGGAAACATTGCGGAACCTGTGCAAGTCGCGGGGGGGCAATGGTACCGCGTCGGGGCGCGGCGTATGGCCGATAGCCGATAGTCTGTTCTCCGCGCCCGGCGTTTGCCGGCGGCCGGGCATGACGAGCCGGGCCATGATCGGCGATAATCCACCCATTCCCCTTTTCCACCGATCCTGCGCCATTGACGGCGCCGGCGCGGCCCCGCTTGGAGTCAGCATGCAATACATCTACACGATGATCGGCGTCAGCAAGGTCGTTCCACCGAAACGCCAGATCATCAAGGACATCTCGCTGTCGTTCTACCCGGGCGCCAAGATCGGCCTGCTCGGTGTGAACGGCGCCGGCAAGTCGACCGTGCTACGCATCATGGCCGGCATCGACACCGAATTCGTGGGCGAAGCACGCCCTGCGCCCGGCATCAAGATTGGCTTTCTCGAACAGGAACCCAAGCTTGATCCCGCGAAGACCGTGCGCCAAGTCGTCGAGGAAGGCGTCGCCGAGATTATCGGCGCGCAGCAGCGCCTGGACGAAGTCTATGCCGCGTATGCCGAGGAAGGCGCCGATTTCGACAAACTCGCCGCCGAGCAGCAGCGCCTCGAGAATCTGCTCGCTGCGACCGACGCGCATGCGCTGGAGCGCCAACTTGAGGTCGCCGCCGATGCGCTGCGCCTACCGCCGTGGGGCGCGGTCGTCGGCAAACTCTCCGGCGGCGAGAAGCGCCGCGTCGCGCTGTGCCGCCTGCTGCTGTCCAAGCCGGACATGCTGCTGCTCGACGAGCCGACCAACCATCTCGATGCCGAATCGGTCGAATGGCTCGAACACTTCCTGCACGACTTCCCCGGCACCGTCGTCGCGGTCACTCATGATCGCTACTTCCTCGACAACGTGGCCGAGTGGATTCTGGAACTCGACCGCGGCCGCGGCATTCCGTGGAAGGGCAACTATTCGTCCTGGCTCGAACAGAAGGACGAGCGCCTCAAGCAGGAAGAAGGCAGTGAGAAGGCGCGCCAGAAGGCGATCCAGCGCGAACTCGAATGGGCGCGCAGCAATGCCAAGGGCGGCCGCAGCAAGGGCAAGGCACGCCTCGCCCACATCGAGGAGCTGCAGTCGGTCGACTACCAGAAGCGCAACGAGACCAACGAGATATTCATTCCGCCGGGCGAACGCCTCGGCAGTTCGGTCATCGAGTTCAAGGGCGTGTCGAAGTCGTTCGGCGACCGCCTGTTGATCGACGATCTCAGCTTCGCCACCCCGCCGGGCGCGCTCGTCGGCATCATCGGCCCGAACGGCGCCGGCAAGTCGACGCTGTTCAAGATGATCATCGGGCAGGAAAAACCCGACAAGGGCGAGATCTTGACCGGCCAGTCGGTCAAGATCGCCTATGTCGACCAGAGCCGCGAGAAGCTGGTGGGCAACCACAACGTCTTCCAGGAAGTCTCCGGCGGCGCCGACATCCTCACCATCAACGGCATCGAGATCCAGTCGCGCGCGTACATCGGCCGCTTCAACTTCAGGGGCCCGGACCAGCAGAAACTGGTCGGCACCCTGTCCGGCGGCGAGCGCGGTCGCCTGCACCTGGCCAAGACGCTGCTGCAGGGCGGCAATGTGCTGCTGCTCGACGAACCGTCCAACGACCTCGACATCGAGACGCTGCGTGCGCTCGAGGACGCGCTGCTCGAATTCCCGGGCAACGCGTTCGTGATCTCGCACGACCGCTGGTTCCTCGACCGCATCGCGACGCATATCCTCGCGTTCGAGGGCGATTCGCACGTCGAGTTCTTCCCCGGCAATTACAAGGAATACGAGGAAGACAAGAGGCGCCGCCTCGGCGACGAGGCCGCGCAGCCGCATCGGATTCGTTACAAGAAGCTGGCTTGATTGGAGGTTATGGTCGGAACGTGGGCTGAAGAGCGCCCCCTTTGACGTTGTCGCTCGCGAGGAAATGAAATGACTTTTTCGCAACTGCTCTCAGAGGCTTGGCAACGCAACAACTCCCTGGTCTGCGTCGGCCTCGATCCGGAACCGACGCGATTTCCGGCCGCGCTGCGCGATGATCCCGATGCGATCTTCGCGTTCTGCCGCGCGATCGTCGACGCGACCGCGGACCGGGTCTGCTGCTTCAAGCCGCAGATCGCGCACTTCGCCGCGAATGGCGCCGAGGACGCGCTGCGTCGGCTGATCGCGCACATCCACGAACAGCACCCCGGAGTGCCGGTGATCCTCGACGCGAAACGCGGCGACATCGGCTCGACCGCACAGAACTACGCGACGGAGGCGTTCGATCGTTACGGCGCCGACGCGGTCACGGTGAATCCCTACCTCGGCCGCGATTCGATGCAACCGTTCCTCGACCGCGCCGACAAGGGCGTGATCATTTTGTGCCGCACATCGAATCCCGGTGCGCGCGATCTGCAGGACCTCGATGTGGGCGGCCGCAAGCTGTACCAGCATGTCGCCGAAACCGTCGCTTGCGAATGGAATGCGAACGGCAATTGCGCGCTGGTTGTCGGCGCGACGTCCCCTCAGGAACTCGCAGACGTGCGCAGCCGCGTCGGCGATTTGCCGCTGCTGGTACCCGGCGTTGGAGCACAAGGTGGCGATGTCGCGGCGGTCGTGCGCAACGGCAAGACCGCACGCGGGACTGGACTCATGATCAGCTCGTCGCGTGCGATTCTGTACGCGAGCGCCGGAGAGGATTTCGCGGATGCCGCGCGCGCCGTCGCGACCGCGCTGCGCGACGAGATCAACCGCTACCGCAGCGCGCCTTTGTAGGAGTGGCGCTCGCGACCACGGTTCCGACTCACCATCGTTCCCGGTCGCGCTTGCAGCGCTCCTACACCGCACGCGGGCTACTCGTCAGCACCCGCATCCATACCCGGAAACAGCACCTCGGTATAACCGAAGCGCGAAAAATCGGTGATCCGCATCGGGTAGAGCTTGCCGATCAGGTGATCGTATTCGTGCTGCACGACTCTCGCGTGGAAACCTTCCGCGGTGCGGTCGATCGGTTGCCCCTGTGGATCGAATCCGCTGTAGCGGATCAGCGACCAGCGCTCGACGACGCCACGCAAGCCGGGCACCGACAAACACCCTTCCCAACCCTCTTCACGATCCTGCGAGAGCGGCGTCATGACCGGATTCAAGAGTATGGTCCGCGGCACCGCCGGCGCATCGGGATAGCGTTCGCTGCTGTCGAAGCCGAAGATCACCAGTTGCAGGTCGACGCCGATCTGCGGCGCGGCGAGGCCGACGCCGCCCGCGTCGTGCATCGTCTCGAACATGTCGGCGATGAGTTCGCGCAGTTGCGGCGTATCGAAACGCTCGACTGGCGCGGCAATGCGCAGCAAACGCGGGTCGCCCATCTTAAGGATTTCGCGGATCATCGTCGGGTGCGTCCATCAACACAGTTGCGGCAATTATCACGCCGTTGCAGCACCGGCTCGTGAGCCGCGCCCATCGGCGGGATGATACGCGACGTCCGCATTGCGCTACTGATTCGGAACAAATTCAGATTCAGCGACCGAATCAATCCCCCCCACCGTTGCCCTCCCCCGCGAGCGCAGGGGACGGAAAGCGGAGGGCACTCAAACGAGTTGAGTGCCGGATNNGGAGTTGAGTGCCGCATCAATATGACGCGCGCAGTTTGCGCAAGGCCAATGCAGGCAGCGTAGCGCTGAAGTGCAGCCAGAGGCCCACGCGCACGAGCAGCCGGACGACTCCGTTGCGCGCCGCGGGGTCGAACTTGCAGAAATAGCGCCACATGCCGCGATGCTTGTGGCGCGCAACAAAAACCGGGCGATGCCGGCTCGAGTTGCCGCGCGCATGGATCACGCGCACCGCATGCGCGATCGCGACGCGAAAACCGGCATCGCGAACACGACGGCACAGATCCAGATCTTCGGCGTGCAGAAAATAGCCTTCGTCGAAGCCGCGCAGTTGCTCGAACACATGGCGCGGAAGCACCATGCACGCACCGGAGACCGCCTCGACCGGTTCGATCGACGGCGGTGCGCCGACCCAGGCTGGCATCTCGACACCAGCGAATGCGGGCCACCGCGATTCCAGGCGCGCCAAGCCGGTGAAGCTTGCCAACGCGCGGCGCAAGGTTGGATCGCGACGCCGATTGCCTCGTCCGGGCGTTCCATCCGGCTCGCATACCATCACGCCGAGCAGGCCGATGTCCTCGGCCGCATCGATGCAACTGCGCACATCGCGTACGAATGTTGGCTGCACCTCGCAATCGGGGTTGAGAATGACCAGCACGTCGCCGCGCGCGATTGCAGCCCCCTTGTTGCAGGCCGGACCGAAACCGAGATTGACGTCGTTGCGCAGCACGTGCAGGCGCGGATCGTCTGCACGCGCGGACTCGATGCGTTCGAGTTCACCGTCAGCCGACGCATTGTC
Source organism: Rhodanobacteraceae bacterium (assembly GCA_003142815.1). GTDB lineage: Bacteria > Pseudomonadota > Gammaproteobacteria > Xanthomonadales > Rhodanobacteraceae > Dokdonella_A. The sequence goes on from PLNP01000055.1 coordinate 165,389, forward strand.
GACCAGAACGACTTCGACGGATGCAGCCGATGCAAGCACGCTATCCACGCAACGCCGCAGCAGCGGCCCGCTGTCGGCCGCCACGATGATGATGCTGGTCAACCCGGGAACCATGGATGCGGCCATCACACCGAGGACCGGGTCAGATCGCACCGAGCAGCCGTTCGCCCTGCTCGCGCGCATACGCCCACAACGCCGGCCAAGAGTCGTAGCTTGCCGCAAGCTGCGCGGTTTCGTCGCGCAACAGCTTGGCGCAGCTCGCGTTGTCGGCCGCTTCCGGCCAGTCGCCGAGGCGCGGCGGCGCCTTGTCGATCAGTGCGCGGCCGTTCGCCTCGATGATCGAGCGCACATCGGCCTGCCAATAGATCGGCGCGTCCGGTGCGCCGTCATATTGGTGCTGCAGGCGCTCGATCAGGTCCGCGCGCGCATACGCAAGATATTCCTGCAACTGACGCACACAACCGGTTTCGCTGGCGGCGCCGATGTCGCGCAGATGGGCAGCCAGGAGGCTGAGGCGCTGCGCCGGATCCTCGGCATTGAATTCCGGCAACTGACGTTGCACGAAATCGCTGACGAAATAATTGAAGCGCGGCGTGTGCGTGCCGAGCGTGTGCGGCGACCGCTTGCGTTGGCCTTCCTGCACGTGACCGATCGCGACGGGAAGTTCCAGCATCAATGCGCCGGGATGGCACAGCTCGGTCACGCGCGAGAACAGCGCATCCTCGCCGCGACCGATCGGATTCGTGCACGGCAACAGCACGCTGTTGTCGAGTGCGAACGGCGTGAACGTGGTCGCGCTGGTCGCGCGCGCTTGGGCGTAGCCATAACCGATGCTTCCGAGTTCGACGTTGCGCAGGTAGCTGCCGCGATCGCGCACGAATTCGGCACGATCCACCGCCGGCAGCTGGTAGAGCCAGGTTCCCGATTCCGTGCGCGAACTGCCATAGCTGCCCTGTTGGGTCGCGCGAATCGGCGCATCGCCACGCAGATGGTCGAGGCGGCTCACCGCCAGGCCACGCAGCGAAGAGCGTTCAATGGCGTAGCGCGCACCGCTCGCCAATGCGCCGAGCGATTGACCGGCCGCTTCAAGGTGCAGATCGAACGGGTCGCCATCGACCTCTTCACCGGCGGCCAGTGCGTTCTCGATGTTGCGATAGAAATGCGTGTAAGGCGCGGCCGACGGATTGGGATCGAGTCCCGCGCGCGCCGCTTCCGGCCGACGCAGCGGCAAGCGATGGTCGTCGTCGAGCAGCACAAGGCGTGCGCCGGCAGACAACAGCAACGCCATGTTCCAGGCGCGGCCGCCACCGAAGCGCGTGTTACCGCCCGCATTGGCGAGCAAATGCGGCAGGATCGCAGCGACCTTGGGGACTGCGCGCGCGAGCTTCTCGATCAGGCGTTCGCGCTCCGCGCTGCCGAGATAGGTCAGCTTGCAGCCGGTCGCACGCGCGAACTCGCGCAGCAGATCGCGATGGCGATTGGCGGCATCGCGCGACGCCGAATCGTCCAGCAATACGTAATGACGGTTGGCGCGGAAACGACGTTCGTAGTCGGCCAGCGAATCGAGCAGATGCGCGAGCTGCTCGGGGCGATCGCTGGCGCGGATGAAGACCGCGCGCAGCGCTGCCGGCACGCGCGGTGCTGCGGTGGTCACGCGCTGCAGGAACTCATGATCGGACACGAGCAGACCGCGCGAAGTGAGACCTTCGAGCACGCGGGCCACGCCTTCGCGTTGCGACTGCAGGCCGGGAATCGTCGCGAGAATGCGCGCGACGTGTTCGTCCAGGGTGCGGAATTCGCGGCTTTGGTCGAGCGACTGCAAGACCTGGAAGGTCATCACATGCGTTTCGCCGCTGCGCTTGACCTGGAAAATGCATTCGTTGTTCGACAGCGAAGCGACGACGCCGTCTTCGGACGCATACAAGAGCGCATTCGGGTCCACTCGCGGCTGCGCCGGCGTGGCGCCGAGGCTGCCGTAGTTGATCTCGTAGTCAAGGTCGGTGCTCATTCGGTTACCGGTTGCGGCGCCACCAGCGCCAGTCGCGACGTGGCGCGGGAGCGTGTTTCGCGAGGGACATCGGCGGCTGGCCGCGCAAGCGCTCGACTTCGGCTTCGAGTTCGGCGATGCGCGCGCCGGCACCCATGTTCTTGCGAATTTCGTGATTGTAATGCGCGTAGACCGATTCCTCGCGGTCGCCAAACAGCGACAGCTCCGGCAACGCCTCCGGCAGCGCGCGCTTGGCGCAGAGCGCGATGAAATATATCGGCGCGTAGTCCAGGCCCGCGGCGATCGCGTCACCGCCATGCGTCGCGGTACAGACCTCGCTGCGTTCGACGTTTGAATCCAGCGCCCACACGGCGGACTGAAACAACAGCTTCTGCCCGTACAGGCGAACCTCGCCGAAATACGGCTTCAGCAACGCCAGCAATTCCTCGCGATACAGTTCGCGCACATGGAACTCGTTGCGGCAGCCAGCCAGCTCGCTGTAGGTACGCTTGTCCGGCGACGAGATCACCAGCACACCGTCGTCGGCGAGGACACGTGAAAACCCGGCGATCAACCGTTCCTGCGCAGCGAGATGCTCCAGGGTCTCGAACGACACGACCAGATCGAACGCACCATCCGGAAACTTCAGGCTGGTCGCATCCGCACGCTCATAGCGCAGCCGCGGTTTTGCGGCGTAGCGTGTGCGCGCATGCGCGACCGAATCGGCATCGATATCGACACCGACCACGTCCGCGGCCACATCGGCGAGCAGTGCGGAACCATAGCCCTCGCCGCAGGCTGCATCGAGCACCCGCTTGTTCGCCGCGAGGCGGCGCGCGAAGACGTAGCGATGCCAGTGTTCGTACCAGATTTCGCGCACGCATTCGGGCGTAAAGCGTTCGCCGGTGAACGGGAGCGCCGCGTCGGTTCCAGTCATGGCGCGGTGTCCCCGGAAGGCGCGTGGTTCCAGCGGTGCGCAAGCCGAACCATGCCGAGTTCGCGCGAGGCGCCGCGTATGGTCAGACCGCGTTCCCTCGTGTCGAATACGCGTACGCCTTCGCTATCGAGCGGGTGCACGCGCACGCTGTAGTTGCCGGGCAACAGGGCCAGATCGCTGAATTGGAGTTCGCAGAGATATTCGTCCGCGCCAATGCGTTGCGGCATGCAGCCGTCCATCTCGGTGCTGACCCCGTACACCGGCGTCCCATCGGCGCGAACGATTCCGATCGCGAGACATGGCACGCGCCCGTCGCGCGAATGCACACGCGCGCGCACGTTCAAGGCGGCGCCCATATCGAGCAGCAAGGGGCGTTCGGACTCTTCATCGTTGAGGGCAATACTGACGACGCTGAACTCCACGTTGCCGCGCGCAGCCAGCTGCGGGTTCCGCTTCGGCGCGAATTTCTGCTCGTGATACGCAAGATAGGCCTGGGTCACGTCGAACACGTCGCCCGACATGGCCACCTCGCCACCACGCAACCAGCACGCGTGTCGGCACAGCTTCTGGATATGGTACATGCTGTGCGAAACAAGGATCAGGGTGCCGCCACCGGCGAGATAATCCTGCATCCATTGCACGCATTTCTTCTGGAACGACTCGTCGCCGACCGCCAGCACTTCGTCGGTCACTAGCAGGTCGGGCTTCAACGACGCGATCACCGCGAAACCGAGCCGCACGACCATGCCGGACGAATAGTGCTTGACCGGTTCGTCGATGTAGCGGCCGATGTCGGCGAACGCGATAATCTCGGGCAGACGCTTGCGCAGTTCGGTGCCATCGAGTCCATGCAGCGCGGCCGACATCGCGATGTTGTCGCGCCCGCTGTATTCGGGATGAAATCCGGCGCCGAGTTCGAGCAACGCCCCGATCTCGCCGTTGACCTCGACGCTGCCCGTCGTCGGCGTCAGCACGCCGGTGATCAGTTTCAGCAGGGTTGACTTGCCCGCGCCGTTCTCGCCGATCAGGCCGAGCGATTCGCCGCGGCGGATTTCCAGATTCACGTCGCGCAGCACGCTGATGCGGTCGGGGTCCTCGCCGGTGAACAGCAGCCGCCCGAGGGCGCGCAGGCGATCGCTGTTGCGATGGACCTTCGGATACGATTTGCCGAGCCCCTGCGCGACGATCAACGGCGCGTTCACAGAAAATCCTCGAAGTGCGGATCGAGCCGGTGAAACAGCCAGCGACCGATCAACAGCGTGATCGCTGCACCCAGAAGCGCGACGCCGAGATGTCGAAAGCTGAAGACCCCGTAGTCGAGCAGCAATGCGCGAAACGACTCCGCATAGAACGTGAACGGATTGAAATCAAGCAGCCAGCGAAAGCGTTCGGGCAGCTGCGCGCGATCGTAGTAAACCGGCGCGCCGAACATCAGCAGCGGCAGCAATTGCCCGAGCGCCTGCACCAGATCGCGCACGAAGACCTGGATCGCCGCGCAGATCAGCGCAAGCCCAAGCGCGAGCGCGAGCAACGGCACATAGAGCAAGAGCGCGGGCAGCAAGTGCTGCCAATGAATGCCGTGGCCCATCACCGCCAGCACCAGCATGATCGCGATGAAACCCACGATATGGATCGCAAAGCTGGTACCGACGCTTGCCAACACGAGAATCTCGCGCGGCAACGCGACCTTGCCGATCAGCGCCGCGTTGTCCTGGATTGCGGTGGTCGAACGCAAGACCGCCTCGGCGAACGCGACCCACGGCCACAGCGCCGTCGCCAGGAATGGCACGTACTCCGGCGCATCGATGCCGGGCACGCGCGCCTTGAATACGTACACGAACACGGCGCTGGTGACCGCAAGCTGCAGCAGCGGCTGGAACAGCGCCCACAAACCGCCGGAAAAGCTGCCCGCAAAGCGGTTGTTCAGATCGCGACGAGCGAAGCGCAGGGTCAGTGCGGCGGCGGACATGGGAGCGATTTCGCCCTTTGTTCAGTCTTCACGAACCGTTCGATATCGAAGCTGTCGCCGTCGGTCGACGCCGGAAACCTAGTGCGCTTTCTTCTTGGCCGATGCGGCCGCCGGATCGGGCAGCGGCTGCTTTTCGGTATAACGCGTGCGAAGCGAAGCCACGAGTTCCGCATTCGCATCGATCGGCTTGTTGCGCAACGTGTCGGTGTGGTTCCTCACAGCGCGTTGCACATAGTCTTTTTTCAGCGTCTCCAGGATCTGCGGACGGACTTCGTCGAACGTCTTTCGCTGCGCGGGCGCTTTTGCGACCAATTTCAGAACATGGAAACCGAATTCGGTGTTGATTACCGGCGAGATGTCGCCGGGTTTCGCCAGCGCCTTCGCTGCATCGGCGAATGCCTGCGAAGGAACGTTGCCGGCGTGCCTGACCAGTCCGTGGTTCGCGGACTTGCCCGCATCGTCGGAATACTTCTCCACCAGCGCCTCGAATTGCGCCGGATCCTTGCGTGCTTCCGCCTCGACCTTGTCGGCAAGCGCCTTCGCCTCGGCCTCGCTGCGCGAGTTCGTCGATATCAGGACCTGTTCCACATCCAGCGCGGCCGGGACCGAATATTTGTCCGGCTGCGCAACGTATTCCTCGCGGGTGAGTTCGTCGAGGTCGGGCACCACGAGCGCTTCCTTGAAGCGTTTTGTCTCCGCCATCGCCAAGCGTTCGTCCGCCGTCAGGCCGCCTGGCGCGTTGATCGCGGGATCCTTGTCCAATCCCTCGGAACGCGCCAGCGCCGCGAGCTGCTTCTGCACCAGCAGATCGCTGATCAGCGTCTCGATGCGCTGCGGGCTGTCGAAGAACGGTGCTCGGCGCTCGGCGGGAATCCGCTCGGCGAACGTGTCGATATCGGCCAGCGTCACGTTCGCGCCGCCCTGGCTGGCGACGACCGATGACGCGTCGGACGCGGCGGCCCAGGCGCTCGCACTGACGGCGGCGGCGCCCAGCAGGACGCTCCAGCTCAGAAGGTTACGACCCTTCGCGTAAACCATGTCGACTCCATAAGCATGCGCTGCCTCGCCCGCGAACCGATGTTCGCGACCGCCATGTGGATTGAATGGACGAAACCGGCCGCGGCGAGGATGCCGCGGCCGGTCTATCGAGCCTGCGCGGTCGCCGCTCGCAGCGGCGGCGCCTTGGCTCAGGGGGTGAAATTGTTCTGGACCGTAGTCTTGCAAATGTTGCCGGAGCAGTCCGGACTGGTCTGCCCCGGGTTATACGCCCTGATGTTCACGAAGTAGGTCTGGCCGGGATCCAATGGGCACGCAACCACTTGCCCCGGCGGGATCGCCGAATTCTTGTACTTGGTGAGGGCGCTGCCGCCGTTGATGTTGTCGCGCTGGCAGATCGTACCGCTCAGACTGAAGTCGCCACAGGTCGGGCTGATCGACATCGTCAGATTCGGGCCCGGGAGTGTTTCGCCATGGAAGAACATACCGGCCAGGGTCGGAGAAAGGCCGGCCGCGGGCACCGTGAACTTCGTGGCGATGTATCCTGTCTTGTCGAAATTCTTGACGATCGCGTAGCCGTTGGCTCCGGGGAACGGAAGTGGGTTGTCGGTCGGCTGACCACGGCCCCAGATGTTTTCGAACCTCGTGATATCGGTACTCAGCGCGCAACTGGTTCCTAAGTTGTAGCTGTAGCAGATGTCCGCAACCGCCTGGCGACCCGCCGGGCAGTTGTCACTGATTCCCCCGCTCACCACAACGATTGCGGGCAGACTGGTCACGCTGCCGACCGCATTCGAGCAGGTCAGGCCCAACGTATAGGTGCCAGCCAAGGTAGCCGTGACCTGTCGCGGCGAGGTCGCGGAGGTGCCATTGGTCCAGCCGCTGAGGCTGATCGAACTGCCGTTCAAGGATGCCGAGCCCGTGCACGCGGTCGCCCCGGTCACCGTCCAGCTGACTGGGAAGGAAAGGCCGAGGCTCGCGGTGGCTGGCGCATTCAACGCGAAATTGTCCGGCGAGGGCGGCGGGGGCGGTGTGCCCGTGCCGCAGCCTGTGCCGGTCAGAGTCGCACCGGTGGCGCGGAGGTCCGTGCCGCCGGGCACGAGGGTCAAACCCTGTGCATCCGTCGTCACATCGCAATTACCTCCTTGCACGGTCGTAAAATGCACGGTTACCTGCGCGTTTGCTGCAGGCATTGCAGCAAGGGTGACAGCGCCGAGAAGGAAAGAATGGACAATCGAGCGGAAAGCGGACATTGCGATATTCCAGGACTGCGGCGGAAGTAACGACGCATTCTAGCCTCCAAACGCGTACATATTCCAGTTCAGCGCAGGATTCTTTGCAAAAGTGCAGACGAGGCGACAAAAAAAGAGAGGGGGCCGAAGCCCCCTCTCTCGATACTACAGGAACAACTTACGAGCAAGCCGGGACAGCACCGTCAGTCGTGCACGAACGGCTCGCACGATGACGGAACAGACCACCGTAGTTCGCCAGCAGACCGGGCTGCGCATTGGCGTTGATGACGTTGTAGCCCTCATAGCCAGTGACCGGCAGGCCGTTCAGAACATCGCCATTATTCGCGGCCGGACGCATCGCGTGACCACCGTCGCCGGAAGCCATGTCGAGGCGCATCCAGCCGCGATCGCCGTACGGCGGGATGTTCGACACGAGCGTCGAACCGAAAACGCCCGACGTGATGCCAGCGTTCGCGTCGGTCGACGCGAGGAAGCTGATCACGTTGACTTCGTACGGCAGCGAGGACGGGTGACCGACGCCCGGCGGCGAGAAGTCTTCCGGCTGCGTGGTGTAGCCTTCTTCCTGATCGTACAGGTTGATGCCGACCTGGACATTCGACTGGCCCGCATTGCTGGCGCCGAAATTCTCGGCGAACGGCGGGATGACCGTGCCGCCGTTGTAGAACGTGTCGACGTAGAAGCGCTTGGTCGGGAACATGACAATCCAGTCGGTCGCTGCGCCGTCGCCGAGGACGGTAAAGTACTCGTTGTAGATCGCATCCGCAGCGAATACGGCGCTGACCGCGTCGATGCCGTCGGCGTAGTCGAGCGTCAGCAGCGCGCCATTGTTGAAGACATAGGCGATGGCGCCACCGACCGTGGACGTGGCCGTGTTGGCCTGCTGCAGCGACGGGGTCAGGCCGCCGGAGCCGGACCACAGCGGAATGCTGGTGAATCCGTCGACCGCTTCGGCGTTGTAGCCGAAGAACGTGCCCACGCCGACATTGACGATCGTGCCGGCGCCGAACAGGCCACCGGTCGGAGCGACGAGGTACGGCTGCGGCGCGTTGCCGCTGATCGCGGATGCCGAGCACGGCGGGGTACCCGCGTTCGGAACGCCGGTCTGGATGTGCGTCGTCGCATCAGCGAGCGGGCTGCCCGGGATGATGTCGCCCATCGAGATCAGCTCGAGATAGCCTTCACGCGTACGCGTGATGCTGGTCGGGCCGCCATCGGGCGGGAACACGCTGCCACCGGCATACGCGGCGGCGCGGAAATCCTGACCGCCAACCGGGATCACCGGCCATGTGCAACTGTGATCCCTCGTGAAGACCGCCGCGCCACCCACGTCGGAACGCTGCGAAACGTAGGCTGTCCACACGTCATTCGGGGACAGGAACAGGTTGAAATCGAGCACTTCGCGGCTGTTGTAGCCTTCGAGGAAGCGCACCTTCACAGCCTTGCCGTTGACCGAATCGGTGTTGACCACGGAGAACAGCGTGTCCTGACTCTTGTTGACCGTGTAGTACGGATAGATAAGAACCTGGCCGAGACCGTCCGGATTAAGGTCAACGGCAGTCGCCAGGCCCGCGAAGCCAGCGACGCCGGCGATAGCGGCGACGACGGCAGTCGTCAAGTTGTTTCTTTTCATCGCAACACTCCTAAATTTGAACACAGGGCTTTTTGCTTTACCGCCGACCTCGCTTCGATAACCAGCATGCCCGAATGGGCAGGGCAAGGCCAGACAACAGCGCTGCCATGTTAAGGCAAAGGAAACAGTCGCGCAATCCCTTTTACGCCAAGCTGTTTTCGGCAGCGAATTCAATCACATCGGCAAGAAATACCAGCCGCCTTTGACGAGTATCCAAGTTTCGCTCTGGCTGCTCGTCGCCTCCATCGGTTTGCCGAGACCGGGCAACTTGATCGAGTACGTCACATCGACATGGACCTTGCAGCGATCCGCGTCACACTCCTTGCTGTTGAACTTTACGCTCTTCCACTGAACCGGACGAGTGTTCATCGCGCTTGCGTAAGCGTCACGCGACTGCGTGGCGCGGACACCCGGCGTGAGGTAATCGTAGGCTTTTTCCGCCTGGTGCGCGATCAGGTAGTTCCAGCGCTCGACCGAGCGTCGATCGACGTTGTCCGGGTTGGCGTTGTCGGCACAGCCGGCGACAACGAGGAGTAGCGCGGCCAGCGCGAACGCGGCGGTCGACTTCAGCGGTTCAATGGTCACGCGGCAGTTCCTCAGTCGGTTTCGCGGGGTCGGGAATCGGATAAGTTTGCACGGGCTGCGCCGGCGCCGGCAACGTTGGCGGATTGACTGTTTGACCTTGCGCACGCAGCGGGGCGAGAGATTCGAACTGGCGGCTGTAGTCCTCGGTCGCCTGGCGGCCCTCGTCCACGTTGCTGATCACCCGCGGCGTGATCAGCACGATGAGTTCGGTGCGATCCTTGTGTTTTACGGTGGTGCCAAAAAGATTGCGCAGGAACGGCACCTTGCTGATCAGCGGCAATCCGGTATTGCCGTCGGTACGATTGTCTTGAATCAAACCACCGAGCATCAGGGTCTCGCCGCTTTGTACGGCGACCTGGGTCTCGATCCGGCGCTGGTTGATCGGCGGATTCCCGCTGGCGCTGGTGGTCGGGCCGGGGTTGCTGACTTCCTGCTGGATCTCGAGATAGACCAGACCACCGGGATTGACGCGTGGCCTCACGTCGAGGGTGACGCCGGTATTGATATATTGCACTGAACCCGTGTTGCCACCGAACGTGTTGCTCGTGCCATTCGTTGCGTTGACGGATCCGACAGAACCGAGACCGTTGTAGAACGTCTGCACCACGGGAATCTGCGTGCCGACGTTGATCTGCGCTTCCTGATTGTTCATGACCAGCAGGGATGGCGCGGCCAGCGACTTGGCTTGCCCGGACGTTTCGAGCGCATTGATCGCAACCTCGAAATTCTTGCTCAGGAACGAATAGAACAAGCCACCCTTGCCCAAGGCCGGCGATACATCGCCAGTCGCGCCCAGAGCCAGCCGATGCCGACTCCAGCGATTTCCGGAAAAGCCGATCGGATATTGACCGTTAGCCTGCGCCGAGCCGGTCGCCGTGCCCATCAATCCGTTGAGGTACCATTGCACGCCGAAATTAAGATCGCCGGTCAGGCTGACTTCGAGAACGCGCGCCTCGATCTGCACCTGCAGCGGCACAACGTCGAGTTTCTTGATCGCCGATTCGATGCGATCCCATTCGACCGGCATCGCCTGGATCATCAGCTGGTTGTTTTCCTCGATCGCCGAGATGCGGATGTCGGATTCCTTGTGCGCGCCGGCCGCGCCCGCCGCTGGCGGCGTCGCCGTCGGCGCGGATCTTTCCTGCGTCGATTGCGGGCGCAACGAGTTCTGATAACTCATGCCGCCCATGCCACCCGCTCCACCGGCGCCGCCCATACCACCGCCACCGCCGAGCGTGGTCGGTCGCAAGCCTGGCGCGACGCTACCCGAGGTGCTGCTGCGATGCGACGTGCCGCTGGTACCGAGGAAAATCTGGCTGAGATAGTCGGCTATGTCGACCGCTTTGAGATTCTTCACGTTGTAGACGTACAACTGCGTCGCATTCTCCGCGCCACCGCGATCGAGGCGGTACAACCATTCCTCGGCCTCCTTCAGGTATTCCTTCTGCGGCGTGATCACGACGATCGCGTTGGTCTGCTCGATCGGCATGAAACGGAACATGCCGGCGAGCGGCGATTCGCCCTCGGTGCCGAAGATCTTGAGCAGATCCGGCAGCAGCTTGGTGACCTCCACATGCTGCATCGTGTACACACCGATCGACATGCCTTTGAGCCAGTCGACGTCGAAGGTGTCGATCGTGCGCTGGTAGTTGTCGAGTTCGGACGGGTTGCCGGCGAGCACGATCAGGCTGCGATTCGGGTCGATGCTGACGAACGCATCCGCTTTCGCATACGGCTTCAGCAGTTTCACCATTTCGCTTGCCGACACATAGCGCAGCGGATAGATGCGTAGCGCGTAGCCGGGCTGCTGGCTTGCGCCGACGCGCGGGGTCAGCTTGCCGGCAATCGCATCCTTGGCTTGCAGTACGGTGTAGCGGCCGCCTTCACGCACCAGCGCATTGCCGGTCCACGACAGCAGCATCTCCAGCACGGGCATCGCGTCTTCGCGGCGAATCGGACGCGCCGTCGAATAGGTGACATTGCCGCCGACGCTCGGCGCGATCGTGTAGTTTTCCTGCAGCATGTCGCCAAGGATCGCCTTGACCACCGCCTGGATCGGCTGGTTCTCGAAATTGAACGTGACCTGGCCTTCGCCGCTGCTGTTTTTCGCGACAGGCTGCACTGTGAAGAACTTGCCGGTGCCGACTTCGATCTCGGGTTTCGGCGGCGGTCGGTTTACGTTCTTGTCGGGCGAAAGCGATATGCCGCTCGTATCGCTCGGTATAGTTGCCGGCGCGGGTTTGAGAATCGTATCCGGGGTCAGGATGTCGGGATTCGCGGGTTGTTTCCTGGCCGCGGGCGTAGTCGCGCAACCGGTCAGCAGCGCGATGCCGCAAACCATCAGCAGGGTGATCAATCTGGATCGCACGTGGCTCACTCCATCACTTGTTTGGTTGCGCGGGTTTTCCGCCCGTGCGCAGACGTTCGGCATCTTCGCGCATTTGCTTGCGCCGTTCCTCGATGCGGCGGGCGAGATCGGCGTTGGTATTGGCGCTTTTCGCATCCGCGCCTGCGTTCGGGCTGCCTTTCACCGGGGGCTGGTTGTTCGGACGCAGCGGCTGGATTGGCGGTCGGCCGGAAGCGGGCGCGGCTGCAGCCGCCGTCTCCAGTTCCACTGCGGTGGTTTCGTTCGCGGCGTTCTTGAAGACGACGCCACGCGGTTTGACCTCGACCAGCGTCCAGCTCGCCTGATCGCCTTCCAACGGCATTCCGACCTTCAACGCGATCGCTTGGTTCCGCGTCTTGTCCTGCAGCATCGCGATGCGCACATGGTTTTTCTCGTCGAGGATCACGCCGGTCAGGGCGATATTCAACGGAGACGGCGCCGCCGCCGTGCCATCGGCAGCATCGAGCGGGGTTGGTTTGCGATCCTCGTTGAACAGGGGGTGCGCGTCGATGTCCGCGAATGCGCTCGCCGGTGGCAGTTTCAACGGTTTGCTGTCGATCGTGCCGAGCGGCGCATGCACGGCGTCGCCTTCGCTCTCTGCCGCCCAGCGATAGCCGCGACCAAGGCCTGCATACTGCGCGATGACGAGCAGCAGCAGTGCGCCGCCTACGCCGACGAGCGCCTTCGTTGTGAGTCGCGCCGCACGGACGTTCATTTCACCTTGCCCGGCTGACGCAGATAGCCCGACACGTTGAAGCGCACGTCGAGCGGAACCGGCGCGACCTTCGCGCCAGGCGGTGTGTAGCTCTGCTGGCGGTAGATCATCACCTGGTCGATGAACAGATAGGGCTTGCCGTTTTCGAGATCATAGAGCACCGCGGCCAGCGGTTCGAGATCGCAACGCAGGCGCGCCTGCACGGTCACCCGTTTGTAGAGTTCCTCTTCGCCGCCGTTGAAGCTCCCTATACTCACGGTCTGGCAGCGCTTTTCGTCTTTGGCGTGATCGCTCATCGCCTGTTTGATGCGCTGGATCAGCGCCGCCGAAGCCGCGTTGGCGTCCGTTTCGGACAGGAACGCCTGATTGCCCTGTTCGTAGGCCTTGACCTCGGCCAGGCGCTTCTCGATCGCGGGCTTCTCCGCGGTGATCTGGCGAAAACGCATTTGCTGCTCGCGCAGGTCCCGCATGCCGGCGCGGAATTGCATCTGCGGCGCGACGAACCACCAGTGCACGCCGATCAGGTAGATCAGCATGAGCACGATCAGGATCAGCACAACCGCGAGGAAACGGCCGTCCTTGGGCTGGAACCTACTTGCCGCCATGGCTGGCTCCGGCTTTCGTTTTCGGCGCCTTGGGCGCGGGCGCGACCGGCGCTGCTGCCGGTTTCGACGGCGCTGGAGTGCCCGCGTTCGGGGCTGCCACCGGAGCGGCCGGAGCGGCGGCCTTGGCATCCTCGAACGGTGCGCATTCCTTGAGATCGGCATTGATCTGGAAACGCTCCTTGCCGGTGCGCGGATCAGGTTGCACCTGGCCCTGGAAACCGGGGTTGCCGAGACACGGCGACGCGCCGAGCAGCGCGATCAGCTTGGCCGCTTCCTGCGCCTGGCCCTGCAACTGCACTTGCTTGTTCTCGATCTGCAAGCGTTCCAGATAGGTGTCCTGTGGCAGGCGCCGGCTGATGTCGTTGATCAGTGCCACGGTCAGCGGACCCTTGCGCTTGCGGTCGGCCAGGAAGTTCGCGCCGCCGATCGAATCGGCGAGCGTTTTCTTGAGCGCCGCGACCTGTTTCGCCTCGGTATTGGCTTGGGCGACTTCCGCACGCATCGATTCGACGGCGGCGGCGCGATTGGTCAGCGACTCGTTCATGTTGATCACGAGCAGGACCAGCGCGGCGCCGGCCAAGCCCAGATTCAGCGGCGTGCGCAGATTGCGTCGGCGCGCGCGGCGCTCGGGCGGCAGCAGATTGGTGCGGCGACGACCGGCACCGGGCACGCTGCGCCAGCTGTCAACGCCATCGAGATCGGCTGCGCCGGAGGGCAGTGCGCCCAGTTCCTGATCGAGCCGGCCACGCGGAATCAGCACCAGTTCTACTTGCACGTTGCGGCCACTGGCATCGTGACCGAGCACGCGGCTGTCGAAATAGACCTGGTCAGCCTTGAACGGGGTCTGCCGGTCCATCTCGAACGACAGCACCTGGCGCAGATTGTCCTCCGCGGCGGACGGCAGGTTGAGCGCGCGGGTCAGCACGCGGTCGGCCGGAATGCAGAACACCGTGCGCACCGCCGGATCGCCGATCGTGCTGCGCAGGTGCTGGAATTCGGCGCTCTGCGCGTCGCTCGGCAGGTCGCGCCGGATCCTGGCGTATTCGCTCATCGCATCGCCGCGTTCGCGCCAGACCACGATCTCCTCGGCGCGCAGGTCCAGCAGCAGCGATTCGGAGCGTTCGGACAAGAGGCTCCGCCAGCGTGCCGGCAGACAGGCCAAAAGCTGGTCGCGCCACCATGCAAGAAAGCCTGGCAGCGGGGTCTTGGCAAGACGCGTCCGCAGACGCGCAAGTTGTCTGTCGAGAGTTGGGTTCACGGATTAAGAGGTTTCCCCATCGCGCCAGCGCAGAATCACGAAGGGCCGGCCGCCCGCACTGATTCCGCCCATGCGAATGGTCGCATCCAAGGTCGCGCTCGCGCCATTGGGCAGCTTCGCACGCGACTTCACACTATACGTGAGCCCTCCGCCACCCGCCATGAGCGGGGTTGTACCGTCGCACTGGGTCAAGCCCGCGGTCGCCAAGTCGCCCGGCGCCAACGCTTGGCGCTGCTCGATCAGTTGCATCGCCTGTTCCTTCGTGCACCCCATCGCCTCGAGCGCCTCTGGCGTCGCAAAAGCCGCGCTCGGCTTGGCGGTTCCGGAATAAATCGTCAGCGCCGGCTCCAGTTTCTCGTACAGCGCATAGTTCATGCCGAGTACCTGTTGCAACTCCGAGATGGTATTGAACGGCGCGTTCGCCGGCCCGTAGGAAAGGGCGGCGCCTTTGTAGTCGGCAATCTCGGCGCCATTGGGGCGTTTGTCGTCGTCCGGATCGCGCCAGTCGAGGATCGCGTCGGACAATGCCTGCGCCTGGTCCAGCGCTACGCCGCGCGCGACGAACATGCCGGTCAACAGATCACCGTTGGCGGCATTGATGTCGATCTTGCCGGAGTCGTCGGTGATGCGCACTTCGATCTCGGCGTCGCCGTAGCCGAAATCGTATGGGCGCCCGTCCGCGACCCAACGCTGGAGCGGGTCGGCCTTGCGCAGGCCGAACACCGCGAGATTGAGCCCGGCTTCTGCGGCGTAACGCGCCTGGGTGGTGTCGAACAAATGCCGCGACTGCAGGTTCTCGGTGCGCGCGACCAGCGCGAAGCTGCCGAGCATGATCGACAGCATCGCGATGACCCAGAGCACGAGCACGAAGGCGACTCCGCACGCGCGGGTGCGCGGATGCGCCAGCACGCGCTGGCGACAGCGTCGCAGGTGCATACGCGCGCTTGCCGGCGTCGTCATCGCTTGCCGCCCTGGATCGCGCGCGCGCCGTTCTGCATCGCACCGCCAAGCATCGACTGACCCGGTGGCGCCATGCGCCGCATCGCACCGACATCGAGCAGCAACGGTATCTCCATGGTCGGAAATTCAACACGCGCTTCCGGGAGCATGCTCACCTCGATCCGCACCATCACTGGGGTGACCCCAGGATCGTCCCATTGGTCCGACCAATCGGTCAGCTGGCCGTTCTCGTCGAGGGTGCGGTATTCAAAACGGCCATCCTGGATCTGGTCGAGCAGGATCGAAGGTTGCGTATCGGTTTCCTTCTTGTCGAGATCGAAGCCGTTGAGCATCGCGTCGGTGAACAGCAACTGTTTGCCGCCGCGGCGGTTGCCCGCGAACGCAAGCGTCTGCACATACGGACCGCCTTTGGACAGATAGCCCGGCATCGGCGCGACGAAGCGCATTAAATCGCCCTTCCCCTCGAACACGAAATTCGTGTTCGTGCTCTGGTCGCGTCCGAATGCAAGCGGCATGATCCGGCTGACCTGGCGGCGCATGAACTCCTCGGCAACGCGCAGGCGATTGGTGCGGTCGATCGCCGCTTCGCCCGAATGCATCGAGCGCACCGCGGTGCGGATCGCGCCATAGGTGCCGGCCAGCAGCAGCGCGAGCAGCATGGTCGCGAGCATGACTTCGAGCAGGGTGAAACCGGCTGAGAAGCGGGGAATCGGGATTCGGGATTCGGGAATCGTCAACGCAGACGCAGACACGCCACGGCTCGCGCGTGCTGGTCGCTGCTCGCTCCCAAATCCCGAATCCCCAATCCCGAATCCCGGCTTCATCATCACTGCCCGCCTCCGCCAAACCGCGGCGGCTTATTCGGGCCGCCCGGCATGCCGATGCCATTGTTCGGCTCCGGGTTCGACGCGCGCAGGGTGCCGAAATGCGCCATGTGCGCATGTGCACCGAAGCCGCTGCCCCAGATGACGGTGAGATCGACCTGATACAAATCGAACGGCGACACCTCGATGCCGCCGCCTTGGCCCGCGTTGGCGACCGACGTCTGCGGCTTCGGCGCGGGTGCAGCGGCGTTGCCGGCCATCGCGGTTTGCTGCTGCGGCTGTTCGACGCTGGCTGGGTCGACCTGCTCGATATCGAGCTCCCAACTGTAGTTGTCGTCGAAACGGCCACTGCTGCGACCGGCCTCGATCGGTTCGCCGACGCCGACCGTGTCGAGCTTGGACTGCGCCCACAGCGCCGCCATCGTGTATTGCGACGATTGCCGCGCGCTGTGCATCGAGGTCGCCAGGATCTGCATCAACACGCCGATGCCGATCGCGAAGACGAGAAACGCCGCAACCATCTCGATCAGGGTGAAGCCGCGCAGGCGGCGCCGGTTGGCGGGTTGGCGACGATGTTTCATCGGGAAGTTGACCGCGGAACCCGCAGCGAGTTCGCAAGACCGCGGCGGTCGCTGCCCGCACGCATGCGGCGCGGCACTACTCGGGTTTGTCATCGAGCGCGATATCGCCAGTCAGCCACGCGACGTTGATGCGCCATTCGCGCTGGCCCTGCAACACCGAAATATGGCCGCCGGTCGAGCTGCCGTCCGCGAAAAAACGGATGCCGCCGGCATTGGCCCCGGTCTGTTCCTGCTCGGCGGTGGTCAGACGCAAGGTCATGTCCTTGGGCAGCTTGACCGCGCCTTTGCCGGGCGCGGTATAGGAGTTGTTGTCGAGGTCGAGCACGAGCACTTCCTGTTCGCCCTTCACGATCGCCTGGCCGCGCGTGTAGCGCAGCGCAGCGACGAGATCGCGACTGGCACCGCGAATGCGCGCACTCTGCAGACTCTTGGAGAATGAGATCGTGACCACTGTCATGACGATCGCAAGCAGCACGATCACCGCGATCATCTCGATCAGGGTGAAGCCGTGCGCGCGCAAGCGCGCGCGAGATTCGGGAATCGGGATTAGGGATTGGGTGAAATGCAGGCGCAGGTATTGTTGCGCCCCCGCCTGCTTTCCCGAATCCCAAATCCCGAATTCCGAATCTCGATTCGTCACTGCCAATTTCCATAATCGGCATTCACACCATCGCCACCGGCTTGGCCGTCCTTGCCGAAGAACGTGATGTCGAAGTCACCATGCTCGCCGGGCGCCTTGTACTGGAATGCGTGGCCGAACGGATCCTTGAGATCCGATTCCTTTGCGTACGGGCCCTGCCAATTCGACGAGTTGCCGGGCTTGGTGAGCAGGTCTTCAAGGCGCGGCGGCGGCGAGCCGTTGTCGAGCGCGTAGCCCTCGATCTTGCCGGCCAGCATCTGCACCTGCGCCTTGCCTGCACCGTATTTGCCCTTGTCGACGTTCTTGCCGATCGCCTGCACGACGATGCCGGCGACGATGCCGATCAGCACGATCACGGCCAGCATTTCGATCAAGGTGAAACCCGCTGCGCGCGACAGACGGGAATGGTTGCGTTGCGAATGAGTTTTCATGCGTTTGTCTTTCCTCTTTTCCGAATCCCGAATCCCGATTCCCGAATCCCGGCTCTCAATGCACCGCGCCGGCGATGTTCATGATCGGCAGGACAATCGCCAGCATGATCGTCGCGACGATAATGGTCATCACGATCGTGGTCGCCGGCACCAATGCCGCCAGCAACCGGTCCAGCGTGTTCTTCACCTCGATGTCGAAAGTGTCGGCGACCTTCATCAACATGCTGGCAAGCTCGCCCGATTCCTCACCGACGCTGATCATTTGAATCGCCAGCTTGGGAAAACTCTTCGATTGGGCCAGCGAGTAGCCGAGGCCGCCACCGGACTTCACTTCGTCGGTCGCATGTTCGAGCGCTTCGGCGAGCACGGTATTGTTCATCACGTTGCGCGCGACCGTCAGCCCGGACAGCAACGGCACGCCGTTCTTGAGCAGCGTGCCGAGGGTGCGCGCGAGACGCGCGGTCTCGACCTTGCGGATCACGTCGCCGACGACGCGTGTTTTCAGAAAACGCGCATCGATCTTCAGGCGCGCCGGAGGGTCGGCCATCTGCCGGCGAAACCAGCCGATGCCGAACACGATCAACGCGATGATCAACCACCAGAAACTCTGCAGCGTCTCGCCGACCGCGAGCACGATCTTCGTGATCAGCGGCATCTCCACGCCCATGTCCGTGAACATCGGGGCAAATTGCGGCACCACATAGACCAGCAGCACCATCAGCGACACCATCACCATGCCGACCAGGAACGCCGGATAGATCATCGCATTGATGACGCTGCCCTTGAGATTCGCGCTGCGCTCGAGATAGTCCGCGAGACGGGCCAGCGTCTCGTCCATCGAACCACCGGCCTCGCCCGCGCGCACCATGTTCACATACAACTTCGAGAAGCTGCCGTGCTCGGCTTCGAGTGCGTCAGACAGCGGCGTGCCGCCGCGCACCTGATCGCGCACGCGTTCGAGCAGACGCTTCGCCTTCTCGCTTTCGGGCAGGTCGAGCAGGATCTGCAATGCGCGATCGAGCGGCTGGCCGGCGCCGAGCAAAGTCGAAAGCTGCTGGGTGAACTGCACGACCTGCGCATCGGTCAAGGTTTTGCGCTTGAACAACGCCGCGAACAGGCCCGCCGAATCGCCGCTGTCGGCCTCGCGCACTTCGAGCGGGATATTGCCGGCGTCCTGCAGTTTGCCGATCACATCATCGGGGTTGGCGACGTCGAGCTGGCCTTCCAGCGTTTCGCCGGCCAGGGTGACGGCCTTGTAGTAGTACAGAGTCATGGGGTGAAAGGCCGGGATTCGGGATTCGGGATTCGGGATTTGAAGAAACCAACGCAATCGCAAGCGTCGGACAGCGCGTTTCGCTTTTGCCCGAATCCCGAATCCCGAATTTCCAATCCCGTATCCATCAGCTTTCCTGTGTCACGCGCAGCACTTCCTCGATAGTCGTTTGTCCCTGCATCGCCTTGACCAGGCCATCCTCATACATCGTGCGCATGCCTTCCGTGCGCGCTTGCTGTTCGATGTCGCCCATGCCGGCGTGTTGCATGATCTGGCGACGGATCGCATCGGACATGACCAGGAACTCCATGATCGTCGTACGTCCGTAGTATCCGGTCGGATTGGCCACGCTCGATCCGGGTTTGTAGAGCTTGATCGGGCGCTCGTCGGTGAAGCTATCAAGATGGAACTCCTTCACGACCTCCGGCAGCGGTTCGTAGGTTTGCGCGACCGAGCGGTCGAGGCGACGCACCAGGCGCTGCGCGAGGATGCCGTTCACGGTCGAGGTGAGCAGGTAATCCTCGACGCCCATGTCGAGCATGCGGGTGATGCCGCCAGCCGCATTGTTCGTATGCAACGTGGACAAGACCAGGTGCCCGGTCAGCGCGGACTGGATCGCGATGCGCGCGGTTTCAAGATCGCGCATTTCACCGATCATGATGATGTCCGGGTCCTGGCGCACGATCGAGCGCAGTGCATGGCTGAAGTCGAGGCCGATCTGCGGCTTGGCCTGGATCTGGTTGATACCTTCGATCTGGTATTCGATCGGATCCTCGACCGTGATGATCTTGACGTCCGGCGTGTTGAGCTTGGCAAGCGCCGTGTACAGCGTCGTCGTCTTGCCCGAACCGGTCGGGCCGGTGACCAGCAGGATGCCGTGCGGCAGTTCCAGCACGTTGATGAATTTCTGCAGGAACTGGTCGGTGAAGCCGAGCGAGTGGAAGTCGAACACGATCGCTTCGCGGTCGAGGATACGCATGACCACCGACTCGCCGTGCGCGGTCGGCACGGTGGAAACGCGCAGATCCAGTTCCTTGCCCTGCACGCGGATCATGATGCGGCCGTCCTGCGGCAGGCGGCGCTCCGCAATGTTGAGCTTGGCCATGATCTTGACGCGCGAGATCACCGCCGCGGTCGACGCGGCCGGCGGCGACTCGACCTCATGCAGCACGCCGTCGACGCGGTAGCGCACTTTCAGGCGGCTCTCGAACGGTTCGATGTGGATGTCCGACGCACGCTGCTCGACTGCGCGCTGGATGACCAGATTGACGAGGCGGATCACAGGCGCTTCCGAGGCGAGATCGCGCAGGTGCTCGATGTCGTCCTCGCTACGATTGTTGTCGTCGGTCAGGTTCTCGACGATCGTGCCCATTGCGGAACGACCGGTACCGTAATAGCGTTCGATCAGATCGTCGATTTCGCTGCGCAGGCCGATAGTGAGTTTGACCTCACGACCGGTCGCAAGATGGAGCGCCTGCAGCGGAAACGTGTCGGCCGGATCGGCGACTAACAGAGTCACGTCGATGTCGCTTTCGCCGATCGGGCACACATGGTGATGCTTCAGGAACCGCACCGATGTTTGTACGTTTGCTGGCGGCGTTTCCGGGAATTCCTTGGCCGAGAGCAGCGGCAGCTTCAGCAATTCTGAAACCGCCTCGGCCATTTCGCGCTCGGAAACGAGGCCGAGTCGGGTCAGCAGCGAAACCAGGCTGCTCGAGGCCGGGTCCTCCTCGTGCAGGCGCCGGCCGCTCGCGAGATCGGCTTCTTTCAAGCGGCCGCGCGCGACCAGAAAATGGCAAATGCGGTCGTCGAGGCTTGCTTCGGCAGCGGCCTCGGTGTCGGCATGTTCGATCGGTGCGACAGCAACCATGAATCCCCTACCCGCAAGAAGTCATTCCGAAAGGCGGTATTGTTCCACATTGACCGTTGAGCAGCGTCTTGCCCGTCCATTCCGGCAAAGGCCGCATCGTGTTTGCCGAGGCACACGCGAAAGTCGAAGCTGGGCCTGCGGCCGCGCCGCCGGATGCGGCACGTCATCCCGTGTCTTCCGCGCATTGCACAGGCGCTGCGCCCCGGCGTTTACCAAGGCGAGCGCGTGTATGGACGTTCCCTAGGTGCCGCTTTGACCTTCATCCTTGCCAACAGGTTCCCCAACCGGCCGGATCAGCATTTCGATGAAACCGCGGTTCAACCCGATCCACAACGCAACCGGCACGACCGCAGGCAGGATCAGATAGCCGAACTGGTAGGCCAGCGCGATCACGTTCGGCGCGAGACCCGCGCGCGCGATCGCGGCGGCGCCGCTGTCGCCAGCATCGAATGCGAGCGTCTTCAAGCTCTCGGCGACGATGCCAAATGCCTGGCTCATCCAGATCACCACGAGCGCAATCGCGAACTGCACGATGCGTCGTCGCGTTGACACCGGCGTCGCCATCGCGAGCCCGCTGAACAGCGGCAGCGAATACGCATAGATCATCGGGTTGATCGTCGGCTCCAGCACACCGACGCCGCCCGGACCATCGGGGCCCGCCGGCACCGTGACCATGACCTGCGTGGTCAGACTGACCAGATATCCGGCACGCGCGACGACATGGCCGGCTGCATCGAGCAGCTCGCCGCCCTGCGCGACCCCGGTGAACAGATCGCCCCAGACGCCGAGCAGCACATGTTTGGCGATCTGCACCGCCGGCAAAACCCAGAGTGGCGCGAGCCAGAACCAGATCACGAAACTCAGCGGCAGCCACAACAGCGCCTTCAGCGCGAATTCGCGGATCGGCGAGAGTTTCATTGGGGTCTTCTGCAGGAGCGCTGCAAGCGCGAACGCAGCGATGGATGCTTCGTCGGCCACCCGGGTCGCGGCTGCGCCGCGCCTGCAACGGCGTGGGTGCAATGAGGTTTTGCAGGGCCGAACCGCATGCTAACCGACCCACACGCGCGCATTGCGGAACATGCGCATCCACGGCGAATCCTCGCCCCACTCACGCGGTCGCCAGCTCATCTGCACGCTGCGGAACACACGCTCGGGATGCGGCATCAGGATCGTCACGCGCCCGTCCGCCGCGGTGAAACCCGCGTTGCCGTGCTGCGAGCCGTTCGAGTTGAGCGGAAACCGCTCGGTCGCCTTGCCGGCGTTGTCGACGAAACGCGCGCAGGCGAGCGCGCGTTTGGCGTCGGCGGCATCGGCGAATACGGTGCGCCCTTCGCCATGCGCGACCGCGACCGGAATTCGCGAACCGGCCATCCCGGCGAAGAAGATCGACGGCGAATCGAGCAATTCCAACGTGACCAGGCGTGCCTCGTATTGTTCGCTCGCGTTGCGCACGAACTGTGGCCAATAGCCGGCGCCCGGAATGATCGCCTTCATGTTCGCAAGCATCTGGCAGCCGTTGCAGACGCCGAGCACGAACTTCGAGGAATCGGCGAAGAACGCAGCGAACTCGTCACGCAAACGATCGTTGTAGAGGATCGACGCGGCCCAGCCGCGACCGGCGCCGAGCACATCGCCGTAGCTGAAGCCGCCGCACGCGGCGAAGCCCGAGAAGTCCGACAGTTTGCGTCGCCCGCTCGCCAGATCGCTCATGTGCACGTCGATTGCGTCGAAACCCGCGCGCGTGAATGCGGCCGCCATCTCGACCTGGCCGTTGACGCCCTGATCGCGCAGGATCGCGATGCGCGGCCGCGCGCCCTTGGCGATATACGGCGCCGCGATGTCCTCGGCCGGGCCGAAGCCGATGTGTGGCGTGATGCCGCGGTCGCCCTCGTCGCAACGCCATTCGTTTTCGACATCGGCGCTCGCCGGATTGTCGCGCCGGCGCTGCATCGCGTGGCTGGTTTCCGACCACGCGCGCATCAAATCCGTCCACTTCCACTTGGCCAGTGTCTCGTCTTCCAACACGAGCTTGACGCGCATGCGTTCGCTCGGCCGGGCGACGACGTGCGCCAGCGCGTTGATATCGTGCGCGGCGAGGATCGCCGCAAAGGCGTCGCGATCGCCGGCGCGAACCTGCATGAGTGCACCAAGCTCTTCGCTGAACAGCGCGGCCATCGTGTTCTCGCCCCAACCCGCCAATTGGATATCGAGTCCGCAGTGGCCGGCCAACGCCATTTCGATCAGCGCGACGATCGCGCCGCCGTCACTGCGATCGTGATACGCGAGCAGCAGGCCTTGCGAATTCGCGGCCTGGACCGCAGCGAAGAACCGACCGAAAACCGCCGCATCATCGAGATCCGGCGGCGCGCCGCCGCTGCGCTCGAATGTGTGCAGCAACGCGCTGCCACCGAGCCGATTCTTGCCGCGGCCGAGATCAAGCAGCCAGATCTCGCTGTCGCCCTGGCGCTGCACGAGTTGCGGGGTCAGCGCCAGGCGCGCGTCGAGGGTGCGCGCGAATGCGGTCACGATCAGCGAAACCGGAGAGACGGTGCGCTGCTCGCCGGACGCATCCTGCCAGCGCGTCTGCATCGACAGCGAATCCTTGCCGACCGGAATCGACACGCCGAGCGCGGGGCACAGCTCCATGCCGACCGCCTGCACCGCGTCATACAGCGCGGCGTCCTCGCCGTCGTGGCCGACTGCGGCCATCCAGTTCGCGGACAGGCGCACTTCGTCGAGCAAGACCTGCGCCGCGGCGAGGTTCGTCAACGCCTCGCCGACCGCCATGCGCGCGCTCGCGGCGGCATCGAGCACGGCGAGCGGCGTGCGCTCGCCAATCGCCATCGCTTCGCCGGCGTAGCCATCGAAATCGGTGAGCGTGACCGCACAATCGGCAACCGGGATCTGCCACGGACCGACCATCTGGTCGCGCGAACACAAGCCGCCGACCGTGCGATCACCGATCGTGACCAGGAACGACTTGCTGCCGACTGCAGGAAAGCGCAGCACGCGATCGATCGCCTGGTTCAGCGAAATGCTTTCGATATCAGGCACCAGATCCATGCGTGCCACGCGACGGCGCGCATCGCGTTGCATGCGCGGCGGTTTGCCGAACAGTACATCGAGCGGCAGGTCGATGACCCGGGATTCGGGATTCGGGATTCGGGATTCGGCGGCGTCGACAGCGCCATGCAGCGAATCGGAAACGACCAGGCGACGCTCGGCGGTGGCCAAGCCGACGACTGCGAACGGGCAGCGTTCGCGCGCGCACAACGCCTCGAACAGCGGCAAGTCATCCTGATCCACGCCGAGCACGTAACGTTCCTGCGATTCGTTGCACCAGATCTGCATCGGCGAAAGATGCGGGTCGTCACTTGGAATCCTGCGCAGGTCGATGCGACCGCCGACGCCGGAAGCGTTCAGGAGTTCCGGAATCGCGTTCGACAAACCACCGGCGCCGACGTCGTGGATCGACACGATCGGATTGTCCATGCCGTGGGCCCAGCAAGCGTCGATGACTTCCTGGCAGCGCCGCTCCATTTCCGGGTTGTCGCGCTGCACCGAGGCGAAGTCGAGCTGCTGCGAACTCGCGCCGGCCGCCATCGATGAGGCCGCGCCGCCGCCGAGGCCGATCAGCATCGCCGGGCCACCGAGCACGATGACGGCATCGCCGTCGCGCAGCCGGCCTTTCTCCACGTCGGGCGCGCGCATCGCCGCGAGACCGCCAGCGATCATGATCGGTTTGTCGTAACCGCTGCGCACGCCGGGCACCGGGCCATTCTGCTCGAACGTGCGGAAGTAGCCGCCGAGGCATGGCCGGCCGAATTCGTTGTTGAACGCGGCGCCGCCGAGCGGCCCGTCGCGCATGATCTCGAATGCGCTGGCGAAACGCGGTGGCAGCGGCCGCACGCTTTCCCACGGTCGCGGCAGGCCGGGAATGCGCAGGTCCGACACCGTAAAGCCGACCAGACCGGCCTTCGGCTTGCCGCCGCGGCCGGTTGCCCCTTCGTCACGGATTTCGCCGCCCGAGCCGGTTGCCGCTCCCGGATACGGCGAAATAGCGGTCGGATGGTTGTGCGTCTCGACCTTTATCGCATACGGCACGGCTTCGTTGTGCGCGCGGAATGTGCCGTCGGCAGGATCGGCGAAGAAGCGTGCGGCGGCATTGCCCGCGATGACCGCGGCGTTGTCGTGATACGCGGACAACGTATGCGCTGGCGATGCCTCATGAGTGTGCTTGATCATCGCGAACAGCGAGCGCGCTTGCGCGACGCCATCGATGGTGAACGACGCGTTGAACACCTTGTGCCGGCAATGCTCCGAGTTCGCCTGCGCGAACATCATGAGTTCGGCATCGCTCGGATCACGTCGGAGTTCGCCGTAGCGCTCGGCGAGATACGCGATCTCGTCCGCCGCCAGGGCAAGGCCCAGGCGGGCGTTCGCCGCATCGAGCGCGGCGATCGCATCGGTGCCGAGTGCGATGCGATCCAGCGGTGCCGGGACGCCCACGTCAAACAAGTGCGCGCCTTGCGCCAGCGAGGCGACCACCGATTGCGTCATCGGATCGTGCAGTACGCGGGTGACGTTGGCCCAGGCCTCGCTGCCGGATTCGGGCATGCGCTCGAGATCGAACGCGATACCGCGCTCGATGCGCCGCACCACGAATCCGCAGCCGACCAGGATATCGGTCGCCTTGCTCGACCACGGCGAACGCGTGCCGAGCCGCGGCACGGTCCAGAACGTCGCCGCACGCGCAGCGCCAACTTGCGCTTCGATCACATCGCACAGGCGTGCGAGATCAAGCAGCGCGTCGGCATCCGCATCGACGAAATAGACATATCGCGCCGCACGCAACCGCGCACCCGGAGCATGTCGCGCGATTTCCGCGTTGATGCGGTCGATGCGGAATGGGGAAAGTGCAGGCAGGCCGTCAAGGGCGATCATGGCGCGGGCGGCGTTGAAGAGCAGCCCCTAATGATAGCCGATCCTGATTAGCATCGAGTCTCAGCTACCGTTCGCCCTGAGCGTAGCGCAGCGAAGTCGAAGGGCTGCCCTTCGACTTCGGCCCTTCGTGCCTGCGCTCAGGGCGAACGGATTGGAAATACCGTGTCTTGTGCTGAAACTCAGCGCTAATCAAGTAGCCGATAGCGTCGATGGCGTTGTGCGCACACGTGCCGTACGCGGCGATCCCCGCAGCGCGGTCGCACAAAGTGCCTGCGTTCGCTCCACAAACGACAACGCCCGACAGGGAGTCTGCTGGGCGTTGTCGCGGGATTGCAGGATTTGGCGATCAGTTGCCGGCGAAGCTTGGCGCGCCGAGCGCCTGCAGTTTGGCCAGCATCTGGTCCGGCGAGAGATAGCCGCCGAGCTTGGTGCCGTCCGGCCCGAAGATCGTCGGCGTGCCATCGACGCCAACCTGGGTGCCGAGGTTGAATTGCTCGGCGACCGGATTGTCGCACTTCAGTGGCGTGGGATTCGCGCCAGCCTTGGCTGCGGTAAAGGCCGCCTTGCGGTCTTTCGCACACCAGACCGACACCGCCTTGTCGTAGGAAGGCGAGCCGATGCCGGTGCGTGGGAAGAACAGGTAGTCCACCTCGATGCCGCGCTTGTTGTAGTCGGCGATCTGCGAGTGCAGCTTGCGGCAGTAGCCACAATCGATGTCGGTGAACACCGTGATCTTGTACTTCGGCTTGGCTGAGGGCGCGAACACGATGCGCTTGGCGAGCGGTACCGCATCGACCTTCTGCTTGTTTTCGACGGCGAGCCGCGCCGCGGTCAGGTCGCGCTTGGTCCGGGTGTCGTACAGCGAGCCCTGCAGCAGATATTTGCCGTCGTCGCTGACATAGACCATCTGGCCACCGACGATGACCTGGCGAAAGCCCGGCAACGGCGCCTGTTCGACCTTGTCGATCCTGGCCTGCGGGACGAGGTCATGCAGCGCGTTGCGTGCGGCGGCGTCGGAGGCGGGTTCGGCGGCCTGCGCGAGCGGAACGAGCGCGACCAGCGCGAATGGAACGAGTTGGCGGTAATTCATCGTGACGTCCTCAATTCTTGGCCGCGTTGGCCTGGGCCAGACGGTCAAGCTCGGCGGCGAATTGATCCGGCGATGCCGCGATCTGCACTGAAATCATGGAACCGTCATCAGCAAGGATCGTCGGCGTACCGCCGATACCCAGCGATTGCGCGAAACGGGTCAGCTCCGATATCGGGTTCGGGCAGGTCGCGTTGCCAGGATCGACGCCCGACATCGCCGCGGTGAACGCATTCGCGCGATCCTTCGAGCACCAGACCGCTTCGGCTTTCTTGTCCGCGCCCGGATGGATCGACAGCGGGAAGAACAGGTAGTCCACCGCGATGCCCTCCGCGTTGTACGCGGCGATCTGCTGGTGGAAGCGGCGGCAGAACGGGCAGTCAACATCGGTGAACACCGTCACCGTATGCTTTGTCGCGATCGGCGCCTTCGGCGCGAACACGATGCGCTTGTCGGGGCCGACCTTGCCGAGGGCGATCTTGCGCGCGTTCGCCCGCGAACTCGCGGTCAGGTCGCGCTTGTTGGCGACGTCGTAAGCGCTGCCGTCGATCACATAGCGGCCATCCTTGCTGACATAAACAAATTCGCCGCCGGCGATCGCCTCGTAGAAACCCGGGACGACCGACTCCTGCACCGCGTCGATCTTGACGTTCGGCGCGAGCGTCGCCATCGCCTGACGCACGGTTTCCTCGGGCGTTGCGGCGAACACGTTGGCGGCCAGCAACAGACCGATGACGAACAGGGGAAGGCGCATGACAACCTCTAAACAGGAGAATCGGGATAACGAGCAGTCACGGACGACAAACCTTGCGCTTGCGCGCCCAGCGTGCGTCGGGCCTTTGACGGCAGATGGCGGCGATTGTTCCCAGAATGGCCTGTAATTCTCGCATGCGGCGCCACTACGCGAAAGTGAAGCCGGTCGCGAAGCGTGAGTCGTTGTTGCATGCAAGGAGGTGCACCCCGTCGCCGTTGTAGGAAGGGGCTTCAGCCCCGGCCCGGCCCTGCGCATCCTGCGGCGGGCGTTCAGCCGCGCACGTGATGCCCGTCGGCATCGCGTAAACGCGCGGCAATCCTCGCTACGCTCGCAGCTGTTGCTAGGTTCGGCCTTCCAGGCCTCACCAAGCAACCCGGCCCTGCGCATCCTGCGGCGGGCGTTCGGCCGCGCACGCGATGCCCGTCGGCATCGCGTAAACGCGCGGCCTCACCCTCTTGGGTGATGCTTTTGGTGCAGGCGCTTCAAGCCTTCCTTCGCGACCAACGTGTAGATTTGTGTCGTCGACAGCGACCTGTGGCCAAGCATCAGCTGCAACGCGCGCAAATCCGCGCCGTGATTGAGCAGGTGGGTCGCAAACGAATGGCGCAAGACGTGCGGTGAGATGCGCTTCGCCACGATGCCGGCCGTCTGTGCGTGTTTTTTCACCAGGATCCAGAACATCTGCCGCGTCATCGCGGCGCGCCGGTTGCTGACGAACAGCGCGTCGCTTTGATCGCCCTTGAGCAGCAGGGGGCGCGCTTCGCCGACATAACGCGTGAGCCAGTGCGCGGCTTCATCGCCGAGCGGGACCAAGCGTTCCTTACCGCCCTTGCCGACCACGCGCAGCACGCCCTGGCGCAGGTTCACCTGCGCCGCGGTAATGCCGACCAGCTCGCTGACACGAAGACCGGTCGCGTACATGAGTTCGAGCATCGCCCGATCGCGCTGGCCGAGCGCGGTGTCGGGCGGCGCGCGCAGCAGGCCTTCTATTTCGTTTTCCGACAACGCCTTGGGCAGGCTGCGCGGCAGCTTCGGCGCATCCACCAAAAGCGTCGGATCGGCGTCCAGCCGGCCTTCACGCACCAATAGCCGATAGAAATGGCGCAGGGTCGACAACAGGCGCGCGTTCGATCGCGCTTGGTAGCCCTTGCCACTCGCGCCACCGCGGACGCTGCGTTCGCCGAGATAGCGCTGCAGTGATTCGCGACTGCAGCCGCCAAGCGAACTGCCACGCCCGCCCAGCCAGCGCGAAAAACCTTCGAGGTCGAGCCGATAACTGGCGAGCGTGTTGTCGGCGAGGCCGAGCTCGGACCATGCGCGTTCGATGAAGGCGGCGATCGACGCGGCATCCGCTTGTGGAATATCGATGCGTTTCCCGCTTGCCCCTTGTGTGCCTTGCACCATGTCTCCTCGCGCGCACCTCTCCTTCCGCGCCGGCGCGCCCGTCCCGTTCTCCCCGCGCGGGTCGGGACGACCTGGCGTGCGCCCAACCTTCGGTGCTTCAGACGAACCCTGCATGAGGGGGAGACATCCACGACCACTACGCGCTTGCACGAACGAGCCTAAACCGTGACGCTAACTGCTGTCACCGACTTTCGGCCGCCGATGCCGCCCTCGAACCCTGCTTCACTCTGGTTGCGCGTCGCCGCCGCCCTCTACGACCTGTTCCCGCTGATCGCGCTATGGATGTTGACCGCGGGGCTGATGTTGCTGGCGGTGCATGGCAACGTCGACGTCGCCCATCCGCCGCTGGCCTACCGGGTAGCGCTGCGTCTCGCGCTGCTTGCGGTCAGCGCCGCCTATTTCGTCGTTTCGTGGAGCCGGGGTGGCCAGACCATCGGCATGCGCGCATGGCGGCTGCGCGTGGTTGCCACCGATGGCGGCCGCTTGCCGTGGCCGCGCGCACTGCTGCGCTTTGTGGTCGCTGTCGCCTCGCTGGCCGCACTTGGCCTCGGTTTCATCTGGTGCCTGTTCGATCGCGAAAGGCGTGGCTGGCACGACATCGCGACGCAGAGCTGCCTGGTGCGATTGTGATAGCGCTTCCCGCCCGAGCCGGCGGCGCAGGAAAGATGTGGTCAGCCGCGATGTCGGTTGCAACAGATTCGGTTTCGGGCCAACGTCGCGCAACGGGCGTTGGCGCCCGACTCGCGCAGGGCGTCTTACGCCGCCAATGCGCGCGCCACCATGTCCTCGATCACGTCGAGGTCGGGGATGATCGCGCGATCGTCGCGAACCAGCACTTCGGCGCGGATGCTGGGCGCGTGCTGGTGCTCGTCGGAGGTCGGAATCAACGAGTCTTGGGTGATTGTGGTCAAGCGCGGGAAGCCCTGCGCGAGCAGCGCGATGAACGGCATGGCGGCGTTGCCGCCGAGCGCCTTGAGCACGGCGACGCGTGCATTGGTGCGACTTTCGTCGTCGAGTCGACCGATCAGCATCGGGAACGAGAATAACGGCAAGCGCCAGCCACGCCAGGAAAGTCGACCGAGCAACCACGCCGGAGCGTTGGCGATCTGTTCGGGCTGCGTGTAGCTGATGACCTCGGCAACCGTCGCGTTCGGCAACAACACGCGCCCATCAGTCACGGGGACCATGACACCTCGGATTTCGCGCGGTAGTTCGATCATCGTTGTGCTCTTTTTGTCGATTGCCTGCGATGCAACCGCGCTGCACCGATGTTCCCATTCTGATCCTGCGCTAGGCGCGGGAGCGTTTTCGTGACGTTCAGCCTGCCAGCAATTTTTCCGCAAGTTCCTGCGGAGAACCGAGGAAACTCACAACACCCGCCTCGCAGACTCCATCGATCATCGTGCTGACCACACTGGTGTCCTGCCGCTGCGCGTAGACCAGGCCGCCCTTCGCGGCGAGATAGCGGCAGCCTTCGACCGCGTCGTCGGTCATGCCCGAGAAAATGATCGCGCCGGCATGGCTGCCGAAGCGATCGGCGGCGTCGTGCAGCACGCGATCGATGGATGGGCTGAATGCAGCCTCCTCGGTATCACGTTCCAGCACGACGACGCCTTGTGCATCGACCAGCAGACGCTTCGCATTCGGCACGACGACGACCTCGCCGTGGCCGACGCGCGCGCCGTGGATCGGCAGGCGCACGGTCAGCGCCGTGGCCTGGGCGAGTTGTTTGGCCATCATGTCGACGAATTCATCGCCAAGGTGCTGCGCGAGCAGAAACAGCGCGGGGTAGTCGCGCGGCAGCGCGGCGAGGAATTCGCGCACGGCTTCGGGGCCTCCAATCGAGGCTCCGAGCACCCAGACGTGACGCACCTTCGGCTGCACCGCGTCCGGATCAAGCCAATTCTCGCGGCTCGCCACTTCCACCGACGTCGGCGCGACGGCTTCTTCGAGCGGGATCAGTTCGAGCGAAAGGCCTTGCGGCACCTCGAACGGATGCGCCGCATTGGCGTCCACGTCCGGCGCGAGGAATTCTTCGGCACGCAATTTCTCGATGCCGAACGCCGGCAAGCCCTCAGGCACAGGCGGCAGCGCCGTGACGTCGTCAATCACATCTTCGAGTGTCCACTCGTTGCTCGCGAACGCGACGCCCAGCACCGCCATATCCGCTGCCGTGCTGATCGGCGCTGCGGCCGGCGCCTCGGCCGGGCTCGCCGCGTCGCTGAGATCGAGATCAAGATGCAGATCGGTGCCACCTTCGAAATCGAAGGCGGATGCGTCCGTACTGGCGGCGATCGAATCGAAATCGAGCACATCAACGTCGAGATCGGGTTCCGCGAAATGGTCCGCAGCCGCGGGCAACGGCGGCGGCGTAAAGCTGTTGGACGCGTCGTCATCGAAATCGAGCGCGAACCCGTCGAAGTCGGAAAGCTCCACGGCATCGATCGCGTGGTTTTCTGTATTTGGCGCGTCGTCGCGCGTGGCCAGCGTCGCCAGATCGTCGAGCGCGCTCCATGGCGGCGCGGCCGACAACAGATGCGGCCCGTCGATCAGTGCATCGAGATCGCTCATATCGACCGGGGCGCCCGCAAGCTCCGCTGGCGACGCGGCGAATGACGAACCCGTGTCGCCACCCGCGGCCAGATGTGCGGCGCCCGCGCCGGTGCCGGCGTCGACTGCGACCGCAGCGATTGCGGCCAACTCCGCGCCAGTCTCCGCGGACTGGGCATCGTCGTGTGGCGCAGGCGATGCGGTGTTCGCCGCGATCGGTGTGGGGACAGCTTGCGCGCCCGCCGGACGCGGCGGATCGGTATCGCTGTCACCGAGGATCTTTGCGGCGAGGTGGCGCATCCAGCGCGCCTGGTCCCAGCCGGTCAATCCGCCGGAGACTTCGTCGTCGTTGAAGACGACGCGATAGCGTGCGTCGTCGAGCAGGCTGTAGACCTCGTCAAGGTCCGCATCGTTCTGCGCATCGAGGTTGACCACCACGACGTTCGCGTGAGAGCGCGCGAGCGCGTCACAATCGAGCGCATGTAGCGTCGCCTCATACACGATCGGCGTGCCGAGCGAGGCCATCGATTCGCGCAGTCGGTCGCCGAACTCGCCCTCGCCGCAGAGCAGCGCAACGGCAATGCCTGAATCAGGACTAGCCACGCTCGCGCCCCAGTACTTCCTGGATTTGCCGCAACAGGTCTTCTTCCTGATAGGGCTTGCCGAGGTAGCGTTCGACGCCGATTTCAAGCGCGCGCTGGCGATGTTTCTCGCCGGTGCGGGAAGTGATCATGATGATCGGCACATGGCGCATGCGCGAATCGTTGCGCATGTAGGTGGCCAGTTCGTAGCCGTCCATGCGCGGCATTTCGATGTCGAGCAACATCAGGTCGGGCACGTTGTCCTGGAGTTTTTCCAGCGCGTCGAGACCGTCCTTCGCGGTGATCACCCCGAAATCGGCGCGTTCGAGCACGCGCGTGGTGACCTTGCGCATCGTGATCGAGTCGTCGACGACCATGACCAGCGGCTTCAGCCGGACTTTCGGCGCATGGTCGACTTCCGCCGCCATGTATGCCGGCATTTGCTCGTCGGCGCCGGCGTCAATGCGCGCACGCATGGCGAGCAGCCGGCGCGCCAGCGGCGCGAAGTCGAGAATGATCACAACCGAGCCGTCGCCCATGATCGTCGCACCGAAGATGCCCGGCACCGAACTCACCTGTGGCCCGACCGACTTGACCACGATTTCGCGTGAACCGACGACACCGTCGATACGCACTGCGGCGCGCTGGTCGCCGCTACGCGTCATCAGCAGAGGTACTTGCGTGTCATCGCTGGTGCGCGCGCGCTGGACCCCGAGCAGTTGCGCGAGATCGTAGATATTGAATTCTTCGCCGGCGTAGCTGTGTTTCGGATTACCTGCGGCAAAGCGGCGCTCAAGGTCGTCGCTTGCGATACGGGCGACGCCCTGCACGGAGGACATCGGAATCGCGTAGCTGTTTTCGCCAAGCTTGACCAGGATCGCCTGGGTCACCGCGAGCGTGAACGGCAGGCGGATCGTGAAGACCGCGCCCTTGCCCGGCGTCGAATCGATGACCAGCGAGCCGCCGAGCTGCTTGATCTCGTTGTGGACGACGTCCATGCCCACGCCGCGGCCAGCGAGCTGGGTCAACTGCTCGGCGGTCGAAAAACCGGTTTCGAGAACGAAACCGTAGAGGTCGCGATCGGAAAGCTGGACATCGGGTTTGAGCAGGCCGCGTTCGATCGCCTGGCGACGGATCGCTTCGCGATCCATGCCGCGGCCGTCGTCGGAGACACGCAACACGACTTCCGTCGCTTCGCGGCTGACCACGATATTGACCGTGCCTTCGGCCGGTTTGCCAGCCGCAACGCGGTCTGCGGGCTTCTCGATGCCGTGCGCAAGCGCGTTGCGCAACATATGTTCGAACGGCGCCTTCATGCGTTCGAGCAGGTTGCGATCCATTTCGCCGTGCGCGCCATCGACCTTGAGCTGGGCGCGTTTGCCCAGTTCCTGTGCGGCTTGGCGCAGCGTGCGGCGCAGGTTCGGAACCAATGAATCGAAGGGCACCATGCGCGTACGCATGAGGCCTTCCTGCAGATCGGAATTGACCCGTTGCTGTTGCAACAACAGCGTCTCGGACTGACGCGTCTGGTCGTCGAGCAAGCTCTGGATCGAGACCAGATCCGAGACCGACTCGCCGAGTGCGCGCGACAACTGCTGCAATTGCGAGAAGCGGTCGAGTTCGAGTGGATCGAATGCGCCGATGCCGGTGTCGTGCTGCTCACGCTGGTAGCGCGCGATGATCTGCGCCTCGGTTTCGATTTCGAGCTTGCGCAGCTGGTCGCGCAGGCGGCTGACGGTCTGGTCGAACTCGACGAGGTTGAAGCGGAACGTCGAGATCTGCTGTTCGAGACGCGAACGATAGATCGAGACCTCACCCGCGTAGTTCACCAGCGAGTCGAGGAGATCCGAACGCACGCGGATCATTTCCTGCGGCGCGTGCGGCGCTTCCTCCTTGTCCATCGCCGTGAGATGGCGCCGCGGCGGTCGTGGCGCGCTCGGCGCATCCGCCGCTGCAACTGGCGCTGCGCCGGCATCCAACGACACTGGCGCTGGCACGATATCGACGGGCTGCACATGCGCAGCCTCTGCGCCGGCAATCTCCTCGCCCGCGACCAGACTTTCGAAGCGCGCAATCGCATGGACAGGCATCGCGATCGCGTGCCGGTGTGCGACGCGCTGAACGAGGACATGCAGGCGATCGAAGCCGCGCTCGAGCGATTCGACCGCGACGCGGTTCATCGCGAGATCGCCGTCACTGATCGCGTCGACCAGCGACTCCATCGCATGGCTGAGGTCGCCGATCGGGGCCAGGTTCGCCATGCGTGCACCGCCCTTGAGCGTATGCAAATCGCGCTGCAGGTCGACGATGAACGAACGCTCGTGTGGCGCCTCGCGCAAACTCGCCATGACCGAGTCGGAATGATCGAGGATGTCGGCGCCTTCCTGCGCGAAGATATCCAGCAGGTCGTCATCGACATCGGCGACTTCGAGCGGGCCGTCCGGTTGCGGATCATCCTGGATCGGCGGCGCTTCCTTGCCACTCAGCAAGGCCGCCGGCGGCGCAGGCGGCTGTTCGACGATGGTTGCGGTCCGCGCCGCTGCGGCGATTTCGGCGTGCGACTCGACTTCGCTTGAAACCGGAGCGAGGGGTTCCGGTTGTGTTGGTTCGACCAGCTTGCGCGAAGCCGCGTCGGCTGCGCGGGCGTGTTCGTCGGTCGCTCCGAACAGGTTCTTCCAGGAATCGGCCTCCGCGGCCGGCACGATCTCATGATCGGAATCCATCACGGCCGGTTCGTCGGCATGCGCGGCATCGACGTGGTCGAGCGTTTCGCGCACCGTTTCGTCGAGTGACGGAGCGCCGTGCATCGCCTCGGACGTGCTGTCTTGTGCAACTGCCGGCACCTCGTCGGGCTGGCTCGGCGCCCATGTCGCCGATTTGTCGAACGCGGCGAGCGACGCGGCCAAATCCTCTGGAATCGGCGCATCGGTGTAATGGCCACGCACCGCGTTGGTACCGCCTGCTTCCTGGAGCCATGCGCCGGTATGGTCGGCATCGGTCGGCACGGGTTCGGTCTCTGCGGCAGCCTCGATATCCGTCGGCGTTGCAGGTAGCGGGGACTGGCCCGTCGGCGCGGCGGTCGCGCTTGTCGATTGCGCATGGGCGTCGCTAGCGGTCGCCGTTGAGGTGACGGGTTTCGCCCCCGCATCCTGTTCCGCGACCGGCTCCAGCACCGGTGCGCTGTACAACGGAAACGAAAATTCTGGCTCCGGCAGCGCATCGCGCAGTGCGGTCACGCGCGCTGCGAGTGCGGAGGAATCTGGCAACTCGGGTGTGCGCGCTTCCAGGCGACGCATCACTTCTCGGGTGAGCGCGGCGGTTTCGCGCAACGCATTTATCCCGGCGGCATCCGGCGCGGCGGCTACGCCACGCAGACGCTTGACGTAACTTTCGAGCGGTGCGAGCACATGGCCGATGACCGGAATGTCGACCATCGCGATCGCGCCGTGCAACGTGTGCGCGGCGCGCAACAAGGCTTCGCTGGCGACGACCGGCGTCGGTTCGCAGCGCGTGAGATAGTCGTCGATGACGCTGAGGTGAGCAGCGACTTCACTTTGCAGGATGTCGAACAGAACCGGGTCGATGTTCGGCAACGGCCCGGCGACGAGTTCCCGTGGCAATGTGCCGAAATCGGCGTCGCCAACCAGGTTGTATGCATTGCGAATGTCACCGCTGAAGGCGGGGATTTGGCGCGCGGCGGCCGGCACGCGGCGGCGCACCGTGCGCCGCACAGTGCGCGTGGCTGCGCTGCGCTCGGGTACCCGGGCTTCCTCGCCAGCCGCAAGACGATCGGCGGTATCCGTCATGCCGTCCAGGTTGGCGTCCGCCACCTTCTCACCGCGCAATGCGCCGAGCAGGGCCGGAATCGCGGCAACCGCGTGATCGACCAGTGCGACAACTGCGTTGCTCGGCTGGACGCTGCGATCGAGCACCCGATTGAGCAGGCTTTCGATCTTCCAGCTGAATTCACCGAGTACCAGCGCACCGACCAGTCGCCCCGAGCCTTTCAGGGTGTGGAACGAACGCCGGATCGCCTTGAGTTCGTCGAGATTTTCAACATCGCGCTTCCAGACCGGCAATTGATTGCGCAGGTTCGCGATCTCGTCTTCGACTTCCTCGATGAAGACATCGCGGATGTCGTCGTCGATCTCGTCGCCGCCCGATTGCTGGAAACCCGCGAGCAGGTGTCCCTCGGACGCGACCGGCTCTTCGACTTCCTCCTCGACTTCGATCCAGTCGGCGTCATCCGCGCTACTGGTTTCGGCAAGGTTCAATCCGGTTAGATCGTGACCGACCGGTTCCGACGTGCGCGTTTCGCCGACGATCAGGTCGTTGAGATCGTGACCGGGCAGGACTTCGATCGTCGGCAGACCGTGATCCAATGCATCGCCATGCGCGGCCGCGTGGACGTCGGCGTGCTGCGGCGGCGCGTGCTCCATCGCAGGCACGTGCGCCGCTGCATCCGCGTCGTGGCTGGTAAGAACGAGAGCGCTGGCCGCGGCGTCGAATGCATGTGCAGGAGCGGGCGACTCCGTGGACCCCGCATGCGGCGCGGACGTGATTGCTGGTGTCGAAGCCGCCGCGTCGAGCGGCTCGGCAATCGCTTTCGGCGGCAAAGGCCAATAGCCGAGCCCGGCGAGACTCTCGCGCGCGATATCGAGAATCTTTTCGCGATTGCGGCGTTGCTCGCGCGTCGCTTCGAGGTAGTACTCGATCGCGGCGAGCGCATCGGCGAGCTGGTCCATCTGTTCGGCGGTCGGCACACGGTGATGCACGATTAATTCAACTTCGACGAAACGCACGATCGCGGTCATCAACTCGGCGGCATCAGCCAGCCCGAGTACGCGCAGCGCACCCGCGATTTCCTCGAGCAGGCGTGGTATCTGCACGACGCGACCGTGGTCCCACGGCGACTCGATGAACGCGATGACGTCCTGCTTGGCCTGCTGGATATTGACCGCGGCCTCGCGCATCAACGCGTCGAGAATCTTGCGCACCTCTGCCTGCGGAAGTTCGAGCGCACCACTGGTTTGTGCTTCGCTTTCGTTGCTCGCGCCAAGGCGTTCGATATGATCGTCGAGCGACGCTTCGACATACAGCAATGCACCGGCGACATCGAGCAGCGCGCCCTCATCGAACGGGCGCTGCCGCCGTGCCATTTCGTCGATGACGATGCGTTGCTCGCCGACGACCCGGCGCGGCACGCCGAGACCGAGCATGCCGAGCGTATCGCCGACGCGATCGAGCACCTCGGCCTGGCCTGCCAGTTCGGCCGGGTCGGCATTGGTGCCACGCAGAAAAATATCAAGCGATTCCTTGACGCGCAGCAAGTCGTCCTTGATCGCGGCCGACACGGTGTCGAGCAGGTTCTTGTTGCGCCCCGTCATGGAACCCTGTGCGTGCTGCAGTTCGTTCGCGGTCGGCAGCAGTGTATCGAGCTGATACGCGCTGCGGATTGCGCTGCTGCGCGCCCCGTGATCGGACGAATGGGCGACGTAATAAAGGAGATTCTTGGTCAGCTCGCGTGACGGTGTGGTACTGAAAGCCGCTTCTCCGCTGGTCGCAAAACGATGGATTTCGCGATCGACGCGGCCAAACAGAAGCTTCACCGCGACACTGGCGTCGAGGCCACCGTTCTCCACCGCATTGATCACGCCCGCCGCGATCCACCACAGGCGACGCGTGGTGGCGTCATGCGAAATCGCGCGCAGGCGGTCAAGTACATCGATCAGGCGGCGTAGATGCTCGGCGGCGCCCTCGTCACGAAACCATTTCAGCAACGCCGCCTGGTAACCCAGGCGCAGGCGCAACGCCCGAGCGCGCAGATCACCGGCGGCAAGCGGCGCGGCACTGCCCGCGGCATCCGGCGGCAGCGGAAGTTCAAGATCGGGGGCGAACAGCGCCGATTCGGTCAGCAGGTTCTCGCCGCGGCACGCGCGCAAATCGTTGAGCAGCGGCAGCAGAACGATCGGGATGTCCTTGTGCCCGCTCTGCAGTCGCTCCAGGTAGTCGGGCAGCTGGACCATGCCGCGCATGAGCACGGAATAGCCCTCGTCGCGTTGGCGGATCGTGTCGTCGACCAGGCCGTTGGCCAGTCGCTCCATGTTTTCCACGACCATCGCCGCGCCGTAGAGCTCAACCATGCGCAAGGTGCCCTGCACCTGATGCAGATGGGCGACGCAATCGCGCATCGGCGCGAGATTGCCCGGATCCTCGACATAGGCTTCCAGCGAGCCGCGCGCCTGCGCGAGCGTCGCGTCGAGCGCCGGCTTGACCCAGTTGAGGGCGGTGAAATCGCCGTCGTCGTGCAGTTTCATGCGACTAACCTCGACTCAGACGGCCGGCGGGGTCCGCGCGGTCGACGCGATGCGCGGCCACGCCGGAAGCATTCATGGTTTGCGGACAACGCTTCATGCGCGTCGTTTCATCCGGGCAGTTTGAAGTCCGCGACCGAACGTCGCAGATCCGATGCGAGCTGGGCGAGGTCGCCGATCGATTCAGCGGTCTGACTCGCGCCGACCGAAGTCTGCGAGGTGATCTCCTGGATCACGTTCATCGTGCTGGAAATATTCGTCGCGGCCGCCGACTGCTGGCGCGCCGACGTGGAGATGCCCTGAATCAGGCCGGCGAGATTGTTCGACACGGTTTCGATCTCGCCGAGTGCGTGACCCGCATCCTCGGCGAGGCGCGCACCGGACACGACTTCCGCTGTCGTCTGTTCCATCGAGCTGACCGCCTCGTTGGTATCGGACTGAATCGTCTGCACCAGGGTTTCGATACGCTTGGTCGCACCGGAAGCGCGTTCCGCGAGGCGCTGCACTTCGTCGGCGACGACGGCGAAGCCGCGGCCCGCCTCGCCGGCGGATGCGGCCTGGATCGCCGCGTTCAGCGCGAGGATGTTGGTCTGCTCGGCAATGTCGTTGATGAGTTCGACGATGGTGCCGATTTCCTGCGAGGATTCGCCGAGGCGCTTGATGCGCTTGGAGGTTTCCTGGATCTGGTCGCGGATGTTGTCCATGCCCTGGATCGTCTGGCGCACGACCTGCGCGCCGTTCGCGGCGATCTGCACCGAGCGTTGCGCGACCTCGGCGCTGTCGGTCGAATTCTTCGACACATTGTCGATCGAGGTGGCCATGTCCTTGATTGCAGCCGATGCCGAGGTGATCTGGCGCGCCTGATGCCGGGCGGCCTCGGCCAGATGCGTGGCGGTGCCCTGCGTTTCCTGCGCAGCGGCGGACAGCTGCACGGCGGTTTCATTGATCGTGGTCACCAGGCTGCGCAGCGCCTCGACCGCGAAGTTGATCGAGTCTGCGATCGCGCCGGTGATATCCTCGGTGACAGTCGCCTTCACGGTCAGGTCGCCTTCTGCGAGCGATCCCATTTCGTCGAGCAGGCGCAGAATCGCGTCCTGGTTGCGTTGGTTGAGCGCGGTGGTCTGGTGGTAGCGGCGCTGCTGGTCGCGGAACAGGTTGACACCGAGGAAGAGCAGCAGGAGCAGTGCACCGGCCGCCGCAGCGGCGCCCCAGATCGGGTTCGGGAACACGCGTTTTTTCGGCAGCTCATCGACGCGCTGTGCGACGTTGACCGCGCGCAGCAGCACGCCCTGGCTGTCGGTGAAGGTCGCGTCGGCCGCGTCTTTGACTTCCTGCAGGTTGGTCGACGAATCGAGAATGCCCTTGAGTGGCGCAGCGACCGTTTCCCACTGTGATGCGACGTCGGTGATGATCGGCTTCGCGTTGGGATTTTTGATTTCCGTGGCGCCTTCGAGAAAGCCCGAGAGCGTCTTTTCATACAGTGTTTTGTCGCGCTGCAGGCCGTCAGCCGATGCCTGGGTATCGGCGCCGCCGACGAGAATCTTGGCGACCCGGCCACCCATGCGGTCGGCAAGCTGCATCTGGCGCGAGGCGGTCTGGACCTGCGACGCGCTCGCGTTCTTGTCGGTCAGGATGTTGACGACCTCCTCCATGCGCGAATTCAACGCTGAAAGCTTGTCGGTGAAGTCCTTCGCGCTGGTGTTCGCGTTGAGGACGACGTCCTTGTTGTCGAGGATCTTCTGCGCGTCGCCTTTCAACGAGCTCCAAGACTTGGTCAACGCATCCAGTTCGGGCTTCACACTGGCGTATTGCGTGTAGGACGGCATGCCGGTCTTGTCGCCAGCATTGAGGCTGTCGACATAGGTGTTGATGTTCGCGTTTGTGCTGGCGAGCTCCTGAAAGGCGAGCTCGTTGCCGCCAGCCGCCTCAGCAGCGTATTTGGCGAGCTGCTGCGAAAGCACCTGGATCTTGGTCGTGTAGCCAACCGCCATACGATCCTGCGATCCCTGGACGTACAGGTAGACGAAATCGACAGCCGCGAAGAGAAACAGAAACCCGAGTAGCGCAAACAGCACGGTATTGGCGCTGCCACTGCGCTCGCGACCAACTGCACCCGATGTAGTACTCACGTTTGACCCCCTGTTGCCCATTTCCGCCGCATGCCGAGACTGATTCGCCGAGATGATCTCATGCCGCGGCCTGCTGAAATTCCGCGCTGCGGACCAGTTCAGCCATGCTGAACAGACCCCAGAGCACTTCGCCTAATTGAACGTTCTCGCCGACGAAACGGTCGTATTTCTCGTCGACTTCGCCAACCGTGGCAGCCAATTGTTCCTCGGAAAAACTACGTTGGCCGAGCACTTCGTCGATCAGCAATCCGGCGTTGCCGCCATGCTGGCGCACGACGAGTACGCGCGTGGTTTCGCTGGTCGCGCTGCGGCCGCCACCGACGAAGTCGCGCAGGTCAATGACCGGCACCAGATTGCCGCGCACGTTGGCAATCCCGAGTAGCCAGCTGCGCGCTCCGGGTACGACGGTAAGCTGCGGCAAGGTCAGGATTTCGTTGACTTCGGCGATGCTGCTGACGAAGTAGCGGTCGCCGATGCGAAACCCGATTCCGCGCCAGAGTCCGGCCTCGATCTGCTCGGGTGCGCCGGCCGCATGCGCAAGGCTGCGTCGCTCGTATTCGGCGAGGACCTCGAAAGGAGTGGCGTTGACGTCGATTGCGTTGGCCATGTCGATCAGCGAATTGTTCGCGCCAACATGAAGACATGTCGGGCAGGCACGACGGTATCAAGAAGGGCGTTGTCGCCGCGGCGCGATGCCCCGCGTAACGCGCCGATATTGCAATGTGCTGCCATCTCCCCGCCCATCCGTCGAATGACAATCTTCGTTGTCACGCGCGGTCCACGTAGCGCCGAATCGCGCCGAGCAGTTCCTCGCGCGTAAACGGTTTGGTCAGGTATTGCTCGGAGCCGACGATTCGTCCGCGCGCCTTGTCGAACAAGCCATCCTTCGCCGACAGCATGATCACGGGCGTGTTCTTGAACATCTGGTTGTTCTTGATCAGCGCGCAGGTCTGATAGCCATCGAGCCGCGGCATCATGATGTCCACGAAGATGATCTGCGGCTGCTGGTCGGAAATCTTCGACAGCGCCTCGAAACCATCGGTCGCAGTAACGACGTCACAGCCCTCCTTGCGCAGCAAGGTCTCGGCCGTGCGGCGGATGGTCTTCGAGTCATCGATGACCATCACCTTGACGCCTTTCAGGCCTGCCTCTTTCGTGTCGTCCACCTATCCCCCGTGCCACTCAAACTCAGTGCCCGCGAACGAGCCTGTTGCCGTTGCATGCAAACCGCGTGCCGGGTCGCCGATCATCGGCAAACCACGATTTGCACGGTCGCGCGACCAAAATGTCTTATCCGATATAGTTAGGTAAGCTGTCAAGTTGTTGCCGCAACCATGTGAATTGCCGAGACTCCGCGGACCTGCAAGCGCGCTATAACGCTGCCGAGTGTAGTATGCGCGCCCGCTGCACGGTTGCGACGTGCGTCGCGCTGGCGAGAGAAGTCGGGTTGTTCCAAGAAACGCCGGAATATGACGCAGGTAGGGTTGTCGTGGCGTGGTTCGCAACCACACACCGGCGTTCACCGTTATCCTGCGCCCACGCGATGTCCAGACCAAACGCATGACCCGAACGCTCGCCGTATTGATGGATCCGATCGCCGCGATCCATCCAGAAAAGGACACGACGCTGGCGATGCTGCTTGAAGCGCAGCGGCGCGGCTATCGGCTGTTCTACATGACCCAGGGTGATCTCGCGCTGCGCGACGGCAACGCGTGGGCACGGCTCGCGCCGCTCGCCGTGCGCGACGATGCGCGTGATTGGTTCACGCTCGACGCGGCGGTGTGGCGCACACTCGCCAACATCGGCTTCGTGTTCGCGCGCAAGGATCCGCCGGTCGACGCGCAGTTCATCTACGACACGATGGTGCTCGAACTCGCCCAACGCGACGGCGTCACCGTCATCAACGATCCACGTGGCCTGCGCGACGCCAACGAGAAGCTGTTCTCGCTGCATTTCCCGCAGTGCTGTCCGCCGACCGCGATCGCGCGCGACGCGGCCGAAATCAAGCGCTTCGTCGCCGAACACGGCGAGGTCGTGCTGAAGCCGCTCGACGGCATGGGCGGGCGCAGCATCTTCCGCTCGCGCCACGGCGATCCGAACCTCAACGTCATCCTGGAGACCCTGACCGGCAACGGCCGCGGCTTCGCCATCGCGCAGAAGTTCATCCCCGAGATCAGCGCCGGCGACAAGCGCATCCTGATGATCGACGGCGAGCCGGTGCCGTATGCGCTGGCGCGGATTCCGCAGGGCGACGACTTCCGCGGCAACCTTGCCGCCGGCGGCAAGGGCGTCGGCGTGCCACTGTCGGACCGCGATCGCTGGATCGCGGCACAGGTCGGCCCGGAGCTGGTGCGCCGCGGCATGCGCTTCGTCGGTCTCGACGTGATCGGCGACTGGTTGACCGAAATCAATGTGACCTCGCCGACCTGCGTACGCGAACTCGATGCGCAGTTTGGCCTCAACATCGCCGGCCAGTTGTTTGATCGCCTCGAAGCAACCGCGTCCGCGCGATGACCGATTCCGTTTCCGGCGGCATGGACCGCCTCGGCGTCACTTTGTTGTTCTCCGTCGTCGCACACGCGGTGCTCGCGCTCGGACTCACCTTCCAATTCGAGAAAGCGGCGCCGCAGCTGCCCTCGCTCGATGTGATCCTGGTGCAATCGGCGAACAGCGAAAAGCCCGACAAGGCCGATTTCATCGCGCAGGCGAACAACAGCGGCGGCGGCGAGGCCAACAAGGCGCACCGGCCGTCGCAGCCAACCTCCAGCCCGCTACCGAAGGCGCTGGCAGGCAAAGCGCCGGTACCGCTCGAAGA
Source organism: Rhodanobacteraceae bacterium (assembly GCA_003142815.1). Taxonomy (GTDB): domain Bacteria; phylum Pseudomonadota; class Gammaproteobacteria; order Xanthomonadales; family Rhodanobacteraceae; genus Dokdonella_A. Next base: position 208,867 of record PLNP01000055.1, read on the forward strand.
CGGCGCACCGCGGCCGACTCCGCCGAGCCCGACCGAGTTGCTGACCCAGAAACAATCCAGTTTCAGCGTGGCGACCGACACCCAGGCGCCGCAGTCGGACCTGCCCGCCGAGCATGAGCGCGAAACCGCACCGCGCAAAGTGGAGATGGCGAAGCTCACCCAGGAAATCCGGCGCGAATCCGAGCAGTACGCGAAGCGGCCGAAACGCAAGTACATCTCCGCCAATACCCAGGAATATCAATTCGCGGCGTACCTGCGCGCCTGGGCCGCACGCGTCGAGCGGATCGGCAATCTCAATTATCCGGACGAGGCGCGCCGCCAACAGCTGCACGGGCAGCTCGTGCTCACGGTCGGCCTCGACCTGAAGGGCCGGGTCAAGAGCATCGACGTGATCGAATCGAGTGGCCACAAGGTGCTTGATGACGCCGCGATGCGCATCGTGCGCCTCGCCGAACCCTTCCCGGCGCTGCCCGAAAGCAAGGAAAAGATCGACGAGCTGTATATCTCGCGGACGTGGATTTTCTTGCCGGGCGATATTCTGCGAAATCGGTAGCCGGTAGCCGGCCAAGCATACCGACATCGAGATCCTTAGCTTTCCGGCTCCCGGTTACCGGTTACCGAACCGTCAGCCGCCGGAAACGGCGTCCAGTACAATGACGTCATGGCCGAGCCGACTCCGCTGACCAACCAGCTTCTGATCGCGATGCCCGCATTGCGCGATCCGAACTTCGCGCGTGGCGTGGCCTTCCTGTGCCAGCATGGCGAGGATGGCGCGATGGGATTGATGATCAACCGCCTGTCCGAATATCGCCTCGGCGACGTGCTCGCACAGATGAACATGCGCTCGGAATTTGCCGAGGTCATCGATGCCCCCGTTCTGATCGGCGGCCCGGTACAACCGGAACGCGGGTTCGTGCTGCACGCGCCGGCCGGCAACTGGGAATCATCGTTCCGCATTTCCGACCAGATCAGCGTGACCACGTCGCGCGACATCCTCGTCGCGATCGCAGCCGGCAGCGGGCCGCGCCACGCGGTGGTCGCGCTCGGCTATTCGGGCTGGAGTCCCGGCCAACTCGAACAGGAACTTTGCGACAACCACTGGCTGACGGGACCCGCATCCGAACAGGTACTGTTCGAGACTCCACTCGAGGATCGCTGGGAAGCCGCCGCCGGACTCGTCGGCGTCAACATGATCCAGTTGGCCAGCTATGCCGGCCACGCCTGAGAAGCCAGCCGCCGAGTTCAATCCAGGCAGCGCCCTCGCGTTCGATTACGGCACGCGCCTCATCGGCATCGCGGTCGGCAACCGCATCGCCGCCAGCGCACGCGCGCTGACGACGATCGCGAACGGCGACTGGGCAGGGCTCGATGCGGTGGTTGCCGACTGGCGCCCCGAACATCTCGTCGTCGGTTTGCCGCTCGCGCTCGACGGGGGCGAGCAAGCGATGACGCGCGCGGCGCGCGAGTTCGCGGTCGCGCTGGAACGACGCTACCGGCGCACGGCGCACCTCGTCGACGAACGCTATACCTCAGGCGAAGCGGCGCGGCGTTTTGCCGATCGTCGCGCGCGCGGCGCAGCGAAACGCAAGGACGCCGCAGCGATCGACGCGCTCGCAGCGCAAATCATTCTTGAGGCCTGGCTTGCCGAGGCCGGCACGCCGATGTCGTGAAGACGCGTCACCCCCTTTTTGAGAACTCGTGGAAGTGCCATCCCATGACCGACCTGCAAATCGACACGAACGGCCGTCTGCGCCACCTGCTGACCCTGGATGGCCTCGGCCGAGAACGCATCAACGCCCTGCTCGACCGTGCCGCGCAGCTGCGCGCCGGGTTTCGTGGCGGCGCGTCCTCGCCACGGTTGCTGGAAGGCCGCACGGTCGTCAATCTGTTCTTCGAGTCCTCGACGCGCACGCGCACGAGTTTCGAGCTTGCCGCGCGCCGACTCGGCGCGATCGTCGTCAATTTCGATATCGCCAATTCATCGACCAGCAAGGGCGAAAGCCTCGAAGACACGCTGGCCACACTCGAGGCGATGGACAGCGACGCATTCATCGTGCGCCACAAGGAAAACGGCACGCCTGCGCGACTCGCCGCGCACGCGCGCAAGGCGGCGATTCTGAACGCCGGAGACGGCAATCACGCGCATCCGACGCAAGGATTGCTCGATCTGTTGACGATTCGCGATCACAAGAATCGCATCGACGGCCTCAAGGTCGTGATCTGCGGCGACATCAAGCATTCACGCGTCGCGCGTTCGGACATCCACGGCCTCAGCGCGCTCGGCGTCGGCGAGATCCACCTGTGCGGGCCGGCGGCCCTGCTCCCTGCGGCGAACGAATTTCCACACTGCCAAGTCGACGAGGATTTCGATGCCGCGCTGAGCGCCGCCGATGTGGTCATCATGCTGCGCCTGCAAAAGGAGCGCATGGAGAGCTTGTCAGGCATCCGCGAAACCGATTATTTCGCGCGCTACGGCCTGTCGCACACGCGCCTCGCGCGTGCGCGCAGCGATGCGCTCGTCATGCATCCGGGGCCGATGAACCGTGGCATCGAGATCGCGCCGGACGTTGCCGACGGCCCGCAGTCGGTGATTCTCGACCAGGTCGCGAACGGCATCTTCGTGCGCATGGCCGTGCTGGCGGAGCTGCTTGGCCGCTGAGTGCGCGGTAGAAAAGCGGCGAAGTCAGGTGCCTCGCGTATTAATCCGCAACGAAATGACCGTGGACGCTTTCGTATGTCGAAAGCGTCGCGTTTTCATTCTTGCCCTGCTGCCAGCGCTTCTTGAACATGCGCCATCGGTAATTGGGTGCAAGCGGGCGATCACCGTAGTCCAGATACAGCCGACATCCGAAGTGGTGTTGCAGCAGGTTCCGGAACGTCGTGCCCGCGGACTTGGGGATATGCACCGAAATCAACATGACTCTGCCTGATCCTCTGCATGACCGCTGATCGGACGATCATCGCTGTCCGCGCGGCAGCGATCATGCTGGCCGAAACGTCGATGCCGATGACGTGCCCGAAATGCGTGGCGAGCGCGCGCGACAATCGCCCGGCACCGCCGCGCTTGCCCGTGTGCGAGAGCACCGCCACAACGAATCGTCGCGCCCAGCATCTGCCAGATGCGGCGCAGGCGTTCGAGTTCAGGATCGTTCGCCTTGGTCGTCGCGGTACCACCAGCTGCGTCAGGTCTCGGCGAGCTCGACGCCGTCCAACCCTTGGCTCAGCGTATGCGCATCGCCGCCCTGGGCAAGCTTGATCTTCAGGCGCACCTCGTTCGCCGAGTCGGCGTGGCGCAGCGCATCCTCGTAGTTGATCTCGCCGGCCTGATACAGCTCGAACAGACTCTGGTCGAACGTGCGCATGCCGAGGTTGGTCGACTCCTTCATCACATCCTTGAGCTTGTGGATCTCGCCTTGGCGGATGTAGTCCTGCACCAACGGTGTGCCGAGCATGACCTCCATCGCGACGCGGCGCGCCTTGCCGTCAAGGGTCGGGATCAACTGCTGCGCGACCACGCCCTTGAGGTTCAACGAGAGATCCATGAACACCTGCTCGCGGCGATCCGAACCGAAGAAATGGATGATGCGGTCCAGCGCCTGGTTCGCATTGTTCGCATGCAGGGTGCACAGGCACAGATGGCCGGTTTCCGAGAAGTTGATCGCGTGCTCCATGGTCTCGCGCGTGCGCACCTCGCCGATCATGATCACGTCCGGCGCCTGGCGCAGCGTGTTCTTCAGCGCGTTCTCCCAGCTATCGGTGTCGATGCCGAGTTCGCGCTGGGTGATGATGCAGCCCTCGTGCTTGTGTACGTATTCGATCGGGTCCTCGATCGTGATGATGTGGCCAGTCGAGTTCTGGTTGCGGTAGCCGATCATCGCCGCCAGCGAAGTCGATTTACCGGTACCGGTCGCACCGACGAAGATGATGATGCCGCGTTTGGTCATCGCCAGCGACTTGACGATCGCCGGCAGGTTGAGTTCATCGATGGTCGGGATGCGCGTCTCGATGCGGCGCAGCACCATGCCGACACAGTTGCGCTGGTAGAAGCACGACACGCGGAAGCGGCCGACGCCGGTCACGCTGATCGCGAACTGGCATTCGTGCGTTTTCTCGAACTCCTCGCGCTGCGAGGGCGTCATCACGTTCAGCACCATGTCGCGCGATTGCTGCGGGGTCAGCGCGTTCTGGGTGATCGGCGCGATGCGTCCGTTGACCTTCATCGACGGCGCGACGCCAGTGGTGATGAACAGATCCGACGCCTTCTTGTGCGTCATCAACTTGAGATACGAGGTGAAATCGACGCTGCTCATGGCCACTCCCCGAGCCGGTCCTGTCGGCACCGCCGCATCTTACACCAGCGCCCTGCCGCGCAATGCGACGCGGCGCACGCGCATCGCGCTCGGCTATCGCGACGTCATGCGTGCCTGCGGAAATACGCGACTGCCGCGACCACCAGCAACAGCGGCGCAATCAGATTCGCCGCCGCCGGATGCAGTGCGTAGACCGCGCCGAGGCTGACGATCGCGCGCTGCAGGAAGTAGAAGCCGAGGGCGAGCACGATACCGATGAACAGGCGCTTGGACAGGCCGCCACTGCGCAGCGCGCCGAACGAGAATGGCACCGCGCAAAACACCAGGATCAGCACATTCAGCGGAAAGAACACGCGCGCCCAATATGCGTCGCGGAAACTCGATGCGTCCTGACGGTTGCGATCGAGTGATGCGATGTTCTGGCCGAGATCGCGCAAGGTCATGTATTGCGGCTGGATGATGCTGCTCGCGAGCAGGCGCGGATCGAGGCTGGATTGCCAGCGCATGGCCGGGGCTTGCGTGCTGGTTGCGTTGTCGGCGCCAAATTGCGTGCGCCGCACATTGCGCAAGGTCCAGTCGCCTTGCGTGTGCACGGCATGGTCCGCGAGCGACAGTGACAACAGGCGACCGTCCTTGTCAAACTCGAACACACGCACGCCGTCGAGATCGATTTCGCCCTTGCTGCCATGGGTGCGGCCATGGCGCGTGCCGATCACGGTTTCGCCGTCACGCGCCCACAACGCACCGCCCTTCGCGAGCGCAACTTCTTTCGATTTCGCGGCCAGTTGCAACGTCTGGGCCTTGCGTTCCCCATACGGACCGACCGTTTCGCCGAGCACGGCGACCGCCAGGGTCAGGATACCGAGGCCGAGCGCAACCGACGCGCAGATACGCAGTTTCGACAGGCCCGCGGCACGCAACGCGGTCAATTCGCCGCTGGCGGCAAGACCGCCAAGTCCGAGCAGGCTGCCGATCAAGGCCGCATAGCCGAACATTTCGTAGAACCGTCGCGGCACGGTCAGCAGGACATACACCGCCGCCTTGGCCAGCGTGTACTGGCCTTGGCCGACGTCGTTCAATTCCCCGATGAAGATCCGGAATGCATCGAGACTGACGATCGTGATCCAGGTGATCGCGACGGTGGTCAACACCGCCATCGCAACCAGTCGGTCGACGCGTTTGAAGATTGGCCAGCGCATCAAACGGTCCTCGCCGCCGCACGCGGGCGTTTCAGACGTTGGCTGCCCCACAGCAGCCACGCCGCGAGCGCGAGCGCCGGCACATAGACCCACCACAGGCCGAACTCCGGCGCGAGCTTGCCCTGGCTGATCCACGAGCGCCCGAGCAGCAATGCGTTGTAATAGATGAGCCAGACCAGCAGCGCGATCAGCAGGCGCGCATAGCGCGGCTCGCGCGGACTCGATTTCGACAACGGCAGCGCGAGCAGGGTCAGCACCAGTACCGACAGCGGCGCGGCCAGACGCCAGTGCAATTCCGCGCGCATGACCAGATCGTCGCGCGCGCGCAGCAGCACGCTGGTCGGCGCCGATCGCTTGTCCGCTACCGCGTTGTCGTCGCTGGCGCTGTCGGGCAGCTTGATGTCGTTGCGCGCGAAACGCATCAGCCGGAAATCGTCCTCACCAAGCTTGCCTTCGACGCGGAAGCCGTCTTGCAGCGCAATGTAGCGGCCGGCCCCATCGGCGTCGTGGTAAAGGAACCCGTGCGTCGCGGTGATCACATCGATGCGGGTCTTGCCGGCCTGCTTGTCGGCGCGTTCGCTCTCGATGAACATGCGCTTGAACTGGGTGCCGTCGGCGGACATCTCGCCGACGTAGATCACGCCGTCCCGGCCCGGCAGGTCCACGAACTTGCCCGGCTCCAGCCCAGCCACGATCAACGAGCGGCTCGCCTCCTGCATGAGCTGCTGCGCCAGCCGGTCCGAGGCCGGGCCGAGCCAGAACGAGATCAGGCCGATCGCGGCCATCGTCGGCAACGCGAACAGCAACAGCGGGCGCAGCAGGCCACGCAGATCGAGGCCCGATGATTGCAGCACCGCCATTTCGCTGTCGCGCCACAGGCGACCATACGCGAGCAGCACGCCGAGCAAGACCGCCAGCGGCATCAGGATCGTCAGCGTGCCGACCGCACGCAGGCCGATCAGGGTGAACAGGAGATCGGCCGGAATGCGCCCACGCGCAATCTTCGAAAGGAGATCCGCGACCGCACCGCCGACCATGACCAGCAACAGGATCGCGGTCGCCGCCAGGAAGCTGATCGCGACTTCGCGCAGCAGGTAACGGTCGATGATGCGCGGACGCAAGGTATCGAGCGTCCGCTTGGCGACGGGGCTTTGCCTTAGAATGGATGGCTTCATGCGCGTGCTGGTGGTGGCTTCGCCGGTCGTGTTCACCTTGGGCGATCGACCCGCGGCGGCGTCCTCCCCGGATCGATCCGGGCGGTGACGACCGACAATCGAGCGAAGTGTAACCGCGGGCGCAGCCGAATCATCCAGAAACTGCCGGGACTATCGATGACTCTCAAGTTCGCCACCACTGCCGACGCACCGGAAAGCGCGGCCACGCCTTGCATCATTGTCGGCCTGTATGAAGGCCGCGAGTTGACCCGCGCCGCGGCGCGCGTCGACGAGCGCTCCGGCGGCGCGATCAAGCGCCTGATCGAAAGCGGCGACGCGACCGGCAAGCCCGGCAGCAGCACGCTGCTGTTCGGTCTGGCCAATATCGCCGCGCCGCGTGTGCTCGTGGTCGGACTCGGCGAGCAGAAGAAGTTCGACAGCACCGCGTTCCATCGCGCCGCGAACGACACGGGACGCGCGCTGAAGAATCTTCCGATCGAGGCAGCGGTTTCGTATCTGACCGAGATCGACGTGCCGGGTCGCGACAACGCCTGGAAACTGCGTGCGGCTGCGCTCGCTGCCGACCAGCAGGCGTATCGCTACACGGCGACGTTCAAGCCGAAGGAAGCGGCGCAGCCGCCGCAGCTCGGAAGCATCGCATTCGCCGCCCCCGCGAATGAGGCCAAGGCTGCACGCGCGCTGGCTGAAGCGGCCGCGATCGCCAAGGGCGTCCGCTTCGCGCGTGAACTCGGCAACCTGCCGCCGAACATCTGCAACCCGGCCTGGATCGCGGCACAGGCCAAGCAGATAGCCGACGAACATGCCGGCGTCATCCTCGAAGTCCTCGAACGCGAAGACATGCAGAAGCTCGGCATGGGTTCACTGCTCGGCGTCGCCCAGGGTTCGGCGCATCCGCCGAAGCTCGTCGTGCTGCGTTGGCAGGGCAAGGACGACAAGGCCAAACCCTATGCGCTGGTCGGCAAGGGCATCACGTTCGATAGCGGCGGCATCTCGCTGAAGCCCGGCGCCGGCATGGAGGAAATGAAGTTCGATATGTGCGGGGGCGCCGGCATGCTCGGCACCTTCCTCGCCGCGGTCGAATTGAAATTGCCGCTGAACCTCGTCTGCGTCGTACCGGTGGTCGAAAACATGCCCGACGGCAATTCGTACCGACCGAGCGACATCCTGACCAGCATGTCCGGCATCACGATCGAAGTGCTGAATACCGACGCCGAAGGACGCCTGATCCTCTGCGACGCGCTGACCTACGTGCAGAAATTCGACCCGGAAGTCATCATCGACGCGGCGACCCTGACCGGCGCCTGCGTGGTCGCGCTCGGCAAGCACGCCTCCGGCCTGATGACCCAGGATGACGAACTCGCCGAGCAGCTGCTTGCCGCCGGCAATACCGCCCATGACCGCGCCTGGCGCCTGCCGCTGTGGGACGAGTACCAGAGCCAGCTCGACTCCGCTTTCGCGGACGTCGCCAACATCGGCGGCAAGTACGGTGGCGCGATCATGGCCGGATGTTTTCTGTCGCGCTTCACCAGCGGCCGCCGCTGGGCCCACCTCGACATCGCCGGCACCGCCTGGGATGAAGGCCGCAAGGGCCTCGCGACCGGTCGTCCGGTGTCGCTGCTGACCCAATACCTGATCGATCGCAGCGCGTGAATTCACCGGCGCCGGACACGCGCAGGCAGAAGCACACCGCGCTGATCGCATTGGTTGGCGCGGCGGTCGTGCTCGGCATTGTCGACACCGCGCTCGGCCTGCCGTCGACCGACAGCACTGGGCGCCTCGCATTCACATTCGGCGGCAACATCGCGCTGCTGCTGATCGGCTTCCGCTGGCTGCAGATCGACGCGGCCGAACTCGCTATCCGGCGGCCGACCTGGCTCAACGTCGGCATCATCCTGCTCGCGGCGGTGTTCGTGCCGTACTACCTTTACAAGACGCGGCCGGCCGACCATCGCCTGCCGGCGATCGCCGGGTTCTTCGGCCTGATCTTCGCGTGCATGATTGGCTCCGCGATCGGTGCGTTGCTGATGACTTCGATATCGGGCACACCGGCGGTACAGTGAATCGCATGCCACGCGCCGACTTCTACCTGATCGACAAACCGCGCTTTCGCGAGGACCCACTGCTGCTGGTCTGCAAACTCGCCAAACGCGCGTTCGCGAGCGAACAGCCGACGTTGATCCTCGCGCGCTCGCCGACCCAAGCCGAGGCGCTCGACGAGAAGCTCTGGGAGTTCGACGACAATGCATTCATTCCGCACCAGATCGCCGGCGACGACGACGATGCAATCTGTGCGGTGCTGATCGCTCTGCCGGATGTCACGACCGCTGACCGCGCGCTGGTCATCAACCTGCGCGACGAATGCGCGCCGGGGCTGTTCGAGCGCGTGCTCGAGATCGTGCCGGCCGACGAGGCCGAGCGGCTCGGTTCGCGTGAGCGCTGGAAAACCTACAAGCAGGCCGGATTCGAGGTCGCCAAGCACGATGTGTAGTGGCGGTGTGCAGCCCGCCCTTATGTAGGAGCGGCGCAGCCGCGACTGCTTTGAAGCCCTCCCCTTCAAGGGGAGGGTTGGGTGGGGATGGTGTTCACTCCGTGATGACGTCTGTCGCGGCTGCGCCGCTCCTCCAAAGGACCGCCGTTACAATCCCGACAATTGAGTTTCCCAACCAAGACCCGCGCTCGCGCGGACGCAGGTGCCCTCGCCCATGGAAAAGAGCTACGAACCCGGCCAGATCGAATCGAAGTGGTACGCCGAATGGGAGGCGAAGGGCCTGTTCGCGCCCGCCGCCAGCGGCGAGCCGTACTGCATCCTGCTGCCGCCGCCGAACGTGACCGGCACCCTGCACATGGGCCATGCGTTCCAGCAGACGATCATGGACGCGTTGACGCGCTATCACCGCATGCGCGGATTCAGAACGCTGTGGCAGGGCGGCACCGACCACGCCGGCATCGCGACGCAGAAGATCGTCGAGAACCAGCTGGCCGCTGAAGGCAAGTCACGGCACGAACTTGGAGCAACTCCGACTGCAGCGCGCAAAGCGTTCGAGAAGCTCGTCTGGGCGTGGAAAGAAGAATCCGGCTCGACGATCACTAACCAGATGCGCCGCCTCGGTGCGTCGGTCGACTGGTCGCGCGAACGCTTCACGATGGACGAGGGCCTGTCCGCCGCGGTCCGGCGCGTGTTCGTGACCTGGTATCGCGATGGATTGATCTACCGCGGCAAGCGCCTCGTGCACTGGGACCCGGTGCTGATGACCGCGGTTTCCGACCTCGAGGTCAACAACGAGGAGAAGGACGGTTCGCTGTGGTCGATCCGTTATCCCGCGAGCGATGGTGGCGAAGGTCTGGTCGTCGCGACGACGCGCCCGGAGACGATGCTCGGCGACGTCGCGGTCGCGGTGCATCCGGACGACAAGCGTTACCAGGCGCTGATCGGAAAATCACTTAAGCTGCCGCTGACCGACCGCGAGATTCCGGTCATCGCCGACGACTATGTCGACCGCGAGTTCGGCACCGGCTGCGTGAAGATCACCCCGGCACACGACTTCAACGATTATCAAGTTTGGCTTCGCAACGAACAAAGTATCCGCGCGGGAATTACTTCAGCGAACAATTGGCCGACTAATTGGGCGCTCTTCAGCATTCTTTCCTTGGATGGAAAGATTGTCAGCGCGACAAACAATGTCGCCCTCTCCGAATCTCATCACCATGGAAAGCAGGTCGGGGTAGGCGACTGGCCTGGCGTTTTCATCGACCAAGTAGTGCCATCGAAATATCAAGGCCTCGACCGATTCGCCGCGCGCAAGGCGGTACTCGCCGATCTCGAAACGCTAGGCCTGCTGGTCGAGACCAAGAAGCACAAGTCGCAGGTGCCGATCAGCCAGCGCTCCGACGCGGTCATCGAGCCGATGCTGACCGATCAGTGGTTCCTGGACCTCACCCGCGACGTGTTGACGGACGGACGTCCAGGCGGCCGCAAGGCGATCACCGAACCCGCACTGGCCGCGGTGCGCGATGGCGCGATCAAGTTCGTGCCGGAGAACTGGGCTACGACCTACAACCAGTGGCTGGAGAACATCCAGGACTGGTGCGTCAGCCGCCAGCTCTGGTGGGGCCACCAGATTCCGGCCTGGTACGACGAGGCCGGCAACATCTTCGTCGGCGAGGACGAGGGCGACGCGCGCGCGCATGCGAGCACACCGCCAATCGGGAGCTTGCGCCAGGACGAGGACGTGCTCGACACCTGGTTCTCGTCCGCGCTGTGGCCGTTCTCGACCATGGGCTGGCCCGGCGAGACGCCGGAACGCGCGGCCGAATGGGAGCAGTTCAAGGCGTTCGTGCCGAGCAACGTGCTGGTCACCGGCTTCGACATCATCTTCTTCTGGGTCGCGCGCATGGTCATGGCGACCCAGTACTTCACCGGCAAGGTGCCGTTCCGCGAGGTCTACATCAACGCGATCGTGCGCGACGCCGAAGGCCAGAAGATGTCGAAGTCCAAGGGCAACACGATCGACCCGCTCGACGTGATCGACGGCATCGAACTCGACGCGCTGGTCAGGAAATCGACCGCGTCACTGCTGATCCCGCAGGTCCGCGAGAAAGTAGAGAAGCGCATCCGCAAGGACTATCCGGACGGCATCCCCGCTGTCGGCGCCGACGCGCTGCGCTTCACGTTCGCCGCGCTCGCCACCTACGGCCGAACGATCAACTTCGACTTGAAGCGCGCCGATGGTTACCGGAATTTCTGCAACAAGCTGTGGAATGCGGCTTGGTACGTGCTGGATAAGATACCGAAGTCGCCTACGATGGAAGAGGCCGAAGAACGCGGGGACTTGATTGCACCAAGCACGATCGTCGAAGAGCCAGAAAATTGGCCTCACACCGACGAAGAGCGGTGGCTTATCGGGCGCTTGCAAAGCACGCTAGTCGATATCGAACGCCATTTCGCAACCTATCGCTTCGACCTCGTCGCACAAGCTCTCTACGAGTTCGTATGGAACGAATTCTGCGACTGGTCCATCGAACTGTCTAAGCCTTACCTCAATGTCAAGGTTGCGGGTGGTCTTGCAGGCGAATCGGATCAAACCTCCATCAATATCGAAAAAATCGAATCTGTTCGGTATACGTTGCTGCGAGTCCTCGAGATGATGTTGCGCGCGTTGCATCCAATCGTGCCGTTCATAACGGAAGAAATATGGCACACCGTCGCTCCAAAGCTCGGCATCGTGGGCGACACTATTTCCCTGCAGTCTTACCCACAATCGAGTTCCATTGGCCGCAGAGTTAATTTGGCTACGAGGGAAGAACCTGCAACAGCTACAGTATCGACTTCTTCGATCGCCGACTTTTCGGTGATGAGGGAATCCGAGACCGAAATCGAATGGCTGAAGGCCGTGCTCAGCCAGGTCCGCCGCATCCGCAGCGAAATGAGCATCTCGCCCGGCAAGGCGATTCCATTGCTGTTCGCGAACGGCAACGCGAGCGATCGCGCGCGCACCGCGAAATTCGCGGCGCAGATCGGATTCCTCGCACGCACCGAATCGCAGCGCTGGCTCAAAACGGGCGAGACCGAACCACCCGCCGCAGCCGCGATCGTCGGCGAGCTGAAACTGCTGATCCCGCTGGCCGGGCTGATCGACCTTGGCGCCGAGAAGGTGCGTCTGGACAAGGAGATCAAGCGCATCGCGGCCGAGATGGCGAAGTGCAACGGCAAGCTAGGCACCGAAACCTTCGTCGCCAACGCGCCGGCCGCAGTCGTCGCGCAGGAGAAACAGCGCCTAGCCGAGTTCACCTCGACGCTCGCCGGCCTGCGCGAGCAGGCAGCGCGCCTCGCGGCTATGTAAGCGGGTAGGAGCGGCGCAGCCACAACCGCAGCGATGCAAGGCTTGCTGAGGCTTTGCGGAGATGCGCATGGACCGTTCGACGCTCGTCAACATCGATGGATCGCGGGCGCTCGCAGCAGATTGGCGACTGGCTGCAGTTCATCGCGCAACCGGACACCGCCGCGCTGATCCTGCGCGGCCACGCCGGCGACCCGGCACTTACCGCCGTGGAGTTCCATCGCTATCTCTGGAGCATGTATCCGCTGTTCCTGCATTTCGAGGACAGCTACTACCAGCATCAGGGCGACATGATCGGCGACGGCCAATACGCATCGATCCTGGGGCACCTCAAATCACAAAGTTCGACGCCGGGATTCCATGCACTGTGGTGGCACATCCGCGACACGTTCCCGCCGGTTTCACCCGCGTTTGTCGACGACGTGATGCGCGATGTGCAGGTCAGCGGCGCCGAGATCGCCGATTGGACGGCCGCATGGAAATCGTGCGCGACCGGCGAGAATCCAAAGGCTGGCACATCCGACGCATCGGCGCTTGGCCAAAGTCCTCCGGCCGCTTCCCGTAATCGAAATGGGACGTCCGGCAATACGTCCTTCGATACCTCAGGGCCTGCCCCGGACCTGATCCGGGGGCGAACGGCCCGTCGGGACGACATCTAGCCCGCGGGATCGAGCAACTCCATCGCCATCACCAGCGCATCCTCGCGGCCGCGCTTGGCCGGGTAGTAGTTCGGGCGGCGACCGAATTCGTTGAAACCGATCGATTCGTAGAGCGCGATCGCATGCGCGTTCGACGGGCGCACTTCGAGAAACACGCGTTCGCTGCGCTGCCAACGCGCGAGGTCGAGCAACCGTTTGACGAGGCGCCGGCCGTGGCCGTTGCCGCGTTCGGCCGGTGTGACGCAGACGTTGAGGATATGCGATTCATTCGCGCCGCTCGATAGCACGGCGTAACCGATGATTTCGTTTGCGTGCGCGAGAACACAGCATTCGTAGCCTGCGCGCAGGCAGTCGGCGAAGATCGTGCGGCTCCATGGGAATTCGTAGGCCACGGCCTCGATCGCGGCGACGCGATCGAGATCGCCCGACTGCATTCGGCGGAATTCAGGCAATGCGTGCTTGAGGATCGCGACCACGTCTGTCTCGTTGCTGCGCTGGTGACCGGAACGAATTCAGATTCAAATCGACCGAATCAATGCCCCCACCGTTGCCCTCCCCCGCGGCGCAAGGGAGGGAAGGCGGAGAGCACTCAATACTTGAATGCCGGATCGATATTGGTGCCGCTATCGTCGCGCCGGGTCGGTGTGCGCCGCAAGCTCGCGCATCATCCGCTTCAGTTCGCTCCAGAGTGCGCGCTTGGCTGGCACGTCGCCAGCAAGCGCCGGCAGTTCGGCGCTGACGACCCAGCCGATCTCGCGCTGGCGCTGCGCTGACAATAGCGCGCCTGCCGTGCGCGCCTGCCGACCGCCAAACATGACCAAGGCAGACGCCGCCGCAAGCGCCGCTTCGTCGTGCGCGGCGCCCTGCGCGCATGCAATACGCGCGAACTTCAGCGTCTGCACCACGTCCGTGACCAGCGCATTCGCGCTCGCCGACGCGGTATCGGCAAGCAGGACGACCGCAGCCTGCTCGGTCGGTGCCACTGCAACCGGTGCATCCGCATGCGCCCGTGATATGGGCTGCGCGGACGACGGCGCGGCTGCCGGTGCGGCCTGCGCTGCGCGCGCCGCGGCGACGCGCGGCACATACACGTCGATGCCCATCTCGGCCAATCGACGCAGATTCGCTTCATCCAGCATTCGCGTTCGTCCCCCGTTTGCGCAGGTCGGCGTAGAACTGCGCGAAGATCGTGTCGAGTGCGGCGCCGTACGCATCGACCGTCGCTTTCAGGTCGGTGCCGCCGGCCGCAACTTCGGCGTGGTAATAGTCATCGAGCAGGAGCGTGCCGTCATGACGGTCGGCACGGAGTTTCAACGCGACGACCGCGTTGAAACCGCCCGCTCCAGTCGGCACCCGATCGAAGCGCAGGATGATGCCGCTGATCCGGATCGCGGACTGACTTGCCGGCAATTCGTCGGTGACCTCGGCCGAAGCGAGCGCCTCGCGCAACTGCGCGATCAAGCGTCGTTGCAGGATGCGGGTCGGCGGATCGGTCCATAGCTGATAGTGGTATTGGCGCAACTGCTGCGCGCCCGGATCGAGCGCGTAGATCAGGGGTTGGTCGCCATACAGACCATCTGCACCGAACGCGTCGACGACGATCGGATCGCGGAACAGCGGTGTCGCTGCCTGTTCCAGCGATTGCGCGCGCGGCAAGCGGAAATACGTGAAATCCGGAACAGTCGGCGCCCCGCAACCCGCGAACGCCGTCAACGCGATCAGGAGAATCCAGCGCAGGCTCATTGCGGTTCGTCCTCCAGTTTGTCGGCCTTCGGCGCGATGATCAGCCGGTTCGGGCTCTTGCGGATCTCGCGGCTGAACTCGTCGAGATTGAGGCTCGACGATTCGAGGTGATGCGTGATCACGTCCATGCGGCTCGACAGCGCTTCGAGCACACTGCTGAGATCCTGCGCCGAGCGGCGCACATCGGGCCGGTTCTCCTTCGCGATGCCGGCGAGGTCGGCGAGTGCTTGATCCAGTGTCTCGCGCGTCTTGCGCAGTTCCGTGCTGAGACCCTTCACCTGCCCCAGAATCGCGCCGACCGCAGCGCGGTTTTGTGGTTTCAGCACGTCGTTGAGCGCGTCCGACGCGCGATTCATGCGGTCGAGCAGGGCCCGCGTCTGGTCCATGATCAGCGGCGCGGACTTGTCGAGCGTGCCGGTGATCGAATCGACGCGCTGCGACAAGGTCTGGATCAATGGCGAGATCTGCGTGCGCGTGAGTTCGCTGACCTGGCTGGCCAGCTCGTTCATCGCGGCGAAGATATCGGCGCCTTCCTCGCCCTTGAGCTCGCCGCCAGGCTTCAGCATCTCGTGGCTCGCGCCCTCGCGGATGCCGATCGAGACATCTGCGAGCAGCCCGCTCGACTGCAGCCGTGCCGGGCTGTCCTGCGGGATCGGCCAGTCGCGACGGATCGCGAGCGTGACCCTGTAGCGCGTGCCCTCGGCATTGCGCTCCGGCGTCACCTTGCCGACCTGGCCGATGCGATAACCTTGGTAAAACACCGGCGCGCCATAGCGCAGGCCCGTCACGTTGCGATAACGCACGACATAATCGTCGCTCGCGACGCCGCGCCCGGTGATCAGCGCGAGCCCGATCAGCAGCAGCGCGAGCGCAGCGACGACGACGGCGCCGACCAGGACATAGTTGGTGGTATCGCGTTTCAATGCATGCCCCTACGAGCCGCCAAACGTCAATTTCGTCGTTCCGGCGAAAGCCGGAACCCAGTGCCTCTCGCGACCAAGGCACTCGGTCCCGGCTTTCGCCGGGACGACGATATATTCGAGTGTTTCATTAAACTCTATCAGGCTTCTTCTTCGGTGAGTCGTTTGAGGTAAGCATCCGCATCGACCAGCACCTCACGTGGACGGCGATTCAGCAGGTCCTGAATGCGCTGGTTATCGCTCGCGCGCACCGCCGCGACGGAACCCGTCATCAGGATCTCGCCCTGGTCGAGCACGGTGATGGTGTCGGCGATCTTGAACGCGCTCTCCAGTTCATGCGTAACCACGACGATGGTCATGCGCAGCGCGTCGCGCAGGCGCAGGATCAACTCGTCGAGCTCCGCGGACACGACCGGATCGAGCCCGGCCGAGGGTTCGTCGAAGAACAGCAGGCGCGGGTCCATCACGATGGCTCTTGCCAACGCCGCGCGCTTGACCATGCCCCCGGAGAGCTGGCTCGGCATCAGGTCCTGGAAGCCGCCGAGGTTGACCACTTCGAGCTTGAGCCGGCTCATGATGCGGATCGTCGACTCGTCCAAGGTCGTGTGTTCGCGCAACGGCAGCGCGACATTCTCGCCGACCGTCAGCGAGGTCAGCAGCGCGCCGCCCTGGAACGACACGCCGATGCGCTTGCGCACACCGAGCAGCTCGCGCTCGCTGGCGTTGGCAAGATCGATGCCGAACAGTTTGACGCTGCCACTGACCGGCCGCTGCAGGCCGAGCAGGTGACGAAAAAGTGTACTTTTCCCGGAGCCCGAGCCACCCATGATCACGCGGATCTCGCCGGGCTGCACCGAGAAATCGATCCCATGCAGCACACGCCGGCGGCCGTACCAGGCTTCGAGGTTTTCGACTTCGATCAGGGGCGCGGCGATATTCATGGCCCAGCTCGATGGTCCTTCGTCGTCCCGGCGAAAGCCGGAACCCAGCGTCTTTTCTCTCCGCAAGACAGGAACTGGGTCCCGGCTTTCGCCGGGATGACGAGCAAGAAAGATGCAAGGGCTGGATTCATCGGTTGAGGAAAAAGCTGAAAATCATGTCGACTACGATGATCCAGCAGATCGACAGCACCACCGAGCGCGTGGTCGCACGGCCGACGCCTTCCGCGCCACCGGTGACCGAGAAACCGGTGCTGACGCCGATCAGCGTGATCAGCAACGCGAACACGACGCTCTTGGCGAGACCCTGCCAGACGTCGCCCGGCGACAGCAGCGACAACGTCTGCAGCAGGTAGGCGGTCGGCGTCACGTTCAGCGCCGGCGCGCTGTACAACGCGGCGCCGAAGATCGCGACCGCGTTCGCGAAGATCGTCAGTGCCGGCAGCATGACCAGCATCGCGATCAAGGCCGGCGCGACGAGGTAGCGCACCGGATCGATGCCGATCACCGCGAGCGCGTCGACTTCCTGCGAGACACTCATCGAGCCGATCCGCGCGGCGAGCGCGGAGCCGGACCGGCCGGCGACGAGGATCGCGGTGATCAGCGCGCCGAATTCGCGGGTGACCGATTTCGCGACCGCGATCACAACCTGCGATTGCGCGCCGAACTCGCTCAATGAGGCGATGAACTGGATGCCGAGCATCAGACCGACCGTGAAGCCGAGCAGCGCGACGATCGGCAACGCGTCCGCACCGATCTCACGCATCTGGCGGACCACCGCGGCGAGCCGCACGGGTTGGCCCACACGCCAACCGGCGACCGCGAAGTACGCAGCTTCGAACAGCAGCATCGCCGCGTAGCCGATGCCGCCGAGCGCGTCGATCGTCGCGTGGCCGACGCTCGCGAGCGGGCGCGCCAGCGCGTTCATGCGACCGTGACAATCGCTTCGGGGGTGGCGACCAGCAGGAACACGCGGTCAAGTCGCGCGAGTTCAAGCACTGCGCGCACCGCGTCGCTGACCGCGACCAGCGCGAAGCGGCTGCCGCGTGTGCGCGCGCGCTGGAACCCTTCGACCAGGGCGGCGATACCGGACGAATCGATATAACTGACCTCGGACAGGTCGACGCCCACCGCGGTGTCGTGATCGAGCGCGTCGAGCACGGCAAGACGCACGGCTTGCGACCATGAAAGATCCACTTCGCCGCTGAGGCGGACCAGTACATAGCCGTCGCGGATTTCGCTGGCCACGTCGTTTGCGTTGGCGTTCATGCTTCGCTTGCCTCTTCGCTGCCGATGCCATCAATACGTTTGCGCAAAATGAGTAGGTTGCCCTGGCCGCCCTGCGCGGGTTGGATGCGCCAGTCGTCCATGACCTCGTCGATCAGTGCGATGCCGAAACCGCCGGAACGGCACTCGCCGAGCGGTTTTGGGCGGATGCTGGCTGGATCGACGCAAGGCGCGGCGTCGGTCAGTTCGAAACTCAACACCGGGCCGTCGCGCAGGATGCGCAAGCCGATGTCGCCTTCGTGATGCGGGCCGTAACCGTGGCGGATGATGTTCGCACAGGCCTCGTCGACCGCAAGCACGAGGCGGTCGCGCAATTCAGGTTCGACGGCGAGGATGTCCAGCGCCTGCCGGATCGCGCTGCGCACGCTGCGCAGTTCCGCGGCTTGCGCAGCGAAGCGGCGCTCGAGCAGCACCTCGGGCATCTGTGCACGCGGCGCTTCGACGATCAGCAAGGTGGTGTCGTCGACGAGGCGCAGGCGCTTCAAATCCGTGAGCAGGCCGCGCAGGCGCGCGTCTGGCGACGCGGCCGCATGGCGCACGATCAGTTTGCGCACACCGGCGTTGTCGATCGGCCTGCCGGCGCCGTCGCGTACGTCGGTGGCGCCATCGGAGAACGCGTACAGCGTGCCGCCGTCGAGCGCGATGTCGACTTCATCGAACACGATGCCGGCGAGGATGCCAAGCGGCGGCCCGCCGGACGCGTAATCGGTGAACTCGCCGGCACGCTGCACGATGACCGGCGGAAAACCAGCGCCGGCGAACTGCACGCGCTGCGCGGCGTGATCGCAGTAGCCGACAATCGCGCAGACGAAGCGGCCATCCTGGGTCGTTTCGCAGAGCTCGTCATTCGCGCGCGCAAGCCACGCGGCCGGCGCGACGCCGTCCTTGCCGGCCCAGCGCAAGAGGCTCGCCGCGCGCACCATCAGCAGCGCCGCGTCGAGACCCTTGCCGGAAATATCACCGACGACGAAGCCGATGCGGCCGTCGGCGAGGTCGAAGTAATCGTAGAAGTCGCCGGAGATCTCGTGCGCCGGGTGGTTCACGGCGACGATCGGGAAATGGTCGCGGCGGCGTTTCGGCAGCAGCGACTTCTGCAGCCGCCGCGCGAGGTCGAGCTCGCGCTTCAAACGCTGCTGTTCGAGCAGGTCGCCGGCCATGCGCGCATTGTTGATCGCGAGTGCGGCCGGCGCCGCGATGAGGCGCAACCGTTCCGCATCGGCCGCCGTGAACGGTGCGCCGTCGCGGCGGTTGATGATCTCGATCGCGCCGATGGGACCTTCCGCTGTCGCGAGCGGTGCGCAGACGAGGCTCCTCGTGACGAAGCCGGACTCGTCATCGGCGGCACGCCAGATGCGGGAGTCGTTGGCCGCATCGACCACGATCTGGGCCCTGTTCTCGGCGACCGCGGTGCCAACCACGCCCTGCCCTACGCCAAGTCGCGTACCGGTGATGTCGGCCGGGCCGACGCAGATCCGACATTCGAGCACCTGCGTCGCCGGGTCGAGCAGGAATAGCGAGGCCGCTTCGACCTGCATGAAGTCGGCGACGCGGTTGACGGTTTCCGACAGGGTCTGGCCGAGGTCCAGCGAGACCGCGAGTGCCTGCGAAAGATCGGCAAAAAATGCGAGCGTTGCCGCCTCACGTGTTCGCCGCGGCGCAGCGGTGCGCGCGATTTTCGCAGCGTCTGGCGCGCGCGAGCCGGCCGGCCTGGCGCGCGCGGTTTTCATGGCTCGCCCCGTCCCGCGCCGCGCAGCGCACGCCGACCCCGTTTTTGGCGCAGGCCCCAGAGCGTCATGATCGGCCCCGATAGCACATACACCACAGCAATTGCGAAGACGACGCGGGGCGTATCGACGGCGAGCGCGACCAGGATCAACATGGCGGCCGGAATCCAGATGAACGGCACGCGGTCCGACTTCGGCCACGCCTTGAAGCTGAAATAGCGGAAGCGGCTGACCATCAGCAGGCCGGCGACGATCGCGATGACCGGCGTCACGAAATCCATGTCGCTGGCGTTGAGGCCGAACAGGCCCTTGTCCTCGATCGCCCAAACGAAAGACATGCACAGGCCCGCGGCCGCCGGGCTCGCGAGGCCCTGGAAATAGCGCTTGTCGGCGACCCCAACCTGGGTGTTGAAACGCGCCAGCCGCAGCGCGGTGCAGGCCGCATAGATGAATGCGGCGGCCCAGCCGATCTTGCCCCAGCCCGATCCATACGCCTTCAGCGCCGACAGCGACCAGGTGTACAGGACCAGCGACGGCGCGAGACCGAAGCTGACCAGGTCCGACAGCGAGTCGTACTGGACGCCGAATTCACTTTGCGTATGGGTCAGGCGCGCGACCCTGCCATCCAGACCGTCCAGCACGGCCGCGACGAACACCGCGATCGCGGCGTCGATATAGTGCCCGCCGATGCCGGCGATGATCGCGTAAAAGCCCGCGAACATGGCGCCGGTCGTGAACAGATTCGGCAGCAGGTAAATTCCGCGCCGCGGTTTGCGCGCAGCGATCGGGGCTTCGTCCATATCGAGCAGCGGCCACGTAGAGGTGTGTTGCGAAGTGTACCGCGATCCTCAATTCCAGGCGTTTTTACTTGTGTCTTGGCGTCGCAGGTGTTATCCAGTCGAGCGTCCGCATGTGCCACCCTGGGCACGCGCGAGAACGCGAAGGTCTCGATGATGAAACGCACTTGGCTCCTGCTCGTTTTACTGGCCGTCTGCCTGCCCGCCGCAGCAACCGACATGTATTCCTGGACCGACGCCAATGGCGTCAAGCACTTTTCCGATTCGCCGCCGCCTGCGAACGTCAGCCACGCGCAGAAACTCAAGGTGAAGGGCGGCGTCACCACGACCAGCAATAGCGACGGCGACGATCAGCACAAGGACGAGGCTGCGAAATCCGCCGGCCCGACGCTGGCCGCAGCCGCCGGCTACGCGCCCGATGATATCAAGCGCAACTGCGAGATCGCACGCAAGAACCTGACCCTGCTGGACGCGCAGAAACCGGCGCTTGATTCCTACGGTGTTCCGCTCAATACGGACGTTGCGAAGAATCATCAGAGCCAGGTCGACAAGGCCAATCAGCAGATCAAGCTGTTCTGCTCGAACTGAGCGCGGCCAGCCGCGCGCCAACGTCTGTCTGCACGCGTCGCGGCGCATGCCGCGATCGCGGCTCCGGTCGCGCTTGCCACGGTCGACCGGGTCGCGCTTGCAGCGCTTGCACCCTCTTCAGGTGCTCCTACAAAAGCACACGCCTTTGCAGAAGCGGCGCAAGCACACGCCCTTGTAGGAGCACCGGAAAAAGGTGCAAGCGGCGCAGCCGCGACTGATATTATCGGGCGTTCCGCCTCCATCGTTTGACAATGCCCATGCGCCTTTCCCGCTTTCATCTCGCGACCGTCAAGGAAGTGCCCGCCGACGCGGAGATCGCAAGCCATCGGCTGATGCTGCGCGCCGGCATGATCCGCAAGCTCGCCGCCGGCATCTACACCTGGTCGCCGCTCGGTTTGCGCGTTTTGAGCAAGGTCGAGAACGTCGTGCGCGAGGAAATGAATCGCGCCGGAGCGGTCGAGTTGCTGATGCCCTCGATCCAGCCGAAGGAACTGTGGGAGGAAACCGGGCGCTGGGAGAAATTCGGTGGCCAGCTCCTGAAGATCAAGGATCGCAAGGAGGCCGCGTATTGCTACGGTCCGACGCACGAGGAAGTCATTACCGATTTCGCGCGCCATGAGCTCAACAGCTACAAACAGCTGCCGGTTAATTTCTATCAGATCCAGACCAAGTTCCGCGATGAGATCCGGCCGCGTTTCGGCGTGATGCGCGCGCGTGAATTCCTGATGAAGGACGCGTACTCATTCCATTTGACCACGGAGTGCCTCGAACGCGAATACCGCGCCATGTACGATGCGTACGGGCGCGTGTTCACGCGACTGGGCTTGCGTTTCCGCGCGGTGCAGGCCGACACGGGTGCGATCGGCGGTAATGCAAGCCACGAATTCCAGGTACTCGCCGATTCCGGCGAAGATGCGATTGCGTTTTCGACCGAGTCCGATTACGCCGCGAATGTCGAGATGGCCGAAGCGCTCGCGCCATCGACGCCTCGCCCGGGCGCAGCCGCCGCGCTTGAACGCGTCGCGACGCCAACCCAGAAAACCATTGATGAGGTTTCCGCGTTTCTCGACGTAAAACCCGAACACTGCATCAAGACGATCCTCGTGCGCGGCAAAAACGGGCTGGTCGCGTTGTGCGTACGCGGCGATCACGAAGTCAATGAAGTCAAAGCTGCGAAACTCGCCGAATTGCCGGGCGAATCGACACTCGCCGACGAGGCCGAGATCGTCAAGGCGACCGGCACGCGTCCGGGGTTCCTCGGCCCGGTTGGATTGCCCGAATCGATTCCGGTCATCGTCGACCGCAGTGCGGCAGCGCTTGCCGATTTCGTCTGCGGTGGCAATCAGGATGGCAGTCATTATCGCGGTGCGAATTGGGAGCGCGACGCACGCGTCGGCCGCGTCGCCGACATTCGCAAGGTGGTCGCAGGCGATGCCTCGCCGGACGGCCACGGCACATTGAAAATCGCGCGCGGCATCGAAGTCGGCCACGTCTTCCAGCTCGGCTCGAAATACGCCGAGGCGATGGGTGCGACGGTGCTCGACGACACCGGCAAGGCGCGCGTCATGCAAATGGGCTGCTATGGCATCGGCGTCAGCCGCATCGTCGCCGCCGCGATCGAACAGAACCACGATGCGGCCGGCATTATCTGGCCTGAGCCCATGGCGCCATGGAAAATCGCGATCTGCCCGATCAATGCGCAACAGAATGCGCAGGTGCGCGCGGAAGCCGAAAAACTGCATGAGGAATTGTCCGCACGCGGCATCGAAGTGCTGCTCGACGACCGCGGCTTGCGGCCGGGCCCGATGTTCGCGGATATCGAATTGATCGGCATTCCGCATCGCATTGTGGTCAGCGAACGCGGCCTTGCCGCCGGGACGCTTGAATATCGAAAGCGCAACGAAAGCGAAAACCACGCCATCGGCCGGGACGAATTGTTACGTTTGTTTGGATGATTTTGTTGTTCAGACGACCGGATTGGTGTCGAGTTTCAGCCCTTTCTCTTCTCCCCCGGTGACCGAAGGAAGTCCCCGCGGGAGAGAAGGTGGCCAAAGGCTGAGGTTTCCCCACGTTTTGCTTCAGTGAAGTCCCGCTCAATCAAAACGTTGAAACCAGAACCGTCTCGTGCTCCCTCTCCCAACAGCTTCCTCGTTGGGGAAGAGGGTTGGGGTGAGGGGCGGGGCTACATGCAGCGCGTGGCGTTGCGGCGCACGCAACGCCGTAGCTGAAAGTCCCGCCGTGAAAACCGCAGTTTTCCAGCAAGTTGCCGCCCCGCCCCTCACCCAGCCCTCTCCCCCGAGCGATGCTCGGGGGAGAGGGCTTTCGAGGCTCCGGCGACATCGCAAAACGTGGGGAGCCCTCAGGAACAAGCCCGGGGCGTTATCGAGTCGTCTCTTCCGGTTCGCAGCGGGTATGCATTCCCATTCCGTACTTGCTAATATAGGCGTGCGGTATTATCCACCACCCCGCACTTCGATTCGATGTGACGGGCGAACCGATATTGGAGAGGTACACACCACATGGCAATCGAACTCAAGTCCCTGAACCATAGTCAACTCGCCGATTTGATCGTGCGTGCGCATGCGCGCCAGGAAGAACTGGTCAAGGAAAGGGCCTCCAAGCTGCGCGACAAGATCAATGCGTTGATCAAGGCCGAAGGCTTCGGGCTTGATGAAGTGTTCGGACGCACCGGCGGCCGCGGCAAGGCACGCGGCAAGGTGAAGCCGAAGTTCCGCAATCCGGCCGATCACACCCAAACCTGGAGTGGCCGCGGCAAGCGCCCGCGCTGGTTCCACGCGGCGCTCGCCGCCGGCAAGAAGGAAAAGGATCTCCTGATCGGCTGATCGACTCGTCGAATCGGTTGCGAAGACGCCGGCCTCGTGCCGGCGTTTTCTTTTGCGGGTTCGCGTGGCGCGGGTAGTGCCTCAGCTTGAAGTCTCGCCACCGTTCGCCCTGAGGAGGGGGGTTGGGGTGAGGGTTCGGGCGGAGCAACCGCCTTCATCAATTTCTCAACATCACACTCTGTCCAGAATCCTCATCCGGCGCTTCGCGCCGCCTTCTCTCCCACGGGGACTTCCTTCAGTCACCGGAGGGAGAAGGGTAAGCCGCCTGAACTTCGACGCTAATCAGATACGCGGTTTGGCTGGCAGCTCCACGCGGCTTGCTGGATAATCGCGCATGTTTCCGTGCGTGATACGGAAGGCTGACCTCGGCGCCCGGCTCACCAGACCCCAGAGTCTCCTTCGACCTTCTGCGCGGCGGGTGAAATCGCGCGACAACAACGCGCATGATCGGCTATCGGTGGCTCCGCGAATATGCAGGAAAGCATGTCAACCAATCCTGGCGCATCCATGAACAAACCGATCTGGGAGCCGAGCCCGGAGCGCGTCGAACGCGCCAATCTCCAGCGCTTCATGCGTTTCGTGCGCGAAAGCGTCGGCAACGAGGATATTCGCCGCTACGCCCCGCTCTACGATTTCTCGATCCGCTATCCCGAGAAGTTCTGGCCACTGGTCTGGGAGTTTTGCGGCATTCGCGCCCAGGGCGAATACGAGCCGGTGTTGGTCGATCGCGAGAAAATGCCCGGCGCGCACTGGTTTCCGGGAGTAAAGCTCAACTTCGCCCAGAACCTGCTGCGCTTCAAGGACGACCGTGCCGCGATCGTGTTCCGCAATGAATGGGGCCACCGGCGCGAAGTCACCTACGCCGAGCTGCATGGACAAGTAGGCCGACTCGCGCATGCGCTGAAGCAGGCTGGCGTAGGTATCGGCGATCGAGTCGCCGGCTTCCTGCCGAACATCCCGGAAACCGTCATCGCGATGCTCGCGGCGACCTCGCTCGGCGCGACCTGGTCGTCGTGCTCGCCGGATTTCGGCGTCCACGGCGTGGTCGACCGCTTCGGTCAGATCGCGCCGAAAGTCCTGTTCACTGCGGACATGTACGGTTATGGCGGCAAGCGTTTCGATTGCCTCGAAAAAATTCGCGGGGTGATCGGCGAGCTACCGAGCGTTGAGCGGCTCGTCGTGATCCCGTACAGCGGCGAAGCGCTCAAACTCGATGGCCTGCGCGGCGCGGTCGCGTGGCTCGACTTCCTCGGCGCCGAGGACCGCGCGCTCACCTTCGAGGCGTTGCCATTCGACCATCCGCTTTACATCATGTATTCCTCGGGCACGACCGGCGTGCCCAAGTGCATCGTGCATGGCGCCGGTGGCACCCTGCTGCAGCATCTCAAGGAACTCGTGCTGCACACCGATCTCAAGCGCGAGGATCGCTTCTTCTACTACACGACCTGCGGCTGGATGATGTGGAACTGGTTCGTGTCCGGCCTCGCGGTCGGCGCGACCCTGGTTCTCTATGACGGCTCGCCTTCACATCCCGATGGCAACGCGCTGTGGAATCTCGCCGACGAAGTCGGCATCAGCGTGTTCGGCACCAGCGCAAAGTGGATCTCGGCGATCGAGAAGGCCGGCGTGAAGCCGCGCGAGACGCACAAGCTGCAGAACCTCAAAACGATACTCTCGACCGGCTCGCCGCTCGCGCCGGAGAGTTACGACTATGTCTATCGCGACGTGAAGGACAAGGTGCTGCTCGCGTCGATTTCGGGCGGCACCGATATCATCTCGTGCTTCGCGCTCGGCAATCCCTTGCTACCGGTGTACCGCGGCGAACTGCAATGCCGCGGCCTCGGCATGAAGGTCGAAATCCTCGACGATGCCGGCAAGCCGGTGCGCGGCGAGAAGGGCGAACTCGCCTGTACCGCGCCATTCCCGTCGATGCCGGTGTTCTTCTGGAACGATGCCGATGGCGCGAAGTATCGTGCCGCGTATTTCTCGCGCGTGCCCAATATCTGGTGCCACGGCGACCACGCGCTGTTGACCGAGCGCGACAGCGTGATCATCTACGGCCGTTCCGACGCGACCCTGAATCCCGGCGGCGTACGCATCGGCACCGCGGAAATCTATCGCCAGGTCGAGCAGGTGCCGGAAGTCCTCGAATCGGTCGCGGTCGGCCAGCACTGGGGCGACGACGAGCGCGTGATCCTGTTCGTGCGCCTGCGCGACGGCATCGCGCTTGACGATGACCTGCGTGCCCGGATCGCGAAACAGATCCGCGCGAACACGACGCCGCGCCACGTACCGGCGAAGATCCTGCAGGTCGCCGACATCCCGCGCACGATCTCCGGCAAGATCACCGAGATCGCGGTGCGCGACACGATCCACGGCCTGCCGGTGAAGAACACCGATGCGTTGGCGAATCCGCGGGCGCTGGCGCTGTATCGTGATATCGCTGAGCTGGCGCAACCATGATGCGCGCATATCTCTATATCGCGCTCACCGTGCTTCTGACTGTGTACGGCCAGATCATCATCAAGTGGCGCGTGAATCAGCATGCCGGCGTCGGCGCGTTCGCCGATGGTGCACTCGGCTATGTCTTCATGCTGCTGCTCGATCCCTTTGTCCTGTCGGGCCTCGCGGCTGCGTTCCTCGCCGCCTGCACCTGGATGCTTGCGGTCAGCCGCCTCGAACTCTCCAAGGCCTATCCCTTCGTCGCCATGTCGTTCGTGCTGGTTCCGCTCGCGGCATGGTTGTTCCTGGCCGAAGGCTTGAGCGTACGCGTTCTCGTCGGCGCTGCTCTCATCGTGCTCGGCATCGCCGTCAGTGCATCCTGAGATGTCCGCGCCGAACCCATCCGCCGATCCGCAACGCGGCACCGACTCCATCAGCGATGCCACGGGCGACGTCGCTGCGCGCCCCCGCGAGTCCTTCGATCCGGCGCACTTCGCGCGGTTGTACCGCCTGGAAGCGCGTAGCTTCTGGTTTCGCGGCCGCAGCGACCTTATCAACTGGGCGCTGGCGCGCCATTTCCCGACCGCGGCGAGCCTGCTCGAAATCGGCTGCGGCACCGGCTACGTGCTCGGTCGCCTGCACGCCGCGTTCCCTGCGCTGGCCCTGAGCGGCAGCGAGCTGTTTTCTGAAGGTTTGCGCTTCGCGCGCCAGCGATTGCCCCAATCCGTGCGCCTGCACCAACTCGACGCCACCGCGATGCCGTTCCACGAGGAGTTCGACGTGATCGGTGCGTTCGACGTGCTCGAGCACATCGAGGACGACGACGCGGTGCTCGCGAACGCGTACAGCGCACTGCGGCCGGGCGGTGGCCTGCTGATCACGGTGCCGCAGCATCCCTGGTTGTGGAGCGATACCGACGCCGCGGCTTGTCACGTGCGCCGATACCGGCGTGCGGACCTGCTGGCGAAACTGTGCGATGCCGGTTTCGTCGTACGTCGCGCCAGCTCGTTTGTCTGCCTGTTGCTGCCTGCGATGCTGCTGGCCAGGCTGCGCAAACGCGACGGTGCCGACGAGGTAGAAGCAGAACTGAGCCTGCCCTCGCCGCTCAACGCGCTCGGCTATGCGGCGCTGCGCGTCGAAGCGGCCTTGGTGCGGCTGGGGCTCAGCCTGCCGTGCGGAGGATCGTTGCTGGTGGTCGCACAAAAGCCGCTGGCGATCCGTAGAATCAGTGTTCCGCCGCATGTATCGACCGACTCCGCCATGAGCCCAGCCGCGATTCCATTCAACCGGCCGTACATGACCGGACGGGAACTCGACTACATCGCCGAGGCGCATGCGAACGGGCATCTTTCCGGCGACGGCCCGTTCACGCGTCGCTGCAACGACTGGCTCGAAAAGGCGACCGGAGCGCGCAAGGCGCTGCTCACGCATTCGTGCACCGCTGCGCTGGAGATGGCCGCGCTGCTCGCGGATCTGACCCCCGGCGACGAGGTGATCATGCCGTCGTTCACCTTCGTATCGACCGCGAACGCGTTCGTGCTGCGCGGGGCGGTGCCGGTGTTCGTCGACATCCGCCCGGACACGTTGAACATCGACGAAGTACTGATCGACGCGGCCATCACACGACGCACGCGCGCGATCTGCGTCGTGCACTATGCGGGTGTCGGCTGCGAGATGGATGCGATCAACGCGATCGCCGAGCGCCACGGCCTGCTCGTCATCGAGGACGCGGCACAGGGCATCATGGCCGATTACAAAGGCAGACCGCTCGGTTCGCTCAGCCATCTCGCCGCGCTCAGCTTCCACGAGACGAAGAATCTGATCTCCGGAGAAGGTGGCGCCCTGCTGATCAACGATGAACGCTTCACCGAGCGCGCCGAAATCATTCGCGAGAAAGGCACCAATCGCTCGCAGTTTTTCCGTGGCCAGGTCGACAAGTACACCTGGGTCGACATTGGTTCGTCGTACTTGCCCGGTGAAATCGTCGCCGCATTCCTCGCGGCGCAGATGGAAGAGGCCGAGCGCATCACGCGCGAGCGCCTTGCGATCTGGGATCGCTATCACGCCGCATTCGCGGACCACGAAGCGCAAGGGAGACTTCGTCGCCCGATCGTGCCGGCGCATTGCCGCCACAACGCGCACATGTACTATCTGTTGCTGCCCGATCTCGACACGCGCACGCATTTCATCGCTACATTGAAGGTGAACGGCATTCATCCGGTCTTCCATTACATCCCGCTGCACAGTTCGCCAGCCGGCCAGCGCTACGGGCGCGCGAGCGGCGCTCTCGAAGTCACCGATCGCGTCAGCGATTGTCTTGTCCGCTTGCCGCTCTGGCTCGCGGGTATGGATCAGCAGCGCGTGATCGATACGGTCGGGGCGTTCTTCCGATGAGCGCTGCCGCGCTGCCTCTGATTTCCGTCGTCACCCCGGTCTACTGCTGCGCGAACTGCCTACGCGAGCTGTGCGCGCGCCTAGCCACCGTTCTCGGCGCGGTCGACGCGAACTACGAAATCATTTTGATCGACGACGCGAGCCCCGATCGCGCGTGGCCGATCATGCGCGAGCTCTGCGCGGGCGACCCACGGATCAAGGCGCTCGGGCTTTCGCGCAATTTCGGCCAGCACTACGCGATCGCCGCGGGCCTCGAACACGCGCAGGGAGAATGGGTGGTTGTGATGGATTGCGACCTGCAGGATCGTCCGGAAGAAATCGCGCGGCTGTACACGAAAGCCTGCGAAGGCCACGACGTCGTCTTCGCCGAACGCGAAACGCGCCAGGATAGTTGGCTGAAACGCATTTCGTCACGCGCGTTTATCGGACTTCTGAACTACCTCAGTGGTGCGAACTACGATTACCGCACCGCGAACTTCGGAATCTACCGCCGCGCAGTCGTCGACGCGATCCGCAGCATGGGTGACCAATCGCGGTTTTTCCCGGTCATGGTGCGCTGGACAGGATTCCGCACCACGTCGATTCCGGTACAGCACGATGCGCGCGGCGAGGGCCGCAGCGCGTACACGTTGCGCAAACTGCTGCGTCTCGCATTCGACATCATCCTTTCGTATTCGGACAAACCGCTGCGCCTGGTCGCCGCGCTCGGCATCATCGTGTCGCTGATCGCGCTCGGCATGACAGTCTTTAGTCTGCTGCGCTACCTGCATGGCGATGTCAATGTTGCCGGCTACACCAGCGTGATTGCCTCGATGTGGCTGCTCGCGGGTGTGACGCTGTTCTGCATGGGCATCATCGGCCTCTACGTCGGCCGCGTGTTTGAAAGCGTCAAGTTCCGGCCAACATTCATCGTGCGCGAACGGCTGAACCTGTGACGACCGCAGGTTCCGGGCCATTGACGCTTGCGTTCTCGCCGACCGAATCGGCACGATTCGGCCTGCGGGTGTTTCGCGCAAACTTGAGTGCCGTCGACGCGGACGCGCTGCGCGCAGAACTCGAGAGCGAGCGCGTCGACGTCGCGATCCTGAGGATTCCGGCACGCGCACTCGGAGCGGTCGCTGCGCTCACGAAGGTGGGTTTGCAGTCGATCGTCGCGGATACATTAGTCCACTATTCGACGGCACTCGATCGTGCCACGCTGGCTGTGCCGAAGAATGCGTTGCTCCGGTTGCGACCCGCGGGCGATGCCGACACGGCGTCGATCGCAGCGATGGCGCGCACCATTTTCGCGGACTACATCTCGCACTATCACGCGAACCCACTGTTCGCACCCGACGCGATCGCAGACGGCTATGCGGAATGGGCGGCCCGCAGCGTACCAGCCAACGATGAGGGCCGCTCTGCATGGATCGTCGAACTCGGCGGAACCGCCGTCGGTTTCTCGTGTATCCAGATCTGCGCCGATCGCGGCGAAGCGCACGGCGTATTGAACGGCATCTTGCCGGCGGCGCGCGGGCGCGGCGCGTATCGCGACATGCTGCGCGCAACGCTGATTCAACACGCCGATGCTGGCATCCGGCGCTTCGTGATTTCGACGCAGGTACATAACCTGGTCGTGCAGCGCGTATGGGCAGACGAAGGTTTCCGGCTCGATCGCGCCGAAAACACCCTCCATCTCAGCCCTCTCTTCGGTCGCGAGCGAAGCTGACAAGCATACGCAGCCTTTCCCGCCGACATCGAAATCGCGAGCGTGCTCCGCGTTGCGCCATCGGGTTTACCGGAGCAACCAATTCAGTCTCGAATTCCCGATACCCGACTCATAGACCCAGATGTCGTATTCGTCTGTCCTCAACACGTCGACAGGCGGACCGGCTTCGGCCTCAAATGCCGCGTGATCCAGCGCCAATGCTTCCGCCTTCGTGAAGGCATAGAAGTAACGGCCCGTGTAGCGCGCCGGATCGAAGCAGTCTTTCGATACCAGCCAACGAAAAGGAGACAATGGCGGTTGCAAGGACGCGCCACAGACCGTGACCGCGGATGCCGCGGCCAATGTGGTCACATTCGCATTCCAGTATGTCGCAAAACCGTGAGTCAGTTGCGCCTGCCGCAACGTTGCCAGCAAGCGACAAATATGTGCAGGCGCCGTGCAACTCGTCGGTCCTAAAAACGCTTTGTAACGGTAAGCCGCCAACGCACCACCACCACAAAACGCGGTCGCGAACGCCGTCAGGAAAACCAGACCGCGCAGAGGCTCGGCACGCAGACAGCGCAGGATCCTCACCATGAATGCGATCAGCGCGAGCAGCGCAGCCGGCATCAGATAACGGACGCTGAGCGGACCAACAGCGAGATTTCCGATGACAAATAGTACAACCGACACTGCCATCATCACGGCGGTATATCGCAGGAACAAGACCTGTCCGCCGTTCTCGCCGGGCAATCGACGCCAGGCCATGACCATTCCAACGATGACCGCAACGAAGAAGCCGAGTCTGACGAGCGCCAGCGCAACATCGGGCGTGGTCGGGCTGGCGAGCCCGATCGGTTCATAGCCGACCAACAGCGGCAACCCCTTCCAGAGCACCTCCAGATTGGAACCCCATGCATCCATCGGTTTTACGGCGAAAGCGTTCGCGCCGCCAAGGACTATCAGGTGTTGTCTCAAGAGAATATGCAGCAGCGCGCCCGCAAGCGCTGCTCCAGCGGTCAGCGCGAATAGTCGCGCTGCGCTTCTCCGCGGCAGGATATCCGCATCGTGCAGGAAGCACACGATCGCCACGGGGAGACACCAGTAAGCGATCGCGCGAGGCGGGCTCTCGGCCGCGAGCAGGAAAAGCAGGGCGGCGTAGGCAAAAACCTCCCAGCGCACTCTGCCTCCATACCTCGATTCGCCTTCTTCTCTGACGAAGATGCGAAGGCTCAGAAAAGCCAGCAGAGCGAGCTTGGCGGTGATCCAGCCATAGGCGAGTTGAACGTACACAGCATCGCGCTGCAAAGACGAAAACAGCGCGCATATGCCCAATGCCAACACCAGCGCGATCGCCCAGCGACCTGTTAGGCGATGCGCGAGCAAAGCCATAGCGCCGCCAACGCATGCGAGGCCGAGAAGATTGCCGAGCATCAACGCGATGCTCGACGCGCCGAGCAACGCGACGAATGGCAACGCGAACATCTGTGGCGACAAAATCCAGATGTCGTCGTTGCCGTAATACCAACCACTCGGCAACAGGCTCGTCTTGGACCAGGTCTCCTCAGCGAGAAGCGCCGTCACGGCCGCATCCGAATTGAGCAACGAACCGAAGCCATAGCGGAAGAAGAACCAGAGTTCGGCGAGAAACACGATGCCGAACACTCCGCAGACGAATCGCGGCGCAATAAGGTCGGCCGCCACACGAAACGGCACGCGGATTGTCAGGGCACCCAGAAGCTTCGACCAGTGCCTGTCACCCACGGCGCTCACGCCAGAGCTCCGGCAAGCTCATTGCGAAGGTCGTCCTACAGATAACCGGATCAACCCGTCGCTGATGCCAAGCCGCTTGCGGTTCGCCGGCGGGATCGACGCGTGAGTCATGATCACCGGATGCTCGATCAGGCTTTCGACGCCGCCGAACGATTCGGCGAGCGCGAACAGGTGGCAGCATTCCAGCATCCTGCGTGCCTTGCGCAGGCCGCCCTTGATCTCGATCGATACGATGCCGCCGAAGCCGTCCATCTGACGTTTCGCGAGTGCGTGTTGCGGGTGCGATTTGGCTTGCCTCGATGCCGGGCGTTCGCATACGTCACTTTGCCGGTCTTGTTGAACACGAGACTCCTGCAGGGCGTCGGCTTGCCTTAACTGAAGTAGCCCACGGCTGCTACCCTGAAATCATTCGTTGATAACCAGCGCTTTGCCTTCGGCATCGCACACTTTACCCTGCACAGCTTCGGCACACGTCTTGAACGGGCCCACAGTCAATGGACTAACGCCAAGGCTGTCGAACCAGGTGACACCTTCCTGCACCGGCGAAATCTGCACACTGTAACCAAGGGAGTTTTCGGCAGAGATTTTGAGGCTAACCACCGCGTGATCATTGGCTGCGATGGCGCTGGGCAATGCGGCGCGCGCGAAGTCGTACAACACAATTTTTCCAGCCGCATCCACCGAATGTGCGCCGAGATTGACCGGATGGGACCCGGTTGACTCGAGGGCGACCGCGCCATCGTTACTGAGATCGACGTTGACCACGATGGATTGGCCATCAGCCGACACAGTTGGCGCGCCCTGCAGCGTCATTCTTACCTTGACTTGAGCGGCAGTCAGCGGCGTATTCATGCCTGCTGAAGCGGATGCTACTGGTGCCGCAGAGGTAGTAGATGATGATGTTGGGCTCGCAGGCAAGGAGGCTGCATTGTGATCCTGCGGCGCATTGCAGGCGGTCAGCGCGAGCGTGGCAACCAAAGCGGCGCTGGACAGGAGACTAAAGGCGAAGCGCATGAACAAACTCCTTGAAGGATGAACGGAATACGAGGATACCGCTTCAGTACTGAATGGATCTTACGCTGAAGCAGCCAAGGTCCCGCTTGGTGTTGTGGGAGCACCGGAAAAAGGTGCAAGCGGCGCAGCCGCGACCCTCCCCCGAAAGCGGAGGGGCTGAAACTTGACGCTGATCAGGACTGGTCTCAGCCCAACGCGTGCTCAAGTTCTGCACGCAGATCGGCAACATCTTCCACGCCCACCGACAAACGGATCAACCCATCGCTGATCCCGAGCCGCTTGCGGTTCGCCGGCGGGATCGACGCGTGGGTCATGATCGCCGGATGCTCGATCAGGCTTTCCACGCCACCGAGGGATTCCGCGAGTGCGAACAGGTGGCAGCGTTCGAGCATCTTGCGCGCCTTGCGCAGGCCGCCCTTGACCTCGATCGAGACGATGCCGCCGAAGCCGTCCATCTGACGTTTCGCCAACGCATGTTGCGGATGCGATTTGAGACCGGGGTAGATCACCCGCTCGATGGCCGGATGTTTCTCCAGCCATTGCGCGAGTGCGAGCGCGCTCTCGCAATGCGCGCGCATGCGCAGGTGCAGCGTCTTCACGCCGCGCATCGCGAGGAAGGCATCGAACGGGCCGGCGATCGCACCAACCGAGTTTTGCAGGAACGCCATCTGTTCGGCGAGTTCGGCATTATCGCCGGCGACGACAATGCCGCCGACCATGTCCGAATGACCGTTGATGTATTTCGTCGCAGAATGCAGCACGAGGTCCGCACCGTATTCGAGCGGACGCTGCAGCATGGGCGATGAGAACGTATTGTCGACGACGAGGATCAGGCCGTGCTTCTTCGCGAACGCGCCGACCTTGGCCAGATCGACCAGCTTCAGCATCGGATTGGTCGGCGTCTCCGCCCAGATCATCCGCGTGTTCGGCTTCAGCGCGGCTTTCAGCGCCGCGGTGTCGTTCAAATCGATGAAACTGAAATCCAGTCCCGCGCTGCGCCGGCGCACGCGCTCGAACAGGCGGTAGGTGCCGCCGTACAGGTCATCCATCGCGATGACGTGACTGCCGGAATCGACCAGGTCGAGCACGGTACTCGCAGCCGCCATGCCGGACGCGAACGCATAGCCCTGACACCCGCCTTCGAGATCGGCGATGCAGCGCTCGTAGGCCATCCGCGTCGGATTCTGTGTGCGCGAATACTCGTAGCCCTTGTGCACACCGGGACTCTGCTGCACGTAGGTCGAGGTCGCATAGATCGGCGTCATGATCGCGCCGGTCGACGGGTCGGGGCTCTGGCCGGCGTGGATGGCGCGGGTGCCGAGGGCGTGCTCTTTGCTGGTTTTCATCAATTTCTTCATCCCGGGTTTGCTGTTATCGGCCCTTCGGCCTGACGAAAAGATCCAAATGCGTGGTGCCGCCGCTTCGCAGGCGCCGATCGGCAGCCTCCCATTCGGCCATCACCTCAGTAACGTTGCGACACGGCACACGGTCGGCAGGGCCGCGCAGAACGTGTACCGATTCCGCATAGCCGAACAAGACGTCGAGGTATTCGGTGGGTTCGACGCCGGCGTTTTCGCGCATGCACTTCGGATGGAACTCCGTCAACACCAGCGGCCTGTGGCGGACGATGCCTTCGGCGAAGCCACGCCAAGCCAGAAGCTCGTGACCCTCTATATCAAACTTGATCAGATCGAGGCGATCGAGGTCTCGCAGCATATCGTCGAGCCGGCGTGCCTGAGCAAACAATGCCGGCACACGACCGTTTGGATCTGCCCGCACAACCTCTCCATTGGACGTCCGCGGACCCGTCACCATCGGCACAATCCGGGCGCTGGCAGACGCCGCATACGGCAATACCTCGACGTTCGCGAAGCGATTGCGCCAGACCGTGGCCGAAATCAACTGGACGTTCTTGTCCATGGGTTCGATAGCGACGACATGGCCCGTCGGTCCGACAAGATGCGCACCCAGTGCGGCGAAGTAGCCTATGTTGGCGCCGACATCCACGAATGTATCGCCGGGGCGCAGGACCTCCTTCACGACTGCGGTCACATGGGGTTCGTAAACCCCTTGCATGACTGACATGCCAATATCGTGATCGTCGCGGCGTACGTACAGGGAATAGCCGTCGAAATCGACTTCGGCCGCCTCATCCTGAAGATTGTGGCGAGCTGCGAATTCGGACGAGCCAAGAAAGAACTCTGCGAGCTTATCTGGCGTAAGCGACTTCTCGGCCAGCATGCGCTGATAGTGCTCGGAGCCCGCAGCGTCGGGCTCGCGTCCCAACAGCAGCCGATAGGCGTAATAGATATCTTCGGTCGTGGCGTGAAAATCGTTCATGTCCATACGCTGATCGTCATGTCTCCATCACAAACGGCTTAGCAGATCGATCCGCCTGATCAGCCGGGAAGCCCAGCCCGGCATCTCTACCGTACATCCCGATCGCGCCGGGTCAAAAATGATTGCCTGTCTGATGGACAGGGGTCGCGGAGCATGAGAGTGCGGCAGGTATTTCATTCGCTTCGCTTGATGATCAAGCCAAACGAAGTGGACGCAAAACCGCCGATCCGCAACTTCAAATGCATCTTTCCGTTGTACGGTGGTTCATCCACATACAAGTCAGCGCCGGTGCTTCCCGTATTGAAATCAAATGATGCGATCTGATCGCCTTGCTGCGCCAATAGTGAGGAAAGCTCCAGGAAGTCGCGCCTTCGATATACAACGTCGTTTCCAGATTCGGCGGTTTCCACATCCGAGTCGCAATTGAACTCCGTCGTGTGGACTGCGATTCCGCCTGGCCGCAGACAACCCATCGCCTTCAGCACAAAATCCAGGCCATGGTGAAGACTGCCCAGGTGCTCCATTGCGCAGGAAGACCAGAGGAAATCGAATCCAGCTATGTCCGAAGGAATGTCCCGCATATCCACTGATCGGAAGCGCACTCGATTCAAAAAATCCTCCGCGATGCACAGGCGCCGTTCGTTGAGATCTTCGAGACCAGCGGCGTTCTGGTTGGTCGCAACCCATCCCGCCAGCGCCGCATCCTTGGCCCGCAGATCAGTAGCAAGAATGCTGCAGCCCGCTCCGGCAAACAAGCTCGTTAGTGGCTCCGTCCCGACAGCAAAACCGAGACCTCGCATACCGGAGCGCAGCATATCGCGCTCATGAAGGGCCTGCACAATGAAACACCATTCCCAAAGTTTTCGATGCAACTTTCCCGGCGTTTCGTGGAGGCAGCTGGCCCAATACTTGAAATTCGCCGATTCAATTTGCGACTGGGTACACGCTTGGCAGCCCAGTGGCACCGCGGAGGCAGCAGGTTTGGGAAACTCTCCGTAAGCCGGCCCGCCAACATGCGTGGCGTGAAATTCCACCGATTCCATGAAGTGTCGCGCCAACTCCAGCGTGTTCAGTCCCTTTTCCTCGACCAGCGCACAGTTGTGCCTATACCCTTCCACATCGGGTTCTCGGCCCAGCAGCAGGCGATAAACATAACGAACGTCTTCGGGAGTTGCTCTCATCGCGCAGATATTGATTGGCTTGATCGAATTCAGTACACGATGCGCCAACTCCGGCGCTTGCGACCACCGTCATCCAGCGCGCCGCCGCAAATAGTTCAGCAAATCAATCCGCGTGATGAGCCCGAGAAACTTCTCGCCATCCATCACGATCGCGACGTGGCCGGCGTCGAACAGAGGCATGAGCAACTCGATCGGTGACTTCACGTCGAGCACTTGCAGCGTGGTCGCCATCGCGGTCGAGACCGGCTCGCGGAATCGGCTCTGGTCGCCGTAGACATGCAGCAGCAGGTCCGATTCGTCGAGGATGCCGACGATCTTGTCGCCTTCCATCACCGGCAACTGCGAAACGTCATAGAGCTTCATGCGGTTGTATGCGGTGATCAGCAGCTCGTTCGGGCTGACCACGACGGTATCTTTCTGCGCGTAAGGGCGCAGGATCAAGTCGCGCAGGTCGCCGGTTGGCTGGCGGTCGAGGAAACCGTTGTCGAGCATCCAGTAGTCGTTGTACATCTTCGACAGATACTTGTTGCCGGTGTCGCAGACCAGGGTGACGACGCGCTTCGGCGTGCTCTGCTCGCGACAATATTTCAGCGCCGCGGCGAGCAACGTGCCGGTCGACGAACCGCCGAGTACGCCTTCCTTGGCCAATAGTTCGCGCGCGGTCAGGAAGCTTTCCTTGTCGCTGATCGCATAGGCTTTCTTGACACGCGAGAAGTCGCTGATGCTCGGCAGAAAGTCTTCGCCGATACCTTCGACCATCCAGCTCGCGGACTTGGTCGACAGCGTGCCCTCGTTGATGTACTGGGCGAGGATCGAACCAACCGGATCGGCGAGGATGAATTCGGTCGCCGGCGAGACACGCGCGAAATAACGCGACAGGCCGGTCATCGTGCCGGACGAACCGCAGCCGAACA
The DNA here is from genome assembly GCA_003142815.1 of Rhodanobacteraceae bacterium. Classification (GTDB taxonomy): domain Bacteria; phylum Pseudomonadota; class Gammaproteobacteria; order Xanthomonadales; family Rhodanobacteraceae; genus Dokdonella_A. Next base: position 246,632 of record PLNP01000055.1, read on the forward strand.
CGATCGCGTCGACCTTGCCGTCAAGCTGCTCGAAGATTTCCGGGCCGGTGGTCGCCTCGTGCGCTGCGGGATTGTCCGGATTGCCGAACTGGTTGATGAAGTACGCGTCCGGCGTCTCCTCGGCGATGCGCGCGGCGACATCCTGGTAATACTCGGGATGGCCCTTGGCGACGTCGGAGCGCGTCAGCACGACTTCCGCACCCATCGCCTTCAGGTTGAAGATCTTCTCGCGGCTCATCTTGTCGGGCACGACCAGAATCAGTCGATAACCCTTGGCTTGCGCGACCAGGGCGAGGCCGAGGCCGGTGTTGCCGGCAGTGCCTTCGACCAAGGTCGCGCCCGGCTTTATCTTGCCCGCCTTCTCGGCACCCTCGATCATCGACAGGCCGATGCGGTCCTTGATCGAACCGCCGGGATTCGCGTTTTCGAGCTTCAGGAACAGTTCGCAGACGCCGCTGTCGAGGCGCTGCGCCTTGACCATCGGCGTGCGGCCGATCAGCTCGAGAACGCTGTGGTTGATCGTCATGCTGGCTCCGCAGGCAAGTCGCGGCGGCCGCGGAAGACGCGGGCCACGCGCGATCGAAAACATCCCCGGCCGGAGATGCTGGCGAATGATAACCGAGTGGAGCGTGGCAGCAGACGCCGCAGTGGTGTGCGTGCTTCTGCGGGAAGAGTCGATCGGCGTCGAATCCCGGCCGCTTGGATCGGTAAGAGATGAGGCGCATCAGCTTTCCCTTCCCCTGCGCAGCGGGGGACAAAACGGCAGGATTGCCGTTTTGAGCAGCGCCAGCTGCCCGAAGGGCGAGCACCAAGGATGGCGCGAGTTCACGTGCCCGGCCAGGGCGGAAGGGGGCGCCTTCTCCCAAGGGGAAGGGAAAGAACTGAAACTCGACACTAATCAGATGACGCGTCGATCGAAAATCGGCCCCAATCGCGCGCGAGGATGAGGATCAGTACGCGGCGGCGGCGCTTTCCCACATATGGGTCAGCTTGTCCTTGGCTTGCAGTTTTTCTTTCTTCATCTTGAGCAAGGTCACGCCATCCATCGGCAGGACACCCAATTCGGCGTCGCGCACCTTGCCATCGAGCTCCTTGTGGCGTTGATACAGGCTGCGGAATTCCGCGTTGCTCTGCATCAGCGACTCTATTTCTTTTTGATTCTGCTCGAACATCAACTGACCTCCTTCAGTGAGATGACCGCGGACGCAGCGACGCGACCCGGGGGTCGCGTCGCTGCGCTGCGGGACGAAGTTACAGCAAGATTGCGCGATGGCTTCCGGAAGGAAACCGCCTGCGCCATGGGACGATGCAGAACCGCTGAAGAGGCGCGAATCGTGGTGCGGACGCCACTGCCAAGAAAACGTCCGAACAAGCGACTGGGCCTTCCGAAAGTGGAGAGGTTGATTTCCTCTGTCGCGGTCGCTGCAGTCATGGGGCAAGCTCTGGCCCAAGTGGGTTTGGAAGAAACGCGGGCCACTTGGGAGAGTGACGCTACTCCTCCGATCCGCGCTTCGCAACACGACATCAGCGCGCTGGAAAAATTCCCACAGCGCTCGCCGAGCATTGTGAACTATCCGTTAAGAAACAATCGTTTGTGCGTCGCCAGCTGACAATCGGTCGTGCGCTTACGGATCCCGGAACGGGCCCGAATTCTGGCCCGTTTCTCGCATCAAGTGGCGCCTGTGCGGGCGCCTATGGCTTGCAAAAGCCGAGCTCCTGCAGGAGCGCTGCAAACACGACCGGGGTGGGTGCGTCGTGGCGGATAGGTCGCGGCTACGCCGCTTGCACCTTTTTCCGGTGCTCCTACAAAAGCCGAGCTCTTGCAGGAGCGCTGCAAGTGCGACCGGATCAGACAGAGACTTCTTAGCTTTTGCCGCCCTGAACGACGATCTCGACGCGGCCGCGTTTCGCCACGCTCGCGGTTGTCGTGATGCGATTCGCGTCGATGCCCGCAGCCACCAGGGCTTCCCGCATCGCCTTCGCGCGCTGCTGCGCCAGGGTGCGATTCGCGGCCGACATGTCGATGCGGATGCGGCTGGAGGCGTCCGTATTCACGAACGCGACCGCCTTGGTGATCTGTTTTGATGCGCCGATAGCGAATGACGACTTGCCATCGAGGAAAACGCTGTCGGGCAGCGCCAGCGTTCGGGTGGCGCTGGCTGCGCTGCCCTTGCTGACGGATGCGGCAGCGGCGCCGCCGGCCACGGCCGCTTCGAGCGCGGCTTCTTTTTTCGCGAGCGCGGTCGCCTTCGCCTGCGCATCGGCCATGCGTTTGGCCTGGTCGGCCTCGGCGCGCGCCGCGTCGGCCGCTTGCGTGGCCTGCTCGCCTTCGGCGCGTGCGGCTTCGGCATCGCGCCTGGCGCGCTCGGCTTCCTCGATCCGGATCTGCGATTGCAGGCGCTGGCGTTCGAGTTCCGCGCGCGCTTGTGCGGCATCGCGTCGCGCGAGTGCGAGTTGCATGCGGTCGTTCTCGTGCTGCAAGTCATTGTGCTGGTCTTCGAGCGATTCGGCCTCGGCGCTCGCGCGCGCGACGGCGATGCGTCGCTCGGTCAGATAGACCTGCTCCTCGCGCTCGTTGCGACCGGCATTCTTCAAGTGTTCCAGCGCGGCGCGCGCACGATCCATCTGTGCCGGCGCGCGCAGGCCCAGCACCGGGTCGGCGGCGAGGCGATCGATTTGGTCGGACAAGCGCTGGTAGTCGTCATTGCCGCTGCGCGCCGACGCGTGATCCGGACCCAGCATACAGAACGCCAATGCGATCGCCGCGCAGCCATGAACGACGCGATGCAGAGGCTTCATGGCTGCACCTGTGTGCCGGATTGGGAAAGCTCGCTATCAAGATTCGCGTTGTCCTGTTTCAGTTTGTCGACAGCGGCGCGCACCTTGCCAAGCCGCGATTTCGCGGCAGCCAGTTCGCTGTCGGCGGCGGACTCGCGCGCCAATTGCGCGGCCATATCGTAATCCTGACGCCCTTCCGCGGCTTGGGCCTGGTCGAAATGCTCGCCGGCCGCATGGTATTCGTTGGCGGCCCAGGTTGGCGCGTCGGCCGCGCGCGCGGCGCCGAGCGCACGCGATGCGATATCGAGCTCATCGACTGGCGGACGTGTCGGACTGCACGCTTGCACGGACAATGCCGCAACAATCACAATCAGCACATGGATTTTTCGGCGGCTTGGTGGCATAAGTTCGGGGTCGCTCGGTGACAACCGGAATGTGGGTTATTGTGGCGACGCGCCGGCCGGTTTGGCAAATCACAGTACAAACTGCTGCGGCTGCCCGGCCGGGCACCTGACACCTCTTGCGAGAAGAATCCAATGGACATCGGTTACTTTCTGAAACTGATGGGCGAGAAAGGCGCCTCGGACATGTTCCTGACCACCGGCGCCCCGGTGAATATCAAGGTCGAGGGCAAGCTGTATCCGCTCGGCAACACCGGCATGCCGAGCGGCATGGTCAAGAAGATCGCATACTCGCTGATGGACGAAGGCCAGGTGCCGCAGTTCGAGAAGAATCTCGAACTCAACATGGCAATCGCGGTGAAGGACACCGGACGTTTCCGCGTCAACGTGTTCAAGCAGCGCGGCGAAGTCGGCATGGTGATCCGCGCGATCAAGAGCGAGATCCCGACTATCGAGCAGCTGCGTCTGCCGGTGTTGTTCAAGAACATCATCATGGAGCCGCGCGGACTGGTCCTGGTAGTCGGCACGACCGGCTCGGGCAAGTCGACGACGCTGGCGTCGATGATCGATTACCGCAACGCGAACACGGCAGGCCACATCCTGACCATCGAAGACCCGATCGAATACCTGTACCGGCACAAGAAGTCGGTGGTCAACCAGCGTGAGGTCGGTCTCGACACACACAGCTACAAAGAGGCGCTGAAGAACGCGATGCGCGAGGCGCCGGACGTGATCCTGATTGGCGAAATCCGCGATTCGGACACGATGGAAGCGGCCATCACGTTCTCGGAAACCGGGCATCTGTGCCTGGCAACGCTGCATTCGAACAACGCCGACCAAACCATCGAACGCATTCTCAATTTCTTCCCGGAAGGGGCGCACAAGAATATCCTGATGAACGTCGCGTTGAACCTGAAAGCGGTCATCAGCCAGCGCCTGGTCATGGGCAAGGACGGCCACCGCCTGCCCGCGGTCGAGGTGTTGATCAATACGCCCTTTATCCGCGACCTGCTGCGCCGCGGCGAGATCCACAAGCTCAAGGAAGCGATGGACCGCAGTCTCGAGGAAGGCATGCAGACCTTCGACCAGTCGCTGTACGCGCTCTACAAGGAAGGCAAGATCGAGTTCGAAGAGGCGCTCAACCACGCCGATTCACGCGACGGGCTTGCGCTCAAGGTTCGCCTTGCCGAAGGCGCGAATGTGCCGATGCACGAGGTGTCCGAAACACCCGGCTATTGAGCGTTCGTGCCAGCGCTCCTGCGCACCCGCGCTGCTCTCGCGTATTGTGAGGGCGGCGGAAGGTGCGATGGCCTCGGCTCAATCGACCGGGAGAATCTCCGAATAGCTCGTTTGTGGATCGGCACGTTGGGTGACGGGCTGAACCTCGCCTCAATCGACCGGGAGAATCTCGGAATAGCTCGTCGTCCCGGCGAAAGCCGGGACCCAGCGTCTTCGTCACACGTGAACACGCTGGATAGCCCGCTTCGCTGTTGTGAAGCGCCTCCGGCTTGCGCCGGAATGACGAGAAATCGATTCCCAGAATTTGCCGAACACGTCGCGGCTTGCGCCGCTTCCACGACAGCAATACTCCGTGAATGCATCGCGTAGACTAGCGCGTCGCATCGATTCGTCGGCCTGAACGCATGTCCATTCCATCCGCTGCCCCGGTGCCGCGACTGCACGGCGTTGCCCAGAGCATGATTCCACATGTCGTTGCGGCGGCGCAGGCGCTCGAGGCAGGTCGCGTCGATGAGGCCGGCAGACACCTTTCGATAGTAGCGGCCGCGTACCCGACACACGCGGAAATCCTGCGCCTGCAGGCCGGCATCCAGAGCCAGCGCGGGCAGCATCAGGATGCGATCGACTCGATGCGGCGTGCGCTAGCGCAACGCCCGTACGATGGTCTGTACTACAACACGCTGGGTGCGGTGCTCGGCGCTGCAGGCGAGTTCGATGACGCGATCGCCGCATTGCGCCGCTGCTGCGAGCTGCAGCCGGGATTTGCGGTGGCTTGGTACAACCTTGGCGTGATGCTGACGCGCTGCGTCCGGCACGATGACGCCGTCGTCGCGCTGAGAAAGGCGGTCGCGCTCGCACCCGATCACGCCGCGGCGCGGGCGCTGCTGGCCGACATGCTTCGCGTCAGCGATCACGTTGCCGAAGCCGAGGCCGAGTATCGCCGCCTCATTGCCGAGCAGCCATACGCCGGCATGGCCTGGTGGGGTCTCGCCGACCTCAAGACGATGCGGTTCTCCGAGGCGGACACCGAACGTCTGCAAGCCGCGCTCAGCGATCCGCGCGCGAGCGATGACGATCTGATCGCGATGGGTTTTGCATTTGCCAGGGCGCTCGACGATCATGGCCGCTACGCCGAATCGCTCGCCGCCCTGGAACGCGCGAACGCGATCGCGCGCCGGCGCAGACAATGGGATGCCGCCGCGTTTGCAGCCCACATCCGCGCGATCAACGCAGCGTTCACGCCAACCCCCGCCGGCTCGCGCGAACCGCTCGGTGCCGAGGTCGTCTTCATCGTCAGCCTGCCGCGTTCGGGGTCGACCCTGATCGAGCAGATCCTCGCCTCGCATTCAGCAGTCGAGGGTGCGGGCGAGCTGCCGGACCTGCCGCTCGTCCTGGCCGAGGAATCGCGACGGCGCATGCAAGCGTTTCCGCAATGGGTGGGCGCGATGCAAGCCCAGGACTGGGAGCGGCTCGGGCGCCGCTATCTGGAACGCACCGCGCATTGGACGCGCAAACGTCGCATGTTCACCGACAAGCTGCCCAACAATTGGTATTACATCGGCGCGATCAGGGCGATGCTGCCGGCTGCACGCATCATCGCTTGCCGCCGCGATCCGCTGGAAACCTGCCTGTCCTGCTACCGTCAGCACCTCGACAACAACGAATACACGCGTACCTTCGCGGACCTGGCCGGCTTCTGGCGCGAGTTCGATCGCAGCATCCGCCATGCACTCTCGATGCACAGGGGCGCGCTGCACGAGAACGTGCTTGAGACGCTGATCGCCGAACCGGAAGCGCAGATCCGCCGGCTGGTGGATTTCTGCGGTCTGCCGTTCGATCCGGCCTGCCTCGATTTCCACCGCACCGAGCGCGACGTGCGTTCGCCGAGCGCGATGCAGGTGCGTCAGCCGCTGCGCCGTGATACCGCGCGCGCGCCGCGCTATGGCGCACTGCTGGATCCGCTGCGCGCGGCATTAGGCATGCCGCCTTTAGGGGTGGTGCCGGTGCAGGCGGAGGCGCCGAAGCGCTCCGAGCGGGAACGGGTGGAGCAGGTAAAGCGGCTCATTCTGCGCGGCGATATCGCTGCCACGGAAACGGCATTGTCGGCTGCACTCGCCGAGCATCCTCGCTCGGCGGAACTGCGCCGTGCGCTGGCAGGCGTGCACCTGCAGACGCATCGCCGAGGGCAGGCCGAATCGCTGCTGCGCACCCTACTGGAGGAGCGCCCGGACGATGCCGCCAGCGCGTTCCTGCTCGCACGCATGCTCAGGGATGAAGGGCGCATGCGCGGCGCGTCCGGCGTGCTGCGCGCGTGTTTCGAGCACGGCCAGCACGATAGCGGGCTTGCGATCCAGGCTATCGAGCTGGCCGACGACTGCGGCTCCAAGCAGGACGCGGTGGCGATCGCGGAGCGGGCGATATCGATGAGTCCTGACGATCCGCGCCTGCATGCCTACGCGGGGATGCTGGACCTTCAGCTCGGCGAATTCGACCGTGCGCGGGAGCACTATCTCTTCGCGCTCGAACATGGCGCGCAGGCCTGCGAATGGCACGTTCCGCACGGGCTTGCCAACACGCAGCGCTATCGCCAAGGCGACCACCCTGATTTCGCGCGGTTCCGCGCATGCCTTGAACGCGGGGACCTGAGCGAAAGGGCACGCAGCACACTCTTGTTCGCGCTCGGCAAGATGCACGACGACGTCGGCGAGTACGCCGAGGCCGCACGCTTTTTCCGCGAGGGCAACACGATCGCGCACGCGCTCAGCAAGTGGTCGCGCGAGCATTGGCAAAGCGCCGCCGCCGCGCTGCTCGCCGCGCGTCCATGCGGCCAACGGCTCGACGCTGCGCACGATTTCGTTCCGATTTTCATCGTCGGCATGCCGCGTTCGGGGACAACCCTCGCCGCCGAATTGCTTGCGCGCCATCCTCGGGTCTGCAACCGCGGGGAACTGGCGTGGCTACCGCAGCTCGCGCAATCGCCGGAGCTGGCCAACAACCCCGACCGCGCCGCGCTGGAGCGAGTCGCCGCGACGTGCACCCTGCATCTGCGCAGGGACGATTCCCACTCGCACTGGTTCATCGACAAGCAGCCGCTCAATTTCCGCTACGTCGACCTGATCCTGGCGCTCTGGCCGAACGCCAGGATCATTTACTGCCGGCGCAACGCGCGCGATAACGCCTTGTCGCTTTGGATGCAGTCGTTCCTCGAAGACCTGCAGGGCTACGCTTACGATTTCTCCGACATAGCGGTCGTGATGCAGGACTGCGAGAGGCTGATGGCGCATTGGCAATCCATGCACGGGCCGTCTATTCGAACGGTGCAATACGAGCGCCTGGCGGCTGATCCGGCGGGCACGATCGCCGATCTCGCGGGCTGGCTGGATCTGCCGCCCATGAATGCGGGCGCGGGCGACGCCAAGACCTCGGCAAGCATCAGCACCGCGAGCCTTTGGCAGGCGCGCCAGCCGGTTTACACGCGTGCGATTGGCCGCTGGCGAAACTACGCGGCGACCGTGCCCGAGCTCCTGAAGTTTTCCGCCGAGTGAACTCGGCATCGGTTGCGCGGCCGCGGGATCAGCCTTCCGCTTCGGTCGCATAACCCCAGTGGTTGAGCATGGGGGCGAGGATCGGCAGTACCGGCTCGAACTCCCGGCGATAGCGCTGCCAGCGGTTCAAGCCTTTCCTGTTCACCGGCTCGATAACCTGCGTGTAGCTCGGCGTGGCGATATAGCCCTTCTCGCGGGCGCGCTCGTCGAAGCGTTCCAGCGGCGTGGCGTCCTCGAGTTCGAGGAACTCGGCGATGCGCCGGGAGTGCGCGGACACGTCCGCCACCAAGTCCTCGTAACGCGAGACCAGCACGCGCGGCTGGAACACCTCGACATGCCGCAGCCAGCTCCGCATCGCGGTGACGTAGGCTTCAGCGAGGCGCTCGAGCGATGCGCTTGCCGCCACCAGCACGCCGGAGCGGAAGTTCTGCATGTAGCAGCTGAGCAGCACATCGCAGGGATGGCGCAGGGCAAGGATGAATTTCGCCTGCGGAAACAAGCGGTGAATGAATGGCACCCACAACATGTTCAACGGGTTCTTGTCGACCAGTTGCGCAATCCATTGACGGTCGATCTTTGCGCAGACGAGCGCAAGATAGCGTCTTCGCAATTCGTCGCAATCCGGTTGGCTCAAGCGGCCGATATCCTGCGGGACGAGGATGCCCTGTTCCGCCAGCTGGTCGGCCAGGATGTTGAAGAACGGCCGCTCGTCCATCGACTGCAGTCCGGGATGTGCGTCGAGCATCTGCTCGAGCAGCGTTGTGCCCGAACGCGGGAAGCCGACGATGAAGATCGGAGACTGCTGAGCGCCCGGTGCGATCAGCTGCGGCCAATTGCCGTACTCGGCGTCGGTGACGCGTCCGATCGCCGCCGGCAACACCGGCGCGCCCGCTTCCACCCGTTCGGGCCGCGCGAGTTCGATCTCCTCGATCTGCAGTCGATGTGCGATTTCCAAGGCCTGCATGGCTGCGTGCGTGTCTTTCTGCTTGTCGCAAATCTTGCCCAGCAGGAAGTAGTGCACGTAGTCGGTGACAGCGCGCGGACCCGCCTCGTCCAAGAGGTCTCTCGCACGCGCGAGATCGCCATCGCGCAGAGCCAGCGTGGCATGCTGGTGCGCGAGTTCCAGCCGCACGCGCTCGTCCGGCATCGACAGCATCTCTACGCGATGCAGCAGCGCTCTTGCGTCGTTCACGCGGTTCACGCGCTCGTACACGCTGGCAAGCTGCAATATCACTTCGGAGCTGTCGGGCGCGCGGCGGTAAAGATCTTCGAGCAGCGTCTGCGCGGCGCGCGCGTCGCCCAACGTGAGCTTCTCGTACGCCAGCGCCAATTGGAGGCTCTCGTCCAAAGGCAGCCAATGCTGCCAGTCTTTCAACAGCTCCTCTGCGGCATTGTCGCGGCAGAAATTGCAGGCGCGGGCCGCATGGATGCGCACCATGGGCAGATTCGGGTCCAGTCTCACCGCCTCGAGCAGGGTGTCGCGGGCAGCGGCGGGTTGACGGCGGTCCAATAGCAGCAACCCGAGGCTGACGCGCGGTCCGGCATTGGCCGGATCGAGATCGATCGCCTTCGCGAAGGCGGCCTGCGCCTCGTCGTGCGCGCCGTTTGCATGCAAGGCTGCACCGTAGTTGTTCCAATGCACGCTGCTGGTCGGAAACAAATCAATCAGGCGTGCATAAGCCGCGACCGCCTCGTCGAGGCGCTTTTGCCACTGCAGGCTCACGGCCAGGAACAAGAGCAGGCGTTCGTCTTGCGGATGGATCTGTAGCGCGGCGCGGCATAACCGTTCCGCCTCGCTCAACTGGCCGGCATCCAATGCCGCGGAAATCGCTAGGGTAACGTGTGCAGTCATGATCTCGACAAAAAAAAGAAGCCGCGCGAGGTGACTCGCGCGGCTGCAAGGGTAGAACCCGCTATTGGATCTTAGAACTTGACCGTCACGCGGCCCCAGTAGTAGCGGCCCAACATATCGAAGTCGAACGGATCGGTGTTGGCGTTGATCGAGTTGTTCGCATACAGGAACGGCGGCTGCTTGTTGCTGATGTTGTTCACACCCATATCGACGCGCGTGTTGATGGGCTCGATGTTGTAGCCGATCTGGGCATCGTTATACACCGTCGCGCCATATTTCAGCGCCGAGTACGGCAGGCCAGGAATGACCCCGGACGTATCCTGCCTATGGTCGAGCGAACCCATCGTGAACCGGCCGATGTAGCGCATACGCCACGACGCGTCGAAGTTGGCCAGCGCATAGTTCAGGAAGCCCGAGGCGCGCCAGCGCGGGAACAGGCAGACCGAAGCGCCACACGCACCTTCCGGACCCGAACCGAACGGCAGCATATGACCGGCGTCGTGGTAGTTCGCGTTCGCGGCAAGGCCAGGAGCGGTCTGCTGGTCGTAGTTGCGCAGGTAGGTCGCATCCACGCCGATATTGAATCGGCCGAACGCGAATTCTGGCAGACGATAGTTCGCCGAGATGTCCGCGCCGCCCGTATCCAGACGACCCAGGTTCCCGACGGGCTCGATGATGTGGTCGATCTGGCCGGCGTTGACACCACTGGCAACACGGTAAATCAGCGGACAGTACGCCGCGACACCGGCGCTGCACAAATCCAGCACGCTCTGCGCACCCACTGAGGTGATGTTGTTGAGCAGATAGATGCGATACAGGTCGGCGCTGACCGACAGACCCGTCAGCCATTGCGGACTGTAGACGAAGCCGAAGTCGAACGACTTGCCGTTCTCTGGACCGAGCGGGAAGTGTGCGAACTGCGAGCCCGATGAAAGCGCGGTGATCTGCAGCTGCTGCGCGACGTTCTGGTTGACGAAGGTGCCGTTGGTCGGCACGTTCACGCAGGCCGGGTTCACCGGACTGCCGGTGTAGCCATCACACGGATCGCTCGACAGCTGCGGTGCGTCGCTGGCCGCAGACCCGAACACGTCGCCGATGCCCGGAGCACGGAACACCTTGGTCACGGTGCCGCGCAGCAGCAGGTCGTCGATCGGGCGCCATTCCACCGCGAGCTTCGGGTTGCTGGTGCTACCGAAGCTGCTGTACTTGGAATAACGGTCGCCCAGGGTCACGTTGAGCGAACGGACGAATGGCAAGTCCTTGAGGACCGGGATGAACAGCTCGGCGTAGACTTCCTTCACCGTGTACCCACCCTGCAGCGGCGAAGCGCACTGGCTACCCAGGGTGCATGTGGCGGTTGAGAGGTTCGTGGTCAGCACCGGGTCGATCACGCTGTTGGTGTATTCCGAACGATGCGAGGCGCCGACCGCGAGCTGCATGGTGCCGGCCGGCAGATCGAAGATGCCACCAGTCAGGTCGAGATGTTCAACCTTCTCGATGGAGTAGTAGTTCTCGAGGCCCGGTGCGACGTCCGCTTTCAACGCCGCTGCTGACGCCGGCGAGTCCAGATTGAAAATATTGATCGGTATGCAGCCGCCGATCGGGGCAGACGGCGTACCGCAGGTGACGATACCCGTGACCGGATCCAGGAACGACGGACCCGCGGCCTGGCTCAACAGGTCGCCGTTGGGCAGGTTGGTCAGCGTACGCAGGGTCGACACGTGGCCGTAGCCGACCCCGGCGTCCCAAGTCCAGTTCTGGTTGAAGACGTCGAAGTTGCCCTTGAAGCCGGTGTTGAGCTGGTCGGTCGTATTGTTGTTGCGCGATCCGCGCTCACCCGCCGCTAACGTGCGCGTGCTGAAACTAAAGCCACCGGCCTTGTTGAAATCGACACCGAACGGGTTGTAGTAGCTCTGCGATGAGACAGTCAAACCGCTCACCGACGTGCCGATCGGCGCCGCAGCAATCTGGAAGCCCGATGACGTCTTGTTGTGGTAGACGTCGAGGTACGCATCCAGGTTAGGGGTGAGGTGATAGATGCCGTTCACGAACGCATTGGTGCGCTCCACCGGAGTCATGATCAGATTGACCGCGGCGTAGTTGTACTTGTCGCTGTGCGGGCCACCGTTCAGAAAGCAATGGTAGTCGGTCGCGACGTTGCTGCCGCTCGCGCCCGGATTGCGCGAGATAAAGCCGCTGCTGCAGCCGGGGAAGTCACTCTGGAAAGCCGCCGGAATCTGGATATGCCCGTTCGGCACGGAACTCGACCCACCGACGTAGCCGTAAGGTGGCGTCTGCGAGCTGCCCGTGATGGACACCGCATGCGCCGAGAAGTTGCGGTGGCTGGCGAGGACGCTGTCGGTCTTGTTGTAGTCGATGCCGGCAACGATGCTGCCCTTGTCGCTGGTCTGGCCGAACATGAACCGGTAGCCCTTTTGTACGCCGTCATCCGCGTCCGAGATGCCGTAGTTCGTGGAAAACTCGGCACCCTGGTAATCCTTGCGGGTGATGATGTTGACGACGCCGCCGATCGCATCCGAACCGTAGACCGCGGACGCGCCGTCGCTCAGCACCTCGATGCGCTCGATCATGTTGACCGGGATCGAGTTCAGATCCTTGTTGATGATGCGGTGGCCATCGACGAGGGTCAGGGTGCGTTGGTAGCCAAGGCCGCGCAGGCCGACCAACGTGCTGCCGCTGCCGCCGCCGTTGTTGATGGCTGGGTTGGTGCCCGCGCCGATCACGGAAGGCAGATTTTGCACGATGTCGCCGACAGTCTGCTTGCCAGTCTTCGCGATCGCAGCGGCGTCGATGGTGATGACCGGGTTGGATGTTTCGATATCGACGCGGCGGATGTGAGAACCCGTCACCGTGATGGTTTCAAGTTTTTGAGCGCTTTGATCTTGTGCTTCGTCCTGCGCAAACACCGTTCCGGCGGACAGGCCGATCGCGGCAGTGGCGCCCGCATACAACGCAAAGCGCACGGCTTTGAAAAGCTCGTTGCTCATTAATTTCATTTCACTCTCCAACGTCAGAGTTGTCACAGCTCGGGACAATATGTTCTCCCATTCCCTGGGAACGACCAAGACGGTCCACCAAAAAACCCTCGGCAGTGGACGATACTAACAAGATTCTTACGCTATGGGAATCCCTGAGCGCAGTCTGAACATTCGACGAAGTTGCAATCAATTCAATCAGTTACGGTTGGCGTCCGTTGTCGCGACACAATTAAGGAAGACACTTGCGGAAAGGATTGAAGCGTGCTTGAAACGTCGACAGACGCACCGCGGGGGTGGCCACCAAGGGTCGCGGGGCGCTCTATACAAGCGTTGCCGCGGATCTGTCGCGGCTGGGCGCCGCTCATGGCCAGTGCGGCGCAGACCTGCAAGCCCGACCAGAACTCGCTCAGAGATCCTGACGGTACTGGATGTACGGCGTGCGCGGCTGGGCATTCTCCGCATCGCGCGGGGAATTGGTCGGTGCCGACCAGAGATTCTGCGCACCGACGCTGAGCTCGCCGCTCCACGGCGTACGCCAGGAAACGCCGAGATCCAGCGTGGTCCAGCGTTTGCCCGCGAATGCCGGATCGTCGCTGCTGAGCACGTGGCCGACGATCGCGCCGCGCAGCGAGCCGACATCGAGGCCGAGGCTCAGTGAAAGCTGGTCGAGATCGACGCCCGGCGCAAATGAATTGGCGATCGCGCCAATCGCGGATAGATGCCCGCGACCGTAGCTCGCGCCGACATCCAACGCCGGGCCGCGCTCGAACTGCCAACGACCGCGCGCATAGAGCGCGGTTTCACTGTCGAGCGAATACGGCTGTGCGTCCGGCAGCGTAAGCACCGGAACCAACACCGAGCCCAGCGCGAGATGACCGAGCGTTGCACCATTGCCACCCTGCGACTGCAGCCAGGACAGCCCATAGGAAAGATCGAGTCCGCCGTCGACTGCGGTCCAGCCCATGCCGAGCGAACCTGCCAGCGAACCGTACGACCAGCGCGAGGCGACGGTCGCGTCGCAGCGGCTCCCGCCGCACGGAGCCAGACCATTCGAAAGATATTGGCCGAGCAATGCGTCAGCATGCAGGCCGTTGCCGAACTGCCAGCGCAAGCCGCCAGCGCTGGCCACGGAACTGCCGGCGAGATGCCACGCGGAAGGACCGGCGTAGGCTGGGGTCGGATCGATCAGTGAGTTCGCCGCACGCGGCAACGCGACGACTGCCAGCAACTGGCCGTTGAAACCTGACCAGATCGGCAACAGCGGCGCACCCTGCGCAAGCATCGGCTGGCCGCGGGAATCGAGCGCCAGCAATTGTTCGACCAGCGGCGTCGTAGCGTGGCCGGCCACTGGCACCAAGGACGGCAGCGTCTGCGCCGTGCCCGCGAGCGGAAACAGCGACAGAGACAACAACAGCCTGGCGAAACGCAGCTTCATGACAGGACGATCGAACTCGCAGGTGACGATCAAAGAGTACGTAGGCCGGACAGAGTTCCGACCTTGGTCCCTGGTCGCCGATAATAACTCATTTTACGAAAAGCTAACAGCGGTTTTTCGCGAAAACCCACTCTGAAGATGCCGTTTTCGTCACATTCCAGCCATATCCGATCTGCGGCCGATGGGGCGGGACTGCAAGGAGCTGGACGAGTGTCCTCCGGGCCCGAGATTTCCCACGTTTTGCGATGTCGCCTGCCCCCTCACCCCAAGCCCGTTGCTAAGCTCGTTCCTCACCAGGCAACCCCGGGCCCTCGCGCCAGCGCTCGGGCGCTCAACCATGCGCGAACCACCTCGGCCCATGCGACCTCGACTCGCAAGCCGCATGGCTTCGCCCCCCAACGGTGAAGCTGTTGGGGAAGGGAACACAAGCCGCTCTGGTGGGCCGAGTCGCACCACCTGCCTCACGCCGAATGCTTTTCAACGCCCTGCTAAGCTGCAATGCACTGCACGGACCTGTGTGTCGGTGTCGTTTCGGGAGCGCGTTTTTGTCGAAATCTGCCGTCAGCCGGCCTCTTTCACGACGCATCGCACGCTGGCTGTTGCTCGGCATCGCGGCGTGGTTTGCGCTCAGCGTGCTCGCCGTGCTGATTCTGCGTTTCGTGCCACCGCTGGCCTCGGCGGTCATGCTGGAAACCTGGCTCGGCGCGAAACTCGACGGCGAGCGCGACTTCGCCCTGCACTACCGCTGGACGCCATGGGATCGCGTCGCTAAGACCTTGCCGATCGCTCTGGTCGCGGCCGAGGACCAGAAATTTCCGTTCCATCACGGCTTCGATTTCGACGCGATCCAGAGCGCAATCTCTGAAGCCGACGACGGCGAGCGTCTGCGCGGCGCGAGCACGATCAGCCAGCAGGTCGCGAAGAACCTGTTCCTCTGGAACGGACGCAGCTTCGTGCGCAAGGGTCTCGAAGCGTATTTCACGGTGCTGCTCGAAACGCTGTGGCCGAAGCGACGGATTCTGGAGGTGTATCTCAATATCGCCGAGTTCGGCGATGGCATCTACGGCGCCGCTGCCGCGAGTGAACATTTCTTTCGGGTCGCGCCCGCGCAACTCGATGCGCGCCAGGCGGCACTGCTCTCCGCGGTGCTGCCAAATCCGGTGCGATTGCGGGTCGAGAAGCCTTCGGCTTATGTGCTGCGCCGAGCCGCGTGGATCCAGCACCAGGCGAACCAGCTCGGCGGCGCGGCCTATCTGCCACGCTGAGAGGCGCCGCGCACCAATGTGCGCGATCGTTAGATGGCCAGGCGTTCCCTTCTCCCCTCGGGAGAAGGTGGCCTGACTGCGGCCGACAGGATCGGCCGCGAACGGCGCCAGCCGGCCCGAAGGGCGAGCACCACGGATGGTGCGAGTAACGGCCGGATCAGGGTTCGCTGATATCGCGAGGTCGCGCTCGGCCGAACCCTCACCCCAACCCTTACTCTCCCACAGGGACTTCCTTCGGCGCCGGCGGGAGAGGGGCTAAAGCTGCACTTGCGGGGCGCGCTCGTACCAGCCGCGACTGCGATTGACTACAGCGACGACGCCGAGCATCAACGGTACCTCGATCAGCACGCCGACGACCGTGGCCAGGGCGGCGCCGGATTCGAAGCCGAACAGCGCGATCGCGGCGGCGACCGCGAGCTCGAAGAAGTTGCTCGCACCGATCAGCGCGGAGGGACCCGCGACGCAATGCGCCTCGCCGCTGAGGCGGTTCAGGCCGTAGGCCAGCGCCGCATTGAACACGACCTGGATCGCGATCGGCACCGCGAGCAGCGCGATGACGAGCGGCTGGCGCAGGATCGCCTCGCCTTGGAAACCGAACAGCAGCACCAGGGTCGCCAGCAACGCGAGCAACGACCACGGCTGCAATCGCTTCAGCGTCACTTCCAGCGCGCCCGCGCGCTTGCGCAGCTGTGCGCGCAAGGCTTGCGCAATCGCCAGCGGCAGCAGGATGTAGAGCACGACCGAAAGCAGCAGCGTCGCCCACGGCACCGCGATCGCGGCGACGCCGAGCAGCAGCGCGACGATCGGCGCGAACGCGAACACCATGATCGTGTCGTTCAGCGCGACCTGGGTCAGCGTGAAGTTCGCCTCGCCGCGCACCAGCTGGCTCCACACGAACACCATCGCGGTGCACGGCGCGGCGGCGAGCAGGATCAGGCCGGCGATATAGCTGTCCTGCTGGTCGGCCGGCAGCCACGGCGCGAACAGATGGCGCACGAAGATCCAGCCGAGCAGGGCCATCGAGAAAGGCTTCACCGCCCAGTTGACGAACAGGGTCACGCCGAAGCCGCGCCAGTGCCGGCGCACATCGGCGAGCGCGCCGAAATCCACGCGCATCAGCATCGGCACGATCATGACCCAGATCAGCACGCCGACTGGCAGGTTGATGCGCGCAATCTGGAGCGAGCCGAGTGTGCGGAACACGCCCGGCACGATCTGGCCCAGCACGATGCCGACGACGATGCACAGCGCGACCCACAGGGTCAGGCCACGCTCGAACGCACCCAATACGGGACGCGGCGCTTCCACAGCCGCGTTCATCGCGTGGACTCCGCGATGCCGCGCAGCGCGGTTTTCGCGGCGAGTCCGGCGAGCTTGTCTTTGGGCAACGCGATCAGCAGTTCGACGCGGCGACGCAAAGTCGCAAGCGCGTTGCGGAACGCCGCGCGGCGTTCATCCTCGCTGCCTTCGATCGCCACCGGATCGGCGACACCCCAATGCGCTGCGATTGGCTGGCCCGGCCAGATCGGGCAGACTTCGCCGGCCGCGTTGTCGCAGACCGTGATGATGAAATCCATCTTCGGCGCGTCGGGCGCGGCGTATTCATCCCAGCTCTTGCTGCGCAGTTTTTCGGCCGGATAGCCGAGCTTCGTCGCGAGTTCGGCGGCCAATGGCTGGACTCGCCCGCCCGGATGACTGCCGGCGCTGTACGCGACGAAGCGACCTTTGCCGAGCACGCCGAGCAGCGCTTCGGCGAGGATGCTGCGTGCGGAGTTGCCGGTGCACAGAAACAAGACGTTGTACGACATGGCGTATTCCAAGGATTGTGTTTCTGCCCATCATCCCGACACCGGAAGATGAGCGGATCGGTTAGCGGTAGCGTGGGCCGCAGCGCCGAAGGCGCGAGTCCCTGCGTCCCTGAGCAGTGGAACTCGCCGCTTCGCGGCTGCGTTCCACCCTACCGATTTCGCGCGGTACGCGGGTTCGCGATCTTCGCGCCTCAGCCGCAGGCGAGTTCCTCGGGTGTCTCGGCCTGCACGCCGAGGTGGTCGACGCCCGACATCCGCTCGCGCTGAGAGATCGCGAAGTTGACGCGCGGGTCATCCAACATCCACTTCGCGTAGTCGGGCTTCACGATCGTGGGTTCAGCGGCGAACCGCTGCGAATAGACGCGGATGCTCGCGTCTAGATCCTTCACGTTGACGTGCACATGGAAGCGTTTCATGGACGGTTTCTCCGGGTGGGTCTGTCGGGTTTGCATACGGTGCGCGGCGCGCACGCCGATGCATCGCCGCAGCAGTTCTCGGTGAGGAACGCGAGCAGCGCATTCATCTGTGCATAGTCGACGCGGCAGATGATCGAGCGGCCATCGCGC
The DNA here is from genome assembly GCA_003142815.1 of Rhodanobacteraceae bacterium. GTDB lineage: Bacteria > Pseudomonadota > Gammaproteobacteria > Xanthomonadales > Rhodanobacteraceae > Dokdonella_A. The sequence continues at coordinate 264,520 of PLNP01000055.1, forward strand.
GTGTCGGCGATCAGGCCGGCGCGGCGCAATGCGTGCAGGTGATGGGTCAGGGTCGCCGGCGGAATCCCGGTGCTTGCCTGCAGGTCGCCGACGCTAAGCCCGTCCGGCCCGGCTTGGACCAGCAGGCGATACCCGGCGAGGCGGCTCTCATGGGCCAGCGCGGCCAGCGCGGCGACGGCAGTCTTTGATTCCATAGTTCTAGAATAATAGAATAGATGGCCATACGCAAGCCGCACGCGCCACGATGTCGCGAGATCGCGGACTCCGCTAGCATGCGCGGGTTCCCGTCGCGGTAACCCCCATGTCGAAACTCACGGTCGTCGTGCCCGCCTACAACGAAAGCGAGGGCCTCAACGATTTCCATGCGCGGCTCGCGGCCGTGCTGGATGGCATGGATCTCGAATCGGAAGTGCTCTACGTCGACGACGGCAGTCGCGATGACACCTACGCGGTCATGTGCGCGCTGCGCGCAACCGATCCGCGCGTGTCGACGCTGAAGCTGTCGCGCAACTTCGGCAAGGAACTCGCGCTGACCGCGGGCCTCGACCATGTCGATGCGGACGCGGCGGTCGTTATCGACTCGGACCTGCAGGATCCGCCAGAGCTGATCCCGACCTTCGTGCAGCACTGGCGCGAAGGCTACGACGTCGTCTACGGCACGCGCGCCTCACGCGCCGGCGAGACCGGCTTCAAGAAGATGACCGCGGCGGGCTTCTATCGCGTGATGGAACGCCTTTCGAGCACGCCGATCCCGCGCGATACCGGCGACTTCCGCCTGCTCTCGCGGCGCGCGCTGGATGCGCTGAAGCAGGTTCGCGAACGCCAGCGCTTCATGAAAGGCCTGTTTACCTGGGTCGGCTTCCGCCAGTTGTCGGTCGTCTATCACCGCGACCCGCGCCATGCCGGCGTGACAAAATGGAACTATTGGCGCTTGTGGAACTTTGCGATCGAGGGCATCACCTCGTTCTCGAACGCGCCGCTGAAAGTGGCAACGTATTTCGGCCTGCTTGCCGCGGTGCTCGCGTTCGTGTTCGGAATCTGGGTGCTCGGCAAGGCGCTCTGGTTCGGCGACCCGGTGCGCGGCTATCCGTCGCTGATGGTCGTCGTGCTGTTTCTCGGCGGCGTGCAGCTGATGGCGCTCGGCGTGATCGGCGAATATCTCGGCCGGCTGTATGTCGAGTCGAAGCAGCGCCCGCTCTATCTGATTGATGAGTATCATCCGCTGCACGGCGGAGCCGAAACTGCGCCCTACCCTTGAGGAACACTGTATGAGCAAGCGTCTTGCGTGGCTGGCTGCGGCCGGTGTGACAGTAGCCGCGGCTGCGGCTGGATTCTGGAACGTCCACGAACCGCACAAGACAGGCCTGTTGCGCGGCGAAGCCGGGGGAGCCGAACAGGGCCGCCCGCCGGTTGACGGCGACTATTGGGCGATCCGCGTCGGTTACGGCGGCGATCCGCAGCATTTGCACTTCGAACCTACCTGGCTGCTCGATGCCGCCAAGCAGGACAAGAAAATCGCGTCGGCCGTGCCGGCCGGCAGCAAGACCTATCAACACTCGGCCGACAAGGCGCTCGCACTCGATCCGAATGCGTTCACCCTGCTTGGCCCGAAGCCGCTGCGCGGCGAAGGTTTCGGCGCCAACAGCGCGGCCGGACGCACGAACGTCATTGTCAGCGATCCCGACGACTCGACCGTTGCCTGGCTCGGCTCCGACGGCGGCGGCGTCTGGAAGACCGTGAACTGCTGCACGGCGTCGACGACCTGGACGGTCAAGACCGATTTCCCCGAAATCGCCAGCATGGCGATCGGCGATCTCACGATGGATCCGACCTACCACAATGTGCTCTACGCCGGCACCGGCGATCTGCGCTACGGCTCGTTCTCGTTCGGCGCGGCCGGCGTGCTCAAGAGCACCGACTGGGGCGAAACCTGGAGCCTGCTCGGCGCCGACGTGTTCAACCCGTTCTATGGCCCATCGGCCGGCGGCTTTCCGCAGTATCAGGCGATCGGCAAGGTCGTCGTCGATCCGAACCAATCGAACAACGTGATCGTTGGCACCAAGACCGGCGTGTTTTTCTCGTACGACGCCGGCAGCAACTGGACCGGCCCCTGCTATACGAATAATTTCGCGACCGGCCCGAACGCACAGCGCCAGGACACGACCGGCCTGCTCGCGCTGAACCAGAGCAGCACGACCCGGTTGTATGCGGCGATCGGTACGCGCGGCCAACCCACCCCGGTGCAGCCGGACCTTGGCAAGAATGGCGCGAACGGCGTCTACAGCACGGCGATGCCGTCCAGCGGCTGTCCGGCCAGTTGGACCCTGCTTGCGGACCACTGGCCGACGAACACCGGCAACGGCGTTGCCGGCGCGACGACGATCGGCCGTCTCGAACTCGCCGTGGCACCCACCGATTCGTTGACGCTGTATGCGATGGCGTCCAGCACCAACCTCAGCTCCGGTGGCGTGCTCGGCATCTGGAAAACCATCGACGGCGGCACGACCTGGACACAGACCGGCACCAATGGCAGTTTCCCCGGAGGCGCCGGCAGCCAGATGTGGTACGACGCCGGCATCACGGTGTCGCCGACCGATTCGAATGTGGTGTTCGCGAGCACAGTCGACCTGTTCCGCTCGATCAACGGCGGCGCGAACTTCACCAATCTGACGGGCGCGTACAGCGGCGGCCCCGTGCATCCGGACAATCATTCGCGCGCGTTCGTTGGCGGCGATCCGAACAAGCTGCTCAACGGCAATGACGGCGGCATCTACTACATCGACAACGCGCTCACGGCGACCAGCTTCAACAACGCCAACTGGATCCCGCTCAACGACACCTTGCCGACGATCGAGGTCTACCACGGCGACATCACTGCGGACTTTGCGACCGCGGCCAGTTCGGGCGTGAACGCTGGTTTCCAGGACAACGGCAGCGCAACCGCGGTGTTCAATGGCACGCCGGTCGCGGCCGACTGGAATTCCACGTATGGCGGCGACGGCATCGTCTCGCGTATCGAGCCGGTGCTCGGCCAACGCTGGTACTACTCGAGCCAGAACGGCGACGTGGTGGTGAGTACCAACGGCCCGAACGGTGCCGATGCGAACGCCTCCGGCGGCTGGGGCGGCGATACGCTGAGCTTCATCTTCCCGTTCGATATCTATCGCTACGGCGCACTCAATGCGGCAGGCAGCGGCTGCACGAGCGCGAACGGTTGCACGCATCTGATCGCCGGTTCGAACCGCGTCTGGGAAACCACGACCGGCGGCGTCAACGGCAGCGGCTGGGCGGCGAAGACGGCGAATCTCACCAAGAACAACCTGATCCTCGGCGGCGACAATCGCTCCTTCATCAACCAGATCCACTATTCGGTCAGCAATCCGACGATTGCGATGGCAGCCACCAATGATGGCAACGTGCAGTACATCTTCGGCCTCGGCGTGAGCGGCGCGGCGACCGCCGTCAACGTGACCGGCAACAACGCGGTGCTGCCGAACCGGCCGATGCAGGACGTCGCGACCGATCCACTGAATCCGCTGGTCGGCTACGCCGCGGTCGGCGGCTTCACCCAGAACACGCCGACGACGCCGGGCCACGTGCTGCAGGTGACATGCACCGCGCAATGCGCCAGCTTCACCTGGGCCGACAAGAGCGGCAACCTGCCGGATATCCCGGCCAACGCGATCATCGCCAATCCGAATATCCCGAAGCAGGTCTTCGTCGGCATGGACTGGGGCCTCTACTACACCGACGACATCACCGCGGCGACGCCGGTCTGGCAGCGTTTCGAGGGTCTGCCGCACGTGATGGTGTGGAGCCTCGGTATCGACCGCGGCTTCACGACCCTGGCCGCATTCACGCGCTCGCGCGGCGCGTGGGCGTGGCCGCTGCCGGTCGGCACGGGCGGTAACACTGCGGACCTCGCCGTGACGATCGCCCCGCCGACCGTTGCGGAGCCGGGCCTGCAGCTGAACTACACGATCACGGTGACCAACCACGGTCCGGCCACCGCGACCAATGTGCAGCTGACCAGTCCGACGCCGGCCGGCCTGACCTTTGTCGGCAACAGCGGCGATTGCACGACCGGCTTCCCGTGCGTGTTCGCAAGCATCCCCGCCGGCACCACGCAGACGGTGACGAGCAGTGCCTGCGTATCGCGCGGCTACACGGCTCCCGATCCGGTTCCGTTCACCGCCTCGGTGAGTTCAGACACCACCGATCCGATACCGGGCAACAACAGCGCGAATGCGGCTTCGCCGCTCGTCCTCTCGCTGTTCGCGGACGGTTTCGACTGCTCTGGGTGACCCTCATCGCGCCAGCGCCGAACCTCGGCGCTGGCGCGTGTTGCGCGGCGACGAGCGCCGATCGGCAGCGGGCGCTAGACTGGGGTCATGCGGCATCGGTCGCAATCGCTCGGGAGGCACCCCATGCTCCAGGTCAAACATCTACTCGCGGAAAAGGGCAGCCACGTCCACACCATCGGCCCCGACGAACCGGTGCTCGCGGCGATCAAGGCCATGGCCGACCGCTATATCGGCGCCTTGCTCGTCCTTGACGGAGGCAAACTCGTCGGCATCGTTTCCGAGCGCGACTACGCGCGCAAGGTCATTCTCAAGGGCCGCTCGTCCGACGCCACGCCGGTGCGCGACATCATGAGCGCTCCGGTCATCTCGGTCGATCCTGCGGACACCGTGGACACCTGCATGCGCCTTTGCACCGACAGCCGCGTTCGCCATCTGCCGGTCGTCGAGGCCGGCAAGGTCGTCGGCATCGTCTCGATTGGCGATCTGGTCAAGGCCGTGATCAGCGAGCAGGGTACGCAGATCGAGCAGTTGCAGCGGTATATCGCGGGGTAGATCGCGCAATAGCGGCGACCCGCGTGATCGCTGAGCGATTCGATGCCCTTCGCGGCGTGTAGCCAGCCATAAGACGCTGGATCCCGGCTCGGGCGAAGCCCGGCCTGTCCTGAGCTTGTCGAAGGGCCGGGATGACGGGAGTGGGTTGGAGATCCGTGCGTGGCGTGCCTACGGCGCGTCCGGCTGTCGCTCCGGCCGCGCCGCGTCGAACGCGGGCAATGCCAGACATTGTTCGTTGATCCGGCGAATAATCGGGAACGGCGCCATGTCGACACCGGAGCGATTCGCACTGTAGACCTGCGGAATCAGGCAGATGTCGGCCAGCGTCGGTGCGTCGCCCTCGCAATACGCGCCGGTCGACGGATGGTCGGCGAGCAACGCCTCGAATGCCCGAAAGCCCTCTTCCATCCAATGCCGCGTCCAGCGCTCGCGTTGGGCTTGCGGCGTGCCCCATTCGCGTTCGAGAAACTGCATCACGCGCAGGTTGTTGAGCGGATGGATGTCGCAGGCGACCAGCATCGCCAGCCCGCGTGCGCGTGCGCGGCCGCGCGCGTTCGCAGGCAGCAGTTTCATCTCGCCGTCATAGGCTTCATCGAGGTACTCGATGATCGCCAGCGACTGCCGGATCGCGCGCGCGCCATCGACGAGCGTCGGCACCGCTTCCTGCGGATTCACTTCGCGGTACGCAGCGCTGTGCTGCTCGCCGCCATCCTTCAGCAGATGGATGGGTCTGCTTTCGTAGGGCAGACCCTTGAGATTCAGCGCGATGCGGACGCGATAACAGGCGCTGGAGCGCCAGTAATCATAAAGCCTCAGAATTTCATGGGCGGACATGCTCCTCACCTCATGGCAGCGCTCGCGAAGGTCGCCCCTCGATCATACCCCGCATCGGTTTCAAACACGCGGCTGGTAGCGCGTAACCGTCTGTTCGATCGCGCCGAACAGGCTTGCGCCGGCCACGTCGGTGATTTCGATGCGAACCGTGTCGCCGAACTTCAGGAACGGCGTCGTCGGCTTGCCGTCACGCAGGGTTTCCACTGTGCGCCGCTCGGCCAGACATGAAGCGCCTTTCGAGACGTCTTCGTTTGCGATCGTGCCGGAGCCGACGAGCGTGCCCGCGGAAAGCGGCCGCGTCTTCGCGACATGCGCGACGAGATCGGCAAAACTGAATTGCATATCGACGCCGCATTCGGCCTCACCGAACCACTGCCCGTTGATCTGGGTGCGCATCGGCAGATTCAGTTTGCTGCCCTGCCACGCGTCGCCCAGCTCATCGGGCGTGACGAACACCGGCGACAGCGCCGAACGCGGCTTCGACTGCAGGAAGCCGAAGCCTTTTGCGAGCTCGCCCGGGATCAAGCCGCGCAGCGAGACATCGTTGACGAGACCGACCAGCTGGATGTGCTGCGCGGCAGCGGCTGCGCTGACGCCCATCGCCACGTCGTCGGTCACGACGACGACTTCGGCTTCGAGATCAATGCCCCACTCCTCGCTTGCGGCGAGAATCGGATCACGCGCACCGAGAAAACCGGCACTGGTCGCCTGGTACATCAAGGGATCGGTGTAGAAGCTCGCGGGCACTTCGGCACCGCGCGCACGGCGCACGCGTTCAACATGCGGCAGATACGCGCTGCCGTCGACGAATTCGTAGGCTCGCGGCAACGGCGCGGCGAGTGCACCGACATCGAGCGCGAAAACAGGCTCGCCATCGATGTTCGTTGCAGCCGTTGCAGCCGTTGCAGGAGCGGCGGATGCCACGACTCCGTTCAGCCGTTCGTACAACGCATTCAGGCGCGGCGCCGTGTTCGACCAATTCTCCAGCGCGCGCTGCAAGATCGGCGCGATCGCCGATGCGCGCACCGCGCGGGTGAGATCGCGACTGACCACGATCAGCGTGCCGTCGCGGCCGCCTTCCTTCAAAGATCCGAGTTTCATTCGATCATCCGTTGTGGTTGTTTGGCTTTGCGCGTTCGCGCAGCGCGGATTCCCGATGCCTGTTCGCGACGACCGGAGATGCCGCTTTCCGCTGCGCGTCGGCGTAAGTATTCCACTCCATCGCGATGAGTTGGACTGTGCTGATTACCATCATGAACATCAACGCCGGTATCAGCCCGAGCGGCAGTCCGCAGCGCAGCCACAGATACACAGAGTACGTACGTTCACGCGCGCTTGCGCAGGACGGCGACGAGATTCGGATCAAGCGGCAGGCGATCGGTTCCATACAGCCTTGAGATCGAGCGCTCGATCCAGGCACGCCGCAGCGCCATCCAGCGATGCCGCAGCGCCCGCAACGCGCCCGGCCGCGACGATACGCGGCGCACGTTCGCGACGCGCACGACATCGAGGTTGCTGATCGTCGCCAGATAGCCGATCTTGTAATGCGAGATCACGCTCTTGTGCGTGAAATCGCCATGCTGGTAGACGCGCCCGAACGGACTGTGACCATTCGGAAAACGCGCCAGAAACACGCCGTCATCGGCAAGCAGCGCGGCGATATGGCGGAAGTTCGCGATCAGTTCGTCGGTATCCCAATGCTCGATCACGTCGAATGCGACGATGAGATCGTAACGCGCGTCTTCGCCGACGAGTTCGCCCAAGGATGCGTTGCGCGCCGCGTAACCATGCCGCGCGGCCGCAGCGAGCATATCCGGGTTGATTTCGAGGCCGCAGACCTCGGCGCCCTCGGATTTCGCCCAAGTGAGAAAGCTGCCGCTGCCGAAACCGATTTCGAGCACGCGCTTGCCGCGAAGCGGCATGCCGCGGAACTCGGCCGCGAAATAGCGCGCTTCGCGTTCGCGCACTTCGAACGAGCCCTGCCAGCGCTTCCATTGCGCATAGCCCTCGTATCCGTCGGTCGACTCGCCGGGTGTGTCGCTCATCGGCGCATCTCAGCCGTGAAGGAGCGCGCTCGCCGCGCAAGACAAAATCACGGCGTTTTCCGCGATGGATCGAAGTGCTTCTTCAGGCCGCGCCAGCAGTCCTGATAGTCGGCCTGCAGCTGCGGCGCATCGAGCGCCTGCCGGGTCGGATGGATCACCGCGCGCGTCTCGAACATGAAGGCCATGGTGTCGACGATGTGGTCGGGCCTGGTCGTGTCCACCGCGCTCGCCTTGTCGAAACTCGCCGCGTCCGGACCGTGGCCACTCATGCAATTGTGCAGCGATGCGCCGCCGGGCACGAAACCGCCGGCCTTCGCGTCGTAGGCGCCGTGGACCAGGCCCATGAACTCGCTAGCGATGTTGCGATGGAACCACGGCGGCCGGAACGTGTTCTCGGCGATCAGCCAGCGCGGCGGGAAGATCGCGAAATCCATGTTCGCGGTGCCCGGCGTGTCAGACGGCGAGGTCAGCACCGTAAAGAGGGAGGGATCAGGATGGTCGTAGCTGATCGAGCCAATCGTGTTGAAGCGGCGCAGGTCGTATTTGCACGGCGCGTGGTTGCCGTGCCAGCCAACAACATCCAGCGGCGAATGGTCGATCGAGGCGGACCACAACACGCCCTGGAATTTCGCGACCAGCTCGAAATTGCCGTCGACGTCCTCGTACGCTGCGACCGGAGTCAGGAAATCGCGCGCGTTGGCGAGCCCGTTCGAACCGATCGGGCCGAGATCCGGCAGGCGCAATGAGCTGCCGAAATTCTCGCAGACGTAGCCCCGTGCTTCGCCAGCCGCTCCTGCGCTTCCTGCGCCCGCGGCACTGGCACTTCCCTGTGCGGCGTCCGGCAACTCGACGCGAAAGCGGATACCGCGCGGGATCAGCGCGACTTCCTGCGGCTCGATCTCCAGCACGCCGAGCTCGGTCGCGATACGCAGACGGCCCTGCTGCGGAACGATCAGCAGTTCCGCATCGGCGTCATAGAAGAAGCGACCCTGCATCGAACGGTTCGCGGCGTAGATGTGGATGCCTACACCAGCTTGCGCCGCCGCGCCGCCGTTGCCGGCGATCGTGAACAGGCCGTCGATGAAGTCGGTCGCCGCGGTCGGCAGCGGGAACGGATCCCAGCGCAACTGATTCGGCGATGTCGGCGTCTCGTCGAAGCGGTTGTGGAAGCGCGCCTGGTCGAGCAGCTTGAACGCGCCATGCACGACCGCGGGCCGGATCCGATACAGCCAGCTGCGCCGATTCGCATGCCGCGGCGCGGTGAACGCTGTGCCTGACAGTTGCTCAGCGTAGAGGCCGTAGGCGACGCGCTGCGGCGAGTTGCGGCCTTCGGGCAGCACGCCGGGCAACACCTCGGTCGCGAATTCGTTGGCGAAGCCGGATTGATAGTTGCTGTATGCGATAGACATGTCGGGTGATCGCCTTCGCTGATAGCCCCTCTCCCATCGGCGACCGAAGGAAGTCCCTGTGGGAGAGGGGCTTTTTTGATCATCGCGCGTTACAGCACCCCGCGCTTCATCTGGTCACGCTCGATGCTTTCGAACAGAGCCTGGAAATTGCCCTCGCCGAAACCTTCGTTGCCCTTGCGCTGGATGATCTCGAAGAAGATCGGGCCGATCGCGTTCTGGGTGAATATCTGCAGGAGTTTGCGCTGCTTGGTCTCCTTGTCGGCGTCGATCAGGATCCTGTTCTTGCGCAGACGCGGCACGTCTTCGCCGTGGTTAGGCACGCGCACGTCGATGACCTCGAAATAAGCATCGGGCGTGTCGAGGAACTCGACGCCGGCCACGCGCATCTTCTCGACCGTCGTGTAGATGTCGTCGGTGAAGCAGGCGATGTGCTGGATGCCCTCGCCGTGATACGAATCGAGGTATTCGTTGATCTGCGACTTCGGATCGGAGGATTCGTTGAGCGGAATGCGCACGATGCCGTCCGGCGCGGTCATCGCCTTGGAGACCAGGCCGGTCTTTGCGCCCTTGATGTCGAAATAGCGGATCTCGCGGAAGTTGAACAGGCGCTCATAGTAGTCCGACCACTTCTGCATATTGCCGAAGTAGAGGTTGTGGGTCAGATGGTCGATGAAGGTGAGGCCAAAACCGGCCGGGTTGTGCTCCGCGCCCGCAATCGCATCGTAGTCGCCGTCATAGATGTTGCCGGCGCTGCCGTAGCGGTCGATGAGGTACAGCATGCAGTCGCCGATCCCCTTGACCACCGGTGCGTTGACTGCCTTGCTGGCTTCCTTGTGATCGATCGCCTCGCCGCCATTGCCGAGAACGGTCTTCACCACGTCGGTTGCCGGCTTCCTGAAGCGGATCGCAAAGCCGCAGGCGCACGGTCCGTGTTTGGCCGCGAAATCGGCGGCGAACGAATCCGGATCCTCGTTGACCAGGAAGTTCACCCCGTTCTGGCGGTACACCGTGATCGGCCGCGTCTTGTGCTTCAGCACTGCGCTGAAACCCATACGCCGGAACATCGCGTGCAGCTCGGCAACACGACCCGTCGGCGCGGCGAACTCGACAAACTCGAAGCCGTCGATTCCCATCGGGTTCTCGAACGTCGTGACCTGCATGCCGAGGTTGGGCTGGGCGTTCATCGCAATTCTCCGAGCGGTTTGGCGCACTTGCGCGTGTCGACGATCGCTTCATAGTTTCAACTGAACCCATTTGCAAGGCGCGCCGCGGCATGACCGAGCATGCTCCGCTCGAACTCGAACGCTTCCTGCCGTGCCGGCTGTCGATCCTGCCGAACCGGGTCAGCCAGGCAATCGCGCGCGAGTATCAGGATCGGTTCGATCTATCGATGACCGAATGGCGCGTCATCGCGGTGCTCGCGCGTTTCGACGGCGACGCACTTTCCGCGCGCGAAGTCGCCGAACGCACCGAAATGGGCACGGTCGCGGTCAACCGCGCGCTGGCAAGCCTGGTCGCCGCGAAGAGAGTCGTGCGGCGAATGCACGACGGCGACAAACGCCGCTCGGTACTGCGTCTTTCCGCGCAACGCTGGAAGATCCATGACACCGTTGCGCCACTCGCGCGCGGCCATGAGCGCGCGATGCTCGCGTTGCTGGACGCGAACGAACATCACGCGCTGGAGCGCATCCTCGACAAGCTCGCGCCGGTCCGACGGGATCTGCGGCGAGCTAGCGCACTCCGTGCATCAACTTGTTGATCAATGGCGCGATCAGGAACAGCAGCACGCCGCCGCCGAGCAGAATCCAGAAGCCCATCGTGTAGCCGTCCAGCGCCGAAGTCACGGTCATGCCCGTCTCGCCGCTGACGCCGGCGGCAAACAGGCCGGCCAGGTTGTCGCCGATCGCCGTGGACAGGAACCAGCCGCCCATGCCAAGTCCCACCAGCCGTACCGGCGCCAGCTTGGTCACCATCGACAGGCCGATCGGCGACAGGCACAGCTCGCCGACGGTCTGCAGCACGTAACACAGCACCAGCGTCCACAGCGGAATCATGCCGTCGCTGCCGACGAGGTGGGACAAGGCGTACATCAGCACCGCGAAACCCAGCGCGTTGCCGATCAGGCCCATGCCGAACTTGCGCGGAATCGACGGCTCGATCCTGCGCTTGTCCAGCCACGCCCATACCAGCGTCACCAGTGGCGCCAGCAGCACGATAGCCACCGGGTTGACCGACTGGAACCAGCCGATCGGGAACTGCCAGCCGCCGAACATCTGGCGATCGACAATGTTCTGCGCCAGGAAGTTGAAGGAACTGCCGGCCTGCTCGAAGAACATCCAGAACAGCACGTTGAACGCGAAGATAATCAACATGGCGATCACGCGCTGGAGCTGCACGCGACCGGTACGGATGGCCTCGATCACCAGCATCACGCCGACACCGCCAAACAACGCGGTCAGCAGCCACTGCAGGACCACGGCGCCGGCGCGATCCATCAGCAGGTATACCAGCGGAATGGCCGCCAGCACGCCAATGGCGACGTAGACCACGCGCCTCGGATTGGCGATTTCCGGAGCCGGACGGCCGATGTCGCCGAGCTGGCGCCGACCGAACCAGAACCAGACCAGGCTGATCAGCATGCCGATGCCGGAGGCGGCGAACACGACATGGTAGTTCTGGTGCCCCGGCGTGCCGAACACCTTGGTAGCCAGGATGCTGGTCAGCACCGGCGCGATCAGCGCACCGGCATTGATGCCCATGTAGAACAGCGTGAAACCGCGGTCGCGACGCGAATCGCCCGGCGCGTAGAGTTGCCCGACCATGGAAGAGATGTTGGGCTTGAACAGGCCGTTGCCGACGATGATGGTGGAAAGCCCGAGCATGAAAATCTGGTGGTTGGGCACCATGACCATGAACAGGCCGCCGGCCATCACCACCGCTCCGAGCAGGATCGAACGCTGGTGGCCGATGACCTTGTCGGCGACGTAGCCGCCGAACACCGCGGTCGCGTAAACCAGCGCCAGGTAGGCGCCGTAGATGCGGCTGGCCGACGCCTGCCCGGCCTCGTCGCCGCCAAAGAACTGCGCCACGATGTACAGCGTCAGCGCCCAGCGCATCCCGTAGAACGCGAAGCGCTCCCAGAACTCGGCCATGAACAGCATCCACAGCGGACGTGGATGGCCGAGGAGTTGCGGAAAGCGTGGTGGAGGTGCGCCCGTCGCGGGCGGGTTGGCCGGACCGCTCATGCGGTATCTCCCCTGGAATGTTGCTGGATGCGAATGCGGAACCGGCTTCAGCGACGCGCAACATGCAGCGCCGATCGTGTGTAACAACGTGTAACTCGTGCGCGTCGGCGAGTCAAACGGCCGTGATGACGCGCCGCCGCATCACGCCTTCTCACCAAGCACCGTGCGCACATCGAGAAGTTCGGGAAAGAACGTCAGGTCCAGCGCCTTCTTGAGGAACGCGACGCCGGACGATCCGCCGGTGCCGCGGCGGAAGCCGATGATGCGCTCGACGGTTTTCAGGTGGCGGAACCGCCAGAGCTGGAAGCTTTCCTCGACGTCGACCAACTGCTCGCACAGGTGATACTCGGGCCAGAACTCGCGCGCGTTTTCGTAGATGCGCTTGAACACGGGAACCAGCTCGGGCACGCGCACGTGTGGCTCGGTGAAATCGCGCTCGCGGCACGCCTGCGGCACCACGTGGCCGCGACGCACGAGATAACGCAGGAATTCGTCGTAAAGGCTGGGCGCCTCGAGCGCGGCGCGAAGTGCTGCCTGTGCGTCGGGATCGTGGTCGAATACCTTGAGCATGCCCACGTTCTTGTTGCCGAGCAGGAATTCGATCAACCGATACTGCAACGACTGGAAACCAGACGACGGGCCCAATACCGAGCGAAACTCCAGGTATTCGGCCGGCGTCAACGTCTCCAACACCGCCCACTGCTCGAACAACTGGCTTTGCACCTTCTTGACCCGGGCGAGGATCTTCAGCGTCGCATCGACGTCGTCGCTGCGAAGTCGCGCGACAGCCGCGCGCAGCTCATGCACGAGCAGCTTCATCCAGAGTTCCGCGACCTGGTGCTGGATGATGAACAGCATCTCGTCATGCAGTGGCGGATCGCTGAGCGGCTTCTGCGCCGAGAGCAGCGTGCCCAGCTGCAGATAGCCGCCGTAGGTCCTGCGATCGCGCAGATCGGTTTCGATGCCTTGTTCGAGTGGGCGCAGGTTCCGAGTTTCGTTCATCGCCAGGTCGCAAGAGGAAAGAGCGCAGTTTAACTGTGTGTGGACGGCGCGATGTTGCGTCCGGACTTGCGAATGCGCAGTCGTCTTGCTTACTGTTTCGCGTGGATCGTCCCCGCTCGGTCGCGACGACCGCGATATACTCGCATCTGTCTGGTCGATATCCGACCTTCAGGCGCCGGCAACGCGCGCGCCGCAACGGAGGCATCCTTGTCCATCGCCGCCACTTTCGAAATCGAATATCTGCAATACCTCGACGCCGACGGCAAGCTCGTCCGCGACGATTTGCCCGCGATCGCGCGCGATGTCCGGCAGCTCGTGGAACTCTACAAGTGGATGCTGTACGTGCGCGTGTTCGACAGCAAGGCGGTCGCGCTGCAGCGCACCGGCAAGCTCGGCACCTACGCGTCGTGCCTCGGTCATGAGGCCGCGCATGTCGCGATCGGCAGCGCGATGCAGGAAGACGATGTGTTCGCGCCGATGTACCGCGAATACGGCGCGCAATTCATTCGCGGCGTGAAGCCGCGCGAGTTGCTGCTGTACTGGGGTGGCGACGAACGCGGCAGCGACTTTTCCGGCCCCGCGCACGATTTCGCGTGGTGCGTGCCGATCGCGACGCAGTGCCTGCATGCGGCCGGTGCCGCGCTCGCGTTCAAGGTGCGCAAGGAACCGAGAGTCGCGGTCACCGTAGTTGGCGATGGTGGTTCGTCGAAGGGCGATTTCTATGGCGCGATCAACGTCGCCGGCGCGATGCAGCTGCCGCTGGTCGTGGTGATCGTCAACAACCAGTGGGCGATCTCGGTACCGCGCAGCGCGCAGACCGGTGCCAAGACGCTCGCGCAGAAAGGCATCGCGGCCGGCCTCGAATGTCTGCAGGTCGACGGCAATGATCTGATCGCGATGCGTGCGGCAATGGACCACGCGATCAAGCGCGCGCGCCACGGCCATGGCGGCATGGTCATCGAGGCGGTCACCTATCGCCTGTCCGACCACACCACGGCCGACGATGCACGTCGCTACCGCCCGGACAACGAGGTCAAGGCTGCGTGGCAGCGCGAGCCGCTGAAGCGCATGAAGGCCTACCTGATGTCGTTGAATGCGTGGACCGGGAAAGAGGAAGAGGACTGGAAGGCCGATTGCGCGGCGCGCGTCGACGTCGAGGTCAACGCGTATCTGGAAACGAAATCGCAGCCGGTCGAGGCGATCTTCGACTTCACCTATGCGCAAGTGCCGGCGGATCTCGCCGTGCAACGCGCTGCCGCGATCGCCGCTGACCGTCACAACTGACATTTTCCGTCGTCCCGGCGAACGCCGGGACCCAGCGTCTTCCGTTTCGCGCAAAGAAGACGCTGGATTCCGGCTTCCGCCGGAATGACGATGCTAGCAATCGACAGGAAGCCCCATGCCCCAAATCACCCTCATCGAAGCCGTCACCCAGGCGCTCGCCTACGAGATGAAGCATGACCCGAGCGTGATCGTGCTCGGCGAGGACGTCGGCATCAACGGCGGCGTATTCCGCGCGACGCAAGGGTTGCAGAAGGCGTTCGGCAGCGAGCGCGTGATCGACACGCCGCTCGACGAGGCCACGATCGCGGGCCTCACCGTCGGCCTCGCCGCGCAGGGCATGAAGCCGGTCGCCGAGGCGCAGTTCGAAGGCTTCATCTATCCGATGATGGAACATATCGCGTGTCATGCAGCACGCCTGCGCACACGCACGCGCGGTCGCATGAGCTGCCCGGCCGTGTTCCGCGCGCCGTGGGGCGGCGGCATCCGCGCGCCGGAGCATCATTCCGAGGCGAACGAACATCTGTTCACGAACATTCCGGGCCTTAGAGTCGTACTGCCGTCGTCGCCAGGACGCGCGTACGGCTTGTTGCTCGCGGCGATCCGCGATCCCGATCCGGTCATATTCTTCGAACCCAAACGCATCTATCGCCAGTACAAGGAAGAAGTCGCCGACGATGGCGAGGCATTGCCGCTGGATGTCTGCTTCGTGCTGCGCGACGGTGGCGATGTGACGCTGGTGACCTGGGGCGCGCAAGTCAAGGAAACCCTCGAGGCCGCCGACGCACTCGCCGAGCAAGGCATCAGTGCCGAGGTCATCGACGTCGCCACGCTGACGCCGCTCGACTTCGACACGATCCATGAATCGGTGAAGAAAACCGGCCGCTGCGTGATTGTGCACGAAGCACCGCGCACTGCGGGCTTCGGCGCCGAGATCGCCGCGCGCCTCGCCGAGAAGGCGATTTACGACCTCGTCGCGCCGGTCGAACGCGTGACCGGCTACGACACCCACATCCCGCTGTACCGGCTTGAAATGAAATACCTGCCGAGCGTGGAGCGCATCGTCGCGGCGGTGCAGCGGACACTGGCGGCGAGTTGATACTGCGCTCGTCGTCCCGGCGCAAGGGATGACGACGAAATGGATAACGAGGCACATTGCATGTCCAACATCAAAACATTTCATCTCCCCGACCTCGGCGAAGGCCTGCCCGACGCAACGATCGTCGAATGGCTGGTCAAGGAAGGCGCGACCGTCAAGCTCGACGATCCGCTGGTTTCGATGGAAACCGCGAAGGCGGTCGTCGAAGTGCCGTCGCCGTATTCGGGCAAGCTCGCGAAAGTCCACGGCGGCGCCGGCGACGTGATCGCGACCGGCGCGGCGCTGGCCGAATTCGATGTTGATCCGAATCTGCCGCAGCGCGCCGAGGCGGAGACGACCGGGCATCACCATGCGCCGCCGAAGGCGAGTGTTCCCGCGGCGATGCCGGCCAAAGGCGTCGGCTCGGAGGCGCCCGACCAGAACGGCGTCGTCGCATCCGACGAAGGCGGCGAGATCGGCGAGAACGACAACGCGGGCCGCGCCGATGAAGGCACCGTCGTCGGCGCGATGCAGAGCAGCGACCGCGTGCACGCGGAGCAGGCGATGAGCGTCGGTGGCGCCAAGGCCGTGCCGGCAGTACGCGCGCTGGCGAAGAAATTGGGTGTCGATCTCACGCGTGTCGCGGCGAGCGGCGCGGGTGGCGTGGCCACGCTGAAGGACGTGAAGGATGCCGCGGCGGCGGGAACGGCGCGGCTTTCTGTAGGAGCGCAGACAGCCGCGACCGCGGGTATCCATCGACCGGCAGCGTCAGTGGCCGCGCCTGCGCAGCGGACATCGCTGTCCGCGGCCGGCAAGCCGATGCGCACAACGCCACCAACGGTCAAGGCGAACGGCCAGCCGGAACAACTGAAGGGCGTGCGCCGCAACATGGCGCGCGTGATGGCAGCGGCGCACGCGCAGGTCGTGCCGACCACGCTCTGCGACGATGCCGACATCCATGCGTGGCCGCCCGGCACCGATATCACTGGACGACTGATCCGCGCGATCGTGCGCGCGTGCAAGACGGTTCCCGCGCTGAATGCGTGGTTCGATGGCG
The DNA here is from genome assembly GCA_003142815.1 of Rhodanobacteraceae bacterium. Lineage (GTDB taxonomy): Bacteria > Pseudomonadota > Gammaproteobacteria > Xanthomonadales > Rhodanobacteraceae > Dokdonella_A. Next base: position 281,327 of record PLNP01000055.1, read on the forward strand.
AGAACCTGACACGTACCTTGCACCCGCACGTCGACATCGGCATCGCGGTCGACACCGACGACGGGTTGTTCGTGCCGGCATTGCGCAACGCCGACGTACTCGACCTCGCTGGCGTGCGAGCAGCGATCGGGCGGTTGCGCGTGCAGGTCGAGGATCGCTCGATTCCGCCGTCCGAGCTTTCCGGCTACACGATTTCGCTGTCGAATTTCGGCATGTTCGCAGGCCGCTACGCGACACCGGTCGTGGTGCCGCCCTGCGTCGCGATCGTCGCCGCCGGCAAGGGTCGCCATCAGATGACGCCGGTCATGGGCGGCTTCGAATCGCATCGGGTAATTCCGCTGTCGCTGACTTTCGACCACCGCGCCGCAACCGGCGGCGAGGCCGCGCGCTTCCTCAAGGCGATGCTCGACGATCTCGCGTTGGCGCATTAGCAGGGCACTTGTGAAACGCGCCGACGCCCTCTCGGCGCGGAGCGGCTTTTGCGGAACGGCGCCCGGCCAGCCAAGGCTCCAAGCCGGGCACCTCACGGAACGATCAACCTTCGTCGTCGCGGCGGATCGATTGCGTGGATTCCTTCGGTTCGGCGGCGCGCTCTTCCTTGCGTTCCGCCTCGGCCGGCTTGTCGCCCACCTCATGCAGCGTCAACGGGCTATCGAGCAACGGCTGCGGGTCGATGCGTGCACCCGTCCAGCGGACGCCCAGATGCAGATGCGGTCCGCTGGCGCGTCCGGTCGCGCCGACCTTGCCGATCTCCTGTCCCCGCTTGACCTCGTCGCCGGCCTTCACGCCGATCGCAGACAGATGGAAGTTCATGCTGACCATGCCGTCGCCGAGATCGATGTACACGCTCTTGCCGGTCAGGAAATGCTCTTCCGCAAGCACGACCTTGCCGTCGGCGACCGCCTTGACCGGGGCGCCGTCCGCAACCGGGTAATCGCGACCAGTATGCTGGCTTTTGACCAGTTCATTGAACGTTCGCACGCTGCCGAAATCGTCCTCGTTTCGATTCAGCGGCGAGGCCGGCGCACCGAGCGGCAGCGAGAAGTGCGGCTCCGCGGCCTTGCCGCGGAACAACTTCAGTACCTCTGCGCGCTCCTTCGCCGCGCGCTTCTGGTTTTCCGGCGAAACCTTGATGTACGTATCGTTCGGCAGCTCGATCTTGACCGTCGGCCATGCGACGGACTCGACGATCGCAACGCCCTTGTGCTGCTTGCCGTCCTGGTCCCAGACAACAATCGGATGCCGACCGGCTTTCGCTTCGATGTCGACCGGGAAATAGCAGACCGCATCGACGGCCGGATAGACCTTGCCGTCAATCGCGCAGCGCTTCGCGGCGAGACCGGGCCAGCGTCCGACCTCGCCCTGTTTCAGGATGACGCTCTTGCTCGATACGGGCGCAACTGCGTTCTTGGCCGGCTTGGCCTTGGCCAACGCCTCGCCGCAACCGATCGCAATCATCGAGAACAGCAGCGTACGTACAATCATCATCAGACATCCCCTTTTTTTGATGTATGCAACGAGTGCCACCATGCAACGCCGACCCTGAATGGCCGCTTGGTCGCCAGCCGCCGTCGGCTGCCTGCAAACACCGCTCCTGCTGCGTCCGCCGGCAGCGCACGGATTTCGGCCTACACCTGAACCGCCGACCGTCGCAAGTCACCGGCTCGGGCGTTTAGGTGGCCTACTGAAATCCAACGCCGCACCGTGTATGATGCGCGCCCTTGATACATCCCTCCATCCGTATAGAAGGATATTTGCCGCGATGAGCAGCTCCCTCTTCACCTCCGAATCGGTCTCCGAAGGCCATCCGGACAAAGTCGCCGACCAGATCTCCGACGCGGTTCTCGACGCGATCCTCGCGCAGGACAAGCGCGCGCGCGTGGCCTGCGAGACGATGGTCAAGACCGGCGTCGCGATCGTCGCCGGCGAAGTGACCACCAGCGCTTGGATCGACTTGGAAGCGCTGACGCGCAAGGTCATCGTCGACATCGGCTACAACTCCAGCGAAGTCGGTTTCGACGGCGCCACCTGCGGCGTGCTGAACCTGATCGGCAAGCAGTCGCCGGACATCAACCAGGGCGTGGATCGCAAGAACCCCGAGGAACAGGGTGCGGGCGACCAAGGCCTGATGTTCGGCTACGCGACCAACGAGACCAGGACCTTCATGCCGGCCGCGATCCACTTTTCGCACCGCCTGGTCGAGCAGCAGGCGAAGATTCGCAAGCAGAAGAACTCGCCGCTGCCGTGGCTGCGCCCGGATGCGAAATCGCAGGTCACCCTGCGCTACGAGAACGGCAAGGCGGTCGCGATTGACGCGGTCGTGCTGTCGACCCAGCATGATCCGTCGGTCAAGCAGAAGGACCTGATCGAGGCGGTGCGCGAGCACGTCCTGAAGCCTGTGCTGCCTGCGAAATGGCTGCACAAGGGCACTAAGTACCACATCAACCCGACCGGCAAGTTCGTGATCGGCGGTCCGGCCGGCGATTGCGGCCTGACCGGGCGCAAGATCATCGTTGACACCTACGGTGGCTGGGCCCGCCACGGCGGCGGCGCGTTCTCGGGCAAGGATCCGTCCAAGGTCGACCGCTCCGCAGCGTACGCGGCGCGCTATGTCGCGAAGAACATCGTCGCCGCCGGCATCGCGGACCGCTGCGAGGTGCAGGTGTCGTACGCGATCGGCGTGGCGCATCCGACCTCGATCTCGGTGACCACGTTCGGCACCGGCAAGATCAGCGATGATAAGATCGAGAAGCTGATCCGCAATCACTTCGATCTGCGTCCGTACGGCATCCTGAAGATGCTCGACCTGGTGCATCCGATGTACCAGTCGACTGCGAGCTATGGCCACTTCGGCCGCGCGCCGTACGAAGTCGTGCTGAAGAATGGCGAGAAATTCACCGCGTTCTCGTGGGAGAAGACCGACAAGGCCGCCGAGCTGCGCAAGGCGGCCGGTTTGAAGTAAGCCGCAACGCCTGCGTCACCGATAATCAACGGGCCGCGTCACGCGGCCCGTTTTTTTGCGCGCGAACGAGGCTGCTTGCGCCGCCCTGCGCAGCTTTCGCCTCAGGGTGGACTGAAGTAGCCTGTCGACTTACCCGGCATGCGCCTGTCGACGTGCTGGAATTCCATCGCAGTCCCGAGTCGATCCCGCCATGTCGTCAAACCACCTCCTCCGCGCCGCCGCGCGCGCATTCCTGATTGTTGCGACGACTGCGCTCGTGCTCGGCATGATGCCGGCCCGTGCGGAGCGGGTCGAATCGCCGCTCGAACTGCTCTACAAGCCCGGCAACCTGCTCGTCGCCGGGCCGTTGATCGAGATCAACCCGAGTGGTCGACTCGTATTCGCGCGCAAGGAAGTGCTCGGCGGCAAGCCCCAGCCGCCCGACAAGATCGACGTGCGCGCGCCGATGTCCGCATTGCAAACCGCGAAACTCGGCGAACGCTACATCTTCGGCTATTCGTTGGTGCGTCCCGACCCCCGCAATCCAACCCGCACGATCGCCGATCCTGACGGCGCGATCCTGCTGACCAGCATCGGTCTCGAGCCGGCGCTGTTTCGCGACACGCCCGATGTACGTGCGATCTTGAAGGTCGCCCGCAGCGAACGCGGACGAGAATCGCAGCGATTGTTCGATCTGCTGATGCAGGCACTCGCTGGCCCGGACCCGCAACTGCAGAACCTCGCTGCCGGCGAGATTGCGCAGGAACCGGAAATGGGCGAGCGCCTGCGCGAAGGCGGCCGCAACGTCGTCGAAAAGGTCGCACGCAATCTACATACGCCAGCGGGCGTGCGCGCGACGCTGCTGCTGGCTGCGGCGACGCGTCCGGCCGACCTCGGCGACTGGTGGCAGGCTGCTTCTACGGATGTAGTGACATCTACACCTGTAGCCGGATATGCTGCTGGGACTTCGGATCCGACCGGCTTGGTCCTGCTGGCGCTCGAAGTGCTCAATCAGCATGCGGTCACGGTTCCGCCCGACGCGCTCAAGCGTTGGGTCTGGAGCGCGAGTCCGGCGTTGGTCGAGCGCGCGTGTTTGATGTTGCGGCGGGAATTTCCGGCAGGAGAGCGAACGGTGATCCAGCAAGCGCTGGCCGATCCGAAACTGCCGGGGCAGACCCGCAAGTTTCTCAACGATCATCTGCGTCGCCTCGATCGGCTGGATGCCAAGTCGAACGCGCGGAAGGACGGAACCGGCTGATCGTGATTTCGAGGGTGGCGTGACGGCTGTCCACCCTTGAAGAACCAAACCGCCGCCACCCCGGCTCTTGTCGGGATTTTTTCGTTCGGGAGTCTTCGCCATGGTCCTGTCGCGTTTCCTACCGGCCGCGTTGAGCGCGGCTACCTTGCTTGCGCTCGGCGCTTCCGCCACGCAGGCGGGGGTTACCAGTCCAACCACGATCGCGCCGGACCGCAGTCCGACCGTGATCCATGCCTCGCGCTACGACGTGTCCGCGCCGATGCGCGACATCCTCAAGAACATGCCACCGCAGGCTCCAATGGGCACCGAACAGGAACCTTATCTGGTGCCGAATATCCTGCTGAAGCCGACCAATCGGCCGAGCGCGTTGGTACCCGATTATTCGCGCATGCAGCTGCACGCCACCAACATGCCGGCGCCGGCTATTGATCTCAGTTTCGAGGGCATCAGCTCGACGACTTCGGGCTGCGGCTGCCTGCCGCCGGATACCAACGGTGACGTCAGCGACACCGACTACATCCAGTGGGTGAACTTGTCGTGGCAGATCTTCGACAAGACCACGGGCGTCCCGAACCCGGCAACGCCGTCGCCGAGGCCCGGCAATTCGTTCTTCGTCGGCTTCGGCGGCAAGTGCGAGACGACAAATTCCGGCGATCCGATTGTGCTATGGGATTCTCGCGCGCAGCGATGGATCATGAGCCAGTTCGTCACTAGCTCGCCCTATGGGCAATGTGTTGCGATATCGACCACGTCGGATCCGCTTGGCACTTACTTTCGCTACGAGTTCCACTCGACGAATTTCGGCGACTATCCGAAGCTGGCTGTGTGGACCGACGCAAGCAACGGTCAAGACGCGTATCTGCTGACCACACATGAGTTCGACATGGGCAGCGGCAGCTTCCTCGGCGCCGCACTGAGCGCACTGCAGCGCGACAAGATGCTGGCCGGCGATCCGACCGCAGCGATGGTGCATTTTGGCGGTTACGACGCGTATGGTGTGGAGCCGGTCAATCTGGCCGGCACCCTGGACGCACCCGGCAATGCCTGTCCGTCCTTCGTGCATTTCGATGTAAACACCAGCGACTATCTGTTCTGGGATCTGTGCCTAGACTGGACCACGCCCGCGAACAGCACGATATCGACCAATCCGACCCGCATCGCCGGCGCGCCGTTCGCTCCGTATTACAACGAAGTGCCCCAGCCTGGCACCACCGCCGGACTCGATTCGTTCGGCACGCACGTGATGTACCGCGCCAACGCGCGCGCATTCCCGGCCGATGCGCCGACGCGCATTTCGCTGGTGATCAATCATGTCGTCATGGCTGATGTGCAACAGGCCGGCATCAATTGGGTCCATTTCAATCTCGATGATCATGGTGCGAATCCTGCGGTGCCGACCGCGCTCGACAAACACATCTTGGATGAAGGGACCTACGCGCCCGACAGCAACGATCGCTGGCTGGGTGGCATTGCGATCGATGGCAGCGACGACATCGGCGTCGGTTATTCAAAGTCGAGCTCGACCATATATCCGCAGGTCGAAATCAGCGGCCGTACGCTCGACGACGCCGCGGGAACGCTGCGCGATGAGCAGAATTGCACCGACACTCTCGCCAACGGTTCACAGACCAGCACCAGCAACCGTTGGGGCGACTACTCCGCGATGAGCGTCGATCCGGTCGACCAGTGCACGTTCTACTACACCAACGAGTACTACCCGACGACCGCGCCCGCGAGCTGGCACACGCGTGTGTGTTCTTTCAAGTTTGCCAGCTGCGGCAGTCCGAATTACGCGCTGGTCGCCGATTCGCCGAAGCGCATCCAGATGTGCGGCCCGGCAGCGACGGACCCGACGTACTCGCTGCGCGTCGGCGTATTGAACGGCTTCAACGGATCGGTTTTGCTGACTGGCACCAACCTGCCAGCTGGCACCACCGCGCAGTTTTCGTCGAATACCGTGACCGCCCCTGGCTCCAGCACGCTGACCCTCGCCGGCGGCGCTGCGCTGCCATCGGGCGAATACAACTTCGGCGTTGACGCGACCAGCGGCGCGTTGACCCGCAACCTCGCCCTCCAGCTCGGCGTGTCCTCAAACCCGCCGAGTTCGCTGCAGCTGGTCGCGCCGACCGACAATGCGGCGGGCGTCAAGATCCTTCCACTGCTGAGCTGGAGCGGCATGGGCCCCAGTGACCGCATCTTTGGCGATGGCTTCGACGGCGCACCACTTGCGTCGCCGCCGCCGACTGGCGCGCTGAACTACACCGTCGAGGTTGCGACCGATTACGCGTTCGCCAACATCGTCGCTACAGCAACCGTGACGACCACCTCGTGGAAGGTTGGTGTACCGCTCAACAGCACGACGAAATATTACTGGCGTGTGACTGCGCATAACTACTGCGGCGACGGTCCGACCTCGGCCACGTTCAGCTTTACCACCGGCGTACCGGGCCAGTGCCCGGCCGGTAGCACGGCCACCACGCTATTCCAGGACGACTTCCAGAATGGCGCGAACGGCTGGACCACCAACGGCTCCGGCGCCGCCAATTGGGCGCAAATGGCGGCGCCTGCCGGCATCGGACTCAGCACGACCGTGTGGGGTATCACGGACAACGCCACGACCAGCGATCGCGGGCTGATTTCGCCGTCGATCGCGCTGCCGAGTGGAACGTGGGCATTGATGCTGTCCTTCGACACCTACCACTCGTTCGAGGTCAATACGCCAACTTCCTGCTGGGATAACGGCACGATGGAAATCAAGGCTGGCAGCGGCGCATTCAGCTACCTCGATGGCAGCCGCTTGTTCACCGATCCGTATGACGGCATCGTTGCAGCCGGTGAAGCGAATGCCGGCGCCATGGGTTGGTGTCATGCGCCAGCCACCGCGATCCACTCGATCGTGGATCTGGACGGCTTCGACGGCCAGTCCGTGAATCTGCGCTGGCGCGCGGTCACCGACTCGAATGGCGTGGCAACCACGCCGGTGAAGGGCATGTATATCGACAACGTGAAGGTCGAGGCGTGCCAGTAAGGACCTGAACGTCCGTAACCCTGCGGTCGGCTCAGTCGAGCCGACCGCCTCCTGCCAGCCACCGTCCGCAAGGGCGGTGGTTTTTTTGTGCCTGCCGAAGGCTGATATATCCTTCCATCCGGAACAAGCGATATACTCAACGACTGCCTCTTCCGCCGAGGGGCGCTGCGACCTTGCCGCGACCGCCGATCCGCCTGCCCACCGGCCGCGGCGCCGTTCGCCGGTGAGGCCACGCTCGGCGGGGCTGCCCATTCCATCGAGCAAGCGCGCCCTCCCGACACGAGGAAACCACACTCATGAATGCTGTCGCCAAGGCCGTTCCGGGCCAGGACTACAGGATCGCCGATATCTCGCTGGCCGACTGGGGCCGCAAGGAACTCGACATCGCCGAGCACGAGATGCCGGGCCTGATGTCGATCCGCAGGAAGTACGCCGCCGCCAAGCCGCTCAAGGGCGTGCGCGTGACCGGCTCGCTGCACATGACGATCCAGACTGCGGTGCTGATCGAGACCCTCAAGGACATCGGCGCCGACGTGCGCTGGGCCTCGTGCAACATCTTCTCGACCCAGGACCACGCCGCCGCCGCGATCGCCGCGACCGGCACGCCGGTGTTCGCGTGGAAGGGCGAGACGCTCGAGGAATACTGGGATTGCACGCTCGACGCACTGACCTTCCCCGGCAACGGCACCGACAAGCACCTCGGCCCGCAGCTCGTGGTCGACGACGGCGGCGACGCCACTCTGCTGATCCACAAGGGCTATGAGCTGGAGAACGGCAGTACGTGGGTCGACGAGCCGGCGTCCTCGCACGAAGAACAGGTGATCAAGACCCTGCTCAAGCGCGTCGCCAGGGAGCGCCCGGGCTTCTGGCACGTCATGGTCCGCGACTGGAAGGGCGTCTCCGAAGAGACCACCACCGGCGTGCACCGTCTCTACCAGATGCTCGAAGCCGGCAAGCTGCTGGTCCCGGCGATCAACGTCAACGACTCGGTCACCAAGAGCAAGTTCGACAATCTCTACGGCTGCCGCGAGTCGCTGGCGGATGGCCTGAAGCGCGCGATGGACGTGATGCTGGCCGGCAAGGTCGCCGTGATCTGTGGTTACGGCGACGTCGGCAAGGGTTGCGCGCACTCGCTGCGGGCCTACGGCGCGCGTGTGGTGATTACCGAGATCGACCCGATCAACGCGCTGCAAGCCGCGATGGAAGGCTTCGAGGTCAACACGGTCGAGTCGACGCTCGGCCGCGGCGACATCTACGTCACCACCACCGGCAACAAGGACGTGCTGACGCTCACCCACCTGACGCAGATGAAGGATCAGGCGATCGTCTGCAACATCGGCCACTTCGACAACGAGATCCAGGTCGACGCGCTCAATACTCTCGCCGGCGTGACCAGGATCAACATCAAGCCGCAGGTCGACAAGTATGTCTTCAAAGGTGCTGATGGAAAGCCGGGCCGCGCGATCTTCCTGCTCGCCGAAGGCCGCCTCGTGAATCTCGGCTGCGCCACCGGCCACCCGAGCTTCGTGATGTCGAACTCGTTCTCGAACCAGACCCTCGCGCAGATCGACCTGTGGGCGAACAAGGACACCTACGAGGCCAAGGTCTACATCCTGCCGAAGAAGCTGGATGAGGAAGTCGCGCGCCTGCATCTGGACAAGATCGGCGTGAAGCTGACCACGCTCACCACGGAACAGGCCGCCTACCTCGGCGTCGATGTGAACGGGCCGTACAAGCCCGAGCACTACCGCTACTGATCGCCCGGCGGACGCGGCAACGCGCCCGCCGCACTTGCGGACCCCGATGCCAATGACGCCGCGCATGACTCCGATCAGCCTCGAATTCTTCCCGCCAAAAACCGATGAGCAGCGCGCGACGCTCGAAGCTGCGCTGCCAAGACTGAAGACGCTCAAACCTGAATACGTCAGTGTCACCTTCGGCGCTGGCGGTTCGACGCTCTCCTACACGCCGGAAACGATACGGCATCTGTGCGAGGATCACGGCCTCGCGGCAGCGCCGCATCTATCCTGCATGGGCGGCACGCGAGACGAGATCCGCGCGCTGCTCGACCAATACAAGACAATGGGTTGCAAGCGCATCGTTGCACTGCGCGGCGATCTGCCGTCCGGCATGGCTAGCTACGGCGACTTTCGCTACGCAAGCGAGCTCGTCGAGTTCATCCGCCGCGAGCGCGACGGCTGGTTCCACATCGAGGTCGCCTGCTATCCGGAAGTACACCCGCAGTCCGACGACGCACACGCGGACCTGCGTCACTTCAAGGCCAAGATCGATGCCGGCGCGAACGGCGCGATCACCCAGTACTTCTACAACGCGGACGCGTATTTTCGCTTCATCGATGCGGCGCGCCACGCGGGCATCGACGTGCCGATCGTGCCGGGCATCATGCCGATCGTGAACTTTACCCTACTCAAGCGGTTTTCCGACCTGTGCGGCGCCGAGATTCCGCGCTGGCTCGCCAAGCGTCTCGCCGCGTATGGCGATGATGCCGAGAGCATTCGCGAGTTCGCCGCCGACGTGGTCGCGGACCTGTGCGATCGGCTGATCGCCGGCGGCGCGCCGGGCCTGCATTTCTATACGCTCAATCGCGCCAGGGCGACGCTTGCCATCTGCGAGCGGCTCACCGCTGCGTGAGGCGTGATTCGGTTCGATGGTGATAGCCTCGTGTCCATGCGAGGACGGCGGATCATGGACTGCGCAATGCTGGGCGCGGCGCGCTACTGGCTATGTCAGCGGCGATTGCACAAGTCGCCCCCAACGGGCAGACGATTCATCGCTGCATCGGCGCGCATGGCGAGATCGTTTTTTCCGGGCTTGCGTGCGCGGCGGGCGCTTCGGCGAACGCCCCCACGTCGCGCACCGCTGCTGCGGTGCCGACACTTCCCGCCGACACGTGTCCGACATCACGCGACGAACTGCGCGATCGCATCACGGCCGCGATCACGCGACGCGACGCGAACGCGCTGGCCGGCCTGCTGCGCTGGCACGGCGTCGGCGCTGGCGCCGCGAGCGGTCGCCTGCGCACGCTGCGCGATCTGGTGCAGCGGCCCTTGCTCGCGGTGGATGGCGGCGACGACATGGGCGACACCGAACGCGATGCGTCCGCGAGCGAGGCCGCCGACGTGTTGCGCGTGCGTACCGGCAGCAACGAGAACGATGGTGTGCGCGAACACCGCTTCGGCGTGCGCGTCGAAGGCACCTGCTACTGGCTCGTCTGGTAACAGAACGGCCGCCGCATCGGGCCGAGCCATCATCGACTGCTATCATTCGCGCTTTCCTCACGGAAGCCGCGCAATGGCTCAGAGCTATCCCGAATACATCTGGCAAAATGGCCGCATCAAGCCGTGGGCCGAAGCGACCGTCCACGTGATGGCGCATGCGCTGCACTACGGCTCGTCGGTTTTCGAAGGCATCCGCTGCTACGAAACGCCGCAGGGTCCGGCGATCTTCCGGCTGACCGATCACATCAAGCGCCTGTTTCATTCGGCGAAGATCTACGACATCGCGATTCCGTATTCGCTCGATGAACTCAACGCCGCGTGCCGCGAGGTCATCAAGGCGAACAAGCTGTGCCGTGCGTATCTGCGCCCGATCGCGTTCCGCGGCCTCGGCGGTTTCGGACTCTCGGCGGAAACGCCGATCGATGTCGCCGTCGCGTCGTGGGAAATGGGCGCCTATCTCGGCGCGGGCGTGCTCGAGGCCGGCATCGATGCCTGCGTGTCGAGTTGGCAGCGTTTTGCGCCGAACACGATTCCGGCCGGTGCGAAAGCCGGCGGCAACTACCTGTCCGGCCAACTCGTCGCACGCGAAGCGCGCCGGCTCGGTTTCGGCGAAGGCATCGCGCTCGCCTCGACGGGCCTGTTGAGCGAAGGCGCCGGCGAAAACCTGTTCCTCGTCTTCGACGGCGCCCTGCATACGACGCCGGTCAGCGCCGCGCTGCTCAACGGGATCACCCGCAACACGCTCATGACGCTCGCGCGCAACGCCGGCATCGAAGTCGTCGAGCGCGACATTCCGCGTGAATATCTGTACCTCTGCGACGAGGTGTTCATGTGCGGCACCGCCGCAGAGATCACACCGATCCGTTCGGTCGATGGCAAGCCGGTCGGCGCGGGCAAACCGGGCCCGGTCACCCATCGCATCCAGGAACTCTTCTTCGGCCTGTTCGACGGCCACACCGAAGATCGCTGGGGTTGGCTGGAACTGGTCGACCCCCGAGCGTGAATTTGTGGAGCATTGCTCGCGACCGTCTTCCTGAAAGGAGTGTCGCGGCTACGCCGCTCCAAAAGCACATTCTCTCTGTAGGAGCACCTAAAGAGGGTGCAAGCGGCGCAGCCGCGACAAACCCTCGTGCCGCCCCATAGGTCGCGCTTGCAGCGCTCCTACATTGGGTGCGTTTGGCGACCGAATTCGAGGGTCGCGGTCGCGCCGCCCTGCGGGCGCGGTGCCAACGAGACCTTCCAGCCGTAGAGTTCGCAGAGTCGGCGCACGATCGCGAGACCGAGTCCGCCGCCCTTGCCGACCTTGGTGCCGCGCACGCCACGCTCGAAAAGTTTGTCCGCGTCTTCAGCGTCGATGCCGGGGCCGGTATCCTCGATCGTGACCCGGCCATGGCCGACCGTGACGATGACCTCGCCCGCTTGCGTGTACTTGAACGCGTTGCCGATCAGGTTGCTGAGTGCGACCGCGACGACCGATGAAGGTGCCACCGTGGCGAGGGGTTCCTCGATGTCGACGCGCACCTGCACCGGCTTGTTGGTGACGTGGGTGCGCTGCGCGTCGACGACCTGCTCGACAACGCGCGCGACATCGGTGGTTTCGCCGTCGTTCGGTGCCTGTCGTTCGCGTCGCGACAACAACAACAACGCATCGATCAACTCGCTCGACTGACGCACTGCGCGCTCGATGCGCTTCAATCGCTCGCTCAGCTTGTTGGTGAGATCAGGCGATGCCTGCAGCAACTCGGTCGTGCTCGCGATCACCGCGAGCGGCGTACGCAGTTCGTGGCTCACGTCGGCGTTGAATTCGCGATCGCGCTCGACCATTTCGGTCAGGCGCGTTGAGTAGTCGTCGAGCGCGGAGGCGAGCTGACCGACTTCGTCATCGGCAAAATGGGACTTCAGCAATTCCGGACGGCCGGTCTTGCTCATCGCGCGCACGCGTTGGACGAGTTCGATGACCGGACTCATCACGCGTGCGGACAGCCAGAAGCCGATCAGCAACGAAAGCACCGCGAAGGCGAACACGGACGCAGCCAGCACGGTCAGGAGCTGGCGTTCACTCAACTTCTGCGTGCTGACGTCGAAACGCAGGAACGCCCAGTAGTCTGCATCCTTGTAGACCGCGAGCTTGTACGGACGGACCTTGCTTTCGCGGCCGATATCCTCGATGTCGTAGACACCGGTGGTGTACTTCTGCCAGGCAAACGGCACGATGGCCGTCTTGTTCGGTCGCACGATCATCGCTTCGTAGACCGACATCGTCCAGCGCGCGCCGGGCTCGGGATTGTCGCGTTTGAAGTCGACGAAATTCTTCAGCTCACGCTGCAGCGTGTTGTTGATCAACTGATCTTCGAGCCGCGTGCGCATGTACACCGTTGCAGCAGCGAATAGCGCGGTGAGCGCGAACCCGAACAGCGCAAACGAGATGATGATGCGGGAGCGGAGCCTACGTCGGTAGCGCATCCGGATCGACCATGCGGTAGCCGATGCCGTGGCGCGTCTGGATCAACGGCTTCTCGAACGGCTTGTCGATCGCCGCGCGCAGCCCGTGGATATGCACACGCAGGGAATCACTGTCGGGAAGTTCCTCGCCCCAGACTCGCGTTTCGAGTTCCTGGCGCGTGACCACCGAAGGCGCGGCCTCCATCAGCGATTGCAGGAGTTTCAAGCCAATCGGATTCAACTGGATCTGCTTGCCGGCGCGGCTGATCGTCAACGTATCGAGGTTGTAGACGAGATCGGCGAGCTGCAACAGGCGCGTCTTGCTGCCCTTGCCGCGACGACCGAGCACTTCGAGGCGTGCCGAAAGCTCCTGCAGCGCAAACGGTTTGACCATGTAGTCGTCAGCGCCGGAATCAAATCCCGTGAGTTTGCTATCGAGCGTATCGCGCGCGGTCAGCATCAACACGGGCGTCTGCCTTTTCGCTTCCTGGCGCAGCTTGCGACACACTTCGAGTCCATCCATGCCGGGTAGCCCGAGATCGAGCACGATGACGTCGAAGTCGTTGACCACGGCCAAGTGCAGGCCAGTCACACCGTCCCCGGCGAAATCGACGACGTGGCCTTTGTCGGCGAGGAAGTCACCGATGTTGGCCGCGATATCACTGTTGTCTTCAATGACGAGAATACGCATGGAGCGCTTAGCTTAACGCGGAAGTCCGCACGGCGGGGGATGAATGCTTCGGGGTGGCTGGCGTGGACTGGCGCGCGCGAAAGAAAATGGCCCAAGGAGGTGTCATTGGGGGGAACACACCTCGCTTGGGCCAAAAAAGCTACTGCCCCGATACTGTAATTTCGCCAGTCACCTGATCTGACTTACCAGTCACCTGATCCGACTTAGGAGTGTCGAGCTAACTACAGCGGGCTGACTATAGGGACGGATGAATTAAAACGTCGTTAAACGGATCTGAGTCTTGCGTTAACGCTGGGAACAGGGACTTAGCAGGCTGCTGAAAACGTTTTTCAGCGGCCCTGGTAGTGCGATGCAGGGATGCATCGCTCGCGGGTCAATATCACGCAAGTGATTGATTCGGGGAGCAGGTGGCGCGGCTCCGCCGCGATCGTGCGAGCGGACTGCATGCGCAGGAGCGCGCGCGAACAGCGACAAAACGGTAGGACTGCCGTTTTGCACGGCGAAGCCGCCCGACGGGCGAAGTGCAAGGATGCGCTGAGTGCACCTGGCCCGGAGGGCGAGCGGCAAGATGCGGCGAGTCAAACATCCAGGACGGACTTTTTCAGCATCCTGTTAGCGCGGTTCATCGGCACGCCGACAGATATGGGACCCGGTCCGCTGGATGCATTCCTGCCCGTCGCCCGTCGCGGCGTTGCGTTTCGCCCACGGCGCGCGATGGAGCAACGCGCAGAAAGTCAGCGCCGGACAGATTGCAGTCAATGCGAGCGCGGCGAGGCCGGTTGCATACCGCGCATCGCAGCGCTCCTTCGGAAGCAGCGCGCGCACAGCCGCGAATCCCGCTCCGATCACCAGTCCCTGCCAGACGAAATAGAGCAGCGTCCAGCCCAGTGCCTCGATCCACATGGCCACCAGGCGACCAGCGACGCGTTCATGGCTTCGTTCCGTCCAGCTTGTCGAGTAACGCGCGGATCTCCTCGACTTCCTCGCGCGTGGCGCGTGGCCGTCCGCCGAGCGCCTGCAGCACGAGTTGCGATGGCGAACCATCGAAGACCCGTTGCACCATGTCGAGCAGGAAGCGCTTCTGCGTGCGCTCCTTGCTGATGGCCGGCCGAAACACGTGGGCGCGCTCGGAATCATCGCGGACAACCAGACCTTTGCCGTGCATGATTTGCAGCAGTTTCAGTGCAGTCGTGTAGCCGGCGCCCTCCTCGCGGTACAACGCATCGTGCACGTCGCGGACCGTGCTCGGCCCGCGGTCCCATAACACATTGAGGATGCCGAGCTCAGCTTCGGTCGGTTTGGGCAGATTGTCGGTCTTGGACACAATTCGCACCCTCCGGGTGTCGCCCTGCGCGCGCAAATTTACACCGTCAACGCGGTCGCGCCAACGCCCCCATCAGCCGCCAGCCTTCAGTTGCGGCGTCCGCTGGTGCCACTGCAGATATTGCTCGTCACCGCGGCGCCGCGCTTCGATCTCGCCTGCGGTCCGGCAGGTCTTGACCGGAATGTGCGAACCGGTCGGATTCTCGGTCTTGCAAATCAGTCGCTCGTTGTCGCGCTTGGCGAGGATCGCATTGACCTCTTCCTGGTCATTGAACATCCGCGTCTTCTCGACATCGCTCATCTGTGCAACGTCGCCACGCGCCTGGAACAGCGTCCCCATTTCACCGAGCTTGGTATCGACGCGGGTGCGCTCGCTCGACGTCACATACGAGTAGCGGCCGCCCTCATCCATCTGCTTGCGCACCCAGGTCGAAACCGTCTCGAATGCGTCCTTGCTGTTCGCGTTGACTGCGGGGTCACTCTTCTCTTTCGCCGAGAGGGGCAGCGCTACAAGCGCCGCAACGAACAATACGATGACCGGACTAAATTTCATAGCTCAAACTCCGTGGTGATTGATCGACATATATGAAACAGAGACAGCCAAAAAACGACACCTGTCGTAAATCAAACTTCGTGCTGGTGGGCCGAGCCGCTAGACCGCTAGCCTTCCGCTTTCTCTCGCTATTCCTCCACGTCACTCGCTGGCCGGCATGGAAGTTGGTTGCAATGCCGCAGCGACAACCGCCGCGAAAGAAAGCAACAAATCCGGACTCTCGTACAGCCCCCTGAATTGGCTCGGACATGTACGGTCGCACCGGAACCGGTCGCCCAATCGCAGCATGTCCTGATCCTAGAAAAGCTCCACGAGCTTGTCAACGATTACTTTCGTACTATAGTTATCGTTGTTTGCGCGGCCGCCGTGCCAGCGGTGCCGGACGGCTGGTCATGCTGGTCAGATATTCGACGACCGCCCCGGCGACATCGACGCCGCTGGCGTCCTCGATGCCTTCCAGTCCCGGCGAGGAATTGACCTCAAGCACGAGCGGACCACGCGCCGAGCGCAGCAGGTCGACACCGGCGACGCCGAGACCCATGACCCTGGCGGCGCGGACTGCGGTATCGATCTCCTGCGCGGACAGGGCCACCGCGTGTGCGCTGCCGCCGCGATGGATGTTCGCGCGGAAATCGCCCTCCGGTGCCCGGCGCTGCATCGCCGCGACGACCTGGTCGCCGACCACGAAGCAACGCAGGTCCGCGCCATCCGCCTCGCGGATGAACTCCTGCACGATGAAGTTCGCATAAAGGCTGCGGAACGCCTCGATCATGCCCTGCGCGG
Organism: Rhodanobacteraceae bacterium; assembly: GCA_003142815.1. Classification (GTDB taxonomy): domain Bacteria; phylum Pseudomonadota; class Gammaproteobacteria; order Xanthomonadales; family Rhodanobacteraceae; genus Dokdonella_A. Next base: position 297,585 of record PLNP01000055.1, read on the forward strand.
CCGCACGCTTCTCGGCAAGCAGCACGCCCTGCCCCTGCGCGCCCTCGTTGAGCTTGATCACATGCGGCGATTCACCCAGCATCGCGAGCAAATCCACGGTGTCATCCGGATTGTCGCCGAACACGGTGGTCGGCAGGCCGATGCCCTCGCTCGCGAGCAGCTGCAGCGAGCGCAGCTTGTCGCGTGCGCGCAGGATCGCGTCGGAGCCGTTCGGTGTATAAACCCCCATCATCTCGAACTGGCGCACCACAGCCGTGCCGTAGAACGTGATCGACGCACCGATGCGCGGGATCACCGCATCGAAGCCTTGCAGCACACGTCCCTTGCAATGGATCTCGAACGCGCCGGCCGCGATGCGCATGTAGCAGCGCAACGGATCCAGCACGCGCACGCTGTGACCGCGCAAGCGCGCGGCTTCGATCAGGCGTTTGGTCGAATACAACCGTGCGTTGCGCGAGAGGATGGCGATCTTCATGCGGTGCTCTTCAACGGGCGGCTCTTCAAGGGAGTGCTCTTCAAGGTGGGGCCGGCACGTCCCGTGCAGGTCGTGGACAAGTGTAGGAAAGCGCCGGATCGACGCAGAAGCGACCATCGAGCGTGCTGCGTCCGACCAGCAGCGGGAATAGCATCGAACGCCGGTCTGACAAATTTATGTCGGTGGCGAAACGCTGGCCGGCGAGCACGATGTCGGTACGGATGAACCAGCGTTCGCTGCGATGGCCACCGGAGTCGGTCACCTGGCGCCGGTCGCTGACCGGTGCCCTGCAGGCAATCACCGTGTCGCCGCGACGGCGCACGCGCACGACGAAACGCACGTGCAGCACGCCGCCCTCCCGAAACGTCTCAAGTGCCTCCACGTGCAGCACCGACGAGCGTGCGCCGGTGTCGATCTTCGCCTTGATCGCCTCAACGCCGAGCGCAGGCAGGGCGAGCCATTCGCGCCAGCCGAGCGAGGTACGGGCGGGCGGCTGCAGAAGCCGCGAGGGGACGGGTTCGGGGAGCACGGGCGGGCGCTTGGAGCGGGTGAAGGGAATCGAACCCTCGTCAGTAGCTTGGGAAGCTACAGCTCTGCCATTGAGCTACACCCGCGGGGGCGACAGATTAGCCGTCGCTGCGCGGGGCGACAAGATGCGCGGCACCTGGCTGAATCCACGCTAAGCGCAATCGTCAACGAAGCGCAAAGCCGCCTCGCCGGAAAGTCGTCGTTCAGCGTGATTACGCTGATATGGTGCACAGCCTGTCAGACGCGGACGGCCGATACGCAAGGGGAGCGACTCCCACCGTGACCGCGACTGGCGTAGGCCTCCAGGAGACTATCGATGTCCACAAGGCATTCTTCCAACCAGCGCGCAGGGTATGCGGTCGCGTTGGCGTGCGTGCTAGGCGTGTTTGCCGCAAGCGCATTGGCGGACCCGCCCGACCGCGTCGCGCGCGTCAGCTTCCTGCGCGGCAACGTGAGTTTCCAGGCGGCCGGCGACGACCAATGGGCGCAGGCTGCGCTGAACCGCCCGCTCGGTACCGGCGACAAGGTCTACACGGACAACGACTCGCGCGTGGAGCTGGAGATCGGCACAGCCGACATTCGCCTCGACCACAACAGCACATTCGACCTGCTCAATCTTGACGACACCAAAGCGCAGATCGAACTGACCGGCGGCGTGATGAACCTGCACGTGCGCCGCATCGAGAGCGGCGAAAGCTTTGAAGTCGACACACCGACGCTGGCGTTCGTCGTCAATCAGCCCGGCGATTATCGCGTCGACATCGCGCCGCAAGGCAACTCGACGATGATCACCGTGTTCAACGGTTCCGGCGATGTCTACGGCGAGAACAACGCGAGCTATAGCGTGCGTTCGGGCAACTCATACCGGTTCAACGACTCGGCGCTGCGCGATTACGAAGTGCTCGACGTACCGCGTGCGGACGACTTCGACCAATGGTCCTCATCGCGTGACACGCGCTATGCGCGCTCGGTCTCGCGTCAATACGTTTCTGAAGGCACCATCGGCTATGCGGACCTCGACGACAATGGCTCGTGGAGTGATGTGCCGGAGTACGGCAACGTCTGGTATCCGACCACGGTCGAGGCCGACTGGGCACCCTACCGCAGTGGCCACTGGGCATGGATCGACCCGTGGGGCTGGAGCTGGGTCGACAGCGCTGCGTGGGGCTTCGCGCCATTCCATTACGGTCGCTGGGCCTACATCGACAATCGCTGGGGCTGGTCCCCGGGTCGTCGCAGCAGCGGCTTTGCGATCTATGCTCCCGCGCTGGTCGGATTCATCGGCGGCGGCGGCTGGGGTGCAAGTGTCTCGATTGGCGGCGGTGGTCCGGTCGGCTGGTTCCCGCTTGGGCCCCGTGACGTCTATGTGCCGTGGTATCAGACCTCGCGCGCCTACTTCACGAACATCAACGTGCGCAACACGACGTTCATCAACAACACCAACATCACCAACGTCTACAACAACTATTCGAACGGTCGCCCGATCAACAACGCCAACTATGCGTACCGCACGAATGTCGCCGCAGTGACCGCGGTGTCGCGTGATGCGTTTGTCGGTGCGCGTCCGGTCAACGCGGCACGTGTGCAGATCAATCCGAACAATCTGCGCAACGCACAGGTCGTCAGTCGCGTCGGCATTACTCCGACCCAGGCAAGTTTCGGCGCGAACAATGCTCGCGCGGTGCCGGCAGCGGCCCTGCTCAACCGCCAGGTGATCGCACGCACCGCGCCGCCACCGCGGCCGGTGCCGATCGCGTCGCGCCTGCAAGCGATCCAGAGCAATGGCTCGCAGCCGTTGCAGACGAGCCAGCTGCGCCAGATCGCCGCGCGCCCGGCTGTTGCTGCAGAGGCTCGGGCGTTGCCGGCTCGGGTACAGGTGGTCGGTCGCGCCAATGCCCCGAAACCGCAGCCATTGCCGATGCGCGCAAGCTCGCCTGCCCAACAACGCGCCGGCATTAATGCACCTGCGAATCCGGCGGCGCCGCGCGCTATGCCGGCAGCGCCGGCGAACGCGGGACGCGCGCCGGTCGCGCGGCCGAACGCGGACACGATGCAACGCGCGCCGGATGCCCGCACCCAACCGGTAGCACCGAATCGCGGTGAGTTGCCGTCGTCGCGTTTCGCCCCGCATGCGGGCGCGCCGGCGGTCGGCACGCAGGACAATCGCGCCAACATGCCGGTGCGTGGCAATCCCGCCACACAGCCGCAGCGCAGTGCGCCCGTCAGTCGTGACACTGGACGCAGCAACCCGGCGCCGGCTCGCAGCGTGCCGTCGCAACGGGTCGCCCCGCGCACCACGCCGACACCGGCCAACCAGGCGCGCCCGAGCGAACGCCAGCAGACTGCTGCGCCGCAGCCGCGTTACAACCCGGCCCAGCGCAGTGCCCCGGCGGCCGCGCCGCAGCGCGCAACACGCCAGGCACCGCAGGTCCGCGAGACGCCACACAGCGCCCCCGCGCCACAGGTTCAGCGCAGCGCGCCAGTGCAGACGCAGCAGCGCCAGGCGCCGCAGGCGCAGCAGCGCGTGATGCCACAACCGCAGCAACGTGCGCAGCCGGCGGCACGCCCTGCACCGCAGACGCAACAGCGCGTGATGCCACAGCCACAGCAACGTGCGCAGCCGGCGGCACGCCCTGCACCGCCGGCTCGCGACGCCAAGAAGGATAAGGACAAACAAGACAATGGCAACCGCTGAGTCCTTGTAATGCAAACCAGGACGCCGCGCTCTGCGCGGCGTTTTTTTGTGCGCGCCGCGTTATTCGAATCCGAACCCGGCAGGCGATTAGAATGGCACGATGAAGATCGTCCTCAACGGGCAGGAACGCGACATCGCTGCTGCCATCTCGCTTGCCCAATTGCTCGAAACCGCGGGCTACGCGAACCGCCGCGTCGCGGTCGAGGTCAATCGCGAGATCGTGCCGCGCAGCCAGTACGGCGAACGCGTGCTCGACGCGGGCGATCGCGTCGAGATCGTGCACGCCATCGGCGGTGGGTGAGTTGCCGCATTTACGCGATGCCCTCTGGCATCGCGTGTGGCGGCGAACGCCCGAGGCAGGAAGCCGAAGGCTGGGTTGCTTGACGAGCCGCAAGATGCGCGAGCCTGGCAACAGCTGCCAGCGTAGCGAGCATTGCCGCGTTAGCTGCGAGCGCAGCGAGTATCGGCGCGCTCACGCGATGCGTTCGCGCATTGCGCAGGCAGCATAAGCGCCGGACGATCCGGCATCCGGCATCGCCAAAACCGATGCTCCCCCCAAACGACGAAGAGAGAAATGAACGCGCTAACCGCATCCAGACTCGATACCGCCAGCGATCCACTGATCATCGCGGGCAAGACCTACCGCTCGCGTCTCTTGACCGGCACCGGCAAGTTCAAGGATCTCGACGAAACCGGATCCGCGACCGCAGCGGGTGGCGCCGAGATCGTCACCATTGCGATCCGGCGCAGCAATATCGGCCAGAACCCGGGCGAGCCGAATCTGCTCGACGTGTTGCCGCCCTCGCGCTACACCATCCTGCCGAACACGGCCGGTTGCTACACCGCCGAGGACGCAGTACGCACCTGCCGCCTCGCCCGCGAACTGCTCGATGGCCATCGCCTGGTGAAGCTCGAAGTGCTCGGTGATCCGAAGACATTGTTCCCGGATGTGATCGCCACTCTCGCCGCAGCCGAGACGCTGGTCAAGGATGGCTTCGATGTCATGGTCTACACCTCCGACGATCCGATCCTCGCCAAGCGCCTCGAGGAAATGGGCTGCGTCGCGGTGATGCCGCTGGCGGCGCCGATCGGTTCCGGGCTCGGCATCCAGAACCGTTACAACCTGCTCGAGATCGTCGAAAACGCCAAGGTTCCAATCATCGTCGACGCTGGTGTCGGCACCGCCTCCGACGCCGCGATCGCGATGGAGCTCGGCTGCGACGGCGTGCTGATGAACAGCGCGATCGCCGGTGCGAGGGATCCGGTGCTGATGGCGCACGCGATGAAGCTCGCGGTCGAAGCGGGACGTGCGGCGTTCCGTGCCGGCCGCATTCCGCGCAAACGCTACGCGTCCGCATCGAGTCCGCTCGACGGCACGATCGGCTGATGCCCGAATGGCCGACAACGCGGACGGCGGCGAAGCGCACCACCGCCGCATCCGCAGTTTCGTGTTGCGCCAGGGTCGCATCACGCCGGCACAACAGCGCGCGTTCGATGCGCACTGGTTGCGCTATGGCCTCGACTACATCGGTGCGCCGCGCGACTTCGGCGCGAGTTTTGGGCGCGCGGCACCGCTGGTGCTGGAAATCGGCTTCGGCAACGGCGATCAATTGCTGCACTCGGCGCAGGCCGAACCGGGTTCCGATTTCATCGGCATCGAAGTATATCGGCCAGGCGTCGGGCGCCTGATGAACGGCCTCGCCGGCGCTGGCGCAGGCAATGTGCGCTTGTACAACCACGACGCCGTCGAGGTACTGGAAAACGAAATCGCGCCGGGCGCACTCGCCGACGTGCGCATCTATTTTCCAGACCCCTGGCACAAGAAGCGTCATCACAAGCGGCGCCTGATCCAGCCGGAATTTCTCGCCCTGCTCGCGGCGCGTGTTGCACCCGCTGGTCGCTTGCATTTGGCGACCGACTGGGCCGACTATGCCGGGCACATGCAGAACGTGCTCGAGGCCGCGTCGATGTGGCGCGCCGATCCGCTCCATGCCGCATCCGCCGAACGTCCGCCCTGGCGCATCGAAACCCATTTCGAACGCCGCGGCCTGCGTCTCGGCCACGGCGTCTGGGACTTCGTCTATGAACGCATCTAGCCGAGCATGACGCTCGCCAGGCGATAACAAGAAACCTGCCCCGATGGACGCCGGCCTGACCCTCACCACCAACATGGCACTCGTGTTCGCGTTGCTCGCGTTCACCGTGCTGATGCTGGTCCTCGAATGGATCCGCGCGGATCTGGTCGCGTTGCTGGTGATCGTGGTGATCGGCCTCACGCGCCTGCTGCCGGTCGAGCAGCTGTTCGAAGGTTTCGCCGGCAACGCGGTGATCTCGCTGATCGCGGTGATGATCATGGGCGCCGGCCTCGACCGCACCGGCGTGCTCGGCAAGGCGGCCTCGTTCATCCTGCGTCTGGCCGGCGGCATCGAGTCGCGCGTATCGCTGTTGATCAATGCGGTGGCTGGTTCGCTCTCGTCGGTGATCCAGAGCCAAGCACTCAGCGCGGTGTTCCTGCCGGTGGTCAGCCGGATCAGTTCGCGCACCGGCCTGCCGCTGAAACGCCTGTTGCTGCCGATGGCCTGCATGATCCTGTGCGGCACCAACATGACGATGATCTCGAACTCGCCGTTGATCCTGCTCAACGACCTGATCGCGAGCGCGAACCGCAATCTGCCGCCCGGCGCGCAGACGATCCAGACCTTCAGCCTGTTCGCGGTTGCGCCGATCGGCATTCCGCTCCTGCTGACCGGACTCGCGTACTTCGCGCTGTTCACGCGCCGCTTGCTGCCGAGCGACGCGGAGGACCGCCAGAAAGTCACGCCGGGGCGCACCGAAACCTACTTCGCGGAAACCTACGGCATCGACGGCGAGGTGCTCGAACTCACCGTCACCGCCGACAGCCCGCTGGTCGGCATGAGCGTCGGCGAAGTCGAACAATTGCGCGGCGCACCGCTGATCCTCGCGCTGAGGAGCGGCAACGAAGCACGTCTCGCGCCGCCGGCCGATCAGATGATCTGGGTCGGCAGCGTGCTCGGCGTGCTCGGCAAGCGCGAGGCGGTCAACGACTTCGCGAACATGCAGCTATGCCAGGTGCAGGCGCGCCTGCGCAATTTCGCCGATCTGTTCAACCCGGCCCGCGCCGGCATTTCCGAGGCGGTGATTCCGCCGAGTTCGCGCTGGATCAAGCAATCGGTCGGTGACCTGCGTTTGCGCAAGACCCATGGCATCTCGGTGCTCGCGGTCAATCGCGGCGACCAGGTATTTCGCGAAGACGTGCGTCAGGTCGCGCTGCGCGCGGGCGATACGCTGGTCCTGCACAGCTTCTGGCGTGATCTCGCCCAAACCGCCGAGTCGCACGATATCGTCGTCGTCACCGACTATCCGAAGGAAGAACACCGGCCGAGCAAGATCTGGCACGCGGTCGCGTTCTTCGCGCTGGCGATGGGGCTCGGCCTGTTCACCGACATCAAGCTGTCGATCGCGATGCTGGTCGGTGCGGTCGGTATGCTGCTGACCGGCGTGCTGAACATGGACGAGGCCTACGGCGCAATCAACTGGAAGACGATCTTCACGCTGGCTTGCCTGATTCCGCTCGGCTGGGCGATGGATTCGACCGGCGCGGCCGCATGGATCGCGCAGGAAGTGCTGACCTATCTCGGCGCATGGCCGCAATGGGGTCTGCAGGCGGTCATCGCGGTGATCACCCTGCTCATTGCGCAGGTCGTGTCCAACGTCGGCGCCGCCGTGATGATGGTACCGATGGCGATCAACGTGGCGCTCGCCTCGGGTGGAAATCCTGCGGTTTACGCGCTCGTCGTCGCGGTCTCCACATCCAATGTGTTCCTGATCCCGAGCGCCAATCCCGTCATCATGATCATCGCCGGCCCGGGCGGGTACCACTCCCGTGATTTCCTGCGGGTGGGCATCCCGCTGACCGTGCTGCTGCTGATCGTCATGCTGGTGTCGGTCAACCTCGTGTTCGGGCACAGGTATTGATGCGACAAGGCGTGTGCAAACGCCGGCCGGAGCGCGGCCTGCTGATCCTATTTCAGACGAACGATGCCGTCGACGACCTCGACCGGCAATCCGACCAGGCCGCTGCGCGCCGGGCCGCCGCAGCAGGCACCGGTCGCAACCGTGAAGGTTGCACCGTGCACGGCACACGTCACGCACCCGCCCTGCACCAGGAACTTGCCCGGCGCGAAATCGAGATTGCGTCCCGCATGCGGGCACTCGTTGTGATACGCGAACGCGCAGTCGCCCTGGCGCAAGACGATCAACTCGGAACCGCCGGTAACGGTCGCGATCCGCACCGCGATCGCGCCGTTATCCGGGATTTCGTCGAGTTGGCACAGCGGCTGGGATTGTTTCATGCCATCTTTCAGCACTTGTCGGCGTGCGGCGCAGCCCCAAACTGGTGGCCTGTAACGCTCGTTTGGGAAGATGAATCGCGACGGGATCGTGATGAGGGGCAAGCCCAGCGCCGCGAAACCGAGCGAGGCACTTTCGAAATGAGCGTTACAGGTCACTAGGCAACGACGCGTTCACGCGGGCGCACATTTTGGCATACGGAGAATTGGCGATGTTCCATGGCCCGTTTCGCGCGACACGACCGCGCCACCCGCTGGCGCGTCTGGCGATGAGCGCGCTCGGCGTTATCGCCGTGCTGCTGTTCGTCGCCCTCGGCATGTTCGCGCTGGCAGCGCTGGCGATCGGCGGCGCGTTGCTGTTACTGGTCAATGCACTGCGTTCGACGCCGCGTCCGCGCGCGCATGCGGGTGCCGCGGCGAGTCCAGCGCCGCCACCGCCAGACGTGATCGAAGGCGAATTCAAGATCGTATCGGGTGCGCCAGCGCAGCGCGATCCATCGACGGCGCCACACTGAGCATGCGTGCCTCGTGACGACGCAATGGGTGGCGCCTCAAGGCGATTGCAGACTGCACGCAATGGCACCTTGCTGATCGCCGCTGGCGGCCCTCGCCGGGGCGGCGCAGCTTGCGTATCCTTGACGACCTTGCCAAAGCGGCCGCGCCTCAACCGGCCCTCGAAAGATTCCGGATGAACGACTCCCATCGCAACGACCCAGCCGTGGCGGATGCGCCGCCGACTGCGTTGTTCGGTCCGCGCCTGCTGGTTCCGATCGCGCTGATCGCGCTGTATTTCGTCTGGGGCTCGACCTATCTCGCGATCCGCATCGCCGTCGCGAGCTACCCGCCATTCCTGATGGCGGCGATCCGCTTCCTTGGCGCCGGTATCGCGCTGTATGCGTTCCTGCGCTGGCGCGGCATGGCCGCGCCGACACGCGTGCAGTGGATCAACGCCACCTTGACCGGCACGATGCTGCTTGGCCTCGGCAATGGCCTGGTCTGTTACGCGGAGCAGAATGTGGCGTCGGGCATTGCCGCAGTCGCGGTCGCGAGCATGCCACTGTTCGCCGCGGTGTTTGGCGGTCTATACGGCCATTGGCCGGCGCGCATGGAATGGCTCGGTCTCGGCGTGGGTTTTGCCGGCGTGGTGTTCCTGAATCTCGGCGGCAGCATCGCCGGTTCGCCAGTCGGCGCGCTCGCGCTGGTTGCCGCTGCGGCCGCGTGGGCGTTTGGTTCGATCTGGAGCCGACGCCGCAACATGCCGCCAGCGGCGATGAACACCGCCGCGCAGATGCTGACCGGCGGCGCGGCGCTGCTCGTCTTCGCGCTGCTGATCGGCGAGCGCTGGCCTGCATCGCCGCCGCTGTCGGCCAGCCTTGCCATCGTCTATCTCGCGATCGCCGGATCGCTGGTCGGCTTCAGCGCGTATCTGTACCTCCTCCACACGGTGCGACCGGCACTCGCGACGAGCTACGCCTACGTGAACCCACCGGTCGCAGTGCTGGTCGGCGCGCTGTTCGGCGGCGAAGCCGTGCATCCGTTTGATGTCATCGCGATGGGGGTGATTCTGGGTGGCGTCGCGCTGATCACGATGGCGCGGGGTAGGCGCGCATAGCGCGCGCATTGGGGCTTTGCGTCACTCGCTGCCGAAGCAGGCATCCATGCCCTTTTCCGCTCGCCTCCCGGGTGAGCGGGTCACTTCTCTTTGCGTGCCCAAAGAAAAGTGACCAAGAGAAAGGGCACCCCGGTGCCGCGCCCTCCGCGCATCCTGCGCTCCGGGTCCGCGAATGACGGCCGGGTTCCGCTGACAGCACTTCCTTGTGCTGACAGCAGGGTGAGCTCGATCCATCGCGCTCACCCTGCGGGCCTCTTCGTCCGCCAGTCGCCGCGACACAGGGGACCCGAAAGCAAGCGCGCTCCTGCGCGCAGAAGCGGAGCAGCGGAGCGACGCTTCGCTCTGGCTTCTGCGGCAAGGACTGCCGCCAAATGGGGCCCCTTATGTCGCGGCGAGCGTGCGCAGAGAAAGCCCGAAGGGGCGGCGCAGTGGGCAAGCAAGAGAAAGTGACCTGCCCGCAGGGATGCGGGTCGATTTTCGAATAAACGGCTGTCGATACAAGAATCGAACACCATCCCCACCCCAACCCTTCGCACATCCTGTACTCACAAGCCCGGTCTGCACATCCCTGTGCAGCCGTTCGCAGTCGCGCGGCAGTGCCGCGCGACTGCGCCCGCAGAAGCGGGCGCGAACAGCGAAGCTGGCGCCTAGCACAAGCGCCAGGACGGCGCGAGTCAAGCCCGGCTCACACCCCCCCTTTGAAGGGGGAGGGCTTCAAAGCAAAGCGCGCAGAGCCTACAACTCCCGCAGCGCGGTCGTCACCGGCAGCCGCGCGGCGCGCAGCGCCGGGAACAGGCCGCCGATGAAACCGATCGCCAGTGCCCACTTGATGCCGTTCCAGACCAGCGCCGGCGACACCTTGAACGCGAACACGATCTGGCTGAAATTGGCGCCGAGCGTCGACGCCGTGTAGTTGTTGAAGATGATCCAGGCGATCGCGGCGCCGAGCACGCCGCCGGCGAGCGCAAGCAGCATGGTCTCAAGCAGCACCGACACGACCACCGGCAAGCCGCGGAAGCCGATCGCGCGCAGGGTCGCGATCTCGCGTGCGCGCGTCGCGACTGCGGCGTACATCGTGTTCAGCGCGCCGAAGATCGCGCCGATGCCCATGATCACGCCGATCGTCGTGCCGAGGATGCGGATCAGCTTGGCGAGACCGGCCGATTGCTCGGTGTAGTACGCGCGCGTGGTTTTCACATCCACCTTCAGGCGCGGGTCGCTGGCGAGCGCCGCCTTGAATGCGTCGAATGCGTCGGCGGAGGTCAGGCGCGCGGTGACGAGCGATGAGCTGCTGCCGCGCCGATAGGTCGACCCGACCACGTCGGTGTCGCCCCACAGCTCCGAGTTGTGTGCGTCGTCCGAATCGAACGCGCCGACCACGGTCCAGGTCTGGTTGTTGAGGTTGAGCGTAGATCCGACATCGATGTGGGCGAATTCCTCGCGTGCGCCCTTGCCGACGACCAATTCGCGCAGGCCCGGCTTGAACGCGCGCCCATCGGTAATCTTCAGATCGGGGTGCAGAACCCAGATCTGCGGACCCACACCACGGATCTCCACGTTGGAGTCGAGCCCACTGCTTTTCTTCGGCAGCGACGCGACGACCACGAGTTCCGGCGACGCGATCGGTCTGCCGTCCTTGTCCTTGAGCACACCGGCCGCCTGCGTGATCAGGGTCACGCTGTCGTGGCCGAGCACGGAATTGAGCTCCGCCTGCGCACCGGCGCGCATCACCACCACGGTGTCGTCGCTGCCGGTTTGCTTGAGCGTCGCCTGGAAACCCTCGCCCATCGCGAGCAGCGCGACCAGCACGCCGACCACGCCGGCGATACCGATGACCACTACTGAGGACGAACCCAGCCGCTGCGGCAAGGTCGAGATGCCGACCCAGCTGACCGACGCGGCCTGCCGGCCGCTGCGGGTCAGGCCCATCCAGGCCGCCAGCACGAGCACGAGGACCAGCAACAGCGGCCACGGCACCAGCATCAGGATCGCCACGCCGACGACCAGCAGCACGAGCATTCCGAGGCCGGACAGAAATCTTTTGAGTGTACGCATCGGGGTTCTCCTCACCGTCCAGCCAGCGCATCGACGATGCGCAGGCGCATGCCGCGCAGCGCGGGCAACACACCAATCACGACACCGATACCGATCATCAGCGCGATGCCTTTAGCCCAAGTCACTGCATCGACCGGCGCCATCGGGATACCGCTGCCGAGCGACGCCTTGAGCGCACCGACCACGACCGCGGCGATCGCAAGACCGAGCACGCCACCGATCAAAATCAGCAGGATCGACTCGGATAGGACGAGGCCGAGCACGCTCTTGTTCGAGAAGCCGATCGTCTTCAACACTGCGAGCTCCGGAATGCGCTCGCGCACGGCCTGCGCCATCGTGTTGCCGGTGAGCAGGATCAGGGTGAAGAACACCGCGGCCATGATCGCGCCGACAATCAGGCCGATATCCGCAAACTGGCCGATGAATGCGACGTTGAACGCCTGCTCCGTCTGCGTCTTGGTTTCATGGTCGGAGTTCGCCGACAACGCATCGATCGCGCTGGCGACCTGGTCGGCCGCGTTGCGATCGGTCAGGCGCTCGATGTACCAGCCAATATTGCCGTTGCCGAACTGGCGCGCCTCGTCGAAATAGTCCCAGTTGAAGAACAGCGCGCCTTCCTGGCTGCGCTGCTTGGGGTCGGCGATGTGGTAGATGCCGACCAGGTCGAACGTCCACACGTTGCTGCCACCCTTCTGCGGAAAGATCGTCGCCTGCAGCGGAATCTTGTCGCCGATCTTCCAGCCGAACTTCTTGGCCAGCTCGGCGCCGACCACGGCGCCGGTGCGCGTCTTGCGAAATGCCTCGCGCTGCTCCGGCGGAAGTACGAACTCGGAGAAAACATCGAAGAAATTGTCGCTGACCGCCTCGTTCGGAAAGAAGTTCTTCGGGTCCTGATAGATGCCGCCGAACCAGTTCGCATAGGCGACGTCCTTCACGTTCGGTATCGCCTGGATGCGCGGCAGCAGGCTCTTCGGGAGCGATACCGTGAAGCTGACCTTGGAGATGGTGACCAGACGATCCACCCCGGCCACGCTGTCGGCCGCGCCCGAGAATGCGCTGTGCACCGAATCGAGCAGGCCGAACAACAGGAACGCGGCGAGTACGGAGATCAGGGTGAAGATCGTGCGTGTCTTGCGCCGAAACAGCGCGGCCCAGACGAGATGGAGATATTTCATTGCAACTCCTCGCAGGTTGCCCCGCTATTCCCTTCGCCCCTCGGGAGAAGGTGGCGCAAAGCGCCGGATGAGGGTTCGGGTTCGACGCAGCGCTTCACTTCGTCCGAACTCTCACCCCAACCCCTCTCCAACGGGGACTTCCTTCGGTCGCCGGGGGGAGAGGGACTTCCACTCACGCCGCCGCGTGTTCGACCAGTGTGCCCTTGTCCAGATGCAACGTTTGCCGCGCGTACTCGGCCGCCTTCGGATCGTGCGTGACGATGATGATCGTCTTGCCGTGCTCACGATTGAGCGTCTGCAACAGGCCGAGCACGTCCTCGGCGGATTGGCGGTCGAGGTCGCCGGTCGGTTCGTCGCAGACCAGCAAGCTCGGATCGGAAATGATCGCGCGCGCGATCGCGACACGCTGCTGCTGACCGCCCGACAGCTCGGTCGGCTTGTGCGAGGCGCGATCGGCGAGGCCGACCAGCTGCAGCGCGATACCCGCATTACGCTTGCGTTCCGCCGCCGACAGTTTGGTCAGCAGCAGCGGCAGTTCGACGTTTTTTTGCGCCGACAGCATCGGCAGCAGGTTGTAGAACTGGAAAATGAAGCCGACATGTGAGGAACGCCATTTCGCCAGCGCACCCTCACCGAGCTTGTCGATGCGTGCGCCACCGATCGCGATGCTGCCCTCGGTCGGCGAGTCGAGTCCGCCGATCAGGTTCAACAGCGTCGTCTTGCCGGAGCCAGACGGTCCCATCAGCGCGAGGAAATCGCCCTGCGCGATGTCGAGGTCGATGTGATGCAGCGCCTCGACCTTCTGCTTGCCGCGTTCGTAGACTTTGCTGACGTTGCGGATTTCGACCAGTGTGCTCATGCGCCCATCCTCTTCGTTTTGAAGCCCTCCGCTTCAAGGGGAGGATTGTGCCTCGAA
>PLNP01000049.1 GCA_003142815.1 Rhodanobacteraceae bacterium
CGGCCGATCTTCGCCTGGGTCATCGCGATCCTGATCACGCTCGGTGGCGTGATCGCGATCTTCAATCTCGGTATCGAATCGTATCCGGCGATCGCGCCGCCCCAGGTCGTCGTCAGTGCCAGCTACCAGGGCGCTAATGCAGACACGGTCGAGAAAACTGTCACCCAGGTGATCGAGCAACAGCTGACCGGCATCGATCATCTCGCCTATTTCAGCTCGTCGTCCAGCTCCAGCGGTGGCGCGTCGATCACATTGACGTTTGATCCCGGCACCGATCCCGATATCGCCCAGGTGCAAACCCAGAACAAGGTCGCCCTGGCGACACCACGCCTGCCCTCGGATGTCACTCAGCAGGGCGTCGTCGTGTCCAAGGCCAACGCCGGCTTTCTGATGATCGGCATGTTGAAATCCGACGACGGCAGTCTTGACTCCTACGCGCTCAACAACCTGCTCGCCTCGCGCGTGATCGACCAGATCCAGCGCATTCCCGGCGTCGGCAGCGCGACCCAGTTCGGCTCGGAGTATTCGATGCGGATCTGGCTGGATGCCGACAAGCTGCATGGCTACAACCTGTCCGCGGCGCAGGTGCTGAATGCGGTGCGCGGACAGAACGTGCAGATCGCGGCCGGCTCGCTCGGCGCGGAGCCGGCCACACCCGGCAACGCGTTCACCGCGACGGTCATCGCCGAGGGCCGCTTTTCCACAGCCGACCAGTTCGAGAACATCATCCTCGTCGCAAACAGCGACGGCACCACGGTGCGCCTCAAGGATGTCGCGAGAGTCGAACTCGGGCCGTACAGCTATGGCCACAAGGTGACCTACAACGGCCAGCCGGTTGCCGGTTTCGCCGTGCAGCTTTTGACCGGCGCCAATGCCCTGTCGGTGGCCAAGGCGGTCAAGGCCAGACTCGCCGAGATGCAGCCGAGTTTCCCCAAGGGTGTCTCCTCGCTCATCCCGTACGACACCTCGGATTTCATCGCGATCTCGATCGTGGAAGTCGTGCAGACCCTGGTCGAAGCGATCTTCCTCGTGTTCCTGGTGATGCTGGTGTTCCTGCAGAACTTCCGCATGACCCTGATGCCGACCCTGGTCATCCCCATCGCGCTGATGGGCGGGTTCCTCGGCATTTGGGCCATCGGTTTCACGATCAACCAGCTGACCCTGTTCGGCATGGTGCTTGCGGTCGGCATCGTCGTCGACGACGCGATCGTCGTCATCGAGAACGTCGAACGCATCATGGCCGAGGAAGGCCTGTCGCCGAAGGAGGCGACGCGCAAGGCGATGAGCCAGATCAGCGGCCCGGTGGTCGCGATCGCGGTGGTGCTCGCCGCGGTATTCATTCCGAGTGCGATGCAAAAAGGCAGCGTCGGCGAAATCTACCGCCAGTTCGCGCTGACCGTCGCGTTCACGGTCACTTTCTCCGCATTCCTCGCCCTCGCCTTCACGCCGGCGCTCTGTGCAACGCTGCTGAAACCGCACCATGAAACCAGAAAGAACGTGCTGTTCCGCTGGTTCAACCGGACCTTCGACCGGGTCCAGAAGACCTATACCGGCCTTATCGGCAGCGCGGTCCGTCACGTGCCGCGATGGATGATCGTGTTCGTGGTGATCGCATTGGTGTGCGGTTTCCTGTTCACGCGCCTGCCCGGCAGCTTCCTGCCCGAGGAGGACCAGGGCTACGCGCTGGGCGTCGTGCAGCTGCCGGCCGGCGCCAGCATCGATCGCACCAATGCGGTCCTCAATCAGCTGCAGAGCATCGCACGCAAGAATCCGGCCATCGACGGCGTCGTCGCGGTCAGTGGTTTCAGCTTCCTGGGCCAAGGCGAGAACGTCGGCATGGCGTTCTTCCGCTTCAAGCCGTGGAAGGATCGTTCGGCCAATGCCACCGAGGTCATCCGCCAACTCAACGGCGCGATGTTCATGGGCATCAACGACGCGCAGGTGTTCGTCATCAACCTGCCGACGATCAGCGGCCTCGGTCAGTTCGGCGGCTTCGACCTGTTCCTGCAGGACCGCTCGGGCGCCGGCCACAAGGCGCTGCTTGACGCACGCAATGTACTGATCGGCAAGGCAGCGCAGGAAACCAACATGCTGACTGGTGTGCGCCCGAACGGACTCGAGGACACGCCACAGCTGTCGATGAAGGTCGATCGCGTGCAGGCACAGTCGATGGGGTTGTCGTTGTCGGACGTTTATACGGCCATCCAGCTGATGCTGGCTCCGGTCTATGTGAACGACTTCTTCTACCAGGGCCGCGTGCTGCGCGTGAACATGGAGGCCGACGCGCCATTCCGCATGAGCCCGGATGCGCTCAACCATTTCTATGTGCCGAGCTCGCTACCGAACGCGAAGACAGCGGTCGGCGGCCCGTCGATGATCCCGATATCCAACGTCGTCCATACGGACTGGGCGATGGGCTCGCCGAGCCTGGTCCGCTACAACGGCTTTTCGGCGGTCGAGATCGTCGGCTCGCAGGCGCCCGGCAAGAGTTCCGGTGAAGCGATGCAGGCGATGCAGGACATCATCAGCAAGGACCTGCCACAGGGTTTCGAGGATGACTGGACCGGTCAGTCGCTGCAGGAGATCATTTCCGGCAGCCAGGCGCCGCTGCTGTTCGCGCTGTCGATCCTGGTCGTGTTCCTGTGCCTGGCCGCGCTGTATGAAAGCTGGTCGATCCCGATCGCGGTGCTGCTGGTCGTGCCGCTCGGTGTCACCGGCGCGATCGTGGCGACGATGGCACGCGGCCTGACCAACGACGTGTATTTCAAGATCGGCTTGCTGACTATCATCGGCCTCGCCGCGAAGAACGCGATCCTGATCGTGGAGTTCGCAGTTGCCGAGCAGCGCGCCGGCCACAGTCTGGCGACGGCGACGGTCAACGCGGCGCGACTGCGCCTGCGGCCGATCCTGATGACCTCGTTTGCGTTCATCCTCGGCATGATGCCACTCGCGATCTCGAACGGTGCCGGCGCCAACGCGCGCCATGCGATCGGTACCGGCGTCATCGGTGGCATGCTGTTCGCGGTGCTCCTCGGCGTGCTGCTGATTCCGGTGTTCTATGTCACGGTGCGCCGTATTCTTGGCGACAAGCTCGATCGCGATGACACGGCTGCGGCACCGCCGAAGCTCGAATCCAGCTGATGCGCGCGATGCGGGCATCCGGGCCCGCACAGGCTGACACGAAGCGCCCGGCCCCTTCCGGGCGCTTCGCGATCTGTCTGACCGCCGCGTGCGTTTTTTCCAATACGGCGATCGCAAGCGATGATGACGGCGCCGCGCCGTGGCAGGTCTACCGCGACGCGAATCCGTTCGTCGGCGCGAGCGGATTGCCACGGGTTTGCCGCCCGAATAGCGGCTGCGCCGCTTGCACCTTTTTCCGGCGCTCCTACAACGGCTGTGCTTTTGCAGGAGCGCTGCAAGCGCGACATGCATGGCGGCATCAAAACCTTGCCGCGGCTGCGCCGCTTGCACCTTTTTCCGGTGCTCCTACAACGGCATGTGCTTTTGCAGGAGCGCTGCAAGCGCGATCCGTGTTCGGTGTTGCCGGATACATCTGATCGTTCAGGACGCCACTCTACAATCGCGCGGATGACGCACCGACGGGCCCACCTGTTGCTGGTACTGACGGCGCTCGCGCTTGTGCCCGACGCGCAGTCGCGCACGGTCTATCGCTGCGTGCGCGACGGCACCGTCAGCCTCGCCACTGCGCCGGAGCCGGGTTCGCAGTGCGTCACCAAGCAACTCGACGACAACGCGGCGGCGCTGCCGAACCTGTGGGGCGCGTTGGGCGTGTTCCACGGCACGCTCTACCAGCGTGAACAGGACGGCAGGACCGTCTACAGCACGCGCAACCTGCCCGGCTCGAGCAAGGTGCTCGCGTTCACGGTCGCCACACCGCCCGGCTCGCCCGCGCACGTCGGTCTCGGCAAGGTCGGCAAGCCGCGGCTCACCGAATTCAAGAAGGAGTTCAAGGCCGCGGCGAGAAAAACCGGCGTCGACGAGGCATGGCTGCGCGCGATCGCGCACGCCGAGAGCGCCTACGACGTGACCGCAGTGTCCGCGAAAGGCGCGAAGGGCGTGATGCAGCTGATGCCGGACGTGATCGGCGACTACGGCGTCAAGGATCCGTTCTCAGCGAAGGCATCGATCATGGCCGGCGCGCAGCATCTGAAAGCGCTGCAGACGCGCTATGAAGACGACCTGACCCTGGTCGCTGCGGCCTACAACGCCGGCATCGACGCGGTGACGCAATACGGTGGCGTGCCGCCGTACGTCGAGACCCAGGAGTACGTCGCCAAAGTGCAGGTCTTGTACGCACGCTACCGCAAGGCGATGGGACTAACGCCCCTGTCCGCGCAGCTGCAGCCGGCGCAATGAAACCCGCTGATGCCCCGCCCCTCTCCGCCAACGGTGAATCCATTGGGGGAGAAGGAGAACCGCCGCGACGTCGGCCCCTCCCCTCGGCAGATCGCGTGCCGCAAACCCCCAGCCCAACCCGCTAGAATCACGTTTTGCCTTCCGACCAGCCCGCAATGAGCGCGATCGAACAACGCATCCTCGAAAAAACCTGGTTCTACCGCTTTCATCTGCCGAGCGGAAAAGTCACCTCCACGTATGACGACGGCGCGCTCGACCAGATTCACGAAAGCCGCCTGTCGATGCTGAAAAGTGTCATCGACAGCTGCTTCGGCGGCTCGCTCGCGGGTCACAACGCGATCGACATCGCCTGCCATCAAGGCTGGTTCGCGACCAAACTCGCGCAGTGGAACGCCGATGATGTGCTCGCGATCGACGCGCGCGCCGAGCACGTCGCCGACACCACGCTGATCCGCGATGCGCTGCAACTGTCGAAGCTGCGCGTCACGCAATCCGACGTGCATGCGCTGGACCCGGCCAAGCTCGGCCAGTTCGATCTGGTCCTGATGCTCGGCCTGATCTACCACCTCGAAAATCCGATCGGCGCCTTGCGCCAGGCACGCGCGCTGACCAAACATGTCTGCGTCGTCGAGACCCAGATCGTGCCGGGCATGACCGGCATGGTCGACTATGGCAGCTACCGCTTCGTGCGCCCACTCAAGGGCTCGTTCGGGATCATCGACGAAACCGACGATACGCATGGCCCCGAGGCAAGCACAACCGGCATCTGCCTCGTGCCGAGCCTCGAAGCGCTGTTCTGGATTATGCGCAAGATCGGCTTCGCACGCGTCGAACTCGTGCCGCCACCGGAAGATGCTTACGAACAATTGCGCTATGGCAAACGCGTGATGGTGGTCGGCTACGTCGAGTAGCGGGCTGTCGGCTTGCAGATCGGTGGGTTGGGGTGAGCTTGCGAACCCCAACATTTGTGTCCTTGCCAATGTTGGGCATCACTTCGTTCAGCCCAACCTACCCTGCAATCAACGCACCCCCATTTCGTTGCGCGCAATCACCAACCGCTGAATCTCGCTGGGGCCCTCGTAAATCTCGGTGATCTTCGCGTCGCGGAAGCACGGTAGGTTGGGGTGAGCTTGCGAACCCCAACATTCGCGTCGTCACCGAAGTTGGGCATCCCTTCGTTCAGCCCAACCGTGTGATCAGCGCACCCCGGTCTCATTCCGCGCAATCACCAACCGCTGGATCTCGCTGGTGCCCTCGTAGATCTCGGTGATCTTCGCGTCGCGGAAATAGCGCTCCAGCGGCATTTCCTTCGAGTAGCCCATGCCGCCGTGGATCTGCACCGCGGCGTGGGTGATGAACATCGCGGCTTCAGACGCGAACAGCTTGGCGACCGAGGCCTCGGTGCTGAAGCGGCCGCCGTTCTTCTCGGTCTCGCCCTTCGCGAATGCGGCGCGCAGCACCAGCAAGGTCGCCGCGTCGAGGCGGCACTTCATGTCGGCGATCTTGGCCTGGATCATCTGGAACGAGCCGATCGGCTGGCCGAATGCTTTGCGCTCGCGCACCCAGGCGAGGCTGGCCTCATACGCGGCGCGGGACAGGCCGACCGCCTGCGACGCGATGCCGATGCGACCGGCATCCAGCACGCCCATCGCGATGCCGAAGCCCTTGCCTTCGGCGCCGAGCAGGTCGGCGGCGGGACATACATAGTCGGCGAACTCGATCTCGCAGGTGGCCGAGGCGCGGACGCCGAGTTTCGGTTCGGTCTTGCCGGCGTGGAAGCCGGGGCGCGCGGTGTCGATGATGAAGGCGGACACGCCTTTGGCGCCGATGCCGGGGGTGGTGATAGCGAACAGCACGATGTATTTCGCTACGGGACCGGAGGTGATCCAGCTCTTCTTGCCGTTGATGACCCAGTTGCCGTCCGCGTTCCTGATCGCGCGCGTGTGCATCGCGGAGGCATCCGAACCCGACTGCGGTTCGGTCAGCGCATACGCGCCGATCGCCTCGCCAGTCGCGATCGCGCGCACGTACTTCTGCTTCTGCTCCTCGGTGCCGTATTTCAGGATCCCATTGCAGTACAGCGAGTTGTTCACCGACATGATCGTCGAGTGCGCGCAGTCGGCTTCGGCGATCTCCATCATCGCCAATGCATACGCGATCGTGTCCATGCCGGCGCCGCCGTACTCGTGCGGCACTTCGATGCCCATCAGGCCGAGCTGGCCCATCTCGCGGATGTTGGCCAGCGGGAACTCGCCGGACTTGTCGAATTCGGCGGCGACCGGCGCGATGCGCTTCTGCGCGAAATCGCGCGCGATGGCCTGGATCGACAGCTGATCTTCGGTGTAACGGAAATCCATTGAAGCTCCTCGGATCGGTGCGCTGCAGGGGCGCGCATATTCGTAACAGATTCGGCAGATGCCCTGACAAACCCGCTATGGTCGCGGCTGCGCCGCTTCTACAAAAAACCGCGTCGCCCGGTCGCGGCTGCGCCGCTCCTACAAAGAGCGGCGTTGCGCGGTCGCGCCGCTTCTACAGAAGCAACGCGTTGTAGGAGCACCGGAAAAAGGTGCAAGCGCTGCAAGCGCGACCCAAGCTGGTTCAGCGTTTCATTCTGGATTTTAGCGGTTCCGCCGGATCAGCGCGCGCGCGCTGCGAAATTGCAGGGTTTTCCGCGCAAGCGTTGATCGAGCATCCATGGCAGCAGCGCGTCCTCGGCGTAGGCGCGCGGCCAGATCACATGCTTCTCACCGGGATATTCGGTGTAGCGCGGCGTGCCACCCATCGCGCGCAGCGAGCGTACTACCGCGCGCGAGCCGACCATTGCGCCGTCGTAGCCGGTTTCGACATCGGTGTCGTCATCCTTTTCGCCGTGGAAAACCCATTGCGGAATGTCACGAATCGGCCCCAATCCGGCGAGCTCGGTCATGCCCGACATCGGCACGCCGGCGGCGAAGCAACGCGGATACGCCTTCAGCGCGTCCCAGACGCCCGCCCCGCCATCGGAAATGCCGGTAAGATAAATCCGGCGCGGATCGACCGGCCAGCGCGCGAGCGCATCGCGCACCACCGCGACCACGCGATCCGGCGGCCAGTACGCGCCGGTCGTCTGCGGCGCGATGTAGACCAACGGAACGTCGCCGTCGCGCGCGGTGTCCACGAGCTCATACGAGCCGTTGCCGCGACCGGCGAGCTGCGATTCGTTGTCGGTGCCGTCTTGCCAATCCCCGTGCAGGAACACGATCAGCGGCAGCAATTCGTGGTCGCGCCGACCGGGTGTGACGATCGCGCGATACGGAACGTGCAGAACGCCGGGCGTCCAGAACTTCGCGAGCTCGACGTCCTCGAGTTCGGCAGCCGATGACAATTGCGTGCCGATGCAAAACAAGAAGAAAGCTGCCAAAAAATTTCGCGAGAGTATCCCCAGCCGTTCGTGCTGAGGTATCGAAGCATGAATGGCCGCATGGGCGGCAGAATTGCAGAGGTCCGCCCTTCGATACCTCAGGGCGAACGGTATTCTTGAAACAGCGCCGCGCAGGCGCTGCACGCGCGCCACAAAGGAAGACCTGGACATCCAGCAAGGATACCTTCTCAACGGCTGCATCAGCGGCTGCCGCCATTGACGCAGCGCCGTTGCACCGCTACGCTATTCATCTATCTTTCAATCAAGATGAAAGGATAAATATTGGATCTCGCTGCGACTTCGGCGCTGCTCAGGTTGCTTTCGGACCCGACGCGCGTGCGCCTGCTTGCGCTGCTTGAGCGCGAGGAACTCACTGTCGCCGAACTTTCCGCCGTGCTGCGCCTCGCCCAACCGCGCGTATCGACGCATCTGGCCAAATTGAAGGAAGCCGACCTCGTTCGCGACCGCCGCGCCGGCGTGTCGTCATACTATCGCTACAACGGCGAACTCGATCCAAAAGAACGCGCCCTGCTGCATGCGCTGAAGGAAAGCGTCGACGACGCCATGCTGCGCGATGACGAACGCCGCCTGCCCGCCACACTCGCCAAGCGTGCGCGTGCCGAAGGCTGGGCCGACACGGTTGCCGGCGACATGGAGCGCCATTACTCGCCAGGCCGCACCTGGGAAACGCTCGCGCGCGGCATGACCCAGCTCGTGGAAACCGGCGATGTGCTCGATATCGCGTCGGGCGATGGCGTGCTCGCCGAGCTGCTTGCGCCGCGTGCGCGCTCGATCATCTGCGTGGACGCGAGCGAGCGCGTCGTCGATGCCGCGCGCAAGCGCCTGCAGCCCTTTGCGAACGTTGACGTGCGCGCCGGCGACATGCACGCGCTTGATTTTCCGGCCGCGAGTTTCGATCTGGTTCTGCTCATGCACGCGCTGACCTACAGCGAAAAGCCGGCCACGGTGATCGTGGAGGCGACACGCGTGCTGCGCCGTGGCGGCCGCGTGCTCGCCGCGACGCTCGGGCGCCATGCGCACCGCGCCGTGGTCGAGCCTTTCGATCACCGCAATCTCGGTTTCACCATCGATGAACTGCGCGATTTCGCGCGCAAGGCGAAGCTCGACGTGATTGCCTGCCAGCGCCTGACCCGCGAACGCCGCCCACCGCATTTTGAGGTGCTCAGCCTTCTCGCGAGGAAACCGTGAGTCCGTGTGCCGCCGCCCGTTGCCCTCCTTCCGCCTTGGCGGCGAAAGTCCGGGATGCGTGTGTGGGCGCCGCAAGCGCCCGCCGCGCGGGCGTCATCACCACCCCACCCTCTACCGTCAAGGGCGAGGGTTTCATCTCCATTACTTCCAGACTTCCATGAGCCACATTCTTCCGTACCTCCACCCCGTTCGCGTCGCAACGATGCTTGACGCGCTCAAGTGCCGCATCCTCGTCATCGATGGCGCGATGGGCACCATGGTGCAAAGTTACAAACTGGAGGAGGCCGACTATCGCGGCGAACGTTTCGCTCGCGGCTTCGACAGTCAGCACGAACCGGCGCGCGATGTGATCACGCAGCCCGGCCACGATCTGAAGGGCAACAACGACCTGCTCACGTTGACGCGTCCGGATGTGATCGGCGCCATTCACACCGCGTATCTGGACGCGGGCGCCGACTTCATCGAAACCAACACGTTCAACTCAACCTCGATCAGCCAAGCCGACTATCACCTGGAGCACCTGGTCTACGAACTCAATCGCGAAGGCGCACGACTCGCGCGCACCTGCTGCGATGCCGCCGCCGCGACGACACCCGACAAGCCGCGCTTCGTGATCGGCGTGCTCGGACCGACCAGCCGGACCGCATCGATCAGCCCGGACGTCAACGATCCGGGTTTTCGCAACACGAACTTCGACGAACTGCGCATAGCCTATCGCGAAGCCACCGCCGGGCTCATCGACGGCGGCGCCGACACAATCATGGTCGAAACGATCTTCGATACGTTGAACGCGAAAGCCGCGCTGTTCGCCGTCGAGGAAGTGTTCGAGGAACGCGGTGGCCGGTTGCCGGTGATGATCTCCGGCACGATCACGGACCGCTCCGGACGCACCCTGTCGGGGCAGACCGCAGAGGCGTTCTACGCTTCGGTCGGACATGGTCAACCGCTCTCGGTCGGCCTCAATTGCGCGCTCGGCGCGAAGGAGCTGCGTCAATACGTCGATGTACTTTCGCAGGTCGCCGACTGTTACGTCAGCGCGCACCCGAACGCAGGCCTCCCCAACGCGTTCGGCGAATACGACGAAACGCCGGAAGACATGGCTGCATTGATCGGCGAGTTTGCGCGCAGCGGTCTGGTCAATCTCGTCGGTGGCTGTTGCGGCACGACTCCGGCGCACATCCACGCGCTCGCGGAAGCCGTTGCAGGCGTTGCGCCACGTGTGTTACCGAAAGCTCTTGGAATAGCTGCATAGCCGATTCGATCGCGACGAACCTCCACACCGTTCTTGCTGAGGTACCGAAGCACGGACGGTCGCAAACCGGCAGATTGCGAAGATCGCCCTTCGATACCTCAGGGCGAACGGAAGGTCTTGAATGACCTTAGTTGCCGCCGTTCCGACGAAATCCAGGAACGGCGGCGAATGAAGAGCCCAAACCATCAAATGAACGCAATACCCCGCCATACCCGCCTCTCCGGCCTCGAGCCTCTAGTCATCACGCCGCAGCTGCTGTTCGTCAACATCGGCGAACGCACCAATGTCACCGGCAGCGCGCAGTTCAAGAAACTGATCAAGGAAGAACGCTACGACGAGGCGGTTGTGGTCGCACGCCAGCAGGTCGAGAACGGCGCGCAGATTCTCGACGTGAACATGGACGAAGGGCTGATCGATTCGGAAACCGTGATGGTGCGGTTCCTGAATCTGATCGCGTCGGAGCCGGATATCGCGCGCGTGCCGGTGATGGTCGATTCGTCGAAGTGGAGCGTGATCGAGGCCGGCCTCCGCTGCCTGCAAGGCAAGGGCATTGTCAATTCGATCTCGCTCAAGGAGGGCGAAGAAGCGTTTCTCCACCACGCGAAGAAGGTACTGCGCTACGGCGCCGCCGCGGTCGTGATGGCGTTCGACGAACAAGGCCAGGCCGACACCTGCGCGCGCAAGGTGGACATCTGCACGCGCGCCTACAAGCTGCTGACCGAGCGCCTCAACTTTCCGCCCGAAGACATCATTTTCGATCCGAACATTTTCGCGATTGCGACCGGTATCGAGGAGCACGACAACTACGCGGTCGACTTCATCGAAGCGACCCGAATCATCAAGCAGACCTTGCCGCATTGCCATATTTCCGGCGGCGTCTCCAATGTCTCGTTCTCGTTCCGCGGCAACGAGACCGTGCGCCAGGCGATCCACGCGGTGTTCCTCTATCACGCGATCCGCGCGGGCATGGACATGGGCATCGTCAACGCCGGCGCGTTGCCGATCGTCGACACGCTCGACCCGGAACTGCGCGAACGGGTCGAGGACATCGTCCTTAATCGGCGCAAGGATGCGACCGAGCGCATGCTCGAGATCGCCGAGCGCTACAAATCGAAGAAGGGCGAAGTCGTTGTCGAGAGTCTCGCCTGGCGCGCATTGCCGATACGCGAGCGCCTCGCACACGCGCTCGTGCACGGCATCGACGCGTATGCGGAAGTCGATACCGAAGAGGCCCGCCAGCTCAGCACCCGGCCTCTGGACGTGATCGAAGGCCCGTTGATGGACGGTATGAATGTCGTCGGCGATCTGTTCGGCGCCGGCAAGATGTTCCTGCCGCAGGTTGTGAAATCGGCGCGGGTGATGAAGAAGGCGGTCGCGTATCTGCTGCCGTTCATCGAGGCGGAGAAGCTGCGCACCGGCGACACTGCGAAAACCAACGGCAAGATCGTGATGGCGACGGTCAAGGGCGACGTGCACGATATCGGGAAGAACATCGTTGGCGTCGTGCTCCGCTGCAACAATTTCGAGGTGATCGATCTCGGCGTGATGGTGTCGGCGCAGAAGATCCTCGACACGGCGATTGCCGAGAAAGCGGACATGATCGGCCTCTCAGGACTCATCACGCCGTCGCTCGAAGAGATGAGCCACGTCGCCCGGGAGATGCAGCGCCAGGACTTCCATCTACCACTTCTGATCGGCGGCGCCACGACGTCGCGCGCGCACACGGCGTTGAAGATCGAGCCGCACTACAAGTCGCCCTGCGTATGGGTCAAGGACGCCTCGCGCGCGGTCGGCGTCGCGCAGTCGCTGATCTCGAAGGAACTCGTCGACGCATTCATGGCGAAGATTCGCGCCGAATACGCGGAAATCCGCGAACGCCACAAGAACCGCAGTGGCGCCAAGCGGCTCGTTCCACTGGAAAAGGCGCGCGCACAGCGGTTCGATGGCCACTGGGATGACTACCGCCCGCCTGCACCGGTCAAGCTTGGCATCACCGTGTTCGACGACTATCCGCTCGCCGAACTCGCCGAATATATCGACTGGACGCCGTTCTTCAGCGCATGGGAACTCAGCGGGCGCTATCCGGCCATCCTCAAGGACGAAATCGTTGGCACGCAGGCGACCGAGCTCTACGCCGACGCGCGCGCGATGCTCAAACGCATCATCGCCGAAAAGTGGCTGACCGCACGCGCGGTGATTGGATTGTGGCCGGCGGCGAGCGTTGGTGACGACATCGAAATTTACCGGGAGCCGGGAGCCGGGAATCGGAAGCCGGAAAGCGCAGGTCCGGCTCCCGGCTCCCGGCTATCGGCTACCGCGCCGCTGGCGACGCTGCATTGCCTGCGCCAGCAGGTCGACAAACCCGTCGAGCGTCCCGATTTCTGTCTGGCCGACTTCGTCGCGCCGAAGGATTCGAAAGTCCCCGATTATGTGGGCGGGTTCGCGGTAACCGCCGGGCTCGGCATCGAACCGCATCTGGAACGCTTCCAGCGAGAATACGACGACTACTCCTCGATTCTGCTGAAAGCGCTCGCCGATCGCCTCGCCGAGGCGTTCGCCGAACGCCTGCACGAACGTGTGCGCCGCGAATTCTGGGGCTACGCGACGGACGAGGTGCTCAGCAATGACGACATGATCGGCGAAAAATATTGCGGCATACGTCCGGCGCCGGGTTATCCGGCCTGCCCAGACCACACCGAAAAAGCGACGCTGTTCCGCTTGCTCGACGGGACTGCGAATGCCGGCATCGAACTCACCGAGGGCTTTTCGATGTATCCCGCGGCCGCGGTGTCCGGCTGGTATTTTGCCCATCCGCGCAGCCAGTATTTCGTGGTCGGCCGCCTCGGCAAGGATCAAGTCGAAGAGTACGCTAGGCGCAAGGGCTGGACGCTCGCCGAGGCCGAGCGCTGGCTCGCGTCGAACCTCGATTACGATCCGGAATAGCGCGCGCACTGCAGCGCCGCGGCGCTCATCGAACGCTCAAGTCCGTTCGTTCTGATCCTTCGACCAGCTCAGGACAGGGTACGCTTCGCGTATCGAAGGGCGAACGGATGTAGCACCGTGCGTGCTACGACGCGCCCGCTGTCAACTCTCTTCCGGACCGCCCGGGTTGACCACTTCGGGCCGATGATGGCGCAAATGGACGAACACGTTGTAGGCGGACACGAACATCGGGAACGCGTTCTGGATGATGCCGACGGAGTCGTTCTTGCCCCAGACGAAATAGGCGAGCGTCATCACACTGCCGACGATCGACAGATACCAGAACGACATCGGCATGACGACGCGCTTCAACTTTCTGGTCGCGTAGAACTGCACGAACCAGCGCGCCGTGAACAGGAACGTGCCAATCAGGCCGATCAGCTTCCACGGTGTGATCGTGACACCGTGCAGGACTATCAAGACGTCATTCATGGACGTTCGCTCACATCGAAAAGGGCGGCAGCATGCCGCAATCGGGCTTTCGTCGCGGTTTCATGGGATTACCGCGAGCAACGCCACCGCACCGAGGCGGCAGGTTCAGACAATATGATCAGTCGCGCTTGCAGCGATCCTGCAAGGGTCCTGCTGTTGTAGGAGCACCGGAAAAAGGTGCAAGTGGCGCAGCCGCGATCCTTGGGGACCGCGTCCGCGACTGTCAGAGCGCGCGTTTGGCCAGCCAATCGTGGATCGCCGAAGGCACTTCGCGCTGTGCCCGGCTCGACACATAGATGCCGATATGGCCTCCGCGGAACGCGATCTGCGTGTAGTCATCGGTGCCGATGTGCTCGCCGAGGACCCGTGATGCCGATGGCGGAACGAGATGGTCCTGTTCCGCGAACACATTCAGTACCGGCATCGTGATGTTGCCGAGATGGACGTCGTGTGCGCCGATCTTGAGGCCACCCTTGACCAGCTTGTTGCCCTGGTAAAAATCCTTGATGAACTGGCGGAACGCCTCGCCGGCCTGGTCGGGCGAATCGAAGATCCACTTTTCCATGCGCAGGAAATTTTCGAGTTCGACCTTGTCGTCGAGGATGTCGACGAGCCCAATGTACTTCTGTTGGTTCAGGCGCACCGGCTTCAGCATCAGGTAGCACTGGTTCATGAGGTCGGCAGGCACATTGCCGAGCGTGTCGACGAAAAGGTCGACGTCCATGTCGCGCGTCCAGTTCGACAGCATGTTGTCCGGCGTATGGAAATCCACCGGCGTGACCATCGTGATCAGATTCTTCACCTTGTCAGGATGCATCGCGGCAAAGCACAGCGAAAGAGCGCCGCCCTGGCAGATGCCGAGCAGGTTGATCTTCTTGACTCCAATGCGCTTGGCGACTGCGTCGACCGAACGCGAGATATAGCCGTTGATGTAGTCGTCGAGGGTCAGCCAGCGGTCGGCGCGATCCGGATAGCCCCAGTCGATCAGATAGACATCCTCGCCCCGGGCGAGCAGGTTCTTGACCAGCGAACGATCGTCCTGCAGATCGACCACGTACGGTCGATTGACCAACGCGTAGACGATGAGGATCGGCACCTTTGCGGAGGGCGGTCGCTCACCCTTGAAGCGATAGACGACGAGCTTGTCCTCGCGATAGACCTCTTCCTTGTCGGTCACGCCGAAGTGGACATCGTCCACATCGCGCAGCGTTTGCAGCGCCACCGCGAGCTTGCGTTGCGTCGTCAGCGCCTCCTCAAACGCGCGCGCCGGGTCAATCTTGATCGGGCCCATCATGCGTCCTCGTTATGCGCTCAGCGCGCCTTGCCTGACTTGCTCGGCCTGGCACGCTCTTCCGGCCGATGCGCGCGCGCGCGCGATGCGCCGAGCGAGGCATTGGCAAACTTTGCGATGCGTGATGCGAAATTCCCTGCTCCCGAGACGTTCTTTGCTTGCACCTTTCTCGGTGCGCGCGCAACTTTTACCGGCGCAACGGTTGCACGCTGGGTGCCATGCTTCACGGTTGCCTTGCTTGCACCTTTTTCGGTGCTTGCACCTTTTTCGGTGCTTGCACCTTTTTCGGTGCTTGCACCTTTTTCGGTGCGGGCGCTGCGGTCGGTACCGCGCGCGTCCTGGGTGCATGCTTCTTGGCCGACCCGACCTTGCGCTGTGGTTCGGTCTCGGTCTTGGCCTTGGTGGCACCGCCAGCCCCTTGGGGTGTGCCTTTTGCGCCGGCCTTGATCGCCGCGAATTCTTCACGCAACCTGGCGACTTCGTCGGCAAGTCCATCGCCCGCGCCCTTGCCGCGTTCGCGCACCTCGCGACGCAGCGCCTGCAGACGCTCACCGATGCTGTCGAGCTCGCTGCGCGTCGGCATGCCGAGCTCGCTGCCGATGTGCTCGACCCCCTGCTGCACCTGCGCGCGAACGCGCATCTGCGCATTGACCAGCGCGCCATAGACCTCGCGGAACTCCGCCGACAAGGCGACCTCGGCATAGCCTTCCTCGGCCGCGTCGACCCACAGATCGTACAACGCCCGCAGCGATTCGATCTGGCGGCCCGGTTGCTCGCGTTCCGCGAGCTTGCCCTCGAACAGTTCGAAGCCACGCTGGCTCGCCTTGAGCATCAACGCGTTGTAGCGGCTCATCTGTTCCTGGTACTCGACCGTGACCACGGCCATCTTCTGGTAATGCTCTTGATGCTGACGCGCAGAACCGAACGCGGGCAGATTGAGCCACGCTTTCAGTTCGCCCAAGTCAGCATTCGGGGGCGCGCGCAGCGCACCCATGAACGACGCGAAACCGTTGCCACCCTGCCCCGCCATTTCACGCCAGGCGCGCGCAGCCGGATGCTCGAACAGTGGCGTGCCGCCGCCAGAGCCTGCGAACCCCTGCGCGAACGCATTGCCCCAAGGCACGTTGCTGCCCTGGGCATTTGCGGTCGCCACCGCAAGCAGCGACTGCATGTAGGTTGCATAGCGTTTCGTGCTGTCGATCAGGCGTTCGATGGTTTCGCCCTGGCCGCCTGCGCCGGACGAGAACAACCGCGACCACTGTTCGAAGCCCTCCATGGGAGCCGCTGCCGACGGTTGCGCGCCGGCAGCGCCACGCGACGCGTCCTGCCACGCATTCGTGTACTGGCGCGCGAGCGCCTGCCATTGATTCATCCAATCGGGATTCGGTGATTCACCCACGGCGTTTCCTCTGGATTGCCGATGCTCGAAGCGCATGATAACCCGGCGCCGTTACGTTACGGCTGCACGCGATGACGCACACAGGTATCAGGCCGCGTCGCCGACGCGAACCGCGCGCACCGACGTCGAACGACTGCGGGTGTAGACATACACCGTCGCCGGCGGAACATTCTTCCAGGCGATTCCTGCACGGCGCATGCTGAGGCCAAGTTCGTTGAGCAGATCGCGCGGCACCGGGCTGATGGGCCCGTAAGTGAACTGGATCAGCGGGCTCTCAGGGCCGAGCACGGAAAAGACCGCCTTCAGGATTTTCTTTTGCAACGAGCGCGGCATCGCGAGAAGGCCGAGGCCGCTGACGACCGCATCGATGCCGCTCGATGCATCAAATCCCGACGTCTTGACGATCTTGTCGAGGTCGCAGGCATCGCCGTTGACGACCTGCGATTGCGGAAACTGCTCGCGCAAGAGTCCGTAAAGCTCGGCATTGAGTTCGAGGACCAGCAATTCGCGCTGAGCAATGCCGTGTTCGAGCAATGCGCGGGTGAACACGCCGGTGCCGGCGCCGAGCTCAATGACCCGCTGCGCGCCTGCTGGAAGCTGCGCGACCATTTGCCGGGCGAGCTGTCGGCTCGACGGCGCCAGCGCCGCCATGGCGCGCGGATTTTTCAGCCACTGGCGAAAAAAAGTCCACGCCGCAGGCGTCTCGCTCTTCCCTGTCGTGTTGGAACGCTTGGAATCATCGCTCATGCGTGCGGGGGCCAAATCTGGAACAAAGCGCCGCATCATAACCCTATGACGTGATCCATCCACGATGGGGGCGTATGCACGCCACGCTGATCCGGCGACAAATACACCGCTTCGCAGACTGCCAAAACAAGAAACCCCGCGACGATCAGGGGAAATCGTCGCGGGGCGAAGACGCTGGCGGCGCGGAAGGGGGAGGGGTGCGCCGCCAACGCTTGACTTGCCGATCAGTGGCGGTAATCCCCGCCGCGATCGTAATAACTGGCGCGATGGCCGTAGTCGCGGTCGCGGCGGCCACGATCGTAGTAGCGACCGGAGTAGCCGTGCGTGCGCCGTACCGGCGCATTGTAGTAACCGGCCGGACCGTAGGCCGGGTAGCTGTCGTACGCGGCCCCATAATACGCCGGTCCATAATAGACTGGGGCAGGCGCATAGTACGAGGTATAACCACCACCATAGTAGCCGCCGCCGCCGTAGTAGCCGCCACCACCGTAGTAGCCGCCGCCGTAACAGTGACGACAATCGGAGTAGCCCAAACTCAGCC
This sequence comes from Rhodanobacteraceae bacterium, assembly GCA_003142815.1. Classification (GTDB taxonomy): domain Bacteria; phylum Pseudomonadota; class Gammaproteobacteria; order Xanthomonadales; family Rhodanobacteraceae; genus Dokdonella_A. The sequence goes on from PLNP01000049.1 coordinate 17,631, forward strand.
CCGGCAGGCCGATGCTGATGCCCACGCCCAAGTGGCCGCGCGCAAACGCCGCGGGCGTCAGCGCAAGCGCCGCCGCAATCAGCAATCCAAACAATGCGAAGCGAACCTTGTTGCACATGTTTTCGCCCTCTCCAAGCATGGTCAGTATGCTGCGATCAGGCGGCTGAATCGGGACTGAAATTTTCCCCGCAAACGTCAAGAAAATGTTCAGGAACTATGGGCCGCGCGGACGGATTTGCGGTCCGTTCGCCCGAGTCCCGCGGCTGATTTTCCCCCGCTTTATTGCTCAATGAAGTTCCGCTCGATCAGCATGTTGGAACTCGATGGGTTGCTTTTACTCTCTCTCCCAATAGCTTCATCGTTGGGGGAGAGGGTCTTCAAGGCTTTGGCGGCATCGCGGAATGTGGGAAAACCCCGGTTCCCGCAGGCTCGTCGCGCCGACGCAGTTCGTAACAACGATGAATGCGCGGGCTACGCGCGAAGTCGAACGGAATCGTCGCAGCGGTGATCTCACGCACCTCGAACGCCTGCTGCAATCCGACGTCCAGAATGAAGCGCCGGGAGTTGTTCGAGAACAAAACCAGCCCATCGGGCGCGAGTCGTTCGCCGCACAACGCCAGCAACTGGGCATGATCGCGCTGCACGTCGAAATCCTCGGCGCGCTTGGAATTGGAGAACGTCGGCGGATCGACGAAGATCAGGTCATAGGTGCCGCGGTCGTGGCGCAGCCACTCCAGCACATCGGCTTGGACAAGCTCGTGCTTCGCGCCTGTGCATTCGTTCAGCGTGAAATTCCGCGTCGCCCATTCCAGATACGTCGACGACAGGTCGACGCTGGTCGTCGCACGCGCGCCGCCAATCGCGGCATGCACGCTGGCAGTCGCCGTGTAGCAGAACAGGTTCAGGAAGCGCTTGTCGCGCGCAAGCTCGCGGATGCGCGCGCGCACCGGGCGATGATCGAGAAACAAACCGGTGTCGAGGTAGTCGAACAGATTCACGCGCAGCTTCAGCCCACCCTCTTCGACCAGCAGGAACTCGTTGCGCTGATCGAAGCGCCCGTAGTTCGAGCCGCCCTTGGCGCGGTAGCGGGTTTTCACGGCGATGCGTTCGCGCGGAACGTCAAGCGCGACGCCGGCGGCGTGGACGAGATCACGCAGGCGATCGCGCGCGATCTGCTCGGGGATGTCGGGCGGCGGCGCGTATTCCTGCACGTGCAGCCACGTCTGCGGGAACGCTTCGGTCTGTTCGGAGGAAACATCACGACCGATCACGGTGTACACGTCGATCGCCGCCGCGTATTCGGGAAGGTCGGCATCGTAGATGCGGTAGCAGGAAATGCCTTCGCGCTCGAAGCGTTTGCGCAGGTGCCGTTGCGTCTTGCCGATGCGGTTCGCGACCGCCTGCCCGCCTTCGGACAAGGGCCGCACGACGCGTTCGCGTGGCGCAGCTACGGCGGTGAGATCGAACGTCAGAAGCCGGCATTCCAGCGCACCGTTGTAGAGCACATAGCGCTTGTCGGCGCGCAGGCCGAGTGCATGGCCGAGTTCGTCATCGGACACGAGGATCGCCGCGCGCCAGCCGACAAATTCCGTGCGCAGCTGCTCACCGAACGCGCGATAGAGAGTGCCCAGTTGCGCGCGTTCGCCGAGCCGTTCCCCGTAAGGGGGGTTGCAGATCACCAAGCCCGATGCCGCATCGCTGTCGCCGGGGCGTTTGAGGTGCTCTGCCGACTGCCTCGCAAGATGCACGAACCCGGCGACGCCGGCCGCTCGCGCATTGCGCTTGGCCTCGTTCAGCACGTGCGGATCATGGTCATAGCCGAAGAAAACCGGCTTGAGTTCGCGAAAACCCTTCTCGGCGCGCGCACGGGCGTCGCCGAGCACGCCATCCCAGACCGCCGCGTCGTGTTTGCGCCAGCCGCGAAAACCAAAATATTCCCGTTGCAGACCCGGCGCGGCGTCCGCCGCCATCAGTGCGCCCTCGATCAGCAAGGTGCCGGCGCCACACATCGGATCGACGAGCGCACCGCCAGCCGCGAAAACCGCGGGCCAGCCCGCGCGCAGCAGCATCGCGCAGGCTAGGTTCTCCTTCAGCGGCGCGGCGCCCTGCCCTTGTCGCCAGCCACGTCGGTGCAATGGCGTGCCGGAAAGATCAATCGAGACGGTCGCGCGATCACGATGGATGCGGACGTTTATACGGATCGACGGCTGTTCAACATCGACATTTGGGCGCTCTCCGGTGCGCTCGCGAAATTGATCGACCAGCGCGTCTTTGCTGCGCAATGCGATGTATTGCGTGTGATGCAGGGCACTCGCACTGGACACTGCGGCGACCGCGAACGTGCCATCGCTGGCGAGGTGTTCGGACCAATCGATGGCCTGCACACCCGCATACAGCGCATCGGAGTCGACCGCCTCGAATTCCGCGATGCACAGCAGAATGCGGCTCGCCAGTCGCGACCAAAGACAGGCGCGATACGCAAGTTCGAGCGTTCCGCTGAAATGCACGCCGGCCAGCGCCTCGTGGGCGTCCTCGGCGCCGAGCGCGCGCAGTTCGTCGCGGAGCAGGAGTTCGAGCCCTTTCGGGCAGGTCGCGAACAAGGGCAGCACGTCAGCCTAGCTCCGCGAGGAAGCGGCCAAACACATCCGCGCAGAAATCGACGTGCGCGCTCAATCGATGATCATCGCGAACCAAATGCAAGGTCGCACCGCGCGTACGCGCGAAGTCGATTACCGCATCGACCGGGCAGAGTTCGTCGTCCCAGCCGTGAATCAGTGCGGTCAGCACCGCCGCCGCGCCGAATGCCTGGCGATAGCCCGGAATCGCCGTCGGCAATGCGAGCAGGAACAACGCGTCACAAGCGCGCTGGATCGAGGCGAAGCCCGAGATGAACGCACCCATGCTCGACCCGGCAAAGACAATGCGGCCTGCGCGCGGCGTGCTTTCGAGCAACCGTGCGACCCGCGCATCGATCGCGAACGGATCGCGCAGGGCATCGATATCGCGGTAATCGGGCCGCACGTTCGCCCAACCGAGCGCTGCGGCGACCTTGGCGAGCGCGCTGACCTTGGTCGCCTGCGGTCCACTTTCCAGACCGTGCGAGAGGATGACCGTACCTTTCATATGCCGCGCCCAATGTCTTCACGGGAAACGCGCGATGCTAGCATTGCCGCGGCGGCGCGCTTCAGTTCGGCGACTATGTAGCCGTGCGTGGTGAACGGGGGTCGGTTTACAGGCGACCGCACTACGTGCCATTCCGTTTTCGGAGACCCTTTCGATGCCCGCGCTCGCGATCGACAACTGGCCGCTGCCCTACGAGGAACGCCTGGCGACGCGCCCATCGTCGGCGATCGACCTCGTCGTGATCCACTGCACGGAACTGGCGGACATGAAGATGGCGCGCGAGTTCGGCGAACGCATCCACTATGCCGGCACGCGGACCGGCAACAGCGGCCATTACTACATCGACCTCGACGGCAAGGTGTTCCGCTTCGTCGCCGACAACCGTGTCGCCAACCATACCTTCAGCTACAACCCACGCTCGATCGGCATCGAACTGATCAACATCGGCCGCTATCCGCATTGGGGCGACAGTCGCTATCAGGCGTTTACGGTGACGTACACGCAGGCGCAAATCGATTCGCTGCGCGCGCTGTTGGCACAACTGCGCAACGACTACATCAACCTGCACTGGATCGCCGGACACGAGGATCTGGACCGCCGCCTCGAACCTGCCAGCGACGATCCGTCCACACTGCTGCCACGCCGCCAGGACCCTGGTCCCTTGTTCCCGTGGGCAGGGGTGCTCGAGGGCAGCGGCCTCGAACGGATGTCGCCGAAGCCGTCTGAACCCTCTCACTATTGATTCGGAACAAATTCAGATTCAGCGACCGAATCAATCCCACCTTTCCCTTCCCCGCTGGCACAGGGGAGGGAAAGTGAAGGCACTCAAATTATTTGGGTGCCGGATCAATAGAGCGACACGGCTATACTTGCGCGCTGTTTTTCCAGCCCGCGCGCCCATGACCACGTCCGCCGTCGACGAACTGCTTTCCCTGCTTCAACTCGAACGCCTCGAAGACAATCTGTTCCGCGGCGAGAGCCGCGACATCGGCACACGTTATGTTTTCGGCGGCCAAGTGCTCGGTCAGGCTTTGTCGGCGGCGCAACAGACCGTCGACGGCGACCGCAGCGCGCATTCACTGCACGCGTACTTCCTGCGCGCCGGCGACATCGACAAGCCAATCGTCTACAGCGTCGAGCGCACGCGCGACGGCGGCAGTTTCTCGATGCGCCGCGTGACCGCGATCCAGCACGGCCAACCGATCTTCAATTTCTCGGCGTCGTTCCAGGTCGCCGAGCCCGGCGTCGAACATCAGTTGCCGATGCCGGCCGTGCCCAAGCCGGACGACCTCGCGCCGCCGAGCCCGCTGCCGGCCGATGAACTGGCCAAGCTCCCACCGATGCTGCAACGCTGGTTCGGGCGCGCGGGGCCGTTCGAGTTCCGCCACGTCTATCCACGCGACGATCTGAATCCGCCGAAGCGCCCGCCGTTCCAGCAGGTCTGGTTCCGCCTGTCGAGCAACGCGCCGGACAATCCTGCCCTGCATCGCGCGCTTCTTGCGTATTCGTCGGATTTCCACCTGATCGGCACAACGATGTTTCCGCACGGCATCTCGTTCCTGCAGCGCAACATGCAAGTCGCCAGCCTCGACCATGCGATGTGGTTCCACCGTCCGTTCAGTGTCGACGAATGGCTACTGTATTCGTGCGACAGCCCGACCGCGCAGGGCGGTCGTGGCCTCGCCCGCGGCATGATCTACAGCGAGGACGGCCGCCTGGTCGCCTCGACCGCGCAGGAAGGCTTGATTCGCCTGCGTCCGGAATCGGCCTAGAATCGCCGCATGCGCCAGATCTACACATCACCTCGCATGGGAAACGTTGATCGCGTGGTCGCCTTGATGGCCGAACATGGCATCGAGACGACCATCAGCAATCGCCAAACCTATCAGCGCGCGGACTGGAAACGCTTCAGCTATACCGAGCGTGGCGATCGCGATTCATGGCCGCAGGTTTTGGTCGTACGTTCCGAGGACCAGACCCGGGCACGGCAGGTTCTGCGCGACGCGGGACTGGAACCCGCGACCCGCTTCGCCGACGAACTCGCGGCGGCGCGTCGCGTCGGCGACGTCGGCAGCCATCGCCACCTCTCGCTGCGCGTGAAACTGGTGGTCCTGGCCCTGATCGGCGGCGTTGCGACGTTGATCGCGATCACCCAATTCCAGCCTTGGTGAACCCAAGAAGCCCGGATACGCGCGCGCCTAGTCTGTTGGGCTTTGCTGGCCGGGATGAAAATCCGCTTGGCCAATCCTGCCTGCGCCGCTGCTCATAGCGCCACGACGGCCAACTCATCGCCGGACGCCGTCCCTCATACAGCCGGGTTTTTGTTTCAGCTTCATCGCTGTCGGCACGCGTAGAATCCCGGCCATGCGTTCGGATGTCGTCCGCCTCTTTCAGACCTTGCCGCATCCATGCGGCTATTTCAGCGAGCGCTCGGCACAGAACATCGTGATCGATCCGAGCGCACCGCAACTGCCGCACATCTACGATCTGGCGGTGCAACGCGGCTATCGACGCGCTGGTGGCCATGTCTACCACCCGCAATGCGGCGGCTGCCGCGCCTGCATCGCGTGCCGCGTACCAGTCGCGCGTTTCCGGCCGGATCGCAGCCAACGCCGCTGCCTCGCGCGCAATGCCGATCTCGCCGTACACATCGCGAACGCGAATTACACCGACGAATACTTTGCGCTCTACCAACGCTACCTGTGCGCACGCCATCCGCAAGGCGGCATGGACGACGCGCGCCCCGAGGATTTCGACCGTTTTCTCTACACCGCCTGGAGCCCGACGCGTTTCATCGAATTCCGCCATGACGGTCGGCTGCTCGCGATCGCGGTGACCGACTTCTGCGCGAGCGGGCTTTCAGCCGTCTATACGTTTTTCGAACCGGACCAAGAGGACCGCGGCCTCGGTACGTTCGCGATCCTCACCCAGCTGCGCCTCGCGCGCGAACGAGAACTGGCGCATCTCTACCTCGGCTTCTGGATCGAAGGCCATCGCAAGATGCACTACAAGGCGCGTTATCGACCGCTTGAGATACTTCGCGACGGTGCCTGGATCGACCTGGAAACGCCAAAGCCGGGCGGCTAAGTGCGCGCACCGGCCGTGTTGATCGCGAGCGCCGGAAGCCGATGATCAGCACACCGCTCGCGATCGGCCTCCGCGCCGCCACCGAAGCCGACGGGACCCGCTGGGTCTAGGTCGTACTCGGCAACGTGAAGCGTTCGCTGGATGGGACCTATCATGCCCTTCCACTTCTTCAAGTACGACCGAAGGAAGTCCCTTTTCGGGACGCGCGCCGCTACCTTGGCGAAGCGGCCTACCGCTTCAATCGCCGTTTCCGCCTACGCGAACTCGTGCCGCGATGGCTTCGTGCCAGGATCCTCTGCGGCCCTTGTGCAGAGCCGCTCTGCGTCAGGCAAGCAATTTTCTGAGCTGAAGATGAGCTGAAGATCAGCGCTGATCAGGATGGGCGTTATGTGCGCTACCGCAAAGAACGGCTTGCAATAGGGGCAGGAAATTGTTAATTTGTTGATGATGACCCCGGCGCCGGCGAGTTGGGTGCAAGAGATTGGCATGATCTTGCGTAACGGCGGGCGGCTGAACAGGACGGCCATAACTTATGAAACCCGAAAACCTGTCCGACTGCGTGTGGCCACCTTTTGCATTCGGCGCTGGTTTTTAAGTTACCTGGTTAGCGAAATCCTATTACGTGGGGACAATTCCATGAACGCTCAGACCGCCTCTGCCACTCAATCCCGGCACGTTGTGCCCCGTGTTGCCGAAGCGGACTCCAGGCTCAGTCGAAATCATTCTGGCTTGCTGGCAAGCTTGGGATTCATCGTACTTCTTTGCGTTCCCTCCACCATGTGGGCCCAAGTCGCCCCGCCACTGGGTGCAGCGAGTAGCTTCGCGGTACTGAGTGCCACCCCGGACGTGACCAATACCGGCCCGACCGTAGTCACCGGAGATCTTGGTGTATACCCGGCTGGCTCGGTCATCGGCTTTCCTCCGGGGACCGTGACCGGAACGATATACGCAGCTGATCTGACCGCGCAAAACGCGCAGGCTGCTAACCTCACCGCCTACGGTTTTCTCGCAGCCGAGACGTGCACTACCCCCTTCACTGGTGCGACGGATCTGGCTGGAATGACGCTCGTTCCAGGAGTCTATTGTTTCGATTCGTCGGCGTCGAATTCGGGATTACTCCAGCTCGATGCCCAGGGCGACCCCACTGCGGTCTGGGTTTTCCAGACCGTCAGCACGCTCATCACCGCAACCGGCTCGCAGGTTGTCGTTATTAACGGCGGTCCGACTCAGGCTTGCAACGTGTTTTGGCAGGTGGGCACTTCCGCGACTCTCTTCTCAGGCAGTACGTTCGTGGGAAATATCCTCGCGCACACCAGCATCACCCTGCAAACCGCCGCAAGCCTGTTCGGTAGAGCTTGGGCGTATACTGGTGAAGTGACGCTGGATAGCAACACCGTCGGCGGGTGCTCCCCCAACGGTGCGCTGGGCTCGATCACGATCGTCAAGAACACCGTGGGCGGCAACGACACGTTCCCGTTCACGGCAATCGGTGCGGGCGTTCCGGCGGGGTTCTCGATCACCACGACGGGCAACCCCGGCAGCGGCAGCGATTCGTTCACCGGCTTGTCCGCTGGGACGTACACATTCCAGGAAACCCCGATTCCGGCGGGCTTTAATCTTACCGATCTCGTCTGCGTCGACCCGACGAACGATTCGACGGTGACCCTCGCGACGGGGACCGCCTCGGTCAACCTGGCGGCGGGCGAGACCGTGACCTGTACGTATACCGACAACCTGCTGCCGCCGCCGGTCGCGAACGCCCCCACGCTCTCCAAGTGGGCGATGATCCTGCTTGCCGCGCTCCTGGCTATCGTGGGCTTTGTAGTGATGCGCAGGCCGGCAAGGTAGTCGTCGCGGCTGCTTCGATCCGGCGGCAAATCCGGGGGCGCGCAAGCGCCCCTTTTTGTTTGGTGCGCCTGGCAGGGCGCACCCACTCAGAGGTGCCTCGGTTGCTGAAAGAACCGCGGCGTTGTTGCTACTTCTCGGTCACGCGAAGACTCCTCCACAATCTTTGTTTCTGGCGCATGAAGGACACGGCATTACCGATCCTGAGGAGATCGGCTCTAGCGTTCCTAACGTGCAACAGATCGCGTCAGAGGTTTCGCCAGCCGCCCAGCGGGCGGCAGCTCTTAGCGATCCAATTCTTCCAATTCTCCGCGATGGCTGGCGAAGTGCTCTATAACTATTTACTACAGCGCGCCGCGGCGACGGCCGGCGGTATACTTGTAACTTCCGCGGCAGCGGCCGCTTAGCAATGCGTTGTGAGTGACTGGTTTGGGTCGACAACGGACGTCCCCCGAGTGTCGATCGGACAAACCCCGTCATCAACCGCGTCCAAGATCGCCATCGGCACGGTGATGAAGCCGTGCCGGAACTCTGATCTGGAGCTTGCAGCTCAGCCACGCACAGTCTGGCAGGCTATTGGAGCCTGGATTCGCCAGTGCTTCGGCGACGCCGCTCAGACAAAGCCGATCTCGTGCTCACCATGCATCGACATCACCAGCTTGACCATCGCGGCTGGCAGCATGATCTCAAGTTCCAGTGGTTCGCCCTTCGGGCCTTTTGCCCGCCAGCGTCATCTCGAACAGCGCGCCGGATGCGTCGACTTCCGAGCACGATATGCGGGCCGCCAGGCGTCTTGCGCAGATACGGCTTGATCGCGTCGCCGAGCGCTTCGAGCGCTTGCGGAAACAGGAACACGGCGTAGTTCAATGGATCGGTCATGCAAAACCCAGCTGGATGAAGAGAGCGGATGTCAAAGTTCGATCGAGAGCGCTGCGGCGGCGCGACTGGCTTTGGCGATCGCCGACTCGATATCCGCGGCACGCGCCAACGTCACCGCCATGCGGCGCTGTCCACGCACCTCGGGCTTGCCGAACAGGCGCAGCATCGTATCGGTTTCCACCAGCGCCTCGGCGACGCCGTGATAGCGCGGTCGATCTCCGTTGCCTTCGGCGAGCACGGCGCACGACGCGGAAGGCCCGAGCTGGCGGATCACCGGAATCGGCAGGCCGAGAATCGCTCGCGCGTGCAGTGCGAACTCGGAAAGGTCCTGCGAGATCAGCGTAACCAAGCCGGTGTCGTGCGGGCGCGGGCTGACTTCCGAGAAGATCACCGCATCGCCCTTGACGAAGAATTCGACACCGAACACGCCGCGACCGCCGAGTGCATCGGTGATCGCCGCCGCTTGGCGATGCGCCTCGGCAAGTGCTTTCTCGCTCATCGCCTGCGGCTGCCAGGATTCGCGGTAGTCGCCATGTTCCTGGCGATGCCCGATCGGCGCGCAGAAACTCGTGCCACCGACGTGGCGCACGGTCAGCAGCGTGATCTCGTAATCGAAATCGACGAAGCCCTCGACAATGCAACGGCCCTGCCCGGCGCGACCGCCGGATTGCGCGTAGTCCCAGGCGGCATCGATTTCACTCTCATCGCGCACGATGCTCTGACCCTTGCCCGAGCTGCTCATGACCGGCTTGATCACGAACGGCAGGCCGATCTCGCTGGTGGCAGCGTAATATGCCTCGCGCGTGTCGACGAAGCGATAGAGTGAAGTCGGCACCCCAAGCTCCTCGACGGCGAGGCGGCGAATGCCTTCGCGATCCATCGTCAGCCACGCTGCGCGCGCGGTCGGGATCACGGTCAGCCCGCTTTTTTCCAGCTCGACCAGGGTTGGCGTGTGGATCGCCTCGATCTCGGGCACGACGACATCGGGTTTTTCCAACTCGATAACGCGGCGCAACTCCGCGCCGTCGAGCATGTTGATCACGTGTGAACGATGCGCGACCTGCATCGCCGGCGCATTCGCGTAGCGATCGACCGCGATCACCTCGACCGCGAAGCGTTGCAGCTCGATCGCGACCTCCTTGCCGAGTTCGCCGGAACCGAGCAACAGCACGCGGATCGCGGTGTCGGTGTGCGGCGTGCCGAAGGTTGTCATGTCTGGGTCCGCGAAAATCCGAGCCGGCGATTGTAATGGACACCGCGTGCGCAGGATGCGCACGATACGCGCGCGCTTGGCACAATAGACTGTCACCCTGCCGGATATCCGCATGCGCCTCGCTTTTCCACGCAAGCTGTGGCTCGTTGGCCTGCTCGCGCTGCCGTTGGTCGCGCAGGCCAAGCCGCCTGCGGAGCAGTGGTTCACCGTGGTCCTCGACGGTCGCAAGATCGGCTCGTTCGAATCGACGCGCGAAGTCCGCGGCGCACAAGTCGTGACCACGCAAACGCTCGACATGGTGCTCGATCGCGCCGGTTCGCATGTCGCCCTGAGCAACGCGGAAACCTCGACCGAAACGATCGACGGCAAACCGCTCGCGTTTCGCAGCGTGTCGCAGCTTTCCGGCAGCGACACGATCATCGAAGGCCGCCTCGACGATCGTACCATCGCGATCACGACGCACAGTGTCGGCGCAACGCAACACCGCCGCATGCCGTGGCCGCACGGCGCTGTGCTGCCGGAAGGCCTGCGCCTGGTCGGCATTCGCGCCGGGTTGAAACCGGGGACGCGCTATCAGGCGCTGTCGTTCCAGCCTTCGAGCCTCGATGCGGCCGAGGTCAGCAACGTCGTACGCCCGCAGGAAAACGTCGATCTTCCAGCCGGCGGCATGCGCCTCAATCCGATCGAGCAAACCATCGCGTTTCCCGGCGCGCCGATGCGCAGTCGCGCCTGGGTCGACGCGGAACAAACCATCTACAAATTGGCCATGCCGCTGATGGGCGTCGATCTTGTCCTGCTCGCCTGCGACCGTGCCTGCGCGACCGCACCGAATCAGGGCAGCGATATCTTTCAGCGCACGCTGATGCCCTCGCCACGGCCTCTGACCACCAGCGAACTCGCCGGCACGATGCGCTACACGCTGGGGCCGCGCGCCAACGGCGCGCCGTTGGCGCTGCCTGAAACCGACGAGCAACATGTCGAGCGCAACGGCGACGAACGCATTGTCACGGTCCAGCGTTTGGCTACCACTCACGTCGAGGCCAAGCCGGTTGCCGACGACTATCTGCCAAACGATTGGCTGCAGAGCACCGCGCCGGACGTCGTGCAGCTGGCCAAACGAGCGATCGGCGACGAGCAGCAACCGCGCGAGCGGATGCAACGCATTGAAACGTTCGTGCGCGGCTTCATCCGCAAGAAGAATCTCGATGTCGGCTACGCATCCGCGCTCGAAGTCGCGCGCAAGCCCGAGGGCGATTGCACCGAACACGCGGTGCTGGTGGCAGCGCTCGGCCGCGCGCTCGGCATCGCGACCCGCGTCGTCGATGGGCTCGCCTACACGCCCGGTTTCGCCGGCGAGGATCAGGTCTTCGTGCCGCACGCGTGGGCGCAGGTCTTCGTCGACGGGCGTTGGCAGAGCTTCGACGCTGCCCTGCTCGGCTTCGACGCCGGCCACATCGCACTCGCGATCGGCGATGGCGACCCGTGGCGCTTCTATTCGGGCCTCGACATGCTCGGTCGCATCGAACTGCGCAAGGTCGAGCCGGTCGCGGCACCCGCCCAGTGATCTTATCTGGCTTTTCTTTGCAAATAGATATCCAAAAGATATCCTGTTTTGTACAAGGGAGATGTGCCCCGATGAACCAGCGCAACGCTTTTTCCATCATGCCGAGAAGAACGCCTGTCCGCTGCGCATCAGCGCCCGTGGGCGATGCGTTGCGCACGGCGCGTTGGCTGCCGCAAGTGACCGACGACCCGACCGACGGGGAGGATTCTGCATGAGCCGTTCGCCGCCGCAGCTTCGCATCGCCGCGCTGCTCGGAATCGCCGCCGCAATTGCGACCGCGTGCATGGTCCCTTACCTGCTCGCGCTGAAACCCGACGCGCTCGGGATGTCGCCGATACCGCCGACGCTGGCGATCATCGTGTCGTCGCTGCAAACTGGAATATTATGCTTCCTGCTCGCATGGGCAGGCCTCAAACTCGGTGCACCGCTCGGTCTCGGCGCGCCGTGGCTCGGCGCTTGGTTATACCGTCGTCCACGTCCGCTGACATCGAGCTGGCTGTTGGCGGCCGCGTTCGGCGCGCTGGCCGCGATCGTGATTCTCGGTGCGATGGCGCTGTTCGGCATGCCACATGTGGATGCGGCGATCTACACGCCAGCCGCCTGGAAGGGACTGCTGGCCACGCCATACGGCGGCATCGTCGAGGAAATTCTGTTGCGCGTGTTCGTGATGGGCAGCGTCGCATGGTTACTCGCTCGCGCGAGCGCGGGTGAACCACGCGCATGGGTCATGGTCATCGCGATCGCGATCGCCGCCGTGCTGTTCGGCGCCGGCCACCTGCCCCTGGCCGCACAGCTTGGACCGTTGACCGTCGCCATCGTCACACGCGTGATCGCCTACAACGCGATCGCCGGCGTCGTGTTCGGCGCGATCTATTGGAAACGCGGTCTCGAACACGCGATGCTTGCGCACTTCTGTGCGGATCTTGTGCTGCATGTCGCCGCGCCTTTAGCCATCGCGTAATCAGCACTGGTCGCTGTGACCCGGGCGCCGGAAAACATCTGCTCAGCTCAAATACAGACACTCGTGCTAGCTTGCGCCACGGTGCGCGTTGGCCAGATCATGCCGCAAAAATCTGCCGCTCGTGATTAGTGCGCAGCTTACCCGGACTCTCACCCCAGCCCCTCTCCCATGGGGACCTTCCTTCGGTCGCCGAGGGCAGAGGGGCTTAAACTCGCACTAATCAGGTCGGCGCCATGCGCTACCACTCAATGGGAGATCGTTTCATGTCCATTCGCATGCTGGTGTGGGTTCTGCTGATCGGCGCGACGTGCGCGAACGCCGCACCGCCGGAAAAATCCGCAGCTCCAACCGATCCGAAGAGCGCATCCTCGACAACGGAGAACGTCGATGTGGACGCGCTGGCGCGCGCCAAGGATGTCGACGCGAAAGATGCCGATACGAACGCGGCAACCAAGACAGGCGACGCGAGCCCCCCGATCGGCGATCAACAACCGCCCGCGCCGCCAGCCGCGGCCGAATCAGCATCGTCGAAATCCGACGAAACCAAGGTCGACGACGCAGCCACCTCAGACGCCGCCCACCAGGCACCCATGTCGCCGTTGGCGCCGCAGTCCGACACGCCCGATGCGCGCCTCGCCGCCGGCTGCGAAGCACGTGCGACCAGCATTCTCGACGCAGCGCAGAAAGGTGACTACGCGGCGGCAGTCCGCGATTTCGACGCGAAGATGCGTTCGGCGATGCCGGCGGCGAAATTCAAGCAAGCTTGGGAATTGCTCGCCCAATTCGGTGCCCTGCAAGCGCGTGGCCAATCGCATCTGGCCACCGGCGAAGGTTATCTGATCGTGACGATTCCGCTGATCTTCGAGAAGGCGAACCTGTATGCGCAGATCGCCTGCGGCAGCGACGGGCGGATCGCCGGCTTCCATGTGAAGCCACTCGAGGTCCCGGGCAAGTGATCGGCAGCCGGGAGCGCCTCGCACGCAGGTTTGGGGTGGTGCGGACGTGACCGGCGTCGCGCCAGCACCGCCCGCACGCTGCGACACGCAACGCCGTCGCGAGATTCTGCGCGAGGCGAAGGCGCTCGGCATACCGGATGACTACGGTCGCTCGCGCGGATTGCGTCTACAGCGCGAACCACTCGACATCGCGTACATCGGCGATGACATCCATGCACGCGCGCAATGGCTCGCACCGCGTGGCGCACACGCGTTTTCGCACATGCGCGAAACGGCGGCGGCGGATCGCATCGCGTTGCAGATCGTGTCCGCATTCCGCTCAGCCGAATACCAGTTGGGCATCATCAAGCGCAAGCTCGAACGCGGCCAGTCGATCGACGAAATTCTGCGTGTCAGCGCGGCGCCTGGTTACAGCGAGCATCATTGCGGACGCGCCGTCGACCTGACCACGCCAGACTATGCGGCGCTGGAGGAGGAATTCGAAAAGTCGCCCGCATTCGCATGGCTGCGCGAGCAGGCTCCGCGTTTCGGTTTCGCGCTTTCGTATCCACGCGACAATCCACACGGGATTGTCTATGAGCCCTGGCACTGGTGCTGGCACGCCGCAACGCGTCGGCGCTGAGCGCTGGCTATCGCGGACGCGCCCGCGACGTCGCCTGGCTATCGTGCCGCGGGACTCCGCCACGCATGCACAGCGAGCGCGAGCCAGCCGGTAATGAACGCGATCCCGCCGAGCGGCGTGATCGCACCGAGGAAGCGCGGCGCTCCGAGCGCAAGCGCGTACAGACTGCCGCAGAACAGCGCGATACCGACGACGAACGCGATCGCCGCGCAACGCGACGCCGTTGTTGCACGATCACGTGCGAGTACGCCGACACCGAACAACGCGAGCGCGTGCCAGAACTGGTAGTCGACCGCGGTATGCCAGATCGCGAGTGCACGCTCGTCGAGTACGCCGCGCAGCGCATGCGCGCCGAATGCGCCGAGCGCAACAGCCAAGGCGCCGGTCAGCGAAGCTGCGATGAGTGAGAGCCGCGAAGGGTTCACGACGTACGGTCTCTCCCACAGGGACTTCCTTCGGTCCGTCGAGAGAAGAGGGGCGAATTCAACAAGTATTCATTTACCAGGTTTGGCGGCCTTCCGAGCTGCGGCATTCTTCGTCGGGTCGGCGGCCTTTTTGTCTTCGAGCGGCTTCAGCAGATCGTCGATGGATTTGTTGATGGTGGCATATTTATACGCGGGCAGGACATAGGTCCAGCCGTTGACGCGCGCGTTGAGGTCGGCGACTTCCTTGTTCAATGCCGCCAGCCGGTTTTCATGATCCTTGACTACGTCGCTGACTGCGAGCGGCTTGATGGGTTTGTCGGCAGGCTTCGAATCTTTCGCAGCGGCCGCCGTCGCGGTTTCGAATTCGCTCTTCGCCTTCGCCTGCGCGGCGGTAATGCCCTTGCCGGCCTGCGCCGTATCGAGCGACGCTGTGAACTGCGCATAGTCCTTGGCGTCCTTTTCCCAGGCGGTCACGTCGACCATGAGGCCGTCGAATGTGGCATAGCTCGCCTTCAGGGCCTTGTCGTCGGGAGCGGCATCCTTGGCCGGCACGACATCGTCGAAGCGCAGGCCGGCGAGCATTGATGCGAGTCCGTTTGCCGAATATTCCGAACCGGCTTCGCGGCGTTTCGGAATGTCGACAAGCTTGAAGTTCGCATCGCCCTCGGCGTCCTTGGTGACACGCACGCGCTTGCCATCCGGATGCGTGATCGTGACCGACTCGATGCGGTTCGCCGCGATGTCGACGAGATCCTTCTTCAGCCAGTCAGCTGCGTTCTTCTCGACGTTGAGCGTCGCCGACGCGAGCCAGCTCTCCGCGTCGCCGACGCGGCGCACGAAGGTGCCACCGCGCTGGTTCGCCACGCCGACGATCAGCTTGAACGGCCGCGCAAGCCCGTCGAGCTCCGCCTGTAAGCCTTTCGCGTCCTTGGCGGACACATCCTCGACGCCGAGCGTCGCATACTTGTCCTTGTTCGCGGTCTTCTGCTCGACCAGCTTCGCATCGGCCAGCTTGAGCAGGAATTCACGGAGCTTGCCGGTGTCGACCGCGTAGCCGCCTTTCTCGGCAATGCTCCAGCCATTCGTGCCGCGTTCGAGCGTAGCCAGCGTCTTGTTGTCGGCGCCGGTCACGACGAGCTTGCTGACATCGTTGACGTGATCACGCAGTTCCGGCGCGAGATAACTCGACTGTTCGCCGCCACTTTCGCTGCGAGGCATGTTCGCACGGTTGATCGCGATCGCCGCGACGATGGCGACCAGTGCAGCGATCGCGAGTCCAATCAGGGTCTTCTGGTTCATGCGCGGGTTCCTCGCGCGTTGCGCCGACGCTGGCTGCGCCACCAGGCAAACGCGAGAGCGGCCAAGGTCACGAGCAACGGCATCAGCAGGATGTTGAGCAATTTCAGTTTGGTTCCCAGCGTCTCGATCTCGGCGTCGAGATGACTGCGCACCTGGCGCAGTTCCTTGCGGATTTCGAGTTTGTGCTTGAGGAAGTTGTCGAGCTCGGTTTTCTGCTCCGCTGACAGGATCTGCGCCTGATCGTGGCTCTTCGCGCTCTGCAGTTCGGTCAGCTTGCGCTCGGTATCGGAGAGTTCCTGCTGCAGCTCCTGTTCCTTCGCGCGGAAGCGATCGTCGGCGCTGCGCTTGAGCGCTTCGACCGTACTGAACGGGCGCTGCGATGTGGCACGGCCACGGATCGAAATCAGATCGCTGGAGCCGGCCATGTTGTCGAGTGCATTGACCGCGAAATCGCCGTTGTTCGCGAACGCGTTCATGATGCTCTGGCCGAAGAACGGCCGGATCTGCACCCACAGGCGGTCGCTGAGGATGTCGGTGTCGGCGACCAGCACGATCTGGCCGTTGGCGTCCTTCGATTCCTTCAGCGCGCCGGCATCCGTACGCTCCGGGAACGCGGTCTTGAATTTTCCGGTCAAGCGTGCGGCGATCACGAACGGCGCGCTTGCCGGCTTGTAGCCTTCGAGCAGCGAACTCGGATCCTGCAGCATGCGCAGGCGGTCGCTCGGAACGCTCGTGGCGTCGGACGTGGTCTGGATCAGCGGCGTCAACTTCTCGTCCTTGGCGTCCTTCGAGAGCTCGAAGAAACCTGCCGTCGACACGTTGATGCTGTCGAGATTCGCGGTGACGACATCCTCGTGATTGAGGTCGGCCTGGGTCAGGCCCAGGATCGCCGGATGGCGCACCGGCGCCTGGCCCTCGCCGACGCTGATCGGCAGCGCGCGCGCGCGATCCAGCACGACCTTGTGCGGGTCGTATTCGATGCCCCAGGCCTTGAACAGCTTGGGCAAATCCGACGCCTTGTCGGCCATCATCGTGGCCATCGGGTTGTTCGGGTCGGCGCCACTGTCGTCGAGCTCCGCACTCGGGTCGACGAATGCGAGCAGATGGCCACCACCCAATACGAACTGGTCGATTGCGTACTGCGCGTCGTCACTGAGGTGCTTCGGATGCACGACGACGAGCACGTCGATGCCCTTGTCGATCGCTTTCAGGTTCGTCGCGTTGACCTCGCGCATGTCGAACAGCTGCGACCACTGCTGGTCGACCGCCCACGCCTGGCGCATCTGCCGCGTCGTCGGGTCGAGACCGGCAGCGATCGGCAGGCCCGACAACAAGCCGACGACTGGCTTCCTGGTCGTCTCCAGCTCATGGATCAGCTTGGCGATGTCGTATTCGAGAAACGCTTCCTTGTCCGGCTGCAGGAAAGGAATCGATGACTGCCCATTGGTCGAATTGGTTCCGGCGAGGCCAAAGAACACCTTGTCGCCAGCAGCGGAAACCGGCACCGCCTGCAGGCCGAAACTCGTGGCGCGATCCTCGTCCTCGGAAAATGGCAGCGGATCGATCACCTCAAGCTCGAGCTTGCCGTCCGAGCGCGAGGCCATCTCTTCGAGCATCTCGTGCACACGGGTGTAATACGTGCGCAGCTGCGGCAGGTTCTGCGTGCCCTTGTCGGAAAAGAACAGAGTCAGATTGATCGGTTCGTCGATCGAGGCAATGATTTTCATGGTGCCGTCGGACAATGTGTACAAATGATTCTGGGTGAGATCCACGCGCGCTCCACGGAACGCGACATTGACCAGCAGCATGACTGCGACGAACAGCACGGCCAGCACCGCGAGCGCGGTTCCGGAAAGAGCCTTGCGATTGAATGTCATCTTCGGATCCCTCCTCAGGCCGCTTTCTTGAGATCAATGACGACCGCGGTCGCGTACAACCACACGCCGATCATCAACACGAAATAGATCAGGTCGCGCAGATCGATCACACCCTTGCTTATCGAGGCGAAATGAGTGAGGAAACTGAGGCCTGCGATCGCGTCGACGATACCCTGCGGCGCGATCGCGCTGAAGAAGTCGAGCACGAGCGGGAAACCCGCGAGCAGCAGCACGAAGCAGATCACTACAGTCAGGATGAACGCGACGACCTGGTTGCGCGTTGCTGCCGAGATGCACGAGCCAATCGCGAGAAACGCGCCGGCCATCAGCAGCGAACCGAGATAGCTCGCGACGATGACGCCGTTGTCCGGGCTGCCGAGGTAATTGACCGTGAGCCAGATCGGGAAGGTCAGCACGAGCGCGATCGCGATGAACGCCCACGCCGCGAGGAACTTGCCGAACACCGCCTGCCACATCGTGACCGGCAACGTCAGCAGGAACTCGATCGTGCCGCTCTTGCGCTCCTCGGCCCAGAGCCGCATCGACACGGCAGGAACGAGGAACAGATACAACCACGGGTGGAAGTTGAAGAATGGCTGCAGGTCCGCCTGGCCGCGCTCGTAGAAGTTACCGAGATAGAACGTGAACGCACCGGACAGCAGCAGAAAGATCACGATGAAGACGTAGGCGACCGGCGTTGCGAAATAACTGTGCAGTTCGCGCTTGAAGATGGTCCTCGTGCCGCTCATGTGCGCGCCTCCTTGCGAGCATCCGGATAAGCTTGGCCACACAAGAAAGCCGTTCGCCCTGAGGTATCGAAGGGCGAACTCTCGCTCGCATTACGTCCGTTCGTGCTTCGATAAGCGCAGCGCACCTTGTGCTGAGCCTGTCGAAGCATCAGCACGAACGGACGTAATGCGAACATCGGAAAAGCCGAGGGGAAATTCATGTGCGTGCCTCCTTGCCGACCGCGCCCTGGGTGATCGTGCGGAACACCTCGTCGAGGCGCCCCGGCTCGAGTGCGAGTTCGCGTACGGCGACACCCTGCGCCTTCAATGCGTCGCTGACCGCGACGAAGATCGCGCGTCCCGGCTTCGGGAATGCAGTGATGCGGTTGTCCTGCGGATCGATCTCGATCGCCGCGATATCGGCGACTCTCGACAGCGCCTCCTTCGCCTCCTGCACGTTCGCCGCAGTCAGCGACACCGCCTGGTGGTAGCGCGAACGCGCCTCGAGCTCGCCCGGCGTCGCATCCACGAGAATGCGCCCGGCCGCGATGATGATCGCGCGGCTGCACACCGCGTGGACTTCCTCCAGCAGATGCGTCGAGATGATGATGGTCTTGTCGCGCGCCATCGCGTTGATCAGCGTGCGCACTTCCTGCTTCTGGTTCGGATCAAGGCCGTCGGTGGGTTCATCGAGGATCAGCACCTTGGGATCGTGCAGGATCGCCCCGGCAAGGCCGACGCGGCGCTTGAAACCTTTCGACAAGGTATCGATCGGCTGTTCGCGTACACCGTCCAGATGCAGGCGTTCGACTGCGTCGTCGAGACGCTTGTCGCGAAGGTCACCGGTGAGCCCACGTACGTCGGCGATGAAATCGAGGAATTCGCGCACGCTCATTTCGCCGTAGCTCGGCGCGCCTTCGGGCAGATAGCCGAGCGCGCGCTTGGCTTCCAGCGGCTGCGTTTCGATATCGAAACCGGCGACCGTCGCGCTGCCCGAGGTGGGGCTGAGGAAGCCGGCGAGGATCTTCATCGTCGTCGATTTGCCGGCGCCGTTGGGGCCGAGGAAGCCGAGCACCTGACCGGGCTCGACCTTGAACGTGATCGCGTCGACGGCAGTGAGATCGCCGTAGCGCCTGGTGAGTTGCCGGGTTTCTATCATCGTCGAATATCCCTCTCGAAAGGCATGCAAGTCCGGCGATGCAAACTCGCCGCCGGCCATGTACTGCAATGGGGAGCGCTCGCAATCCGCCGTTGGCCCGGCCGCGATCGCACGACAGCGGCGCTGGGCGGAAAAATCACAAGCGCGGCGAAAGATACCGCAAAGACCAGGGGAAAGTTCCCCCAGCGCTCGCGTGCCGGCGCGCAATGAATTCGCCACACGGTGCCGATTGATGCGGCACGATGAAGTTTTTACCGTTCGCCCTGAGCCCTTCGACTGCGCTCAGGGTGAACGGAATCAAAACATATTCATGCCGTATCAGTGTGTGTGCGAGACGCACGCCGCAACGCGCCGCATACCGCGATGCAAGGGATACCCTGGTCAACGCAACGGCATGCTCGGCACGAACGGCGGCGGATAGCGTCGGCCGGGGCGCAACGGTCGGAAACACGGCGCATCGCGATAGAACGATGGCGACGCGCCGTCGGCATGCCAGCCGGGAATCCCGACCAAGGGCAACGGACGCAGTTCCTGCGGATCGGTGAGCAACCGGCGATCGCGAATCGCCGCCGCAATCAGGACTTCGGCCTGCGCCCAATGCGCGATGATCGAACCCTCGCCGGTGCACCGCGACGCGATCGCGTCAGCGCCGACGCGCACCGCTATCGTCTTGGCCGTCGACAAGGCATCGCCGCCGGCGAACTGGCGTTCGATCAGCGCATGCCCAAACACAGTGATCGCGATGCGCGTGCCCCACGCGGCGCGCTCGCGCAAGAACAAGCCCGGCCAGTCATGGCGATCCCACAACGCCAACAAAGCCGGATCAGCGCACCACACGATGGCGCCCGCCTCATCGAAATGGGTCATCGCGCATTGGCCTCGCGTACGCGTTCTTGGACCGACCTCGGTGATGTCGGCAGCTTGGCGTGCGTTGAGAGCAAGCTTCAATTGCGGATGGCGCAGCCAGACCAGCGCGTTGAACAAATCGTGCGGATTGTGCTCACGGGTCGCCAGCACGGCGCGTTCGGCGATGCGTGTCTCGTAGTGCAGGCCGTCCGCGAGCAGCGCCGCGTCCTGCGCACGAAATGCCGGACGCGCGATATGATCGCCCGATTCGGCGAGGCGGCGCTCGCGTTCGAGCGCTTCAATCGTGGTCGCAGCGACGTGGTCGAGCAACGACGCGTATCCGGCCCAGGCCGCCAGCAGCGGATGGACGCGCCGCCCGCCTGCGATGCCCGGCACCGATCCTGCGCTGCGCTCGGCGCACATTCCCGTTGCGGCCCTGCCTAGGAGCCTGTCGGACTTGGTTGGCCGGGCTGCAAATCTATCTACGCGCGCCATATTTCCGCCACTTCTTGGCCCATAGAACCACTATGGGCCGGCGAATCGCCGAAAATCTGTCGTCGCGCAGCCAGCTTTTCGCCTCGACCACCCAAGTCCGACAAGCTCCCAGTTCCACCGTTGCACCCATCCATGCTGGACGACTGCGCACATCATAGCGGCCGACTTGCGCTGACCGCGCAACGTCGCTGCACCGCAGGCGCTTCGACAACGTCACGGCAGCGACCAGAGAGGCTGCGCTACGATGGCTCCTATCTCCGCTTCGACGGACCAGGCAACGCAATGGCAACGCCCCCATCGATCGCCGACCAGGAAAACCTCTATGCGGCGGCGTATGCCGAACTGCATCGCCTCGCGCGACGCGAGCGCCGGCGCGCCAGCAGTTCCGCAACGCTCAACACGACCGCGCTGGTCCATGAGACCTGGTTCAAGCTGAGGTCGGACTCCGCAGCCGCACACCTGGCGCAGAACGAGTTTCTTGCGATCGCCGCGCGCGCGATGCGCCAGGTACTGGTTGACCACGCGCGCCGCCTCAACGCCGACAAGCGCCGGCATGTCACGGTGACGCTCGGCCACGCCGACGCCGACAATGCGTTGGCGCCAATCCCCATGCTCGACCTCGATGACGCATTGCGCCGGCTCGAAGACGTCGACGCCCAGCTCGCGCGCATTGTCGACCTGCACGTGTTCTCGGGCCTCGAGTTCCGCGAAATCGCCGAATCCGAGGGCATTTCCGAGCGCAGCGTGTTCCGGCTCTGGCGCAACGCGCGCGTGTTTCTGCTCGACCAGCTCGCCGCATGAACGCGCAGGATTCCGACTGGCCTCACCTGCTCGCATGGTTCGAGCGCGCGGCCGATGCGACGCCCGCCGAGCGCCAATGCCTGCTCGACGAACTCGGCAGCGACGATCCCGCGCTGCGCGCGCGCCTACAGCGCCTGCTCGCGCTCGACGCCTCCGATAGCGATCTCGCCGCCGACGTTGCCGGCTGGCGCGAGCGGTTGATCGAGGCGGCGGGCGAGGAAACCGTGCCCGCGCGCATCGGCGCCTGGAGGATCGTGCGCGAGCTTGGGCAAGGCGGCATGGGTCGCGTGTTTCTCGCCGAGCGCGCCGACGGCGAATACGAGCAGCAGGTCGCGCTGAAGCTGATCCGCGGCGAGTTCACCTCCGACGCCGCTGTCGCGCGCTTCCTCGCCGAACGTCGCATCCTCGCGCGCCTCGATCACCCGGGCATCGCGAGCCTCGTCGACGGCGGCGTCGATGCGGACGGTCGGCCGTGGTTCGCGATGCAGTACGTCGAAGGTATCGCCCTGCCCGACCACTGCACGCGGCACGCGCTTGGACTCGAAGCGCGCCTGAAGCTGATCGTCGCGGTCTGCGAAGCGGTCGCCTACGCGCATCGCCAGCTCGTCGTGCATTGCGACCTGAAACCCTCGAACGTGCTGGTCGACAACAACGGCCAGCCGCGTCTGCTCGACTTCGGCATCGCGCGCCTGCTCGAACCGCGCGGCGGCGAGTGCCAGATCACGCAGACGCAAGCACGCGCGCTGACGCCAGGCTATGCGGCGCCGGAGCAACTGGCCGGCCAACCGATCAGCGTCGCGACCGACGTCTACGCGCTCGGCACGCTGCTGTACGAACTGCTCACCGGGGTGCGCCCGTACGCACACGACGACGGCACGTCCGCCGCCATCGCCGTGGCGCAAGCGCGCGGCGAACCGCGACCGCTATCGCGTGCAGCGGGCACGACGGGGCCGGTTCCCGCGCGCCGCCTGCGCGGCGACCTCGACCTGGTCGCCGCCACCGCGCTGCGTCACGATCCCGCGCAGCGCTATCCGGACGCCGCTGCGCTGGCTGAGGACCTGCGCCGTCATCTCGCCGGCTGGCCGCTGCGCGCACAGCGCGATAGCGCCCTGCACCGGACCCGCAAGTTCGTTGCGCGCCATCGTATCGCGGTTGCGTTCGCCGCACTCGCGATCACGGCGCTGCTCGCGACGACGGCGTTCGCGCTCGTGCAGCTGCGGGCTGCTCGCCGGCAGGCCGACCGCGCCGAAGCGGTGCGCCAGTTCCTCGTCGGCGTAT
Organism: Rhodanobacteraceae bacterium; assembly: GCA_003142815.1. Lineage (GTDB taxonomy): Bacteria > Pseudomonadota > Gammaproteobacteria > Xanthomonadales > Rhodanobacteraceae > Dokdonella_A. The sequence goes on from PLNP01000049.1 coordinate 40,789, forward strand.
TCGACCAAGCCAGTCCGGACGAGAACAAGGGCCAGCCGTTCACCGCGCATCAACTGCTGGAAAAAGGCGAGAAACAGCTTGACATCACGCGTGACGACCAGCCTGGTCTCAAAGCGGAGATCGCTGCGCTGCTCGGCGAACTCTATATCGGTGTCGGCGATTTCCCGCGCTCGCTGAGCCTGATCCAGCGTGCGTCACCGGCATTGGCGGACCCGCACGTTTCCGAGGTGGTGCGCGCGCGAATACTGCTTAGCAAGGCATGGATCGAGAACGAGAACGGCGAATACGAGAAGGGTCTCGCACAGGCGCGCGAAAGTCTCGCCCTGCTCGAACGCGCGCCGCGCAGGAGCGCCGAATCCATCGCCGAGGCGCACCTGACCATCGCCTACGCGTTGATGGGAACCGGCGACTGGAAGGGAACGGAACAGTTCGTCAGCAAGACACTGCCAGCCGATCGTGCGGCGATCGGCGACCTGCACGATTCCATTGCCGGGCAATGGGAACAGCTCGGCGATGCGCAGCGTCAGGTTGGCCGCTATGACGAAGCCGTATCCGCGTTCAACAACGCCATCGCCATCTATCGCAAGCTGTACGGCGAGAACAGCAGCCACATTGCGCACGTGATCAGTCCGCTCGCCAGCGTGCTCGAGTCGAAGGACCTCGTGCGCGCCGAGCAGGTCCGCCGGCAAGCGGTCGCGATCCATCTCGCCCAGGTCGGGCCGGACCACCACGACATCCTGGTTGCCGAGATCAACCTGCTCGGCACGATCGAAATGAAGGGTCATTACGACGAGGTGTTGCCACAGCGTCTCGAGCTGATCGCGCGCGCCGAGCGCGCCGGGACCCTGCATCCACGCGACATGGCGACGCAGTACACCTCGCTCGGCAAGAACTATCGCGAGCTTGGCCGCTTCGCCGAAGCCGAGGAGGCGCTGCGCCACTCACTCGACCTCACCCGCCAGGACCGTGGCCCCGACAACGTCGACAGCGCACCGGCGCTGCGCCATCTCGACGTGACGCAGACGCTGGCGGGCCATTACGCCGATGCCGAGGCGACGATCAAGAGCGTTCTGGCCATCCGCGGCAACAGTGATCCCGCTTCATCGCCGGTACTCAACCTTCTGCGTTCGGATCTCGGCAACCTGCTGCGCCTGCAGCATCATGCTGCCGCAGCGGTCGACGAGCTGCGCGCCGCCGACCAGGCGATCGTATCGACGCCCGAGACCGCCGCGCATCCATGGCGCATGGACATCCTGGCGGCCCTGAGTCAGGCCGAACTGGACGCCGGCGATGCCGCGGCTGCCGAGCGCAGCGCCAGCGAGGCCGTGGCCATCGCGCGGCGGACGCTGCGGCCCGGCCACTACCAACTCGGCATCGCGTTGTTCGCGCTCGCGCGTGCCAAGCTCGCGCTGGAAAAACCCGGTGAGGCGGAACGCCTGCTGCGCGAAGCGCTCGCCGTGCGTAGCCCACCGCTTCCGGCCGACGATCCACGCGTGCTGGAAGTAAAGGTCGGCCTCGTCAATGCGCTCGAAGCCCTGCGCCGCAAGGACGAGGCGCGTCCATTGCGCGATGAGATCGAGCCGCTGCTGAGAACGTCGACCTCACCCTACGCGAACGATCTGCGCGCGCGCCTCGACGTCACATCCGGTTAGTTCGGCACCACGCCATCCAGACCATCGCGGAAGATCGTATCGAAATAATTCAACCGCGCGATCAGCCAGTCGTAGTCGTTCGGATTCGACCCACTGATGTTGTAGGAACGCTCGCCGATCAGCACGATGCGGCCGCGACTGTCGAGGGCAAGCCCGCTGCCCCATTCGCGTTGGGCGGGATTCTGTCCGGCCTGCCCGTCCAGGCTCAGGATCGCCAGGCCCAAACCATCGTTGCCAAAGCTCGAATCGCGGCTGAAATCCGCGTTGAAGCGGATCACGCCGACATCCGAGGGCGCGTTATTGGAAACGCTGGTGCCCGCATAGCCGGTCACCACGAGTTTGCCATCGGCGGGTTCGCGCACCATGTCGGAGATGCCATTGTAAATGCCCGGAAACGCCAAATCCTGGAAGAACGCGAAGGTATCCTGGCGGGTGACATTGCCGACCGCATCGACCTCGGCCAGCGCATAGCTGCTGGCCAACCCCGGCGTGCCGCCGCCGAGCGTGCTGATGAAGTAGTTCTCGCCGCCGATCACCACGCCGCCGCCCGGGCGCAACACGGCGGCCCGGCAGATGTTGTCGCCTTCATTTGAGGCCATCGGAAAATCGATGGTCTCCGCGCCGGTACCGTTGAATGACATGTCGAGGCTGAACTGCGTATCCGTCACGGCACGCCGGTAGGCAATGATCGCGCAATCGTGATTGGCCAGGTCGCTGTAGGGCGTGTTGTTGGCGGTGCCGACCAGATACAACTCGCTGTGCGCCGGTATCAGGCAGCTCACGCCGCAGGACTGCGCAGGCACGAAGCGCAGCACCTGCGCGTAGGCGCGGTCGTCATGGTCGTTGCCAGTGCCCAGGTCGAAGGCACGTGCAAGCGTGTAGTCGAAGTTGCCGCCGGCATCGAATACGGCGAGATAGAAATCGTTGTCGCTGGCGTTCGGCACGATGTAGTGTCCAGCCGCGTACAGGGTGCCGTCGGTATCGACCAGCACGGAAGCGAATGCGGTGTGGTCGCCCATCACCTCGTAGCCGGAGGAATTGAAGCTGGAGTCGGTGCTGCCATCGGCGTTGAAACGCTCGATCAGGGCGCGCTCGCCGTGGCTGGCGTCGGCGATGTTGCCGACCACGACAATCTTGCCGTCGCCCTGCAATGCTACCGACCACAGATAGCAACTATTTTCACCGCTCGATGGATTGAAGTTCTGCACCACCCGCCCGCCGCTGCCGAAGCCGGTATCCACCGCTCCATCGACGTTGAAGCGCGCCAGCACGCAGGCGTTCTGGTCCGTGCCAAGATAGTTGTTCCAGGAAAAGCCGGCGACCATGATCTTGCCGTTCGGCTGCACCAGCATCGCGTTCGCGGCGTCATAATTGTAGTAGGGCGCGCCGCCGCCCAGATCGATGCCATAGCGGAACAAACCCGGTATTATCCCGTCTGTAATCGAATACAGGCTGGTATCCAGCGTGCCATCATAGTTAAGGGCAAACGCAGGCGCCGCCGCACACACGAGGCCAAGCGCGAGCGCGCGCAGACCGTGGGCTTTCCAAGCCAGATGACGCATTGGGTATCCTCCTCCACAGGAACGAATGTTCCGTTGCAGGATGAATACGCAGGATCGGGGCGCCAACTGCCAATCCGGCGCCGATGTCCTGACTGGTTGGGCTTCCACGCCCTCGCGTCAGGCGACCAGCCGCCCGATCAGGTCATGCTCGTCCGCGTGGATGATCTCGACCTCGGCGAACTGGCCGGGCTTGAGCGTCTGCCCGTCATCGATGCGCACGATGCCGTCGATCTCGGGAGCATCGGCCTTCGAGCGCGCGACCGCACCATCGGCATCGACCTCGTCGACGATGACCTGCTGGCGGGTGCCGATCTTACGCCCGAGGCGCGCGGCGGATATTTCCGCCTGCACTTCCATGAAGCGTTCGAGGCGTTCTTCCTTGAGTTCCTCCGGCACCGGATCGGGCAGCGCGTTCGCCTTTGCGCCGTCGACCGGCGAATACGCGAACGCACCGACGCGATCGAGCCCGGCCTCGCGCAGGAAGGCGAGCAGTTCCTCGAACTCGCCCTCGGTCTCGCCCGGGAAACCGACAATGAAGGTGCTGCGGATCGTGAGGTCGGGACAGAGCGCACGCCACTTCTGGATGCGCTGCAAGGTCTTGTCGACCGCACCGGGCCGTTTCATCAACTTGAGAATCCGCGGGCTCGCATGCTGGAACGGGATGTCGAGATACGGCAGGATTTTTCCCTCAGCCATCAGCGGAATCACGTCGTCAACGTGCGGATACGGGTACACGTAGTGCAGGCGCGTCCACACACGCAACTCGGCCAGCCCCTCGCACAGACCGTTCATGCGCGTCTGATACGAATGGCCACGCCATTCACGCGGCGCGTATTTCATATCGACGCCATATGCACTGGTGTCCTGCGAGACGACCAGCAACTCCTTCACGCCGCCCTTGACCAGTTTCTCGGCCTCGATCAGCACCTCGTCGAGAGGCCGCGAGACCAGGTCGCCGCGCATCGACGGGATGATGCAGAACGTGCAGCGGTGATTGCAGCCTTCGGAAATCTTAAGGTACGCATAGTGCTTCGGAGTCAGCTTGATGCCCTGTGGCGGCACCAGATCCAGAAACGGATCGTGCTTGGGCGGCAGCGCCGCGTGCACCGCGCTCATCACGCTCGCGTAATCCTGCGGCCCGCTGATCGAGAGCACATCCGGATGCGCCTCGCGGATCAGATCCGCGCGTTTGCCGAGGCAACCGGTCACGATGACCTTGCCGTTTTCCGCCAGCGCCTCGCCGATCGCGTCCAGCGATTCGGTCACCGCCGAATCGATGAAACCACAGGTGTTGACGACGACCACGTCGGCCGCGTCGTAGCTCGGCACGATATCGTAACCTTCGACCCGCAACTGGGTCAGGATGCGTTCGGAGTCGACCAGCGCCTTCGGGCAGCCGAGGCTGACGAAGCCGACCTTGGGATTGCGGCGTGACATGGATATCCGGCGTGCGGAGGGTCGGCGATTGTACCGGCGAACGCGCGGCGGGGCAGCGCGAGCGGTATTGATTCGAAACGAATCCAGATTCGAACCGACCGAATCAATCCTCCAACCTTTCCCTCCCCCGCGAGTGCATGGGGAGGCCTGATGCGTCAGGCAACCTATTATGGAGTGCCGGATCAATAAAGGGGCCTGTCGCGCCTCTCGTCTGCCGCATCACGATCCGACGATTGACATGCGCGCCGCGGCGCTTACGCTTGTCCGATCGCATCCGCAAGGGAATGACGCCATCGTGGGACAGCAGATCCAGCTCAACACCTCGCGCATGCAGTGCATCGGCGCCTACCTCGCGAAGCCGCAGGGCACGCCGAAAGGCGGCATCGTCGTCGTGCAGGAAATCTTCGGCGTCAACGGGCACATGCGCAGCGTCGCCGACCGCTTCGCCGAGCACGGCTACACCGCGATCGCGCCGGCGTTCTTCGACCATGTCGAAAGCGGCGTCGAACTCGGCTACGACCGCGGCGGCTACGCCAAAGGCCGCGCGCTTGCCGGCGAAATTTCTTTCGACCTCGCGATCGCCGACGTCGCCAGTGCCGCCGAAGCGATCGCATCGGCGGGACGCATCGGCTGCGTCGGCTATTGCTGGGGCGGCACCATCGCGTTTCTCGCCGCGACCCGCCTCGGCCTGCCCGCGGTCAGTTATTACGGCAGTCGCAACGTAAATTTTCTCGACGAGCCGGCCAAGGCACCGCTCCAATTCCACTTCGGCGAGAAAGACACCTCGATCCCGCCCGAAGCCATCGCGAGGCACCGCGCTGCGCTACCCGATGCCGATATCCATACCTACGCGGCCGGGCATGCGTTCGATCGCGAGATCGACTCCGCGGCGTATGAAGCCACCAGCGCGAAGCTCGCGTTCGAGCGTACCCTAGCCTTCTTCGACCGCCACCTCGCCGCCGGATGAGCACGCGATTTTCGCTGGATCCGCGTCTCGCTGCAGACACCCACGCCGTCGGCGAGCTGCCGTTGTCGCGCCTGTTATTGATGGACGATGCGCGCTTTCCCTGGCTGATCCTGGTGCCACGCATCGCCGGCGCGCGCGAGCTGCTCGACCTCGATGAAGCGGATCGGCGCAGCCTGCTGGCAGAATTGAGCGACGTCGGCCGCGTCCTCGAAACACTGCTGCATCCGGACAAGCTCAACATCGCTGCGCTCGGCAACGTCGTGCCGCAGCTGCATGTGCACCTGATCGCGCGCTACACCAGCGATGCGGCGTGGCCGCAACCGGTTTGGGGGCATGGCGAACGCATCGCCTATGACCCGGCCGCACGCAACGCGCGCATTGCCGAACTGCGCGACGCGCTGAAATCCAACCTCGCGTGATGCAGGTGGCCGATGGCGAGCGCGCATTCGCCTTCGAGCCACTCGGCGAAACCGTGCTGCTCTTGCGATTCGGCGATCGCGTCGATGCCAAACTCAACGCGCGCGTGCATGCCGCCGCCGCGATACTGCACGCAGCCGGCCTCCCCGGCATCGTCGATCTGGTTCCCGCGTTTGCGACGCTCGCCCTGATCTATGCGCCGGCGGTCTGGTCCGACGGCGACGGCGCGCCTTGGCAACACGTTGCTGCGGCGGTGCGCACGGTATTCGCGACACCGCCGCGGCACGACGCGGCACCCGCTGCGACGATCGAGATTCCGGTACGCTACGGCGGCGAAGACGGCCCCGACATCGAGGCCGTCGCCAGCCACTGCGGGCTGACCCGGGACGAGGTGATCACTCGCCACACGGCGGCCGATTATCGCGTCGCGATGCTCGGCTTCGCACCGGGATTCCCGTATCTGCTCGGCCTCGACCGCATGCTGCACACGCCGCGTCGCGCGAATCCGCGCACGCGCGTGCCGCGTGGCTCGGTCGCGATCGGTGGCGCGCAGACCGGCATCTATCCGTCCGAACTTCCTGGCGGCTGGCAGTTGCTCGGCCGAACGCCGCTGCTCCTGTTCGATCCGCAACGCGATCCGGTCTGTCTGCTCGTACCCGGCGATCATGTGCGATTTCGGGCAGTCGACGCCGCAGAATTCGCCGCACTCATGCAACGGCTCGCGCCATGAGCGTCACCGTCCTCAAACCAGGCCTGCTGACGACCGTGCAGGATCGCGGACGTCGCGGCTATGCGGCGCTCGGCGTCGGTGCTGCAGGCCCGATGGACGACGTCGCGTTCCGGCTCGCGAATGCGCTGGTGGGTAATGGTGACGACGCGGCCGCGCTCGAGCTCACTCTCGTCGGACCGCGCCTGCGCTTCGACACCGCGGCGACGATCGCGTTGACCGGTGCTGGATTCGCGGCGCAGATCGACGGCAGGTCGATCGGGGGTTGGCGAGCGATCGAGATCAGCGCGGGTGCGGTGCTCGATTGCGGCAGCACGCGGCGTGGCGCGCGCGGCTATCTCGCGGTTGCCGGCGGTTTCGCCGTCGAGCGCGTACTCGGCAGCGCGGCGACCGACGTGAATGCGCGCCTCGGTCCGTTCGGCGGACGAGCGTTGTGCGCAGGCGATCTTCTGAGTGCTCGCGACGCGACCACATCGAACGGCCCGCCGTCGCCCCTCTCCCGAGGGGAGAGGGGTTTCACGTGGTCACTCGACCCACGTCCGTGGTTTGATCCCGATCCGCACCGCCCGGTCCGGCTGATCCGCGGCAGTCATTTCGATGCGCTCGATCGCGCATCGCGCGAGGCGTTGTTCGCTGCGCAATTCCGCATCGCGGCCGCTTCGAACCGTGTCGGTTTCCGCCTCGACGGTCCGCGTCTGGCTTTCGCGGAACCGTTGGAACTGGTCAGCGAACCGGTGGGATTCGGCACCGTGCAACTGCCGGCCGGCGGCCAGCCGATCGCGCTGCTGGCCGAACATCCGACCACCGGCGGCTACCCGCGCATCGGCCAGATCGCCGCGATCGACCTGCCACGCTTAGCGCAACGGCGACCTGGCGATCCGGTACGCTTCGTCGAAATCGATCTCGACGATGCGCAAACGCGTTATCTTGCGCGCGAGCGCGAACTTGCGCGCCTGCTCGACGCGATTGCGATGCGACTCGCGACATGACCCAGACCGATTTCACCACTGTTCACCCTGACGCTTCGACAAGCTCAGCGCAGGGTACGCTTCGCGTATCGAAGGGGGAACCCGCGACCATCGACCTCAATTGCGATATGGGCGAATCGTTCGGCGCGTGGACGATGGGCCAGGACGCCGAAGTTCTCGCGTATGTGAGCTCCGCGAACATCGCCTGCGGTTTCCATGCCGGCGATCCGGACACGATGCGGCGCACAGTCGGCCTCGCCGCGCGCGCCGGGGTGGCGATCGGCGCGCATGTGTCGCTGCCGGATCTGGTGGGCTTCGGCCGCCGCGAGATGCGCGTCAATGCCAGCGAAACTTACGCCTTGACCCTGTACCAGATCGGCGCACTGGCGGGCTTCGTGCGCGCGGCCGGCGCACGCCTGCGTCACGTGAAGCCACACGGCGCGCTGTACAACATGGCCGCGCGCGATGCCGCGCTGGCCGATGCGATCGCGCGCGCGGTGCGCGACTTCGACGCCACGCTGGTTCTTGTCGGCCTCGCCGCCAGCGAGTTGCCACGCGCCGGCGAACGCGTCGGCCTCGCAGTCGCGCACGAAGCGTTCGCGGACCGGCGCTACGAAAGCGATGGCTCACTGACCGCGCGCCGCGAACCCGGCGCGGTCATTGAGGATGTCGATGCCGCCGTCGCGCAGGCGCTCGCGATTGCGAACGGCCTTGGTGTGGCGACACGCCAGGGCGGCACGCTCTCGCTGCGTGCCGACACGATCTGCGTGCATGGCGATCGCGCGAATGCGGCGCTGTTCGCGCGCAGCTTGCGCGAGGCGCTCGAAGCCGCCAAGGTCCTCGTCGCCCCACTCGCATCGAAGCCCTCTCCCCCATCGCCTGCGATGGGGGAGAGGGTTGGGTGAGGGGGCGAAGGTTCGTGTATAGCCAAGCGGTGCAGGCCAGAAAAGGCCAGCCAGACAAGCGTTGCGATTTTCCGCAGGCTCACTGTGTTGAAGCCCTCTCCACCAACAATGAATCTGTTGGGGGAGAGGGAATTCAGGTGTCCGGCAATGTCTTGGCCAGCGGGCGCAAACAGCCGAACCGCAAGGAAGATCTCTGATGAACTATTGGCCTCTACTCGGCGTCGCGGTGGTCGTCGCCGGATTTGTGCTGCGCAAAAATCCGGTGCTGGTCGTGGTCGTCGCCGGCGTCGTCAGCGGGATCGCGGTCGGCATGCCTATCGGCGATCTGCTCACGATGCTCGGCACCTCGTTCGTCGCCAATCGCGCGCTGCTGCTGATGGTGTTGACGCTACCAGTGATCGGCGTGCTCGAACGCGCGGGCTTGCGCGAACGCGCGCGCGACTGGATCGCCGGGTTTCGCGGACTCACGCTGACGCGATTCCTGGCGAGTTATCTCGGCCTGCGCCAGATCCTGTCGATGCTCGGCCTGACCAACGTCGCCGGGCACGCGCAAACCGTGCGTCCGCTGGTCGCGCCGATGAGCGAAGCCGCCGCCGAACGCAGTGCAGGCGCGCTCAGCGGTGCGGAGCGTGACCAAGTCCGCGCGATGGCCGCCGCTACCGACAATATCGGCTTGTTTTTCGGTGAGGACGTCTTCATCGCGCTCGGTGCGGTACTGCTTATCCAAGCCTTCTACGCGCAGAACGGCATCCAGCTCGAACCGCTGGCCATCGCGCTGTGGGCGTTGCCGACCGCGATCGCCGCATTCGTGATCCACGTGCTGAGGCTGCATCGGTTCCAGCGCACCCTGGAGCGCCGCGTGCGCAAACGACTCAGCAGCGAAGTCGAGCGGGCCGATGCTGAAGATTGAAACCATCTACTGGTTGCTCGGCGCGTTCCTGCTGTTCGCTGCGGCGCTGAACTTGCGTGAACGACGCTTCGCGATGGCGGCTTTCTGGGCGATCCTGGCCTGCGCGTTCCTGTTCGGCGACGCCATCCTCGCGGCATTGGCGCACGGGTCGCACTGGCCCGCACAGGCGATGGGCATCGGCGTGCTCGCGCTGGGTGTGATGGCGGCGCGCGTCGGCATGCGCGCATCCACCGATGATGTCGAAGCGATCGCGGCGCGACGTGCCGACGCGAGCCGACTCGGCAACCGACTGTTCTGGCCGGCGCTGGCGATTCCGCTGGTCACCCTCGTGCTGGTGCTCGGCGCCAACACCCTGCACTGGAACGCAACGCCGTTGATCGAAACCGCTCACGGCACTCTCGTCGCACTCGGTATCGCGTGCGTGGTCGCGTTCATCGCCGCGTTGCGGGTGACGCGCGTGCCGTTCGTGGCCGGACTCGGCGAAGGCCGTCGCCTGCTCGACACACTCAGCTGGGCCGTGCTCCTGCCGATGTTGCTGGCGACGCTCGGCAGCGTGTTTGCCGCGACCGGCGTCGGCGATGCGATCGCGGGGCTGGTCAGTGCGGTGATCCCGACCGACAGCCCGCTTGCCTGTCTCACCGCGTTCGTACTCGGCATGGTGTTGTTCACCGTGATCATGGGCAACGCATTCGCGGCATTCCCGGTATTGATGGCCGGCATCGGCCTGCCGCTGCTGGTGCTGCGCCACGGCGCCCATCCCGCCGTGCTCGGTTCGCTCGGCATGCTGACCGGCTACTGCGGTACGCTGCTGACGCCGATGGCGGCGAACTTCAACATCGTGCCCGCGGTGTTGCTGGAGCTACCGGATCAATACGGTGTGATCCGCGCGCAGATGCCGACCGCGTTCGCGCTCCTCGCCGTGAACTTTCTGTTGATGTGGCTGCTGGTGTTCCGCTAGCAGGGTGCTGAAAAACCCCTTCGAAACGAAAATGGTGCGTAAAATGACGCAATGTGTACTTTGTAGCGTCAATAGAAACAGCCACTTACGACGCACAGATTTCTGGATGACTACGCAAAAACACGCTTGCGGGGGTTTTTCAGCACCCTGCTAGGGAACATCTGAATAATCCTTTGCTCGTCATTCCTGCAAAAGCATATCCTCAGCTCGTCATCCCGGCGAAAGCCGGGATCCAGCGTCTTGGCAGCCTGTCGAAGTAACTGGATGACCAGCTTCGCTGTTGTGAAGCGCCTCCGGCTTTCGCCGGAATGACGAACAAATCAGGCATTCCATGGCTCTCCTTACTGCAACAGGAGCGCTGCGGTGAAATAAGCAAACCGAGACAACATCCATGACCACGCAAGCAAAAACGATCCTGCTCACAGGATTCGAACCCTTCGGCGGCGAGCGCATCAACCCTTCGCAGGAAATCGTGCGCGCGCTCGACGGCGAAATCATCACCGGACATCGCGTCGTCGGCGCAATCCTGCCGGTCGCGTTTGCGACAACCCTGCCGATGCTCGAAGACCTGCTCGACACGCATCGACCGACGCTGGTGCTCGCTCTCGGACAGGCCGGCGGACGCAGCGAGATTTCGCTGGAACGCGTCGCGGTCAATTTGATCGATGCACGCATCGCCGACAACGAAGGTCTGCAACCGATCGACGAAACGATCATCGCCGAGGCACCCGGTGCGTATTTTTCGACGTTGCCGATCAAGGCGATCGAGGCGCGCCTGCGCGCGCTCGGCATTCCGGTCGCGCCGTCGCTGAGCGCCGGCAGCTTCGTCTGCAACCAGGTGTTCTTCGGGCTCGCCCATCTGCTCGCGACGCAGCACGCAGGCGTGCGTGGCGGCTTCATGCACGTGCCGTGGCTGCCGGAACAGGCCGCACACCACAGCGGCCAGGCGAGCATGGCCTTGGCAACGATGATCGTCGGCGTGCGCGCCGCACTCGAATGCGTGATCGCGACGCGGCGCGATCTGCGTGTCGCGGGTGGCACGATCGCTTGAGGTTTGGGCGATATCGGTCATCCCCCCAACACTTAGCACTGGCATATACCTTGATAGTGCTCAAGTCACAGGCATATACTCTGGTATCTATCACTCCAAGTGTGCCCATGAGTCAGGTCGCCAAACTGTTCAGCAACGGTCGCAGCCAGGCGGTTCGATTGCCAGCCGCCTATCGCTTCGACACCAAGGAAGTGTTTATCCGGCAGGACGCGGAAACCGGAGACGTGATCCTGTCGCGCAAACCGGCGACGTGGGACGACTTCTTCGCCGCGCTCAAAGGCGTGCATGTGCCGGCCGGCTTCCTCGGCAAGAACGAACGCAAGCAGGTAACGCAGGATCGCGACCCCTTCAAGGGGATGGCGTGAATGACGCGCTACATGCTTGATACCAACACAGTCAGTTATTTGATCAAGGGCCACCCAGCCGTTGCGCGACGCGTGGTGGCCGTGCCGATGACGTCGCTATGTATTTCGTCCATCACCGCCGGCGAGTTGCTTTTCGGGCTGGCGAAACGCCCTGCTGCAAAGCAGCTTCATGCGGTTGTGAGGGGATTCTTGCTGCGCGTCGATGTGCTGCCATGGAATGGCGCCACGGCGGAGCGTTACGCGACGATTCGAGCTGGCATGGAACGGCAAGGCAAATCACTCGGACCGCTCGACCTGCTGATTGCTGCGCACGCCTCGGACGTCGGCGCCGCGCTGGTGACGAATGACCGCGCTTTCGGCAGGATCGCCGGATTGCAGGTTGAGGACTGGACAATCTGAAAAGCAGGACGCGGCGGATTCAAACAGATAATTCCTGCGCCCCCTTTTCCCCGCGGTCCCGAACATACCGGCGCGCGCAGGCGGCGGCGACATGAGTATTCAGAAAAAATGAACCTGACCCTGAAGTTTCCCAGCGTCGACAGGAAGCGCTCGACTTCTGCGCCACCCCTGTCGCGCGGATGCCGCCTGCCGCTCGCGAGGATGAACCGGCGCATCCACTGCAGATAGATGCGCTCAGTGCTCAGACTGTAGTGTTTGAGCCGTAGACGTCGGCGAACTTCGTCGAACAGACGGGGTTGCGGCGTGGTATTGCTTCGAGGTGTTATCGCCGCGGATTCGGGGTGATAAGTCATATCGGCACGCTTTCGTTGGATAGCGCACCAGACTGCCCCAGCGGCGCAGGCGCCGGAGTGGGATAAGTTCGTGTTCTGCTGTAGGATTTTGCCTTGACCGGCCGCTGGCGGCGCGCGCAGGATAAGACTTATCGCCCCGGATCCGGGGTCTATTTGTAGTTAGGCCATGCTAAAGCGTGCTACAAAATTTGCGGGCCTTGTTCTTCTCCTTGGCTGCGCCGGCTGCGCAGCACCGACGCACAATCTAGCCGTCCAAACGTGCGAGCCGTCTGTTGGGTATCTGGAACTCTATAGCGAGCTCGCCAAGACCCCGTATTTTGCAAACGGCGTCCCACCGCCGGGACACGTAATGCGTATAGACAAAGACAGCTGCGGTTACACAATTGCTGTCGGTCGCAACTCTCCGGACGAGTTCGGGGGTCGAACATATCGCACTGACAGCGCGGGGCACATCACTTCCATCCAAGACTCCTACTAGCAGCATTGGCCTAACTATTCCGTAAGAGACTTCCCGTCAACTCCACGCAGCTAATGGTCTTGCCTTGAGCTTTCAGGCGATCGCTAGTCATCGAGTTTTCCGTTGGTAGTGCGTGTTGCGTTCGTCAGTTCGATGCGGTCCGACGATGCCAGACTGCATTTCCGTAAACGGTCTTGTTGAGCCGACTGTATTGACTCGGACTTGGGTATAAACCGCGCCCGGAGACCTCGTTCATTCATCGGTATCGCCGGTGTTCCAGGGATCAGCCGGAACACGTTTGGACGTCCGAATAGTTAGTCAGGTTCTCTCCGGGTGGGTCTGACCCGTTGCTACCGCTTCGCTCTGACGGTGAAGTGAATCATGTGAACGTTGCCGTGGTCGTGTGCAGGCTCGCCGGGCGTTTCGCCATCGGGTGCGCCAGCGATGCGTTGGGGTCGTAGTCCGCGTCATGGGCGAGCATCGCCCACAGCTGCCGCGCGTGTTTGTTGGCGATCGCCACCAGCAGCTTGCCGAATGGCATCCGGCACGCCAGTTGGGCGATCCAGATCTGCTCAGGCGTGGCCCTTTCCACGCTGACCGCTTTGGCTCGCTGCAGGCTGCTGCGTGCACCTTGGATCAACAGCGTGCGCAGGTACGTGTCACCGCGGCAGCTGATCGTGCCCAGTCGCGTATGTCCACCGCTGGAGTGCTGAGTCGGCACCAAACCGAGCCACGCGGCCAGTTGCCGGCCGTTCTTGAAATCCTTCGCCGAGCCCACGCTGGCCACGAGCGCATCGGCCGTGATCGGACCGATGCCGATGATCGAGCGCACCCGCACGCAGCGTTCGTCGGCTTGGGCGTGCGCCTCGATGCGCGCATCACAGGCACTAATGCGTTCGCGGATCTGTTGCCAGTGATCATTCAAGTCGCCGATCAACTCGCGCAGTTCTGTAGGCAGTGCCGAGTTCTGGCCGATGTCCTCCAACGCCACCCGCAACGCGTGGTCGCTCTGCGCCACAATCAGGCCGAACTCGGCCAGCAGGCCGCGCAGGCGATTGCCGATCGCCAGGCTTTCGACCTTGTAGCCTTCGCGCACCCGATGCCAGGACAGGCGCGCTTGCTGGTCGATAGACTTGACCGCGACAAAGCGCATGTGAACCGCTCCGGGAATCCCG
>PLNP01000035.1:0-122 GCA_003142815.1 Rhodanobacteraceae bacterium
TTACCCCGCCAACTAGCTAATCCGACATCGGCTCATCTTGTCGCGCGAGGTCTTTCGATCCCCCGCTTTCACCTTACGGTCTTATGCGGTATTAGCGTAAGTTTCCCTACGTTATCCCCCAC
>PLNP01000035.1:175-65792 GCA_003142815.1 Rhodanobacteraceae bacterium
GCCAGGATCAAACTCTTCAGTTGAAATTGCAGACTTCCGGGCCGAAACCCCTCGGTCAAACTTCTGAGTGTGAACCAAGCCAGCGCTAAACATTACTGTTTTGACGTTTGCTTGGACGCACTTTGTATCGATGGACTTTCATCCACCACAAGGCGCCCACACAAGTTACCTGCGCACACTGTCAAAGATCAAAGGCTTGCGGGACTTTGTGGTCTCGCGCCTCAGGACATTTCGTCCGAGGGAGCCGCGTATTATACATCCTGAGTCGTACCCGTCAACACCTCGAAGAAACTTTTTTCGCGGCGTCTCGGCTCGAACCGGACGTCCTGCGATGCCTGCAGCGCGTGGCTGAGTCATCGAAGGGGCGCGAATAATACATCCGATTCTTGATTCGTCAACACCCGCGTCGAAGAAGTTTTCAGCGGCGTGCAGAACGGCGTGGGCGCGGGCACTCCGGACGGCGTTCGCAAGGCAATCTGGCGCGCCGGCGCCAAGTACGTCGGCGCAGACTGCGAGCCGCCGCCCGGACCGAACGTCGCGTCAGACTCCTCTAACAGGGTGTTGAAAAACCCCTTCGAAACGAANNGGGTTTTTCAGCACCCTGCTAACGCGAACGCGCGCTCAGGCGCACACGCGCAAACGCGCGCTTGCCGATCTGCAACAGATGTTCACCGCCGGCCCGCAGCAGCAACTCGCGATCCTCTACCACCGCACCGTCGATGCGCACGGCGCGTTCGCTCATCTTGCGCGCGATTTCCGAATTGCTCGCACCAAGCTTCGCGGCAACGAACAAGGGCGCGACACGAATCCCGTCGGCGGGCACGTCGATGTCGAGCAACGGCAGGTCGACATCGACACGCTGCTCGCGCACCAGCGCCGTCCATTGCTCGATCGCCTGCGCCGCGTCGGCGGCGCCGTGAAAACGCGCGGCCAATTCACACGCGAGCGCCGTCTTCGCATCGCGCGGATGCAACTGCCCTGCCGCGACGTCGCGCTTCATCTGCGCGATCTGTGCCAGCGATTGATCGAGGCTCAGCAATTCATACCAGCGCCACATCAGGTCATCGCTGATCTTCATCGTCTTGTTGACGATGTCGATCGCCGCCTCGTTGATGCCAATGGTGTTGCCTAGCGACTTCGACATCTTGTGTATGCCGTCGAGTCCTTCGAGCAGTGGCATCGTCAGCACGATCTGTGCTGGTTGGCCATGGTGCTCCTGCACGTCACGGCCCATCAGCAGGTTGAACTTCTGGTCGGTGCCGCCGAGCTCGACGTCGCATTTCAATGCGACCGAGTCATACCCCTGCACCAGCGGATACAGGAACTCATGGATCGCGATCGACTGCTGTGCGGCGTAGCGCTTGGCGAAATCGTCGCGCTCAAGCATGCGCGCAACCGTGTGCTGCGCGGCGAGCCTGATCATGTCCGCCGCGCCCATCTGTCCGAACCATTCGGAATTGAAGCGGATCTCTGTCCGCTCGCGATCGAGCACCTTGAACACCTGGTCGGCATAGGTTTTCGCATTGGCCTCGACGTCTTCGCGGGTGAGCGGCTTGCGCGTCACGTTCTTGCCGGTTGGATCGCCGATCATTCCGGTGAAGTCGCCGATCAGGAAGATCACCTGGTGACCGAGATCCTGGAACTGGCGCATCTTGTTGAGCAGCACCGTATGGCCCAGATGCAGGTCCGGCGCGGTCGGATCGAAACCGGCCTTGACGCGCAGCGGGCGGTCGAGCTGCAGCCGCGCCTTCAGGTCTTCGCGCTTGATGATTTCCTCGGCGCCGCGACCGATCAGGTCGAGCGCGGCTTGCGTATCGGTCATATCGCTCCTTGTGGCACCTTGGCTTCAGGTTCACCGCGCGCGCGGCGCCAGTGCCTGTTGATCGCAACGGGGTGCGCCAAAAGTGGACGCTCCAGTTAATAATTTGTTAGCCGAGAATCACACGCAACCCTTTGCCAGCATTGGCATTGACGGCGACCGCGCAACACATTTATGGTACCGGGCTATTGACCGGAACGCGACCCGTGACTGACCTTCGACACGACCTGAAAACCGCTCGACACAAGACTCGTCGTCTCGCGATCCGGCGTCATACACAACGCAGACATTTCCATTTCTATTCGCGCTGCTCAAGCTGGACGTTCCTGCAGAACGTCGCCGCGTCGCCGATCAGCTGGCGCGGCGAGCACTGGATTCTCTGCGGGGTCGCATTGCTCCTGACCGCCTTGGTCGGCATCGTGCTTCCGACCTTCGCGAAAGCGACGCGCCACGACCCCGCGCCGACACCTTACACGACGATGGCACTTGATCTGCCGCAGCTTCCGCCCGGCAGCGAAGCGGATCCGACCATCGGCGCCTACGGCGTCGACGGCAGCGCCCAACCGGATTGGCACGTGGTCACCGTCCGCGCGGGCCAGTCGTTGTCGGACATCTTCCATGAGGAAGGTCTCAGCTCCAACGACCTGCAACATGCGCTGGATTCGCAGGACGATGCTTCCGCGCTGCGCCACATCCGACCCGGTCAGGAATTTGCGTTCGAACTCGACAAGGGCGGCGCGTTGACCGCGATGCGCTTCGAGCGCGGCGACGCCACCCGCGTAATCCTGCATTTCAACGCCGACGGCGTCACCCAGACCGCTGAAGCACGCGCGGTCGAGCGGCGCACCCACGTCGCGCATGGCATGGTCACGCGCTCATTGTTCTATGCGGGCGAACGGGCCGGCCTCACCGACACCATGGTGCTGAAACTCGCCAACGCGTTCGGTTACGACATCGACTTCGCGCAGGATCTGCGCGAAGGCGACAGCTTCAGCGTGCTCTACGACGACGTCTACCGCGAAGGCGAACACCTGCGCGACGGCGACATCATCGCGGCGACTTTCATCAACCAGGGCAAGCGCTACACCGCGATCCGCTACACCAACGCCGATGGCGAAATCCTGTTCTACAACGAAGCCGGGCGGCCGCTGCGCAAATCCTTCCTGCGCACGCCGGTCGAATTCACGCGTATCTCTTCCGCGTTCTCGACCGGCCGCATGCATCCGATCCTTGGCTACATGCGCGCCCACCAGGGGGTCGACTACGCGGCGCCCACCGGCACGCCAATCCGCGCCGCCGGCAACGGCAAGATCACATTCCGCGGCTGGCGAAACGGTTACGGCAACTTCGTGACCATCCAGCACAACGCCACGATCAGCACCGCCTACGGCCACATGTCGCGCTTCGCCAACGAGAAGCTGGGCGAAAAGGTGAAGCAGGGCGAGACCATCGGCTATGTCGGCATGACCGGCCTCGCGACCGGGCCGCACCTGCATTACGAATTCCGCGTCAATGGCGTGCATCGCGATCCGCTGACCGTAACCTTGCCGGCCGCCGAACCGCTGCCCGCCACGCAGCTCGCGCAGTTCAAGCAGAAGACCGCGCCGATGCTCGCCAAGCTCAAGATCGTCGACGGCATCCAGCTTGCCCGCGCCAGCGACTGACCCGCGCGCCGTGGTGCCGGGCTCGCTTTACCTCGGCCTTATTTCAGGCACCAGCGCCGACGGCATCGACGCGGCGCTGGTTCGCTTCGAGCCGCAACTGAACGTTCTTGCGGCGCATACGGCGCCCTATTCCGATGCGCTGCGCGAGCGCGTGCTCGCGCTGGCAACCCGGGATGCGGCCATTGCGCTGGACGATTTCGGGCGGCTCGATGTCGAGATCGGCGCAGCATTCGCTGCCGCCGCGCTGTCCGTGCTGCGCGAAGCCGACGTCGACCCGGGTGCCGTCGTCGCGATCGGTTCGCACGGCCAGACCGTGCGCCATCGTCCGGCAGGCGCGCATCCGTTCACCCTGCAGATCGGCGATCCCAGCGTGATCGCTGAGCGTACCGGCATCCTGACCGTCGCGGATTTCCGCCGCGCCGACGTCGCCGCTGGCGGTCATGGCGCGCCGCTGCTTCCGGCGCTGCACGCAGCGGTTTTTGCCGACCGGGCTATTCCGCGCGCGATCCTCAACCTCGGCGGCATCGCGAATATCAGCGTGCTTGGCGACGGCCGCGACGTGCTCGGCTTCGATACCGGCCCGGCCAACTGCCTGCTTGATGCCTGGGCCATGCGCCATCTCGGCACGGCACGCGACGACAACGGTGCCTGGGCACAGAGTGGTCGCGTAGACGACGCCCTGCTCGCGTATTGGCTCGCTGATCCGTATTTCGCGGCGGTGCCGCCGAAAAGCACCGGCCGCGAAGTGTTCAATCTCGACTGGCTCGACGCGCGTCTGCCAGCGAACCTTGCGCCTGCGGACGTGCAGGCCACTCTGCTCGCGCTCAGCGCGCGCAGCATCGCGGACGCGCTGCGCACGCATGGCCGTGGCGCACGCGAGGTGTACGCCTGTGGCGGCGGCGTGCACAATGCGGCGCTGATGGACGCGCTGCGCTCGGAACTCGCAGGCATGCGCGTCGCTACCACCGCCGCGCTCGGCCTCGACCCCGACTACGTCGAAGCGGCCGGCTTCGCCTGGCTCGCGCGCGCGCGCCTCGCCGGCGAACCCGGCAACCTCCCCTCGGTGACCGGCGCACGCGGGGCGCGCTTGCTCGGCGCGGTGTATCCCGCCCCTTGAGTCGCAGCCGTCGAACTCAATCCGGCGCGATCGCCGCACTGTCGGCGTCACGGAAGCGTGGCCACAGGTGGATGAACAACGCCGTCGCAGGTAGCACCGCGAGCGTCGCGATCACGAAATACACGCCATAGCTGGTCGCCTCGACGATGCCGCCCGCGAAAATGCCGAGCACCTTGCCGGGCAGATTGACCATCGAGCTCAGCAGCGCGTATTGCATCGCCGTGTGCTTGTGGCTGACCAGCGAGGACAGGAACGCGACGGTCGCGGTGCCGAGAAAGCCCAGACTCAGGTTCTCGCCGGAAATCACCATAGTCAGCACGGCGAGATTGCCCGGGTGCGCGATCAGCGCGAGATAGAGCAGATTGCAGAAGCCACACACCACGATCGCGGCCAGCAGCGGTCGGCGCAAACCCCAGCGCGCGACCGCCATGCCGCCGAGGAAGACGCCGACGATGCCGATCCACACACCGTAAATCTTGGTGATCGCGCCAACCTCGGTCTTGGAAAAGCCCATGTCGAGATAGAACGGCCCCATGATGCCGCCGACCAGTGCCTGCTCGGGAATCTTGAACAGCAGGATGAAAACGAGCGTCATTGCGGCCATCTGCCAGCCGTAGCGATGGAAGAAATCGGCAAACGGTTCGACGATCCCCTCGCGCATCGCCTGCTTCCACCCGGCCCGCGTCGTGCGTGCTACCGCGGGTTCGCGCGCCAGCAGAGTCGCCGCGATCGGGATCAGCATGGTCAGCGCCACGAGCTGATAGACCCTCGCCCAAGCGACGTGATCGGCTAGGATCAATGCCAGCGCGCCGGCGAGAATCAGGGCGATGCGATAACCGAGCGAATACGTCGCGACCAGCGGCCCTTGCGCCGCCGGTGGCGCGATCTCGATGCGATAGGCGTCGATCGCAATGTCCTGGGTTGCGCCGGCGAATGCGACGAACAGAGTTGCCGCAACGAATAGGCCGAGCTGGGCCGGCGTGACCAGCGCCATCGCCAGCAGCCCGACCAGCACGCCGAGTTGCGCCAGCAACAGCCAGCTACGCCGCCGACCCAGCCACGCCAACCCCGGCACGCGCGTTTGATCGAGTAGCGGCGCCCACACGAACTTGAACGCATACGTCATGCCGGCGCTGGCGATGAGGGTGATGCTCTTGAGCTCGATGCCATTGTCCTTGAGCCAGTACGCCAGCGTGCCGGCAACGAGCAGGAACGGGAGCCCCGACGAGAAGCCGAACAGGAACATCGTCCACGCGGCCGGCTGCGTGAACGCCTTCCAGACCGAGGGCTTGGCCGGCCTGGATTCTGCCGCCGCCGCAGCGGCCATTGGCGCCTCAGGCACGGTAGTCGACAACGTACGGCGCGTGATCGGAAAACCGCGGCGCCGGGTAGATCGCGCAGCGTTCGAGGCGTGCCCGCAAGCCGGGCGTCATGAACTGGTAGTCGATGCGCCAGCCGACATTGTTCGCGCGCGCCGCGCCGCGATTGCTCCACCAGGTGTAGTCCTCGCCTTGCGGATGCAGCGCGCGATAGCTGTCGATCCAGCCTCGTTCGTTCGCGCAAAGACCATTCAACCACTCACGTTCCGGCGGCAGGCAGCCGGAGTTCTTCTGGTTCGAGGTCCAATTGCGAATGTCGAGCGTGCTGCGCACGATGTTCCAGTCGCCGCACAGCACGTAGTCGCGTCCGCTGGCAAGCCAGCCGTCTAGAATCGGTTTGAACCAGGCCATCACCTCGAACTTGAAGCCCTGGCGCAACTCACCGGACGATCCCGACGGCACGTATAGCGAAACCACGCTCAGATTGGCGTAGCGCACCTCGATATAGCGGCCTTCGTCGTCGAACGGTGCCCAGCCGAGCGCGGTGCGCACTTCGTCCGGCTCGCGCCTGGAGTAGATCGCGACGCCGCTGTAGCCTTTCTTGGTGATCGCGTCGCGGTAGAAGCAATGATGGCCATCCGGCCGGAACATCGGATCGGCGAGTTGCTCCTCCTGCGACTTGGTTTCCTGCAGGCAGACCACGTCGGCCTTCTGCGCGCGCAGCCAGTCGAAGAACCCCTTGTTCGCAGCCGAGCGGATACCGTTGGCGTTGAAGGTGATGATGCGCATGAGATCGGGAACCGGGAGCCGGGAATCGGGAGCCAGCAAAGCGCACAACCCGAGGCGCTTCGTCGATTCGTTGGAGACTAGCCGAAGTCGCGACCGTTGTGGCACCGCTGCACGCGCCGATTGCGGCACAATCCGGCTCCCGGCTACCGGCTATCGGCTACCATGCTCCGACCCCAACGCGAATTCCTCGACCTCGCCCTCGCCCGCAATGTGTTGTGCTTTGGCGAGTTCACACTGAAATCCGGCCGCGTCAGCCCGTACTTTTTCAATGCGGGACTGTTCGACTCCGGTGCCGCGCTGGCAACACTGGGCCGCGCCTACGCGGACGCCGCGGCGCGCGCCGACATCGGCTTCGACATGCTGTTCGGACCGGCCTACAAGGGCATCGTGCTCACCGCGATCACCGCGACGGCGCTCGCCGAACAGCACGGCCGCGACCTGCCGTTCGCCTACAACCGCAAGGAGACGAAGGATCACGGCGAGGGCGGCCAGCTGGTCGGCGCACCGCTCAAGGGCCGCGTGCTGATAGTCGACGACGTGATCACCGCCGGCACCGCGATCCGCGAATCGCTCGCGCTGATCCAGAGCGCCGGCGCGACACCGGCCGGCGTATTGGTCGCACTCGACCGCGAGGAACGGGGCCACGGTGCGCTGTCGGCGACCCAGGAACTCAGCGCCGAATACGGCATCCCGACGTTCGCGATCGCGCGTCTGACCGACTTGTTGGCGTATGCGGACGACAAACCCGAACTCGCCGACCATCGGCAGCGCCTGGCCGCGTATCGGACACTTTACGGGGTATGACGCCGCGCCCAGCGCAACGCCGCGCGGCTCGCCTATACTCAGCCCGGGAGGAACCTGCCATGCGTGTTTCATTGCCACGTTTGTTGATCGCCGTGCTGGCTGCCGCCGTTAGCGCGAACGCATGCGCCGCCGGCGGTCTGGACCACAATCGTTTCAAATGGCATGACGCGGCGGGCAATCTGCATTACAGCGACGTGCTGCCGCCGGAAGTGGCCAAGTTCGGTTACGAAGTGGTCAGCCCGCAGGGCCTGGTCGTCAAGCGCGTCGAGCGCCCCAAGACCGCGGCCGAGCTCAGCGCCGCGAAAACGGCGCTGGCGAAAACGCAAGCCGAACACGACGCCGCCGATGCGCACACACGCGCCGACCAGCAACTGCTCAGCGGCTACCCGGCCGAGAGCGACCTCAAGCGCGCGCAGCAGCAAAAGCTCGAGATGCTCGATCAGCAGGTCATCGCAGCCCAAATCAGCCTGCGCAGTCAGGAACAAACGCTTGCCGACCTGCTCAGCCGCGCCGACGAGGCCGAACGCGGCGGCAAGACGCTGCCGGAGGCGCAAGCCACGCAACTTGCGAAAATGCGCAAGCAGGTCGACGACCAGCATCTAGCGCTCGAACGCCGCCAAGGCGACCGCGACAACGCGAGCACGCAATTCGAAACGGAAACCGCGCGCTATCGCGAACTCAAGGCCAAACTCGCCGAACAGCAACATCCGGCGCAGTAGCCCATCCCCGCACCGGCTCCCGCTGCAGCGCCGTTTCGCGCGGCGCGCAGTCGTCCTGAAAAGAAAGACACGGGTGGCTACCCGCGCGCGCCGACACGTGCCGCACGCGCTGTCGCCATCGCGTACACGACCGGCATCACCAACAGGACCAGCGGCACCTGCACCAGCAGTCCAGCGATGATCGCGACGGCGAGCGGTTGCTGCATCTGCGAACCACGACCGATCGCGAGCGCCAGCGGCAGCAGGGTGAGGATTGCGGCCAGCGTCGACATCAGGATCGGTCGCATCCGGTTGTGACCGGCTTCCAGCAACGCTTCGCGCTGCGGACCCGACGTCTGGATCGATGTGAATTCGGAGAAATAGAAGATCGCGACTTCGGTGACGATGCCGACGATCATCGTCATCCCCATCATCGCGCTGATATTGAGTTCGATACCGGTCAACCAGAGACCGATGAAGACCGCCGCCATCGCCAGCAGCGGCATCGCGAGGATCACCAGTGCGACGCGGAAACTTTCGTAGAGGAACAGCAGCAGCGCGAAGACCAGCGCGATCGCGGCGATCAGCACGAGGGTCAGCCCCCGAAATGCCTGCTGCTGCTGCGCGTACAAACCGCCGAGTTCGTAGTACATGCCGGTCGGAAGGGCGCCGCGCTGATCGAGGAGCTTCTTGACGTCGGCGACGGTCGAGCCGAGATCGCGGCCACTGATGCGGCCGGTGACGGCGACCATGCGTTTCAGGTTTTCGCGGGTGATCTGTGGTTGTCCGTGCTGCTCACGCAGGGTCGCAACCCGCGACAGCGGGAAGACATGACCACCGGAATCACGGATCGGCAACGCGGCGACCTGTTCAATTTGCGAACGTGCCGAAGGCGATAACCAGACGCGCACACCCACCATCTTCGGACCCTGCGGCAGTTGCGCCGGGACCGTGCCGGCCATCCCCAGGGAAACCTGATCGGCGACGCTCTGCGGATCGACTCCGGCCAGCGCGGCCTTGACCGGATCCACTTGCACCTCAAGCGCGTCGCCGGCCGGATTGATGCCGTCGCGCACACCGACCACACCGTTGATCTTGCCGATCTGCGCGGCGACTTTCTTCGCCGCCGCGTCCATCTGCGCGGGGTTGTCGCCATACAGCTTGACCTCGATCGGCTGAGGCACCGCGACCAGATCGCCGATCAGGTCTTCCATCAGTTGCGCGAGCTCGATGTTCAGACCATGCACCTGCGCCTCGACCTGGCTGCGGATGTCGTCCATGACCTCGTCGATCGGCGGCCGTGAACCGTCTTTCAGGCGGATGAAGAAATCGCCGGTGTTCGCTTCGGTGAGACCGCCGCCGAGCTGCAAGCCGGTGCGCCGCGAATAGGTGTCCACGTGCGGATTGGCGCGGATGATCGCTTCGACCTGGCCCAGCAGGCGATTGGTTTCGGCGAGTGAGGTACCAGGTTCGGAACGGTAGTCGAGGATGAAACCCCCTTCGTCCATGTTGGGCATGAAACCAGTGCCGACCTGACGGTACGCGATGAGTCCGAGCAGAAGCAGCGGAATCACGCCGATCAACACGCGCAGCGGTTTGCGCAGCAGGAAGTCGAGACTGCTTGCGTAGCGCTCCGCGGTCCAGTGGCCGAGCCTGCCGGGCGGACGTTCGACCGCATGGCGTTCGTCGATGAAGCGTTCCGCCAGCAGCGGCACCGCGACCCAGGTCAGGAAATAGGAGATCGCGAGGCCGCTTGCCATGGTCAGCGAGAGCGCCTTGAAGAACGCGCCGGTGACTCCGCTGAGAAACGCGAGCGGCACGAAGATCACGATCGTTGCCGCGCTGGAACCGGTCAGTGGCCGCGTGAATTCCAGCGCGGCGGCCGCGATGCGCTCGCGCACGCTGGTCGACGCGGCGTCACCGCCCGACTGCAGGCGACGCATGATGTGTTCGAGCATCACGATGACATCGTCGATGATCAGTCCGACCGCGGCGGCCATGCCACCGAGGGTCATCATGTTGAAGCTCATCCCGAGTACGCGCAGCAGCAGCACGGTGATCGCCAGCACCGAAGGCACCACGATCAGTGCGACCAAAATCACGCGGGTGTTGCGCAGGAACACGAACAGGACCAGACCGGCCAGCGCGATCCCGATCAGGATCGCGTCGCGCACGCTGGCCGCCGCCGCGGCGACGAGCTGGCTCTGGTCGTACCAGGTGGCGATCTTGACGCCCGCCGGCAGCTGCTTGCGGAACTGCGCCAATCGCGCTTTGACGTCGGCGACCATCTGCACGCTGTTCGCCGCCGGCTGCTGATAGACCTGCATCAGCACCGCATCCTGACCGTCGGCGTTGACGCGGCTCCACTGCGGTTTCGCGCTGCGCACGACCTCGGCGACGTCGCCGACGCGGACGATGCCGCCGGGGCCGCCACGCACCACCACATTGCGCAATGCAGCGACGTCGCCGGGCTGGTTGTTGGCCAGCACCAGGAACAATTTGTAGTGATCCTGCAGTCGACCGAGCGCCGAGATCACGGCGGCGTTGCCGACCGCGCGCACGACATCGTCGACGCCGAGATCCTGCGCGCGCAGGCGCTGTGGATCGATGTCGACGTGATATTCCTCGACCGCGCCGCCCTGCACATTGACGCGGGCGACGCCGGCGACGCCGGTGAGCAGCGGTCGCAATTGATATTGGGCGAGATCGTAGAGCTGGGTCGGCGACAAGGTCGCCGAACGCAGGCTGTAGGCGAGCACCGGAAACACAGTCGGGTCCATCCGCCGGGTGCTGAGCTGGGTGCCGGCCGGTAGCTCCGGCAGGGTCTGTCCGACCGCGGCGTTGACATCGAGAAACGCGCGGCTCATGTCCACGCCCCAGTCGAACGTGACCGCAATCTCGGCGCCGCCGCGGCTGGTCGTGGAGCGCACATCGCGTACGTCACGCACGCGGCGGATCGCCTCCTCCAGTGGCGTCGTCACCTGCAGCACCATCTGGTCCGCGGGCCGGTCGCCGGCGTCCAGCGTGACCTGCACGCGCGGAAAGGAGACATCCGGAAACAGCGAAACCGGCAGGCCGAACGCGGCGGCGATGCCGCCCAGGGCGAGAATCAGGCACAGGAACAGCAGCGATCGCCGATGCGCATGCATCCACAGCGTCGGCGTCATCGCGTGTTCTTCTCTGCCGCCTGCGGGTGCGCCGCGGCGCCGTCGCTCAACTCATAGGCGCCGAGCGTGACGACGGGGTCGTTGCCATCGAGTGTGCCGCTGATGCCGATCGGGTCGCCCGTCGGCGCCACCACCTCGACATCCACGCGATGCGCCTTGCCCTGATGAAGCTGGAACACGTAGCTGCCCTGTTCGTCGCTGAGCAACGCGTCGCGTGGCACCGCCCAGGCGGTGTGCTGCGCAACCTCGATCTGCGCTCTCAAAGCTGTACCGGCAGTCAGCGACGCGGCCTTGTCGGTGTCGACATCCACGAGGACGTCGATCAGATGCGTTTGCGGGTTCGTCGCGTCGCTGACAATGCTGACGCTTCCCTGCAATGGCTGTGCGGCGCCGCCATAGACTGGCGTCACCGAGACTAGCATCCCGGGCCGAATCTTCGCCGCCTGCTCGGGGGCCACGCCGAGTTGCGCGGACAACGCACGCTGCGGAGTGAAGTCGAGCAGTCTGGCGCCGGCCTGTACGCGTTCGCCGACCGCGACCGCGATCGCGGTGACGACACCGTCGGCCGGCGCGGCGAGGACCGCGACATCCGCACTGCCGCCGAGGCGGTCCTGTGCGGCGAGGTTGCTTTGCGCGTCGGCCAGCGCCTTGCGCACGCTCGCGAGCTGCGCGTTGGTGGCCAGATGTTCGCCGACCAGGCGCTCGGTGCGCGCCAGTTCGCCGTGCGCGAGACCGAGTGCGCTCTGCGCCTGCTGGTAGGTGCTGCGCATGGCAGGATCGGTGGCGAGCCGCAGCAGCGCTTGGCCCTTGCTCACGCGGCGTCCTGGGGTCACTTCGGTGGCGACGACCTGGCCGGCCTGCGGCAGAGTCAGGGTCTGCGTGTGGCGGCTGTCGCCGGCAAACGTTCCAAACGCCTCGACGTGATCATGGAACACCTGCTGCGTCGGCGTTGCCACGCCGACCGCGACGGATTCGGCTTTGCTCGCGGCGCTTGCGTCGGCTTCATCGCCCGATCGTGAACAGGCTGCCAGCAACAGCAGCGGTAGCAGCAGGAAGGTGTGCAGGCGAAGCGAGCGCAGGATCATGGCGAGGCCGGGTCCGTGGGTTGTGGCCAGTCGCCGCCGACGAGGGCGTCGAGTGCGATGGCTTGCTCGTGAGTGTTCTGCTCCAGCGTGGCCAGATCCGTGTCGGCGGCGAGTGCGCTGGCGCGGATCGCCAGATACGTCGGCCAGTCCAGCTGTCCGGCGGCATAGGCACGTTCGGCGTCGATGCGTGCACGCGTCAGTTCGCTCGCATTCTTCGTCAGCACAGCGCGCTGCGCGCGGTAGCGGATCATGTCCTGAAACAGGCGATCGATGTCGTTGCGGCTGGCCAGTACGCGCACGGCATATTCGTCGCGCAGGCGCTGCCGGGTCGCGGTTGCGATCGCGATATTGCCGCGGTTGCCATCCAACAGCGGCAGCGACAGCGCGACCGAGAATCCCGAGGTGTAGACGCTGCCGGTATCGCGTGCGCGCGTGAAACCGACGCTGATCGCGGGGAACTGGGCGAGGATCGCCGCGTGCAGCGTCGATTCCTGCGCCTCGTAGCCGGCTTGCAGCGCGCGCAGGTCCGGCCGTCGGCGGGTCATGTCCGCGAGCGCTGCATCCAGCTGGCGCGAATCCGGATCGACCCGATACGGCGGTCCAACCAGCTGCAGCGGCACGTTCGTACCGAGGCCGAGCAGAGTGCGCAGATCGTGCTCGGCCTGATTGACCTGGCGCTCGCTGTCGGCCAGTTTGCCGACGACATCGGCACCGGCACGCAAGCCGCTGCTGGCGCTGTCGTAGGTCAGGTCGCCGGCTGCCAGCGCACGCTCGATGGCCGGTTGCAACGGCGCCAGCGCAGCGCGTTCCTCGCGCAATCGCGCCATCTGCGCGCGCAAGTCGTGGATCTTGTCGAACAACTGGCGTGCCTTGGCGACGGTCTGCCATTCGTTCCAGAGCAGGTCCAGATGCACGGCGCGTGTCTTGCCTCTTGCCGCCGCCGCGCGCGCCGAATGGGTCAACAGATTGCCGAGGTCGTAGCTGAGTCCCAGATTGAACGCGCTGGTGAGGTCGGGTTGATGGCTGGTCGGCCGATCGCGACTCGCACTCAACTGGGGATCGGGCAGCAGTCCCGCCGCGAACGCCTGCGCCTCGGCGACGCCGAGGTCGTCACGCAGGACGCGCAGGTCCGGGCTGTTCGCGACCGCCAGCATCGCGACCTCGGTGACGTCGAGGCCATCGGTCGGATCGAAGCGATGTGCGGCCAGCGCACGAGTCGGCATCGATGCGGCGGGCACCTGGATATCGGCGAGACGCTGCGCGGCGCGCGGATCGGTCAACGGCAGCGGTCGATAACTCGCACAGGCGCCGAGCAGCGCGCAGGTAACCAGCAAGGTCACACGGCGGGCTGCACGCTGCAGGCTATCGCCGCGTATGGCTGAGCCGCTCAGCGCATCAGGCATACCGGTGCATCCGGGCATTGGAATGTTGTTCCATGGCAGACACTCTTATTGGTCCGGCACTCAGAGTTTGAGTGCCTTCCGCTTGCCCTCTCCTGCGTCAGCGGGGAGGGCAACGGGGGATTGATTCGATCGATTGGAATCTGAATTCGTTCCGAATCAATAGTGAAACGTCCTCGCGCGCGAGGACGCAGGTGGGCACGCATCCGCCCATCGCGCACGAAGATCGCGAGCGCATGCTATTTCGCGTGCGTGGCGGCAACGGCGTGCGGCCCGACCACCAGGATGACGAAGCTGTCCGCCTTCATCGCCGGACGCGTCTTCGGCTTGCCCTCGACCGGCGCAGGCGCCGGCTCGAATTCCGCGGCGGCGAGAAACACGCGCTGCGAAGGCGGGTCGATCGCGAGCGTGCGCGCACTCTTTTGCGTCGGCACGTTCGCGACCACCGTGTAGTGATCGGCATCATTCTGATGGATCACGGTCAGCGTGCCGTCCTCGCCGTTGGAACTGAATACGAGATGGCGTTGCGCGTCGAAGGCGACCGCATCCGGTCCCTTGCCGATCGGCACGTCGGCGACGTGGTGGCCGGATTTCGCATCGGTGACGACGAGCCGCCCGTTCTGGCAGACCGAGAACAGGCGCTGGCGCGCGCGATCGAGAGCGAGGCCGCTCGGTTCCTCGCAACCGGGCAGCGGCCAAGTCGCGACGACCTTGGCCGTGCGCGCGTCGATGGTCGTCAGCTCGGCGCGATCCTCGATATTGAGGTAGAGGCGCCCGGCGCCGTCGCTGACCGCGAACTCCGGCTTGCCGGTCAGCGCGATCGTGGCGATCGGCCGATCCGTCTTCGCGTCGATCACGGTTGCATCCTTGCTGTGCCCGTTGAATGTGAACACGCGCTGGGTTGGCTCATCGAAGAGGATCGCGTCGGGATTGTGGCCCTCGATCGGGATGGTTTTCAGTGTCGCCAGGCTCTTGAGGTCGAAGACGGTCACGCTGTCGCCGCGGCCATTGCTCGCGTAACCCCGGTTCAAGCCCGGCGCCAGTGCGACGCCGTGAACACCTTCGGTCGGTCGCACCTCACCGAGCATCTTGCCGTGGTCGATATCGACCACGGCGACATGATCCGAACGGGTCACGAACAACCGGTGCGTCGCCGCATCGAGGCTGAGATAGTCCCAGCCGCCGGTGCCGCCAATCGCCCAGCGCGCGTTGACTTGCCAGGTCTGGGCAGGACTCGAGTCGGCGACGGCGTACCCGCCGGCGGTGAGAGCGAAAGCAGCGACAGTAAACAACGTGCAAGTACGCATGGGAATGTCCTTGGCTGGAAGAGTCAGGGTGAATATCCGACACCGGCGCTTGAGGTGGTTGGCCGCGTCGCGATGATAGGCGCCGGAAACGCGATTTCGACGCGCAAGCCTTCATGTGTGTCGACGTCCGCGAGCGTCACACGCGCGCGATGCAATTGGGCGATACGGGCGACGATCGAGAGGCCGAGGCCGCTACCCTCGCTGATGCCGTCGGGCCCGCGCTGGAAGCGCTCGAACATCGACGCACGCCGCGCCGGTTCGATGCCGGGACCGTGATTGGCGATCGACAGTCGAGTGCCGCCGTCATGCTGCGCGATGTCGATCTCGACGCGGCCGCCGGGGAAGCTGTAGCGAATCGCATTGTCGAGGAGGTTGCGCAGCAGCGTGCGCAGGCCAGGCTCCCAGCCATCGACGATGCAGGCCTCCGCTTCGCTGTTGATCGCGATTTCGAGATCCTTGTCCGCCGCCATCGCGCCGAGTTCCTGCAACTCTTCGTCGACACAGCGACGAAGATCGACCGCTCGCAGTTCGCGCGTCGAAGTCGCCGCATCCCAACGCGCAAGTTCCAGCATCTGGTTGACGATGCGGGTCAGCCGGGTCAAGCCCTGCTCGGCTTTACCCAGGGCTTGCGCGATCGCCGTGGGCGTGGCTGCGGCCTGTGCGTTTTCGATATGTATCAACGCACCGGCGACCGGCGTGCGCAATTCATGCGCGGCATTCGCGGTGAACTGACGCTCGTGATGCAGCAAGCTGCGAACACGGCTCAAGAGACCATTGAGCGCCGCGACAACCGGCTCGATTTCGCGCGGCAGATCCGCGACGGCGACCGCTTCGGTATCGTCGGGCCGACGTTCGGCGAGTCGGTCGGCGAGCACGCGCAACGGTCGCAGACCGCGGCGCACTGCCCATCCCGCGAGCAGGGCAAGCAACGGAAGCCCGATCGCGACCGGCGCGACCGCCTCGATCGCCAGTGCACGCGCGATATCGTGACGACTGTCATAGCGCTCGCCGACACGCACCCAATTCCGCCGCGCGTCCTGCAACGTGAATACACGCCAGCGCCTGCCACTGACCAGGATATCGGCAAAGCCGGCCGCCGCTGCGTCGAGAGGTATATCGCGCAGATTCCCCGAGTTCATCAACAACCGCTTCGCAACGCTCCAGTACTGGAACCCGATCTCCATCTCGTAACTGTGACCGCGCACGGTCAGCGCCTGCTTGCCCTCTTCGTCGTGCCAGCTGGAAATTTCCAACGGCGTTTTCGCCGTGAGTGCGGTGGTGCCGGCGTCGGCGACCAACGCGCTGATCGTGCGCGCGCTCTGGGCGAGACGCGCATCGCTGAGTTCGTCGACCTCGCCCCTCATGAAGACGTAACTGAGCGTTACCAGCGGGATCAGCACCGCCGCGATGACCGCGAGCACGAGAACGCTGATACGGTTGCGCAGCGAGCGCATCAGGATTTTCCCTTGACCAGCAGATAGCCGAGACCACGCACGGTGCGGATCGCGTCGCTCGCGAGCTTGCGCCGCAACGCGTGCACGTGCACCTCGAGTGCGTTGCTGTCGACACCGGCATTGCCGTACATGGCCTGTTCCAGTGCGGCGCGCGTGACCACACGCCCGGCTCGCTCGGCGAGCGCGCGCAGGAGTAGGAACTCGGTACGCGAAAGATCGAGTGTGCGTCCCGCGTAGCTCGCGTCGAATGCGACCGTGTCGAGCGTCAGTGCCCCGGCTTCGACGAGCCGGTGCGCGAGGCCGTTCGCACGGCGATGCAGCGCACGCAGGCGCGCCGCGAGCTCGTCGAGATGAAACGGTTTCACCAGATAGTCGTCGGCGCCCGCGTCGAGCCCGTCGATGCGATCGGGCAGGGTGTCGCGCGCGGTAACGATCAATACCGGAATAAGGATCTTGTCGCGGCGCAATGCCTTGAGCACGCCGAGACCATCGACCTTTGGCAAGCCGAGATCGAGCACCGCGATGTCGAACGCGGTCGCGCGCGCGGCAGCCAGCGCCGCAGCGCCATCACGCACCCACTCGCATGTGTACGACCAGCGCCGCAGCGCATCCTCGATGCCCTGGCCCAGCAACACATCGTCTTCGACGACGAGAACATGCACGTTGGAGCGCGCCCTTTTCAGCCGGATCGGCCCAGCGTGCAGCTTACGCGGCACGGCTTATACCAACCTTAAAGCCTGCCATTGCGAGTCATGCCGCCGCCCTGCCGCCAATCCAGGTGCGGCGCACGCGAGCACGCACCCAGCGCCACATCGATCACACGCAGGTCCGCTTGATCGGTGCCGCCAGCGGGTACTTCGCGGGTTGGAACGGCGCTCGCACCAAATCGATCGGGCGCGGGCTACAGACATTCCAGCGCAGCGACCGAGCGCATCAGGCGCGGCCCGAGATACGCGTGCGATCCGCAAGGAAGCAGGCCGGCCTCGACAAACGCCGCGCGGTACCAAGCCGGCGAACGCGCGATAAAGCCCGTGCGGTCGCCGGATGGGTTGTCGCGTGCGATAAAAACTTCGAGAAACGCGAGACCTTCGAGAAGATCGCCGAAACCGGACAGACCGCGACGCAATTCGGGCGCGGGGACGTAATGCAGCATATCGCTGCACACGATCAGGTCGAAGCGCTCGTCGAAGCGCAACTCGCCGAGCTGGCCGAACGTCGCCAGCCCGATGCCGCGGGTACGACCGTAACGCGCGACGGCATACTCGCTTGAATCGAGGCCGCGATAGTCGATCTTGGGCCGCAGCCGCTTCAGCGGCGCACGCCACGCGCCCTCGCCACAACCGACATCGAGCACGTTGCGCAGCGGCCGCGCCAGATAGTACTCGGCCAGGTGCACGACCATGGCGACCTTGCGCGCCAATTGCGCGCGCGAACCGACGCGGTGGCGTGGGTCGCGATACCACTTCTGGAAATAGGCACGGTCATAAACCTTGCTCATGGATGCATTCGGCTTGGCGTCGGATCGCGCATGATAAGCGATGCGAGTCCCGCCTCCGCGTCGTGCGATGCATCACCCCAGCCTCAGTCGGGCGATGCGCCGGTAGCGAGCGGACGACGCCGCTACGCTGTCAGCGGCAGCCAGCGATGCGAATCGTCCGGCGCAGCATCAGTCGTTGCATATGCAATCGAATTGGAAAATACTTGCACAGGCAATGACAGAGGGAAACACCATGTCGCCGTCGATTTCTCCCAAGCGCAACCCGATCGCCGATTCTGCGAGCGTGCTGACCCGCGCCGCGCTGCGTGCTGCGGACATCCTCGAGGTTCCGCAACGCACACTGGCCGACATCATCGGCGTCAGCGCCTCGACGATTTCACGGGCGGCGAGTGCGCGCGCACCGATCGCGCCTGCCAGCAAGGCCGGCGAACTGGCCAAACTCTGGGTGCGCGTATTTCGCTCGCTCGATGCGATCGTCGGTTCCAATGACATCGCCGCGCGCGCCTGGCTGACGTCGCCGAACGCCGCGTTCGGCGGTGAACCGCCGCTGCAACGTCTGCGCAGCGCCGAAGGTCTGGTTCACGTGCTGCATTATCTGGACAGCGCACGCGCTCGCTTGTGACACAGGGTGCGGCATCGCGAATGCAACCACGCCGGCGGCGGACAGGCGCCGTGCAAGCGAAGGTGGATGGGGAACGCCGCGTGATCGCAATGCCTGCGACAGGCTATTGCCATCGTTCGCGGCATCGTGATGCGCGATGAAGATGATGACTCCACAAACCCTGCACAAAGCGGCGCGGCGCATCAACGCCAAGCCGTGGCGCGTGGTCGAGGCGCAGCATCGTGCGTCGACGATGCGCCTGGTCGATACACTCGACGAACAACGTGCGCTCGAGGATTTGCTTGAGGCGAGCAAGCCGCCAATGCCGCTGGAAGCCTGGCACCTGCATTATTTGCTGGCAACGCCGTTTCGCTACTCGGCGCCGCCGCCGCTGGGTTCGCGCTTCCGCAGCATTGGCGATGCCGGTGTCTGGTACGGCGCGGACGTGGTGGCGACTGCGCTGGCCGAAGTCGCGTACTGGAGGCTGCGCTTTCTCGCCGATTCGCCGGCGACGCCCGATCTGCCGCCAGTCCCGCATACCGCGTTCCGCGCGAGCGTCGGCGGCAGCGCGCTCGTGCTGGGCGATCCGCTGTTCGCACGTCAACGCAAAGCCTGGGAAGATCCGGCGAGCTATGCAGCTTCGCAGGCACTCGCATGCACGGCGCGCGAAGCGGGCATCGCGCTGATCCGCTACCGCTCGGCGCGTGATCCGGAACACCGCGCCTGCATCGCGCTATTGACTCCAAAAGCATTTCGCCAGCCGGCGCCGCTGGAACAACACATCTGGCTGATCAAGGTCTCGCGCACGCAGGTGATCGCGGAAACGAATCTTGGCGCCGAGCGCATCGCGTTCGCGCCAGAGGCGCTCGGTTTGCCGACGGCAATTCCGGTACGCCAATAGTGGTTGGCGAGAGGCCCGGTCAAAGTGCGGTGCTGCCACCGCATTGGGTCACCCATTCGAACCCTTGGGGGCTCGATCAGGTCGTCGGTCGGCCGCGCAATACCCGCGCCGGCAGCAGCACGATTGCGCGCAAGAATGCAAACACGCCCTCGACCGCAATGCCGAGCAACCGGAACGGCAGCAACAACAACCAGACAATCGGATACAGGACCAGCGCGAGCAGCGCCAGCGGCCAGCAGAAGACGAGCAGCAATACCCAGAGCAGAAACGTCAGCATCGTTATACGACCGAGGCATGGAGACGGAGAGACAGTTTCGCGCAAGCAACGCGCGAGCGGGAGTGTCGAAAGGGATGCGGCGCGAATACGGCACCACTGGGCCTTTCGCCACGGGTCGGCGCGGGAACCACGATGGCATACTGGGCGGAAGCTATCTGAGAACCCCCGCATGCACTCATTTCCCGTTCTCGCACTGGCTGCACTGATATTGCCGCTCGCCGCACACGCTGCCGATCCGCATTCCTACGCGCAGCCCGACCAGGTTCGCGTGACCCATCTCGACCTCGACCTCGCGGTCGATTTCGCCAAGAAGCAACTGCAGGGCGACGCCACGCTGACGCTCGACTGGAAGGATCCCAAGACGTCGCAGTTGGTGCTCGATACGCGCGACCTCAACATCAAGCGCATCAGCGCAATCGATGCGGACGGTAAACCGAGCATGTTGAAGTTCGCGCTGGCGCCGCGCGACAAGGATCTCGGCAGCAAATTGACCATCGTCGCGCCCCGGCAGCCGGCCAAGGTGCGCATCGCCTACGCGACGTCGCCGCAGGCTTCCGGCCTGCAATGGCTGACACCCGCGCAGACCGCGGACAAAAAACAGCCGTTCATGTTCTCGCAGTCCGAATCGATCCACGCGCGTTCGTGGGTGCCGCTGCAGGATTCACCCGCGATCCGTTTCACTTACGCCGCGCACATCAGCGCGCCGAAAGACATTCGCGTCGTGATGAGCGCAATCAACGATGCGAAGCACGCGCTGGACGGCGACTTCCGCTTCGACCAGCCCAAGCCGATTCCGTCGTACCTGCTGGCGATCGCCGCGGGCGACATCGATGCGCGCGAAACCGGTCCGCGCAGCGCGGTCTATGCCGAACCGTCTGTGGTCGCCAAGGCGGCGCGCGAGTTCGAGGACACCGAGAAGATGATCGCGGCCGCCGAGAAACTGTACGGGCCGTATCGTTGGGGTCGTTACGACATTCTCGTGTTGCCGCCGTCGTTTCCGTTCGGCGGCATGGAAAATCCGAACATGACGTTCGCCACGCCAACCGTCCTGGTCGGCGACAAGAGCCTGGTCTCGCTGGTCGCGCACGAGCTCGCGCATTCGTGGTCCGGCAATCTCGTGACCGCCGCGTCGTGGCGCGACATCTGGCTCAACGAAGGCTTCACCACCTATGTGCAGGGCCGCATCACCGAGGCGCTCTACGGCAAGGCGCTCGCCGACGAGGAAGCGCTGCTGGCCGCGCGCGCGTTGCAGAAATCGATTGGCGAGATGTCGGAAAACAGCCAGCGCCTGGCGCCCGAGCCACGTCATGTCGGCGCCGATGATTCGCTCTCCGATGTCGCCTACGACAAGGGCTCATGGTTCCTGCGTTTCCTCGAACAGCGCTTTGGCCGCGCGACGTTCGATGCCTACCTGCAAGGCTACTTCGACCACTTCGCGTTCCAGAGCATCACCACCGAGCAGATGCTCGATTACCTCAAGCCGAACCTGCTTGAAAAATATCCCGGCAAGGTCAGTGCGGGCGAAGTGAGGGACTGGGTCCATGGCGCGGGAATCCCGAAGGATGCGCCGCTGCCCGATTCGCCGCACTTCGATGCGATCGACAAGGAGCGCGCGGCGTTCCTCGGCGGCACGCTGGACGCCGCCAAGCTCGATGCGAAGGGTTGGAACACGCAGGAGTGGATGGTTTTCCTCGATGGCTTGCCGGAGAAAGCAGAACTGGCGAAGTTGCGGACGCTGGACGCAGCCTGGCACCTGACCGGCACCCCGAACGCCGAGATCGGCATGCGTTGGTACAGCCATGCGATCAACGCCGGTGATACAGGCGTCTGGACGGCTGCGGCCGAACACATGACGCGCATCGGACGCTTGTATCTGACCTTGCCGCTGTACAAGGCGTTCGCCGAAACACCGACGGGCCTCGCCTTCGCGCAGAAAGTTTATGTGAAAGCCAAACCCGGCTATCACCCGATGACCCAGGCCGCGGTGGAGCGCATCTTCGCCAAGGCGAAGAAGATGCCTGCCGCCGACAAGCCTGCGGCTCCGAAAGCCAACAGCGAGACCAAGAAAATCTCCGGATAACCACTCCAGCGCGCAGGGTTGCGCGCCCTCTTCCCCAACAGCGTTGGGGAAGAGGGCTTTCGGGACCACCCAACGTGGGGAAACCTCAGCGTCGGAACACGTTGCAGCGTTCGGGTTTGCGGGCCCGCTGTGGCTCCGGCCAGCCGCATCGGCGATGATGACTCCTTGGCCACTCTGACGGGACACACCATGGCATCCAGCAATCCGGTTCTACGCGACAATCGTATTCAAACCGCCGTCGTCGGCGAAGAGCGAATGACCGTCAACGGCACCATCGGCAAGGCCGGTATTCTGCTGGTTCTTCTAATCATCACCGCGGTCTGGACCTGGCAGCGTTTCGACGCGGCCCTGGCTGTGGGTGGATCGACGGCGGCGATGGCCGCGGTTTCGCCATTCATGATTGGCGGCCTGATCGCCGGCTTCGCGCTGGCGCTGCTGTCGGTATTCGTGCAACGCTGGATCGCCCTCACCGCGCCGCTGTATGCGATCGCCGAAGGCTTTGCCGTCGGCGGTATCTCGGCGCTATTCAATCTGCGCTATCCAGGTCTGGTGGTGACCGCGGTGGCGCTGACCTTCGGCACCCTCGCCGCGATGTTGCTGCTCTATCGCAGTGGCGCGATCAAGGTCACCGACAAGCTACGCATGGGCATCGTCGCTGCGACCGGCGGCGTCATGCTGGTCTATGTCGCCGATCTGGTGATGGGTTTCTTCGGCGTGCACATGCCGATCATCAACAGCGCCAGCCCGCTCGGCATCGGCTTCAGCCTGCTCGTGGTCGGCATCGCCGCGTTCAACCTGCTGCTCGACTTCGACTTCATCGAGCGCGCCGCCGCCACAGGCGCCGCGCGCAACATGGAGTGGTACGGCGCGTTCGGCCTGATGGTCACCCTGGTCTGGCTATATCTGGAAATGCTGCGCCTGCTGTCCAAGCTGCAGCGGCGCTGACCGCAGTGCTGCGCGAGCCACCCTCGCGCAGCGCGCACTGCTGTTGCGTGTTGCCGCCTTGACCGATCGAACAAACAACAGCGCTGGCAAGGCATCGCCGCGCGGAAGCATTGTTGCACAATCGTTGTCAGCGGCTTTGTACTAATGACGCCCAGGCCAGAACGATCGAGAGCACGCCAAGGTGGCGATTTCGCATCGCGCAGGCCATACCTGCCAGCACGAGAATCAGGACGAACAATGCGAGCGGGCCGGTGGCCGGCACCGGCGCGGCTGACACCGCCGCGCCGGTTACCGTGAATGGAACCACGCCGATGGGGAATATGGCTGGAGTGCCGAAGCCATCGATGTAGGCCAAATCGACCGTCAGCGTGTAGTTCCCTGGCACAAACGTTCCAATCGGTAGCGTCGCAGTCCCGATGCCTTAGATGCAAAGTTCATCGCCGGGTTGATAGTGCACTCCATAATTACGAAAACGAATCGCGTTGCCTTGTTGCGTGATCTGAGGGTAGTCCTGCGCTTCAAAAATCGCGTCGCATATGCCACCGTGTATGTTGACCGACACGGTATCGCCGACCATCGGCGCGGCCGGGGTGATCCAGGGCGGATCGAAGAATGCTTGCGCGGATTGGGCGAACACGACAAAAAATAGCGCCAGAACAGACGCGATGCGATGCTTTAACATTACTGATTCCCCAATAGCCCGGCCAACTCCGATGGGGGCGAGACTATACATTGGCCGCCCTCATTGAAGGCGGCGAACTTCTCGGCGCCCATGCGGTGAAACTCTTTTCTGTCGCGCGCGGAAGGTACTAGACCGACCAGTCGCCGAGGAAGGCAGCGAGGATCAGCCGGTGATGCGGCGTACCAGGGCGCGGCCGACAAAGCGCAGCTTGGTGCGGGTATCAAAGCGCTTGAAATTGGTGGCGACAACGCCCTTGGTAAAACGCGTGCGCTTGGAGTAGTCAATGCGCACATCCACAATCACCGGCTTGCCGCCTGCAGCGATCTTCAGCGCCTCACTGATGACATCGGCAACGTCCTCGTTGCTGTTCAGTGGCAGATAGGCACAGCCCGTGGCATCCGCCACGCCGGAGAATTTTGCCTGGCCAATCACCGTGCAGACCTTGCGGTTGTAGGGGATTTCCTGCGCCTGCGAGATCTGCGAGAGCTCGCCGTCATTGAAGATGAACTGCACCACGCCGAGCTTGTTGGTAGAAGCGGTCAGCAACTCCATGCAGGTCATCGTGAAGGCCCCGTCGCCGACAATACCGACTACCTGTTTCTGCCGATGCGCGAGCTTGGCGCCAATCGATGCCGGCACGCAGTAGCCCATGCAGTTGAAATCGGTGGGCGAGATGAAGTGCCGGCTCTTGTGGATCGGCATCAGCTCGGCGGTGAGGAAGGTGTGGTTGCCGTCATCGGCAACAACGAAGGCATCGTCGTCAAGTGCGGCACGCAGCTGGGCAAAGAAACGCGCCGGATTCACGCGCCCCTTGCTGTCGTGCGCGAACCACTCCTTGCGATACGCGTCACGGTCACGCTGGATTTGTGCCTGGACGGCACCACCCTCCACCTGGCTCTTGAAACCGGATGACTTCAGGGCGTCCAGCAATGCACTCACCACCACGCGTGCATCACCTGCCAACTTCGCCTTTGCCGGATAGTTGGCGTCGAACACGTCGGGATTGATGTCGATATGAATCAGGTTGGGCGGCGCCTTGATACCGTAGCTGCCAGTCGGTATTTCAGAAAAGCGTGTACCAATGGCAATCAGGCAGTCACAGTTCCTGAACGCATTTTCTGCGGCTGGAACCGCATGCGGCCCGAAGGAGAAGCCGGCAGAGAGTGGATGATTGGCAGGAAATACGGAGAGCCCTTGCAGCGTGGTGGACACAGGCGCATTGAGCAGCGTCGCCAACTCCACCAGGGTGTCTTCGCAGAAGCGCGCACCCCAGCCGGCAAAGATGCCGGGTGACTTTGCGTTCTTCAACAGGGCCACGGCATCGTCCAACTGGCGGCCGAGGGCACCGTTCCCGTCGAAAGCGGCCGGTTCAGGCTTGTTGAAGGTGGGCAGTACGCCATCCACCTCGCCGGTGAATGCCCCGATGTTCAGCGGTATTTCCACAAACACCGGGCCAGGTTCGCCGTCGCAGGCAATGCGGACGGCCTCGAAAATGGTGGGCACCAAGTCCTTTTGCGAAGTCACTTTGAATCGTGCCTTGGTGATGGCCTGCAGCAGGCCGGCCTGGTCGATATCGTGAAGCTGATAGCGATGTGCCATGTCGGTGCGGATGCCGCCGGAAATCACCAGCATCGGGATGCCATCGAGAAACGCCTCGCCGATACCGCTGGCCGCATGTGTGAGGCCAGCGGCCGGTACCACGAGCAACGTGCCAATGGAATCGGTGGTGCGGCTGATGGCATCGGCCATGAAGGCGCCGCCACCCTCATGCGTGACCAGCAAGGGCGTGATGAGCTCGCTATCACCGATTTCGTCATAGAGTTCGGTGTTGTGCACACCGGGAATGCCGAAGGTGTACTTCACGCCGACTTGTTCCAGCGCATAACGCAGCAGAGAAGCTCCGGTCTTTTTCATTTTGTATGTCCTTGGTGGCCAGCTGAAGGATTGGTTGCGCCAGCAATGGCTCGAGCGGCAATGCGCCCGCTCAGAATACAGCCCGAAAGAAAGGTCCCTTCCAATGAACGGATGCCGCTGATACCTCCGCCCCCAAAGCCACAGGCTTCGCCGGCTCCGTATAAGCCTTCGATCGGCTGGCCGCGTGAATCGAGTACGCGGGAAGACAGATCCGTTTCAATGCCGCCCATACTCTTGCGCGACAGCAGCATGACGCGGATGGCCACCAGCGGCAGCGCTTTTTTATCCATGACGGCCTGAAATTTCAGAGTGCGGGCTTTATCGCCGCGCCAGTTGCGCAGCTGCGCAATGCGGCGCAGCTGATCATCGTCATGGAACGTGGGTCCACGCGCAATCATGCCGTCATACGGCGCAATCCCACCACGCAGATTGTCGGCGCTCACCTTGTTGTTGCCGGTCACGCCGTTCATTTTCACGGCGAGCTCGTCGAGCGTCGTGCCGATAACAACATCCGGGCAGGTGTCCACCAGCATGCGGTACTGCTTCTGGTTGCCGAACAGGATGTCGCGCAGCAGCATGAGAATGTCGCGCTGGCAGAACGCCGGGTTCACATGCGAACCGGAAATGGCCATTTCCTTGAGCACAATGCGACGGTTCATCACCAGCCAGCCGTACTGGTCCTCCATGTGGCCCACACGCTTGCACAGCTCATGCGTATCAAAGCCGCTCATCATCGGATGCGGGCCGACACGGTTGCCGCGACAGTCCATCCACAGCGCCGAGCGCGGCGGAATCAGCGAAAGGCCGTGATGTTCGAATTGCGGCTGCGGGTGGCGGATTCCCGTCGCGTAATTCCACATCTGGCCCAGGCGCACCACGCGACCGTCGTGTCGTGCCACCACATCATGCAGGTGGCCGTCACCATCTGGATGAGCGCCGTTCAGAAGTAGGGCGGGCGGTTGGCCATAACGTTTACGATCCCACACGGCACGCACGCGCTCCAGATTCCCATTGATGCCGCCACTGGCGACAACGGTGGCGCCGGCGCGTACTTCAAACGCCTTGCCTTCCGCATTCCCGCGCACGCCGGCGATGCGGTTGCCCTCGACGAGAAAGTCCTCAACATAATGGTCGCAGCGCAAGTCCAGCAGTGAACGATTGGGGTGATTTTCCAGTGCCTTGATCAGCGTCTGTGTGAGATGCCAGCCGGTACCCCAGACGACGTGATAGCGGGGTAAGGAATTGAGCGGCAGGAATTCGCCGCGCTCCACCCACTGCACGACCGGAAAATATTTGATGCCGTGCCCGCGCACCCAGTCATACGCATCCGGTACACAGCGCTCGACATAGGTATCGGCCCAGCGTTTGGGCCAGTGGTCATCTGCGCTGAATTCGGCCGCACGATACCAGTCATCACGGAACAACTCGGGGGTATCACGGATGCCGTTGCGGCGCTGCAGGCCCGTACCGCCAAACAGCATACCGCCAAAGGCCTCGTTGGCGAGGCCGCCGAAATTCTTGCGGGCGCCGCGCTCCAGCAGGGTCACGCGCCTGCCGCGATCCAGTAGTTCAAGGGCTGTGGCAATACCGGTAATGCCGCCGCCGGCAATCACGATATCCGACTCTGTCGCCTCGTGCATTCCGCTCTCCACGCGAGTGGGCGGATTCGCTTCCGTCCATGAATCACCCATCCTACGTTTTGCAAAATCTCTGTATTCGATTGACCTGCCCCCACCGGCCCTGCCACTCGCAGGAGGCCATTCCAGACTTGGGATCAGAAAGCCAGTCTGCGGTACGCAGGCTGCCTGTCTGCTCTTGCCCACACACCAAGCTTGAAAAGCACGGTTCGCTACCTGGGCATCGAAGTCAATGATGCCCTGGGGATGGCCGAGCAAACCGAGGCCTAGGGGCTGCTACACCGGGTAGCGTCACTTGACCGGCGCTGTCCGGCCAAGAGGTGGCCCAAGGCCAAGTCATCTCTGGAACTCATCGCCGAATCGGACTAGGTAAGCGCCAATAGCACCGCCTGATCGCAACCGTCCGGTTTGGGTCGGTTGCTGCCCTTCAGACGCGAGCGGAAAGTGATCGTCGGCCGCAGCGCGTGATCAGCATCGGCGTTGACACGGTTCGATCAGCATCCGGATCAAGTGTTCAGCACGCGCACTCGCTAAGGCTCGATGTGCGCGATCGCGGTCGGGTCTGGCGGCGTTGCGCCGACCGCTGACACCGCTGCCGTAAGGCCGTGTACCGGCATCCTCGCGGTTACGCGCCAAGCGACGACTGCGGCAACTGCGAGCAGGATCGCGGCGAGGACGAAGGCGACGCCGGGTAGCGGCAGCGGTGCGTGATCGCTGATGAACAGCGCGAACAGATTGGCGAACAGGGCCGGCCCGAAGATGCCGGCCAGGCTGGCCAGACTGGTCAGTGCGCCCTGCAGGCGGCCTTGTTCGTGCGCATCGACCTGGTGGGTCATCATCGCCTGCGCCGGGGGCCCGACCAAGCCACCGAGACACAGGAATGGAATGCCGAGCACGAACAGCCATGCGGTCGGGGCGAGACCGAAAAATACGTATCCGACGATGCATAGCGCCAAGCCGGCCATGATCATGCGGCGCTCGCCCAATGTCGGCATCAGGCGTCGCACCAGCACCGCCTGCACCAGTCCGCTGAACAACCCGACCAGAGCCAACGTGTAGCCGACGATCTGCGGCCCCCATCCGTAGCGATAGTCGGTGTACAGCACGTAGGTCGAGTTGAGCGAGAACTGCGCCAGATTGGCCAGGAAGAACACAGCCGCCAGCCCGAACACCTGCGGATAGCGGCGCAGTAGAACCAAGACGCCGAACGGGTTGGCGTGGCGCCAGTCGAAGCGCGCGCTGCGCCGCTCCGGCGGCAGCGATTCGGGCAGCACGAAAAATCCGTAGCAGAAGTTGACCAGCGACAAGCCCGCCGCCACCCAGAACGGCAGGCGAATATGCAGGTGACCGAGGAAACCGCCGAGCGCCGGGCCGACGATGAAACCGATGCCGAACGCCGCGCCGAGCAAACCAAACGCGGCAGCGCGCTTTTCCTTGGGCGTGACGTCGGCGATATAGGCGTTGGCCGTGGAGAAACTCGCCGCGCAGATGCCCGATACCGCGCGGCCGATGAACAACAGCCACAGCACCGGGGCCAGCGCCATCACGACGAAATCGATGCCGAGGCCGAAGCTCGAAATCAGGATCACCGTGCGTCGGCCAAACCGATCCGACAACGCGCCCTGGATCGGCGAAAATACGAATTGCATCAGCATGTACAACGTGCCGAACGCACTCGACCACACCGCTGCCTTGGCGATGCTGCCGCCGATCAACTGCACGATGAGGTGCGGCAACACCGGGATGATGATGCCGAACGCCAGCATGTCCAGCATCACGGTGACGAAGATGAAGGTCACCGCGGCGCGGCGCACAGGCGTTGTGGGTGGCGTGCTCACGGGCAGTCTCGCGGATACTCTTCGATGGCAGCACCGAGAAAGGTGCAAGCGCGGGCAGGCGCGGTAGGCTTGCTTTTCATGGTGTCAAAAAGCGTCGCGCCTGGCGGCGCTTGCACCTTTCTCGGTGCTCCCACCCAACCATTGTTCAGCGGCCGCTGTCGATGTCGATGAAGCGCAGGAATTCGCTGCGGGTACGCGCGTCGTCGCGGAAGCTGCCGAGCATCTGGCTGGTGATCATCGACACGCCGCGCTTGTGCACGCCGCGCGTCGTCATGCACTGATGGGTGGCGTCAATCACGACGCCGACGCCGCGCGGTTTCAGCACCATGTCGATGCAGTGCGCGATCTGCGCGGTGAGTTTTTCCTGCACTTGGAAGCGCCGCGCATACGCGTCGACCACGCGCGCCAGCTTGGAGATGCCAACGACCTTGTCGGTTGGCAGATAGCCGACGTGCGCGCGGCCGATGATCGGCGCCATGTGATGCTCGCAGAACGATTCGAACGGGATGTCGCGCAGCACGATCATCTCGTCGTAGCCGGCGACTTCCTCGAAGGTGCGGCCGAGATATTCGGCCGGATCGACCGCGTAGCCGGAAAACCAGTCGCGATACGCCTTGGCGACGCGCTTGGGGGTGTCCAGCAAGCCCTCGCGCAAGGGATCTTCTCCAGCCCAGCGCAACAGGGTGCGGACGGCCTCTTCAGCTTGCTGCTGGTCGACTGGCGGAGTTGTCGGTTCGTTCATGGGGTTGCTCGTCACGGGCGGCGTGCCGCGTCGCGCGGTGGCGGAGTTTAGCAGGCAGCCGCAAACCTGCCCGCATGGCATCGTTTCCGGGGTAGGCCGGGCGCGTGCAACGCAGCCGGCACGCGACACGTAAAGCGCCGGCCGCGCGAGCGCGTCCGGCCTACGTGTTTCGGAGGCGATTCGCCGAGTCGGCAGCCCAATCAGGCGCATAGACCCCGGTACGGACGTAGCGCTTGAAGGTCGAATACGGCCATGCCGACGGGGTCGCGGCGAGCCCATGCTTGACCGGGTTGTAATGCAGATAGTCCAGATGCCGGCCAAAATCCTCTGCATCGCGGATCAGATGTTCCCAGAAGCGTGGCTGCCAGATCGTGCGCCTGGATGTGTGTGGCGAAGCCGCGCTGAGGTTGGCGGTGAAACGCTTCTTGACGAGCTGCCAGCGCAGCGAGAAATCCGCATCATCCGGCATCAGTTTCCACAGGCAATGCAGATGGTCGGGCATGACCACGATGGCCAGTGAATCGAATGGGTGCGAGGAACGCGTGCACTGCAATGCATCGCCCAACAGGCGAACGTTGTCCGCGTTGTCGAAGCACGGCCAACGATTAGC
Source organism: Rhodanobacteraceae bacterium (assembly GCA_003142815.1). Lineage (GTDB taxonomy): Bacteria > Pseudomonadota > Gammaproteobacteria > Xanthomonadales > Rhodanobacteraceae > Dokdonella_A. The sequence continues at coordinate 30,524 of PLNP01000035.1, forward strand.
GGTCACTACCGTGAAGAAATAGGTGCCGCCCGGTTGGTACAGTCGCCGAAAGGTACGCATCCGTGATCCGTGCTCGAGTGTTCCGCCAGCATCGGCACCCAGCGTTGATCTTGAAACGGGCATTCATTGACAGCGCGCGTACGATTTCCCCCCGTTTCACGTGCGCGTAGGCCGGACGCGTGCAACGCGGCCGGCACGAGGCATGTAAAGCGCCGGCCGCGCGAGCGCGCCCGGCCTACGCCACCCGGCAGAATGCAGCCTTGAGATAGCGCGATTCCGGTACATGCGCCAGCCACGGATGATCCGCTCCGGCGCCGGTCACCTTGAGGACCTGCACGGTACGGCCCGCGTAGAACGCGGCGCGGCGCAGCATGTCGAGGAACTGGTCCTCGCTGACCAGACCGGTGCAGGAACAGGTGAGAAGAATGCCACCCGACTTGACCGCGCCCATCGCGAGCTTGTTCATGTCGAGGTACTTCTTCAGCGCCGGGATCACCTGTTCGCGGTCGCGCGTCATCTTGGCCGGGTCGAGAATCACGACGTCGAATTTCTCGTTCTTGTTGCCGGCGCCATCGCGCAACCAGTGAAAGATATCGGCCTGCACGAAGCGGATTTTTGCCTTGTTGAGGCGCGCGTTCCTTTCCGCGATCTCCAGGATTTCCTCGTCGAGATCGACACCGACGACCTCGTCCGCGCCGCCGATCGTCTTCGCGTAGATGCCGAAACCGCCGGAATTGCAGCACAGATCCAGCACGCGCTTGCCGGCGCAGAACTCCGATAGCAGCTTGCGATTGTCGCGCTGGTCGGCGAAGAAGCCGGTCTTGTGCTTGGTGCCGGGCGCGGCGTGGAAACGCACGCCGTGCTCGTGGATCACGGTTGGCTCGGGCGATGGCGGAATCGAGCAGTCGAAACTCTCCTGCTTCTGCACATGTTCTTCGGCGAACGCGTACAGGCTCGCTTCCGGGAAATGCTGAGCCAAGCAGCGCCGGATCACATCGCGCTGTTTGAACATGCCGGCCGAGAAATATTCGACCACCAAGGTATTGGCGAAGCGATCGACAACCAAGCCAGAAAGGCCATCGCCCTCGGAATGGATCAACCGATACGCGTCGGTCACGGTGTCGAGCTTCAATAGATCGCGGCGCAGTGCGACCGCGTCGGCGATCTTGCGCGCGAAAAACGCCTCGTCGACGGCCTCGTCCGGATTCATGGTCAACACGCGCAGCGAAATGCGCGAATGGCCGTTGTAAAAGCCGCGCCCGGCGAAGTGGCCTTCGCGGTCGACGATGTCGACGAGGGTGCCGGGTTTGGGTTTGGGGTCCGGCTTCTCGACCATCTTCTGGAAAATCCAGGGATGGTTCGAGCGGCGTTCGGTCTTGAGCTGGATCAAGGGCAGCGCGCCCGCGGGTTCATGGTTCATGCGCGCATGATAGCGAAGCACTTGCCCAGGAGGGTCACTGGCCTACGCAAGCGAACGTCCGACCGTACCGCTACGGCAATGGCTGCACCGGATCAAGCGCAGCGCCCATGCCAGGTGCGCGCACGAGCGATGCGATCCCGACCGCTGCGCTTGGCCGAATACAGCGCACGATGCGCTTCGCGCAGCAGCAAGGCCAGATCGTGGGTGCCGACCCCATGTCGCGCGGTAGCGTGCCGCAAAAACCCACTTGCGGCGCACCACGGCAGCCTTGCTCCTGCTTCGACTGCCCCCAACATGAGAGCGATGGATATCGCGCCACCGCTCCCGGAATCGAGCGCCGCCGCTGTTGCGCGCGACCGCGCACGTGTGCGCTACGCGGTGCTCGGTGCCGGTGCGCTGCTGGCCGGCATCTGGATCGTATGGTTCGGCGCGTGGCTGCTCGGCTGGTCGATGGAAGATTTGGGTATTGCACCGCGCCAACTGCGCGGCCTGATCGGCATCCTCACCGCGCCGTTCGCACATGCGTCATTCGCGCACCTGATGTCGAACACGCTGCCCATGGCATTGCTGGCAACCTTGACGCTGTACTGCTATCCGCGCGCGGCGCGGCTCGCGTTGCCGCTGATCTGGCTTGCGTCGGGCATCGGGGTCTGGCTGTTCGCGCGGCCGTCGGTGCATGTCGGCGCGAGCGGCATCGCCCACGGCTTGATGCTTTTCCTGTTCGTGATGGGCCTGATCCGGCGCGACCGCCTCGCCGTGGTCACCTCCCTCGTCGTGTTCTTCCTCTATGGCGGCATGCTGCTCAGCGTGCTGCCGCACGAAGAGCACGTGAGTTTCGAATACCATCTCGCCGGCGCAGTCGCCGGCGTGCTCGCGGCCATCCTGTTGCACGCACGCGATCCGCTGCCGCCGCGCAAACACTACAGCTGGGAGGACGAAGATCTCGAAGCGTCCGCCGTCGACGACGAGCTGGAGCCGCCGCGCGCGCAGGACGTACCCGTGATCTGGCACCGCTCCGTGCACGACCGCGACGATGGCCACGTGATCGCTTTCAGGCCGCGCGATCCCGGCGATTCACCCCCGCCGCCGCCGACCTTGCACTGATCGAAAACACCGCTCGCCCTGCGATATCTATTGATTCGGAACGAATTCAGATTCAGTAACCGAATCAATCCCCCACCCTTGCCCTCCCCCCGCTGGCGCAGGGGGAGGGAATGCGGAGGGCACTCAACCAATTGAGTGCCGGAGCAATAACGGCGCACTGCGCGAGGTGAACCGCGCTAAGCTGTTGCCGATGAATCACGAGCCTAAGCCATGACCGCTCCCAAACCGCAACGCGTCGAACGCCAGCAGACCGACAAGGGCTATGTGCCGGTCTACACGACCGCGGCCGTCGAACAGCCATGGTCGAGTTATTCGAGCGCCGACCATGCGACCTGGGCGGCTTTGTTCGAGCGTCAGCGCGACGTTCTCAAGGACCGCGCCTGCCGCGAATTCATCGAGAACCAGCAACGCTTCGGGATGACGCCGGACGCGATCCCGCGCTTCGACGAACTCAACGAGGTGCTCGCGAAGGCGACCGGATGGACCCTGATCGGGGTCGAAGGGCTGCTGCCGGAACTCACTTTTTTCGAGCACCTCGCGAACCGGCATTTCCCGGTCACCTGGTGGATCCGCAAGCCCGAGCAGATCGACTACATCGCCGAACCGGACCTGTTCCACGACTTGTTCGGCCATGTGCCGCTGCTGCTCAATCCGATGTTCGCCGACTACATGGCCGCATACGGCCGTGGCGGCGTCAAGGCGCACGGCATCGGCGCCGAGGCGCTGGTCGACCTGACGCGGCTGTACTGGTACACGGTCGAGTTCGGGCTGATCAAGCAGGACGACGGCCTGCGCATCTACGGTTCCGGCATCGTCAGTTCCAAAGGCGAATCGATCCACTGTCTCGAATCGCCGGCGCCGAACCGCGTCGGCTTCGACCTCAAGCGCATCATGCAGACGCGCTACCGCATCGACACCTACCAGAAAACCTATTTCGTCATCGACAGCTTCGAGCAGCTGATGGAGGCGACGCGCCCGGATTTTCGCCCGATCTATGCGGAACTCGCTGAACAGCCATCGATCGCGGCCGGCGAGGTGCTGGCGAGCGACCGCGTGTTCCATCGCGGCACCAGCGAGGGCTGGGCGAAGGATGGCGACGTGTAATCGCGGATACGGCGGATGAACTTCACTTCCAACGGTCCTACGATTGCGCTTTTCGTCGTAGTTACGACTTGGCGGGTTCCGCGCAAGCCATTGCCGCGCGCCAGCGATGGTCCTTTCCATCACGAATGAGATCATCATTCCGGCGAAAGCCGGACTGTGCAGGCAGGATGCCGAAACGAACGCCGCAGGCGGCCCGGAGGGCTGGGCCGCAGGAGCGGCCAGTAACCCAGCGTCTTGTTTTCGCGCCTTCCCGCATTTCCGAGCTACCCCATGAAGCGCGCACGCATACTCCTCGTCACGATATTGTTTGCGACACTCGCTCACGCCGAGGTCAAGCAATCAGCCGCCGACGGCTTCCTCGTCGCGTTCTCCGCGCCCGTCGCCGCGACGCCGGCGAAGGCATACGCGAGCATCGCGCAAATCCAGCACTGGTGGAGCGATGAGCACACCTGGTCGGGCAAGGCCACGAACCTGAGTCTCAAAGCCGAGGCCGGCGGCTGCTTCTGCGAGCGCTGGAAAGATGGCAGCGTCGAGCACGGCCGCGTGATCATGGCGCTGCCGGACAGGCTGCTGCGCCTCGATGCCGCGCTCGGGCCGCTGCAGGAATTCGCGCTGAAGGGGATTCTGAGTTTCGGAATCGAAACCGGCGACGACGGCGCGACCCAGCTCACTGTCGAGTACCGCGTCAACGGCGCCAGCGCCAGCGGACTCGACACTTTCGCGCCGCAGGTGGATGCGATGCTCGGTGCGCAGGTCGCGCGACTGGTGCGCTACATCGACACCGGCAATGCCGAGCAACCCGTCGCCGCGCCGCCGCCTGACCCATCCGCCGCCGCGCGCGCCGCAACGCTCGGCGAATGGGCCGCACAGGCCGCCGCGGAAAAATCGACGAACCCGAAAAACGCGAAAGCGACCGCGCCACCGAAACCCGCGAAGAAACCTTGATCTGCCCGGGAACGTAGGCTGGACGACCGCAGGTCGGCCGGCACCCTGCGAGCTGCCGGCCGCGCTGCGCGCGTCCGGCCTACGCCGCTCACACGTCGACCTGTTTACCCGGCGCGCTCAGATTCACCGTCGTGCCGTATTGCGCATGCAGGCGCTCCGCGAGCGTGCCGCGCGCGGGATCCTCGCCGTGCACCAGCCAGACCGGCGGATGGTTCGCGATCGCGCCGTACCACGCCATCAGACCGGCTTGATCGGCGTGCGCCGAGAGACCGCCGACAGTGTGGCGCTGCGCGTTCACCGGCACCTGCTCGCCGAATAGCTTGACCGACGGCACCCCGTTAACCAGCAACCGGCCCAAGGTTCCCGCCGCCTGATAGCCGACAAACACGATGTGGTTGTTCGCGCCGGGTAGATTGTTGCGCAAGTGGTGGCGGATGCGGCCGCCATTGCACATGCCGGAACCGGCCAGGATGATCGCGCCGCCATGGATCTCGTTGATCGCGCGCGATTGGTCGACACTATCGGTGAAGCTGAGGTTGGGCAGGCGCAACGGATGCGGACGGTTCGCCCACAGGGCTTTCGCCTCGGCATCGAACAGATCCTCGTGACGGTCATAGACGGCGGTGACCTTGCTCGCCATCGGGCTGTCGAGAAAGATGCGGAACTGGTCGAGCCCCCAGTCCTGGAAATGCTCGGCGAAAAAGTAGAGAAGCTCCTGACTGCGGCCGACCGCGAACGCCGGAATCACGACGTTGCCGTGTGAAGCGCTCGCCTGCGCGAAGATCTGCCCAAGCTCGGCAATGGTGTCGGTCAATGACCGGTGCAGGCGATCGCCGTAGGTCGATTCCATCAACACCAGATCAGCACGCGGCACGGTCTCCGGATCGCACAGGATCGGCGTGCCCTTGGGGCCAAGGTCGCCGGAGAAGACCAGGCTGCGGCCGCTCGCGGTTTCAGTCACCTCGACCGAGGCCGAGCCGAGGATATGCCCCGCGTCGCGCAGGGTTACGCGCACGCCAGGCAGGATCTCGCTCGATTGCCGATACGGCAGTGGGCGCATCCGCTGAATCGTCGCGGCGACATCGTCGGCCCCGTACAGCGGTACCGTCGGCGCGCTGCCGGCGGCCAGATGGCGGTTGTCGCGATCGGCATCCTGCGCGGCGATCGATGCGCTGTCGGCGAGCAGGATGCCGGCCACGTCGATGCTCGCCGGATGGGTGAAGATCGGGCCGCGAAAGCCGCGCTTGACCAGCAGCGGCAAGCGCCCGCTGTGGTCGATGTGCGCATGGCTGAGCACGACGGCGTCGATGGCTGCCGCGTCAAAATCGAACGGCGTCAGATTGCGTCGCTCATCAGCGGGGCTTCCCTGGATCATGCCGCAGTCCAGCAGCACGCGATGGCCGGCGACGTCAAGTAGATGACACGAGCCGGTCACCTCGCCCGCCGCACCGTGGAATTGGACTTGCATGATTGCGTTCTCCCTTGATGCGCTAACCCATTGACGCTGTCGCGGCTGCGCCGCTCCTGCAAAATCGTGTGGCGTCCAGCAAAATCATGTGGCGTTTTGTAGGAGCGCTGCAAGCGCGACCGCCATGCCATAGGGGCAAGAATGGCATGCCTCGGTTCACGGCTTCGCCGCCGCGCACTCGCAATCTGCTTTTGGCGCCGGACCACCGGCGGCGATGAAACGGTCGATCTGCGATTCCAGCACCGGCAGAGGCACCGAACCGAGTGCGAGGATGGTGTCGTGAAAGTGGCGCAGATCGAACTTCGGACCGAGTTGCTTTTCAGCGCGCGCGCGCAGTTGAACGATCTTCATCTCGCCGAGCTTGTAGCTGAGCGCCTGACCGGGCCACGAGATATAGCGGTCGACCTCGGTCTCGACCTCGTGCTGGCTGAGCGCGGTGTGTTCGGCGAGATAGGTGATCGCCTGCGCGCGCGTCCAGTCTTTGTGATGGATGCCGGTGTCGATGACGAGGCGCGCGGCGCGCCACATTTCGTAGCTCTCGCGGCCGAATTCCTCGTACGGCGCGTGATAGATGCCCATCTCCTTGCCGAGCTTCTCGCAGTACAGCGCCCAACCTTCGCCATACGCGGAAATGTAGCTTTTGCTGCGAAAATCTGGCAGGCCCTTGTGCTCCTCGGACAGTTCGCCCTGCAGCGCATGGCCCGGCGCGGACTCGTGCAGGGTCAGCGCCGGCAGGTTGTAGAGCGGACGCGAGGGCAGGTCGTAAGTGTTCACCCAGTACGTATGCGCACCGCCGCGGCCGGCGGTCCAGAACGGCGCGATCGAGGCCGGCACCGGCTCGATGCCGAAGCGTCCGCGCGGCAGCAGGCCGAAGAACTGCGGAAGCTTCGCATCGACCTGCTTGGCGATCCATGACGCGCGCATCAGGAGTTCGTCCGGCGTCTTCGCATAGAACTGCGGATCGGTGCGCAGGAACTTCAGGAACGCCGGAAAATCGCCCTTGAAGCCGGTCGCCTTCATCGTCGCCTGCATCTCGGCGTCGATGCGCGCGACTTCCTTCAGGCCGATCTGGTGGATCGCCTCGGGATCGAGATCGAGCGTCGTGTATTCGCGGATCTGCTGGCGGTAGTACGCCTTGCCGTCCGGCAACGCCTCGGCCGCGAGCGTGATGCGCGCATGCGGCACGTACTCATTGTGGAAGAATGTCAGCAGCTTCGCGTAGGCCGGGATCACCTGCGCGCGGATCGCGCGCACCGCGTCGGCGCGCAATGTCGCCTGCTCGCCGGCGGGAATGTTCGCCGGCAGCTTCTGCAGCGGCTTGTAGAACTCGCTGTCCTCGGGTGACTTGACCTCGGTGTAGCTCGCGATCGAGACGTCGCGCCCGTCGAGCACTGCGCGCGGCACCGAGAAGCCACGCTTCAGACCCGCGCGCATGTCCGCGATCTGCTGATCGAAATAGCGCGGCATATCGTTCAATTTTGCGATGTAGTTCCGCGCGGCCTGCGCGTCCTTAAGGGGGCGCCGCGTCATGAAGCCGAGGTCCGACCAGAACTGCGAGTCGCTGTTGAACGGCATCTCGTAGCCGCGGAAGCGGATGTCCGCCGCAAGATTCTCGATCTGTGGACGGTACACCGCGAGGTTGACCTGGTTCTCCGCGGAAAGCGCCTTCGCCGGAATCGCGTCGAGCTGCTTCAGCACATTATCCCAGTACGCCAGCCGCGTCTGTTGCGCCTTCGCGTCGACGGCGGGCAGGCGGTTGTCGTTCGCGCTCGCCTTAGTGTCCTCGTCGTCGGAGCCCGGAAACTGCTGCTGGCGCCAGCTCCATTCCTGCGTGTAGAGCGCCTTGAAGCGATCGTCGGCGCTTTCGGCGTGCACGATCGCCGTCAGCGACAAACCGAGACAGAGCAGGCCACCGAGCCAATGGGTCATCGCGATCTCCTCACGCTATGGAAAACGCGATGATCGCACCGAAGCGCCGGTGCGGGAGTGCCGATAGATGGGGCGCGCAGAAACGCATCGGATCGATCGCTGCCGGCCGAACCAACGGACTCAGCCGTCGAGGTGATTCCTTGGCAGACGTGCGCCAGCCGCACGCCGCAGAGCATGCGCAGGGGCTGCTGCCAGCCTGGTGTCAGCAGTGGCATGCGCGGCGCCGAGTCGCGACAATGCCGGCTGCCCCCTTGCCGAAAGCGCCGCCCATGCCGTCCACGTCGCCGAATGCCGCTTCCGCCAGCCGGGTGTCGCTCAGTCGCTTCCTGATCGAGGCACAGCGCGAGAAGGGGCATATCAACGGCGACTTGCGCCTGCTCATCGAAATCGTCTCGCGTGCCTGCAAACGCATTTCGATCGCGGTCGGCAAGGGTGCGCTGGGCGGCACGCTCGGCAGCGCCGGCACCGAGAACGTGGTGAATTCATTTTATGTGCCGGTCACGAACGGACAGAGCTGGATCAGGAACAAGACCGGAATCTAGTGACGGGATCGGGAAACAATCGCACTCCGATATTAGATTTTATTGTCCCTCAAACTTTTACTTCGCTTCGTTGCGGCCAGTACAGCCTTGATCAAAGTCACCCGCAATTTACCCTCCTCGAGGGCCATGAGGCCGTCGATCGTGCATCCTGCCGGCGTCGTCACCTCATCCTTGAGCGCGGCTGGATGCTCTCCCCGTTCGAGTACCATTTTAGCGGAGCCCATCAGGGTCTGTGCCGCAAGCAGGGTCGCGGTTTTGCGGGGCAGCCCCACCTTCACTCCGGCTTCGCTCAATGCTTCGATGATCAAGTAGATGTACGCCGGCCCGCATCCGCTCAAGCCGGTCACGCCGTCCATGAGCGACTCTTCGACAGTAGCGGTCCGTCCTACGGTACCAAAGATCTTCTCGGCGATCTCAAGGTGGGCATTCGAAGCATTTGCTCCACCGCTGAACACCGTCATCCCCTCGCCGATCAAGCACGGGGTATTGGGCATCGCACGGATGATCGCAACAGAGGCTGCAGAGGAGCCTGCTAACCAAGCCGCGATCTGCTCGCAAGTCACCGACGCGCAGATGGAGATGACGAGCTTCGAGGGGGACAAACGGGGTGCGATCGACCTCACCACGCTCTCAGCCTGGTGGGGCTTCACGCAGAGAATGATGACTTCGGATTCGGCGGCGAGCTTGGCGTTATCCGTGTGGCACTCAATGCCCAGGCGCTTGGCCGCTTCGGCCGCGCTCTCCTTCGAGCGGGTGGTACCCTTGATCGCGAAGAGCTTTGAATCAGTCGAGGACTGAAGGCCCTTGGCCAGCGCCTCGCCCATCTTGCCCATCCCCAAAATTCCAATGCGACCGATCTTCATCTCCGCTCTCACTTTCTTATTTGGCCATTGCCGTCGATCACCCAACGAACGCTCGTTAATTCCCTTAGGCCGATGGGGCCGCGCACGTGGAGCTTCTGCGTGCTGATTCCCAGCTCGCCTCCCAAACCGAACTCGAAACCATCCGTAAAACGGGTGGAGGCGTTCCAATAAACTGCTGCCGCATCGATCTCCTCTTGGAACCTTCGAGCTTCGATCTCGGACGAGGTGACAATCACCTCGGAATGTCGGGACCCATGCTGCTCGATATGCTGAATGGCCTCATCGATCGTGTCCACCAGGCGACAGTTCATCTTGAGATCCAGATACTCGGTATCCCAGCTCGCGTCCGTGGCCGCGCTCACTCCCGGCTCGCCCGCAAGGATACGGCAAGTTTCAGGGCATCCGAACCATTCGACGTTCTTCGCGCCCAATCTCGAATAAAGCGCGGGCAAAAGCGACTCGGAGAGTTTCCGATGGACCAGCACCGTCTCCATCGCGTTGCAAACACCGGGACGATGGGTCTTCGAGTTATCGATGATTTCGAGCGCCATCGTGGCGTCGGCATCGTCGTGCACATAGACGTGGCACATGCCCCGGTCATTCTTGATGATGGGGATCGTCGAGTTGCGGACGACGAAGTCGATTAATCCCTCGCCCCCGCGCGGAACAACAACGTCAATCCATTCACGTTGCGCAAGCAGTGCCGTCATCAGCGCTCGATCCGTGTTGGTGATGCCCCAGATGCACTCGGGCGGAGCTCCATTCTCGAAGAGTGCCTCCGCGATGATCCGGTAGATCGCTTCGGTGGTCCGCATGGACTCGCTCCCGCCGCGAAGCAAGATCACGTTGCCCGACTTGAACGCGAGCGAAAAAGCCTCGATTGCGACATTGGGGCGAGACTCGAAAATCATGAGAATCACGCCAAGAGGAGAGCGAATCTGGCGAAGCAAGAGCCCATTCGGGAGAACGCGCCGACTTACCTGCTCGCCCAAGGGGTCCCCAAGCGCGGCCACCCTAGCCAGGCTCTCCACCATCTGCACGATCCGCTGCTCGGTCAGAAGCAGGCGATCACGAAACGCGGGGATCGCGCGCGTGGGGTCCATTCCGGAGAGCGCGGCCAGATCTTCTGCGTTCGCGGCCAAAACGGAGTCCTGATGCTCGACAAGAAGACGTGCGACCGCGAGCAGTACTCGGTTCCGCGTGTCCGTGACACTGGAGCGAAGCCAAAGCGCGGCTTCGCGACTGGCTCGCAAGCGGGATAAGGTTTCCTCCGCAATCGGTGGCGCAATCGATGAAGTCAGCGCGGCAGTCATTTCTGTTTCCGTTTGTGAGGACGGACGGCATCAATCCGCGTACCCACGGGATCATTAGCCGCCACATGAAGGAGGACCGAGGGCGAATCCCCTTGCGCAAGCCAGGTCTCGATCCCGGCCCGAGTGGCCTCGCGCGCAGCCAGGAGCTTCGAGTACATCCCGCCCGTGCCCCGGCTGGATCCCGCGCCCTTGCCCGCCTGCGCGAGAACTTTCGGCGTAATGGACTGCAGATGTTCCACTCTCCGCGCGCGGGGGTCTTCTTTTGGATTGCGTTCATAAAGTCCGTCGACATCCGTGAGAATCACCAGACGATCGGCCTGCATCACGCGCGCCACTTTGGCCGAGAGCGAGTCGTTATCGCCGAAACGGATCTCTTCCGTGGCCATCGCGTCGTTCTCGTTCAAGATCGGGGTGACATCCCACGAAAGCAGACGATTCATCGTGACTTGGAAGTTCGAGCGTCGGCGAGCATGCGAGAGATCGTCATAGGTAAGCAGGACCTGCGCTCCCAGCAGTCCCACCGCCTGCAACGAGATATTATAGAGATCCATCACGAGCGGCTGGCCGATCGCGCTCAGTGCTTGTTTCTCGGAAAGCTCGCGATCCCGTTTGCGAAAGCCAGTGCGATCCACTGCCGAGGCGATCGCGCCCGAGGTCACCCAGATCACTTCGATACCGAGATCGCGCCTGAGCCTGGCCACTTGCTGCATCCAGGCCCGAAGGAGCAGGGGGCCGCCCGAGCAGACCATGTTGCTGCCGGCCTTCACGACCCAACGACGGCGCGTTTTCATGTGCAGTAGGGGCCGATCTTCTGCGCCTTTCGAATGGCATCGGCCACTTCCCGGACGGTGCCCCAACCCCCTTGCGTCTCGGTGACGTAGTGGACGCGTTCCTTGACTGGATCCACCGCATGAGGAACCGTGGCGCTGAAACCCACTTTTTCGATCACGGGAATGTCAAAAAGCTCATCGCCCATGAATGCCATCTGCTCATAATCGAATTTGGTCGCAGTACGGATCTTGTCAAGCGCCTTGAGCTTGTCCTCGTCGCCAAAAAAACATGCGGAATCTTGAGGAACTCCATACGCACGCGCACGTCCTTGGAGCCTCCGCCGCTGATCACGGCGACCTGAATGCCAGCCTTCATGAGGATCTTGAGCCCGTAGCCGTCCTTCACGTGGAAGAAGCGGGTCCACCCCTGTCCCTCATGCCAAAAGAATCGACCGTCGGTCATCACTCCGTCGACATCCAAGACGAGGATCCGGATCTTCTGGAGACGACTTTGGATATCCAAGGTTTCGAGCAGCTTCGCTGAGGACACTGATGGGGATGAGATCATCATTTCGAAGTCTCCCGGCTTGAAGCCTCCTCGGGCAGGAGTTTGGGTTGGCTATGGACGAGTGCTCGAATGTCGAGGAGTTGCTTGACGAAGGCGCCGACGTGCTCGAGATGGAATGCGTTCGGCCCATCGCTCTTCGCGAGTTGTGGCCGGGGATGGCACTCCAGGAAGAGCCCGTCCGCGCCCGCCGCCATGGCGGCACGTGCGAGAGTCTCGGCTTGCCGCCCGTACTTTTCCCGCCGCTTCCCGCGCCTGGAGTCTGAACCGAGTGGGTCGCATCGTAGATGACTGGCACGCCAAAACCCTTCATGCACTGGAAGCTGATCATATCGACCACAAGCGTATTGTAACCGAAGGAGACTCCCCGTTCGGTCAACCAGAACCAGTTCTTATCGACCTTCGCGCCCGAACGGGTTTCGACTTCCCGGACCTTCTGAACAATATTCTTCGCGTCCCAAGGCGCCAGAAACTGGCCTTTCTTCACGTTCAGGCGGCGGCCACGCGCCAGCGCCGCTTCCGCACCAGCCACGATCATATCGGTCTGGCGACACAAAAAAGCGGGGACCTGCATGAAGTCGATCCCCTCGGCGACAGGCTTGGCCTGATCAGGGGTGTGGAAGTCAGTGCAGAGCCGGAGCCCCGTTTTATCGCGAACTCGGTCCATCATCTTCAGCCCCTCCACCATGCCGGGCCCTCGAAAGCCCTCGATGGAAGTGCGATTGGCCTTATCAAAGGAAGCCTTGAAGTAGAGGACGACCGGAAGAGAAGATAGCTGGCGTTTCAGTTCCTGCGCGACTTCCATGAGCAGCCCTTCATCCTCGATCACGCATGACCGGCGACCAAGGTCATGGGCTCGGAACTGCCGGAATAGGCCATCACTCAATCCCCTTCAAAGCGCGCTGAGCTCCCTTGCCCACTTGATCGACGTTCGAACGCAAGGGCGAGTACGGTTGGCTCTCCACGAAGCGGCATTCACGAAGGAGATCGCGATGAACCAGATCCTGATCTACGGCGCGAACGGCTACACCGGCGCGTTGATCGCCGAGGAAGCCGTGCGGCGCGGACTCACACCGATCCTCGGCGGGCGCAATCGCGATGCGCTCGATGCGCTTGCGGAGCGACTGAAACTGAGTCGACGCGTATTCGAGCTTTCCGATACGGCCGAGATCGCGCGCAATCTCGACGGCGTCGAGCTGCTGCTGAACTGCGCCGGCCCGTTCTCGAAGACCTGCGCGCCGCTACTCGAAGCCTGCCTTGAACTCAAACTGCATTATCTCGACATCACCGGCGAGATCGACGTGTTCGCGCACTGCCATCGCACGCAGCCGCACGCGAGCCGCCAGGGTGTCGTCGTCGCGCCCGGCGTCGGTTTCGACGTGGTGCCGACCGATTGCGTCGCGGCGATGCTGAAACAGCGTCTGCCGGATGCTAGCGAACTCGTGCTCGCGTTCGAGGCCGGCGGCGGCGCGAGTCCGGGGACCGCGAGAACCAGCATCGAAGGCCTCGCCAAAGGCGGTCGCGCACGCATCGGCGGTGAGCTCGTCGAGGTGCCGCTCGCCTGGAAGACGCGCACGTTCGAGCGTGCCGGCAGCAAGCGCAGCGCGATGACGATTCCGTGGGGCGACGTCTATACCGCATACGTGTCGACCGGGATTCCGAACATCGAAACCTACATGGTGCTGCCGCCGCAGACGATCGCCCGCATGCGCTGGTTGCGATACGCGAAACCTCTGCTCGGTCTGGCACCCGTGCAACGCATGCTGCAAGCGCGCGCGTCCGCGGCATCGCCGGGGCCGGATGCAGCGCGGCGCGAGTCGACGCACTGTCACGTCTGGGGCGAAGTGCGCAACGCTGCCGGCGCCGAGGCACGACTCGCGCTGACCACACCGAACGGTTACGCCCTGACCGTGCAGTCCGCACTCGGCATCGCGCAGCACGTGCTCGACGCGAAGCCCGCCGGTGGCTACTACACGCCGTCGCAGCTGATGGGCGCCGACTATGTGCTTCGATTGCCCGGCGTCGCGCTCGTGGAATAAGCATCGCGATGCACCGCCGCGCGCCAGTCGCGCGCGCGCATCGGGGCGCTCAGCGAAGGCCCGGTAGCGCGCCCTTCGCCGAGCACGAGGAAAGCCTACGTGCAGGGCGAGCCGATACACGGTACAACAGCACCGCGAAGCGCACGACGTGCGCTTCGGACCCAGTCAAACCACGGAGATCACCTCATGCGTATCGGACTCATCCTCGCCGGCATCATCCTCGCCGCAGTCGGCTTCGCCGCGTTCACCGGCAACCTCAACTTCAACCAGGACAAGGAAGTGGTGAAGATCGGCGGCCTCTCCGCGTCGGTGAAGCAGGAGAAGACCGTGCCGCAATGGCTCGGCGGCCTCGGCGTACTGGTCGGTCTTGGCCTCGTCGTCGCGGGTGCGACGCGCAAGTAAGTGCGATCACCCTGGTCCACGTCATCGAACATCTGGTCGAACCGCAGCGCCATCTCGCCGAGTGCGCGCGGATTCTGAAGCCTGCTGGCCGCCTCTTGGTGATCACGCCAAACGTGCGCTCGCTCGCGCATCGTGGGTTCCTGCGCGACTGGCGTGGCCTTGAGCCGCCGCGGCATCCGCCACTCTACGCAGCGGGGGGCCTTCGGCAGGCACTGGCTAACGCCGGACTGGACGTAAAGCGGATCAGGACGAGCGCGCGCGATGCCGCCTATATGCTGTGGTTCAGTGCACAGTTGCGAGCGGCGCGACGTGCCGCGCAACCACGCGTGGCATTGCGCACCAAGGGCCCCGCGTTGCGGCTCTGGCGGGGGCTCGAAGGCGTCGAGCGCGTCGCGGCCGCACTCTCGATTCCTGTCGGCGAGGAGATCGTCTGCCTTGCAGGTGTCGCACCTGCTTGCGCCTGACGTGTGCCGTCGCGATGGCACGCGACGTACGCAGGGCTGGGCGATGATCGCCGCTACAATTACCGCATGGACGTTTCCCATCTGCTCGACGGACTCAATCCGTCGCAACGCGAGGCCGTGACTGCAGCGGCGGGCGACTATCTCGTGCTCGCTGGCGCCGGCTCCGGCAAGACACGCGTGCTCACCCACCGGATCGGCTGGTTACTCGAGGTCGAGCGCGTGTCGCCGTGGTCGGTGCTCGCGGTCACGTTCACCAACAAGGCCGCCGGCGAGATGCGCGGGCGCGCCGAAGCGCTGATTAAGGGCGGCGCTCGCGGCCTCACGATCGGCACGTTTCACGGCATCGCGCATCGTCTGCTGCGCCGGCACTGGCGCGAAGCGAAACTGCCGGAGACGTTCCAGATCCTCGATGCCGACGACCAGCAACGGCTGGTCAAGCGCACGATGCAGGGACTTGGCCTGGACGAAGCGCGCTTGCCGGCGCGTCAGGCGACCTGGTTCATCAACAGCGCGAAGGATGAAGGCAAGCGTCCGGATGCGCTCGATGCGGGTTTCAATCCAGTCAACCGCGTGTTGATCGACGTCTCCCGCGCCTACGAAGCGGCATGCCAGCGCGCGGGACTCGTGGATTTCGCGGAGCTGCTGCTGCGGGCGCATGAGCTGTGGCTGCAGGACGAGGCGCTGCTTGCACACTATCGAGAACGTTTCCAGCATCTGTTGATCGACGAATTCCAGGACACCAACACGCTGCAGTACGCGTGGATTCGCGTGCTCGCCGGACAGGGATGTCCCAGTGCCGCGAGCGCAGGACGCGCAGGAGCGGCGGCGGGAGCCACCGGCCACGTGTTCGTGGTCGGCGACGACGATCAGGCGATCTATGGCTGGCGCGGCGCGAAAGTCGAGAATGTGCAGCACTTCCTGCGCGACTTTCCGAGCGCGAAGACGATTCGCCTCGAGCAGAACTATCGCTCGACCGGCACCATCCTCGCCGCCGCGAACGCGGTGATTGCGCACAACCCGGACCGGCTCGGCAAGCAGCTCTGGACCAATGGCGATGCAGGCACTGCGATCGAGCTTTACGCCGCGTACAACGAGCAGGACGAGGCGCGCTACGTGATCGAGCGCATTCGCGAAAACCTGCGCGCAGGCGCGAAGCCATCCGACGCCGCGATCCTGTATCGCTCGAATGCGCAATCGCGCAACTTCGAGGAACAACTGATCCAGCACAAGATCGCCTACCGCGTCTACGGCGGCCTGCGCTATTTCGATCGCGCCGAAATCAAGGACGCGCTCGCGTATCTGCGTTTGACCGCGAACCGCCACGACGACGCCGCGTTCGAGCGCGCGGTCAACACGCCGCCACGAGGCATCGGCGATCGCACGCTTGACCTTTTGCGGCAGCACGCGCGACGAGAAAATACATCGATGTGGGACGCGACAATCGGCGAACTCGCGGCGAATGCGCTCGCGGCGCGCGCGAAGAATGCATTGCGTGGATTTGTGCAATTGATCAATGAGCTGGCGCGCGATTGCCTTGCACCATCCCACCGTGACGAAATGAAAGGTGCCGACGATGAGGCCGACGAACCACTCCCACTCGCCGAGCAGATCGCGCACGCGATGGCGCGCTCGGGACTGCGCGACTATTACGAGAAAGACAGTCGCGGCAGCGCCGAATCGCGGGTCGAAAACCTCGATGAGCTGGTCAACGTCGCGAGTCGCTTCCAACGCACGCCCGACGACCTCGAAGCGGGCCTTTCGGAACTGGCCGCCTTTCTTTCGCACGCGGCGCTCGAAGCCGGCGAAGGCCAGGGCGAGGCCTGGCAGGATTGCGTGCAATTGATGACCCTGCATTCGGCGAAGGGATTGGAGTTCCCGTTCGTGTTCCTGGTCGGCCTTGAAGACGGCCTGTTCCCGAGCCAGAAGTCGATCGAGGAACCCGGCCGCCTTGAAGAGGAGCGCCGCCTCGCCTATGTCGGCATCACGCGCGCGCGCAAGCACCTGCTGCTGACCTACGCCGAATCACGGCGCCTGCACGGCGTCGAATCGTATGCGCGGCCATCGCGTTTCCTCGGCGAAATTCCCGGCGACCTGCTGCATGAAGTGCGACCGCGCGTGCAGGTCAGTCGGCCCGCGTTCGCCGGTCGCTACGTCGACCACGCGGCGGAATTCGCAGCGCCCTTCAAGCTCGGCCAGCGCGTACAACATGCGAGCTTCGGCGAAGGCGTGGTGCTGAGTTATGAGGGCGCTGGCGCGCACACCCTGGTCGAAATCAATTTCGCCGACGTCGGCCGCAAGCGCCTCGTGCTCGCCTACGCCAAACTCGTGCAGCTTTAGCAACGCCGCATCGCAGGGATCGACGTCGGAACCATCGGCCCCGTTACACGCAGACCGGATGGCGCGGTGGATCAAAGCTTCGTGTACTCGACCTGCATCCCGGGCGAATGGCATGAAGCATGCCAACAAGGTGGCTCCGCGATTGCCCGCGGAGCCATCGATGTTGCTGTCCGATCAGCCGCGCTTGCCGCGTGCGCGGAATTCGGCGAGGCGGCTGTCGACGTTGTCGAGCATCGGCTCGATCGCTTCGCGCGCCTTCTGCGCGGCGTTGAGACTGGTGAAATTCACCTGCTCGCTGCCGCTCGTCCATAGCACGCTGCCGTCGGAAACCTTGTACGCCTTGACGCCGAGCTGCACGGTGTACAGAGTCGAACTCTGCCCGTAGTACTGCATTTGCTGCGTACCGACCGGGCGCGCGTTGATGAACACGACCGCGTCGGCCTTGCCAGCGAGCGCGCCGAGATTCGGACGATCACCGTGCGTGCGGCCGCCTTCGATGACGCGAAAGCCGCGGCTCTGCAGCAGGCTCACCAGCGCTTCCTCGGCCGGCGAGGAAATCACGTCGTCGCCAGCGGCGACCACCGCGATCGTCGGCACATGCGGCTTCGGCAGCGCGGCCGGCTTCTCCACCGGCGTCGCCTTGGCGACGCGCGGCGCGGGCGCCGGTTCGACCGCGCGCTCGGCGGCCTGCGCCGCGGGCAGGTCGTGCAGCGCCTGCATGCCGGCTTGCGATGCGCGCGGCGCAGGTGCGTCGGAAGCGTCGGCAGGCGTGCCTGCGGCATCGGCGATCGCATTCGGTGCTGCCGTCGCGGGTGGCGCCGTGTTCGGCTCGGGCGCGATCGCGGCGCTCGCCGCATTCGCATTCGTGGCTGCGGGCTGCTGCGTCATCGAGGCCGCGATCGCTGCCGATGCGCTCGGCACCGGCTCGGCAGTCGCCGACGCGTTGCCCGCGGCGGCGTTGCTGGCGTTGGACGCAGGTGGCGACGTGGTGACCGGCGCCGTGCTCGCGTTGTTGCTGGCGACCAGCGTCGGTGCGCCGAGCAAACCGTTCAGAACCGGAATGCGATCGCGAAACGCGTACGCGCCCGCACCGAACCCGAGCAGCAGGATCGCTGCGATCGCCCATGGCAACGCCGAGCGGCGCGGTTGTACCGGAACAGTGGTTGCACGCTCGAGCACGGATTGATGAACCGACGCCGCAGATGGCGTGCCGCCGAACGGCGGCGGCAGCGGCTGGCCGCTCGGGGTGATCCGCGTGTTCGCATCTGCGGCCGCGTTGCGCACTGGTGTCAGCGGTGTGTTCTGCAGCGAAGCCTGACCGGATATTGGCGTCTTGCGGCCCACCAAAGTCGCCGCGGCGGTGGACATCTTCGGCTGCGCCGTGATCGGGCCGCCTTTGGCGACCGGCGGATACACACTCAACGCTGCCACCAGTTCGTGGCAGTTCTGATAGCGTTCGGCCGGGTCCTTGGCGATCATCCGGGCGAGGATCTGCGCGATCTCGGCATCGACATCGGTGTTCAACTGGCGCACATCCGGGATGTCCGCTTGCACGACCTCGAGCATCAGGCCGAGTGGCGATTCGTCGGTGAACGGCATCTTGCCGACCAGCATTTCGAACAGCACGATGCCGAGCGAGAAGATGTCCGAGCGCTGGTCAACCGCTTTGCCGAGGCAGACTTCGGGCGACAGATAGCCTGGTGTGCCGACGAATTCGCCGGTCGAGGTCAGCTTCTGCGAGAAATCCTGGTTCGACAGCGCGATGCCGAAGTCCGCGATCTTGATCGAGCCGCGGCTGGTGATCATCAGATTGCCGGGCTTGATGTCGCGATGGACGACGCCGCGGTCGTGCGCGCTGGAAAGGCCGAGCGCGGTCTGCTGGATCACCTTCGCCGACTGCTCGACGGTCAGCTTGCCTTCGCGCTTTAGCATCGAGCCGAGCGACTCGCCTTCGACAAATTCCATGACGAAGAACGTCTGCCCTTCATCCTCGCCGATGAAATAGATCTGGATGATGTGCGGATCGTTGAGCGCGGCCATGCTGCGCGCCTCGCGCAGGAAACGCTCCTTGATGCCCTCGTCGTGGGCGAGCGAATCGGCGAGCACCTTGATCGCGACATAGCGGTTCAGCGAGGATTCGTAGCCTTTGTAGACGACGCCCATGCCGCCGCGGCCGAGTTCGGCGACGATGTCGTAATGACCCAAGCGCGTTCTCATGATCGATCCCCCCGGGGGCGACGCCCCATAACTGCAGGTTGGGGCGGATGCCCCGTAACTGCGATGAATCCTACACCGGCCTCGCAGGCCTCGCGCGGAACCTCTTGGCACCGCTTGGCGTGCATGGATCGTATACGTCATGTGAACGGGTTCGCACATTCATCCGATTGAGGCGCCGCGGCGAGCCGCCTACACTCCGCTACCGTCTCCGCATCGCTGACTCGGAATGTCGAACTCGCACGGTGATTGGCGCAACCCAGTGGTCGAACGGCACGCCCTATGGATTCGGAACGAATCCAGATTCGAGTCGACCGAATCAATCCCCCACTCTTGCCCTCCCCCGTTAGCGCAGGGGACGGAAAACGGAGGGCACTCAAACTATTTGAGTGCCGGATCAATAGACGCGTACCCGATGAACGCGTTCGCGGGCACCGCCGCGCCGCCGGTGGCAGCAATGCCCGGATTCGTTGCACCGGAGCCGTAGGCTTGAACGCCATCTCGGAGCAGCGGCCGATCTCGCGCGTTGTCCTGCTCGTGCTCGTACTGCTTTGGCTGCTCGGCACGCTACGCGCGTTCGCATTGTGGTCGCACGATCCGCTCTACGCTTACGCGAACAGCTACGACCAGACGCGCTATACCAATTGCTTTCATTTCTATCCAGATCGCAACGCCGAGATTCCGCCGCAACAGAACAGCCCGCAGGCGCCTTTTGCGAAGTACCGCTTCATCGCAACCAGCGATTCGATGTGCTACTGGTCGAGCGAACTGGCGTTCACCGGCGCGACCGCACTGATCTGGAAAGTCGACGCAGCGCTCGGTGGCGACGCTGTGCACGACGCGCGTTGGATCGGCGCGTTGCGCTGGCTGACCCTGCTTGCGCTCTCGATCGCGTTCTCGCTCGCATGGCTGCGCCGTGGCGACGCGCCCGTGGCAGTCGCGAACGCGGCGTTGCTACCGCTGCTGTTCGCCGACCCCGGCAACACGCTCTATCTCAATACCTTCTATGCGGAATGGACCGCGCTGCTCGCCGCGTATGCGGTGTTCGCGCTGACCCTGCTCTGGCGCGACCAGTTGTGCAGTCGGCGTCGCTGCGCGCTGCTCGCGCTGGCCGCATTCATGCTTGCCACCGCCAAGATCCAGCATATGTTCCTGCCGCTCGGGCTCGCGGTCGTCGTGATCGTGCTCGACCGCGTGCGCACCGGCCGCATCGGCTGGCGCGTCGCCGCGCTGGGCGTCGGGGCGCTGGCTGGATTCTGCCTGCAGTTCGCGCAGCTGCACCGCGACGGCGCGATGATGGACGCGATCGATCAATACAACCGCGCCGACGTCGTATTCACCGCGCTGGTGCCTTTCGCCGACGATCGCGGCGCGCTGCTGCAAGAACTCGGCATCGATCCTGCGTGCGCGATCTACAGCGATCATCACGCCTGGGAATTTCCGGATTTCCCCGAGCGCGTCTGCAGCGGCCTGGTCAATTTCAATCGCCGCGCGGAATTGCGCACACTGCTGTGGCACCCGCGCATCGCGTGGCGTCTGGCCGGACATGGCGTGCTCGGGCTCGATCCATGGATCGCCAAAAACCTTGGCGAGGTCGAAGGGGGCGATTTCGCGCTGATGCCGCCAACCATCCCGAGTGTCGGCCGATGGTTGCATGCGTCCGCGCTTGCGCAGCTGGCGCTTCTTGCGCTGCCTTTCCTCGCGCTGCTCGTGCTGCTGCTGCGACCGGGCCTGCGGATTGGCAGTCGTGCACTCGACTACGCGGCGATGAGCGCCACGATCATGCTTGGCACCTTCGCCATCACCGTGCTCGGCGACGGCCTCGCCGACGCCGCCAAGCAAGGGCATCTCGTCGTCAATACCGCGTTGGCATGGCTGATCGTGACCGCCGCGGCGGGTCTCGCGACCTTGGTCAGCGCGCGCATGTCTTCGACACCGAAGAGCTGAACAACGTGAATCACCGGCAGCCTCCCTGCACAGCGCTCCCCAAGCCGCGTCGAGTTTCAGCCCCTCTCCTCGGGTTGGGTGAGGGTTCAGTCAAGGCGCTTCCAACTGGCAGCCTGACCAGCAAAAGTGCAGTGGAGCCAACTGAGGAGACGATCACCCGGCCAGGACCGGTTGACTTGCGCGACGGACTCCAACTCCGAACCTGAACCCGGGCGAAGACTTGGGACATCAGAATGTGTGCAGGACTGCCGTGCTGCCAACCGAAAGCGCACTCGGCGCTCAGCCCACATTGCGATGCTTGCCGCGAAACGGCGCGTAATAAGCGTGCAAGGCGACGAGATCCGCGTGCATGTCCGCGCCCGCATGGAACAGAGGGCCGATCGCGATCGTCTTCGAGGGATAGTCGAACGAGACTGGCAGGATCGGCACGTCGGCGGCGCGGGCGATATGCCAGAAACCCGTTCTCCACGCGCGCACGTGCTTGCGCGTGCCTTCCGGCGCGATACCGACCCAGAACTGTGTACTGGCGTGAAAGCGGTCGACGATCTGTTCGACGACACCGTGCGTCGCCGAGCGTTCGATGGGCATGCCGCCGAGTTGGCGCAACGCCCAGCCGAGTGGCCCGCGAAAGAGTTCGCGCTTGCCCATGAACGCGATGTCGGCGCCGATCGCGACCTTGAACAACAGGCCCAAAAAGCCGTCCCACCACGAACTGTGCGGCGCGGCAATCAGGACCAGTTTTGCCTCGTTTGGAAACTCACCGAGCAGGCGCCAACCACAGATGTGCAGCCACTGCGCGCACAACGATCGAAACGGATTGGAAGGAAATTGCGGCATCGCCGGCGGCAGCGGCGCTGCAACGAGCGACGCGTTCATTCGGCGCTCCAACCACTGCCGCGGTTGCGCTTGATCGCCGAGCGCGTCTTCTTCGCGTCGATGCGACGCTCTTTCGACGCCCGCGTCGGCCGCGTCGCGATCCGCCGCTTTGGTACGACCAGCGCCGCGCGCACCAGTGCGGCCAGGCGTGCGCGCGCGTCTTCGCGATTCTTGCCCTGGTCGCGGAAACGATTGGCCTGGATGACCAGCACGCCGGCATCGGTCAGGCGGCGGTCGCGGCGCAACAGCATGCGCACGCGCACCGCGTCGGGCAGCACGCGCGAGCCGGCCACGTCGAAGCGCAGCTCGACCGCGCTCGCTACCTTGTTGACGTTCTGGCCACCGGGGCCGGCCGAGCGCACGAAGCGTTCGACGAGTTCGTCCTCGGGAATCTGCAGATCGTCAGTGATAGCGAGCATGCGTGCATTCTAGCAAGCGCGCGTACTCGCTCCGACGCCACGCGTCGGCGTCACCCAACCTGGACGACACGCCGCCGCGTTACTCGTTGCCAGCGGCGAGTAGATTCCGTGCGATGTTGGCGACGTTGGTTGCGCTGGTCGCCATCGCATCGAGCGCCTCGCTGCTGTGTCCGTTGCGCGCCGACAACTGCATGGTCGAACGCAACTGGCGGAGGTTGCCAACACAGAACGCAGCAAAGCTCTTCAGGCGCGGATTGGCCTTCGGACCCGCCGCCGCCTGCTGGGTCTTCTGGCACAGTGTTTCCGCTTCGGCCAACTTGGTGCCGGCGATACCGAGATCGACGGTCGGATCGGGCATGGCGAACGCGGCCGGCGCAGGGGCCGGACGGGTCAGTGCAGCCGGGGGGACGTGCGCCGCCGGATTGGCCAAGGCGGCCATCCGGCGCGCTTCCTGCAGGTCGATCGCGCGCGTCACGACCTTGGGTGCCGTCACTTCCGAGAACTTGAATTTGTCGGGATTGCGCGCGACATCGGCGAGCATGCCGTCGAGCTTGCCGTGACAGGTTTTTCTGCCCCCCTCGCTGACGATGTCGACGGGAAGACTTTGCAGCAGCTTTTCGTTGCCCGACCAAGCGCGCAGACACTCGATCGCCTTCGAATCGAGCAATGCATTCGGATCGGCGGGATTGGACCGCTCGCTGTGCAGCAGAGTGGCGAGCTGCGTATCGGTGGGTTCGCGCAGCTGGCTGCACGCGGCCACGGCGAATGCGCAGGCGACCATCACCAGACCAAATTTGTTCATCATGGATATCTCCAATAAAACCGGATCGAAAGGGGCATCAGCGCCGCCATCCGGCGCCTGCTAAAGCGATGAGTGCGCCGATGCCGGTGAACCATGCCGCGATGGGCACGCCCAACCAACGTGCACTTGCAGCCAGCATGGCTATCAATAGCGTGGCGACCGCCAACGAAACCGCCAGCGCGAGCCAGACCGCGATCCGCTGGCCGCGGGCGGCGCGCAGCTCCATCCGCTTCAGATCATCCGAAGCGATGCGAAGTTCCATCCCGCCACTGGTCGCCTGGGTGAGATAGCTGTGCACGAGTTGCGGCATGTCCGGCGCGGCGGCGATCCATTCGGGCAGGCGGCGCCGCAGTGCCTTCAGTGCCGCGCGAGGTCCGCGGCGCTGGCGCCAGATGCGCTCCAGCACCGGTTTCGCGGTCGTCCAGATGTTGATCTGCGGATACAGCAGGCGGCCTACACCCTCGATATTGAGCAGTGTTTTCTGCAACAGGATCAGCTGTGGCTGCAGGGTGAGTTCATGGCGGCGCGCCACCTGGAACAACTTGACGACGACTTCGGCCAGCGAGATCTCACTGAGCGGTCGCGTGAAATACGGCTCGCAAACCGTGCGCACCGCCGCTTCGAGTTCATCCAAGCGCGCATTCGCCGGCATCCATCCTGCGCGCACATGCAGTTCGGCGATGCGCGCATAGTCCTGGTTGAACAGTGCGAGAAAATTCTCGGCCAGCCAGTACTGGTCGCGCTCCGGCAACGAACCCATGATGCCGAAATCGAGCGCGATGAAGCGCGGGTCATGCGGGCGCGCGGGGTCGACCCAGATGTTGCCCGCGTGCGCATCGGCGTGGAAGAAGTTGTCGCGGAACACCTGCGTGTAGAACAGGCGCACGCCTTTCTCGGCAAGCGCCACGCGGTCGATACCGGCCGCATCCAGCGCGGCGAGATCATCGACGGGTATCCCGCGCACGCGTTCCAAGGTCAGTACGCCTTCCGTGGTGTGCGACCAGATCACCTCGGGCACGTACAAATCGTCGGAGCCGGCGAAATT
Organism: Rhodanobacteraceae bacterium; assembly: GCA_003142815.1. Taxonomy (GTDB): domain Bacteria; phylum Pseudomonadota; class Gammaproteobacteria; order Xanthomonadales; family Rhodanobacteraceae; genus Dokdonella_A. Next base: position 55,092 of record PLNP01000035.1, read on the forward strand.
GCGCCGCAGCAGCGACGCATTTGCGCCTTCGCGTTGCATATCCAGCTCGTTGGTCAGCGTCGAGGCGATTTCGCTGACGACATCGTGCGGCCGGATCTTGTCCGCGTTCGGATGGAAGCGTTGCACCGAGTCGGCAAGCGCGCGCAGCAGCGCGACATCCTCGGCAATGCGTGCACCAATCTCCGGGCGCAGGATCTTTACCACCACCTCGCGACCATCATGCAAGGTGGCCGCGTGCACCTGCGCGATCGACGCCGAGGCCAGGGGTGTGTTGTCGAACGACGCGAAGCGCGCGGCGATCGGCGCCGCGAGCGCACGTTCGACGGCGGCGCGTGCGACTTCGCCGGGAAAAGGCGCGACCTGGTCTTGCAGCTGCGCCAGCGCATCGGCGACGTCGGCCGGGATGAGGTCGCGTCGCGTCGAAAGAATCTGCCCGAACTTCACGAAGATCGGACCCAGTTCGGTCAGCGCGAGCGCCAGCCGTTCGCCTCGCGCCAACGCGGCGATGTCGGCGCGCGGCCTCGGCAACACGATGCGCGCGAACGCCAGTGCGCGCGAACGGTGCGTGCGGTCGACGAGATCGTCGACCCGGTAACGCACCAGGACGCGCGCGATGCGCACGATGCGAGGCAGTTGGCGCAACGTCGTCATGCGCGCGGCGATGCGCTGATCCGGCGCACCCGTGCGTCGAGTTGGTCGACGAGATCGCGCAAGCCGTCGACCTCGTCGAAGAACGTCTCAAGTTCGGCCTTGGCGACGAGATCGCGGCTTTCCTCGGTGAGGAATTCGGCGGTGTCTTGCGCCCATCCGCGCACAGACGTCCGCGACCAGTTGAGGCCACGCCGCAATGCATGCGCGATCTTCATCCCGACCACATCGCCGAACACGCGGGTGAACGCCTCGTCGAAATCAGGTGCGAAGCAGGTCGCGATCTGTTCGAGCCGGCGCGCAAGTTCGGCATCGCCCGCGATTTCGATCCGACCCGGCGCCAGCGCGCCAGCGCCGCCGCGCGCGAATGCGAGCGCCAACACGCTGCCGGGCGTCGCCGCGACGCGCAATGCGCTGGTGCCAGCGAACGCGGGGCCGATCCGGAGTCGATCGCGCTCGACCGCGATCCGCATCGAAAGCGCGCTGCCCTGGAAATCGAGCGTGATCGCGCGCCCGTCGAGCGCGGCGATACGCGTCCTGCTATCCGGATCGAGATCAACGAGGCGATTCAACGCGGTTTCAAGTGCGCGACCGAGCGCGACGAGGAGCGGATTGGGCGCGCGCGCGGCGCTGGCGGGAATGGCTTCTGGCATGGGCCCCGATTCTACCCGTCTGCGCCGTGTCGGCGGGCATCGCCGCTTAACGTCCCGCTCAGCGTCGCGGGCTTAACGTGGGCGCCTTGCGATAGTGGGCGACAGCGAAGAAGTCGCGATGGCACGGGAGTTCGCTCTTCGATACCTTGGGGCGAGCGGTTCTTGGTGGAGGATGCAATGTTGCGATATCTGTGGCTGGCTCTCGTTGTGTGTGGCCTGTGGGCGAGTCGCGATGTGCGCGCCGCCTCGCAGGAGTTCACCGGCATCGCGCCATCGGGCGCGTGGTATCACATCGAACTTCCAGCCGGCTGGAACGCCGGTGGCCCGTTGGTCATGTACCAACATGGCCTCGACTTCAAGAACGCGAGCAATCCTCCAGGCTTGGGGCCGTTGAGCTCGGTCATGCTCGCCGAAGGCTATGCGATCGCGGCGACCAGCTATCGCCAGCGCGGCTGGGCCTTGTTCAGCGCGATCGAGGACAACCACGAATTGCTCGACGTGTTCGAACGCATTGCCGGCGCCCCCGGTGAAATCCTGCCGTTCGGCGGCTCGTTGGGTGGCTTGATCGCGTTGAAACTGGCCGAGGCACGCGGCTTTCCGCCCGTGCGCGGCGCGTTCGCGTTGTGTCCCGTCGCGGCCGGCAGCCGTGCGTGGGATGCGGCGATCGACCTGCGCCTTGCGTACGACGTGGTCTGCGCGAGTGCGGGCCACCTTCCGACCGGCGCCGAGCCGCTGCCGTGGGCGCTCAACCTCGACCAGATTCCCGACAATCTCAATGACTTCTCCGATCAGGTGCAGGTCGCCGAGGCCCTGGTACCGCTGAACCAGTGCACCGGCATCAATCTACCGACCGGGTGGCGCAACGACGCGATGCAGCGCCGGCTCGACGAACTGATGACGTTCAGTCACATCAGCGACGAGAATTTCTTCCTCACCAATGTCGCCTACGCGGTGTTCGTGATGAGCGACCTCGTGCGCGCGCTTGACAAACTCGGCAATCGCAACCCGTTCACCACGGTTGGCGTCGATTACTCCAGCGATCCGGCGATCGATGCCGGCATCGCGCGGATCAGTGCCGATCCTGCGGCGGCAGCGTGGTTCCGCGCAGTCTCCGATTTTGAGGGTAACATCGGCGCCGCGAAAATCCTGTCGATGCACACCAGTCGCGACCAACTGGCGATTCCTTCCAACCAGGAGTTCATCCGAAAGGTTGTGCCCGCGGATCAGCTGACCAGCGCGATCGTCGACGAAGACACGCCGACCCATTGTGGATTCACCGAGGCCGAAGGTCTCGCCGGCTGGGAAGCATTGCGCGCGTGGAAAAATGGCGCGCCGCAACCCGGTGTGGCCGCGTTGCAGCAGGCGTGCTCGAATCTTGAGGCGAGCGGCGCGGCCAATGGCCCGTGCCGATTCAATCCAGACGCGCAGATCGCGCCATTCGACAGCATCGTGCGGCCACGTCCCGCCGCGCCGCCAATATCGCCACGCAACCATTCGCAGCGAGCGATTCCGGACAACCTTTTGCAATCGCATGAACGCGCAGCCAGACCGCAGCACACTGCGTTCGCTCAGCCTTGAGCGCCGCGAGGGGACGTTACCTCGACAATCCGACCGAGCAGCGCCGACGCGCGATCAGTGTTCCTTGACCGGGTAGGTTTCGACCGCGCCGTTGCTGTTCTTCTGCTCGATGCGCATCGCCGGTCGATTCGCGTTCGCGCGCGGACCGCAATGGTAGGCGGCCCAATCCTGCTGGCCATCGCGCGGGTCGCCGAGCGGCTTGATCGTATCGGCGCTCATGTCGGCCGCTTCGTTGCGCGCCATCACCTCCAGCTCATCGCGTACCTTGAGATCCCGGCGATCGACCGGGCCCACGTGATCGAGCACCGAGACGGTGATCTTGCCCATCTCCTTGCAGCCGCCGACGTCTCCATTCCACGCGGTGCGCACCTTGTTGCCCCCCGAGTCGAGTTTGATGCCCCAGCTGCAGGCGGCGAGCGGCAGGGTTGCGACGATCAACAGCGGCAGGTATTTCATCGAAATCTCCGAAAGGTTGCGCAGATGCTAACGCGCTACGCCTGAATGCGCCGCGTCGCAAAGATCGGTTGTAGGAAAACAAACCGTTGCTCCAATGGCGTTGTGGAGACCTTCAGCGCACGATCTTGCTGTCCGTATCGATGACCTTGACCTCGCCGATCTTGAGATCACGAATCGGCTGCTCGATCTTCTTGAGGTCGCCGACAACGATCCAGGTCAGCGCGTCGGGGCGGATGACTTCCTTCGCCGCCGCCTGCACGGCCGCGTCGGTCTGCGCCTCGATGCGCGGCTTCAATGTTTGCACATAGTCATCGGGACGGTCGTAGAGCTTGATGCCGGTCATCGCACCGAGCACCGCGCCGGTGGTCTGGTATTCGCCCGGCATGCTGCGCACGTCGCCGACCTTGATCTTCTCGATCTCGGCGTGGGTCAGCGACTTCGCGCCGATCACATCCTTCGTCTCGCGCAGGATCTCGGCGACCGATTGCGCGGTCTTGTCGGTCTGCACCGGCGCATACAGCATGAACGGACGTTGCCCGATCGCGTTCGACAGGAAGCTGCCCGCGCCGTATGCCCAGTGCTTGTCCTCGCGCAGATTCATGTTGAGACGCGAGGTGAAGCTGCCGCCGAACGCGCCGTTCATGGTCTGGATCTCGAGGTTGTTCTTCGCCTTCGTCGACGGCGCGACTTCGCCAGCGAGGATCAGCGATTGCAGCGCACCGGGCTTGTCGATCAGGAAAACGCGCGGCTTTTCCTGCAACGCGACGCTCGCGATGTTCTTCCTCGGCAGCGCCGAAGCGGGCGCCTTCCAGTCGCCGAACACGCCATTGAGCTGGGCGACGATCGCATCCAGCGAGGTGTCGCCGGCGACCAGGATCGTCGCGTTGTCCGGACGGATGAAATCCCGAACGTACGCCCGCAGGTCGTCCGCCGTCAGGGACTTGATCGATGCCGTGGTGCCGGAGCCGGTGAACGGAATCGCGTAGACGTGGCCGGCGCCGTACAAGAGCGGCGGCAAGGTACGCAGGGCCAGTCCGGTCGGCTGAGTTTCCTCCTGCGCGATTCGCGCCAGCCACTGGCCGCGAATGCGCACGATATCCGCGTCGCGGAACGCGCTGTTGCGCACGATGTCGCCGTATAGACGTAGAGACGGCTCAAGTTGCGAGCTCAGTGCATTCAGGCGCACCGTCGAGCTGTCGAGGCCGGACCCGGCGCCGATCTCGGCGCCGAGGCGCTCGGCGCGACGCGCGATTTCAAGCGAATCGAGATTCCTGGTTCCCTCGTCCAGCATGGCCATCGTGAACGCCGACGAGCCGAGCTTGCGACCTTGATCCGATGCATAGCCGGCGTCGAACAGAAGCTGCACCTGCACGACCGGAATGGTATGGCGCTCGGCGAGCACGACGTTGATGCCGTTGTTGAGTTTTCCGTGTTCAAGCTTCGGGAAGCTGAGGTCCGGGAAGCTGGCCACCGTCGGTACGCCCTTGCTGCGATCGAGGCTCGACGCGACCGTGTGGAACGTCTGCTTCGACGGCAACTTCGCGGCCGGCCATCCTTCAGTCGCGGCGAGCCCCGGCTTTTCCATTTCGTCCTGTGCGGAGAAGTCTGCGTCCTTCGCCGCCGGCGTCACCGTCAGCGTGTAATCACCCTTGCCGATCCATTTTCTGGCGGCCGCGCGCACGCCCGCTGGCATCGCCGCCTCGATGTGCGCGAGGTCGTCCTTGTACGCACCCGGATCGCCGCGATAGACCTGACCCTCGGCGAGAATCGTCGCCTTGCCGTTGACCTTTTCGAGGCCGCGGATGAACCCCGCGCGGGTATCGATCTTGACCCGCGCCAGCTCGTCGGCGGTCGGCCCATCCTTCAGGAATTTCTGCCATTCGTCGGCGACCGCAGCTTCGACCTTGGCCGGATCGACGCCTTTCTTGACGTCGACCTGCAGCTGCAGCATCGATGCGAGCGCGAACGATTGCACACCCACCGAAACTGAATCGGCGAGCTTGTCCTTGTAGACCAGCCGCTCGTACAGGCGCGAGGTCTTGCCGCCGCCGAGCACCGCGGCGGCGAGCTCGAGCTGCGTCTCGTCCGCGTCATTGAGCCCTGGCACATTCCATTCGCGGTAGATGCGTGTCTGCGCGACGTGGTCCTGCATCGTGTCGCGCGTTGCCGTGGCGCGCGGCGCGGTCCACGGCTGCTGGCGTGCCACCGGCGGGCCGGCCGGTATGTCATCGAAATATTCGAGCATCTTCGTCCTGGCGACGTCCGGCGTGATGTCGCCGACCAGCGCGACGGTTACATTCGCCGCGCCGTAATACGTCGAAAACCATTGCTTCACATCCGCGAGCGACGCGGCATCGAGATCCTTCATCGAACCGATCGTGTCGTGGTGATACGGATGATTGCCCGGGAACGCATTTGCCATGATGCGTTCGTCAACGCGACCATAGGGCTGGTTCTCGTCCTGCCGCTTCTCGTTCTGCACGACGCCGCGTTGTTCGTCGAGCTCATGCTGGCCGATCGCGCCGAGCAGGTGACCCATGCGGTCCGATTCCATCCACAACGCCATGTCGAGCGCCGTGGTCGGCACGGTCTCGAAATAATTGGTACGGTCGAACCAGGTCGTGCCGTTCTGGTCGGTCGCACCGGCGAGTTCGAACGGGCGGAAATATTCATCCTTGTGATGCTCCGAGCCTTGGAACATCAGGTGTTCGAACAGATGGGCGAAGCCGGTCTTGCCGTTCGGCTCGTCGGCTGAGCCAATGTGATACCAGACGCTGACCGCGACCACCGGTGCCTTTTGATCCTCGCTGACCACGACGGTAAGGCCGTTCGGCAGCGTGAAACGCGTGAACGGGATGTCGACGGTATCCGTTGCCGCGGCGGACGCGCCCTGTGCGAGACCGAAAGTGAACAAGGTGGCGGCGATCAGCTTGCGCATGTGCTCTCCTGAGAAAACCGGGAGATTCCCCAAGGAAGTCCCGTGAACAAGTCCGGTCGCGCCTGCGGCGCTCCTANNGTAGGAGCACCGGAAAAAGGTGCAAGCGGCGCAGCCGCGACCAGCAAAACAGAAACTCCAGCGAGTCTCCACGGCGGCGGCCAGACGCCGGACAGAATCGGGCAGGCTAAACGCCCGCGATCGCGCACGCAACGGACGATAGTTACGCGACGGCGCTAGACTGCCGGCGAAGGCAAAAAGTTTCAGCGGAGGCTGACATGCCCCACGCCATCGTCACCGGTGCGAATCGCGGACTTGGCCTCGAATTCGTGCGCCAGCTGCTCGCGCGCGGTCAGCGGGTTGTCGCGACCTGCCGACAGCCGGGCCGCGCGCTCGAACTGACCCGCCTCGCCGGAGAACACCCCGGCCATCTGACCGTGCTGCCGCTGACCTTGCCCGAGCCGCGTTCGATCGCGGCCCTCGTGCGCGAGGTCGAAGCGCTCGATCTGCACATCGATCTGTTGATCAACAACGCCGGCCTCACCGTTTCCGGCGAACGTTTCGGCGCGATCGACCTCGAAGGCCTGCGCGGCACATTTTCCGCCAATGCGGCGGGCCCGTTCCTGCTGACCCAGGCACTCGCTCCGAGCCTCATCGACGGCGCGAAAGTCGCCAACCTGTCGAGCGGGCTCGGCTCGATCGCAGGCACGGACACGCTGTACACACCGAGCTATGCGATCAGCAAGGCCGCGCTCAACATGGCCAGCAAACTGCTGTCGATCGCCTTGGCCGAACATCGTGTCATCGTCGTCGTGATGAATCCCGGTTGGGCGCGCACCGACATGGGTGGCGCGAACGCGCCGCTGACGCCAGCGCAGTCGATTGCGGACATGCTGACGGTTATCGATCATCTGCAACCCGCGGACAGCGGCAAGTTTCTGGATCGGCGGGGCGCGCTCGTGGCATGGTGAGGACGCCGCACGGAGTTCACTTGAGACTTTGCAATTGGATGGCGGCAACATGCGTCTGTTGTCGTCGCGCTGGACGTTCTTCTACAAACGGATCTTTCCGCTGATCTGGTTCGGCTTTCTCGCGTTTTGTGCAGTCTTCGTCCTGTCTGTCGGGCGCGCGCACGGACCCATGCGCGTGCGCGGACACTGGCGAAGATCAAGCCCGTGAACTCGCGCGCGCCGATGGGGCTCGCGTGAAACCCGTCGATGCGTCGCCGGCTTTGCGCGCGCGCGCGATGCCCCGATAATGTGCACGTGCTGCACGTCGTCCTGTTCCAGCCCGAGATTCCGCCGAACACCGGCAACGTGATTCGCCTGTGCGCGAACAGCGGCGCCGTGCTGCATCTGGTGCGGCCACTCGGTTTCGATCTTGACAACGCGAAGTTGCGCCGCGCCGGCCTCGACTATCACGAGTTCGCGACGATCGCGGTGCATGACGATCTCGCTGGTTTCATCGCGAGCGCGCAGCCACGCCGGCTGCTCGCATTGTCGACGCGCGGCAGCGTGCGCTACGACACCATCGACTACGCGGACGGCGATGCACTGGTGTTCGGCCCGGAGACACGCGGACTGCCGCAGGACGTGCTCGACAGGATCGACCCCGCGCAGCGTTTGCGTTTGCCGATGCGACCGCACAATCGCAGCCTGAATCTGTCCAACGCGGTCGCGATTGTCGTGTACGAGGCATGGCGGCAACGCGGCTTCGACGGCACCGCTTGATGGCGGCCGATCGCTAGACTGCTTCGAGGTGTTATCGCCGCGGATTCGGCGTGATAAGTCATATCGGCACGCTTTCGTTGGATAGCGCATCAGACTGCCCCAGCGCCGCAGGGGCCGCAGTGGGGTAAGTTCGTGTTCTGCTGCAGGATTTTGCCTTGACCGGCCGCTGGCGGCGCGCGCAGGATAAGACTTATCGCCCCGGATCCGGGGTCTATTTGTAGTTAGGCCGCACAACCTCACCCGCGCGTTACCGCCACCACCGCCGCAGTTTTTCGGTTTCCGGCCGCGTCGAATACCAACAACGGAGGAGTAGAGATGAAACGAGCAACAGCACTGATCACGATAGCAATTGCCTGCACGCTGTCTGCGTGTGGATCGGACCCAGTCCGACAGTATTTCTCGGCTCCAGCGATTGGTAGCGTTGCGACACGAGGTGTCGGTGATGAGCTCGTCAACAGTATGAATGGAATCCTGGTCCCTGACATCGAGATCCAAGGTGATTCGGTAATTGGAGACCATCGGATCCCCAAAGGACACTACGTCTACGACGACGAGAACTCCAAAGGCATTTGGTTCACTGGTCAAGGTGAATACTTCTACATGCGAAAAGCCGATGGTCAAATATGCCTTGATGAGTCAAAGGTGTGCGCGCGGGTGGACTATACCTTGGGAAAACAGCTGAGTGCACAGAGTCTCGACTCGTTTCAGCAAACGCTCCTCTACAATGGGAAGATCGGCGATCGGATCACGCTTGGCTATCGTGAGTTTGCGAATGGTACGGCACGTCCTGCTTTCAGTAACAACGTGGACTATGACCTGTCTGAGTCCAAGGTGGTAGGGTACAAAGGAGTCAAACTTGAGATAATCAACGCTACGAATACTGAGGTCACTTACAAACTTTTGTCAGGCTTCTCGAACTAGCGTGGTTGCACTCTTCGAACAGTGCGGCCTAACAAGTCAATTCAGCGGACGGCGTACCGCCGCCGCTGATTTCCAGCGTTAGGCCTCAAAGCGGAGCAGCAATGTTGGACACGCGCTCATACAAACGCGGCATCGAGTTTCCGCACGAGGGCTTCGTGCAACATTCCATCGAGGCTCACTTTCGTAATGCTGGCTTCACCATTTCGTCACCTGGTCGCGTTGATCTGCTCTGCTCACATCCTGCAAACGGCGAATCCTGGCATATCGAGGCAAAGGGGGTCACGACCCAAGTGGGGCTAGACTTTCGCACCGGCCTTGGTCAGCTCGTGCAGGCCATGCACAACGAGAAATTGCTCCATGGCATCGCAATTCCAGACACTCCTGCATTCCGCGCACAAATTCAAAAGCTCAGCCCGTGGGTCGTTTCGCGTCTTGGCATTCATTGGCTGCTTGTTTCGCAAGACGGGTCGGTCACTATCGTGGCACCCCGCGGGCCTAACTAGGCGCTCAATCGGTCGTGCGGGAGGAAGTTTCCGGTGCAATCATGCGCTGCGGCCCGCACGGCCGCTTAGCTTAGGCGTTGAAGGTGTAGAAAAACCCCCTTTGCGTCTACCGATTTGTCCGCCGCGTTGGCGGATGTTTCGTTTCATCGAAGTGAACGACTTCGCGACGTTCTAGCCCGTCTCTGAGATGCCCGCTATCGGGAGGCGATAGGGCCACACGGAACACGTTTTCGGGTCGCTTGCCTGCTTACTTTGCCATCATGTTGCCGTAGCGTTGCAACTTCGCCACGTTGTGGACAATGCAAAACAGCTTCCATTGCGTGTCGACCTTGGCGTGGCCGCGCAGCGTGAATCGTCGTAGGCCGCGTTGCTGCGTATGGCCGAACACCGGCTCAATCAAACCCATGCGCTGGGCGTAGATCGCGCGGCCTTTGCTGCTGTCGATTTTCTCGCGCATGGCACGGCAGTGCGGGTTGGGCAATTTGCTTGCAATGGTTCCAACGAAGAACGCCACTTGCCGAACCGAGGTGACGTCGGGCGTGCGTAAACACTGGCGGCGCAACGGGCAAGCTTCGCAGGTGGCGGTGGTGCCGATAAAGACGATCGCCTTGCGACCGTTGATGATCGCGTTGGCGCTGTTGAGCTTGAGCCTTTGCTTGGCCGGACACAGGCAGGTGCCTTGTTCGGGGTCGAACGTAAAGTCTTTTGGCTGAAATGTTTTTGCTTTGCTCGCCGGTTTGTGCGTGCCCGCTTCGGCGTAGCGTGGATCGCGCTTGCGCATCTGGCCATCGGCGATATAGCCATCGATGTCATCGGCGGCCAAGGCTTTCAGGCCGCGCTCGCTGTGATACCCGGCATCGGCTAGAAAGGCCGCTTTATCGATCGCGCCCGCCGCACCAATCGCAGCAAAGTGTTCGCGCACACCATCGATCACCGGCTTGAGCAGATCGTGTTCTTGCGGTGTTCCGTGCGCCTGCGCTTCCACAATGACCTGGCGCTCGCCATCGACAGCCGCGACACCGATATAGCCTTGCACCACGCCGTGGCCACTCTTGAGGGTGGCGCTGTCGGCATCGGTCAGGTTGCGCTTGATCGCCTTGCCTTTCGCACCGATGCGTTCGCTCGTGTTGGCCAACGCCGCACGCAGCTTGCCCGCGTTCTTGCGCAACGTGGCCAACGTGCGTTCCTCATGGCGGCGCTGGCTATCCTCGTTCGGAGCGAGCGCCTCGCTGGCATCCTGCTCAGCGTGCGCCTTGGTCAATACCCCTCAACCGCTG
>PLNP01000037.1 GCA_003142815.1 Rhodanobacteraceae bacterium
GGTCAATACCCCTCAACCGCTGCCAGCAATAAATAGAGACTGCTGTTGCTGCCATCGTTGCTTGAACACCCTCGGCGGCAGATGCCCGATGGAGCTGTGTGTGCGTACTTCGTTGTAGATCGTCAGCCAGTCCGTCGTGGTGGCGCGCGCTTCGTTCAGGGTGCGGAACTGATGAGCATCGAGCACTTCCAGTCTGTACGTGCCATTGAAGCGCTCGACGTAGGCGTTCTGCGCCGGACAGCCCGGTTCGATGAAGTCCCATCGAATGCCTCTTGCTTTGGCCCATGCCTGCGTGGTCTCGCTCCGAAACTCCGGTCCGTTGTCGCTGCGGATTGCTTCGGGCACGCCGTTCCACTCGCACAGCTGGTCCAGGACACGCACGACGCGGTTCGCGGTCAGGCTGATGTCGATCTCGATCGTCAGCGCATCGCGCGCGTAGTCGTCCAGCACATTGAAGGTTCGATACGCGCGACCATCGGCCAGGCTGTCGCTCATGAAATCGACGGACCAGCATTGGTTGGGTCGAATGGGTTGCACCAGCGGCTGTCGCGCGTGCTCGGGGAGCCGGCGACGGCGCCGTCGCCGCAACACCAGGCCCTTTTCGTCGTAAATCCTCTGCGTGCGCTTGTGATTGATCCGATAGCCTTCGTGCCGCAGCTGCCGGTGCAGTTGCGGGCAGCCCCATGCTCGATGCGTCTTGGCCAACGCCACCAGCCGGTCCTCCAGCTTTGGATCGCTGTGCATGCGCCTGCGTTGCTTTCGCCGCTGCGTCGAGCGCGTCTGCCGCAGGACTCGACACGCGCGTCGCTCGCTGACAGCCTTGGCTTGTGTCAGCCAGTGCACGGCCTCTCGGCGGTGCACCGGCGTCAGAACTTTTTTGCGAGCACCTCCTTGATCAGTTCGTGATCGAGGCTGAGGTCCGCGTACATGCGCTTGAGCCGCGCGTTCTCCTGCTCCAACTCCCGCAAGCGCTGCATGTCCGACACGCTCATGCCGCCGTACTTGGAACGCCACTGGTAGAACGTCGCCGCGCTGATGCCGTGCTTGTGCGCGACATCGGCCACTGCAACGCCGCTCTCCGCTTCCTTCAACACTGCCGAAATCTGACTCTCACTGAACTTTGACTTGCGCATGAAACCCTCCGTTTGGGAGAGTCTCTACGAATCACTGGCTTCACTCTACGGGGGAAGGACCCCTTGACCAGATGGGCCACCGCACGCTCCATCTTCGCCGCCTTGCGCTCGAAGTCAGCGCGCGTGCCACTCCACTCCTTGGAGGCGTTCGAGGGCAGCTTGCAGCCATCGATGGCAAACACGACCCACAGGGACGTGGGAAGTGCCTGCTGGCGCCGGGAGCGCCAGCAGGCCCTGTTTGCCGATCAAGCCTTGGGCATTACACACCATCAGCACGTCGCGAAAGACCGCTTCCACTTCCTTGCCAAGGGTCGCCACAAAATGCGCCAGCGTCGTGAAATGCGGCTGCTGATCGCAGGCCAAGGCAATGAACACCACGTTCTCCGCACACGCCCGCGCCATCGTGCGCGACGAGGTGATGCCGCGCGAATAGGCGAACAGAACCACCTTGAGCAACACCGCCGGGTCGTAGGCCGGTGCGCCGGTGCCGTCGTTCTTGAAGCGAGCGGCAAAGCGATCGAGGTCAATCTCGTTGTCGATCAAGTAGCTCAGCGCGTGCTCGAAGGTGCCCGGCAGCAACTGCCGGCCATAAGACACCGCAATCATCTTGGTCTGCTGAGGGTCGTAATGCCGGTATCGCGCCATCGTCGCCTCGCGTCGTCCGCCGCTTTGTTGCGGGTATGGCGGATGATAGGCTGCGGGTGGGTTTTTCTACAGCTACGTTAGGTCCCAAATGGCAGTTCCAAAGTACTTCGTAACGTTCGAAGAGAACCGCCACCAAACGCTTGCGGAGTTCTGCAGCCTCCTACGCTCACTGGAACGGAAGACCGTTGGCACCATCCAGTTGGCCGAGTTGTGTTCTATGGCGGAGTACCCGAATGGCGTGTACCTTTTCTTCGCGAACGACAACGAGCTCCGTTACGTAGGAAAGTCGACAAGCAGGAGCTTCATCGAACGCATCGCTTCACACTTCGACCAGCGGCACGACGCGTGGTTCGCCACGTTGCCTAGGCGAGTGCTCAAGCTCTCAAAGATGGCGGCCTATGCCGACGCGCACGCCCATGCGCTGCAATTTCAGCTAGTACTAGTGGGAGTAAAGGTCGGCGCTACTGCTGTAAAGCTCGAAAACGCGCTCCGGTCGTACATGAAGCCCACGCTGAACACTAAGCGTGGCAATTCCTACGATGGCCATGAACTGCTCTCGAGCTTTGAGACCTAACCCCTCCATCGAGCGGACAGCCAAAAGCACGCTTCGCGTGCTTTCGTCTGCCGCTCATGTCGAACGTTAGGCGCTCAACAATTCTTATCGGAGTCGCAATGGACAGCCAAAACAAGTATTGGTTTCCTGCAAGGTCGTACGGTTGGGGTTGGGGCTTGCCACCCTCTTGGCAGGGTTGGGTTGTTTACGCCGCATACGCCGCGTCTCTGGCGTTCATCTTTTATTTCCTGCCGCCGGCAGTAGACGTAACTCTCTTTTCAATTGGGATTGCGGCGTCCACCGCCGTTCTTGTGGCAGTGTGCTGGCTCAAAGGGGAACCACCACATTGGCGGTGGGGCGGCCGATGATCGCATCTAACAATTCAAGCCGAAGGGGCTGACGGGCCGCGGCTAAATTCAGCATCAGACAGTCGGAGGCACTGTAGGAGCGGCGATAGCCGCGATGCTCTTTTACGAAACCGGTCGCCGAGAAAGGCATCGCGGCTGCCGCCGCTTGCACCCTCTTCAGGTGCTCCTGCAAAAGCACGCCTAAGCGGACTCGGGATATTCCGGTTTCTGTTCGCGTGACAGCAACGCCAGCATGCCTTCGGCCGGCGTCAGTTTTTCGTGCAGGACGAGCTGGACCAGCGCCGTGATCGGCAGCTCGACATCGTGCTCGACGGCGAGCTTCATGACCGTGTCGACCGTCTGCACGCTTTCGACGACCTGGCCGATGTCCGCAACCGCCTCCCGCAGGCCGACGCCGCGACCCAGGGCGAGGCCGAGGCGGCGGTTGCGCGACAGATCGCCGGTGCAGGTCAGCACGAGATCGCCGAGTCCGGCAAGGCCCATCAAGGTCTCCGCACGGCTGCCGAGCGCGGCGCCGAGGCGCAGCATTTCGGCGAGGCCGCGCGTGATCAAGCCGGCGCGTGCATTTAGGCCCATCTGCATGCCGTCTGCGACGCCGGTCGCGACCGCGAGCACATTCTTCATCGCGCCGCCGAGCTCGGCACCGAGCACGTCGTTGCCGGTGTAGGCGCGAAACTTCGGCGAATGGAATTTGCGCGCGATGTCGTGCGCAAACGCGATATCGGCCGAATGCACGGTCAGCGCGGTCGGCAGGCCGAGCGCGACTTCACGCGCAAACGAGGGACCGGTGACCACCGCCGCAGCGTGACCGGGCAGGCGCGCGGCCACGAGTTGATGCAGGAAACGCCCCGACGCGGGATCGAAGCCCTTGGTCGCCCAGGCGATGCCGATGCCGGGAGCGACCCACGGCGCAATCGCGCCCAGTAGTTCGTCGAACGCGTGGCTGGGTACCGCGATCAACACCATGCCGGCATCGCGCACGGTCGGCTCGATCATCGCCGACAGCTGCAGCGTTTGGGGAAGTTCGAGGTCAGGCAGATAACGCGCGTTGCGCCCGGTCGTGGCCATGTCGACCACGGACTGTGGGGTGCGACCCCATAACGTGGTCGACACCCCATTTCGCGCGAGTTGCACAGCCAGCGCCGTGCCCCACGAGCCGGCGCCGAGTACCGCGACCGGCTGGGTTTCGTTCATGGTTGAACGCGTGCCGGGTCGGCTCGCATCAATCAGGCGTTCGCGCCTTCACTCGGCGCCGATTCGGCGCGACGACGCATCTGCTCGGCATACAGCGCGTCGAAGTTGATCGGTTGCAGGAAGAACGGCGGGAAGCCACCGTTCTGGACCAGATCCGACACGATCTGGCGCACGTACGGGAACAGCACGTTCGGGCAATACGTCGCGAGGATCGCATCGCGGCCCTGCGCGTCGAAACCGGCGAGGCCGAAAATGCCTGCCTGATGGACTTCGGCGAGATAGGCCGTCTTGTCTTCGACCTTGCAGGTCGCGGTCACGCTGAGGACCACTTCGAAGGTGTCGTTCGCAAGCTGGGCGACGCGCTGGCTCAGATTCAGCTCGACATTCGGCTGACCCTGCTGTTGGAAGATCTGCGGCGCGCCCGGCGCTTCGAAGGACACGTCCTTCACGTACAGGCGCTGCAGGGTCAGCTGGGCTTGGCTTTGCTCGGGATGAGTCTGGCCGTTGGTCGGGCCATTGGTGTTCTCTGCCATGGGTACTGCTCGCGTGGAGAAAAATAGGGTGTCGATTATCCCACGGACACGCAGGCGGCGCACGCCGGGGGAACTGCGGGGAGTGCCTCAGGTTGAAACCTCACCACCGTTCGCCCTGGTCCTTCGACCCTTCGATACCTCACGGTCAGGACGGGGTACGCCTTCGGCGTATCAAAGGGTGAACGGCTTCGTGCGCCGCCATTCATGGTTCGATACGCGCCGCGTACGCTGTGCTGAGGCTGTCGAAGCATCACCACGAAGGGCTATACATATTTCAAACTGAGGCACTACCGAACCGCGCGACTCACCGCATCCGGGCGTTGCCTCAGCCGCGGCCCTTTGTCAGCGGCATGTGCGCCTCGTTCCATGCGCCGATGCCGCCTTCGAGCCAGAACACCTTCACGAAACCGGCTTTCTGCAGGCGTTGTGCGGCCTGCGCCGAGGTCTGGCCGTTCTTGCAGACGACCACGACCGGCTGCTCCTTGATCTTGATCAGCTCCTTGCTCTGCGGATCGAACTGGCTCATCGAGACCTGTTTGGCGCCCGGAATATGGCCCTTCTCGAAATCCTGCTGGCTGGACAGATCGATCAGCAGCGCGTCGTCGCGGTTGATCAGCTGGGTCAACCCCGCCGGCGTCACCGCGGTATAGCCGCGCCGCAGGCGTTGCGCCTCGATGACCGCCAACGCGACCAGCACGCCGACGAAACCGAGCGCGAGATAGAAATGATTGCCGAGGAACTCGGGCAGGCGGTGCAGGATGTCGGCCATGGGTTTCGCAGGTAGTGGCGCAATGGGCGGCCGCGGATTATCCGGGAGTGCTGCCGGCGTGGCAAAGCGTGGCGCCGGCAGGCGCCGCGACGGCGCCTATTCGGGGTGGTTGATGTTGGGCAGGCCCGAGGTCAACCACCAGCGTTTGGCCTGTTCGTCGTACTTCCAGATCTGGTGGTCGACCACGCTGCGCGCGGTTTGCGTATGCACGTTGACGAGACCGATCTGGACGGTCTGGGCGACTTCGCTCTCGTTGACCGGCGTCGCTGGCTGCTCGTCGTAGCCGCTGATTTGCACCTGCTTGTAGCGCGCGAGGTCGAGCGCCGTCTGCGGATGCGCCTGGCGATACTTCGGATCGAGAAACGCCTGCGCCTGCGCGATGTCGCCCCAACGGATCGTCGCCGCATACGAACGCAGCGTTTCATCGAGAATCGTCTGTTTCGAACGTACCTCCTTGCTCGCGCACGCGCCCAGCAAGACGGTCGACAACACCAGCAAACCACCGATCAGATAACGACGCATGGGAAATCCTCCGTGACCCGATTGTGCAGCAATGCGCGGCGCGCGTCAGCGCTTGGCGAGCGCGACGAACTGCGCATCCAGGACCGCGGCCTCGCCGCCTTCGGGCAGCGGCACGGTGCAATAGATGTGCAGGCGGCCCTTGCCGCGCGTATCGAGCGCCTTGAAGAATGCGTCGAACGTGTCGCCGTCGGCGAGATACGCGGTCGCGCTGAAATCCTGCCAGACCGGGGCGAGGTAGCGGATCGTGCTGTCCTTCACATAGATCTCGCCCTCGATGCCGCGCGTGTCGAGCGCGAGTTTGACCAGGCTCCAGCCGGCCAACGTCATCACGCTCGCCAGGCTGCCGCCAAACGCGCAGCCCTTGTCGTTGATGTTCGGCGCCAGCGGCGCGGCGATGGTCAGCGAATCGCCGTCGTAGCCGGTGATCGATAGCGCCATCGCGCGCGCGAGCGGGATCGTGGCGAGGATTTCCTGCCCAAGTGCATCGGCACGCGCACGCAACCCAGGACCGGGTGGCGTGGAAGCGGCGCATGGCGGTCGGTCGTTCATCGTGAAACCCGGGCGAGCGAGGTGCGCGAGTGTGCGCAAAGCATGCGGCGCACTCAAGCGGCACGCGTATGATCGCCACGATAGCGCCGCAGGGCCCAGACAACCTTGTGCAGAGATCCGCTCGAGTTCGCAGGATGAGATCGATGTCCCCGCCACATTTCGATTCCACGTCCGTGCCGCGAGCCAATGCCCTCGCTGGCGCCACCCTCGTGATAACGCGGCCAGCGGGGACTTCTGCCGCGTTCGCGGCGCGCGCGCGTGCGCTCGGTGGCGATACGCTCGCCGTGCCGGGATTGTCCCTGCGCGAAGCAGCGGACGCGCCGACCGCGCGTGCGGCGCTGCAGGCGGCGCGCGGCGCGCCTACATGGATTTTCACCAGCCCCGCCGCGGTGCGCTTTGCGTTTCGACTGGTGCCCGACCTCGCGATTGCGCCCCCCGCGCGTGCGCTCTGTGTCGGATCCGGCACCGCGCGCGCGGTGCCGGATCCG
>PLNP01000052.1:0-1102 GCA_003142815.1 Rhodanobacteraceae bacterium
GCGCGTGCCATTGGGTGCCTGGAATTCGAAGCTGTCGCCTTCGCTCTTGCCGATCAATGCGCGCGCGAATGGTGACGAAATGGAGATCAGACGCTGCTTGATGTCGGCCTCAAGGTCGCCAACGATCTGGTAACTGACCTTCTCGCCGGAATCCTCATCGGCCAGATCGACGATCGCGCCGAACACGATGCGCTTGCCCGCATTCAGCCGCGACACATCGATAATGTCGGCATACGACAACGCGGATTCGAGTTCGTTGATGCGGCCTTCGATGAAGCCCTGCATCTCGCGCGCCGCGTGATACTCGGCGTTTTCCTTCAGATCGCCGTGTGCACGCGCTTCGGCAATCGCCGCGATGATGCGCGGGCGTTCCTTGGACTTCAGCCGCTCGAGTTCGGCGCGCAAACGCTCGGAGCCTTTTTGCGTCATCGGTACACGGTTCATGCGGCGATACCCCTGTTGGACTTCATGCCAGTTCCTTGTGCAACTCCTGCAGACTGTTTACCTCAGTGCTGTCCAGGAAATCCATCGAATGCAGCAGTGCCTTCGCGCCGCTGACCGTTGTCGAGTAGGTTACGCGTTGCTGCAGCGCCTCGCGCCGGATCGAAAACGAATCGGCGATCGCCTGCTTGCCTTCTGTCGTGTTCACGATGAATCCGATCTCGCCGTTCTTGATCAGGTCGACGATATGCGGACGGCCTTCGAGCACCTTGTTGATACGCTCGCAGACGATATCGTGCGTTTCGAGAAAGGCATGCGTGCCACCGGTCGCGACAACCCCGAAACCGCGACGGACGAGATCGCGCGCCACGTCGAGCAGGCGTTCCTTGTCGGCGTCACGTACAGAAAGAAACGCCTTGCCGCCGCTCGGTACGACGATGCCGGCCGCCTCATGCGCACGCGCAAACGCCGCGCCGAAACTGCGGCCCACGCCCATGACTTCGCCGGTCGAGCGCATCTCGGGGCCGAGGATCGGATCGACGTTCTGGAATTTCAGGAACGGGAAGACCGCTTCCTTGACCGAGTAGTACGCGGGCACGACTTCGCGTGTTGCATGTTGCGTGACGAGCGACTGGCCGACCATGCAGCGCGCCGCGATCTT
>PLNP01000052.1:1181-11166 GCA_003142815.1 Rhodanobacteraceae bacterium
CCTCCTCGATATGCTCCATGACACCGCCGATCAGCACGTTGCCGTCGGCATCCGCGACGACATCGACGTCGACCTCAACGGCATGATCGAGAAAGCGGTCGAGCAGCACCGGCGACGTGTCGGACACGCGTACCGCTTCGCGGATATAGCGCGACAGATCCGCGTCGTCGTGAACGATTTCCATCGCGCGGCCACCGAGCACATAACTCGGCCGCACGACCAACGGATAGCCGATTTCGCGGGCGAGCGCGAGCGCCTCGTCGGCATTGTGTGCGATGCGATTGGACGGCTGTCTCAGGCCGAGTTTCTCGACCAGTTTCTGGAATCGCTCGCGATCTTCGGCAAGGTCGATCGAATCGGGCGACGTGCCGATGATCGGCACACCGGCGGCTTCGAGCGCGCGTGCGAGCTTCAACGGGGTCTGTCCGCCGTACTGCACGATGACGCCTTTCGGCTTTTCCTTGTCGACGATCTCGAGCACGTCTTCGAGCGTCACCGGCTCGAAATACAGGCGATCGGAAGTGTCGTAGTCGGTCGAGACAGTCTCCGGATTGCAGTTGACCATGATGGTTTCATAGCCATCCTCGCGTAGCGCGAGTGCGGCGTGCACGCAGCAATAGTCGAATTCGATACCCTGGCCGATACGGTTCGGGCCGCCGCCGAGCACGATGATCTTGTCGCGCATGGTCGGATCCGCCTCGCACTCTTCCTCGTAGGTCGAGTACAGGTAGGCGGTGGTGGTAGCGAATTCAGCCGCGCAGGAATCGACACGCTTGTAGACCGGGCGCACGTTGAACGCGCGGCGCAGCGCGCGCACCGCGTTCTCGTCGGTGCCGACCAACTCGGCCAGGCGCGCGTCGGCGAAACCCTTGCGTTTGAGCGAGCGCATGCGCGCGGCATCGAGCGCGGCCAGACCGCCGGCGTTGATCTGTGCTTCCGTGCGCACGAGATCCTCGATCTGCACGAGGAACCACGGATCGATACGGGTCAGCGTGAACACATTCTCGCGCGAAAGGCCTGCGCGGAACGCATCGGCGACATAGAACACGCGATCCGGGCCGGGTTCCTTGAGCTCGCGCTTCAGCGTCGCAAGACCTTCCGGCGTCGCCGTATCGAGCTTGCTCGGATTGAGCCCATTCTTGCCGGTTTCGAGTCCACGCAGCGCTTTCTGCAATGATTCCTGGAACGTGCGTCCGATCGCCATCACCTCGCCGACCGATTTCATCTGCGTGGTCAGTCGCGAGTCGGTGGCCGGGAACTTCTCGAACGCGAAGCGTGGAATCTTGGTGACGACGTAATCGATCGCCGGCTCGAACGAGGCCGGCGTCTTGCCGCCGGTAATTTCGTTCTTCAGCTCATCGAGCGTGTAGCCGACCGCCAGCTTCGCAGCGACCTTGGCGATCGGGAATCCGGTTGCCTTCGACGCCAGCGCCGACGAACGCGACACGCGCGGATTCATCTCGATGATGACGACTCTTCCGTTCTCGGCATTCACGCCGAACTGCACGTTCGAGCCGCCAGTATCGACGCCGATCTTGCGCAGCACCGCGATCGAGGCGTCGCGCAGACGCTGGTATTCCTTGTCCGTCAGGGTCTGCGCGGGGGCGACCGTGATCGAGTCGCCGGTGTGCACGCCCATCGGATCGAGGTTCTCGATCGAGCAGACGATGATGCAGTTGTCCGCGGTGTCGCGGACGACCTCCATCTCGAATTCCTTCCAGCCGAGCACGGATTCCTCGACCAGCACCTCGTGCACCGGCGAGAGTTCGAGGCCGCGCTTGACGATCTCTTCGAATTCCTCGCGGTTGTACGCGATGCCGCCGCCGGAACCCCCCAGCGTGAAGCTCGGCCGGATGATCGTCGGATAGCCGACCCTGGTCTGGATATCCAACGCCTGCTCGAACGACTTCGCGGCCTCGGCCTTCGGGCAGTCCAGTCCGATCTCGAGCATTGCGGTGCGGAACAGCGCGCGATCCTCGGCCATGCGGATCGCATCGCGCGACGCGCCGATCAGCTCGACACCGTATTTTTCGAGCACGCCGTTGTCGGCAAGATCGAGCGCGCAGTTGAGCGCGGTCTGGCCGCCCATCGTCGGTAGCAGCGCGTCGGGTTTCTCCTTCGCGATGATCTTCTCGACCGTGCGCCAGTTGATAGGCTCGATGTAGACAGCGTCCGCGGTTCCAGGGTCGGTCATGATCGTGGCCGGATTCGAGTTGACCAGGACGACGCGGAACCCCTCTTCCTTCAGCGCCTTGCAAGCCTGCGCGCCGGAATAGTCGAACTCGCAGGCCTGGCCGATGACGATCGGGCCGGCGCCGATGATCAGGATCGTGCGTAGATCAGTTCTTTTTGGCACTGCGGTTACCTTGTTCTTGCTTCGCGCCTGCCTCCGGTCGGGCAGGAGCGGCCGGCAGCACGCTGATGCTGCGGATCGTCTCGCGCGGTACCGACAGTTCGATCGAACCGTGTTCGGGGCCGAGCTGGATCGTCAGGGTCGGATTCGTGTACTTGACGAGCTTGCCACGACGCACCGTGTTGAAGGTCGTCTCGATGGCGATCTCATCGCCGACATGGTGTTCGAGCGCATCATAGGCGACCGGCTCGCCGACCAGCTTGGCGACTTCGACGACCTTCGTCTTCGTCGCGGCCGCGGCCGGGCGCTTGGCGTTCGCGAGCGTGCACGCCAACACCAGCGCAAGCGCTGCGGCGGCAATCACCACCTTCGGATAATGTTGCCTGATCATCTCGATTACGCCGCGGCAGTCGCGCGCGCCTCCATGAGTTGGATGAATTGATCGAACAAACCGGCCACATCGTGCGGGCCGGGACTGGCTTCAGGATGGCCCTGAAAACTGAAAACGGGCGCGCCAGTCATGCGCATGCCCTGCAGCGATCCGTCAAACAGCGAGCGATGCGTCGCCTGCACGTTCCCCGGCAAGGTCGATTCGTCTACCGCGAAACCGTGGTTCTGGCTCGAGATCATCACGCGGCCGGTATCGAGGTCAATGACCGGATGATTCGCGCCGTGATGGCCGAACTTCATCTTGACCGTGCGCGCGCCGACCGCGAGGCCGAGCAGTTGGTGGCCGAGGCAGATGCCGAACGTCGGCAGCTTGGCGCGGATGAACTCGCGCAGCGCCGCGATCGCGTAATCGCAGGGCTCCGGATCACCGGGACCGCTGGACAGGAATACGCCGTCCGGATGTAGCGCGAACACCTCGCTTGCCGGCGTCTGCGCCGGCACGAGGGTGATGTCGCAACCGCGATCGACCAACATGCGCAGGATGTTCTGCTTGATGCCGAAGTCGTAGGCGGCGACGCGAAAGCGCGCTGCCGGTTTTGCGAACGCCGCACGGTCCAGATCATAGCTGCCTTCACGCCAGGTCTGGCGTTCGCGTATCGACACGACTTTTGCCAGATCCATGCCGGTCAACCCCGGAAATGACCGTGCTGCCGCGAGCGCGTCATCGTCCGAGATATCCGCGCCCGCGACAATGCACGCGTTCTGCGCGCCGCTGTTGCGCAGGATGCGCGTCAGCCGGCGCGTGTCGATCTCGGCGATCGCGACGACGCGGTTACGCTTGAGGTAGGCATCCAGCGTTTCCTCCGAGCGCCAATTGCTCGCGGCCAGCGACAGATCGCGGATCACCAGTCCAGCCGCATGAACCTGCGTCGATTCGGTATCCGCGGCATTGCAGCCGGTATTGCCGATATGCGGGTAGGTCAGCGTAACGATCTGGCGCGAGTAGGACGGATCGGTCAGGATCTCCTGATAACCGGTCATCGCCGTGTTGAACACGACTTCGCCGACGGTCTGCCCCTCTGCGCCAATCGAAACGCCGCGGAAGAGGTTGCCATCGGCGAGTGCGAGTAGAGCGGGAATGGTCATGCTTTCGCCTACCGTCGAAGGATAAAAGCGCATTCGGGTCGCGTCGACACTGGGTGCGACAGCGCACGCGGGCTGGCGCAACTGGTCCGTGTGCGAGAAAAGGGAATCAAGGCGAGAACGGATTTTAGGGCTGCGTCTGCGTGCTGTCCACCGCGAGGCTACAATCAGCCGCGTCAACGACGCCCTATTCGCAATGAACGCTGCTTCAGACCCCGACGACCACCCCGCCCGCGCAGAAAACCTGCTCGATACCGCGCGCCTGGATCAAGCCGGTACGCAGGTGCGCGCGCAGCCATTCGCGTTCCTGATCGCCCGCGACCAGCTTCCACCCGCGGCGTTCGATGAACTCGCCACGGACTTCCCGCGCTACCCGAGCGCCGGCTTCTTTCCGCATGAAGCGCGCGATTGCGGCCCGTCGATCAATCGATTGATCGACGAGCTGACCTCGCGTGAGTTCGCCGACGCGATCGGCGCACGGCTCGGCGTCCCGAACCTCGGCGCGTACCCCAGCTTGGTCACGATCTGCCGCGCGCTGAACAAGCGTCACGGCACGATCCACACCGACAGCCAGTCGAAAGTCGTCACCGCCCTGCTCTATCTGAACGCAACCTGGCCCGACATCAGCGAGGGCTGTTTTCGTTTCCTGAACCGGACCGACGACATCGACGATCTGGTCGTGCCCGAAATCCGGCCGATTTATGGAAATCTCGTTGCGTTCAAGCGCGCCGACAATTCGTTCCACGGACATCTTCCGCACGAAGGCGAACGCCGCGTGATCCAGGTCGCGTGGTTGACGAGCGAACAAGAAAAGTTACGCAAGACGCAGCGCGGCAAACTCTCGCGTCTGTTCAAGACGCTGTTTGGCGGGCTCGACAGGAAACTTGGCGCAGGCCGCGACAGGAATGCGGCGCACCGCGACTGAACCCGTCAGCCACGCCCCTCCCGCATGTTCCGATCGGCCGACGATGGCATGCGCGATAGCAGGTAACATCCCGATCCGGTACTCACCGTCTGTCGGGGCTTCACGATGCGTCCTGTTGGTTTTACCCGCCGCGTCACG
Organism: Rhodanobacteraceae bacterium; assembly: GCA_003142815.1. Classification (GTDB taxonomy): domain Bacteria; phylum Pseudomonadota; class Gammaproteobacteria; order Xanthomonadales; family Rhodanobacteraceae; genus Dokdonella_A. Next base: position 6,131 of record PLNP01000052.1, read on the forward strand.
GTATTGATGGTCGGGGCACTGCTCGCCTTCGCGGCGCACGCGCGTCAGGGCGAGTTGCCCTACAGCCTCGCGCATCGCGCAAAAGCCGGCGTCATTCTGCCGATCGAGGATGTGCGCCCGATCGATGCGGCAACCGAGCGTGCCGAGGTCGATGCGCACGCGCGCCAGGTCGGCCCGCACACGAAACGATTGCAGGTCGCTGTCGACAATCCCGTTGCGATCGATCCCTCCCGCAGCGGTGTCTGGGACACGCTCGCCGACGGCTCGCGGTTGTGGCGGGTCAGGCTGCGCGCGGCCGGCGCGACCGATCTGCGCCTCGGCTTCGCGCGCTATGCGCTGCCGGCCGGCGCGACGCTCTACGTGATCGGCGCCGACGATTATTACCAAGGGCCCTACACCGCCGCGGACGCGATGGACGCGCGCTTCAATGCGCCCGTCGTGCCGGGCGACATCGCAACGGTCGAAGTGCGCGTACCGGCAGGCGCGATGTTTTCGAGCGACGCACTCGAACTGGGCAGTGTCGGCGCCGGCTTCCGCGATGTGTTCGGGCGCGAAAAAACCGATTCGCGCGACCTCGGAACATCGGGCGCTTGCAACGTCAACGTCGTCTGCCCACTCGGCCAAACCTATCTGGACGATATTCGCGCAGTCGGACAATACGAATATCAGGCCGACGACAATCGCCGCTATTACCTGTGCACCGGTACGCTCGTCGCCAATGTGCCCCACGACCACAAGAATTATTTCGTGACCGCAGCGCACTGCATCACCAGCAATACCGAAGCGGCTTCCATGGTCGTCTACTGGAACTACCAGTCGACCCAATGCAACCAGCTCAGTGCACCAACCGGTGGGTTTTTCAACGACAACCAGCAGGGCGCCGTGCTGCGCGCGACACGCGCCGATGTCGACTTCAGCCTGGTTGAATTGAGCCAGACGCCCGATCCCGCATGGCATCTCTACTACGCGGGCTGGGACGCGAGCGGCGCGACGCCTGCCGCGACGATCGGTATCCATCACCCGTTAGGCGACGTCAAGAAAATCACCGCGGGGCCGGCGCCCACCACCACCGACAGCTGCATCAGCGGTTCACCGACCGCGGCCAACACGCACTGGGCGACCGGCCCCTATACACAGGGCACGACCGAAAACGGCTCGTCAGGATCGGGATTGTTTGTCGCGAGCGCCAGCGGCTACCCCCATGCGAGGCTCCTGACCGGAACCTTGTCGGGTGGCGATGCCGCCTGCAGCAGCGTCTCGCCAAGCCAACCGAACGCCGGCACCGACTGTTACGGCAGGCTCGCGGTGGCATGGGATGGCGCCAGCGCCACCACGCGCTTGCGCGACTGGCTGGATCCGGCCCACACCGGGACGACGCTTCTCGAAGGCGCCGAAGATTCGCCGCCGCTGGTGATACCGCGCCATTCGACGCGTCCGATTCCAGCCATCCTGTTGTACCGGCGGCAGCGATAGCCGGCGCCGGCGCTCGCGATGCTCGTCGATTCGCACTGCCATCTCGACGCCTCGGAATTCGATGCCGATCGCGATGCCGTTCTCGCCCGCGCACAAGCGGCAGGCGTCAGCGCCCAGATCGTCCCGGCCATCGCGCTGGCCGGTTTCTCGAAACTGCGCGGACTGTGCACGGCGAACCCGACGCTGCATCCGGCCTACGGCTTGCACCCGATGTATCTTGCCGAGCATCTGCCCGGCCATCTTGATGCGCTGCGCGAGTGGATCGACCGCGAACGACCCGTGGCAGTCGGCGAATGCGGACTGGATTTCTTCGTCGAAGGTCTCGACCACGATACCCAACGCATGTACTTCCTGCGCCAACTCGAACTTGCGCGCGAATTCGATTTGCCGGTGATCCTGCACGCGCGCCGCGCGGTCGAGGAAGTCATCGTGACGATCCGCCGCAGCGGCGGCTTGCGTGGCGTCGTGCACAGCTATTCGGGCAGTGAGGAGCAGGCTCGGCAGTTGTGGAAACTCGGTTTCTGCCTCGGCATCGGCGGCCCGGCGACCTACGAACGCGCGAGGCGCCTGCGCGGCATCGTCGCGCGCATGCCGATCGATTTTCTGCTACTCGAAACCGACGCGCCCGACCAACCGCTCAGCGCACACCCTGGCGAGCGCAACGAACCGGCACGTCTGCGCGAAGTGTTCGATGTCGTCGCCGCGTTACGCGACGAACACGCCGATGCGATCGCGCGCGCAACGAGCCACAACGCACAACGATTGTTCGGACTGCCCTCGTAACCCGGATGCGCGTGCAGGCCGGCCGCGACGCGCACATCGGCCGGTTTTGTAGGAGTACCGGAAAAAGGTGCAAGCGGCACAGCCGCGACCACGAACTAGCGTCGGAGTCATCGCGGACATCGCGGCGCCACCGACGCGCTTGCAGCGCTCCTACAGAAAACCAACTACGCCGCGAGCAGCCTCGTCAGCGCGCGTGAAACGGCCGCGAACGCAAACGCGGCGGTCACGTGGGTCGCCGCGCCGAGGCCTCCGCCGCAATCGAGCTTCAACGCTTCGCCATGCTCCGGCCGCGTGCCGCAAACGCTGCCGTCGGCTTGCGGGTAGCGCACGTTTTCGCGGGAGTACACGGCCTGCACGCCGAAGTAGCGTTTCGGGCTGCGCGGAAAATTGAATTCCTCGCGCAGTTTCTTGCGCACCAGCGCAAGCATCGCGTCGTGCTCGGTCTTGGCCAGATCGCGCACCGCGATCAGGGTTGGGTCGGTGCGCCCGCCTGCCGAGCCGCAGGTGATCAGCGGCAGTTTGCGACGCCGGCACCAGGCGATGGTTTCGACCTTGACCCGAAACGCGTCGCAGCAATCGATGACCAGGCTGTAGCCGCGATCGAGCAGCAGCGCAAGATTCGCTGGAGTCAGGAATTGCTCGATCGCATCGACTTCGATGCCCGGATGGATCGCGCGCGCGCGCTGCGCCATGACCGCGACCTTGGGCTTGCCGAATTGCCCATCGAGCGCATGCAGCTGGCGGTTCGTGTTACTGACGCAGACTTCGTCGGCATCGATCAAGGTGAGTTTGCCAACGCCGCTGCGCGCGAGCGCCTCGACCGCCCACGAGCCGACCCCGCCGATGCCGATCACGCAGACATGTGCCTCGGCCAGGCGCGCGACGCTACCGACGCCATAGAGGCGATCGATGCCGCGAAAGCGTTCGTCGAGGGTGGGTCGGAAGTCATCGGCAGCCATCTCAGCAACATCCTGGTCAGCGGCTTCAACAAGGGCGGCAAACCCAAGGTCACGGGCCAGTTGGCCGGTGTCTCCTGGCTGCGGCAGCAGCCGTGGGTCGATTGCGCGCGCATCGGCGTGTTCGGCTGGAGCTACGGCGGCTATATGAGCCTGATGCTGCTCGCCAAGGCATCGAACCGGATCACCGCAGGCGTCGCGGTCGCGCCGGTCACCGACTGGACGCTCTACGACACCCATTACACCGAGCACCTTCTAGACACGCTGCAACATAATCCACAAGGCTACGAATTGTCCGGCGTGCTGACTGGCTCGGCGGCCGGAAGTCGTCGCTGCGGCTTGTGCACGGCATGGCCGACGACAACGTGCTGCTCGCGAACTCGACCAAACCCCCCGCCGCGCTACAGCAGCGCGGCATGCAGTTCCGCCTGATGACCTACCCGGGCGCCAAGCACGCCTGTCGACGCCGCATTGAGGAAACAGTGTACACGCTGATCGCCGATTATTTCGACGAGAAATTGAAGCCCGACGGCGGTGCGCCCGCCTGCGGCGGGAAAATGGCAGGTTTCCATTTCGCCACGACGGGAAGCAGAGCCGGGTTGGTGTGACCGCCTGAAGGAAATGCTTCGATGTCATGCCCGCGAAAGCGGGCATCCATCATAAAACGTAACCTGAATTCCCGCCGTCGTGGAGAGCATCCACCAAAAACGCGCCGCCCATTGCGGGGCGGCGCGGTCACCGCGAATACGGCTTGGGGAACCGTATTCGCGGCGATGCTGGCAGTGTGCGTCGATCAGTTGCTGATGCCGATGATCAGATTGTCCATTGTCGACCACGCCGGATTCGGAACGTCGAGTGCGTCGATCGTGATCCTCGTGATCGGTAGCGCGGTGGTGAAGCCGCGGAAGTCGGCCGGACCGGTCGAGGTGAACGCCACCGTCGTGCCGTCGCTCAACAGGATCGTCACGACCGTACCGGTCGGCAGCACGTTGATGTCGGTCGCCCAGAAGTTGCCGCCGACCGCCGTTACCGGCGAGCCGGTGAACGTCACCACGATCGAATCAGCCGACGCATTTGTCGAAATCAGCCCGGTGTCGTTGTAGAGCTGATCGGTGCTAGCCGTGACCGTGTAAGCCCAGCCGCCATTGGTGTAGCTGAGCGACTGGATCGCCCCCGGTACCGCGTCATTGAACGGGTTCTCGTAGAAACCCGCCGCGACATGGGTCAGGAACGTGGTCCGATTGGTGTACGTGCCGGCACCGCCCGCGGGCATCTCGAAGCCGTCGCAGAAGATCTCGTCGGCTCCGCCGCTGCAAGGCACGAACGGCGCTGGCGTGACGGTCAAGGTGACCGGCACGGTGACCAGCGGATTGACCGGATCGTTGCTGCCCACGCAGACGTTCGCGGTGTAGTCGCCTGCCAGCAGAGTGGCCGCATCCGCGGTGACCGTCACGTCGGTGCTGGCGCCCGGTGCGACCGTGCCACTAACCGGCGCTTCGCTCAGCCACGGAATGTCGGCCTGGTTCGCGCAGGTCGGCAGCGTCGCGTCACCCAGACTGACGATCATCGTCAGGTGGAAATCCGGGAAGCCGATGGAGGCGGCCGTCGCCGGTTCCGCGATGCCGCAGGTGGTCGACGACATGAACGTCGGATGGGTTTCCGGCGTGGCATTCGCGCCCGGGTAGAACGTCCCGCCCGCCACGTTGCCATCGGTGTGGTATTCGACCACCAGATCCGTGCCCACCGTGTCAGCCACGGCACCCGAGACCGGAATCGTGACCGAGAGCAGGCCGCTGTCAATGGTGCCGGTGCCACTGCCGATCA
>PLNP01000038.1 GCA_003142815.1 Rhodanobacteraceae bacterium
GATGAACAGCGGGTCCTCGGCGTTCATCGCGACCGGCGTGTGTTCGCTCGATTGGCCGTCCATCAACGCATGCCACCGGCGGTCGCGCGGCGCCTGCATCGCGACCGCGCCGCCCGTGCGCTTGACCACCAGCACGGTCTCGACGCTGTTCGTGCCGGGCCGCTGCAGCGCTTCGTCGACATTGATCTTGAGCGCCACCTTCTTGCCGCCGCGCCAACCTTCGTCTGCGGTGATCACGAGCTTGCACGCACAATCGGCGATGCGCCCGGCCAGCGAATCCGGCGAGAAGCCGCCGANNTAGATCGCGACGCGATCGCCCTTGACGATGCCGAGGTTGCTCAGCAGGTTCGCGCACTTGCAGACTTCCGCATGCAGTTCGCGATAGCTGATCCGCTTTGATTCCGACGGATCGTCGCCCTCCCAGATCAGCGCGGTCTTGTTGCCGAGCGTCGCGAGATGGCGGTCGAGGCAGTTCGCGGCGAGGTTCAACTCGCCATCGCCATACCAGCGGATATGCAGATTCGCGACATCGAACGAGGTGTCCTTGACCTGCGTGTACGGCGTTATCCAATCNNGCGCTCGTAGGCGGCCTTGTCGATATGCGCCTTCACCGCGAATTCGCTGGAAACGGGGTGCAAGGTCGACATGGATCCTCCTCGATGAACGCGTTGCGCCGGGCACTGCAGTTTGCCACGCGCGCGGCGATCAGCGCACATACGCGGAACGAGACCGTCGTGAAGCGGCGGCGCGATCACGCAAAAGAAAAGGGCCGGATCGGAATCCGGCCCCTCTTTTCCGCGCCAATCGGAAGAGCTACGCCGCGCGTTTGAACAAGCCGATCAGGAACAGAAGGATGACCGCGCCGATCAGCGCATTGATGATCGCGCCAATGATGTCGCCACCGATGTAGAGCCCGAGGCGTGGCAACAGCCAGCCAGCAATGACCGCCCCGATGATGCCGACGATGATGTTGCCAACCAAGCCGAAGCCGTGCCCCTTGACGATCTGCCCCGCGAGCCAGCCGGCGATGGCACCGACGATCAACCAGATAATGATTGCAGTAGCCGTAATGGTCATGCTTGCCTCCCATCGTGAGTCGCGCGCTGCGACGTCTCGATTGTGCAGGAGACCGACAGGCGCCGCATGGCGCGCTGCAGCGAACCGCGCCGCCGCGACGCGCGGGCGCCATGCGGCAGGTCCATGCGAATCGGTACCGACCGCGGGTCAGTGGGCGCGATCCGATGGATCAGACACCGACGCGCTCGCGCTCGAACGTGGTGCCGCAGGCCGCTTCCGGAGTGCGACGATATCCTCGACCGACGCCATCGAAGCCTCGGGGCGCGCACTCGCCGATACGCGCGCGGCGGCCAGCGCAAACACGAAACCGAAGAGCCCGACGATACCGAACAGCAGGCCGATCCCGAGCAGACCCGGCGACTTCGCGATGAATGTCAGCGCGAAACCGATGAGGGCAAGGACGAGCAGGAGCAAACGGGCCATTGGCGCACCCCGGCGCAATCTCGTTACGGGAGCGCCACGCTAGCAGAAAGCGCGGCCCGCGAGGATCGCCGCCGATCGGCCGATCGATGCCGACTGCGGCGATGCGGCCCGGCACTGTGCTGGTAACGTGCTGTGCAGCCAAAGCCGGCTCGTGCGGAGCAATGCGCTGCACACGTTCATCACGTCGCCGGAGCCGTTCAGCAATTGGACCGCAAGTTTTGGCGAGGACGGCGGGGTCCTCGGTGGCCTGTTTCTCGCAACCCAGCACCCGGTGCTGTTCCTGGCGCTGGTGGCTTGGCTGCTGCCGAAGCTGATCCGCTTTCTCGCCTTCGCCGCGCGACGACTGACCGGCCGGGAGCGCCGCGCGCTGCCCAGTGCACGATAGTGACCGCGGATGTCGGGAGCGGCAGGGGCACGGACGAATATCGTGGGCAGTGCGAAAAACGCAGACGACCGGCATCGGAACGAGAGTGGGAGAGGAGGAGCCCGGCGGCAAGGGGTATTTGCCCATCGAACAGGCATTCGGTCTCGATTCCTTGCAGGAGAGCCCGATCGCAGTTTGCGGTTTCGGGCCGCGCGCGGAGCAGAAGACGACGGTCGAGTTCGATCCGCTCGGAGAAGTGTGGGACGAGGACGGGAAGCGCCGCTGACGACGGGCGCCACTCGCGCAAACCTCGCTCAGCGCAGGGCTCTGTAGGAGCGGCTTCAGCCGCGATGCTCTTGCTCCTGCGCCCGGTCGGGACGAAAAGCATCGCGGCTGAAGCCGCTCCTACAAAATTGGAGGCCACGCTGCACTCAATTGCGCCCGAACAGTTTCGCGATGCCGTTACCGAGACGCGCGCGTCCAACCAGTGCGCCGCCGAAACTTTGCAGTTTCAGGCCGACCCTGGTGACGCCGTCGTCGGAGAGCTCGCGCGCGATCAGCGTGACCGGGCCGAGGCGCACACGGTCACCGACTTCGATGGTGTGCTCGAATTTGCGCGCGAAGTGTTCAGCCAGGGTCAGCGGCGCATCCTTGGCACGGATCGGCAGGGCATAGAACTCGGCGACGTCGGCGAGGCGCACGTTGGCATCGAAGCTGAACTCGCCGAATATCTCGCGTTCGGCCTCGCGCGCCTCCTCAGGCGGCGCGAACAGCCAGTCGAGCCGATACACGCGGCCCGGCGGCGCGAGCAGGTAGGCGTAATCGCCGGCGGCAAGGGTGATGTCCGGCTCCGGCATCAGGATGTGGCCGCCGCGCACGATCATCGTCAATTGCGCCCAGCCCGGCACCGCGGCGCCGCCGAGCACCGACGCATCGGATGCGACCGCGTAACCGACCAGTTCGCGTTCCAGCGAGCCTGGCAGATCCAGTTCGACGCGGCGCACCGCGCGATCGCGACGCGGCAGCGCGACATCGAGCAGGCGCGCGGCGAGCCCGAGCGTCCAGCCCTGCACAAGCAGGGACGCAAGCACGACGATGAACGCGGCATTGAAGATCAGCGCCGCGTGCGGCAGTCCCATCAGCATCGGGATCGACGCAAGAAAGATGCCGACCGCGCCACGCAGACCGACCCACGCGACGAAGCCGATTTCGCGTTTGCCATAGCGGAACGGCGCCAGGCACGCCGCCACCGCGAGCGGTCGACCGACCAGCATCAGGAACGCGGCGAGGCCGAGTGCGGGCCATAGCACCTTGATGATTTGATAAGGCGCGGCCAAAAGCCCAAGCACGAGGAACATCACGATCTGGCACAACCAGGTGCCGGCATCGAGCACCGACAACAGGTTCACGAAGCCCGGCACGTTGCGGTTGCCGACGATGACGCCGGCTACGTAGACGGCCAGAAACGCGCTGCCGTGCAGCGCGCCCGTCACCCCGAACGCAAACAGTGCGCCGGCGACGAGGAACAGCGCGGCGAGACCGCCCGACAACGACATCCTGCGCAACGCGGCGGCTATCGCGAAGCCGCCGAGCGTTCCGGCCAGCGCGCCGATGCCGAACTGCGATACGAGTTCGAGCACGAATTGCGCCGGCGCGATGCCCTGCGGCGTTGCCAGATATTCGGCGAGCAGCATGGTCAGCAGAACCGCGACCGGATCGTTCGCGCTCGATTCGATCTCCAGCGTCGCGCCGATCCGCGAGCGCAGCTGCAAGCCGCCGGCGCGCAGCAGAAAGAACACCGCGGCGGCATCCGTCGATGCGACCACCGCGCCAAGCAACAACCCCTCGACCGCGCCGAGATCGAACAACCAGCGCGCGGCGAGGCCGGTCAGCGCCGCGGTGATCACAACGCCGACGGTCGCCAGCAGCAAGGTTGGCGCGAGCACGCCACGGAAGCTCTCGCGCCGCGTGCGCAGGCCACCATCGAACAGGATGATCGCGAGGGCCAGCGAACCGATCTGATAAGTCGTCGTGTAGTCGTCGAAGCGAATCCCGCCCGGGCCGTCGACACCCGCGAGCATGCCGAGCGCGAGAAACACCAGCAGCAATGGCGCGCCGAAGCGCCGCGCGATCAGGCTCGAGCCGATACCAGCCAGCAGCAGCGCCGCCGCGCCGCCAAGCAACCAATACGTGTGGTGGATCGCGATCATCACTTGCTCCGGCGTCGATCATAGCCGCAGCGCGTGCGGTGATGCGTCTCGCGCACTGCATGCATGTGGCGGCCGGCGATCATCGGTTGTCTTCTTGCACTCCGCGTCGACCGGAAAGTCGACGTGCAGTGCGGGGGCGGGTGCGGGGTTCCCCGCGCCGTATCGACGCGACGGGCGCGTCGTCGTTCGGACGCACCCGTCCTCGCAGAAGACAACCTGATTATTGATCCGGCCCAAGTGAAGTTTGAATTCCTACAGCAGCTGTCGGCGAACGCCGACGGCGGCATCGGTTCAGACATATTCTGGCCGCCTCAACAACCATCAAAGGCCCCCTTCCCGCGTTACATGCCGCTCCTGCGGCACGCTCTCCGGGCCGGCTGCGCCGTTCGCTTCGGCATCCTGCCTTCGCAGTCGGCACCTTCCCCCCGCTTCGCAGGGGAAGGA
>PLNP01000015.1 GCA_003142815.1 Rhodanobacteraceae bacterium
CGGGATTCCCGGAGCGGTTCACGATGGCATCCGCAAGGGAGCAGCAGCGTTCGATATCTGCTTCATCCACCCCAAGGGCAATGATGAACTGCCGATTGGCGGCGAGGGCGTTCTCATTGAACTAGTACAGGCACCACCAGAGGATGGTCAGCGCTTTTTTCCGGGCTGGCCGGAACGGCTGCCTGACGCTGGTCCTCTGACGTGTAAAGGACACGCCCTGGGATTCAGCCGAGGGCGCTTTCAGGGCTGCGAGGCGTAGACTGTCACCGTTTGTGCGATGCACACCAAGGCAAGGAGACAGTTTTGCAGCCTACCAATATCGCGAATCCGTCCTATTTCCACAAGGTCGTTGATTGCCAGTGGGCCTGTCCTGCTCATACCCCCGTTCCCGAATACATCCGGCTGATCGGGCAGGGTCGCTACAGCGACGCCTACATGGTCAACTGGGTCTCCAACGTCTTCCCCGGCATCCTGGGCCGCACCTGTGACCGGCCCTGCGAGCCGGCCTGCCGCCGTGCCCGGGTGGAGCAGAGCAATGGCGAGCATCCGGAGCCGGTGGCCATCTGCCGACTCAAACGCGTGGCAGCCGACATGAAAGGCGACGTGTCAAAGCGCATGCCCAAGCTCGCGCCCAGGAACGGCAAACGGATTGCCTGCATTGGTGCCGGGCCGGCCTCGTTGACGGTGGCGCGCGATCTGGCCCCGCTGGGCTACGAGGTCACAGTGTTCGACGGCGAGGCCAAAGCGGGTGGCTTCATCCGCACACAGATTCCGCGCTTTCGCCTGCCGGAATCGGTGATCGACGAAGAGACCGGCTACATCCTCGACCTGGGCGTGGCGTTCAAAAGCGGCCAGCGCATCGAGTCCATGAAGGCTTTGATGGCGCAGGGCTTTGCTGCGGTGTTTGTGGGCTGCGGCGCACCGCGCGGGCGCGACCTCGACCTTCCTGGACGCAAGGACGTGGCGCAGAACGTCCACATCGGCATCGACTGGCTGGCTTCGGTATCGTTTGGCCACATCACCCGCATTGGCAAGCGCGTCATTGTGCTCGGCGGTGGCAACACGGCCATGGATTGCTGCCGCTCGTCGCGGCGCCTGGGTGGTACTGATGTGAAGGTCATCGTGCGCAGCGGCTTTGATGAGATGAAGGCCTCGCCCTGGGAGAAGGAAGATGCCCAACGTGAGGGCATTCCGATCATCAACTTCCACGCGCCCAAGTCGTTCGAGCACAGCAACGGCCAGCTCACCGGCATGAAGTTTGAAGTTGTCAAGGCGGTCTATGACGAGCAAGGTCAACGCAGTCTGGTGCCGATCGGCGAGCCCGAGGTGCTGGTCAAGTGCGATGCCGTGCTGATTGCGGTGGGTCAGGAAAACGCCTTCCCCTGGATCGAGCGCGAGAGTGGCATCGAGTTTGATAAATGGGGTTTGCCGCGGCTGGACAAGGGCACGTTCCAGTCCACGGTGCCGAACGTGTTCTTCGGCGGTGATTCGGCTTTCGGCCCGAAGAACATCATTACGGCCGTAGCGCATGGACACGAGGCCGCGGTGTCGATTGACCGTTTCCTGAATGGTGAAGACATCCACCAACGGCCAGACCCGATGACCAACCTGATGTCGGCCAAGATGGGCATCCATGAGTGGAGCTACGACAACGACACCTCCAATGACGCCCGCTTCAAGGTGCCATGGGCCAAAGCCGAGATGGCGCTGGCCAACATTCGCGTGGAAGTCGAGCTGGGTTTTGATGCCGCCACCGCCTTCAAGGAGGCCGGCCGCTGTTTGAACTGCGACGTACAGACGGTGTTCACAGCGCCTGCCTGCATCGAGTGCGATGCCTGTGTGGACATCTGCCCAATGGACTGCATCACTTTCACAGCCAATGGTGATGAACCCGATCTGCGCACGCGCCTGCAAGCCCCGGCGCTCAATCTGGCGCAAGACCTTTATGTGTCGGGGGCACTCAAGACCGGCCGCGTGATGGTGAAGGACGAGGATGTGTGCCTGCATTGCGGTCTGTGTGCCGAGCGCTGTCCCACTGGCGCGTGGGACATGCAGAAGTTCCTGCTGGAGCCGACACAGGCTGGGTCAGCGTGCCGTGATCCCAAGAAAGACTCGCATGCGCTGGAAGTTGCAGCATGAAACGCATCGAAGCTGTCAACGATTTCGTCATCAAATTTGCCAACGTCAACGGCTCTGGCTCGACCTCGGCCAATGAGCTGTTTGCCAAGGCCATCCTGCGCATGGGCGTGCCGGTGAGCCCACGCAATATTTTTCCAAGCAATATCCAGGGCCTGCCGACGTGGTACGAGGTGCGTGTGAGCGAGAAAGGCTACCAGGGCCGGCGTGGCGGCGTGGACATGATGGTGGCGATGAACCCGCAGACCTGGGACGCCGACGTGGCCGAGCTGGAACCGGGCGGTTACCTGTTCTACGACAGCACGCGGCCCCTGCCTCCATCGAAGTTCCGGGCAGACATTCACGTGATCGGCATGCCGCTGACCGATATCTGCAACGCGATTTACTCCGACCCGCGCCAGCGTCAGTTGTTCAAGAACATCATTTATGTCGGAGCGCTGTCGGTGCTGCTCGGGGTCGATGGCGAGGTCATCGAGGCGCTGTTTGCCGAGCAGTACAAGGGCAAGGAGAAGCTGCTCGACTCCAACGTGCGCGCCTTGCACTTGGGACGCGACTTTGCCAAGGAGCATCTGGACGCGCCGTTGGGTATCCGGGTGCGACGCGCCGACGCGGTGGGCGAGCAGATTTTTGTCGATGGCAACAGCGCGGCTGCGCTGGGTTGTATATATGGCGGAGCCACCGTGGCGGCCTGGTACCCGATCACGCCGTCGTCATCGGTGGCCGAGGCATTCCAGAAGTATTGCGCCAGGTACCGGGTTGATCCGGCAACCGGCCAGAACAAGTTCGCCATCGTGCAGGCCGAGGACGAGATCGCGTCCATTGGCATCGTGGTGGGCGCGGGCTGGAATGGGGCGCGCGCCTTTACCGCCACGTCCGGGCCCGGTGTCTCGCTGATGACGGAGTTCATTGGGCTGGCGTACTTTGCCGAGATCCCGGTCACCATCATCAATGTGCAGCGCGGCGGGCCGTCGACCGGCATGCCCACCCGCACCCAGCAGGCCGACATCTTGTCGTGCGCCTACGCCTCGCATGGCGACACCAAACACGTGCTCTTGTTCCCCGAAGACCCGCACGAATGCTTTGAGCACGCCGCCGCCGCACTGGACCTGGCCGACCGACTGCAAACGCCGGTGTTCCTGATGACCGACCTCGACATCGGCATGAACCAGCGTTTATGCCAGCCGTTTGAATGGGACGAGGCGCGCGAGTACGACCGGGGCAAGGTGATGACCGCCGAAGATCTGGAGGCCGGCAAGGACTTTGGCCGCTACAAGGATGTGGATGGTGACGGCATTCCGTGGCGCACGCTGCCCGGCACGCACCCCACCCGTGGCAGCTATTTCACCCGGGGCACCACACGCGACGCTTACGCACGCTATTCGGAGCGCGGGCCGGACTATGTCTACAACGTGCAGCGGCTGCTGAAGAAGTTCGAAACCGCGGCCGGTCTGGTGCCGCAACCAGTGCTGCGCGATGCCACGCGCAAGACGCGGCTGGGCGTCATCTACTTCGGCTCCACCAGCCCGGCGATGCATGAGGCGCTCGATGTGCTGACCGACGCCGGCATCCACCTCGACGCCTTGCGGCTGCGCGCATTTCCGTTCCCGCAGGTGGTCGCCCAGTTTCTGACCGATCACGACGAGGTGTTTGTGGTCGAACAAAACCGCGATGCACAGATGCGCAGCTTGCTGGTGAATGAACTGGACGTGGATCCGGCGCGCCTGGTACGGGTGCTGCACTTCGACGGCACCCCCATCACGGCCCGCTTCATCACCCAGGCCATCACGCAACATGTGCATGCCGAGGCAGTCACGTCCCAACGGAAAGTCAAGGATCACAACCTCAGGGAGTGCACCGCATGACCTACCTCGCCAAACCCCGCCTGCACCATCCCTCGCTCACCACCAACAAGGTGGGCTACACCCGGCGCGATTACGAGGGCAAAATTTCCACGCTGTGCGCTGGTTGCGGCCACGACTCGATCTCGGCGGCGATCATCCAGGCCTGCTGGGAGCTCGATATCGAGCCGCACCGCGTGGCCAAGCTCTCGGGCATTGGCTGCAGTTCCAAGACGCCGGACTATTTTCTCGGTGCTTCACACGGCTTCAACACGGTGCACGGGCGCATGCCGTCGGTGCTCACGGGGGCTAATCTGGCCAATCGAGACCTGCTGTATCTGGGCGTCTCGGGCGACGGCGACTCGGCCTCGATTGGCCTGGGCCAGTTCGCCCATGTCATGCGACGTGGTGTGTGCATGGTCTATATCGTGGAAAACAACGGCGTGTATGGGCTGACCAAAGGGCAATTTTCGGCCACGGCCGACCGCGGCTCCAAAAGCAAGAAGGGTGTGATCAACAGCGACAGCCCGGTCGACTTGATCGGCATGGCGCTGCAACTGGGGGCCACCTACGTGGCGCGCAGCTTTTCGGGTGACAAGGCGCAGCTGGTGCCCCTGATCAAAGGGGCCATCAGTCATGGCGGCGCGGCCTTCATTGACGTCATCAGCCCCTGCGTGGCGTTCAACAACCACGCAGGCAGCACCAAGAGCTACGATTATGTGCGCGAGCACAACGAGGCCGTGAATCGCATCGACTTCATCACGCCGCGCAGCGAAATCACCACCGACTATGCCCCAGGCGAGGTCGTGGAGGTGTTGCAGCACGACGGTCTGACGCTGCGCCTGCGCAAGCTGCACGACGGCTATGACCCGACCGACCGGCTGGCCGCCATGAACCATGTGCAGACGCATCAGGCGCGCGGCGAGGTGGTGACGGGGCTGCTCTATGTGGACCCGGATGCCAGCGATTTGCACGAAGCGCTCAACACCAGTGCCACACCGCTCAATGCGCTGGGCCGCCAAGAGCTGTGTCCGGGCGCCCAAGCGCTGGCCAAGCTCAACGCGGCGCTACGCTAGTGTTGCACTTCAGAATTGATTTCGCCCATTCTGTTTGGAACTTAAGCGGCTGTTGGCGCGGATGACGTTCTGCAGGATGTCGCGAGCGCTCTTGGTCCAGATGAACGCAATTGCGACGAGCGAGAAGGCACTCTGACGCCGTTTCCAGTTCCAGTCGGGTCGTTCGATGCCGGCGTTCATGGCGCAGTACGAGTCGGAAGCAACTGATAAGAGGACGGAGGTAATTAAATCGTCCTCGTCAGCGCCATCTTCATGCTCCTCTACTACAACGAGTCCGGCAAAAGCACATCGGCGCTGCGCGGGCAGGACCGGCCGCAGATGCGCGCTAGCCCATCTACGATCTCTCATCTTCCATAAACGGATACCCATAATTCGTCGCTGGCACGAACGTCTCCTTGATGCTGCGCGGGCTGATCCAGCGGAGCAGGTTGAGGATCGAGCCAGCCTTGTCGTTGGTGCCGGATCCGCGGGCGCCGCCGAAGGGTTGCTGGCCGACCACGGCGCCGGTGGGCTTGTCGTTGATGTAGAAATTGCCGGCCGCGTTACGCAGGCGTTCGAGGCCTTGCTGGATCGCGTAACGGTCCTGCGCGAAGATCGCGCCGGTCAGCGCGTACGGGCTGGTGCGATCGACGATGTCCAGCGTCTCGACCCACTTCGTTTCGTCGTACACGTGCAGCGTCAGCACCGGCCCGAACAGTTCGTCGCACAGCGTGCGGTAGGCCGGGTTGGTGGTGACGATCACGGTGGGTCGCACGAAGTAGCCTATGGAATCGTCGTACTGGCCGCCGGCCAGGATCGTCGCGTCGCTGGATGTTTTCGCTTCGTCGATCGCGGCCTTCTGGGTCTTGAAGCTCGCTGCGTCGATCACCGCGCCCATGAAGTTCGAGAAGTCGGCGACGTCGCCCATCTTGATGCTCTCGACCTGGGCCACCAGCCTGTCCTTGACCTTCGGCCACAGATTGCTCGGTACATACACGCGGCTCGCGGCGGAACATTTCTGGCCCTGGTATTCGAACGCGCCGCGAGTGATCGCGGTAGCCAATGCGACCGGGTCGGCGCTGGCGTGCGCGACGATGAAATCCTTGCCACCGGTTTCGCCGACCAGGCGCGGATAGCTGATGTACTTGTCGATGTTATCGCCGACCGTGCGCCACATCTGGTGGAACACCTTGGTCGAGCCGGTGAAATGGATGCCGGCGAGGTGCCTGTTTTCCAGTACCGGATTGCCGATCGCCGGGCCGCTGCCGCAGACCAGATTGATCACGCCATCGGGCAGGCCGGCTTCCTTGAACAGCTTCATCAGGAAGTGCGCGCTATAGACGGCGGTGCTCGCGGGTTTCCAGATCACCGTGTTGCCGCACAACGCCGGCGCGGTCGGCAGGTTGCCGGCGATGGAGGTGAAGTTGAACGGCGAGACCGCGAACACGAAGCCTTCCAGCGGACGATGTTCGAGCCGATTCCACACGCCGGGCGAGCTTTGCGGCTGCTCGCGCAGCAACTGTTCGTAGAACGCGACATTGAAGCGGAAGAAATCGATCAGCTCGCAGGCGCTGTCGATCTCGGCCTGATGGCAGGTCTTGCCTTGGCCGAGCATCGTCGCCGCGTTGATGACATCGCGATACGGGCCTTGCAACAACTCGGCGGCTTTGAGGAACACCGATGCGCGCGCTTCCCACGGAAGATTCGCCCAGTCCTTTTGCGCGCGGAGCGCGGCGCGAATCGCCATCTGCACTTCCGCCTCGCCGCCCTGATGGAAATCGGCGAGCTCGTGCGCGTGGCGATGCGGCATCACAGCCTGGCCGAACTTGCCCGCGCGGACGTCCTTGCCATCGATGACCAGCGGTATCTCGATTTTTCCAGCGGACATTTGCGCCAGTTTCGCCTTGAGGCTCGCACGCTCCGGCGACCCCGGGGCATAGCCCTGCACCGGCTCGTTGATGGGCGTGGGGACTTTCGAGATCGCGAGGGACATGGGCAGCTCCTGGGAAAGCGGGCATTGTAAACGCTTGGCCAGGATCGACGGCCGGGCCACCTGTGAGCGGATCGAGAACAAGGAGGGACGCCGACACGACGCCGTCTCCTTTCCCCGCTACGGGTCGGCACTCGATCGGCGCATTCGCTTTCGCAGGAGCGGCGCAGCCGCGATTGGCTCTTGCGAGGTTACGGTTGCGCTTGCACGCTTCTACACAAAAGCAGCGCGTAGCTCGGGCTGAAAAAGCCCAGCGCATTGACTCGGCCCGAATTCTTCGGCAACCACTTCTGCCGTTGCCATCCGCCTCGAATCCGGCCTTTTGCATTTATAGTGGTGACCTCGACGACGCTTGGACGACGGGATACGACACATGGCCGAATGATTTTCCTCGCCGCAATCGGCCTGCTTTTCTGCGCATGCGCTGCGCCGCGCGCCAGCCTGCGAAGCGTCGGGGCGCTCGCGACAACATCCATGCAAATCGATCGCGAAGTCGAGCGGTTGATGAGCGCCGCCAAGGTGCCGGGTCTCGCGCTCGCGGTGATCCGCAATGGGCGCGTCGCCTACGTCCAAGCCTATGGCTCGCGCGACATTGCCACGCAATCACCGCTGAAAGCGGACACGGTCATGTACGACGCCTCGCAGATTGACCGCGAAGAAACGGGCCGCCCGCGACGTAGCCTCCGATAACGTCCCCTCCCATCATTGGCCGTGCGATTGGGATTCGCAAGCTCCGGCCGCGATCAACCGAGCAGCTTCAGCACCGCTCTGGCCGCTTCTTCGGAAGAAGCAGGATTTTGTCCGGTCACCAGATTCGCATCGGTGATGACGTGGGATTGCCAGTCGGCTTTCTTTGAATAGTCGCCGCCTTTTTCCTTGAGCACGTCCTCGACCAGGAACGGAACGATATCGGTGAGTCCGGCGGCTGACTCTTCGGTGTTGGAGAAACCGGTGACGGACCGTCCCCGCACCATCGGAAAACCGAACGGTTCGCGCGCGTTGCGGAAAGCGGCGGGACCGTGGCAGACCGCCGCCACCGGCTTGCCGGCGGCATAAAAGGCTTCGATCAGGCGCTGCGAATCCGGGTCGTCCGCCAGATCCCAGAGCGGACCATGTCCGCCTGGATAGAAAATGGCATCGAAATCGTCGGCGCTGAGGTCGGACAACGTGTGCGTGGTCGCAAGGAGTTTCTGCGCCGCAGGATCCGCCTTGAAGCGCGCCGTGGCTTTCGTCTGCGCATCCGACTCGTCGCTCTTGGGATCGAGCGGAGGCTGCCCGCCTTTGGGTGACGCCACCGTGATCTCTGCGCGCGCATCCTTGAATACGTAGTAAGGCGCGGCGAATTCCTCGAGCCAAAAGCCGGTCTTCTTGCCGGTGTTGCCAAGCTGATCGTGCGACGTCAGAACCATCAAGATTTTCACGGGAATACTCCTGTGGGGAAGACGTCCAGACCAACAGGCGTCAAAGGTTTGAGTATTTTAGCCGACGAACATGAAACCAGACTGACGAGACTCCGGGAAAGGACGGTACCCGTACCGCACCTTCTTCGTCGGCAACGACATCGCGCCGCGGTGAAACAAGGGCTCGCGTGTGAGCCTGGGCGTCTCGGTCGACGTCAGACCTTGAAGAACATGCGCGCCTACCTCTGAGCGGGCGAGTCGCGGGCACGGCCGCACAGCAGACGCTGATACGTGCCCGTGCATTGGGCTGTCCAAATCCGCGCAGACATCGCGGACCTCGGGCACGCTATGCTGCGCCGATTCGGTGACCGGCACTATCGAAGTGAGTCAGCTCAGCCGCGCCCAAGCAGCATCCCCACCCGCTATTTCCCCGGACATCCGGTTGCGCGACTACGCCGTTACCGAGCTTGCGCGCGCGATCGCCTGCCTGTCGTGGAGCGGCGGGCGCCTGCACGCAGGCGTGCATCAGGCGCGCAAATCCATCCGCCGGGTGCGCGCCACGCTTGCGCTGGATATGCCGACTCTGGGGCCGGGCGCGGACCTGATCGACCGCGCGCTGCGGCAGGCCAACCGCCATACGTCGAAGCTGCGCGATGCACAGGCGCTGGTGGCTACCCTGGATGCGTTACTCGAAAAGACGGGCGCCGGCGACTCGTCGCCGATGCTGCGCCGTGCCCGTCGTGCAGCCGCCCAAGCCAGGGCAGCACGGGCGCGTATTGCATTGGCCGATGATCCTCGATGGGATGACAAGCGCGCGTTGTTGACCACGCTGCTCGCGGCACTCTCTGCGCTGCCTTGGGACAGGGTGACCGATGCGGACATGCGCGCGGCCCTCCAACGCAGCCTGCTCCGTTCCGACGCAGCGGGCGGGCGTGCACGCACGAGCCGCCGCGACGCGGACTGGCATCGCTGGCGCCGTCGCGCACGACGCCTGTCGCAACAGCAGCGCGCGCTAGGCGACACCACCACGGCCCGCGCCGACGCGAGCAAACGCGACAAGCGTCTGGCGGTCATCCTCGGCGGCGTGCAGGACTGTGCGCTGCTGCGCGAGCATCTCGGCAAGGGATCGATGTTCGCGCAGGCCGATCGTCCTGCGCTGCGCGTGCTCGCGGAGCGGAGAACCCGGCAGCTGCGCGAGCGCATCGCAAAGATGGTCGCAGACTCCACCTTCAAGGCGTCCGGCTAGCAACGTTTTCGGGGACTTGCGCAGGACAACCGATATACGTACATTAGTACGTATGGATACTCTGCACCTCACCGCAAACCAGCAACGCGTGCTCGACTGCATCCGGCACCATCTGGACCAGCACGGCCGCCCGCCTACCCTGCGGGAAATCTCGGAAAATCTTGGGCTTAGCAGTCATAGTTCAGCGCAGGATTACGTCGAGGCGCTGGTCCGCAAGGGCACGCTCGAACGCTTGCCGTATCATCGTGGCCTGCGCCTTCCGCATCGTTCACGGGCGTCGGCGGCAACCCAGCTTCCCCTCGTCGGCCGGGTTGCCGCCGGCAGCCCGATCCTCGCTGCCGAAAACATAGAAGCCTACCACGGCGCCGACCCCGACCTGTTCCGCCCGCGCGCCGATTACCTGCTGCGCGTTATCGGCCTCAGCATGCGCGATGCCGGCATCCTCGACGGTGATCTGATCGCGGTGCATCGCACGGAGACCGCCGAGCACGGCCGCATCGTCGTCGCGCGCCTCGACGACGAAGTCACGGTCAAGCGCCTCGATCACCGCAAAGGCCAGGTCCGCCTGTTGCCGGCGAATCCGGATTTCTCACCGATCGAAGTCGATCCGCGACGCCACGCGTTCGCAATCGAGGGTCTCTATGTCGGCCTGATCCGCCCCGATGCCGCCGCATCGAAAATCCAGCGACAAGGATGAGTTGCGATGTTGACTTCAGGTTCTATCGACACCACCGCAGCCGCTTTCGAGAGCGCAGGCTTCACGCAGGCATCGCCTTCGGCGACAGATGCACGGCCAGCTTTTCGTTCCGCGCTTGCGCGCGCGCGTCGCGATGATGCCGCACTCGCCGATGTGCTGCGTCATCCGGGCATCTGGCGCCGCGGCACGCAACCGGCTCTCGCAACCGACACCCAGCCAACCGGCCTCACCGAACTCGATGCACTGCTGCCGGGCGGTGGCTGGCCGCGCGGCGCGCTCAGCGAAATCCTGATCGAGCAGGACGGCATCGGCGAATGCAGCCTGGTGCTGCCTGCACTGGCCGCGCTGACGCAGGCGCGCAAACGCGTGGCGCTGATCGCACCACCCTATATTCCTTACGCGCCAGCGCTGGCTGCGGCCGGCATCGATCTCGCCCAACTCGTGCATATCGACACGAGCGCCGCGGATACGCACTGGACGGCCGAACAATGCCTGCGCGCTGGCTGTTGCGGCGCCGTGCTGAACTGGCTACCGAACGCCGACTATCGCCAACTGCGTCGCCTGCAGCTTGCCGCCGAAACCGGCGCGGCCATCGGCTTCGTGTTTCGTCCGCTGGGTGCGGCAAGTCAGAGCAGCCCGGCCGCACTGCGCCTGCAGGTCACCACTTCGGGAAATGGACCGCACATCGAGATCCTGAAATGCCGCGGACGGCTTGGCGGCAGCCCCCAAGCGATCCGGCTGCGCGCCTGATCGTATCGAGGGATGCGTGCTCTGGACCTGCCTGCGGTTTCCGCAACTGGCGCTGGATGCGGTCCGCGTCGACACGAACGCGCAACCTTTCGAGGAAGACTTGAAATTGCCGTCATCCCGGCCCTTCGACGGGCTCAGGACAGGCCAGGCTTCACCCGAGCCGGCACCCAGCGTCTTGTCTTCACGGCCGTTCGCGGTCATCGACGGCCCACTACAGCGCCGGCGGATCATGCTCGCCAATGCGCCCGCGGAAATAGCGGGTGTCCGCGCCGGTCAGCCGTTGACGGCGGCGCAGGTGCTGTGCCCTCGCCTCTGTGTAACGCCGCGCGATGAAGCAGCAGAGCGCCAGGCACTTGAGTCGCTTGCTGCCTTAGCCTATCGCTTCAGTGCCGAAATCAACATCGCCACGCCCGATAGCGTGTTCGTCGAAGTCGGCGCAAGCCTGGCTTTGTTCGGAGGATGGCCCGCGCTGGAACGACGATTGCGCAGCGAACTCGATGCGTTTGGATTCGCGTTTTCGCTCGCCGCGGCACCGACTGCGGCTGGCGCACGCGTGCTCGCGACGCACGCGGACGGCATCGCAATCCCCACGATCGCGCTGCTCGCGAACGCACTCGGCGCCGTGCCACTCGCTGCCAGTGGTTTCGATGCGAAGACAATCGCCGCGTTGCAAGGCATGGGTTTCCGCGACCTGCATGATCTTTTCCGCCTGCCGCGCGCGGAACTCGCACGGCGTATCGGGCCGGGTACGCTCGATCATCTCGACTGCATGCGCGGTCTCGCCGCCGAAGCGCTGCCACGCTATCAGCCGGCGGATCGGTTCCAACGTCGTATCGAATTTTCGTTCGGCATCGAATCGCAGACCGCACTCGTGTTTCCGCTGCAACGACTGATTCGCGAACTCGCCACCTTCCTGATCGCACGCGACGGCGGCGTGCAGCATTTCGCGCTCGTGCTCGGCCACGAACGCGGCGCCAGCACGCGCGTCGAGGTCGGCCTGATCGCGCCGCAACGCGACGCTGCGGCGTTGTTCGACCTCGCGCGCGTGAGGCTCGAACGCATCGAACTGCCGGCTCCCGTACATGCCTTGACTCTGCGTGCCGACGACCTGCCGCCGCTGTGTCCATTGCACCACGATCTCTTTGAAAGCAATCGCCACGAGGAACTTGACTGGCCGGCGCTGGCCGAGCGCCTGCGCGCGCGGCTCGGCGACGAAGCCTTGCGGAGTCTGCGCTGCGCCGCCGATCACCGCCCCGGACGCGCGTGGCAATTCGTTTCGGTCATCGAAGCTCCTTCCGAAAATTCTCGTAGGAGCAGCTTCAGCCGCGATGCTTTTTCTTCCCGCATTCCGAACAAGAGCATCGCGGCTGAAGCCGCTCCTACAAAAGCAGACGCTCGTCGCCGTGCAGCCGCGAATGTTTCGGTCGGGAGCGCCTCAAAAATGCGACCGTTCTGGCTGCTACGGCGGCCGATTCCCTTGCGTGGCGCACCCGCACGCGTACTCGCCGGTCCCGAGCGCATCGAGAGCGGCTGGTGGGACGATCACGACCAACGCCGCGATTACTACATCGTCGAAACACGCAGCGGCCAGCGTGCATGGGCATTCGTCGAAGCCAGCTCGTCGGTCGACGCCGGCACCATGTCGCACTGGACCCTGCACGGCTGGTTCGCATGAAACCGGTCAAACCGCCGAAACGCCGGCACCTGCGCGCGCCGGTCGAACCGGATCTTCCCGAAGCAGGCATTGGCAACGATCCGCGCAGCGCGTTGCACAAGATGCGGCGCCACGAAGCGATCGATCCGGCCAGTAACGATCCCGGCGAATATGCCTCATGGAATATTCGGAGTCGCAGCCGTGGCGCGCACATCGGGCAAAGCGATGATGCCGGGACTCCGAACGAACACCATCTCCACCCAACCCCTCGCGCATCCTGCGCTCGCAAGCCCGGTCTGCACGTCCCTGTGCAACCGTTCGCCGGCGCGCGGCAGTGCCGCGCGAAATCCTGGCTCACCCCCTTCGACAACGCCCGGGACAGGCTTGAAGGGAAGGACTGAAGTCGTGTCGACTCGCTTGCCGTCAATTTCGCGCTATGCGGAACTGCATTGCCTGTCGAACTTCTCGTTCCAGCGTGGCGCGTCGAGCGCGCGCGAGTTGTTCGAGCGCGCAAAAAAACTCGGCTACGCCGCGCTCGCGATCACCGACGAATGCTCGCTCGCCGGCATCGTGCGCGCGCTCGAAGCCTCCGACGAAACCGGCGTCGCGTTGATCGTCGGCACCGAAGTGCAGCTGGCCGACGGCCCGAAACTCGTGCTGCTCGCGAAGAACCAGGACGGCTATTCCGACATCTGCAAGCTGATCACGACAGGCCGCCGATGCAGTGCGAAAGGTGAATACCGGTTGACCCGCGCGGATGCAGAGCAACTCGGCAATGGCGTGCTGGTGGTGTGGGTTCCTGGAAGAAATTCCGAAGATCGAAGGGGCGAAGCAGCTTTCCACAATCGCTTTCCCGACTGCGACGAGGCGTCCGGCCCCCTTCCGCCTTCGGTAGGCGGAAGGGGGGCGTCGGAGCAGGAATGCAGCCGGAACGATCATCATCGAACGCTTGTGAATGCGGAGGTTCATGGCGAGCTCACGCTCGACAATCACGCCGCCTGGGTCACGCAGTACTTCGTCGGCCGGGCGTGGCTCGCCGTCGAACTGCATTGCGGCCCGGACGATGCCGCCGCGCTGGCCGAACTGCGTGCGCTCGGCGCGCGCCACGGATTACCGCTGGTCGCGTCCGGTGACGTGCACATGCATGTGCGGCGGCGGCGCGCGTTGCAGGACGTAATGACCGCGATCCGTCTCGGCCGAACGGTCGTCGAAGCGGGTCACGGGCTGTTCCCGAACGGTGAACGGCACCTGCGGCGCATCGATGATCTCGCATCGATCTATCCGCCGGACCTGATCGCCGAAACGCTGCGCATCGCAGCGCCTTGCACGTTCGACCTGCGCCAGTTGAATTACGAATATCCGCACGAACTGGTGCCCAATGGGCTCGATGCCAGCGACTATCTGCGCGAGCTGACCTACGCCGGGGCGGCCAGGCATTGGCCCGATGGCATTCGGGACGATGTGAGGGTGCAGGTCGAAAAGGAACTGGCCCTGATCCGGGACGTTGGCTACGAACACTTCTTCCTGACCGTCGAGGATATCGTCCGCTGGGCGCGTAACCAGGAACCGCCGATCCTCTGCCAGGGCCGCGGTTCGTCGGCGAATTCGGCGGTCTGCTATTGCCTCGGCATCACCGCGGTCGATCCCGAGAACGGCAACCTGTTGTTCGAGCGCTTCCTGTCGAAGGAACGCGATGAGCCGCCGGACATCGATGTCGATTTCGAGCACGAACGCCGCGAGGAAGTGATCCAGTACGTATTCGGCAAATACGGACGCGGACGTGCCGCGCTGGCTGCAACCGTCATCAGTTATCGCGGCAAGAGCGCGGTGCGCGACATCGGCCGTGCGCTCGGCTTGCCGGAGGATCAGCTCGACGGATTGACCAGCCTGTTCTCGCGCGTGCGCAGCGGCCAGTCACTCGGCGACTGGCTGCGCGAACACGGCTTCGATCCGGGTAATCGCGTGCTGCATCGCCTGTTCGCGCTCGCGAGCGAAATCCAGGGCTTCCCGCGCCATCTCTCGCAGCATGTCGGCGGCTTCGTGATTTCAGAACATCCCCTGCACCATCTCGTGCCGGTCGAGAACGCGTCGATGCACGATCGCACGATCATCCAGTGGGACAAGGATGATCTTGAAACGATGAAGCTGCTCAAGGTCGATTGCCTCGCGCTCGGCATGCTCACCTGTCTGCGTCGGTGCCTCGATCTGCTGCATCGGCATGGCCTGTGGAATCATCCGACCATCGGAACCCGTCCGGTCCTGGCCGACATTCCATTGAACGATGACAAGGACGTTTACGACATGATCTGCCGGGCCGAAACGGTCGGCGTGTTCCAGATCGAATCACGCGCACAGATGTCGATGCTGCCGCGCCTTCGACCACAGACGTATTACGACCTTGTCGTGGAAATCGCGATCATTCGGCCAGGACCCATCCAGGGCAACATGGTGCATCCGTATCTGCGGCGCCGCCAGGGACTCGAGGCCATCGATTATCCGCAATCGAAGTTCGAGCGCGCCTCAGGGACTGACACATCACGCGTCAAGGACGTGCTGGAACGCACGCTTGGCGTGCCGATCTTCCAGGAACAGGTCATGAAACTGGTCCAGGTCGTCGCCGATTTCACGCCCGGCGAGGCCGATCAGCTGCGCCGCGCGATGGCGGCATGGAAGCGACGCGGCGGACTCGATTCGTTCCACGACAAGATCCAGTGCGGCATGCGCGCGAACGGCTATTCCGACGAATATTTCGAGCGCATCTTCGAGCAGATCAAGGGCTTCGGCGAATACGGCTTCCCCGAATCGCACTCGGCGAGTTTCGCGCACCTCGCCTACACGTCCTCGTGGCTGAAGCATTATCACCCGGCCGCGTTCACCTGCGCACTGCTGAATTCGCAACCGATGGGCTTCTACCAGCCGTCGCAGCTGATCCAGGATGCGCAGAGACATGACGTGCAGGTTTTGCCGGTCGATGTCACGACGAGCGAATGGGATTGCACGCTGGAGAGGGAGCATGTCGCGCTCCGCCTCGGTCTGCGCCAAGTGCGAGGACTATCGAAAGACCTCGCCGTACGCCTCGTCACCGCACGCAACGAAGCGCCATTTCGCGACGTCGCCGACATGACGCGTCGCGCACGCGTCAGCGCGCCTGAGCGTGCATGCCTCGCCGACGCCGGCGCCTTGCAGACTCTCAGCGGCCATCGCTACCGCGCGCGCTGGGAGAGCGCCGGCGCGGAACTGCCGCTACCGGTTCTCGAATACGCGAC
The DNA here is from genome assembly GCA_003142815.1 of Rhodanobacteraceae bacterium. Lineage (GTDB taxonomy): Bacteria > Pseudomonadota > Gammaproteobacteria > Xanthomonadales > Rhodanobacteraceae > Dokdonella_A. The sequence continues at coordinate 16,033 of PLNP01000015.1, forward strand.
GATCACCGAAACGCAGGTTCCGCTGCGGCGGCCTTCACTGCGCGAGGACGTGATGACCGACTACGCGACGCTCGGCCTGTCGCTGATTCGCCACCCGTTGTCGCTGATCCGTGACCAGCTTGAACAACGTCGCGTCTCGCCAGCAAGCGCGACGCTGGACACGGCAAACCGCGGAAAGCCGCTGCGCTGCGCCGGTCTCGTCACCGTGCGCCAGCATCCGGGCACCGCGAAGGGCGTCACCTTCGTCACGCTCGAAGACGAAACGGGTCAAGTCAACATCGTGGTCTGGCGCGCGCTGGCGCAAAAGCAGCATCGCGTTCTGCTCGAATCGATCGTGATGGGCGTCTATGGCGTGCTCGAGGCAAACGACGGGGTGCATCATTTGATCGCGAAGCGCCTCTACGACTTCAGCGCGCTATTGCCGGAGTTTTCGTTTGCGTCGCGCGATTTCCACTGAGCGCCGAAGACGCCACGGTCGCGCTTGCAGCACTTCTACAGTGCGCTGTTCCTGTAGGAGCGGCCGCGCAGCCGCAGCCGTGGTCGCGAACGCCTCACGGCGCTTCCAGCGTCCCCGCAAGCCGCCCCATGAACGGCCGGTAGTAGCGCAGCTCGGCGATCGAATCGCGCACGTCGCTGAGCGCGGTGTGCGCGGAGTTCTTGCTGAAACTGCGAGCGATTTCCGGCGCCCAGCGCCGCGACAGTTCCTTGATCGTCGAGACGTCGAGGTTGCGATAATGGAAATAGCGCTCCAGGCGCGGCATCAGCCGGTGCAGAAAACGGCGATCCTGGCAGATCGAGTTGCCGCACATCGGCGATTTTCCGGCGGGAATCCATTGCGAGAGAAATTCGACGGTCAGCGCCTCGGCGGTCGCGAGGTCGACGCTCGAATCGATGACGCGTTGCCAGAGGCCGGACTTGCGATGCTGGTTGCGGTTCCAGTCATCCATCGCCTCCAGCCGTTCGAGCGGATGCCGAATCGCAAATTCGGGGCCGTCGGCGAGCGGATTCAAATCCTTGTCGGTAACGATCGTGGCGATCTCGATGATCGAGTCGCTGCCCGGATCGAGTCCGGTCATCTCCAGATCGATCCAGATCAGATTTTCGTCGTCCGGCACGCGCATGCTTGTCCTTCCTCAAGTGGAGCGTGAGTCTAGGCAACCCGCGCCGCGTTTGAAAGACCTGGCGCGACGCAACGACGCCCGTGCCGCTATGCTGACCCCGCGATGACACAGACTTTTCTCTGGCACGACTACGAAACCACCGGCACCGATCCGCGTCGCGATCGCGCCGCGCAGTTCGCTGCGATCCGCACGACCGCGGACCTGGAACCGATTGGCGAGCCGGTTTCGCTCTACTGCAAACCCGCGCCGGATGTACTGCCGCACCCCGAAGCGTGCCTGATCACCGGCATCACACCGCAACAGATGCTGCGAGAAGGCGTCATCGAAGCCGAGTTCGCCGCCGTCGTGCACGAGCAGATGGCCGAGTCGGGCACCTGCAACGTCGGCTACAACTCGCTGCGTTTCGACGACGAGTTCACGCGAAACCTGCTCTACCGCAACTTCCATGATCCCTACGAGCGCGAGTGGAAGAACGGCAACTCGCGTTGGGACCTGATCGATCTGGCGCGACTGTGCTATGCGCTGCGCCCGGACGGCATCGAATGGCCGCGCCGCGACGACGGCACGCCGAGTTTCCGGCTCGAGCATCTCGCCAACGCGAACCACATCGAACAGCGCCGCGCGCACGATGCGGTATCGGACGTCGAGGCGTTGATCGGCTTCGCGCGCCTGATCCGCGTGCGCCAGCCGCGACTCTGGGAATTCTATTTCGGCTTGCGTCGCAAGCAGCGCGTGTTCGAGCTGCTCGACGTCGCGCGGATGACGCCGCTGGTGCATGTGTCGTCGCGCTATCCGGCCAGCCGCGGCTGCCTCGCACTGATCGCGCCGCTGGCGATGCACCCGACCCTGCCGAACGGAGTGATCGCCTACGATCTCGACGTCGATCCGACGCCCTTGCTCGAACTCGACGCCGACGACATCGCCGACCGCGTGTTCACCGCACGCGCGGATCTGCCCGAACACGTCGAACGCATTCCGCTGAAGACGATCCACGCAAACCGTTCGCCCGCGCTGGCGCCACTGAGCGCGCTGAAAGGCGTCGACACAGCGCGCATCGCGCTCGACCCGGACCGCGCGCTGAAGCATCTCGACGCACTGCGTGGTGCCGACGACCTCGTCGCGAAACTGCATGCGGTGTTCTCGCGCGGTGAAGCGCGCGCGGCCACGACCGAGCCGGAACTGGCGCTCTATGATGGCTTTCCGTCGGATGCCGACAAACGCCTGCTGCGCGCCGTACGCGAAACGCCACCGGAACAGCTCGGCAGCCGCGCGTTTCCTTTCCGCGACGCGCGCTATCCGGAACTCCTGTTCCGCTACCGCGCGCGCAACTGGCCGGAAACACTCGATGCCGAAGGGTGCGAACGCTGGGAAACCTTCCGTCGACACCGACTGGAAACCGCGACACCGCTGACGACTCTGACACTCGACGAATACTTCGCCGCGATCGCCGGCCTGCGCGCCGATCCTGCGCTGCCCCCCGCGCAGGTTCCGCTGCTCGACGCGCTTGAAAGTTGGGCCCGAGAGCTCTTGTAGGAGCACCTAAAGAGGGTGCAAGCGGCGCAGCCGCGACAAGTCCTCCAGACCGCTACACAGGTCGCGCTTGCAGCGCTCCTACAAGAGGGCCACGCCTCGTATGAGCAGCGCAGCCGCGACCATACCCTCGCACGCGTCGGTTGCGCCGCACCTACAATGCACATCCACGTTCCTCTGGACACCTTTCCTTGGCCACCACCTATTTCACCTCCGCGACGTTCAAGTTCCTGCGCGAACTCGCCGCGAACAACAACCGTACCTGGTTCGCCGCGAACAAACCGCGCTACGAGGACGTGCTGCGCCAGCCGTTCCTGCAGCTGATCGCCGACCTGCAGGCGCCGCTCGCGAGGATCAGCACGCACTACCGCGCCGATCCACGGCCCCAAGGCGGCTCGCTGTTCCGCATCCATCGCGACACGCGCTTCGCGAACGACAAGACGCCGTACAAGACCTGGAGCGGAGCACGCCTCGCACACGAGCGCCGGCGCGAGATCGAGGCGCCCTCGTTCTACCTGCACATCCAGCCCCGCGACTGTTTCGCCGGCGGCGGGATCTGGCATCCGGAATCGTCGACACTGAAAAAGATTCGCGCCTTCCTCGCCGACAATCCGGCGGCATGGAAGAAGGCGACCCACGGGAAAGCATTCCGCGAACGTTTCGAGTTCTGGGGCGAGAGCCTCACACGTCCACCGCGCGGTTTCGATCCTGCGCACGAACTTATCGAGGATTTGAAGCGCAAGAGCTTCGCCGTCGGCCAGGGCTTTTCCGATGCGCTCGCCTGCTCGGACGAACTCAAACCTTTTGTCGTCGACACGTTCAAGCACGTCGCGCCGATGATCGACTATCTCTGCGCGGCCGTCGAACTCGAGTTCTGACGCGGCGCGGGCTCCCTCCCCTTCAAGGGGTGGGCTGGGGCGGGATCGTGGTTTTCTGTCAAAACGTCACGGGCGCGGCAATGGCAACACCATCCCCACCCAACCCTCCTCTTGAAGGGGGAGGGCTTGAGCGGTGGCGCCGCGGCATGCTGACCCTGTAGAGCCGCCAGGACACGCGCAGCTGCATCGCGCGCCTACACCTGCCCGCGTGAGCGAGCCGATCAGGGCGTCGACCGGTTCGCTTCCGCGCCGGCCGGCGAGTGTGTCAGGCTCGCCGCCCATGCCATCGATCCCCGCCGCGCGTCTCGCCGGTTTCTATTTCGCCTACTACGCCGCTCTCGGTGCGTTCACACCGTACTGGAGCTTGTTCCTGAAGGCGCGCAGCCAGGACGTGGCCGCGATCGGCGTGCTGATGAGCCTGTGGTATGCGATGCGCGTCGTCGCACCGAGTTCGTGGAGCTGGCTCGCCACGCGCTCGCCGCAACCAGTGCGCTGGTTGCGCATCGGCTGCGCGATCACGCTGGCAAGTTTCGCGCTATTCCTGCTGCCACTGGATTTCACCGGGCTGTTCGCCACGATGTGCGTGTTCTGTTTCGCCTGGAACGCGGTGATGCCGCAATTCGAGGCGATCACGTTGTCGCATCTCACGACCCGCAAAGCAACGATGTACGGGCGCATCCGTGTCTGGGGTTCGATCGGCTTCATCGTCGTCGTCGGCGTGCTCGGCCTCGTGTTCGATCGCGTTGCGATCACGTGGCTTCCATTGCTGATGCTGCCGCTGTATGTCGGGCTGCTGGCGAGCAGCTTCGCGAACGACTACGGCGACGGCGTGGTCGCCGTCGACTGTTCCCCGGCACCGAACGGTTTCCGCGAACGTCTGGTTCACCGTGAGGTTCTCGTGTTCTTCCTCGTCGCGCTGCTCGCGCAGATCTCGTTCGGGCCGTACTACACGTTCTTCTCGCTGTACCTCGAGCAGCACGCGTACCGGCCGTCGGCGCTCGGTGCGTACTGGGCGATCGGCGTCGCCGCGGAAATCCTGATGTTCCTTGCATCGGCGCGCGTACTCGCGCGCTGGGAAGCGACGCATGTCCTGATCGTCGCTCTGGTCTCGGCGGCGCTGCGCTGGTGGGTGACCGCGCTGTTTCCCGCGAACACCGTCCTGATGGTCGTCGCGCAGGTCACGCACGCACTCAATTTCGCCGCCTTCTTCGCGGCCTGCATGCAGTTGCTGGTGCGCTTCTTCCCAGGCCGCATGAACGGACATGCGCAGGGCCTCTACTACGGATTTTCGTCCGGTGTCGGCGGTGTTCTGGGTGCGTTGCTGGCCGGCTGGCTCTGGAAGATCGACAACGGTCGGCTTGCATTCCTCGTCGCCGGCGATGTTGCCGCGCTCGCCGCGATAGTCGCATTCATCGCCTTGCGACCCCGCGCGCTACAGCCTCCGATCTGAAAGCCGGGCGCAAGGCACTCGGCTGACGCGTACTCGCAGGCGCAAGGCGACATCCGGAGTCAGGCGGATGCGAACGGAAATGCAAGCACGCCGCGGATATCGTCGGTGCCGGCAAGGCTCATCAGCAATCGCTCAACCCCGAGTGCGACGCCCGCGCAGGCCGGCATGTCCGGCAACGCGGCAAGGAGGCGCCCGTCGATCGGCATCTCGTGCTGGCCACGCTCGCGTCGCCGTGCATTGTCGCGCTCGAAGCGCGCGCACTGTTCGGTCGCGTCAGTCAGTTCGTGATAGCCGTTCGCGAGTTCGTGGCTGCCCAGGTACAACTCAAAGCGCTCGGCAACCGGCAGATCGCCATCGCGGATTTTTGCGAGCGCGCATTGCGTCGCCGGAAAATCATGGATCAGCGTGATGCGGTCGTGCGGAAATGCCGGCTGGATGCGATGCGTGATCAGCAGGTCGAGCCAATCGTCGCGGCCGAGGCCGGTCGCATCGATGCGGAATTCGGCGAGTGGCACCTGCAGCGCCTCGATGCCTGCCGTGAACGGATCGACGCCGAGTTCATCGACGAACAGTTCGCGATAGGTGCGCTCGACGACACTCGCGCTACGCCCCACCAGCTGCAGCGCCGCACGGACGAGTTCGCACGTTTCGACCATCAGCCGCCGATGATCCCAACCGACGCGATACCACTCCAGCATCGTGAACTCGGGATTGTGGCGCCGTCCGGATTCGCCGTTGCGGAACACGCGGCCGAGTTCATAGCAATCACCGACACCCGCAGCGAGCAGGCGCTTCATCGCGTGTTCGGGCGAGGTGCGCAGCCAGCGTTCGCGCGAGCCGGCGTCGACATGCCCAATGAATGTCGCGGTGAAACTCTCGATGTTCGGCTCCGTATTGCCGGCTTTGCTGAGGATCGGTGTCTCGACCTCGAGCACATTGCGCGCGGCGAAGAAATCGCGGATCAGCGCGTAGAGTCGTGCGCGCAGATGCAGGGCGGAAACGCGAGCGTTCGCAACTTCGTCGGAGGCACTTTTGTGTGCGTGCGTGCCCGCTATCTGTGGGCCCCGCCCCCTCACCCAGCCCTCTCCCCCAAGCTGCGCTTGGGGGAGAGGGCTATTTTCAGTCGCTTGCCGAGTTGAAGGCTCGCGGCTCGCTTCGCTCCCTCTCCCCCGGCGGAGCCGGGGGAGAGGGTTGGGGTGAGGCGGCGGGGATTCGGCCAGCGCGGCAACGATGGCTTCCAGTACGTCGTCGGTTCTTTCCAGCGCATCGTTATTCCAGAAGCGCAGCACGCGAAAGCCGAGCGATTCGAGTGCGTGCGTGCGTTTCGCGTCATGGGCGTGCTGATCGAAATGGTGGCTGCCGTCGAGTTCGACGATCAAACGATGCTCGAGGCAGACGAAGTCCGCGATGCAACCGTCAAGCGGATGCTGGCGACGGAACTTCGCGCCGAGCTGATTCGCACGCAGGCGTGACCAGAGCCGCTGTTCGGCGTCGGTTTGCGCCTTGCGCAAGGCTTTTGCACGTTCCATGCATTACCTCACGTCGGCGCAATCGGCGAGCGCTTCGCATTGCCGGAGCCCCGCCCCCTCACCCAGCCCGTTGCTAGGCTCGTTCCTCGCCAAGCAACCCCCGGCCCTCGCGCCAGCGCTCGGGCGCTCAACCGCGCGCGAGTCAATGGCTCGCAAGCCGCGCGGTCTCGCCCCCCAGGCGAGCCTGGGGGAGAGGGTTAAACGAACTCCCTTTCCCCTAACGGTTTTCCCGTTGAGCGACAGGACCTCAAACGCACACCGACCTTCTCCCTCTCCCCCGACTGCGTTGGGAGAGAGGGTTGGGGTAAGGGGGTGGGGCTCCGGACGAGCGATCACACCGGATGCTTCGCGAGAAACGCCAGTAAGTGCGCCTCGTCCCAGACCTCGACACCGAGTTCCTGCGCCTTGTCGAGCTTCGATCCGGCTTCGGCGCCGGCGACCACGAAGCTGGTCTTCTTCGACACGCTACCAGCGACCTTCGCGCCAAATGCTTCGAGCTTCGCTTTCGCCTCATCGCGGGTCAGTGCAGACAACGTTCCGGTGAGCACGACAGTCTGGCCATCCAGTGGCCCTTCGTCGACAGTGTCGGCAGTCGCCGTGGCATCGCGGAGCTGTTTCACCGCATGCGCGCAACGTGATGCAAGTTCGCGCCCCTCGGCCGTGGTGAGAAACGCATGCAGCGATTCCACCGTATCCTGGGGAAGATCTGCGGCAAGCAGCGCGGCGATATCCGCACGAAACAAATCGGCGATTGAACCGAACGCCGATGCGACCTGTTCCGCGCGTTTCGCGGTCAACTTGGGAATCTCGATTTGCACGAGCACATTCGCGGGCGCCAGCGCAGCGCGCAGCTTTGCTGCTGACGCGTGCGTGTCGGCGATCTCGACGCCGTATGCGAGAAGTGCGTCAATCACGTTCTGATTTCCGGGCTGCGAGAAGAACCCATCGATCGCGCGCGCGACCTCGCCGCCGATATCCGGCACCAACTTCAGGATCGGCCACGGCAGATGGCGGATCGACGCGAGATCGCCGAACCAGGTCGCGAGCGCCTTCGCGGTGCTTTCGCCGACATGCTCGATGCCGAGCGCATAGAGAAAACGCTCGAGCGTGGTACGGCGGCTTTGCCCGATCGCCGCGAGCAGGTTCTCGGCCCACTTCGTCGCGACCTTGCCCGCCTTCACGGTTTCCGGAGTCATCCCGTCGCGCTCGTCCGCGCGGCGTTTCATCTCGAGCAGATCAGCCAGCGTCAACTTGTAGAGATCGGCAACCGATTCGATGTAGCCGAGATCGCTGAGATCTTCGATATAGCGCTCGCCGAGACCATCAATGTCCATGGCGCGTCGCGAAGCAAAATGGAAGATCGCCTGCACGCGCTGGGCGGCGCAGGTCAGCTCACCGGTACAACGAGCGACTACTTCACCTTCTTCTCGAACGATGTCGGAGCCACAGATCGGACAATGCGCTGGCATGTGCCATGGTTTCGCGTGCGGCGGCCGATGCTCCAGCACGACGCGCACGACCTCCGGAATCACGTCGCCCGCACGGCGTACGATCACGGTGTCGCCGACTCTCACATCGAGGCGCGCTACCTGGTCGGCGTTGTGCAAGGTCGCGTTGGTCACGGTGACGCCGCCGACTTGCACCGGCGCGAGGCGCACGGTCGGCGTCGCTGCGCCGGTTCGGCCGATGTTGACCTCGATCGCCTCAACCGTGGTCTGCTGTTCCTGTGCCGGAAACTTGTGCGCGATCGCCCAGCGCGGCGTGCGGCCAACGAAACCGAGCTCGCGTTGGCCTGCGTAGTCGTCCACTTTGTAGACGACGCCGTCGATATCGAATGGCAGCGTGTCGCGCATCGCGCCAATGCGTGCGTAGTAAGCGAGACAACCCGCAGCACCGTGCGCGGTGTCCACCAATGCGCTGACCGGCATACCCCATTCGCGAAAACGTGCGAGCGTCGCGGCATGCGTTGCCGGCAGCTCGCCACCTTCGACGACGCCCACCGCATACGCATAGAACGCAAGCGGGCGTTTCGCCGTGATGCGCGGATCGAGCTGGCGCAACGATCCCGCCGCCCCATTACGGGGATTCGCGAGCACCTTGCCACCCTCGCGGCGTGCTCGTTCGTTCCACGCCTCGAACGCGGCGAGCGGCATATAAACCTCACCGCGGACTTCGAGCACGCGTGGCCAATCCTTGCCGCGCAGACGCAGCGGGATGGCTTTGACCGTGCGCAGGTTCGCGGTGACGTCCTCGCCTTTCTCGCCGTCACCGCGCGTCGCGCCGCGCACGAACGTGCCATGTTCGTAGCGCAAGCTGATCGCGAGACCATCGAACTTCGGCTCGACCGAGAACAGCGGATCGGCAATGCCCAGTCGACCTTCGATGCGACGCACGAAATCACCGACTTCCTTGGCGTTGAACGCATTGCCAAGCGAAAGCATCGGGATCTCGTGGTGCACCGCCGCGAACGCGCCCGACGGCGCAGCGCCGACACGCAGGGTCGGTGAATCGCGCGTCACGAGTCCAGGATGCGCGACTTCAATCTCGACGAGTTCGTGCAGCAGCTTGTCGTACTCGATGTCTGGAATCTCCGGATCGTCGAGGACGTGGTAGCGGTAATTCGCCTCGTCGATGCGCGCGCGTAATTGCGCGGCGCGATCGGCGGGATTGTGAGGGATCGCTCGTTGGGTCATTCGCAGCGGCTCGCAGACGTTGTAAGAGCAGCGCAGCCGCGACAGCGGTGCGCATGAAGGAGGGTCGGTCGCGGCTGCGCCGCTCCTACGAGGGTTCGTGATCGGTTCGCCCAAGTTTACCGGCTGGCCGCGATCGGGCGTGATGTGCGCTATCGCGACGGGTGCTGCGGCGCTCCAGTCGCACCGCAGTGATCGAAACCGTTTGAACATTGCCGGGCTTTTCAACAACGCGTTCTGCCAACACTGCCGACCGGCTACCATCCGGCGTCCCCACGTTTTGAGATGTCGCCAGACCCTTCCCCTGCGCAGTGGGTGACAAAACGGCAGGACTGCCGTTTTGAGCAGCGAAGCTGCTCGGGGGCGAGCGCCATGGAGGGCGCGAGTTCACGTACCCGGAGGGTGGAAGGGGTGCCTTCCAGACGCCCTGTCTATGGATGCGCCTTCCGATCGGCATCGCGGGTCGCGCGGAATTCGGAATCCTTCGCCCAGTCCGGCCAGCGCTTCGAATTGGCGAGGTCGCTACCGAGCTTGTAGAGCAGCGGCAGATCGTGAGTCATGCCGGCGAACGTCCAACTGGCCTGCCATTCGTCCGATGGCTGATGGTAATGAGTGGTGACGTATTCCTTTTGCGCGGCTTCGCCCGCGACGAGGCCGCCGTTGACCAGGTCATTGCCCGACCCGAACGAAAACGCGGGCACGCCGCGCTTGGCGAACGAGAAATGATCAGAGCGGAAGAAATGTCCGGCCTCCGGATGCGGATCAGTCGTGTAGGCCAGACCAAACGCGTTGCCATCCTTGATCAACTCGTCGAGCAGATCGGACTTCGCGCTGCCCGATGTCGTGAAGTTGCGCGCCGGATCTTTCGGGTTGAGTGCATCCATGTTGATCACCGCAACGGTCTTCGCCAGCGGATAGAGCGGCTTCGATGCGTAGTATTCGGAACCGAGCAGGCCCTTCTCCTCGGCGGTGACGTTGAGGAACACGACGGAACGCTCGGGCTTGAGCTGATGCGCGAACGCGCGACCGAGTTCGATCAGCGCCGCGGTGCCGGTCGCATTGTCGACCGCGCCGTTGTAGATCGTGTCGCCCTTCGCATCCGGCGCGCCGACGCCGAGATGATCCCAGTGTGCGCTGTAGATGACGGTTTCGTCCGGCCGCTTGCTGCCTTCGATGCGACCGACAATGTTGTGCGACGTGATCACGCTCGTGTCGACGGCGTAGGCGGCGGAGAACGTCTCATCCTTGAGCACGACGGGTTTGAATTCGCGTGTCTGCGCCACGCGTTTCTGCACCTCGAAATCGAGTCCTGCGCGCTGGAACAGGTCGACAGCAAGATCGTGCTGGATCCAGCCTTCGAGCTGCGGATGCACCGAGGCCGGGTTGTCGCGCACGATGTCGAACATCGTATTCGTGTTCGAGTTCTTCACGATCGCCCAGCCGTACGACGCCGGCGCGGTTTCGTGCACGATCAGCAACCCGACCGCTCCGCGCTTCGCGGCTTCCTCGTATTTGTACGTCCAGCGGCCGTAGTAGGTCATCGCCTTGCCGCCGAAATCGCCCTTTCCGGTTTCGAAATCCGGATCGTTGATCAGCGCGATCGCGATCTTGCCGTGCAGATCGACGCCCTTGAAATCGTCCCAGTGACGCTCGGGCGCGCTCACCCCATAGCCGACGAAAACCAGCGGAGCGGACTTGATCGCAACGGATTTGGAGCCATCCATCGCGGCGCGCACTGCGATCTCGTTGCCCTGGGTCAGCACTTGCGATCTGTCCACGAAGTTCAATGTCAACTTCGGTGCGCCCTTGATCTCGGCGCGGGCGAGCGGCACTGCCTGCGTCCACCCGCGTTTGCCATCCTTGAGATCGCCGCCCGGCTGCACACCCGCCGCCTTCATCTGCTCGACCACGTAAGCGACCGTCCTGGTCTCACCCGGCGTCGCCGGGCCGCGACCCTCGAACGCATCCGACGACAAGGTCTTGACCTCGGCCGAGAGGCGATGGGCATCGAATGTCGGCGGGCCCGCCGCGAAGACGAGCGGGCAGGCGGACAAGGAAACGACTGCTGCAATCCATGATTTCATGCGTGCGCCCATTGGCTAGTGTCATTGGATACTACTATGCGCGGAACATGCGCGCGTCCAGTCGCGTCAGCGAGAGCGCCAAAGCGCTCAGTCGTGATTACCGGTCTGCCGCTGCCGCGCGCGCCATGCGGCGAGCGCGACTTCGTAGCGTGCGAGCGCTGCTTCATGGATATCGAAAGCGCAGTTCACGCAGCCTTCGCCGCAGCAGTCTCCGGCAGCGGGTTCGACGGGGCGTTGCGGCGGCGGATCGGCATCAAGCATGTGCGGACTCGTCAGCGCGAATGCGAGTGCGCCCAGCGTACGATCTGGTCGGTGCTTATCGCGCCGGATTGTCGCGCGATCTCGCGGCCCGATTGCAGCAACACCATCGTCGGAATACTGCGGATCGCGAAGCGTGCGCCGAGCGCGGGCTCCGCCTCGGTGTCGACTTTGGCCAGTCGCAGGTCGGGTTCCAATTGCTTCGCTGCCGCCTCGAAATGCGGCGCCATCGAGAGGCAAGGACCGCACCATGGCGCCCAGAAATCGACCAGCAAAGGCAGCTCGCTGCGCAGCGCATGCTGATCGAAACCCGCGGCGGTGAGCGCGATCGGCTTGCCGACGAACATCGCTTGATGACAGCGGCCGCATTGCGGTGATTGCCCAAGACGCGAGCGCGGCGTGCGATTCATCGCGCCGCAGTGCGGGCATGCAAGCAGGATCGGCGCGTCGTTCATGCGGTCACCCTCTTCAGCGGGACATCAGGAATACTGGCAATGCGAGCAGCCCGAGCACGAACGCAATCGACAACATGGCCACGAGGACCCGCATCGGGTCGTCGCGCACGACTGTCCAGATGGTCGCCGCGGTGCCGTCGCGCTTTGCGTCGATATACGCCGCGCGGGCACATGACTGGCGTTCACGTTGATAATCGGCCATCAATCGCTGCGCGTCGGCAACAGCGGCATCATCCCTGATCCAGATCGCACCGGCCGATATGCCCCAGCGGCTTGGCGTCGTTTCGAAAAACGCAATCTTGTGCGCGTCGAGCATCGCACGCACCTCAGCCGCTTCGTCAGCAGGTACATCGCGCAGATTCAGCAGCGGAGTCGACATGGCCTCATGATAGCGGCAGGATCGCACACGAGACCGATTCCCGAATCACGTTTACGTGAATCGGCTCGACATAACGCGACCCTCGTTGCACCAGAATCCTTGCGATAGCCGGCAAAGTCGGCACGCGCATTCCTCCAGCCGTTCTTTCGGCACTTCCGATGACTGAACTTGTTGCGCCCGTGGAACCGATCCGCCTCGCCAAGCGCGTCGTCGCCCTAGCGCGTTGCTCGCGAAGCAAAGCGGAACAATTGATCGAGGGCGGCTGGGTGTCGGTGGATGGCATCACCGTCGAGGAACCGCAATTCATGGTCGCGGGCCAGGTTGTGGCGATCGATCCCGCCGCGACACCGACCACGCTGGAACCGGCGACCCTGCTGCTGCACAAACCGGCCGGCGTGGAATTTCTGGCAGGTCCACACGCGGCCCTGTCGCTGGTCACGCCGGCTACCCAATCGGCACTCGACGACTCCGGCATTCGCAAGCTGAAGCGGCACCTGGTGCGGCTCACTCCGCTGATGCCATTGGAGCGTGAGGCCAGCGGCTTGATGGTGCTCAGCCAGAACCCCGGCATCGCGCGCAAGTTGATGGAGGATGGGCATCACATCGAGCAGGAGTTCATCGTCGAAGTGACCGGCGCAATTGCTCCCTACGGCCTGTTTCGCCTCAATCAGGGGCTCAGCTACAACGGCCGCGAGTTGCTCCCGTGCAAGGTCAGTTGGCAGAACGAAATCCGCCTGCGCTTCGCCATCAAGGCGGTGCAGCCGGGTCAACTGCGCGACATGTGCGCACAGGTCGGGCTCGACATCGTCGCGATGAAACGCATCCGGATAGGCCGCATTGCATTGGGCAAGATGGCGCCGGGCGAATGGCGCCATCTTCCACCGGGCGGACGATTCTAGCGCGCGTATCCGTCACGCCGTCATCCAGTCACGCCACTACCAAATCCTGACCCGCGCTTTCGGATCGAGATACAAGGCTTGCCCCGGTTTCGGCGCGTACGCGTCGTACCATGCGTCAATATTGCGCACTGTTTGCGCGCGGAAGCGTCCCGGCGCATGACCATCGGTGACCACCTGCTGGCGCAGCGCCGCGTCACGCGTCTTGCTGCGCCACGACTGCGCGAACGCGAGGAAGAAGCGCTGGTCGCCGCTCAAGGCCTTGATCACCGCTGCCGGCTTGCCACCCAGCGACTTGTGGTAGGCGGCATAGGCGATGGTCAGGCCGGACACGTCGGCGATGTTCTCGCCCAGCGTCTGCTGGCCGTTCACGGGCAGGCCCGGCAACGCCTCGTAGGCGCTGTACTGTTCGACCAGGCGCTGGCCGGCCGCCTTGAAATGCGCCTCGTCGTCTGGCGTCCACCAATTCGCGAGGCGACCCTCGGCGTCAAACTCGGCGCCGGTGTTGTCGAAGCTGTGGCTGATCTCATGGCCGATCACCGCGCCGATCGAACCGTAGTTCGATGCCGCATCGGCTTTCGGATCGAAGAACGGCGCCTCAAGGATCGCGGCGGGGAAGTTCAGCGCATTCTGCAGCGGCAGGTTCACCGCGTTGACAGTCTGCGGCGTCATCCACCACTCGCCGCGATCGACCGGCTGGCCGAGCTTGGCCAATTGGTGCTGATACTCGTACTTCTCGGCGCGCAGTTGATTGTCGAGCGGATCGTCGCGACGGATTTCCAGCGACGCATAGTCACGCCAGGTTTCCGGATAGCCGACGCCGACCTTGATCGTCGCGATCTTCGCCTTGGCTTTCTGCTTCGTCGCCGCGGTCATCCAGTCGAGGCTGTCAACGCGCTCGTCGAACGCGGCGAGGATGTTGCTGACCATCTGCTGCACCTGCGCTTTCGACGACGCTGGGAAGTAGCGCTTCACATAGAGCTGGCCGACCGCGTCGCCGAGATCGGCGTTGGTGGCGCCGATCGCGCGCTTCCAGCGATCACGCTGCTTGGGTGTGCCTTGCAGGGTGTGGTCGTAGAGGCCGAAGCTCAGATCGGCGTAGGCCTTCGGCAACAGGCCGGCGCTGTGGTTGATCGCGTGGAACGTCAGGTAGTCCTTCCACGTCTGCAGCGGTTCGCTGGCGACCAGCGCGGACAATCCGCGGATCGCATCGGGCTGCCACGCGACAATCTGTTTCTGCCCGGCCAGATCCGCCGCCTTGAAATACGTCGCCCAGTCCAGTCCCGGCGCGTTCTTCGCGAACGCATCTGGCGGCCACGGATTGTTCGCCTTGTGCACGTCCTCGCTCTCGACCAGGCTCGCCTGCGCCTTCGCGATCTTCGTTTCCAGTTCGAGGATGGTCTTTGCTTTCGTATCCGCATCGGCAACGCCGGCGAGCTTGAGCTGTGCCGCGATATACGCCTGATACTTCGCGCGGAATGCAACCATGTCCTTGTCGGTGGCGAGATAGTAATCGCGATTCGGCATGCCCAAACCGCCCTGCAGCAGATAGGCCACGTCGTGCGACGGATCGGTCATTCCCTGGGTGACAAACAGGCCGAACAGGTGCTCGGTGTTGAAATGGGTCGCGTTGATCGGATCGACGTCGGCGCGCAGCCCGTCACCGAGCACGCGGGCCAGATCGGTGGGCGACTGAATGGCAGCAATCTTCGCGAGCTCCGGTTTGAGCGGGCCGAGTCCGTTCTTCTCGATGCCAGCTTCATCCATGAAGGCCGCGTAGTAGTCGGCGATCTTGCGGGCATTCGAGCCCTCGGCGGGGCTGCCCGCGCCGGCATCGCGGATCAACTCGGCGTTGCGTTTCTCCGCTTTCTGGAAAACCTGAAAAAAGATACCGGTGCTGGAGCGGTCCGCCGGAATCACCGCGGTCTTGCGCCAACCGCCATTGGCATACCCATCGAAATCGTCACCCGGCTTCACCGAACGATCCATGCCGGCGAGATCCACGCCCGCCGGGCGGGTCCCGTGTGCAGCTGCATCGTTCGCCGAGGCTTGCGGGGGCGCGGCGGGCGTCGCCGCCCATGCGCTGGAACCACAAAGAACCGCCGCCGTCACGACCCATCGAATGCGTTGCATGCTTTTTCACCTTGTCATGTGCGAACGTGCACGATAGTACGTGGAGCGGGCGCCGTGATCATGACCAATGGGCTACGAGCCTGTGTTTTACTCCCTCTCCCGAACGGCTTCATCGTTGGGGGAGAGGGCTTTCGAAGCTCTGGAGACATCACAAAACGTGGGAGTCAACAGGTGCAAGCAACCCGCGCGCGCGGCCACGAAGTTGGCATTAAACATGCAGCGGCAGAACCCGAAATCATCAAACGCCCGGGGACGCCAATGAAGGTATCGACGAACGAACTGCTGCTTGCCCTGCGCGCACCGAACTCCGGTTGGCTGGCTGCGCTGGTTTGTGCGCTGGACGAAGCGCTTCAAGATCCCGATTTCGGCGAGCCGCAGCGCACGCTGATCCACGGCCTGCTCGACGCTGGCAGCGTGCCGCCTGCAGTTGCGGTGGCTGCAAACGATCGTCTCACCCGCTTCGAGGAAACCGTCAAGGACCTGCACGCGCTGCTCGTCCCGGCCACGCCGGATCCCCTGCCCGAGATCAGCGTACGTCCAAAACTGACAATTTGCGGCAACGCAGCCTGAGCCGAGCCTGTTTTGGGCGCACTTTTTGCGCAAGATTGACACGCGCTTGCCAAGCGGCGAGCGTAGCGCGATGACGTCTGCCCTACGCGTTCCCGCGATCATTTTCCTCGGTCTTGTGCTGACCGCCTGCGCCAGCGCGCCACGGCGCGTGGCGCCGCCGCTCGTCGCCGGCTCGCCGCGTGCTGATGCGGCCAACGCGGTGCTGTTCCGGGCGATTGCGCTGGTCGGCATTCCGTACCGTTTTGGAGGCAATACTCCACAAGCCGGCTTCGACTGCAGCGGTCTCGTCGACTATGTATTCCGCGATGCGGCCGGCGTCGCGCTGCCGCGCACCTCAGCCCAGATGAGCGATCTGGGCAATCGCAAGCTCGCCATCGACACCCTGCAATCGGGTGATCTGGTGTTCTTCGAGTCGGCTGGACACATCAGCCACGTCGGCATCTATGTCGGCGAACGCCGCTTCGTGAATGCACCCAACAGCGGCGGCACCGTGCGGCTCGACAACCTGGACGGCGCTTGGTGGCGCGAGCATTTCGTGTACGGCAAGCGAGTGCTTTAGGGGCCGGGATTCGGGATTCGGCAATCGGAGGAACCGGCTCAGACTTATGCGATTCCCGCATCCCGTATCCCGGCTCTCAATGCTCGTGGGCGCCCGTACCGTGCACGTGCCGGTGTGCGATTTCTTCCGGTGTCGCATCGCGGATATCGGTGATTTCGACATCGAACGCAAGCGTCTTGCCAGCCAGCGGGTGGTTGAGATCGACGTCGATCACGCTGGACCCGACCTTCTGCACCACCACCATGCGCGAGCCGCTTTCCTTGGTCTGCAGAACTGTGCTCATGCCCGGACGCAGTTTGTCGCCGTCCTGGAAATACTTCTTCGGCACGCGCTGGCTGAAATCGGCGCGCCGTTCGCCATAGCCTTCACCCGGCGCGACGCTGACTTCGAACCGATCGCCGACCGCGCGGCCGAGCAAGGCGTTTTCGAGGCCCGCAATGATATTGCCCTGACCGATCAGCACGGTCAGTGATTCGCCGCGTTCGCGCGAGGAATCGACTGGCGCAGCGCCGCCATCGTTGACGCTGTAGTGGAACGAGACGACCTTGTTCGCTTCGATTTTCACCATGGGTTCCGCAATAAAAAAAGCGCGCGGGTCTAGCAGTTTATGCGCGCGCCGTCATGCAGCAGGCGACGCGCTGGCGCCCTCGCCGAAACGAGCGCCATGCGCTTCCGGGCCGAGCGCCGTCACGATCGCGAGCAATACGGCAACCGCCGCGATGAAGATCGCCATCGCGAACGCGTAATCGCCGCCGTGTTGCGCCGCAACCCAGGCCAGGAACGGCGCGGTGAACGCTGCCAGCAGGTTGCCGGTTTGATAGGCGAAGCCGGGCAAGGTCGCGCGAACCGCGTCCGGCGACAACTCATTGAGATGCACCGGCACCACGCCCCACGCGCCCTGCACCATCATCTGCAGCAGGAACACGCCTATACCAAGCAACACGACGGATCCGCCGTAGGCCCACAACGGCACCATCGGCACCGCCAGCACGGCGGCGATGATGATTGCGCGGCGGCGACCGATGCGCTCCGACCATGCCCCGAAGAACAGTCCACCAACGATCGCGCCGATATTCAGCGCGATCGTCAGCCACGCTACGGTGCGTGTATCGAAATGGTGCTGGGCTTTCAGGAACGTCGGGTACATATCCTGCGAGCCGTGGCTGAACATGTTGAACGCCATCATCAGCACGACCAGGTACGCGAACAGCTTCCAGCGCCCACGCATCGTCTCGACGAGACCCGGCCGCGGCGCCGCGGCATGGCGCGTAGAGGTCCAAACTGGCGACTCCGGCACATGTTTGCGGATATACAGGACCAGCAACGCCGGCAGTACGCCGAGCGCGAACATGCCGCGCCAACCGATGTGGTCGAACAGCAGCAGATAGCACAACCCACCGAGCAGGTATCCCGCCGCGTAGCCTTCCTGCAGCAAGCCGGACACCGCGCCGCGCGCCTTCGGCGGAATCGACTCCATCGCCAGCGACGCGCCGATGCCCCATTCGCCGCCCATCGCAATGCCGAACAGCGCACGCACGATCAACAGTACGAGCAAGGAAGGCGCCAACGCGGAGGCGGCTTCAAACACCGCGAACAGGATGATGTCGGCCATCAGCACCGGGCGCCTTCCGTAACGATCGGCGAGCCGCCCGAACAGGTACGCGCCCAGCGGACGCATCGCCAGGGTCAAGGTCAACGAAAACGCGACTTCGGTCACGCCGACGTGGAAATCGCGCGCGACTTCGGGAATCACGAAGACCAGCAGGAAATAATCGAACGCGTCGAGCGTCCAACCGAGGAAGCTCGCCAGCACCACTTTGCGCTGTGGGCCGTCGAGTTCACGTAACGCGGCAAAAAAAACCATGACTCGCGTTCCTTCGCGGAGATTGCTTCCGCGGGCTCGTTCTCGAATCGACAGGCATGACGAATGGCGCCTGACCGCGCAGGCTAGCACAGCGGATGTCGCGCACAATCCCGGCCTTGCTGCTTTGAGTCCTCCATTCAAAAGCGCCCCTTTGCTGGCCAGGCTGGCAATTGGAACGTCATTCGGCCGAACCCTCATCCCTCTCTCCCACCGGGACTTCCTTCGGTCGCCGCGGGGAGAGGGGCTCAAACTCGACGCTGATCAGGAAAAGGAATGTCGGGGGAAATCGCGTACTCTTTGTCCCGGTCACGTGATCGCGATCCTCGCGCGGCGTTTCGGCAACGACGCCGATTGCGCATGTCGATCGCCGGCGACTCTCCCTACCCTACCCTGCCTTTCCATCGAAGCCCGAACGAAGCATGCAAGATTCCAAGCACCGCACCCTCATCCGCCGCATCGCTGCGCGCTTTTGCCGACCCTGGCACCGCGACTACGCGCGTAACAAGCTGCGCTTCGACCCGGCTTACGCCGCGGTCGCCGCGCTGATTGCGAACAGCGACAAGGATCTGCTCGACATCGGCTGCGGGCTCGGTCTGCTCGGTTTCTACTTGCGCGAACTGGGATTTCGTGGCCGCTATCTCGGCATCGATTTCGATGCGCCCAAGATCGCCGAGGCGCGGCGCATCGCACAGGCGTGCGATGCCAATCTCGTCTTCGCCGATGGCGATGCGAACGCGCTACCGGCGTTCTGCGGCAACGTGATCGTGCTCGACGTCCTGCACTATCTACCGGCTGCCGAACAGCAGCGCCTGCTGCGCGAAGCAGCAGCGCGGGTCGGCCCTGGTGCACTGCTGATCGTGCGCAACGTGTTGCGGGCACGCAGTTGGCGCTTCCATGCAACCCGCTTCGAGGAACATTTCATCTATGCGATACGCTGGATGCGCAGTCCTGCGCGCTACTTTCCGGAACGCAACGAAATCGAAGCGCCGCTGCTCGCCGCTGGGCTCTGCGTCGACGTGAGGCCGCTATGGGGAAACACCCCGTTCAACAGTTTCATGATCATCGCGCGCCGGGATGCGGTGGGTAGCGGAGGCTAGCCGGTCGCATCCAAACGACACCCGATCGCGCCATCGACGCGACCGCCACAGTCACCCCGGAATCGGTCAGCGCGGAACTCAGTTGCGCAGCGAGTCCGTGCCGCCCGTAGCCGGCACTTGTCGCCACTCGCGAACCGCGGCGGGTTCGTATTCGCTCCAGCGCGACGCGAACACGCAGCGGTTGTAGACACCGGTGAGCGCAAGGTCACGGTGTTCAAGAACGAACTGCACATGTTCGCCGTCGCACGGCAACGCGTTGGAAGTAGGCATCCATTCGATGCTCATCGCACGTCTCCTCTGGGCAACGATGTACGTACTCTAAACCGGATTTGGGAAGGTTCCGTTAAGCCGTCGCTCAAAGCAGGTTAACCGCGTCCCCGTCGACAACGTAAACTGCGCCTTTCGACCCGCGCGAGCACGCACGAAACCGATGTCTGCCCTGACCCATCTGCAACGCCTCGAAGCCGAAAGCATCGACATCCTGCGCGAGGCGGTTGCCGAAGCCGAGCACCCGGTCATGCTGTATTCGATCGGCAAGGACAGCTCGGTGATGCTGCACCTCGCGCGCAAGGCATTCTTTCCGTCGCGCCCACCGTTTCCGCTGCTGCACGTCGACACCACCTGGAAGTTCAAGGTGATGTACGAATTTCGCGCGCGCATGGCGGCGGAATCGGGCTTGCAGTTGCTGGTTCACATCAATTCCGAAGCCGAGCGCCTCGGCATCAACCCGTTCACGCATGGATCGGCGCGGCATACCGACCTGTGGAAAACCGAAGGCCTCAAACAGGCGCTCGACCAGCACGGCTTCGATGTCGCGTTTGGCGGCGCGCGCCGCGACGAGGAGAAATCGCGTGCGAAGGAGCGCGTGTTCTCGTTCCGCTCCGCGCAGCATCGCTGGGACCCGAAGAACCAGCGCCCCGAACTCTGGCGCCTGTACAACGCGCGCAAGAATCGCGGCGAGAGCATCCGCGTGTTTCCGCTGTCGAACTGGACCGAGCTCGACATCTGGCAATACATCCACCTCGAAGACATCCCGGTCGTACCGTTGTATTTCGCCGCCGAGCGTCCGGTCGTCGAACGCGACGGTCAGCTCATCATGGTCGACGACGCACGCTTCCCGTTGCGCGAGGGCGAAACGCCGATGCTGCGCAGCGTGCGCTTCCGCACGCTCGGCTGCTATCCGTTGACCGGCGCCGTCCCATCGCGCGCCACCACCGTCCTGGCGATCATCCAGGAAATGTTGCTGGCGCGAACCACCGAACGGCAGGGCCGGCTGATCGATCACGACAGCACCGCCTCGATGGAAAACAAGAAAGCCGAGGGCTACTTCTGATGGGCGCGCCAACTTCGTTGATCGAACAGGACATCGAAAAATATCTCGTCGTCCACCAGAACAAGAGCCTGCTGCGCTTCATCACCTGCGGCAGCGTCGACGACGGCAAGAGCACGCTGATCGGACGCCTGCTTTACGAATCGAAGGCGCTGCTGGAAGACCAGCTGAGCGCGCTCGAAGGCGATTCGCGGAAATTCGGTACGCAAGGCGACGAGCTTGATTTCGCCCTGCTCGTCGATGGCCTCAGCGCCGAGCGCGAGCAAGGCATCACGATCGATGTCGCGTATCGCTTCTTCACGACCGAGCGGCGCAAATTTATCGTTGCCGATACGCCCGGTCACGAACAATACACGCGCAACATGGTCACCGGCGCGTCCACCGCGGATCTCGCAGTGATCCTGGTCGACGCGCGCAAAGGCGTGCTCACGCAGACGCGCCGGCACAGCTTCCTCGTTGCGCTGCTCGGCATCCGCCACATTGTGCTCGCGATCAACAAACTCGACATGGTCGGCTACTCGCGTGAAACCTTCGACGCGATCGATCGCGAGTACCGCGAATTTGCCAGCAAGCTCGGCGTCGAACACATCGTCAGCATCCCGCTCTCGGCGCTGCGCGGCGACAACATCACGTCCGCCAGCGCGAACACGCCGTGGTACGTGGGTCCGAGCCTGCTCCAACATCTGGAGGAAGTGGCCGTCGACGCGATCGGCGCCGCAGGGCCGCTGCGCATGCCGGTGCAATGGGTGAATCGCCCAAGCCCGGATTTCCGCGGCTTCTGCGGACGCATTCTCGGCGGACGCGTGCGCCCCGGCGACAGGGTTCGCGTACTGCCATCGGGCAAGCAATCGACCGTCGCGCGCGTGAACACGTTCGATGGCGATCTCGCCGAGGCGCAAGCCGGGCAATCGGTGACTCTGACCCTCGCCGACGAGATCGATATCAGCCGCGGCGACGTGATCTGCGCGGCGGCCGATCCGGCCGGACTCGCCGATCAGTTCGAGACAACCGTCGTCTGGATGAACGAACACGCGATGCTGCCGGGCCGGCCCTATCTGGTGAAACTCGGCGCCAACACGCTCGGCGCCTCGTTCGGTCAGCCGAAATACCTGATCGATGTGAACAACCTCGACCACCTTGCCGCGAAAACGCTGGCGCTCAACGAAACCGGTGTCTGCAATCTGACCCTCGATCGCGCGGTCGCATTCGATGCCTACGCCGACAACCGCGACATGGGCAGTTTCATCGTCATCGACCGTCTCTCCAACCAGACCGTCGGCGCGGGGCTCCTGCATTTCGCGCTGCGCCGCTCGCAGAACATCCACTGGCAGGCGGTCGAGGTCGACAAGCAGGCGCGTGCGCGCCAGAACGGACACAAGCCCTGCGTGCTCTGGCTGACCGGCCTTTCCGGCAGCGGCAAATCGACGATCGCGAACATCGTCGAGCGCCAATTGCACGCGCTCGACGCGCGCACCTACCTGCTCGACGGCGACAACGTGCGCCACGGCCTCAGCAAGGATCTCGGTTTCACCGACGCCGACCGCGTCGAGAACATCCGCCGCATCGGCGAAGTCGCGCGGCTCATGGTCGACGCGGGCATGATCGTGATCACCGCCTTCATCTCGCCGTTCCGTTCCGAACGCCGGCTCGCACGCAGCATGGTCGGTGAAGGCGAATTCGTCGAGATCTTCGTCGACACGCCACTTGAGATTGTCGAGCAGCGCGATTCGAAGGGTTTGTACAGGAAGGCGCGCAAAGGCGAACTCAAGAACTTCACCGGCGTCGATTCGCCTTATGAAATCCCCGAAAGCCCCGAACTCCACATCGAAACGCTGCGCAGCGACCCTGAGGATGCAGCGACCGGGATCGTTGACTATCTGATCCAGCACGGCGTGATGAACGCCGCTGGCTGACTGCGCGTTCGACACAGGCCGAATTTAATCCAGCGCACAAGCGTCGCCTCCCAGCAAGTACTTATTGCACGGGCCAAGTGAAGCTTGAACTTCGCCAGCAGCCGCTGGTTTGTGCTGGCGACGGTATCGGCTCAAAGCCATTCTGGACGTAGCAACAAGTGCGTTCCACGCGCAGTATCGGTTAGCCTTGGGTGATGTGATCAAAGGGGCAGCTTCGTGGCGGAGATCGAAAAAGACGCGGCTGAGGACTTCATTGCCAAGTGGCAGGGCGTCACCGCCTCCGAGCTGTCCACCTCGCAGAGCTTCCTTGCCGACCTCTGCCGCCTGCTCGGCGTCGACACCCCGCACGCCGAGGCCCAGCAGGCCTACATGTTCGAGCGCCCGATCACGTTCGCCCACGGCGACGGCAGCACCAGCGCCGGCCGCATCGACCTGTACCGGCGCGGCGCGTTCGTCCTGGAGTCCAAGAAACTCAAGGCGCCGACCCACACCAAGGGCTTCGACGACGCCATGCTGCGTGCGCGCAGCCAGGCCGAGCAGTACGCGCGCGCCCTGCCCGCCAGCGAGGGTCGCCCGCCGTTCCTGATCGTTGTCGACGTCGGCAACCGCATCGAGCTGTACGCGGAGTTCTCGCGTTCCGGCGCGACCTACACGCCGTTCCCCGACCCGCGCAGCCATCGCATCGCACTCGCCGATCTGCGCGACCAAAACATCCGCGCACGCCTGCGTCGGATCTGGACCGACCCGCTTGCGCTCGATCCCTCGCGCGAATCCGCGCGCGTGACGCGCGAGATCGCCCCGCGCCTCGCAACCTTGGCGCGCAGCCTCGAAAACGCCGGGCAAGGAAGCCCAAGTGCCGCGAGTGCAGGCGACGGCAGGGATGCCGGAGGTAGAGCAACGCATGGAGCAGTTGCCGGACGCACAGGAGCGGCGGCGAAACACTCGCCCGAACTCGTCGCGCAGTTCCTGATGCGCTGCCTGTTCACCATGTTCGCGGAGGACGTCACCCTGTTGCCCGCCAACAGCTTCCGTGACCTGCTGATCAAATGGGCCGACCGGCCCGACGTCGCGATGCGCATGCTCGCGCAACTCTGGCGCGACATGGACGGCGGCGGTTTCTCGGCCGCAATCGCGAGCGACGTCCTGCGCTTCAACGGCAAGCTGTTCAAGCATCCGAACACCCTGCCGCTCACCCATGAACAGATCGCACTGCTGATCGAGGCCGCCAAGGCGAAGTGGGAACACGTCGAGCCGGCGATCTTCGGCACCCTGCTCGAACGCGCGCTCGACCCGACCGAGCGGCACAAGCTCGGCGCGCACTACACGCCGCGCGCCTATGTCGAACGCCTGGTGTTGCCGACCGTGATCGAGCCGCTGCGCAGCGAATGGAGCGACGCCCACGCCGCCGCGCTTACGCTTGCCGCCGAACGCAAGATGGATGAAGCGGTGAACACCCTGCGCGCATTCCACCATCGCCTGTGCAGCGTGCGCGTGCTCGACCCGGCCTGCGGCAGCGGCAACTTCCTCTACGTGACGCTGGAACACTTGAAACGCCTCGAAGGCGAAGTGCTCAACGCGCTCGACGAACTCGGCTTCCGCCAGCCCGGCCTCGCCATCGACGGTAAGCGCGCCGATGCCTTCGGCGCCGAAACCGTGGACCCGCACCAATTGCTCGGCATCGAACTTAACCCGCGCGCCGCCGCGATCGCCGAAGTCGTGCTGTGGATCGGCTATCTGCAATGGCACTACCGCACCCGCGGCGACGTGAACCCGCCGCAGCCGGTGATCCGCGATTTCCGCAACATCGAGAACCGCGACGCGGTGCTCGCGTACGACCACATGGAATACGTCACCGACGACCGCGGCGTGCCGGTCACGCGCTGGGACGGCGTGACGATGAAGAAGTCGCCGGTCACCGGCGAGGATATTCCCGACGACAACGCGCGGATGCCGCTGGAGCGCTACGTGAATCCGCGCAAGGCGGTGTGGCCCGAGGCGGATTTCGTGGTGGGGAATCCGCCGTTTATTGGCAAACGTAACATGCGCATTTCACTTGGCGATGGCTATGTCGAGGCACTGCGTGAGACTTGGCCACAGGTGCCTGACTCGGCCGATTTCGTCATGTACTGGTGGCACCACGCTGCGGTGCTGACCCGGCACGGCGCGCTGCGGCGCTTCGGTTTCATCACCACCAATTCGATCCGCCAGACCTTCAACCGCCGCGTCATCGAAGCCGCGCTTGCGCCAACAACGGCTGCCCCCGCGCCGTCATCCCGGCGAAAGCCGGGATCCAGCTCTGCTGACAAAAAACTGCATTCCGGCGTTCGCCGGAATGACGAGGACAAGGGGAGTACGCCGTTGTCGCTCGTGTTCGCGATCCCCGATCATCCGTGGGTGGACACCGCGGATGGTGCAGCAGTGCGTATCGCGATGACAGTCTGCGAGGCAGGCAAACGCGCGGGCCAATGGAATGAAGTGCACACCGAGCGCGCGGGCGACCAGGACGAAGTTATCGTTGATACGCACGATCACCAAGGCGTGATTCAAGCGGATCTGACTATCGGTGCAAACCTCCGGCTCGCCTCCACGCTCGGCGCCAACGCCGAACTCTCCAATATCGGGGTTATCCCGCTGGGAGCTGGTTTCTGGATATCGGAATCCGACGCCGATACTCTCGGCGAGGGACTGCCTGCCCTATTGCGGGCGCGGCTGCTTCGCGAATACCGCAATGGTCGCGATCTTACCGATCGACCGCGCCACATTTTCGCCATAGACACCTATGGCTTCGGCGAAGCAGAACTTCGATCGAAAGCACCTCGCATCTGGCAATGGCTGCACGACCGGGTAAAACCCGACCGCGATCAGAATCCACGCCGTGGCCGCCGTGAAAATTGGTGGCGCTATGGCGAAGATCATCCCCGCGCTCGCCGCGCAATCGAGAACCTGCCGCGCTACCTCGCGACTGTCATGACAGCGAAGCATCGTGTGTTTCAGTTTCTCGATGGATGCCTGCTTCCTGATCAGAAGCTCGTCGTGATCGGTCTCGACGACGCATACTTTCTAGGTGTTCTGTCCAGCGAAGCACATGTGACATGGGCGATTGCACAAGGCAGCACGCTAGAAGATCGCCCGGTATACGTGAAAACCGCTTGTTTTGAGCGTTTTCCTTTCCCTCTAGTTGGAGACCAGCAACGAGTCCATCTCCGCACCCTCGCCGAACAACTCGACGCCCACCGCAAGCGCCAGCAGGCCGCGCATCCCGAGCTCACGCTGACCGGCATGTACAACGTGCTGGACAAGCTGCGAAGCGGCGAACCGCTAACCGTCAAGGAGCGCACGATCCACGAACACGGCCTGGTCTCGGTGCTGCGCCAACTGCATGACGAAATCGATGCCGCCGTGCTCGACGCCTACGGCTGGTCCGACCTTCTGCCGCTGCTGCGCATCGCGATGGGCATGGATGCCCGAGTGCCGCGAGCGCCGGATGCGCAGGAGCGGCCGATGGGCATGGATGCCCGAGTGCCGCGCGCACAGGCGACGGCAGGGATGCCGGAGGTAGAGCAACGCATGGAGCAGTTGCCGGATGCGCAGGAGCGGCCGATGGGCATGGATGCCCGAGTGCCGTGGGCGCAGGATGCGCAGGAGCGGCACCACGACAATGCCGCACCACCGCAAACCACCGTAGGTTGGGGTGAGCGCAGCGAACCCCAACATCACGTCGATCATGCGCAAGCATTGCCGCCCGAAGATGCCGACACGGCGCTGGGTGGAGATGGTTGGGGTTCGCTGCGCTCACCCCAACCTACAACCGCACGGTGCCACCCTGAGCCGCGACGATACGAAGCGCGCGTTCGACGAGGCGATCCTCGAACGGCTGGTCGCGCTGAACGCGGAACGCGCCGCCGAGGAAGCGCGCGGCCTGGTGCGCTGGCTGCGCCCGGAGTTCCAGAATCCGTCCGCGGCGACGGTTCCCGAGCAGGCCGAAATCGACACCGAACGCGACGAGATCGACGATGCGAAAACCAAGCGCATCGCCGCCAAGCCGCTGCCGTGGCCCAAGGACGCGGTGGATCAGGTGCGCGCCGTTGCTGACGCGCTTACCGCCAGCCCGGTTCCGCTCAGCATGGACGAGATCGGCAAGCGCTTCACCGCGCGCGGCCCTTGGAAGAAGCGGCTGCCGCAACTGCTCGACATGCTCGTTGCGCTCGGTCGAGCACAGGAGAATGCGGGGCGTTATTCCGGAATCCAAAGATAGAGCAGCAAGGCCGAGCGAATGCGCCTGCCGATTTTGGGCGAACGGGCGAAGTCCACGCGTCACCCAAAGCTTAGTCTCAACCTTCCAGTGCAACACGCCGGATCGGTTAAGGTGTTGCGCTGGACGAACAATATCGGCATTTGACTGCAGAAGAACGAGCGCTGGTGATCGGTCCGCGCATGAGCGTGCAACTCCAGGACAAACCTGAACTTCCACCAGAATGTTGCGGGCAATGCTGGCGTTGCGATGTTTGTAGATAGAATGTTATATTGTAACGAATGGCGCGATATGTGCCGCCCTGCTTCGGAATCCAACAATGCGAAGATCCTTGTTGACCGTGTGCGTAATGTTCGCGCTCGCCGCGCCCGTGTTTGCCGCAACGCCGCCTACGCAAAAAAAGATCCAGCAACTCGAAGCACGCATCAAGGCGCTCGAAGCCAATGCGGCCGCCATGCAGAAGCAGACCGCCGATGCGCTCGCCGCGCTGCAGGCCACGCGGGCCGAGGTCGAACAGATCAAGGCGCATCAGGACACCGCGATCGCGGCAGCGCAAACCGCGCCCGCAGAATCCGCGGCAATCGCCGCCGCGCCGCCGCAGACCGCGCCCGCCGGCGCCAATGGCAATGCCTTCAATCCGGCGATGAGCGTGGTCCTCAACGGCGCATACGCGCACGGCTCGCTCGATCCGGACCGCTACTACCGCGCCGGCTTTGCGCTGGGCGGAGGATCGGGGCCGCCGGCGCAGGGCCTGTCGATCGCCGAAAGCGAAGTGGCGTTGTCCGCGAACATCGACGAGAAGTTCTATGGCCAGCTGATCCTGACCGCGCAGAACGACAAGAGCCAGGATCACATCGGCGTCGAGAATGCATTCATCGAAACCACGGCGTTGCCGAACGGATTCGGTGTGCGTGCCGGACGCTTCTTTTCCGACATCGGCTATCTCAACAGTCACCACGCGCACACCGACAATTTCTACGATCGTCCGCTCGCCTACCAGGCCTTCCTCGGCAGCCAGTACGGCGACGACGGCGTGCAGCTACGCTGGCTCGCGCCGACCCCGATCTTCCTGGAATTCGGCGCCGAAGCGTTCGCCGGGAACAATTTCCCGAGTGGCGGCGCAGCCCACAGCGGCGTCGGCGTCTACACCGGATTCGTGCATGCCGGCGGCGACATCGGCGATGACACGTCGTGGCTGGCGGGACTGTCGACGTTGCACTCGAAAGCCAAGGGTGCCGAGGATGGCTTCAGCGGCGACAGCAAGCTCTATCTAGCCGACGGTACGTTGAAGTGGGCGCCGAACGGCAACCTCAAGGACGGCGGCGTGACCTTGCGCGGCGAATATTTCGTCGACGACCGCAATGGCCTCTACACCGCGCCTGCGGAACTCCAGCTCGGCCAGTCCGCATTCGACCAGACGTGGAACGGCCAGCGCCGCGGCGGCTATCTCGAAGCGGTATATCGCATCAACCGCACCTGGGAAGCGGGCTATCGCTACGACAAGCTCTGGGCCGACCGCACCGGTCCGTACGCGAGCGAGTTCGATCCCTCGCGCAACAGCGTCGAGCTCTCCTGGCTCAACAGCGAGTTCAGCCTGCTCCGGCTGCAATTCAGCCGCGACGTTCCCAACCCGTTCAACGTCGACAACATCCTGACCCTGCAATACCAGGTCGCGCTCGGCGCGCACGGTGCACACGCATTTTGAGCGGTTTGGAAAGCCGCTCCGGCACACGGATGTGCCGCCGCGACAAGCACGCAAGTGCTTGTCGCGACAAACGTGGCGCGGCTTTACTCGCGCCATCCATGGCGCTCGCCCTACGGGCCGGCTGCGCCGTTCGTGCGCGCTCCCGGCGCGCATGCGTGCCGCGACCGTTTGTTGCAAACCGCGGCAGGATGCCCGGTTTTGCAAACTAACTTCTGATTCCAAGGACCGACCCATGAACAAATTTCTGATCGCGGCGGTGCTCGCCACCGCTGGCGCCCTGTCCACGCAGGCGCAGGCGAAATTGCAGGTGTTCGCGTGCGAGCCCGAATGGGGTTCGCTGGTGCAGGAACTCGCGGGCGACAAGATCGACGTCGACGTCGCGACCAGCGCACTGCAGGACGTGCACCAGATCGAGGCGAAGCCCAGCCTGATCGCGAAACTGCGCCGCGCCGACCTCACCGTGTGCGACGGCGCGGAACTCGAAGTCGGCTGGCTGCCCATGTTGATCCAGCAATCCGGCAACCAGAAGATCGCATCCGGCGCCGGTTCGTTCATGGCCGCGAGCCAGATCGTGACCTTGGAAAAACCGACCCAGCTCGATCGTGCCAATGGCGACGTGCATCCGGAAGGCAATCCGCACGTGCAGATGGATCCGTATCGGATGCTGACGATCGCCAAGGCACTGGACGCGCGGCTGGCGCAACTCGATCCGGCCAATGCGGCGGCCTATCAGCAACGGTTTGCCGATTTCTCCACGCGCTGGAACGCTGCGATCAAGCGCTGGACCGCAAAAGCCGCACCGCTGAAAGGCCGCAACATCGTAGTTCACCACAATAGCTGGATCTATCTGACGACGTGGCTGGGCATGCACGAGATCGGCTCGCTCGAACCCAAGCCCGGCGTGCCTCCGACCAGCGCGCACCTAGCCAGCCTGATCGATATCACCAAGAGTTCGCACACGCTGGCGATCGTGCGCGCGGCCTATCAGGACCCGAAGGCGAGCAACTGGTTGTCCGAGCATAGCGGGGTGACGGCCGTAAGCCTGCCGTTCACTGTAGGCGGCGATGCGCAGTCCAAAGATTTGTTCGGCCTGTACGATTCGACCATCGACAAATTGCTGGCCCTCACCAAGAGCCCCTCGCCGTGACCCTCGAAGGGCTCGACATACGCATTCTCGGACCGGCCTGCGTGGCCGGCCTGATCGTGTTGTCCACGCATGTGCCGCTGGGCAAGCAGGTGCTCGCGCGCGGGATCATCTTCATCGATCTGGCGATCGCGCAGATTGCCGCGCTCGGCGTGATCCTCGCGCAGTTTCTCGGCGTCGACGAACAGAGCTTCAAGATACAGGTCGCTGCAGCCGTCGCCGCGCTGGCTGGCGCGGGATTGCTGGCATGGACCGACCGGCGCTGGCCGCAATACCAGGAACCGCTGATCGGTACGTTGTTCGTACTCGCCGCGACCGGCGGCCTGCTGCTGCTGTCGAATAACCCGCAAGGTGGCGAGCACCTGAAGGATCTGCTGGTCGGGCAGATCCTGTGGGTCAGCTTCGCGCAACTGATTCCCGCCGCGCTGCTGTCGGTGGTCCTGCTGGCCTTCATGTGGTGGCGCCGCGAGCGTCTGGTCGGACTGCTGTTCTACGGCCTGTTCGCGCTCGCGATCACCGTGTCGGTGCAACTGGTCGGCGTGTACCTGGTGTTCGCCAGCCTGATCGTGCCGGCGCTCGCGACCGCCGGCATGCGCGGCCGCGCGCGATTGCTGACCGCATATGCGATCGGCGTGCTCGGCTACGTGAGCGGCCTTGTCCTGTCGGCCGTGCTGGATCTACCCAGCGGCGCGATGATCGTGTGGACGCTGGCCGCGTGCGCGTTGCTCGCGCAACTCGTTCCGGCGGTGCGGCGTTCGCATCCGGCTCGTCCCGAGTTGGCGCGCGAAGACACCGCGGTGGAAACAATCCTCTGAGCATCTGCACGGCAAAGCTGCGGCGAAAGCAATGCGGCGGGCACCAGCGCTGATCCAGGAGGGACTGCGTGGACCGACGACGAGGCCAAGGTGTATATCGCCCGCGCTGCGAAGGAAGCGGGACAAGGATTGGGTCATCGAGTAGCCGTCCCTTGGACGTTTGCTGCGGCCTATGCTGCCTTGAATAGCGCTACCGCCTTCGCTACGCTAACTCGTTGTTTTTGTTGGTGCCCGGACCCGGAATCGAACCGGGATGGGGTTGCCCCCGAGAGATTTTAAGTCTCTTGCGTCTACCGATTTCGCCATCCGGGCGTCGCGTGCAGTTTGCGTTGCGTGGCGGATGTTAGCGGCTCCGTCGCGATCGGGCCATCGGCCGCTCTTGCGCAACAAGCGGTGGCAGCAAATGCCGCGTTCGCAATTGGAGGCCTGGGTCGGAATCGAACCGGCGTACGCGGCTTTGCAGGCCGCTACATGACCACTCTGCCACCAGGCCGATGGGCTTTGCTGTACTGGCGCCGCGTCCGTGGCGTGTTCGCTTGTGCGTCTTCCTGGCGCGCCCGACGCACTCTGAAAAAAACAAAACCTCGGCGGACCGAGGTTTCGTCAGCAATCTGGAGCGGGAAACGAGACTCGAACTCGCGACCCCGACCTTGGCAAGGTCGTGCTCTACCAACTGAGCTATTCCCGCGTGGGACGCGCATATTACGGTTTGACTCGCAGGTGTCAATCCCCAACGTGCGCGAAAGCGACTTTTTTTCGATCGAATGCGTGCTGCGTGCGGCCTGGATCAACGTTGTTGGCGCAAAACCGGCCAAGCGGCGCGTACATACTGCAGGCCGGACCAGATCGTCAGAATGGACGCAATCACCAGCAAACTTTCGCCGATGTAGAACGGACGCAGGCTCGGCAGGTCGTGTTGGTACAGCAGCACGACGATCGCGATGATCTGCATGACCGTCTTCACCTTGCCAAGCGTCGCGACGCGGACCGTGGCGCGCTGGCCAATCTCGGCCATCCACTCGCGCAGCGCGGAAATACTGATCTCGCGACCGACGATGACCGCGCTGGTCACCGCCATCAGCGGCGTATGGTTCTCCTGCACGAGCAGGAACAGGGTGACCGCGACCATGAGTTTGTCCGCGACCGGATCGAGAAACGCGCCGAACGCGGAACCCATGTCGTAGCGGCGCGCGACCCAGCCATCGAGCCAGTCCGTGATTCCCGCCGCGATGAAGATCATCGCGGCGGCGATGTTCGCGCCCTGGAACCCTGCATAGAAAACAACCACCATCACCGGCAGCAGCAGGATGCGGAACAGGGTCAGTGCGGTCGGGATCGTGATCTGCATCGTGTCTTTGCATTATCCATGGAACGTCGCGTAAATGCGTTCGGCCAGCTCGCGACTGATGCCCTTGACCTGCATGAGTTCCTCGGCGCCGGCCTTGGAAAGTCCGCTGAGACCGCCGAAGTGCCGCAGCAGCGCGGAGCGACGGCGTGCGCCAACGCCCGTAATCTCCTCAAGACTGCTCGTCTCGCGCGCCTTGTCGCGACGACCGCGGTGCCCGGTGATCGCGAATCGATGCGCCTCGTCGCGCACGGCCTGGATCAGATGCGACGCCAGCGACTCCGGCCCCGGCCACAAGGTGCCACCGGATCGCCCCAGAATCAAGGTTTCGTCGCCCGCGCGACGCGCCTCGCCCTTGGCGACGCCAACGATCGGTACGCCTTCGATGCCGAGTTCGTTGAGCACGTCGATGGCCTGTTGCACCTGGCCCTTGCCACCATCGATCAACAGCAGATCCGGGAGCCGTCCCTCGCCGCTCTGGATACGCCGATAGCGGCGCTCCAAGGCCTGGCGCATCGCCGCGTAATCGTCGCCGGGCGTGATGCCGGCGATGTTGAAGCGGCGGTATTGCGATTTCTCCGGCCCTTCGGGGCCGAACACGACACAGGATGCAACCGTCGCCTCGCCCATCGTGTGGCTGATGTCGAAACACTCGATGCGATGCGGCGTCTCGTCGAGTTCGAGCAGATCGCGCAACGCCTCGAAGCGCGCCAGCAACGTTTGCCGGCTGGCCAGGCGCGAAGTCAGCGCGGCCTCTGCGTTGCGTTGGGCGAGATCGCGGAAACGCGCACGGTCGCCGCGCACGCTGCCCTTGATCTCGACGCCATGCGCGGCGCGGTCGCTCAGTGCCTCGGCAAGCGGCAGCGCATCCTCGGGCGCGTGGCTGACGATGAGTTCGGCCGGCACCGGGCGTTCGAGGTAATACTGCGCGATGAATGAGCTGATGATCGTCGCCTCGTCCGCTTCGACGGCCAGGCGCGGAAAGAAATCGCGCGAGCCGAGACTCACGCCATTGCGGAAGAACAGCACACTGACACAGGCAATGCCACCGCGGATCGCGCACGCGATCACGTCCATATCCGCGCTCGCGCCCTGCACATAGTGGTGCGCCTGCACGCGCTTGAGCGCGGCGATCTGGTCGCGGATCTGCGCGGCGCGCTCGAAGGCGAGGTCGGCGCTGGCGCGCTCCATCGTCGCGACGAGTTCGCCCATCATCGCGCCACCGCGGCCTTCGAGGAACATCGCCGCATGACGCACATTCTCTGCGTAGTCGGGAATCGTGATGAGGCCGACGCACGGCGCGGTGCAGCGACCGATCTGATGCTGCAGGCACGGGCGCGAGCGATTCTTGAAATAACTGTCCTCGCAATTGCGGATGCGAAACAGCTTCTGGATCAGGTCGAGGCTTTCGCGGACCGCGCCGGCGCTCGGGAATGGCCCGAAATAACGCCCTGCCCCCGAGCGCGCGCCGCGATGGAATGCGAGCCGCGGAAAGTCGCCGGCCGTCAGATGGATATACGGGTAGCTCTTGTCGTCGCGCAACAGGATGTTGTAGCGCGGCTTCAGCGATTTGATCAGTTGCGCTTCGAGCAGCAGCGCCTCGCCTTCCGTGCGCGTGACCGTCGTTTCGATGCTCGCAATCTGCGCGACCATTGCGGCGATGCGCGGCTGCAGGCGTGGCTTCAGGAAATAGCTGTCGACCCGTTTCCTGAGGTTCCCAGCCTTGCCGACGTAGAGCAGTTCGCCGCTGGCGCCGAACATGCGGTACACGCCAGGCGCCCCAGTCAGCGTGCTGACGAAAACCCTGCCGTCGAACGGCGGTTGGGAAACGGGTGATTCCGGCATGCGCGAAGTTTACGGGAGCCTGCGCGGTGCAGTGACGATCTTCACAGCTCTCGGTGTATCGAAAGCCCTCTCCCCCGACGCCTTTGTTGGGGAAGAGGGTCGGGTGAGGGGGTGAGGTCGCACACTGACTCGACGCCGCGATTTTGGAGAGAACCGCAGCAGTGCAGGCTTTCGCGTTCGATGCACTGCAACGCCTTCCTTTGCTCGCGGCCCTCGCCCCCTCACCCCAACTCTCTCCCCCAACGATGAATCCGTTGGGGGAGAGAGGGCCGTATCTCAGCCCTCGTCGACCGGCACGCGCCGCGTAAGCGAGTCTGCGGTGAACCCCGACGCCGACAAGGATGTTGTAGGAGCGCCACAGGCGCGACCGGTTTGACGATCCTCCGGCGGGGTGGTCGCGGCTGCGCCGCTCCTGCAGAAGCGGTCGCAGTGCAGTGTCTACGTCTCGTCGACCGGCACGCGCCGCACCGCGCCGCCGGTCAGATCGATGCAGACGATCTCGTGCAGGTTCGTGTTCGCGATCCAGAGAAAGTTTTTGGTCAGCGCCAGTCCCTGCGGCTCGTTCAAGTGATGTTGCATGCGCAGCGCCCGCACCTCGCCGCTCTTGCGGTTCAGCAGCTTGATCGAGTTGTTGTAGCTGTCGGCAACGTAGATCGTGCCGCGTGGATCGGCCGCGACCGCAAGCGGGTTCTGCAGGCGCGCTTCATCGCGCATGCCGGTCGCGTCGCCGAAGTCGTAAAGGCCGCTGCCGACCGCGGTTTCGACGCGGCCATCGTTGAGATTGATCCAGCGCACCGCCGAGGCCGCCGCATCGGCGACGACGAGTTGGCGTCCGAGCACGGCCAGGCCACTCGGCTGGGCCAAACTTGCCTCCGTGGCGGCGCCATCGAGCAGCCCGAGTTCGCCGCTGCCGGCCTGCACACAAACGCGCGAAGTGGCCAGATCAAGCCGCCAGATCTGGTGCTGTCCTGCGACTGCGATGTAGAGATCGTTACCGAGCACACACAGATCGAGCGGTGTGTTCAGCGCGGTCGTCTGCGGATCGGCCTGGTCCGGGCGCGAGCGCGCGGCTCGTCCGGTTCCGAGCACGATGGTGATGTCGCCATTGCCGAGATCGATGCGGCGCACGCAATGATTGCCGCTATCGGCGACGTAGAGCGCATTGCGCCAGCACGCCAGGCCTTGCGGGCTGTCGAAGCAGGCATGTGCGAGGTCGCCGTCGACGTAGTCCGCGTGGCCGCTGCCGAAGCAGCGCAACACGCGCCCGTCATGCGTGCATTCGAGCACGCGATGATGGCCGCTGTCGGAAACATACAGCCGGCTTTCGTCGGCGAGCAGCTTGCCCGGAAATGCGAGCGCGTGGCGCGGTTCGGGCCGCAGCACAGGCGCTGCCGGCTCGTAGACACGCAGGTCCTGCAACGCCGCCTCGTCGAGCAACTGCGCGATGCGCGCATCGATTTCGTTGCGTCTGCCCTCACCTGCAAACAACGCGGCGAGGCGGCCTTCGACGTCGATCAGCGCGACCGTAGGCCATGCCTCGATGCCGTAGCTGCGCCAGAGCCGAAAGTCCGCATCGTTCGCGATCGCATGGCGCAAGCGATGTCGATTCACTGCGCGCAGCAAGGCCCCATTGTCGCGTTGGCGCGGATATTTCGGGCAATGGATGCCCAACACGCTGAGGCCGTCGTGATACTTGACCTCGAAGTGGCGAAGGTCCGGAATCAGATTCCAGCAATTGACCGCGTCGTAACTCCAGAACCAGAGCAGTACGACGCGGCCCCGCAGATCGGCAATGCGCGGCGGATCGCTGCTGTTGACCCATTCGAGATCGTCGGGAAATTCCGGCGCTGGCCTGTGCGCGCTCATCCCCTCATCCCCCCATCGCGCGCAGCTCACGCAGGCGCCCGATCCATTTGCTGACGCCATCGCGCGCGAGCACCACGACGCGTTCGAAATCCTCGTCGGTCCCGTAATACGGGTCCGCAACGTCCGCGTCGCCGAGGAACAGCACCGGCTCAACTCCATCCATTGAGCCAGCACTCAAATAGTTTGAGTGCCCTCCGTTTTCCCTCCCCTGCGGGGGAGGGCAAGGGTGGGGGATTGATTCGGTCGATTGGAATCTGGATTCGTCCCGAATCAACAGGCGCGACCGGAACGATTGCATCGCGCGCAGGTTGACGCGATCCATCGCGAGCACATGGTCGAACGAATGAAAGTCCGCGCTTTGCAGCTGCCGCGCGCGATGCCCAGCGAGCGGATAACCGTGCGCTTGGGCAATCGCGATCGCGCGCGGGTCGGCACGCTCGCCGACGTGGTAATTCTCGGTACCGGCAGATTCGACGTGCGCCGCCATGCCGACGCGTGCGAGCTCGACACGCGCGACTGATTCGACGATCGGCGAGCGGCAAATATTGCCCATGCAGACGAACAGAATGCGCGTCATCGCGGCAGCTCGGACAAGAAGCGCTCGACCCGCGCGAGATCCTCGGCGGTGTCGACGCCTGCTGGAAACGGTTCGGGCGCGATGCGTACCGCGATCCCGAAACCGTGTTCGAGAGCGCGCAACTGCTCCAGCGATTCGGCCTGTTCCAGCGGCGTACGCGGCAACGCCGCGAAGCGGCGCAGGAACCCGGCGCGATACGCGTAGATGCCGATATGGCGCAGGAACGGCGTGCGCGCGGGCAGAATCGAGCGGTCGTTCTGGAACGCGTCGCGCGGCCACGGCAGCGGCGCGCGGCTGAAAGTCAGCGCGCGGCCAGCCAGATTGCAAACCAGCTTCACGCAGTTGGGGTCGAACAGTTCGTCCACCGATCCGATCGGCGTCGCCAGCGTCGCCATCGGCGCATCGCCATCGGCCAACGCCGCCGCGACAGCACGGATGCCGCTGATCGGCGCCAAGGGTTCGTCACCTTGCAGGTTCACCACGATGGTGTCGTCGGACCAGCCCAGCTTCTGCGCGACTTCGGCGAGACGATCGCTGCCGGACGCATGCTCGGTACGCGTCATCACGACGCGCACGCCGCTGCCGCCCAGCGCCGCTTCAATTCGCGCATCGTCGGTCGCGACGACGACGTCGGCTGCGCCCGCCATGCGTGCGCGCTCGGTGACATGCACGATCATCGGCACACCCGCCAGTGGCAGCAGCGCCTTGCCGGGCAGCCGCGTCGAGCCATAGCGGGCCGGAATGGCGACGACAAACGGTGGTAGTACGAAATTCATCGGTCTCCGCCATCCGGGCGATGCCGCAGAGTAACGGAGCACGCGGCTGCACGACAAACCACCTGCTCTGCGTCGCGCTTCAGCCCCTCTCCCCTCGGCGACCGAAGGGAGAAGGAAAAGCACGTCGCAATGCTACGATGCGCGCCGCATCACGTCCCAGCTGTGACCCCATCGTGAGTTTCTCCGACCAGGCGCCGGCACCCGGCTCCGTGCCATTGCCGCCACGCGCAGTCGTGATGATGATCGTCAGCGCCAGCTTTTTCGGGCTGATGGCGATCGTGATCCGCATCGCGTCGAAAGAGCTGCATCCATTCGAGATCGCATTCTTCCGCAGCTTTTTCGGCGCGCTGGTCGCGCTGCCACTGCTCGCCAAGGGCGGCCTGCGCACGCTGCGCACGGATCGACTCGGCTTCTATGTGGTTCGTTGCGCGATCGGCACCGCATCGATGCTGGCGAGCTTCTGGGCGATCACACACCTGCCGTTGGCGCAGGCGATTGCGCTGTCCTACTCATCGCCGCTGTTCGTGACGATCGGCGCGGTGCTGTTTCTCGGCGAGGTTGTGCGCATGCGCCGCTGGAGCGCGGTCGTCGCCGGCTTCATCGGCGTGCTGGTCATCGTGCGCCCCGGCACCGATGGCTTCACCGCCGCGAGCCTGGTCGCGGTGTTTTCCGCGGCGATGACCGGCATCGTCACGATCAGCATCAAGTTTCTGTCGCGCAGCGATCCGGCGAACACGATCGTATTGCTGACCACCCTGCTCTGGGTACCGCTGTCGCTGCCGGCGGCGCTGATGGTCTGGCAGTGGCCGCAGACCGACCTCTGGCCCTGGCTGGTACTCACCGGCGCGCTTGGCACCGGCGGCCAGTATTTCTGGACGCACGCGCTGCGCATCGCCGACGCATCGACGCTCGCGCCTTTCAGCTATCTGCAGCTCCTGATCGTCGCGGCGCTCGCCTGGCTGCTGTTCGGCGAAGACGTCGACCGCTACACCGCACTAGGCGCCGCCATCGTGATCGGCACGAGCCTCTACATCATGCGCCGCGAAGCGAAAGTCGCGCGCCAATCCGATACGCAACCCATGGTCGTGGCCGAGCCGCCGGTATAACGGCTGTCCCTTCCCCTGCGCAGCGGGGGGCAAAATGGCGGGACTGCTGTTTTGAGCAGCGAAGCTGCCCGGAGTGCGAGCACCGGGAAAGGTCGCGGCGCGGAGCCGCGTTCAGCAGGTCAATGGCGCGCCTATGCCCGTGCCACGTACTTGCGCGCAACATACTCTTCGATCACGCCGACGAATTCGTGCGCGATGTTGGCGCCACGCAACGTCATCGCTTTTTGGCCATCGATGAACACCGGTGCGGCGGGCGTCTCGCCGGTGCCAGGCAACGAAATGCCGATATTGGCATGCTTCGATTCGCCGGGCCCATTGACGATGCAGCCCATCACCGCGAGCGTGAGGTTCTCGACGCCGTCGTACTGCAGCCGCCATTCCGGCATCTTCGCGCGGACGTGATCCTGCACGGTCTTGGCGAGTTCCTGGAACAGGGTGCTGCTGGTGCGCCCGCAACCGGGACACGCGGTGACTAGGGGAGTGAACGCGCGCAGACCCATCGTCTGCAACAGTTCCTGCGCGACGATCACCTCGCGCGTGCGCGATTCGCCGGGCTCGGGCGTCAGCGAAATGCGGATCGTGTCGCCGATACCTTCCTGCAAGAGCACGCTGAGCGCGGCGGTCGATGCGACGATGCCTTTTGAGCCGATGCCCGCTTCAGTCAAACCCAGATGCAGCGCGTAGTCGCAGCGCGCGGCGAGGTCGCGATAGACTGCGATCAACTCCTGCACGCCGGACACTTTGCACGAGAGAATGATGCGATCGCGCGCCAACCCAAGTTCCTCGGCACGCGCCGCAGAATCGAGCGCGGACCGGATCAGCGCCTCGCGACCGACGCGTGCGGCATCCCAAGGCACCGCGCGCGCATGGTTTTCGTCCATCAGGGTCGTGACCATCGACTGGTCGAGCGAACCCCAGTTCGCGCCGATGCGCACCGGTTTCGCGTATTTCAGCGCGAATGCGATGATCGCCGCGAACTGCGTATCCTTCTTCCTGCCGAAGCCGACGTTGCCGGGATTGATGCGGTATTTCGCGAGCGCCTCGGCGCAGGCCGGCTCGCGTTCAAGCAGCTGGTGGCCGTTGTAGTGGAAGTCGCCGATCAGCGGTACCGTGCAACCGATCATGTCGAGATGTTCGCGAATCCGCGGCACCGCGGCCGCGGCTTCGGGCTTGTCGACGGTGATGCGCACAAGCTCGGAACCTGCACGCGCAAGTTCGGCGACCTGCTTCGCGGTGCCGGCAATGTCGGCAGTGTCGGTGTTGGTCATCGACTGCACGACAATCGGCGCGGCGCCGCCGACCGTGACCGTACCGACCACGACGGCAATGTTCGGGCGACGCGCAACGACATCGTGCAAGGGCGCGGAAGACGTCATCGGGATTTCAGGCTCCAATAGTCGGTGCGCTGGGCGCGCGCGGCGCCAACGCGAAATGTTGATAGATGCCGGTCGACTCGAACACGTGCAAGTCGCTTACTTGCTCGATCCGCGCCGGCAGTGGCGGCCCCTGCAAGTCGGCGGGCAGACACAATTCGAGCTCACGCGCGGCGCGATCGATCTCGGTCGGCGCCAGCAGTGCGTCGTAATCCAGATCGACATTCGCGCGCAACGGCGCCAGCAACAAACCGCGCACCGACGCGCGGGTGTCGGCGCTGCCGAACAAGCGCACGCCGACCGGCAACGCACGCCGCGCGAGCAATTGGACGCCGGCGTCAACGCGACCGTGTTCATCGATGCGGATCCAGCGGATCACGCCGATCATCCAGTCCTGCCTCACATTGGCCGGCATCACATTGGCATCGGACGCTGGCAACGCCAGTCCGATCAGCTCGGCCACGCGTGCGTGCACGGTTTCGCCGCTGGGGCCGCGTTCCCACATCACCCGATACCCGCCGAGGCTCTGGTCGAGCACCTGCGCGCGCAGGCGCGACGCGCGGCTGCGATCGCCCACCACGGCCCGCCACGACGCACCGTGATCGGCCCCGCTGAGACTGATCGCGTGGCCGCGCACATGGTGCATGAAACTCTCGAAATCCTCGCCGCCGGCGATCGCAAGATGCAGATCGTGCAGGCCGATGACCGTGTCCAGTGCGTAGCCGCCGCCCAGTCGCGCGTGGCCGCGTTCGCTGCGCACGCTCCAGTCGGTGACGAGGCGGCGTACGAGATCGACGTCCACGTGCTGCGCCGTGCCGCCGCACAACCGGAACGTGACCGTGCGCGCGCCCGGGGCGCTGATCGCCAGCTCCTCTGCGATGAACGCCAGTACCGCATCCAGATGCAGCGCAAGCACGTCACGCTGACCGCTCTCGCGTTCCTCGGGCAGATAGCCGGGGCCGCGATCTGCGCCGGTGTGGACAAGCACATCGTTCGGACCGCCATTGCCTTCGCGCAACTCGCAATACGGCGCGAGCGTGCGCGTAAACGCGGCGATCTCGCCCTGCTCGCGCTGCGTGTAGCGATACGGGTTTGCCAGCGCGAACAGCAACGCGTGCGCATAGGCGAGACGCGCACTGGCGTCGCCTGCGTGCATGGGATCATCGACCATGCGCTCGGCGAGCCGCAGCGATGCAATGAATCCGTAGACGGAGTGCAAGGCCTGCCATGCACCCGCCGGCGGCGTTTGATAGAGCAAATAGGCGTGCCGCAGATATTCATCACCGTGTTGCAGTGCGCGCACGGCGGCGAGTGTCACCTGCCTGGCTCGCAGGAACGGCACAACGCCTTGTGGCGCACACAGGTCGGCTAACGCGGCGCGATAACCCGCGGCGAGCTCGCTCTGGAATCCGAGCGCAAGTTCGCCCAGCTCGACTTTCTGCGGCGGCAGCGGAAAACTCGCGCCGACAATCTGCCTGTCGGTCGCGAGCGCGAGCTGGATGGCCGGCACGCGTAGGATCTCGAGCGCATCCAGTCGCCGCAAGCCATCGAGACGCTGTTGATTGAGATCACGCAGGCCGTCGAGCACGCGCTTGGCCGCAGTCGCGAAATTCGCCATCGGCAACGCGTCGATCCAAGCGCGCAGCGCGCGTGGATCACTCGCAAGCGCGCCCGCCCGCGGCGCATGACGCTGCGGCAGGCTGCTGGTCAATCGACGGTACGCTTCGCTCATCGGCTTTGCTGAATGAAAGCGGTCTCGGGCACCTCCATTGCGCGTCCCGACCGTGTAAATTATAGGCCTTGGACATGTCGATAGCGCGCATTCGCTCTGGTTTTCAGCCGCGCCGGCGCCCATCTATGGTGCTCGTGCAACCACTACACTACGAACATGACCGCCACCGCTCCATCCTCGTCCGTTGGCAACCATTCGAGCTTGCGCCTGCTGGCAGAGCAGGCGTTCAGCCGCGCCGCTGGCGCGCCGTTGGTCGAGAACAATGCCGTCGAGCTCCTGATCGACGCACGCGCGAACTTCGATGCGTGGCTCACCGCAATCCGCGCTGCGCGCAGCGCGATCCTGTTCGAGAATTACATCTTTCGCGACGATGAAGTGGGACGCGAGTTCCGCGATGCGCTGACGGAACGTGCAAACGCCGGCGTGCGCGTCTGCGTGCTGCGCGACTGGCTCGGTTGTCGCGGTCAATCATCAGCAGCGTTCTGGGTACCGCTGATCGCGGCCGGCGGCGACGTGCGCGTCTACAACCCGCCGCGCTTCACAAGTCCATTCGGCTGGCTGTCACGCGACCATCGCAAGTTGCTGGTCGTCGACAACACGATCGGCTTCGTCGGTGGCATCTGCGTCGCCAGCAAGTGGCTGGGCGACCCGCAACGCAAGATCGCGCCGTGGCGCGACACCGCGGTCGCGCTGCGCGGACCCGCCGTGCTCGACCTGATCTGCGCATTCGCCGACGGCTGGGCGCAGCTCGGCGATGCGTTGCCAGGCGACATCCTCGAAGCCGGCGCGCACTGCGTGCCAAGCGGGCACACCGATCTGCGCGTCGTCGCGACCGTGCCGAACACCGCCGGGCTGTATCGCCTCGACCAGCTGATCGCCGGTATGGCGCGTACGAACCTGTGGCTGACCGACGCCTACTTCGTCGGTATCACGCCCTACGTGCAGGCACTCGCTGCGGCGGCGCGCGACGGCGTCGATGTGCGCTTGCTGGTGCCGGGTACCAGCGATATCCGTGCCGTGGGTTCACTGTCGCGTGCCGGTTACCGGCCATTGCTCGAAGGGGGCGTGCGCGTGTTCGAGTGGACCGGTTCAATGCTGCACGCCAAGACCGCAGTCGCCGACAGTCGCTGGGCGCGCGTGGGATCGAGCAACCTCAACATGGCGAGCTGGCTCGGCAACTGCGAAATCGACGTCGCGATCGAGAACGAAGCGTTCGCGCGTCGCATGGAGACGCAGTACCGCAGCGACCTCGACAACGCGACCGAGATCGTCCTCAAGATGTCGCGACGCTCGCGCAAGACCGCCGCCGCCGACAACGGCAAGCGGCCGCGCGCGCAAGGCGGCAGTTCCAGTCGCGCCGCTGCCAGTGCGCTGCGTATCGCCAACTCGATCGGCGCGGCGATCACCAATCGACGCGTCCTCGGCCCGGCCGAATCGGGGCCGTTGCTCGTCGCCGGCATCACGCTGTTCGTCGCGGCGGTGATCGCCTTCATCTGGCCCCAGGTGATCGCGTGGCCGCTCGGCGTTCTCGCGACCTGGATTGGGGTCAGCCTGATCGTGCGCTACGTGAGTACGCGCAAACGGCCGCGGCCCCGGCGCGACCACGGCGACTGACGCGGTTGCCGCCTGTGTAGCGATGGCGCAGACTCCATTGATTCGGTACGAATGCAGATCCAGCGACCGAATCAATCCCGCTCCCTTGCCCTCCCCCGCCAGCGCAGGGGAGGGCAAGCGGAGGGCACTCAAACTAGTTGAGTGCCGGATCAATAACGTCGGCGCGCCATCGCGTTGCCGCACCTCCGACACCTCATCGCGTCGCGAAACTGCAAGCCCGGCCTGCCATGCCCGAATCGCTCGACAACCCGATCGCCGCGCGCGAGGTGTACTCGCCGTCCGCACTGACGCGTTTCGTGCGTGACCTGCTTGAGGACGTGTTGCCGCTGATCTGGATCGAAGGCGAGATATCGAACTTCTCGCGCCCGGCGTCCGGGCATTTGTATTTCACGCTGAAAGACTCCGGCGCGCAGGTGCGCTGCGCGATGTTCAAGCCGCGCAGCACCTGGCTGCGCTTCAAGCCCGGCGACGGCATGCGCGTCCTCGCGCGTGCGCGGGTCAGCCTGTATGAAGCGCGCGGCGAATTCCAGTTGATCGTCGACAGCCTCGAAGAAGCCGGTGAAGGCGCCTTGCAGCGCGCGTTCGAGCAGCTCAAGACGAAGCTCGCCGCCGAGGGCCTGTTCGACGCCGATCGCAAGCGAGCGATTCCGAAAATCCCGCGTCGGATCGGCGTGATCACCTCGCCATCCGGCGCCGCGATTCACGACGTGCTCAGCGTGATCGCGCGGCGTTTCCCGCTCGCCGAAATCGAAATCCTGCCGGTGCCCGTGCAAGGCAAGGAGGCACCGCCAGCGATTGTCGCGATGCTGGGTGCCGCGTCGGCCGCGCGCCGCCACGATGTTCTCCTGCTGACCCGCGGTGGCGGCTCGCTCGAAGACCTGTGGGCGTTCAACGACGAAACGGTCGCGCGTGCGATCCGTGCAAGCGCAATCCCGGTCGTTTCGGCGATCGGTCACGAGATCGACTTCACCATCGCCGATTTCGCCGCCGACCTGCGTGCGCCGACCCCATCGGCCGCCGCCGAGTTGCTGGTGCCCGATGCCGCAGAAATCGCGCGCGGCTTCGTCCGGCAGCGCCAGCGCATCGAGCAACTGCTGCGGCGTGGCCTCGAGTCGCGCACGCAGCGCCTCGATCACCTGCTCGCACGCATCAATGCGCAGAGCCCGCAGGCGCGACTCGCGCGCGCGGACGAGCGGCTGCACATGCTGCATCGGCGTCTGGCCGATCGCGCGCGTGGCGGCATCGAGCGCCGCGCGTCGCGTCTGGGCGAGCTTGCGCGCACGCTGCACGCGGTCAGCCCGCTGGCTACACTGGACCGCGGCTACGCGATCCTGTTCGAGCGCGGATCGGGACGCGTCGTGCGCTCGGTCACTCAGGCGACGCCGGGCGCGCCGCTGCGCGCGCGCGTTGCCGA
Organism: Rhodanobacteraceae bacterium; assembly: GCA_003142815.1. GTDB lineage: Bacteria > Pseudomonadota > Gammaproteobacteria > Xanthomonadales > Rhodanobacteraceae > Dokdonella_A. The sequence goes on from PLNP01000015.1 coordinate 60,333, forward strand.
TGGCGAGATCGATCTGCGTGTCGAGCCGGATTGAGACACGATGGGTTTCTGGGCGTACATGCTGCGATGTGCGGATGAGAGCTATTACGTCGGGCATACTGACAACCTCGAACAGCGCGTGGGCGCTCATCATGCTGGGACACTTGGCGGCTACACCACGACCCGCCGTCCGGGTGCTCTCGGCTGGTCGCAGGAGTTTTTTACCCGCGAAGAAGCACTCGCAGCAGAGCGCCAAGTCAAGGGCTGGAGCCGTGCAAAGAAGGACGCTCTGATCCGTGGCGATTGGAAACAGATCCAGCGTCTCGCGTGGGGCTCAAGAAATCCACTACCGGAGCGTCTTCGCTAGATTGCGTTCACCCTTCGCTACCTCAGGGCGAATGGGTCTCGTGTAGCGCCGCGTCGAATTCATTGAGATGAGACTCTGACAGGAGCTGCAACCTTCACCGTTCGCCCTGAGGTAGCGAAGGGTGGACGCTCAGCACAGCCGGAGATCAACAATGCTCGCCAAGACGTACCCCTACTATCTCGCGAACAAGGCGCTGCAGCCGAACACCGCGCTCGAAGTCCGCGACAAGTATTCCGGCAAGATCGCCACACGCGTTGCGCTCGCCGACACGAAGACCATCGACAAGGCGATCGCCGCTGCCGAGAAGGCTGCTGCGCCGATGCGCAAGCTGCCGCCGTATGCGCGCCAGGCCATGCTCGAACATTGCGTCACACGCTTTCGCGAACGCAAGGACGAACTCGCGATGGCGTTGTGCATCGAGGCCGGCAAGCCGATCAGGGACGCTGAGGGCGAAGTCACGCGCCTGATCGACACCTTCAAGGTCGCCGCCGAGGAAGCCGTACGCATCGACGGTGAAGTCCTCAATCTCGAAATCTCCGAGCGTGCACACGGCTATCGCGGCTTCGTGAAGCGCGTGCCGATCGGGCCGTGCTCGTTCATCACGCCGTTCAACTTTCCGCTGAATCTCGTCGCACACAAGGTCGCGCCGGCGATCGCGGCTGGTTGCCCGTTCGTGCTGAAGCCTGCGAGCGCGACACCGATCGGCGCATTGATCATCGGCGAGGTGCTGGCCGAGACCGATCTGCCGAAAGGCGCATTCTCGGTGCTGCCATGCCGATCGCAGGACAGTGGAGCGCTCGTCACCGACGAACGCCTGAAGCTGCTCTCGTTCACCGGTGGCCAGATCGGCTGGGAACTCAAGGCCAAGGCCGGCCGCAAGAGGGTGGTGCTCGAACTCGGCGGCAACGCAGCCTGCATCGTCGACAAGGACCAGAAAGACAATCTGGATTACGTCATCGATCGATTGATCTTCGGCAGCTACTACCAGTCTGGGCAGAGCTGCATCAAGGTGCAGCGCGTGTTCGTGCACGAATCGCTGTACGACGAGGTGCGCAGACGGTTCGTCGCCGCGACGAAAAAACTCAAGGCTGGCGATCCGAAGAAGCGCGATACCTTCCTCGGTCCGCTGATCGACGAGGCCGCCGCAAAGCGTCTGGAATCCTGGATAGCGGAAGCAAAGAAGGCCGGTGCCAAGGTGCTCTGCGGTGGCGGCCGCAAGGGCAACATGCTCGAAGCGAGCGTGCTCGAGAACGTGCCGCGCGACGCGAAGATCAATGCACTCGAAGCGTTCGGTCCGGTCACCCTGCTCGCAAAGTTCGACACGTTCGACGACGCGATCGCAATGGTCAACGACTCCGATTATGGCCTGCAGGCCGGCATCTTCACCAATGATCTGACCCACGCCATGCACGCCTGGGACGAACTCGAACAAGGCGGCGTGATCGTCAACGACATCCCGAGCTTTCGCGTCGACAACATGCCGTATGGCGGCGTGAAGCTGTCAGGTCTCGGCCGCGAGGGCATCCGCTATGCAATCGAGGATATGACCGAGCGGCGGTTGATGGTCCTGCGCGCGGTGTGAGGGATTTTGTAGGTCGGGGTGACGAAGGAACCCCGACGATGAGCACCGCGCGTTGTTGGGCATCGCTGACGCTCAGCCCAACCTACGCAGTGCTACATGCCACCGTAGACTTTGGTTGATCCAGTACTGTCGTTGACAATGACCAGGAAATGGTTGCCAACGTTCGGCGTGATGCCTTCGTAAAACACCGACCAAGTGCAATTCCTGTCAACATATTCATAGTTAGCTTGGGCTGCGTGAAATCTTGCGATGTCGACGCCGGATTCGCGCGCCGCGGTATTGGACCCGATTGGCTCCAACCTGCTCGTTCGCCCTGATGCTTCGACAAGCTCAGCACAGGGTACGCTTTGCGTATCGAAGGGCGAACTTTATGAGTTGCCGCGCTGCGAGCCGTTCATGCTTCGATACCTCAGCACGAACGGATGAAATGTCGTCGATGGCCTGTTAGGACAAGCGAGAGCATGCAACACGGCGCCGCCATCCTGCTCACCCTTTTCGCGATCTTCGTCGCGGCGCAGATCGGTGCCGAGATCGCGCAGCGCCTGAGATTGCCCGGCGTCGTCGGAGAGATCGTCGCCGGTTGTGCGATCGGGCCGTCCGCGCTCGGCTGGATCAAGCCCGAACAGATCCTCGCCGGTACGCCGCTCGACGTGCTCGCCGAAATCGGTGTCGTGCTGCTGTTGTTCTCGGTCGGGCTGGAAACGCGGCTCGATGATCTCAAGAAGGTCGGCAAGAGCGCGTTCCTGGTCGGCGTGCTCGGTGTGATCGTGCCGTTCGTGCTCGGCTCACTGTGGGCGCACGGCAACGGGTTCGAGTGGACGAAGTCGCTGTTCGTAGCGGCCGCGTTCGTTGCGACCTCGGCCGGCATCACCGCTCGCGTGCTGCAGGAGCTCGGCGTGCTGAGCCGCATCGAGAGCCGCGTGATCCTCGGCGCGGCGGTCATCGACGACATCCTCGCGATGCTGCTGCTCGGCGTGGTCACCTCGCTGCAGGGCGGCGGCAGCATCAATATCGGCAGTCTGCTGTTCGTGCTCGCACAGGCGGTCGGCTTCGTCGCGGTGATAGGCTGGGTCGGCACCAGCATCATGCGACGTCGCGCGCACTGGCTGGATCGCCCGATCAACCCGCTGTCGCCGCTGACGATCGCGCTCGCGATCTGCTTGGGTCTTGCGTTCCTGTCGACTGAATTCGGGCTCGCCGCGATCATTGGCGCGTTCCTCGCCGGCATGATCGCATCGGAAATGCACCAGCGCGAGGAGCTGGAACACCAGATGCAGCCGTTGCTCGCGTTGCTGACACCGTTCTTCTTCGTGATCACCGGCGCGAAGATCGACCTCGGTGTGTTCGCCAGCGGCACAGCACTCTGGATGCTGCTGGTTGTGACCGTGATCGCGATCGTCTCGAAGCTCGTTGGTGGCTTCTTCGGCGCGCTGTCGCTCGGCCGACGCAGCGCGCTGATCGTCGGCGTCGGCATGATCCCGCGCGGCGAAGTCGGCGTCGTGATCGCCAGCCTCGGCCTCGCCGCCGGCGTTTTCACGGACCAGATCTATGCGGTCATCGTGGCGATGTCGCTGCTGACCTCGATCATCACTCCGCCGATACTGGCGATTCTTCTGAAGCGGCAGCGTGATGATGAGCCTGCGCCCGCTGGCAGTCGTCCCGGTGACTGAATGCTCGTCGCCGCGGCCCTTCGACAAGCTCAGGGCAGGCCGGGCTTCGCCCGCACCGGAACCCGGCGCCCCCACGACCAAAGACACTGGACCCGGGCCTTCGCCCGGGTGACGATCGGAAATGCTTCGACCAATATGACTTTCCGGAACGAACTCCCCGATCCCCTGCTGGAGAACCAAACATGACCAGAGCGACACCCCTGCGCCTCGCACTTTGCGCACTTCTGCTGACGACGACGATCGCACTACAGGCGCGAGAACCCGTCACCGCACACGTCAACACCGCATCCAGCGACGCCGCATTCGCGAAGCTCGCCGACGAGTTCTTCGACACGTATTACTTTCCGACCAATCCGACCACGGCGACCGCGACCGGCATCCACAACTACGACGACAAGCTCGAGGACTACAGCCATGCCGGCATCGATCGCGAGATCGCAGACCTGCAGAAATGGGACAGGAAAGTCAGCGCGGTCGATCCGAAAGGACTCGACGAACAGACCCGCGGCGACCGCCAGCTCGTGCTCAACACTATCCACAGCACGCTACTGACCCTGCAGACGATCCGGCCCTGGGAAAAGAATCCGGACACGTATTCCAGCGGCATCACGAACAGCGCATTCGTGATCATGAAACGCACATTCGCACCGCTGCCCGATCGCCTGCATCTGCTGATCGAGCGCGAGGAGCGCATGCCGGTGGTGCTGCAGGCGGCGCGCACGAATCTGAAGAATCCGCCGAAGATCTACACCGAGATCGCGCTGGAACAATTGCCGGGTCTGATCGCGTTCTTCACGAACGATGTGCCCGTCGCATTCAAGGATGTTTCCGACACAGACCTGCAGAAGCGGTTCACCACATCGAACGGCGCGGTGGTCAAGGCGCTCGGCGACTATCAGGCATGGCTGAAGACCGACCTGCTGCCGAAGTCAAACGGCGACTTCCGCATCGGAGCCGACACTTACCGCAAGAAACTCGAATTCGACGAGATGATCGACACCCCGCTCGACAAGCTGGTCGAGATCGGCATGGCGAACATGCGCAAGAACCAGGCCGAGTTCGAGCGAGTCGCGAAGGAACTCGATCCGAACAAGAAACCGGCGCAGGTGCTCGCCGAACTCGCCGCCGATCATCCGGATCCCTCGAAGCTGCTCGACAGCTTCCGCGCGACGTACGACGGATTGATCAAGTTCATCGACGCGAAGCAGATCATCACGATCCCGCCGACGGTGCGACCGATCATTGAGGAGACGCCGCCGTTCATGCGCGCGACGACGTTCGCCTCGATGGATACGCCCGGACCTTACGAGAAGGTTGCGAAGGAGGCCTACTTCAACGTCACCCTGCCCGACTCCGCATGGAACAAGCAGCGGACCGACGAGTTCATGGCCCAGTTCAGCTATCCGGTCATCAGCAGCGTTGCCGCGCACGAGGCCTACCCCGGCCATTACGTGCAGTTTCTCTGGATGCACAACATCCACGACCGCGTGCGCAAGCTGCTCGGCGCGAACACGAACGTCGAAGGTTGGGCGCACTACTGCGAACAGATGATGCTCGACGAAGGCCTCGCACAGTCGGTGTACCCGGACGATCCGCGCCAGCAGAAGATGCTGCGGCTCGGGCAATTGCAGGACGCGCTGCTGCGCAATGCGCGCTTCGTGGTCGGCATCAAGCTGCACACCGGCCAGATGACGTTCGACCAGGCAGTCGACTTCTTCGTCAAGGAGGGTTACCAGTCGCACGCGGTCGGCGTCGTGGAAACCAAGCGCGGCACGTCGGATCCGACGTATCTCTACTACACGCTCGGCAAACTCGAGATCCTCAAGCTGCGCGCCGACGTCGAGGCGAAAGAAGGAAAAGCGTTCAACCTGAAACAGTTCCACGACAGCTTCATGCAGCAAGGCTTCGCGCCGATCAGGATCGTACGTCACGCGATGCTGCACGACGACTCGCCGACGCTTTGACACGGGCATCGCGGCTGCGCCGCTTGCACCTTTTCCCGGTGCTCCTACAGGAGCTTGTGCTTTTGTAGGAGCGCTGCAAGCGCGACCCGTGCGGCGATACGAGACCTGTCGCAGCTGCGCGGCCCCTGCGAATAGGCGGACTGGACCACCGCGAAACCGCTCCTCAGGATTGGCTCGAACACCGGCGAGATCGCCTCGACCTTCTCGAAGCGAACCGGCTCGATCGAGTAGCCGTGGAAGAAAACGACCAGACCGCGGTTCCAGTTCGATGGAATATCGATGCGATAACCGGCGCCATCGCGCGTACCGATCTGCGTTGTTGCGCGAACCTGCGCCGCGTTTGTGTCTCCGGTTTCCGTTGCCGAAGCCGGCGCCGTACAGAAAATCAGGAGGACAAAAACGAACAAAGCGCGCATCTTCGGATTCTCCTTGCGGGATTGGGACGTCGGCTGCAGACGCTACCTGGGCTGCAGGGTTTTCCTCAGGGATTGGAGCGAGTATCGAAGCGCTGGCGCAATTCGGCGAGCTCGCCACGCAGCAGGTCGAGTTCGGTTTCGAGGCGTTCGACGCGCTCGTGCAGATCAACACGGGAGGCGGTGGCAGACGTCGCGGCGCTGGAGTCGGCAACCATATCCGCGCCAACCAGGCCGCACAGCAGGTGCATGTAGCGGTCCTCGCGTTGGCCCTGGCCACGCGCGAGCCGCACGACCAGCGCGGGTTCGCGCTGGATCAGTCGATCGAGCGTGTCGCGCACGTCGTCGAGTCCCGGAAACTCGGCGAGGCGATCGGTGCGCGTCAGCAGCTCGCCCAATGTCTGCGGCCCGCGCAACAGCATCACGCAAAGCACCGCACGCTGGCGCGCGGTGACAGCGTAGATCGAATCGAAACGATGCTCATAGCGCAGCGCGCGCTGCGACGAAGGCGCGACCTTGGCCAAGCCTTTGGCCTCCATCCCACGCAGCGCATGCGCGACTGCGCCGGGCTCCAGATGCATGACCGGCTCGCGGCTGGTTTTCTGGTTGCAGGCTGCGACGATCGCATTGACCGTCAGCGGATAGACCTCGGGCGTGATCGCGGCCTTCTCGATCAGGCAACCGAGGATGCGCGCGTCGATCGCGTCGAGCGGTTGCAGTTCGATCGATTCAGTTGGGTTGGCCGGTGCTGCATCTTCCACGGCGGACTCGTTGATGGGGCGAATCGCGCCAGTGTAGCGCCCATTCCCGCTCTTCCCATCGTGGCGCGAGGGAGAAAGCCACACGATCCAGTCGAAGCCGTTGCGGGTCCGCCTGGCCTAGACTTGGCGCACCCACATTGCAAGCGTGACCGATGAACATGTCCCAGCGAACCGCCTTCCTGTTCGATCTCGACGGCACCCTCGTCGACAGCGTCTATCAACACGTACTCGCCTGGCAGGAAGCGCTCGAGTCCGAAGGCATCGTGCTGTCGGTGTGGCGCATCCATCGCCGCATCGGCATGAGCGGCGGCCTGATGATGAACATCCTGCTGCGCGAGAGCGGCCTCGCGATCGACGACGCGCGCGCGGAACGGATGCGCAAAGCCCACGCGGTCGCGTACAACCGGCGCTCGGCGGCGATCCGTCCGCTGCCCGGCGCGCGCGCGCTGGTCGCCTACCTCACCGACGCGAACATTCCATGGGCGATCGCGACCAGCGGACACATGGAGACCGCCGGTCCGGTGCTGGAATCGCTCGGCGTCGACCTTGCCCGCGTGCCGGTGGTCACACGCGACCAGGTCAGGTACGCGAAACCCGATCCGGATCTCTTTCTCGCCGCAGCCGATCGGCTCGGCATCGCGATCGAAACCGCGTCGGTAGTCGGCGACGCGGTCTGGGACATGCTCGCCGCGCGACGGGCGCATGCGCTTGGCATCGGCCTGCTCTCCGGTGGCTATTCGCAGGACGAGCTCGAACGCGCCGGCGCATACCGCGTATTCGAGGACCCGGCCGACCTGCTGAAACACATCGACGAAGTCGGCGGGCGCCGCTAGGACCGTAGGTCGGGGTGAGCCTGCGAACCCCAAAGTCCCACGCCACCGACGTTGGGCATCGCTGCGCTCAGCCCAACCTACAACAGCGACGTTCCGGTTGTGCGTGGCCAGTTACGGATCCGCGTCCTGTGCACGTTCGGCGTCGTGTGCCGGCACACAATTCGGCACCACCGCATTGGCGCCGAACAGCCACCATTCGCGGCGGTTCGCATGGCCGACGTGGATCGCCTTCGACTTGTCGACGCAGTCGCCCATCGCGTCTTCCAGGATGAAGATCGACCGTTGTGCGGGCGCCGCGGCCTGCCAGCGCACGGCGTCCGCGTATTGCCTGTCCCAGGCGAGGTTGAAGCCGAACTCGCGCACCGGCCCGACCGCCATCAGCAGGTTCTGCTCCTTCCATGCGACCAGACCGATGTCCGCATCGGGTCCCGCAAGTTCGCGCGCGTGACGCATCACGCCAGCCGCGGAACTCGAATCGTTGAGCAACGGGTAGGCCCAGAAGCTCCAGATCAACCACAACGCGGCGATGCCGGCGAGCAACGCGTGCACACCCCGGCGCGGACGAAACCAGGCGGCGGCCGCGATGAATGCGACGCCGATCGCGATGATCATCGCCCACAGCAGCTGTCCCAGATCGTCGAGTTCGCGCTGATGCAGCAGATGCTCGGCCGCGGCAGAGTGGCCGAGCAGCGCCCATGTGCCGGCACCGACAATGACAAGGCCGCCGACCAGCGCCATCGCGAACGCGGTGTTGCGCAACCAGCGCGCGTTCGCGATGTCCGCGAGATAGGGCGCCATCGCGAGCGCGATCATCGGCAGCACCGGCATCAGGTAGACATCGCGCTTGCCGGCCGCAATGCTGAAGAAAAGAATCACGATCAGCGACCACGCCAGCGGCAGCATCACGCGCGCCTCGCTGGCCTTCAGGTCTCGCCACCAGCGCGGCAGCGCGCCGACATAGGCGAGTGATAGCGGAAAAAAGTTGAACAGCAGGATCGGCAGGTAATACCAGAACGGATGCGGATGCGACCACGAGCCGCCATAGCGACCGGCCGTCTGGTGGAAAAAAAGATCGTTGACGTAGGCCGTGTATTCCGGCGTGCCGCGCGCTTTCGCCACGACCAATACCGAGCCGCCCCAAAGCAGGATCGGGGCGAGGAATGCGAGCGCGCCGCCGCACCAGCGCCACGCCGCGTTCGACGTCAGCGTCACGCCTTGCCAACCACGCCAACGCGCCAACAGATACGGCGCGAACATCAGCAAAGCAAGAACGCCGACGCCCTTGGTGATGACACCAAGACCGGCCGCGAGGCAACCGAGCCAGTACGCGCGCCAGTTCGGTCCGCGCAGAAAATGCAGCAGAAGCCCCCAATTGGCGAGGGTGATCCAGCCCATGACCAACGGATCGATCTGCGCGCGCTTGGTCTGGTACATGAATTCGAACGCGAACAACACCGCGAGCGCGGCGTACAAACCAGCGCGATGACTCCAGAAACGACGGCCGAGATCCCAGGTCAGGCCGAGCGTCAGCAGGCCCGCGAGCAGCGAGGGAAGCAGGAACGCGACACGCCAGTTGCGCACGACTTCATACGACGCCGCTTGCATCCAGAACAGCGCCGGCGGCTTGTCCGAATACAGCTCGTGGCCACGATGCGGGAACAGCCAGTCGCCCGATTCGACCATCTGTTGGGCGGCCAGCGCGTAGCGTGGTTCGTCGGATGGCCACGGATCGCGCAGACCGATGCCGGCGCCTAACAGGATCAGCGCGAACAGCATGAACAACCAGAACTCGCGGCGCTCGCGCGAAGCACTGGGTGAAACGAAATGGGGTGTCATCGCTCACATGCGTGGCATTAAGGATGGCACGTATCCTAGCAGCCGGTTGACTGGGGTGAACTGCCTTCTTGATGGTGGCGTTGGCAGCCGCGAATGTTCTGACATACTGGCCCGATGTTGCCGACTTGGCCGACCGATCTCGCCGAACAGTCGCTCGCAGGCGCGACGGCATTGCCCGCGCGCTACTACACGGGCAATGCGGTCGCCGCCCTGGATCGCCGCGCGGTCTTCGCGCGCAGCTGGCAACTCGCGGCGCACGCGGCACAGCTCGATGGCCGCGGTGACCATGTCGTCACGGAAATCGACGGCGTGCCGCTGCTGATCGTGCGCGGCGACGACGGTGAGCTGCGCGCGCTGCACAACGTCTGCCGGCACCGCGCCGGACCGCTCGCGATTTGCGACGGACGCGCCGCGAAACGCCTGCGCTGCCGCTACCACGGCTGGACGTATGCGCTCGATGGACGTCTGCAGAGCGCACCTGAAATGAGCGGCGCGACGGATTTCGACGTCGGCGCGATCCGCCTGCCGCAAGCGCGCGTCGCGCTGTGGCGAGGCTTCGTATTCGTCGCGCTGGGCGAAGCGCCGCCACTCACGGACGTGCTCGACGGCATCGATGCGCGCATCGGCTCCGACGCACTGGCAGGTTATGCGCTGCATCGGCGCGAAGCCTACGACATTGCCTGCAACTGGAAGGTCTACGTCGACAATTATCTCGAGGGTTACCACGTGCCGCATATCCATCCGGAGCTGAACCGGATGCTCGACTACCGCAGCTATGTGACCAAACTCGCGCGCTGGCATTGCCTCCAATGGAGCCCGCTCGAAAGCACTGATGATCTCTATGGCAACGGCGAGGCGCTGTACTACTGGATCTGGCCGAACACGATGCTGAACATCCTGCCCGGCCGCCTGCAAACCAATTGCGTGCTGTCGCTCGGCCCCGACCGCTGCCGCGTCGAGTTCGATTTCTGCTATCCCGACGATGCCATGGGCGCCTCGCGACGTGAACGCGACATCGCCTTCAGCGATATCGTACAAAAGGAAGATGTGGATATTTGCGAACGCGTGCAGCGTGGGCTCGACTCCGGCTCTTATGTTGCCGGACGCTTGAATCCGCTGCGCGAAAGCGGCGTGCATCATTTCCACGAATTGTTGCGCGCGGCGTATCGCGCGGTGACCTGACCCACCGACAAGGCCTCTCACCTTGAGCGCGAAGCTGCAGACGCGACCGAGTATCGGACTTCTGACCGCGATCGCGCTCGTCGTCGGCAACATGATCGGTTCGGGTCTGTTCCTGCTGCCCGCCTCGCTCGCGCCGTATGGAGTGGCGGCGATCCTCGGTTGGGGCGCGAGCGCATGCGGCGCGCTGGCGCTCGCATCCGTGTTTGCCCGTCTCAGCCGGCGTCTGCCGCGCAGCGGCGGCCCGTATGCGTATGCGCGCGAAGCGTTTGGCGACGGCGTCGGTTTCACCGTTGCCTGGAGTTACTGGATCTCGATCTGGTGCGGCAACGCGGCGATCGCGATTGCGTTCGCCGGTTACTTCGACGCGCTGCTGCCGGCCTCCACACAGACGCCGATGCGCGGCGCGCTGACCGCGATCGCCGCACTGTGGGCATGCACGCTCGCGAACATACTCGGAGTGCGCAGCGCGGGCCGCGTCCAGCTGATCACGACCGTGCTGAAACTGCTGCCGCTGATCGCAATCGCGACATTCGCGATCCCGTCGATCGAACCCGCTGCGTGGCAGCCCTTCAATCGCAGCGAAGGGAATCTGTGGTCGGTGCTCGCCGCAACCGTGGCGTTGACGTTGTGGGCATTCCTCGGCGTCGAGAGCGCGACCATTCCAGCGGACAACGTGCGTGACCCCGAGCGCAACATCCCGCGCGCAACGCTGATCGGCGCGACGCTCGCGATCGTCGTCACCGTGTGCGCTTGCATGGCCGTTGTCGGCCTGCTGCCCGCGGCTGCGCTCGCGAAGTCGTCCGCGCCATTCGCCGATGCGGCGGCACGCTTGTGGGGCGATCGCGCGGGAACCTTGTTCGCCGTCGTCGCCGCGATCGCCTGCTTCGGCGCGTTGAACGGCTGGGTGTTGATGCAGGGACAAGTGCCGCTCGCCGCCGCGCGCGATCGCGTGTTCCCCGCGTTCTTTGCGCGTGAGGATGCGCGCGGCACGCCGGTGCATGGCCTCGTCCTCAGCAGCGCGCTGGCGAGCCTGCTCGTGCTCGCCAATTACCAGAAGAACCTCGTCCAGCTGTTCACGTTTTCCATCCTGCTGTCGACCGCGGCGACCTTGCTGCCGTACGTCGTCTGCAGCGCCGCAGAATTGCGCTGGCCGGATCATCGCAGTGATCGCAGCCGTACCCGCCTCGCCACGATGATGGCCGTGGCCGCGTTCGCATTCAGCGTCGGCGCGCTGATCGGAACCGGGCGTGTAGCCTTGCTCTGGGGCGCCGCGCTGGTGTGCGCGGGATGGCCCGTTTATCGCGGCCAGCTCGCACGCCGGCGATCGCGCCCGCGCAGCGATGGCGAGATTTAACCCAACTGCAACGCAGCGTTAACCACAAGTGCACTCGCGCTCCGTATGCTCCGTGTCGACTGACAAGGAGATACCTCATGCATGATCAACGCAAAACGGAAGTGAATGTGCTCGGCTACCGCATCGAGCGCGTGCATTCGTTCGACGATCGCGGTCACGTCGCGGCACGATGGTACGAAGTGCTGGCTCCGGAATCCGGCGCGTCGCTCGGCAGTTTCGCGCACCGCGCCGAAGCCGAACGCGAAATTGTCGCGCGCGAACTCGGCGCGTGGCGGCGAACCGCCGCGGCGTGATTGCAGGCGCGTACCGATTCGCGAGGAATCGCGGTTCCCCGGCCACCCAGACATCGGCCCCAATGAGCGAAGTCGTCATCCTGCACAATCCACGCTGCTCCAAATCACGCGAGGCCTTGGCGCTGATCGAGTCGCGCGGTATCGCACCGCGCATCGTCGACTACCTCGCCGCGCCACCCTCGGCCGCAGAACTGGAGGGCATCCTCGATGTTCTCGGCGTCGAACCGCGCGCGATCATGCGCCGCGACGAGCCGGAATATGCGCAGCTCGGTCTCGACGACGCAGCGCTCAGCCGAAAGCAACTCGTCGCGGCGATGCACGCGCATCCGCGCCTGATCCAGCGGCCGATCGTGCTTGCGAACGGCAAGGTTGCCATCGGTCGCCCACCCGAGAACGTCCTCGCGATTCTTTGATCGCACCGGTTCCGTGGATGCGTGGGACACCGCCGCGCGGCGGACCCGAAACCGACGGCGTGCACGTCTGACACCATTCGCCGACGAGCGTATATTTTGGAGCGTGCCGCAACGCCAAACCGGCTGCGGGAAGCGACTTGCCGCTTGATGCGACCGAAAGATAGCCGCCGGTGCCGAGGACGCGACGCATACGAATCGAGCAACCCCAGGATTCCGCGCTCACCCAGGGCATCGCCGACATCAAACGCGAGCTCCAGCTGCCGCTGGAGTTTCCGCCAGACGTGGAAGCCGCCGCCGCGAAGGCCGCCGCCCATCCGCGATTGCCGGTGGAAGATCAGCGCAGTACGCGCTTCGAACTCGCCGGATATTGATTCGGAACGAATTCAGATTCAGCAACGGAATCAATCCCCCACCGTTGTCCGCCCCCGCTGGCGCACGGGAGGGAAAGTGGAAGGCACTCAAACTCTGAGTGCCGGAGTCATAACAGAGCCCGTTTCGCGTCAAGGCGTGATCGCGAATTCGTCCGCATCCATCCAGGCCGGAAAGCGTTCGCGATGTGCCGCGAGCGCGATCGGATCGAGCGTCAGCGTGACTGTCTGTTCCTGGAACCCAAGTTCGACCAGCGGCTGGCCGAGGAAATCGAGCACGGCGCTGTCGCCGGCATAGTGCAGTTCATTGCCGTCGACGCCGATGCGATTGACGCCGGCGCAATAACACAGGTTTTCGATCGCGCGCGCGCGCAGCAACGTGCGCCACGCGTGCCGGCGCGCGCTCGGCCAGTTCGCGACGAACAGCAGCAGGTCGTAATCGAAGCGATTCGCCACGCGGTCGTAGCGGTTGCGCAACCAGACCGGGAAACGCAGGTCGTAGCAGACCTGCGGACAAATGCGCCAGCCGTTCAACTCGACGATCAGGCGTTCATTGCCACCTGCGTAGCGTTCGTGTTCCTTCGCCATGCGGAACAGATGGCGCTTGTCGTACTGCGCCTGTGTGCCATCGGGCCGTATCCACATCAATCGATTCACGCAGCGATCACCTTCGCGCACAACGAGGCTGCCGGTGATCGTTGCGCCGACCTCACGTGCGAGGTCGCGCAGCCAGCGCAGGCCCGCGCCGTCCATCACCTCGGCGTTGGCGAGCGTGTCATTGGTGAAGCCGGACAGGAAGGTTTCCGGCAGCACGACGAGGTCGCTCTGCCCCTTCAGCGAACGCACCAGCGCGCCGTAGTAGTCGCGATTCGCACTCGCGTCGTGCCAGCGCGTCGCGCCTTGCACGAGCGAGATGCGCAGCGGTTGCAGCAAGCGAGCGCTCATCACAGTACGCGCAGACGCGCGGCGGCCTGCTCCAGCATCGCATCGCTCTTGGCGAAGCAGAACCGGATCAGGCGCTGTCCGGCCGGTGGCGTTTCGTAGAAAGCGGAGATCGGAATCGCGGCGACCCCACCTTCCTTGGCCATCCATTCGCAGAACGCGAGATCGTCGCGATCGCTGAGCGCGGAGTAATCGGCGATTTGGAAATACGCGCCACCGACCGGCAGCAACTTGAACTTCGATCCTGCCAGCAGCTCGCGGAAACGATCGCGCTTGGCCTGGTAAAACGCCGGCAGATCGAGATAGTGCTGCGGATCGCTTTCGAGAATGTCTGCAAACGCCCATTGCGCCGGGGTGAACGTGCAAAAGGTCAGATACTGGTGCACCTTGCGAAATTCCGCCGACAGCGCGCGCGGCGCGATGCAGTAGCCGACCTTCCAGCCGGTGCAGTGATAGGTCTTGCCGAACGAACTGATCACGAAACTGCGCTCGGCCAGTTCCGTGTGGCGCAGCATGCTCTGGTGCAACGCACCGTCGAAAACGATGTGCTCGTAAACCTCGTCGGAGAGCACGAGTATGTCGCTGTCGCGAATCAGCGCGGCGAGCGCATCGAGGTCCGCCGCACTCCACACCGAACCGCAGGGATTGTGCGGTGTATTGATCAGGATCATGCGCGTGCGCGGCGTGATCGCATCCTTGATGCGTTGCCAATCCGGCGAAAAATCGCGCGGATCGAGCGCGACGTGCACCACGCGGCCACCGTTGAGTTCGATCGCAGGTTCGTAGCTGTCGTAGCAGGGATCGAGCACGATCACCTCGTCGCCGGCGTGGACGACCGCTGCGATCGCGACGAACAACGCTTCGGTCGCGCCCGAGGTAACCGTGATCTCGGTGTCGACATTGATCTTGCGTCCGTACAGGCGTTCGGTCTTGCGTGCGATCGCCTCGCGCAGCGTCGGTATGCCAGTCATCGGCGCGTACTGGTTCTTGCCGGCGTTCATCGCGCGCGTGAGCGCGTCACGCAACGCCTGCGGACCGTCGAAATCCGGAAACCCTTGGCCGAGATTGACCGCCTCGTGCTCGGCAGCGAGCTGGCTCATGACGGTGAAAATCGTGGTGCCGACTTTCGGCAGTTTCGTCTCGATCTGCATGGCGTTCGTTCGTTTGGACGGCCAAAGCCGGATAGCGATCGATGGTAACACGCAGAGCAGACCTGGCCGGGCTCGCCTGAGCATCAAAGCGAAAGCGCCCCCTTCCGCGTTACGTGCCGCTCCTGCGGCACGCCCTCCGGGCCGGCTTCGCCGTTCGCTCCGGCATCCTGCCTTCGCAGTCGGCACCTTCCCCCGCTACGCAGGGGACAAAACGGCAAGACGGCTGTTTTGAGCAGCGCCAGCTGCCCGAAGGGCGAGCGCCATCGATGGCGCGAGTTCACGTGCCCGCCCAGGCAGAAGGGGGCGCCTTGGCGTCAGATTGACGGCGTGCCAAGCAGTGCGCGATTCACACGCGCGATGAACGCCGCCGGATCGGCGAGCTGGTCGCCAGCAGCCAGTTGCGCCTCCTCGAACAGCAAGAGGCCCAGGTCTTCAGCGCGTGCGCCGTCCGACTCGGTTTCCAACTGCCGCACCAGCGGATGCGCCGGATTGATTTCGAGGATCATCTCACCACCGGGCACCTCGTGTCCCGCCTCACGCAGCAGGCGCTGCATGTGCAGGGCCATATCGTGTTCGCCGAGCACGATGCACGATGGCGACTCGGTCAGGCGATGGCTGACGCGCACTTCGCCAACGCGCGAACCGAGCAGGTCGGTGAGCTTCTTGAGCAGCGGCTGCGCGTCTTCGGCGGCTTTTTTGCGGCGCTCGGCGTCCTCGCCGTCCGCGGCATCCATGTCGAGGTCGCCCTTCGCGGCGTTACGCAGCTTCTTGCCTGCGTATTCTCCCAGATAACCGATCATCCATTCGTCGACGCGGTCGCTGAGCAACAGCACCTCGATGCCCTTCGCGCGCAACGCTTCGATCTGGGGACTTCCCTTCGCGGCGGCGTGCGAATCGGCCGTGATGTAGTAGATCGCGTCCTGGCCGGCCTGCATGCGAGCGATGTAATCGTCGAGCGAGACGTTCTTCTGCGCGTCCCCGGATTTCGTCGACGCGAAGCGCAACAGCTTCGCGATGCGCTCGCGATTGGCGGTGTCTTCGGCGATGCCTTCCTTGAGCACGTTGCCGAACGCGCTGGTGAACTGCTGGAATTTTTCGGGCTCGTCCTTCACGAGCTTTTCGAGCAAGTCGAGCACACGCTTCGTGCAGCCGCTGCGGATCTGCGCAACAAGGCGGTTCTCCTGCAGGATTTCGCGGCTCACGTTGAGCGGCAGATCGTCCGAATCGACGACGCCGCGCACGAAGCGCAGATAGCTCGGCAGCAACTGCTCGCTCGCGTCCATGATGAAGACGCGACGGATGTAGAGCTTCAGTCCATGGCGTTCGTCGCGGCCGCTGAAGACCGCGTCAAACGGCGGCTTCGCCGGGACATACAGCAGCGACGTGTAACTTTGCGAACCCTCGACGCGATTGTGCGCCCACGCGAGCGCATCGTTGTAATCGTGCGAGAGGGACTTGTAGAACGCCTGATAGTCCTCGTCCGTCAATTCGCTTTTCGGCCGCGCCCACAGCGCCGCCGCATGATTGACGGTTTCCCATTCATCGGTGCGGCCCTTATCGGTGGACCCGCTGTCCTTCTGCACCGGCATGCGGATCGGGAACGCGACATGGTCGGAGTAGCGCTTGATCAGCTCGCGCAGCTTCCAGGCGTCGAGAAACTCGGTTTCGTCGGCCTTCAGATGCAAGGTCACGCTCGTGCCGCGCTGCGGCGCGTCGACGCCTTCGAGCGTGTACTCGCCGCCGCTGCCGCTCGATTCCCAACGCACGCCCTCACCGGCCGCCGCGCCGGCACGTCGCGTCGTCAACGTGACCTTGTCGGCGACGATGAAGGCCGAATAGAAACCGACGCCGAACTGGCCGATCAACTGGGTATCCTTGCGTGCGTCACCCGACAGCGAATCGAGGAATTTGCGCGTACCCGAGCGCGCGATCGTACCGATGTTCTCGATCACCTCGTCGCGCGTCATGCCGATGCCGTTGTCGCGAATCGTCAAGGTGCGCGCGTCGCGGTCGAGGCTGATGTCGATATGCAGGTCGGCGTCGGCGGCGGTCAACGCCGCATCGGACAGCGCGGCGAAACGCAGCTTGTCGCAGGCATCCGACGCATTCGAAATCAGCTCGCGCAGGAAGATGTCCTTGTGCGAGTACAGCGAATGCGTGACCAGGTGCAGGACCTGGGAGACTTCGGCTTCGAACGCGCGGGTTTCGGGGGCTTGGCTCATTGCGGATTTCCTCATCGAATGTCGATGGGTTGCAGATGGTGGCGTACGCGCAACGGTTCAAGCGCAAGCCGCAAGCCATGGCCATCGCGGGCCGAAAATTGCTCCTGCAATTTCGGCATTCGCGCCATCCATGGTGCTCAAACTGCTCCTGCGTTTCCGACCCGCATGGACGCGGGAAGTGTCCGCTGGCGTCGGGAACGCCGGCGGACCGGCATACTGGCCATTCATGGCCATAAAAAAAGCGACCGTCGTTTCCGACGGCCGCTTCTGACGAGGAGCACAGACGCGACTCGATGCTCCAAGACGGATGTTTCTGACGTCAGGCGCCCTTCTTGACGTTTGCGCCGAGATCTTCCTTGATGCGTGCTGCCTTGCCTTCAAGGCCACGCAGGTAATACAGCTTCGCACCGCGCACCTTGCCGCGACGCTTGACCTGGACCGAGTCGATGGCCGGGCTATGCGACTGGAACACGCGCTCGACGCCGGTGCCGTGCGAGATCTTGCGCACGGTGAATGCCGAATTGAGGCCCGCGTTCTTGCGCGCGATGCACACGCCTTCATAGGCCTGCACGCGCTCGCGGTTGCCTTCCTTGACCTTGACGTTGACGATGACAGTGTCGCCCGGGCTGAATTCCGGCAGCGTACGGGTCATCTGGGCGGCTTCGAATTGCTGGATCAGGTTCATCCCACTCACCAGTAGTCTGATTTCTTCATTCACCGGATTCGCGATCCGACGTCGTTCTTTTCGCATGCTCAGCCTGGAACTCGGCCAGCAGCACGCGTGTTTTCTTGTCCAGCTCGACCCGTTCCAGAAGATCGGGTCGTCGCAACCAGGTCCGGCCCAGCGACTGCTTCAAGCGCCAGCGACGAATCGCCGCGTGGTCACCGGACGTCAGCACCGCCGGCACATCGCCCCAGTCGTCATGCTCGGGACGCGTGTAGTGCGGGCAGTCGAGCAATCCGTTCGAAAACGAATCCTGCTCGGCCGATTGCGCGTCGTTCAACACGCCTTCCTGCAAGCGCCCGACTGCGTCGATCACAATCGCCGCCGCCAGTTCGCCGCCGGAGAGCACGTAGTCGCCGATCGAGAGTTCCTCGTCGACCTCATGCTCCACAAACCGTTCGTCCACGCCTTCGTAGCGCCCGCTCAGCAGGATCAGGTGATCGCGCCGCGCAAGCTCCGCCACCTTGGCCTGATCGAGCCGCGCTCCTTGCGGACTCAGGTAAATCACTTTCGCTTCCGATCCGCTTGCGGCGCGCACGCTGGCGAGCGCTCTACGCAACGGATCGACCATCATCACCATGCCCGGACCGCCACCGTAGGTCCTGTCATCGGCCGAACGGTAGTTGTCACTGGCGAAATCGCGCGGGTTCCAGGTTGCGATGTCCAGCAACCCGCGTTCGCGCGCACGCCCGACGACTCCGATCCGCGTACAGCTTTCGATAAAGTCCGGAAACAGCGTGATGACGTCGATGCGCATCGCGCCTCTCACTCCGTTCGCCCTGATCCTTCGACAAGCTCAGGACAGGGTACGCGTCCGCGCGTATCGAAAGGCGAACCCAACAATTCTTCAACTCGCAAGCCGCGCGTGCTTCGATACCCGACACGAACGGCTTCGTGGCTCAATCCTAGAACTCCGGATCCCAATCGACCGTCAAACGGTCCGCGTCGAGATCCACTTTCGTCACGTAATGACCGACCAGAAACGGGATCAGCCGTTCACGTTCAGCGCCTTTCACTATCAGCACGTCGTTGGCCCCGGTTGCGACCAGATGCGACACACGCCCCAACGCCACGCCTTCGACAGTGACGACCTCGAGTCCTTCGAGATCGGACCAGTAATACTCGCCGGGTTTGGGCGCCGGCAAGGCCGAGCGCGTCACCCAGATTTCCGTCCCCACCAGCGCTGCTGCCGCATCGCGATCGGTGATACCCGGCAGTTCGGCGACAAGGCCCTTGCCCTGGGCTCGGCCGCGACAATCACCGACGGCTTTCTCGCCGGCCGCAGATCGCATCAACCAAGGCTGATAGCAGAAAATCTGCGTTCTCGGCTCGGTGTACGATTCGAGCTTCAGCTCACCGCGCACGCCGTGGACTCCGACAATCTTGCCGAGCAGGACGAATTTTTCATCCGACCCGCTCACTTGGGATCAGGCAGCCTGCTTACCGGCTTCCTTGTAAAGCGACTTGACTTTTTCGGTCATCTGCGCGCCCTTCTCCATCCAGGACTTGACCTTGGCGGTGTCGAGCTGCAGACGCACATCCTTGCCGGTCGCGATCGGATTGAAATAGCCGAGGCGTTCGATATTGCGGCCATCGCGCGCGTTGCGCTCGTCGGTCACGATGATGTGGTAGAAGGGCCGCTTCTTGGCGCCGCCACGGGACAGGCGAATCTTGACCATTGTAGCTCTCTGAAATTTCTGGAATTTTTTCCTGGGCGGCCGATTGGACTGACCGCTCCCGAGGGAGCCGCGCATTCTAGCTGAATTCGGGGAAAAATAAAGCCCTACCCGTCGTTAGGGGGCACCACAGGGATTGTAGGAGCGGCGCAGCCGCGACAAGGCTCCTGATATCGCCACACAAACAACACTGGTCGCGCTTGCAGCGCTCCTACAAAAGCACAGGCCCTTGTGGAGCGACGTAACTGCGACAACCGCGCCCATCTCAGGCCACCCAAGGGGGTCGCGCCTGCGGCGTTCCCATACCGGCAAACACGCGCCCAGTCACCGCGGTGGCGTGAATCCACCGCCGCCCATGCCGCGCATCGCACCGGACATCTGGCGCATCAGACCCTTAATGCCGCCGCTGCCGAGCTTGGACATCATTCGTTCCATCTGCTGATACTGCTTGAGCAGCTTGTTGACGTCGGCCGGTTGGGTGCCCGAACCGCGCGCGATGCGTGCGCGACGCGAACCTTTCAGCAAGTCGGGATGACGGCGCTCCTTCTTCGTCATCGAGCCGATCATCGCGATCATGCGATGTACCTCGCGATCATTGACCTTCGATTTGACCTGCTCCGATAGCCCGGAAATGCCCGGCAGCTTTCCCATCAGCGACGCCATGCCGCCCATGTTGACCATCTGTTCGAGCTGGTCACGCATGTCGTTGAGGTCGAAGCGCTTGCCCTTCATCACCTTCTCGGCGAGCTTGCGCTGCTTCTCCTGGTCGACGCTCTGTTCGACCTGCTCGACCAGCGACAGCACGTCGCCCATGCCGAGGATGCGTTGCGCGATGCGGTCCGGATGGAACGGTTCCAGCGCCTCGAGCTTTTCGCCGGCGCCGATGAACTTGATCGGCCGCCCGGTCACGTAGCGCACCGACAACGCGGCGCCACCGCGCGCATCGCCATCGGCCTTGGTCAGCACCACGCCGGTCAGCGGCAACGCTTCGGAAAAGGCCTTGGCGGTGTTCGCCGCGTCCTGGCCGGTCATCGAGTCGACCACGAACAGGGTCTCAATCGGATTCAGGGCCGCGTGCAACGCCTTGATCTCGGCCATCATCTCGGCGTCGACGTGCAGGCGACCGGCGGTGTCGACCAGCAACACGTCCGCAAAATTCTTTTTCGCCGCATCGAGCGCGGATTTTGCGATTGCGAGCGGATCCTGCTCGCCGCTGGACGGATGAAACAGCACGTCGACTTGGCTTGCGAGCATGCGCAACTGCTCGATCGCGGCCGGACGATAGACGTCGCAGCTGACCACCATGACCTTCTTTTTCTTGCGCTCCTTGAGGAAGCGCGCAAGTTTGGCGACCGTCGTGGTCTTGCCGACGCCGTGCAAGCCAGCCATCAGCACGACAGCCGGCGGCGCGGCGGCGAGGTTGAGATCGGTATTCGCGGTGCCCATCAGCGCGGTCAGTTCGTCGCGCACGACCTTCACCAAGGCCTGACCCGGAGTCAGGCTGCGCAGAACTTCCTGGCCAAGCGCCTTGACCTGCACGCGCTGGATCAGCGCCTGCACGACCGGCAATGCGACGTCCGCTTCGAGCAATGCGATGCGTACTTCGCGCAAAGCTTCGCGAATGTTGGCCTCGGTCAGCCGACCTTTTCCGCGCAGGCGTTGGACGGTGGTGGAAAGACGTTGGCTTAGCGATTCGAACATGGCGGACCGGGCAAGCAGGAAAACGCGCGATTATAACGGAGCCGCTCGCGGAAGCCGCGGAACCCGTGGGTGGGAGTGGCTGCCTGTCCTTCGTAGGAAGCGGCCCTTCGACAGGCTCAGGACAGGCTTCAGCCGCGATGCTTCCTCTTCCCAAAGCATCGGGACTGAAGTCCCTCCCACCGCCATACGGGACCCGAATCTCTCTCGCAAGCCCTGCATTCACGCGCGATGATCGCTATGCGACACTGCGCGCATGATGATTCCGACCCTCGCCCTGCTCGCAGTCGTGCTGTACCTGGTCGCGACCGGTCTGCTCGCGCGTCCACTGCTCGGCCGTGGCGAGCCCCTGACCCAGCTCGCCATAGGCGCGGCGAGTATGGCTGTGCTTGCACATGCAAGCGTCCAGCTCGGCATGCATCGCGGCGCACTTGACCTGCACTTCTTCGCTGCGCTGTCACTGGTCGCCTGCGTCGTCGCGGCGCTGACCTTGCTCGTCAATCTGTCGCGGCCAGTCGCTGCGCTCGGCCTGGTCGTGTTCCCGCTCGCGGCGCTGCTGCTGGGTGTCGACATGTTCGCCGCGCCGCCGACCTCACCCCAAGCGATCGACTGGCAGATCAAATTGCATGTGACGGTCGCCCTGCTCGCATTCAGCGTGCTCTCGATCGCCGCCGTCTTCGCGATCCTGCTCGCGATCCAGGAGCGCGCACTGCGCCATCGTCAATTCGGTGTCTGGTTGCGCGCTCTGCCGCCTCTGACCTTGACCGAAACCCTGCTGTTCCGCCTGATCGGCGCCGGTTTCGTGCTGCTGACGCTGACTCTGCTCAGCGGCATCCTGTTCGTCGACGACCTGTTCGGCCAGCACCTGATGCCCAAGACCGTACTCTCGATCGTCGCCTGGCTGGTGTTCGGCGCGCTGCTCTGGGGCCGCTGGCGCCACGGCTGGCGCGGCAGCCGCGCGGTGAACCTCACCCTGATCGGGATGGCGATTTTGCTGCTCGCGTTCTTCGGGTCGAAGTTTGTGCTGGAAGTGATCCTGCACCGCACGGCCTGAGCGCGGCACATGATCGCGCGACCCATTCTTTCCCTTCCCCTGCGCAACGGGGGAAGGAACAGCGGCACGCTGACGTTCAATCGCGCCGTGCCGCCTCGATCGCCTCGCTGAGTCGATCCACCGCGACGATCTCCATCTCACCCATCTTCGATTTCTTCGGTGCATTCGCCTTCGGCACGATCGCGCGCAGGAAACCGTGCGTCGCGGCTTCCTTGAGGCGTTCCTCACCATTGGGCACCGGGCGGATCTCGCCGGAGAGGCCGACCTCGCCGAACACGACGGTCTTTTCCGGCAGCGGCCTGTCGCGGAAGCTCGACAGCACCGCGAGCAGCACCGGCAGATCCGCCGCGGTCTCCTGCACGCGGATGCCGCCGACGATGTTGACGAACACGTCCTGGTCGTAGACTGCTGCACCGCCGTGTCGGTGCAGTACTGCGAGCAGCATCGCGAGACGGTTCTGCTCGAGGCCGAGCGCGACCCTGCGCGGATTGCCGAGCGAGGACTGGTCGACCAGAGCTTGCACCTCGACCAGCAACGGCCGCGTGCCTTCGCGCGTGACCATGACCGCACTGCCCGACGTCGGCCCCGAATGCGCAGAAAGAAAAATCGCGGACGGATTCGGCACCTCGCGCAGGCCCCTGTCGGACATCGCGAACACGCCGAGTTCGTTGACTGCGCCGAAGCGGTTCTTGAACGCGCGCAGGATGCGGAAACGACTGCCCGCCTCGCCCTCGAAATACAGCACCGCATCGACCATGTGTTCGAGCACACGCGGTCCGGCGATGCCGCCTTCCTTGGTGACGTGGCCGACCAGGAACACGCTCGTTCCGCTTTCCTTCGCGAATCGCACGAGGCGTGCCGCCGACTCGCGCACCTGCGACACCGAACCCGGCGCCGCGGTCAGCGTCTCGGTCCAGATTGTCTGGATCGAATCGATGATCAGCACATCGGGTTTGCTGTTGGCAGCCTCGCCGAGGATGCGCTCGATCGAGGTCTCGGCGAGCGCCTCCAGTCCATCCAGCGCGATGCCGAGGCGCTGCCCGCGCGAAGCTACCTGGGCCACGCTTTCCTCGCCGGTCACGTACAGCCCGCGCACACGCTGTCCGATCGCGCCGAGCATCTGCAGCAGCAGGGTCGACTTGCCAATGCCCGGATCGCCGCCAATCAGCACCACCGACCCGGTGACGAGACCGCCGCCGAGCACGCGATCGAGCTCGGCGATACCGGTCGCGCTGCGCTGATCGGCTTCGGCCGCGACGGTCGCGAGCTTGGTGACCTTCGCTGCGTTGACCGCGCCGGCATAGCCGCCGCGCGGATTCACCGCCGCGGATTTTGCCGGCTGCACGACGAATTCGGCGAGCGTGTTCCACACGCCGCACTCGGCGCACTGGCCCTGCCATTTGTTGTGCTCGGCGCCGCATTCGGCGCACACGTAGGCGGTTCTTGCCTTGGCCATCAGCGAGCCCTCCCTACCATCATCAATTGCTGACGCAATTGCGCCAGCGCCTGCTCCACGTGCGCGCCGTGCGCTGCGATCGAATCGAGAATCTCGCGTGGCATACGCGTGTCGCGCTCGTTGCGAGCGCGTGGATTGACCGCTTTCAGGTTGCCCTTGGTAGCGCTCGTGTTTTTTTGGGGTCGTGGCATCAAACAGGTTTCCGCAAATTCGTGATGAACCAAGGCACTCATGCGTCCAGCAGCCTTTGCGCCAGCAGACTTTGCATGTCGCGGCGACCATCGGCGATCACGTAAATGAAGACACGTTGCCCGATGACGCGATAAATCACGCGCCAAAGCCTGAATATGACTTGTCGATATTCGCGAAATCCCAGGGCCAACAGCTCCCGCGGATGACTGCCGCGCTCCGGAAGCGTCGCGAGCGTTTCGACCGTCGCGGTCAGGCGATCCAGCACGCGTTCGGCGGCAACACTCGAATCGGACTCGGCAATGAAGTCGCGGATCGCTTCAAGATCATGCTCTGCATCAGGGGTCAGCAGAACCTCGTAGCGCATCAGGTCGCTCCCGGCGTCCTGCCTCCCGCGACACTTGCGCATTCCCGCGCGGCGCGCGCCTTCCCCTTTGCGCGCAAGCGCGCCACCACCTCGGCCACCGGCTTGACCCGGCCGGCCTCGATATCCTTGTTACCGAGCGCGAGGATCTTCAGCAACGCCAGCGTCTCTTGGGTCTCCTCATACGAGGCCACATCCTGGAGCACTGCCTTGGCCTCGCCGTTCTGGGTAATCACCAGTGGCTCGCGGCGCTTGGCCAGATCCAGCAGCACCTCTGCCGCGTTGGCCTTGAGATAGCTGATCGGCTTGATCTGGGTCGAGTAACGCATGGCCATCTCCTGCATGATATGAAGACTGAATATAGTCTTTTAATGGTCTCATCACAACGGCGCATGTAAACGCTTGCGCTGGGCGATCCAGTATGCCGCCGTGACTGGTTGTGCCGGCCCGGAGGCGAATCCCGCCACGATCGGGCCGCGCAAAGTAGCGTCGTCGACCAGTTCCTGCCGACGCGTCTGCAACGCAAAGTAGGTCTGCCCATTGGCGATCACCGATTTGGACGGATCGCCGTTCTGCAACGCGTAGCGGGACAGGCGCACGCCCTCGATTTCACGCCTGGCACCGGAGCCGATATCGACCATTGTGAGGACATCCTCAAAATGATCGACCGCCGCACGGTCGCTGGTCCGACATGCTTCGCGGGCACAATCGATCACCGGCAGAAAGCGGCGGTATTGCGAATATTCAAGCACTTCGGCCAGTTCGCGCGCCTGCCAGAACTCGTTGCCCGCCTCGTCGAGGTGGCGGATCGCCTCGAACGCTGCATGGTGCTTCCACTGCGCGTCGTAGCCCTTCTTCAACAGGACCGGGTCGATCAGCCAGAAGCGGGTTTCCGCTTCGTTGTACGGCACGGCATTCCCTATGCGACACGCATCACGCCTCATGATAGCGGTCGATGGCCGCGACCGCCTCAGCTCTCGTCCTCGACAAAGCGCACGCGGCGGGTGACGCCGCAGGTGAGCTCGTAGCCGATCGTGCCGGCGTGTGCCGCAATTGTCTCGACGGGCAAACCACGGCCCCAGAGCACGACGGTATCGCCGATTTTCGCGTCGGGCGCGCCGCGCAGATCGAGCGTGATCAGGTCCATCGAGACCCGGCCGATCACATTCGCGCGCACACCCTTGACCAGCACCGGCGTGCCGGATTCAGCGTGGCGCGGGTAGCCGTCGCCGTAGCCGATCGCGGCGACGCCGACGTTCATGTCCTCAGGCGCTTCCCAGGTCACGGCGTAGCCGACCCGTTCGCCCTTGCGCACGCGATTGATCGCGATGAGTTTCGTCGACAACGTCATTGCGGGGCGGAAGCCGAAGTCGGCGCCGATCTTGCCGGCGACGACCGAAATGCCGTACAGCGTTCCGCCAGCGCGCACCCATTGCCCATGCGCTTCGGGCCAGCCGAGGATAGCGGCGGAATTGGACAGCGAGCACTCGCCGTCGAGCCCGGAAACGCTACGCTCGAAGCGCTCGATCTGCTGCGTGGTCAGAGCGTCGTCGAACACGTCGGAATTGGCAAAATGGGTCATCAGCGTGATGCCCTCGTCAACGCTCGGCAGCGCGCGCAAGCGCGCGAATACCTCACGTGTGCGCTCGGGCGCGAAACCGAGGCGGTGCATGCCGGTGTCGAGTTTCAGCCACACGCGCAGCGGGCGCCCAGCGCGATCCGCGGCCAGCGCGTCGACCTGCGCGTCGTTGTGCACGACGGTGTCGAGGTGGAGCCGGCGCATCTCGGCGAGGTCGCCGGGTTCATCGTGGCCGGACAACACGACAATGCGCTGCGACACGCCGGCCGCGCGCAGGCGCTGGCCATCGGCGATGCCGGCGACGCCGAACGCATCCGCACCCTCCAGAGCGCGCGCGACACGTTCGAGGCCGTGGCCATAGCCGTCAGCCTTGACCACCGCCATCACGCGCGCGCCCGGCGCGAGTTCGCGCACGCGGCGCAGGTTCTCGCGTAACGCATTGAGGTGGATCATGGCGCAAGCCGCACGCATGCTCGGTTTTTCCGTTTCAGATTAATGCAAGTGGATCGCTGATCGGGATGACGAGATGAGTACTCGGCTGTCGACACGCCAGTATCGCCCGACGCTTCACTCGAACGAACCGGGAAAGCCGCCACGCGCGAAGTTCTCGAACTTCGTGTACTCGCCGAGAAACGCCAGTGTGACGGCACCGATCGGACCATTGCGCTGTTTGCCGATGATGATCTCGGCGGTACCTTTCTTCGTCGACTCCTTGTCGTAGACCTCTTCGCGGTAGATGAACAGGATCACGTCGGCATCTTGTTCGATAGCACCCGATTCGCGCAGATCGGACATCACCGGACGCTTGTCGGTGCGTTGCTCCAGTGAACGGTTGAGCTGCGACAGTGCGATCACCGGAATGTTGAGTTCCTTCGCCAGCGCTTTCAGGCCGCGCGAGATTTCCGAGATTTCGGTGGCGCGGTTTTCCTTGTTGCCGGGCACCTGCATCAATTGCAGGTAGTCGATCACGATCAAGCCGAGATCGTGCTCGCGTTTCAGTCGCCGCGCGCGCGCGCGCAGCTCGCCCGGACTCAGCGCCGGCGTATCGTCGATGAAGATCTTTGCCTCGCTGAGCAAGGTGATCGCATTGGTCACGCGCGGCCATTCTTCCTCGGCGAGGTCGCCGGTGCGCAGATGCTGCTGGTTGATCCGGCCAAGCGAGGAGATCAGGCGGAACGCGAGCTGCGAGGCGGCCATTTCCATCGAGAAGATTGCGACGGCTTTCTTCGTTTTCAGCGCCGCGTACTCGGCCATGTTCACCGCAAGCGCGGTTTTCCCCATCGACGGGCGCGACGCAATGATGATGAGGTCCGATGGCTGCAGGCCGGTGGTCAATTCGTCGAGATCGGTGAACCCGGTCGGCACGCCAGACACCGTACCGCGGTTTTCATAGCGCTCGTGCAGGATCTGGAATGCTTCCTTGACCGCGGCGCGCATGTTCACGAAACCCTTGCGCCCGCGCGCGCCGGCTTCGGCGATGTGGAAGACCTTTTGCTCTGCAGTTTCGAGCAGCTCCTGGCTCGAGCGCCCTTCCGGCTGGAATGCATCGCCGGTGATTTCGGTGCCGGCGTCGATCAATTGCCGCAGCACGGATTTCTCGCGCACGATGTCGGCGTAGGCGGTGATGTTCGCCGCGCTGGGCGTCGAGTTCGCGAGCTCGATCACATAGCTCGCGCCGCCGACCAGCTCGGCGAGGTTCTGCGCCTGGAACCAGTCGCCGAGGGTGACCGCGTCGTAGGGCATACCTTTGTTCGAGAGGTCTTCGATCGCGCGGAAGATCAGGCGATGATCCTTGCGGTAGAAATCACCTTCGGTCAAACGGTCGGCGATGCGATCCCACGATTCGGGCGCGAGCATGAGGCCGCCGAGCACGGCCTGCTCGGCCTCGGTCGAATGCGGCGGCACGCGCAATGCTTCGATGTTGGAGACCGGTTTGCGTTCGTTGAAAGCGGGCATGGGGACGGCGCGCGTCGAAAATGGAGCAATACATACTAGAGGGACGTCTCAGGAACCGCGACGCACAAGTCGCGGAGCAACCCGTGGATAACTGCACCTCAGGCTGTGCAGAGGCGGTGCACAAGTTGTGCACGATTGTCCCGGGGCACCAATGAAAACGGGCGCCGAAGCGCCCGTTTTCAATCTCGTTGCGGTCGGAACGTCGCCGCGCGACTCCGCTGCAGATAAAGATCAGTCGTCAGACTCGATGATGACCTTGACTGCGATGTGCACGTCGGTGTGCAGATGCACCTGCACGTCGAATTCGCCGATGTGGCGCAGCGGGCCTTCGCTCATCACGACTTCGCTCTTGTCGAGCGCGGTGCCGGCGTTGGTGAACGCTTCGGCGATGTCGCGCTGACTGACCGAGCCGAACAGCTTGCCTTCCGCGCTCGCGTGGGCCTTGATTGTAACCGACACGTTCTCGAACTGCGCCTTGCGCGCATCGGCGCCGGCAAGCTGCTGGTTGGCCTTGACTTCGTATTCGGCGCGGCGCTTCTCGAAATCGACGAGATTCGCCGCGGTCGCGGCGGCGGCCTTGCCCTGCGGCACGAGAAAGTTGCGGCCGTAGCCCGGCGTCACGTTGACCTTGTCACCGAGGTTGCCGAGGTTTTTTACTTTTTGCAGGAGGATGAGTTCCATGATTTTTCCTATTCGTTAGCGTCGGGATTGCCGGCGCAGCGGAGGCTGTCCGAATGGTGGCCCATCGTTCCGGCGCGCGCCGGAATCCAGCGCCTTCAAGTCACTGGGCCCCGGCTTTCGCCGGGCGACAGCTGTGTGTTCTTAGTGCGCGTCGCTGTACGGCAGCAGCGCGAGGAAGCGCGCGTGCTCGACCGCGGTCGACAACTGGCGCTGGTAGCGCGCCTTGGTGCCGGTGATGCGGCTCGGCACGATCCTGCCGGTTTCACTGATGTATTGGCGCAGCATGTTGAGATCCATGTAATCGATCTCGGTCACGCCCTCGGCGGTGAAACGACAGAATTTCTTGCGACGAAAGAACTTGGACACGATGAATTCTCCGGATGACAGGGCGGACGCTTACTCGGCAGCGGGTGCGCTGGCGGGTACGCTGGCGGGTTCGCTGGCAGGCTGGGCGACTTGTTCGCGCGGTTCGCGCGGCGCGCGCGGTTCGCGGCGCGCACGGGGTTCGTCGTCGTCGTGGCCGAAACCGAAACCTTCGTCGTCGCGACGGCGACGATCACCCTTGTCGTCCTTGTTCTTCATGATCGGCGACATTTCGGTCACCGCATCATCGCGCTTCACGATAAGGTGACGCAGCACCGCGTCGTTGAAACGGAAGCCGGTTTCCAGCTCGGCGAGCACCGCTGCACTGCACTCGATGTTGAGCAACACGTAATGCGCCTTGGCCAGATGCTGGATCGGATACGCGAGCTGGCGGCGGCCCCAGTCTTCCAGGCGATGAATCTTGCCGTTGTCGCCCTCGATCAGCGCCTTGTAGCGCTCGATCATCGCGGGCACCTGCTCGCTCTGGTCGGGGTGGACCATGAATACAACTTCGTAATGACGCATGTCGACTCCTTGTGGGTATCCGCACGGAACATCCAGGCGGATAGCCTCCCGATGCACGGTGAGGCAAGAACCCTCGCGCAGGTTCGGCGAAGGGGCGCGCATCGTAGTGGATGCGTGTTTTCGTTGCAAGTCGCTGAATTTCAACGCCCGAGGGGATTCGTCGTCCGGCGACGCTCGACGTTGCGCCAGCCGCGCCGGAGCTGGCCTTCCCGAATCCCAAATCCCTATTCCCTATTCCCGGCTCTCCACCGTGAAGCTCTCGCCGCAGCCGCATTCGCCGGTCGCGTTCGGGTTGCGGAACACGAACGCTGCGTTGAGGCCACTGCGCTGGAAATCGATCTCGGTGCCGTCCACGAACGGCAGCGCTTTCGCGTCGATGACCAGACGCAGGCCATCCTGATCGAACACTTGGTCGTTGTCGGCGATCGCGCTGGCGAGGCCGACCGTATAGCCGAAGCCCGAGCAACCGGTGCGCTTGATGCCGAAACGCACGCCGAGCGCGTCCGGCTGCTTGGCGAGAAAGGCCTGCATGCGCTCGCGCGCGGCGGAAGTGATCTGGATGGCCATGATCTCGATAGGTCGTTTGAAAGCGCCGCTATTCTAACGCGATCCCTTGGTGCAGCAGTCGATTCCGCTATCATCACCAGCTCTCGCCACCGAGCGAATTGGGCGCTTCAAGCAGGAGTTTCAAGGTATGTCGGTAGCCGCAGGCCCCATAGTCGACGCGAAAGTCGTGGCAGTGAAGCAGGCCTTGTCGGGCGCGATCGCGCCGGGCAGCCGGGTGCAGGTGCGCGGCTGGGTGCGCACGCGGCGGGATTCCAAGGCCGGCCTTTCCTTCGTCAATCTGAGCGATGGCTCCTGTTTCGACGCGATCCAGGTCGTCGCGCCGAATACGCTTGCCAATTACGACAATGAGATCGTGCGTCTGACCACCGGTTGCGCGCTGATCGCCGAGGGCGAACTCGTCGCGTCACAGGGCAAGGGCCAGTCGTTCGAGCTGCTGGCGAGCCGCGTCGACGTTGTCGGCTGGGTCGACGATCCGGAAACCTACCCGATCCAGCCGAAACCGCATTCGCCCGAATTCCTGCGCGAAGTCGCGCATCTGCGTCCGCGCACGAACCTGTTTGGCGCGGTCAGCCGCGTACGCCAGTCGATCGCGAGCGCGATCCATCGCTATTTCAACGACAACGGTTTCTGCTGGATCAACACGCCGATCATCACGGGCTCGGACACCGAAGGCGCCGGCGAGATGTTCCGCGTGTCCACACTGGACATGATGAACCCGCCGCGCACCGACCAGGGCGCGATCGATTTCCACAAGGATTTCTTCGGCAAGGAAACATTCCTGAGCGTGTCCGGCCAGCTCAACGTCGAGGGTTACTGCCTCGCGCTCAGCAAGGTCTACACGTTCGGCCCGACGTTCCGCGCCGAGAACTCGCACACCACGCGTCACCTCTCCGAGTTCTGGATGGTCGAACCCGAAATCGCGTTCGCGGATCTCGATGCCAACGCAACGCTGGCCGAGGATTTCCTGAAGTTCATCTTCAAAGCGGTGCTCGCCGAACGCCCGGACGATATGGCGTTCTTCGCCGACCGCGTCGAAAAGGCAGCCATCTCGCGCCTCGAATCCATCATCGCCACACCATTCGCGCGCATCGACTACACCGACGCCGTCGACATCCTGAAAAAATCCGGCAAGAAGTTCGACTACGCCGTCGAGTGGGGTGCGGATCTGCAGACCGAGCACGAGCGCTACCTGACCGAAAACCATGTCAGCGGCCCGGTCGTGGTCACCAACTACCCCGAAAAGATCAAGGCGTTCTACATGCGCCTCAACGACGACGGCCGCACCGTCGCCGCGATG
Source organism: Rhodanobacteraceae bacterium (assembly GCA_003142815.1). Classification (GTDB taxonomy): domain Bacteria; phylum Pseudomonadota; class Gammaproteobacteria; order Xanthomonadales; family Rhodanobacteraceae; genus Dokdonella_A. The sequence continues at coordinate 91,792 of PLNP01000015.1, forward strand.
GACGTGCTCGCGCCCGGCATCGGCGAGATCATCGGCGGCTCGCAGCGCGAGGAACGCCTCGACGTGCTCGACCGCCGCATCGCGCAGTTCGGCCTCGATCCGAAGATGTATTCCTGGTACCGCGACTTCCGCCGCTACGGTACGGTGCCACACGCGGGCTTCGGCCTCGGCTTCGAGCGCCTGGTCTGCTACGTATGCGGCCTTGCCAACATTCGCGACGCGATTCCGTATCCGCGCGCACCGGGTTCCGCGGAATTCTGATGCCCGCAAATCTATTGCCCGCCGCGAGGGATTTCTTGCTCATCTCGGGCCTCGGCCTGCTCGTGGCCGGCCTGACCGCTTACCTTATCACCTGGGTGCTGGTTGCGGTGCACTTGCGCGACAACCATCCCGCGGAGCGTGCGCACATCGGTGGCTTCATGTTCGCGCCGCGCAGCTTCGGTTGGTACCTGCGTGCGCGTTATCGCGCACTGCATGACACCAGCCTGAATGCACTCGCCGTGCTCGGCAGCATTGGCGCGTGGGCGATCCTCATCGGCGCGATCATCGCGTTTGCGTCGAAGTTGCTCGGTTATAGCGGAGTCGCCGGGATATGAACGCACCCGCACAACAATGGTGGCTGGCCTGCCTCGGCGAAACGCTGATCTGGGCACGCCTCGAAGTCCTCGACTCAGGACTGGCCGAAGTCTTCGACAGCGACGGCTGCACCCTCTACTACGACGACGAATCCGCCGCGCGCATGGCTCTGCTCGATGTCGAGTTCTGCGCGTTCGATGGTATCGACGAGGACGACGCGGCGCGCATGGGTTTCGATCTCGAAGAAGTCGAGCCACCGCGTGGCGACAGCGACGAGGAACTGCTGACCCAGATGGTTGCGAAAGTGCCGTAGTCGCGACAGCCGCGTGGGATCGCGGCTGCGCCGCTTGCACCTTTTTCCGGCGCTCCTACAAAGGCTGGGCGTTTGTAGGAGCGCTGCAAGCGCGACGGAGGCATCTTGGCCCATCCCGAGGCAGCGATCCGGCTGCGCCGCCATCATCGCGGCCGCGCCGCTCCTACAATGCCCTTTCCCGCGACTCCAGCACCCACGACACAACAGGAAGCCACCATGAACCTCGACCTCACCGGCAAACACGCGCTCGTCTGCGGCGGATCGCAAGGCATCGGCCGCGCGGCGGCGATCGAACTGGCCGCGCTCGGCGCGGACGTGACCCTGCTCGCGCGCTCGCGCGAGGCGCTCGATGCGGCACTCGCGATCTTGCCGAAAACGCACGCGACCCAGCAGCACGCGACGATCGCGACGGACATGCGCGAGCACGCCGAACTGCGCGCGAAGGTCGAGGCGACCGCGAACGCGCACCCGATCCAGATTCTCGTCAACAACAGCGGTGGACCGCCCGGCGGCCCCGCGAATGCAGCGACGCCCGACGAGTTCCGCAACGCATTCGAGCAGCATCTCGTCGCCGCGCAGGTGATTCTGCAGGCCGTGCTGCCCGGCATGAAGGCATCCGCTTACGGGCGCATCGTCAACGTGATCTCGATCTCGGTGAAGGAGCCGATCAGGGACCTCGGCGTCTCCAACACGGTGCGCTGGGCGGTCGCGAGCTGGGCGAAAACGCTCGCCAGCGAACTCGCTTCGCACGGGATCACGGTCAACAACGTGCTGCCCGGCTACACGCAGACGCAGCGCCTCGAACAGATCCTCGCCGATCGCAGCAAGGCAACCGGCAAGAGCAGCGCCGAGATCAAACAGGCGATACTGGCGACGGTGCCGGCCGGCCGCTTCGCGAAACCGGCCGAGATCGCCAACGTGATCGCGTTCCTCGCGACACCGGCCGCCGCCTTCGTCAACGGCGTCAACATTCCGGTCGACGGCGGTCGCACGCTGTCGCTGTAGGAGGGACTTCAGTGCCGATGCTTTGGGCAGAGAAGAGCATCGCGGCTGAAACCGCTTGCTACACAACCACAGCGGGCATGGAGGAATCCAGGTCCGCAATCCTTGCAGGAGCGGCGTAGCCGCGACCAACATCACGAGACGCCGCAAGGTGGTCGATGGTCGGCTCGCCGCGAGATGGTCGATTGGCGAATCCACCAAGGTCGCGCCTGCGGCTCTCCTACAAGTGCAGCGAAGCGGCTAAGCTTCGCCCATGACCGATCTTCCCAACCTGATCGGCGGCCGACTGCAACCCCCGCAGGCAGGCGCCTATCTCGATGTCTACGAACCCGCGACTGGCGCGGTCTTCGCGCGCTGTCCGGATTCCGATCGCGCCGACGTCGATGCCGCCATCATTGCCGCGCGGCGCGCGTTTCCGGACTGGGCCGCGACGTCCGCCGAGGAACGCGCGAAGGTGCTGAATCGCCTCGCCGATCTGGTCGAACGCGATCTCGAAGAACTCGCCCAACTCGAATCGCGCGACTCCGGCAAGCCGATCAAGCTCGCACGCACGCTCGACATTCCGCGCGCGGTCGTGAACCTGCGCTTCTTCGCCGCGGCGATCACGCAATGGGCGAGCGACGCGCATGCGACCGACGCACGCACGCTGAACTACACCCTGCGCCAGCCGCTCGGCGTGGTCGCCTGCATCTCGCCGTGGAACCTGCCGCTGTATCTGTTCACCTGGAAGATCGCGCCGGCACTCGCGGCCGGCAATACGGTCGTTGCGAAACCCTCGGAAGTCACGCCGTGCACGGCGGCGCGACTCGGCGCACTTGCGATTGAGGCCGGCTTTCCCGCGGGTGTGCTGAACATCGTGCAAGGCACCGGCCCGCGCGCCGGCCAGGCACTGGTCGAGCATCCGCACGTCAAGGCGGTCTCGTTCACCGGCAGCACGCGCACCGGCATGGCGATCGCCACGGCGGTCGCGCCGAAATTCAAGAAACTGTCGCTGGAAATGGGCGGCAAGAATCCGGCGATCGTATTCGCCGACGCAGATCTCTCCGATGCCAACCTCGACACGATTGTGCGTTCGGGTTTTGCCAACCAGGGCGAGACCTGCCTGTGTGGCTCACGCCTCCTGATCGAACGATCGATCTACGACGACTTCAAGGAATGCTATCTGGAACGGGTGCGCGCGCTGCGCGTCGGCGATCCGGACAATGCGGCCAGCGATCTCGGCGCGCTGGTCTCCAAGGCGCACTACGACAAGGTGCTTGGTTGCATCGAGCGCGCCCGCAACGAAGGGGGCCAAGTGCTGTGCGGTGGCGGCCCGGTGCACGTCAAGGATCGCTGCGCGGGCGGCTGGTTCGTCGCGCCGACCGTGATCGAAGGCCTGCCCTGTGAGTGCGCGACAAATCAGGAAGAAATCTTCGGCCCCGTCGTGACCCTGATTCCATTCGATGACGAAGACGAGGCGCTGGCGATCGCGAACGGCACCGACTATGGGCTCGCCACTTCGCTGTGGACGACGAACCTCGATCGCGCCCATCGTTTTGCGGCACAACTGGAGTTCGGCATCGTCTGGATCAACTGCTGGCTGCAGCGTGATCTGCGCACGCCATTCGGCGGCGTCAAGAACTCCAGTGTCGGCCGCGAGGGCGGCGTCGAGGCATTGCGCTTCTTCACCGAGCCGAAGAACATCTGCATCCGATTCCGCTGAAGGTTCCGTGATGCCTGTCCTTGCCGATCTCCTGCAACGCAACCGCGCCTGGTCCGAAGCTATGCGCGCGCAAGACCCGCAATTCTTCAAGCGTCTGTCCGAACAGCAAGCACCGAAATATCTCTGGATTGGATGCTCCGACTCGCGCGTGCCGGCGAACCAGATCATCGACACGGCCCCGGGCGAAGTGTTCGTGCATCGCAACGTCGCGAACGTGGTCGTGCACACCGACCTCAATTGCCTCAGTGCCATCCAGTTCGCGGTCGACGTGCTCAAGGTCGAGCACATCCTCGTCGTCGGCCACTACGGATGCGGCGGCGTGCAGTCGGTGCTGGAGGAAAAGCGCCACGGCCTCATCGACAACTGGCTGCGCCACGTCGCCGACGTGAGGCAAAAGCACGCCGGATTGCTTGATGAGATCGGCGATCTGCACGAGCGCGCCGCGCGACTGTGCGAACTCAACGCCATCGAGCAGGCGCTGAATGTGGCCCAGACGACGGTGGTTCGCGACGCGTGGGAGCGCGGCCAGGAGCTGCGCGTGCACAGTTGGATCTACAGCCTCGGCGATGGCCGCGTGCGCGATCTCGGTCTGCATATTTCCGAAATTTCGCAACTGCCGAGCGCGGCCGCAACGGCGCTTGCGCAGCTCAACCACGTGGGCAGACACTGACCGGCAGATTGCAGCGCTCGTCCGCTTGATCCGATTACGGGATGCGATACCCATGCGAATCGCCTTGATCGCCCTCCTCGTCTGGCTGCCTTTGTCGGCCGCCGCAGTGGCCGATGAACCGCTGTCGCCGTATCAATGGCAACAAGCGCAAAAAGTAGCGTTCGACAAATCGGAAAAGGTGTACGCCGACGCGCTCAAGCGCAACGGCCTTCTGGCCCAGTTCAAGGCCATGCGCGACGCATATCGCGCCGACAACAACAAGGCGTTCCGGATCGTATTCGGCCAATATCTGAGTTGGTATCAAACGTTCGTCGGCGACTATCCCGGCGCACACGCGTCGTATTCGATCCGCCAACTGGCGGCCCAGGACGACGCTCCCTCGCTGCTGACCAGTGGCGAACAGGCGAAACCCGCGCTCGACGCGATCGCCGATCTCGCCAAGGGCCGCAACGCGATTTTTTTCAACGAGGCGCACAACGTGCCGATCACACGCACGTTGACGGTCCAGTTGCTGTCGCGCCTGCGCGCCGAGGGCTTCACCTATTTCGCTGCGGAAACGCTGTACGAGAGCGATCCGGATCTGCAAAAACGCGGCTATCCGATCCCCAAAAGCGGTTTCTACACGATGGAACCGATCGCCGCGGAGATGGTGCGCAGCGCGATCAAACTCGGTTTCAAGATCGTCGCCTATGAATCGGAAAAGCCCGGCAACGGCGATGTGCGCGAATATGACCAGGCGAAAAATCTCTACGAACGCGTGTTCAAGAATGACCCGGCCGCGCGCGCGGTCGTCAATGCAGGCTACGCGCACATTCAGGAGAACGGCCGCTATCTCGGCGGATCGAGCATGGCCCAGCACTTTCGCAAGCTCAGCGGCATCGACCCACTGACGATCGAACAGACCATGCTGATCGAGCACCCACCCGGCACCGAGAATCACCCCTACTATCGCGCCGTCATCGCCGCGCTGCATCCGACCGCGCCGATCGTGTTCGAGGACAAGGACGGCACGCCGTGGTCGCTGAAGCCGAAGGCGTACGACGTCAGCGTGTTCTTTCCGCCCGATCAGTTGCGCGATGATCGCCCGACCTGGCTGGAACTCGGCGGTTTGCGCAAATCGTATTTCGTCAGCGGCAGTCTCTGTCAGGACGACTATCCGTGCCTGATCGAAGCGCGTTACGCGAACGAAGGCGAAGACGCGATCCCCGCCGATCGGCTGGTGCTCGATCCGGTCAAGTCGGCACAAAGCGACGACAAGCGTTTGTTCCAGGGCCGCCCGCAGACGCACGCAAATCTTTATCTGCGCCCGGGCGCCTATCGCCTGACCGCCACCAACAACGACAATCGCGTGCTGTTTCGTCAGAACATCGTCGTCGATGCCAAGCGCTGAGAGACGCTGTCCCGAACCCCATGCGGACTGAGCCGATGAGCGATCCGATTCACACTGATACCGCGCCCGCGCCCGTTGGCGCATATCCGCACGCGCGCCGCGTCGGCGACCTGTTGTTCCTGTCCGGGGTCGGCCCGCGCACACCCGGTTCCAACGAGATTCCGGGCAATGTGTACGACGCCAGCGGCAAGGTCGTCGCCTACGACATCGAGGCGCAGTGCCGGCAGGTATTCGCGAACGTGCGCGCAGTGCTGGAGGCGAGTGGAGCGCGCTGGAAGGATCTCGTCGATGTAACCGTTTTCCTGACCGACATGACACGTGACTTCCCTGCCTACAATCGCGTCTATGCCGAGCATTTCCAAGATCCGCCGACGGCACCCTGCCGCACCACGCTCGGCATCACCGCCCTGCCGACGCCGATCGCGATCGAATTGAAATGCATCGCGGCGCTGCCCGCCACGTGCCACCCGATGTAGGAGCACCGGAAAAAGGTGCAAGCGGCGCAGCCGCGACCAGAACCAGCAGACTCACCAAAATTTTCCCGGGCAGCGGGCATGCCGACGCGCACCCGCACACGGCGCTATCATCGATTTGGTCCCGACCTGCGTCGGCATTTCGAACACGGTGCCCCGATGAGTCTCCCTCTTCCATTCGACCTGAAACGCTGGATCGACGAGCACCGCCACCTGCTGAAACCGCCGGTCGGCAACAAGTGCATGGTCGATGGCGACTTCATCGTGATGATCGTCGGTGGCCCGAACCTGCGTACCGACTACCACTGGGACGCAGGCCCGGAGTTCTTCCACCAGCTCGAAGGCGAGATGGTGCTGAAGATCCAGGAGGACGGCCGCGTACGCGATATCCCGATCCGCGCCGGCGAGGTGTTCTACCTGCCGCCGCGCATGCCGCACTCGCCACAGCGCATGCCCGATTCGATCGGTCTGGTGATCGAGCGCAAGCGCTTGGCGCACGAGCAGGACGGGTTGCTCTGGTTCTGCGAGAACTGCAACCACAAGATCCATGAAGAGTATTTCCACCTGCACGACATCGAGACCGATTTCCCGAGCGTGTTCGAGCACTTCTACCGCTCGCTCGATGCGCGTACCTGCAAGGCGTGCGGCCACCTGAATCCGGCGCCGGAAAAATACCGGGCTTGATGCGACATCCCCCGGTAGGAGCGGCGACAGCCGCGACGCTTTTCGCCTGCCTCGTGGTGTCGCAAAAAGGCTACTGCGGCTGTCGCCGCTCCTACAAGGCCCTGCGATGCTGCGCAGCCTGATCCAGATCAAGCCGCGCGACGTGCCGCTGCGCGTCGCGTTGCGCAACACCGCCGCGGTGGTGCTGCCGCTCGGCATCGGCATCGCCAGCGGCCACGTCGCGATCGGCCTCGGCGTCGCCGCCGGTGCGCTGAACACGATGTTCACCGACCAGCCGGGGCCGTACCGGCTGCGCATGCAGCGTATGTTGCTGACCGCGCTCGCCGCCGGCATCTCCGCATTCACCGGCAGCCTGCTCGGTGCGAACACGCCCTTGCTCGCCATCGCGGCGCTGCTCTGGGGCGTCGGCGGCGGCCTGCTCGTTGCGCTCGGCACGGATGCCGGTCGTGCGGGACTCACCAGCATGATCCTGCTCGTCATCATGGGCGCGCAGCCGCGCGACGCCATCGGCGCGCTCGCGGCCGCAGGGTTGATCTTCTCCGGTGGCGTGCTGCAAACCCTTTTCGCGATCGCGGCGTGGCCGCTGCAGCGCTATCGCCCTGAACGCACTGCGATCGCGGAAATCTGCCGCCAGCTTGCCACGAGCGCGCGGCGCGGCACCGCGCAGACGCAGGCACCGCCGGTCACCCAGGCGCTGCTCGATGTCGAGAGCCTGCTGCACGGCACGCATCGCGCGCGCGGCACAATCATGGAAACCTTCCGCGTGCTCGCCGAACTGGTCGAGCGCATCCGCCTCGAACTGCTCGCGCTCGGCGACCTCGGCGCGACACTCGAAGAAGGCGAGATCAAGGCGACGCTCGGCCGTGCGCTCGAGTACGCCGCGCGCGCACTCGACGCGCTGGCCGACGCACTCGAACGCGGCACCAGTCCGCTGGCGGCCGCGGCGGCGATGGAGGGTTTCGGCGCCGCGCTCACGGCACTCGGCGGGTTGCGTGCGAGCGCCCCGGCTGAAGACGCGCAGCGCGAATTGCTGATCGGGATCGCGCGCACGCAGGGGCTCGGTGGCGAGTTGCGTGCGGCATTGCGCAACGCCGATTTCGCCGGCAGCCGCGGCGAACTGCGCGCGCAGGCCGCCGAGGCGCGCCTGCCGAGCGCGCTGCGCGGACGCAGCGCGCTCGCCACACTGCGCGCGAACCTCCGCCTGTCGTCCGTCGCGTTCCGCCATGCGCTGCGCTGCGGCGTCTGTCTCGCGCTTAGCGTCGCCGGCGCGCGCATCGCCGGCCTCGAGCATGGCTACTGGATTCCGATGACCGTCGCGATCGTGCTCAAGCCCGATTTCGCCGGCACGTTCCGCTTCGGCTTGCTACGCGTGATCGGCACCCTGCTCGGCCTCGTGCTGACCACCGCGCTGGTACATTTCGCGTTCGGCGGCGACTGGGAACGCCTCGCCCTGCTCGCCCTGCTCAGCATCGGCTTCCGCATGCTGGTCACCGTGCATTACGGCCTCGGCGTCATGATGCTGACCGGACTCGTCGTCATCCTGCTCGCGTTCGACGGCATCGCGCCCGGCGACACGATGCTCGCGCGCGGCATCGCCACCGTGCTCGGCAGCGCGTTTGCACTGACCGCGTATGCGCTGTGGCCGACCTGGGAACGCTTGCGTATTCGTCCCGCGCTGGCCGCGATGATCGAGGCGTACCGCATCTACTTCGGCGGATTGCTGCGAAACGATCGCGCCGCGCACGCGACCGCCCGCACCGCCGCGCGCGGCGCACGCACGAACGCCCAAGCCTCGCTCGAACGCATGCGCGATGAACCGCGTCGCGACCGCCATTTGCTCGCACTGGCCGACGGCGTGTTCGCCAACGCGAACCGTTTCGTGCGCGCCTGCATGTCGCTTGAAGCCGTGCTGCAGGACGCACCGACGCTGCCCGCACGCGAACACCTGCTCGCGTTCGCCGCACATATCGACAGCAGCCTTGCCGCACTCTCGCTAAGCCTGCGCGACGGCACCACGCCGGAAATCAGCAACCTGCGCGAGGAGGAACGCGCACTCGCCGCGCAGCTCGACGCCGCCACCGGCGACGACACCCGCGGCGTCGCCGCGGCCATCATCGAAGCGCTCGATCGCATGACCGACAGCATCAACACGCTGGCGTATCTGCTGCGGCAGAGCGGCGAGGCGTGAGCGAGCGTCCAAGAAGCCACATTGTGGTGCACTGGACAGCGTCGAACCGCTCTTCCATTACGCCCGTTACACCCGCGCTTCCGAGGCATAATCGGTTACGCCCACGTATCCGGGATGTTGCGCGCCAGCCTGCTCGCGCACATACGAGTGGCGCTCATTCAACATATTGACCGCGCGATGGAAACAGCGTTGACGACCTACCTGGTTCCGCCGACGATGCCGTGCAACGCCTCGGATCCGGGGTCTATTTGTAGTTAGACCTCATGGCAAATCCCTATCTGTCGCAGTTTCAACTCAATTGCATTGAGCTCTTGGCTGCCACACCAAAGAAGCAGTCGCGGCACTGCTTTCGGTCGGCGCTTCGACACCTCGAACTTGCAGAGTCAATTCGCACGACTGATCCTGCGATGGCCATCTTTCGCGGCATAACAGCCGAAGAAGAAGCTGCGTCCGGGCTCATGTGGTGTCTGCGCGAGCTTGAATATGTAGGCGCAAGTTACCTCATGCCGCGCAACCACGTGCATAAACACGCAGCCATCCCGTTCCTACGCATCATCGGCCTGTTCTTTGGCCAAACCTTCGATAAAACTCTGAAGGAATATGGGCTTCACATCAAGGATGAAGATGGCCAGCGACGCCTCATGCTCGCATTCCCAATCAAAGTTGCAGGGGAAGACACGTGGGCGTATCCAATACCTCCATTGAACTTCGGGGTCAGCGTTGCGGGCACAGGGCTCCCGCCATCGTATGCAACGCAGATATCGGCATACGTTACCGCCAAGGGGGCAAACAGCATCAAGTCCTACCTCAAGAAAGAAGCTAACCTCCGAAACGAAATCCTCTATGCCGGGCCCGATGGGTATCCTCAAGTCCCAGAGCTAAAGGCTGAGTTCATTCAAGAGAAGACATCGCATGTCCTCACGCTTCTACAGACTTATCTACTCATTCAACCCTACCCCGAGAGGCAACCTTACGTTCAAGATGCTCTCACTGCGTTCCTGTCTGTGGTTGGCGCAATTGGAAGTCAAGGCGGCGCATCGAATGAGGTCTAACCCTTCCATCGAGGGGATGCCCAAAAGGCTGCGCCTTTTGTGCACCCCTCATGTCAAACGTTAGGTTTCATCACATGCCATCCGAGACCCTCTACCGCGCAGCCCTTCAGAACATGGCGCGCACACTCGACCTGCTGTCGGGCCGCGTCCCCGCCCCGCAGAAAGTTCAATACAAAGACTCGTTCGTCTTTCGCCACGTTGAACGCTCGATCCATCAAGCCATTGTTCAAAAGCTGGCGAGGATTATCTCTACTCTAGCCGCGGCGCAGCTTTTAATGACACACGGCTTCGTTCAAGAACAGGCTGCCTTACAGAGAATCCTAGGCGAGTTGCACGAGGACGTAACGTTCCTGGCGCTGGGCGATATCAAAGGCGACGTCACACAACTGCACGAGGAGTTTCTGGATGCCTTCTTTGAAGAGGAATTCGACGCTGACACCGCGCTCGCGTCTACGCAAAAGCGCCCGATGTCGCCCCGCAAGAAGATCCAGGCGTACATCGCTCGCAACGAAGGAGCCAGTCTGGACCCAAGTACGGGAGTCGAGTTGTCGCGAACCATCACCAAGGCATATTCGGGCTTTGTACACGCCGCCTCACCGCAAATTATGGACATGTACGGCGGCAACCCGCCGCGGTTCCATGTAGACGGTCTGCTTGGCACAGAACGACATCGCGAACACAGAGAGGATCTGTGGAACTACTTCTACCGCAGCATTCTCGCTTTCGGCTTCGCGGCAAAGGCCTTTGGCGATCAGCCGCTTTTCGATCAGATTTCGGAATTCTTGGTGGAATTCGAGCGCTCGAACAACAAGACCTACACGCCTTCTCGAACGTGAAACCTAACCCTTCCATCGAGAGGACGGCTTCCGGCAGGCTTCGCCTGCCTACAGCCGCCTCTCATGTCAAACGTTGAGGCCCGGCAGCACGCAACCCGCCACGACGGGCCCACAGCCGGCGTCCTACTGCAGCAGCACGTAGCCAAACATAACCCCACCCGCAACCCCAAGCAGCACCGATCCGATCCAGACCACGCGTTTGTGCGTCAACGCGGCGACCGCGCCGAGCGCGATCGCGACCTGCAGCAGCGCGACCGCTTGCGCGAAGAAGTGATGCTGATGCATCAGGTGATCGGCTTCGGACGATTTCTCGTCGCGCTGCTTCTCCAGCGCCTCGGCGCGCGCCTTGCTCTTGTTCTGGTCGGCGGCGAAGCGCTGCTGGTTTGCGGCTAACTCTGCGGGTGGTTCCTTGCCAGCGGCGAGCCATGCGGTCTTGCTCGCTTCGCTGATCGCAGACTTGAGGCCCTTGGCCTGGTAGTACGCCCATTGGTCCGACGCCTCGGCCTGCAGGCGCGTGGCCTCGGTCTTCAACGCGAGCGCTTCGTTCACCGTGCTGCCCGCTTCCAGCGAAGCGATCGCGGCGGCGGCGGCGAAAATAGCGGTGGTCAGCGCGACCGTGCGCAGCAGTGTGTTGGACGCGTGCTCCAACTCGGCGTCGATGGTCTCGCGCAGCTTGTCGGTATCGATCTCGATTTCTTCGGGCATGACCTTCTCGGCGAAACCGTGGACGCCGTCATTGTATGCGCTGGACCATCGCGATCGGCATGCGGTTAAACTCCACCGTCATGCTGAAAATCGACACTCACGCCCACATCCTGCCGCCGACCTGGCCGAATTTCGCCGAGAAATACGGCGACGACCGCTTTCCGGTCATGGTGCAGACCGAGGGCCGCCATCGCCTCTACAAGGATGGCAAGTTCTTCCGCGAGGTCTGGGCCAACGCGTTCGACCCCGAGGTGCGCATTGCCGACTATGCGAAGTTCGGCGTCGATGTGCAGGTCGTGTCGACCGTGCCGGTGCTGTTCTCGTACTGGGCCAAGCCGAGCCAGGCGCTGGAGTTGCATCGGCATCTCAACGACCACACGGCCGAGATCTGCCGCAAGTATCCGCGTCATTACGCCGGCGTCGGCACGGTGCCCATGCAGGCGCCGACCCTTGCAATCCAGGAGATGGAGCGCTGTATCGACCAGCTCGGGTTGTCCGGCATCCAGATCGGTTCGCATTGCGAGAACTGGAATCTCGACGCGCCGGAACTGTTCCCGTTCTTCGCGGCCGCGGCCGAACTCGGCGCGGCGATCCTCGTGCATCCGTGGGACATGATGGGCGCTGCGTCGATGCCGAAGTACTGGCTGCCGTGGCTGGTCAGCATGCCGGCCGAGCAGTCGCGCGCGGCGTGCTGCCTGATCTTCGGCGGCGTGCTGGAGCGCCTGCCCAACCTCAAGGTCTGCTTCACGCACGGCGGCGGCTCGTTTCCGTACACGATCGGCCGCATCGAACACGGTTTCCGCATGCGCCCCGATCTCGTCGCAACCGACAATGCGCGCGGCCCGCGCGAGTACCTCGGCCGGATCTATTTCGACTCGTGCGTGCACGACGACGCGGCGCTGCGCTATCTGCTCGATGTCGCCGGCGTCGACACGGTCATGCTCGGCACCGACTACCCTTTTCCGCTCGGCGAACAGGAGCCCGGCAGCGGCATCGCCGCGCTCAACCTGCCACCTGCCCAACAGGCCCGACTGTTCCACGGCACCGCGCTGGAATGGCTGGGTCTGCCCTACGCGCGTTTTGCCGACGATACGGAGTGAATCGTGAAGCTATTTCCCTGTCTGCTGGTCCTGTCCGCCGCCGTGTTCGCATCGGGTGCATTTCCGACAGCCGCACATGCGCAAGGCAAGACCGATTACACGCTCAACGAAGGGCAAGTGCATTTCCGCGTGCCGCCGACATGGTCTGCGATCATGGAAAAGTCCGACGGCAATCCGCAGGCGATCGCGTTCCAGGTGCCCGATGCCGCCGCGCAAGGCAGCGAAGACACCGCGAGCGTGACCGTGAAGACGCGCCAGCTGACGTCCGCGGCCGAATTCGCCAGCACGGTCGTCAATGAGTTCGAGCGCGCGAAGACCCAGGGCGGCTACGAGAACGACGCTTCGAACCAGGACAAAGCCGTCCATCAATATTTCGTCGTGCGCGGCAAGACCCGCTATCTCGTGCGCGACAGTTTCTTCCAGAGCGGGATGGTTTCGGTCGAGGTGCACTGTCTGCGCCCCCTGCTCACAGCGACAGCGCCGACGTGGAACACGGAATTCGACAGTGCGTGCGATGGCGTCGTCGCTTCGCTGAAGCACTAAAGAAACATCACCGGTTCGTCATCCCGGCGAAAGCCGGGACCCAGCGTCTTTGCTCTGTCGCGCAAGAGGAGCTGGATTATTCGCCGCATCCTGCGGCTCAGCCTTCGGCCCGGCTTTCGCCGGAATGACGACCTTGTGACGATTTTTCCCGTCCTCGTACTGGTTCCGACATGACCCACGCAAACCTCGCGGCCGCAGAAGCTCTGGCGCTCCAACTGGACACGAATGACCCGCTCGCATCGTTCCGCGACGAGTTCCTGATTCCGCGCCACGCCGACGGATCGGAACAGATCTATTTCTGCGGCAATTCGCTGGGTCTGCAACCCCGCGCGACGCGTGCCGCCCTGATCGACGAACTCGACGACTGGCGAAACCTCGCGGTCGAAGCGCATTTTCGCGGCAAGCATCCATGGATGCCGTATCACGAGCTGGTTCGCGAGGATCTCGCCGCCGTCGTCGGCGCGCTACCCGGCGAAGTCGTCGCGATGAATTCGCTGACCGTGAATCTGCACTTGATGATGGTCAGTTTCTACCGGCCGACTGCCGAACGCAGCGCGATCCTGATCGAGAAGAACGCGTTTCCGTCCGACCACCATGCGGTCGAATCGCAGATCCGTTTCCATGGCTACGACCCCGCGCGCGCGTTGATCGAACTCGAAGGCGACGAAGCGAACGGAACGATCTCGCAAGACGCGATCCTGCGTGCGATCGACGAACACGGCTCGCGCATCGCGCTGGTGCTACTGCCCGGCGTGCAATACCTGACCGGCCAGGCGTTCGATCTCGCTCCGATCACGAACGCCGCGCACCGCAAGGGTTGCAGGGTCGGCTTCGATCTCGCCCATGCCGCCGGCAACCTGCATCTGCAATTGCACGATGCCGGCTGCGATTTCGCAGTCTGGTGCAGCTACAAATACTTGAACTCCGGCCCCGGCGCGGTCGCCGGCTGTTTCGTGCACGAACGCCACGCGCGCGCGGACCTGCCGCGCTTCGCCGGCTGGTGGGGCCACGATCAGGCTTCGCGATTCCAGATGCGGCCCGAGTTCATTCCGGCAGCGGGCGCGGATGGCTGGCAGCTCAGCAACCCACCGATCCTCGCCCTCGCGCCGGTACGCGTTGCGCTGGCGATGTTCCGCCACGCCGGCATGGCGGCACTGCGCGCGAAGTCCGAAACGCTGACCGCCTATTTCGATGCGCTGATCCGTCGCGAACTCGCCGGCACGCTGGACATCATCACGCCGCAGGAAACCAACCGTCGCGGCTGCCAACTCTCATTGCGCGTGAAAGGCCTGCGCGACGCCGGGCGCGCGTTGTTCGATCACCTGCATGCACGCGGCATTGTCGTCGACTGGCGCGAGCCGGACGTGATCCGCGCCGCACCGACTCCGCTCTACAACCGCCACCTCGACTGCCTGCGCTTTGTGCGCGCGGTGCGCGAATGGGCTGCGCATGGCAAAGCCTGAAGTCACGATCATCGGCGCGGGCCTCATCGGCTCACTGTTGGCGACCCTGCTTGCGCAGCGTGGGTTTGCGGTTGGCGTATTCGAGCGCCGGCCCGATCCGCGCGAGGCCGGTTACGCGGGCGGGCGTTCGATTAATCTCGCGCTGGCCGAACGCGGTCTGCATGGCCTGCGTCTCGCCAGACTGACCGATGAAGTCATGCGGCTTGCGGTGATGATGCGGGGGCGCATGGTCCACCATCGCGACGGTCACACGGAATTGCTGCGTTATGGACGCAATGATAGTGAGGTGATCTGGTCGATCAGTCGCGGCCGCCTCAACATCGCATTGATCGATGCGGCGGAGAAGGCCGGCGCGCGGTTCCATTTTTCGCGGCGCCTCGAAGCCGCCGACTTTGGCGAAACCGTAACCCTGCACTTCCGCGATGACGCGGATGGCGCAGCGCATGAGCATGTCGCTGCATTCGCGATCGGCGCCGATGGCGCGGGTTCCGCGCTGCGCGCTGCGATGAATGCGGTGCACCCGCTCGGCGAGCGTATCGAGGAACTCGGCCACGGCTACAAGGAACTCGAAATCCCGGCGTTAGCCAACGGGGGTCAGAGTGCCTTTTCCGCGCCATCGAGACATTGTGGCAATCTCCCTTCCCCTGCAAAACGGGGGACAAAACGGCAGGACTGCCGTTTTGAGCAGCATCAGCTGCCCGAAGGGCGAGTGCCAAGGATGGCGCGAGTTCACGTGCCCGAAGGGCGGAAGGGGGCAAGTGGCGAAGCCGCGCAGGCGGAAGGGGGCTTGAAAAGGCACTCTGACCCCGTTGCTCGCTTCGCGATCGAACCGAACGCTTTGCACATCTGGCCACGCGGCAATTACATGTGCATCGCACTGCCGAACGCGGAAGGCAGCTTCACGGTGACCTTGTTCATGCCCAGCCACGGCGATCCGAGTTTCGAGACGGTGGCGACGGCGGCTGCCGCGCACGCATTGTTCGAACGTGATTTCGCCGATGCGCTGCCGCTGATTCCCGAGCTCGAACAGGATTTCGCCGCGAATCCGGTCGGCGTGCTGGAAACCCTGTATCTCGACCGCTGGTATCTCGACGCCCGCGCGCTGTTGATCGGCGACGCCGCGCACGCGATCGTGCCGTTCCACGGCCAGGGCATGAATTGCGGTTTCGAGGACGCGGTCGAACTGTCCGACCTCCTCGAAACCCATGCGCAGGATATCGAATGGACGTTCGCCGAGTTCGAGCGCCGCCGCCGTCCGAACGCCGAGGCGATCGCGGCGATGGCGCTGGAGAACTATGTCGAGATGCGCGACTCAGTCGCCGACGCCGGCTTCCTGCTGCGCCGCGAACTAGGACGAGTGCTCGCCGGGCGCCATCCGGAGCGCTTCATGCCGCGCTATTCGATGGTCACATTCACGCGCATGCCGTACGCGCAGGCGTTCGCGCGCGGCGCGGTGCAGGACGCGATCCTGCGCGAACTCTGCGTCGGCGAGACACGTCTGGATGGGATCGATCTCGGGCGCGCCGACGCACTTGTCAAGGCGCGCCTGACACCTATCGCGGAGTGAACTACCGCGCTACTTCGCCGAACCCTCACCCCAACCCCTCTCTCCCACGGGGGCTTCCTTCGGTCGCCGGAGGGAGAGGGGTTTTGAAGCACCCGCTTCCGCGTCGCGACATCGCGCACGTGGTATCGCCGCGCACATGCCGCTAGCATGCGCGCGGCATGCCCACGAACGAACTCCACGAACGCCCTGCCCTGCTCGAGGCCCGCGGCCTCGCGTTCGCGCGCAACGACGAGCCGATCTTCGGGCCGCTCGATTTCGCGTTGCACGCCGGTGAGGTCGTATTGATCGAAGGCGATAACGGCACCGGCAAGTCGACCTTGCTGCGCGTGCTGTCTGGCCTGCTCGAACCGACCTCGGGCGAAATCCGCTTGAACGGTGAACCGCTGACCCTCGCCCGGTTGTCGCCGCAGGTCGCGCTGCTGAGCCACCAGACTGGCCTCAAGGTCGAGCTGACCGCGCTCGAGAATCTTCGTTTCGCGGCGGGGCTCGGCGGACAGCGCGCCGGCATGTCGCCTCCGACCGCACTCGCCGGCGTCGGCCTTGACGGCTACGCCGATGTGCCGGTGCGCCAGCTTTCCGCCGGTCAAAAGAAAAGAGTCGCGCTCGCGCGTGTGCTGCTCGCGCCGGTCGGCTTGTGGCTGCTCGACGAGCCGTACGCAAACCTCGATCTCGACGGCATTCATCTCGTCAATCGGCTGCTCGAACAGCACGCGAGTCGCGGTGGCGCCGCGCTGATCACCTCGCACGGCGCGTATGCGTACACATCCGGCACACCGCGAAGGATTCCGTTGAAGGCCGACCGTCCATGAGCGTTCCAGCCATTCGCCACCCGCTCAATCCTTCTTTGGTCATCCCGGCCTTCGCCGGGATGACGACAATGAAAGGCAGGTGCTCGCCATGAAATCCGGCACGACATTCGCCGCCTGCGCCGCGCTGATCCGCCGCGACCTGACCCTGATCTGGCGCCGGCGTGGCGATGCGCTCAATCCGATCCTGTTCGCGCTGATCGTGGTCGCGCTGTTCCCACTCGCGCTCGGACCGGAACCGGAAAATCTGCGGCGGATTGCCGCAGGCGTCGTCTTTGTCGCGATCCTGCTCGCCGGCCTGCTCGCGCTCGACACGCTGTTCCGCGGCGATTACGAGGACGGCTCGCTGGAACAACTGGTGCTGTCGCCGCATCCACTGTCGCTGCTGCTCGCCTGCAAGATCGCGGTGCACTGGCTGACCACGGCGTTGCCGTTGATCGCGGTCGCGCCGCTGCTCGGCGAGCTGCTGCATCAGTCCGAAGCGGTGCGCTGGGTGCTGCCCACCGCGCTGCTGCTGGCGACGCCGCTGCTCAGCCTGATCGGCGCGGTCTGCGTCGCGTTGACGGTCGGCATGCAGCGCTCTGGTATGCTACTCGCCCTGCTCGTGCTGCCGCTCTACGTGCCGGTGTTGATCTTCGGTGCTGGTGCGTGCAATGCGGCGCAGATCGGATTGCCCTATGCTGCACCGCTGCTCTGGCTCGGCGCGGCGCTGGTGCTCGCACTGGTGCTTGCACCGCTCGCGTGTGCGGCAGCCCTCAGGATTTCGCTGAGCTGAGATTGTCACTCAACCTTGGAAGATGCTCCCAAGCCATTCGTGCTGAGGTATCGACTGCACGCGCAGGAGCGCGTGCGAACAGCGACAAAACGGCAGGATCGCCGTTTTGCACAGCAAAGCTGCCCGGAGGGCGAAGCGTATGGATGCGCTGAATGCACCTGGCCCGGAGGGCGAGCGCCAGGATGGCGTGAGTCACCATGAACGGCGTCGCCTAACCGCCCGCCCTTCGATACCTCAGGGCGAACGGTTATTGGGTCGCGCTCGTTTGCCGCAAGATAAGCCGCAATGAATTCACTGACACTCTGGTTCCACAAGATCGGCTCGCCGCGGACGTTCTATCGGATCGCGGGCGCGGTGGCGCCGTGGTGCTACGGGGCCGCGCTCGCGCTCGGCGCGGTCGGACTCTACGGCGGCCTGGTGCTCGCGCCGACCGACTACCAGCAGGGCGATGCGTACCGGATCATCTTCATCCATGTGCCCTGCGCGTGGATGGGCCTGTTCGCATACATCTTCATGGCCGCGAACGCGTTCATCGCGCTGGTCTGGCGGATCAAGCTCAGCGAAATCCTCAGCATGGCGAGCGCGCCGGTCGGCGCCGCGTTCACCTTCATCACCCTCGTCACCGGCTCGCTGTGGGGCAAGCCCATGTGGGGCACCTGGTGGACCTGGGACGCGCGCTTGACCTCGGAACTCGTCTTGCTGTTCCTCTACCTCGGCGTGATCGGCCTGTATCATGCGATCGAAGACCGCCGCCAGGCCGCGCGCGCGGCCGGATTCCTCGCTTTGATCGGTATCGTGAATCTGCCGATCGTGCATTTCTCGGTGAATTGGTGGAACACGTTGCATCAAGGCTCGACGGTGCGCCTGCTTGGGCCCTCGAAGATCGATGCGGCGATGCTGTGGCCGCTGCTCACAATGGCGCTGGCGACGCATCTATATTTTTTCGGTAGCCTGCTCTTGCGCACGCGCATCGGCCTGCTCGAACTCGACGGCGGCAAGGACTGGGCGCGCTCGATCGCACTCGGCGAGTCACATGAACGCGCGGGAGCACGCACGCATGGCTGAGTTCCTCGCGATGGGCGGCTACGGCGGCTACGTCTGGCCCTCGTATGCGGTGTTCTTCATCGTGCTGGCGATCGACGCATTCGCACCACGCGTGCAACGCAAGCGCGTGCTCGCGGAACTGCGCGGGCGCCTGAAGCGGCGCCAGCCGCGCAACGAGGCTGCATCATGACCCCGACCCGCAAACGCCGTTTAATCGTGATCTCGCTGGTACTGGCTGCCGTCGCGGTTGCCGCCGGTCTGACCGTGCTCGCGCTGCAACAGAACATGACCTATCTGTTCTCGCCGAGTGAGGTCGAGATCGGGCGGGCGCCGGCGTCGGCACGCTTCCGCCTCGGCGGTATCGTGCTGGAAAAATCGGTCAAGCGCTCGAACGATTCGCTTAGGATCGACTTCATCGTCACCGACCGCTTCAAGGATATGCCGGTCGAGTACACCGGCATCCTGCCGGACCTGTTCCGCGAGGGCCAGAGCATCGTCGCGACCGGCGCCATGCATGATGGCCGTTTTGTCGCTACCGAAGTGCTGGCCAAGCACGACGAAACCTACATGCCCAAGGAAGTCGCCGACGCGATCGCGAAGGCGAAGGCGAAGGCGAGGAAGGGGGCAGAGGCTAGAGACTAGGGGCTAGGGCGCTCTGCACGAAGCGCTTTCGCCAGATTGGAAATTCAACAACAAGATCTAGCCTGTCTACCACCTTTCACGCACTCTATACGCTCAAACCCGCGCCCTAGCCCCTAGCCCCCAGCCTCTAATCTCTAGCCTCTATGGTTCCCGAACTCGGCCAATTCGCGCTGATCCTCGCCCTGCTGCTCTCGATCGCACAGTGCGTACTGCCGATCCTCGGCGCGCAGCTCGGCAATCGCGCGCTGATCGCGGTCGCACGCCCTGCGGTCGCCGGACAGGCCGTGTTCGTCGTGCTCGCGTTCGCGATTCTCACCTACGCGTTCGTGAGCCAGGATTTCTCGGTCGCGTATGTCGCGCAGAATTCGAACTCGTTGCTGCCGTGGTACTACCGTTTCTCGGCGGTGTGGGGCGCGCATGAAGGCTCGCTGCTGCTGTGGGTGCTGATCCTCAACATCTGGACCGTTGCGGTCGCCGCGTTCAGCCGTCGCCTTCCCGACGACTTCATGGCGCGCGTGCTCGGCGTGCTCGGTTTCATCAGCTTTGGCTTCCTGCTATTTACTTTATTGACCTCCAATCCATTCGCGCGCGTCCTGCCGATGCCGCTCGATGGCAACGACCTCAATCCCGTGCTGCAGGACCCGGGCCTGATCATGCATCCACCGATGCTCTACACCGGCTATGTCGGCTTCTCGGTCGCGTTCGCGTTCGCGCTGGCGGCGCTGCTCGGTGGCGAACTCGATGTGCGCTGGGTGCGCTGGGCGCGGCCGTGGACGAATGTCGCCTGGGGCTTTCTGACCCTTGGCATCGCACTCGGCAGCTGGTGGGCGTACTACGAACTCGGCTGGGGCGGCTGGTGGTTCTGGGATCCGGTCGAGAACGCGTCGTTCATGCCGTGGCTGGTCGGCACCGCGCTGATCCACTCGCAGGCGGTCACCGACAAGCGTGGCTCGTTCCGCGCCTGGACGTTGCTGCTCGCGATCTTCGCATTCTCGCTGTCGTTGCTCGGCACCTTCCTGGTGCGCTCGGGCGTCTTGACCAGCGTGCATTCGTTCGCGAGCGACCCCAAGCGCGGCCTTTTCATCCTCGCCTTTCTCGCCACCGTGGTCGGCGGTTCGCTGCTGATCTATGCAGTGCGCGCGCCAAAGGTAGCCGGCGGCGAACCCTTCGCGGCGGTGTCGCGTGAAACCGCACTGCTGGTCAACAACCTGATGTTCGTCTGCGCAGCGGCGATGGTGCTGCTCGGCACCTTGTATCCTCTGATCGGCGAGGCGCTGGACCTCGGCCGCATCTCGGTCGGACCACCGTATTTCGGCTTCATGTTCGTGCTGCTGATGCTGCCGGTTGTATTGCTGCTGCCGTTCGGGCCGTTGATGAAATGGCGCCAGGGCAGCCTTCGCGGCGCGATCCGCACCTTGCGTCCCGCCCTGCTGCTCGCGGTGATTGCCGTCGTCATCGCCTGGGCGATCACGCGTGATCTGCCGTGGAAAGGGTTGCTCGGCGTCGCCGCCTCGGTCTGGATCGGCCTCGGCATCCTGAGCTATGCGCTGATGCGCTGGCGCAACGCGCCGCGCGGACGCCGCTATACGCCGGAAATGATCGGCATGATCTGCGCGCATTTCGGCGTCGCGATCTTCATCGCCGGCGTACTGATCGTCGAGGCGACCAGCGTCGAAAAAGACATTCGCCTCGCACCAAACCAGAGCGTCACGATCGGCGCGCTGAGCTTCCGCTTCGACGGCGTCAAGCAGGCACAAGGTCCGAACTTCACCGCCCAGCAAGGTACGATCAGCGTGCTCAAGGACGGCGCGGTCATCGCGACGATGAATCCGCAGAAGCGCACGTATTCGCGCAACGCGCAGGTGCAGACCGAATCGGCGATTGATCCGGGCTTGTTCCGCGACATCTACGTCGCGCTCGGCGAGCCGGTGGGCGACAACGGCGCCTGGGCGGTGCGCGTCTATGTGAAACCATTCGTGCGCTGGATCTGGCTCGGCGCGCTGTTCATGATGCTCGGCGGCTTCGTTGCGGCCGCGGATCGGCGTTTCCGCGCGACGGCAATGCCCTCGCAAACGATCGCATGAACACCCGTCTGTTGCCGTTCGTCGGTTTCATGCTGGTGGCCGCGTTGCTCGGCTTCGGCATCTGGTGGAGCATGTACCACGATATGCACGAAATACCGTCGCCGCTGATCGACAAACCCGCACCGACGTTCGTGTTGCCGACGCTCGACGATCCGGTACGCAAGATCGGCAGCAGGGATCTCGCCGGTGAACCGTACCTGCTCAACGTATTCGCGAGCTGGTGCGTCGCCTGCCGCGAAGAACATCCCATCCTGATGAGCGAAGGCAAGCGCATCGGCATCAAGTTGGTCGGTTTCGACTGGGAGGACGACCCCGCCGATGCGAAGCGGTGGATCGCGCAATTCGGCAATCCCTACGACGTGATTCTCGCCGACTTTCCGGGCAACGTCGCGATCGACTTCGGCGTGACCGGGGCACCGGAAACGTTTCTCGTCGATGCGGAAGGCGTGATCCGCTACAAATACATCAGCCCGCTGACACCCGAAGTCATCGCGACGCAGCTGATGCCACGGATCGCCGCAATGAAGAAGGGCGGGAAATGAATACTGCTGTCCAGACCATACGACGCGCTCCCTCTTCCCCATCTATTCGATGGGTGAGAGGAGAAATCATGCTCCTCGTCGTCATGTTTCTGGTCGCATCATTTGTCGCGTTCTCATCGCTGACCTTCGCCGCTGTCGACCCACTACCCTTCAAGAACCACGCCGAGGAACTGCGCTTCCAAGCCCTGACCAAGCAGCTTCGCTGCGTAGTCTGCCAGAACGAAAGCCTTGCCGATTCCGGCGCGCCGCTGGCCGCTGACCTGCGCCGGGATGTATTCGAACAAATGCAGGCCGGCAAGAGCGATGCCGAAATCAAGACCTGGCTGACCGCACGCTACAGCGACTACGTGCTGTACGACCCACCGCTGCGCACCGGCACGTGGCTGCTCTGGTTCGGCCCTCTGCTGGTGCTGCTCGCCGGCGGCGCCGTGGTCGCGGTCAATGTGCGCCGGCGTGCGAAAACAGCGCGCGTGGCCGCAAGCACGCGGCCGGACAGCGATATCGAGGACGACTGGTAATGGCGTTATTCATGGTGTTGGCGACCCTGATGGTCGCCGCTGCGCTCGCGTTTGTCATCGTGCCGCTGCGGCGCCACGCGCGCAGCGCATCCGCGCCCGACATGTCCGCGCGTCGCCTGCGTGCGCTCGATGAAGCGCTCGCCGCCGGGGTCATCGATGCCGACGAATTCGCGGCGAAACGCGCGGTGCTTGCTGGCAAGCCCGTCGTCGTCGCCACGCGCCCTTCGCGCATCGCCTTCGCCACCGTTCTGCTGGTCGCAATACTGCTGCCCGCATCGGCATTGCTGCTGTATCGCCTGGTCGGTACGCCGCAAGCGCTCGATCCGGCGAATCTCAAAGGCGAGGCCGCTGCCGCAACAGACGATCGCGGCCCCGAGATGGAACAAGCGATCGCAACCCTCGTCGCGCGCCTCAAGGATCATCCGGACGATGTCGAAGGCTGGGCCTTGCTGGGTCGCGCGTATCAGGCAACAAACCGGGCCGACGAATCGCTGGCGGCGTTCAAGCACGCACACGAACAGGCGCCAGACAATGCCACGGTTGCGGTCGAGTACGCGCAAGCGCTCGCGCTTGCGGCGCCTGACCATCGCATTCAGGGCGAAGCGCGCACCGTGCTGGAAAACGTGCTGAAGACCGATGCCAACAACCAGCGCGCGCTCTGGCTGCTCGGCATCAGTGACTATCAGGGCGAACACTACGACGCCGCAATCGCGCACTGGAATACGTTACTGCCGCTGCTGGCGGCGAATTCCGATGAGGCGACCAGCGTAAAGCAACAGATCGCCGATGCGCAGGCGCGTCGCGACGGAAAGGTGCCGCCACTATCCGCGCCGGCCAGTTCGTCGCAGGCGGGCATTGCGGCGGAAACCGCTCCTACAGGCGCCGCCGATGCTTCGGTAGCCGCAAAGGATGCGCCGCACCTGACCGTCAAGGTCACGCTCGATCCGAAGCTCAACGACAAGCTCGATCCGGATGCGACGCTGTTCGTCTACGCGCGCGCCGCGAAAGGGCCGCCGGTACCACTCGCGATCCAGCGCCTCAAGGCGAGCCAGTTGCCACTCACGGTCGCGCTCGACGACAGCATGGGCATGCTACCGACAATGAAGCTTTCGATGTTCCCGCAGGTTGTCGTCGGCGCGCGCGTCTCGAAATCCGGCAATGCAATGCCGCAGAGCGGCGATCTGCAAGCGTTGTCCGCACCGGTCGATGTGCATCGCGCGGAGCCGATCGAACTCACGATCGATCAGCAAGTGCCGTAGCGCAACACGCGCACCCCGATCGACTTGGCGCAACCGCCGCATGCCGCTACATTGCGCCGCCCGTTTCGATCCGATCCTTCACCCCGACCCACATGCCTGACGCCCGTCGTTACTTCGATCTATCCTCGCCGTTCCCGATGAAGCGCGGCGGCGAGCTGGTCGGCGCGCGCCTCGCTTACGAGACCTGGGGCACATTGAGCGCCGCGCGCGACAACGCGATCTTCATCCTGACTGGCCTTTCTCCGAGCGCGCATGCCGCATCGAACGCGAACGATCCGGCGCTCGGCTGGTGGGAAGACATGCTCGGGCCGGGCAAGCCGATCGACACCGACCGCTGGTTCGTGATCTGCGCGAACACGCTCGGCAGCTGCAAAGGCTCGACTGGTCCGGCCGACATCAATCCGCTGACCGGCGAACCGTATCGCCTCGACTTCCCCGAACTCGCGCTCGAGGATGTCGCCAACGCGAGCCACGAACTCGTGCGCGGTCTCGGCATCGACAAGCTCGCCTGCCTCGTCGGCAACTCGATGGGCGGCATGAGCGCACTCGCTTATCTCGTGCTGCATCCGGGCAGCGCGCGCGCACACATCAGCATCTCGACCGCGCCGCAGGCACAGCCGTTCGCGATCGCGATCCGCTCGCTGCAGCGCGAGGCGATCCGCCTCGACTCGAACTGGAACAACGGCCACTACAACGACGCGCACTATCCGGAAGCCGGCATGTCGATCGCACGCAAGCTTGGTGTGATCACTTATCGCTCGGCGATGGAATGGGACGGCCGTTTCGCACGCATCCGCCTCGATTCGGAGCAACGCGAGGAAGAACCGTTTGCGGTCGAATTCCAGGTTGAGTCATATCTCGCCGCTCATGCGCGCCGCTTCGTGCGCAGCTTCGACCCGAACAGTTACCTCTATCTTTCGCGCGCCAGCGATTGGTTCGACATCGCCGAGCATGCCCCAAAAGAACCAGGTGGCGGCAGCGTCGAAGCCGCACTGAAGCGTATCGATGTCGAACGCGCGCTGGTGATCGGCGTCGAGACCGACATCCTGTTCCCGCTTGCGCAGCAGGAGCAGATCGCCGAAGGTCTGCGCGGCACCGGCGCCGAGGTCGATTTCGTCGCGCTGGACAGTCCGCAGGGTCACGACGCGTTCCTCGTCGACATCCCGCGTTTCGGTGCAGCCATCGCACGGTTCCTGGCTGCGCTGTAGACTCCCCCTTTCTCGTCATTCCGGCCCTTCGACAGGCTCAGGGTAGACCGGCCTTCGGCCGAGCCGGACTGTGAAGGCAGGATGCCGAAGCGAATAGCCCGAAGGGCAGTCTGCAGGAGCAGACTGCCATCCAGCGTCTTCTTCAAGGCGCATAGGCACTGGATCCCGGCGTCCGCCGGGACGACGGAGTATGCAGCCATCCGCGCCAGTACTATCGAGACTCGCCATGCTATCGCTTGATTTTCCCGGTGCGCGCCTACTCGTCGATGCGATCGACCAAGCCGTCGTGCAAGGCGACGCAGCGGCTGTCGCCAACACCTTGCGCAACGCGCTGTGTCGGCTGATCCGCGATCCCGACGTACGCCTGCCCGGCTGCGTGTTCGAGGGCGCGAGCGATCACTACGCACGCCGCGAGCTGTATCGCAGCGAGGCACACGGCTACAGCGTCGTCGCGATGACCTGGGGACCGGGCCAAGGCGCGTCGATCCACGACCATGCCGGTATGTGGTGCGTCGAAGGCGTCTGGCAGGGCTCCCTTGAGATCACCCCGTACGAATTGATGGAGTCGAGAGACGACCGCTACCGCTTCGAATCGCGCGGCACGATGAACGCGGTCGCAGGCTCGGCCGGCAGCCTGATTCCGCCGCACGAATACCACACGATCCTCAACCCCAGCGACGACGCGATCGCGGCCTCGCTGCACATCTATCGGCGTCCGCTCGACGCCTGCTCGATGTTCAAGGCGATCGGCGACGGCTGGTACGCGCGCAATCAACGTCAGCTCGCGCTGGACTGCACCCAGAGTTCGGGCACTGCCTGTCGCAACTGCAGTACCGTAGGGTGGGGCGCAGCGCCGAAGGTGCGAGTCCCACCTACTTCGCGGCGAAGTACCGTAGGGTGGGACGCAGCGCCGAAGGTGCAAGTCCCACCGAACGCTCGATGGGACTTGCCGCCGCACGGTTGCGTCCCACCCTACTTCGCGGCGCTGCAGTTGCTGCAGGATTCCGCGCGATTGCCTTATACTGCGCGCCCCGTGCGGCCACCCGTGCGAGCAGCAGGCCGAAGTGGCGGAATTGGTAGACGCGCCGGACTCAAAATCCGGTTCTAGCGATAGAGTGCGAGTTCGATTCTCGCCTTCGGCACCACGATAGCATCCAACGTTGTCCGGCAACATCCACAGAATCCCCCTCGCCCCGCATCGCAGCGGGGTTTTTTATGCGTCACGGCACGGGCACGGACTTGTCGATCTACAGCCAGGACGAGCTCAACCAGATTGCCCTCAGCCTCAACACACGCCCGCGCCAGCGACACGACTTCCGATCGCCGCTGCAGGTTTACAACGAGTATCTACAACTGGTCGAGGCACCCCTCAGCGCCAAGCATTGATTGACTGTTGCACCTCGATCTTGAAACCGCCAATTGAAATTAATCGTTTGTGTCTTCGTCGTTCATCGGACTTTATTTAACGTACTGCTTCATGGGATCCGGCAATGCATTGCGCGGATGAATCGCGACAAGCTGATGCTTGCCAGATGTTGAGCCATACACCGCGAAAGCGCTGTGCATACATGGAGCCCTGAGCACGCTTCGACGGAAACGTGACGATCAATCCGGTAGGATGCATCTTCGTCCATTGCATCAGCATCTGGTCGTCACTCAGCCGCTCGATTGGTTGTGTTAGCCGGCCCAGAAAATGGAAGTCGTCACCGTCGAGATTGAGGCTCGCAATAGGCCGTCCCTGCGCCTCGGCATGCCCAAGTAAAGCGGCAGCTGGTTCAGGGTTGAATGCGGGCCATACGGTCATCCCGAACAGGGTGCTTGCAGCGACCGTGCCGACCAGACCAGCAAACGCAATGCGATACAGCTCTCCCCGACCTGGCACCACTAGTAGCAACCCCAGTAGCAGATAGATCACACCGAAGGGAACACCTTGCGTCGCGAAAGCTACGAACCAGTGGCTGCTTACCTTTCCGCTATTGACAAGCCACGGGAGTGCAATCAACGCACTGGCCAAACCGAAGCTGGTCAGCGCCAACGGCCAAGGACCTAGCCATGCGCTTGTCGATAGGCGTCCACTGCGTTCAAACAAGTGCATGATGGCAAACGCCAAGAGCAGAGCGAACCCGGCATACTCAGGTAGTAGGTAATACGGTTGCTTCCCGCTGACGAGCGAAAGGCCCAAAAGAACAGGCGCGAGCCATGCAAACAGAAACCGCACGCCAGGTTCGAACGGTCGCGGCATTACGGCGATGGCTACCCACAGGCGTGGCCATAACGTGAACGGAAATATCAATAATGGAAGCAGCGGCAGGTACCACCAGAACGGCTTAGCGTGGGCAAAAGCGTTTACAATGCGGCCGGTTTGATGGAACAGCAATTGATCGCGATAAGCGGATCCCCCCTCCCACATCGCTGGCACTACCCAAGCCGCAAGCATGGCACAGCCCGCCAGCAAAGCGAGCGTTCCGCGCAGGTACCACCGGCGCCGCTGGCGTCGCGCCCAGTCGCTCCATAACGGCCCCATGAGCCACGGGAGAGCCACATGCAGCAACATCACCGGCCCCTTGGTTAGCAAGCCAAGCCCTACGGCCAACGCAAACCAGATAAACCGTGGTGTATCGCGACGAGGCCCGGGCAACAGCGCAAGCAAAGCGGCCAGCACAAAGGTTGCCAACAACACTTCATACATGATTTGCATACTGAACAAGAAGCCATAGCTGAACGCCATCAGTAGCCACGGCACGGCTCGTACCGTCTGAGGGCGATCCGGAAACACGCGCTGCGCCAGCACTAGAGCAAGTACCAGTTGTGAGGCGCCAATCAACACGGCGAGCAAGCGCGGCCAGATGTCACCGACACCACCCACGGCCCAACCAAGATGTATCAGCCAGAACAATAGCGGTGATTTTTCGCTATAGGGTGCACCGTTGAGATAGGGAACCAGAAAGCTGTGCCGGTGCCACATTTCCCACGCGACCGATAAAGTGCGGGTAGAAAATATCGGCATTGGACCGTGCTGGAAGATCGTCAGCGACGCAGCCAGCAACCACATCGGCAACCAAGGCCATAATGTCAACGGAGTGCTCTTGGCGTACGAATGGAGGTGTGTCATTAGCTTTTCATTTGAAAGGTGCCCGCTGCGCCGATGGCATCAGGGATCATCCACAATTTAGTGTTCGTCGTGGTCGCTCAGCGAAACATGCTGCAGTGCCGCATAAACGCCAACTTCATTATCTCGGTCGGTCCTTAATGAACGGGCTGATCAACACCGCATGGCCGAGCCGATGATTGGGCCGGTATATGAGAATGCGATGGATGCCGCGTGCGGGCAATGTGCTAGGCGTGCACAGCGAGTTCTCGACTGACCGGAACAGCCGACGGAAGAACCCAGTCCACCACTCCATGCCGAAGATCGCGTGCCGACGGGACAGGCCTTGATGTTTTTCGGCCAGTATGGAAACAGTAGTCATCGTCATCTGCTTCAATGTGTCAACGACATCTGAGTGCGCGTATTGCGAGCGATCACGACATATTTGC
The DNA here is from genome assembly GCA_003142815.1 of Rhodanobacteraceae bacterium. Lineage (GTDB taxonomy): Bacteria > Pseudomonadota > Gammaproteobacteria > Xanthomonadales > Rhodanobacteraceae > Dokdonella_A. Next base: position 120,471 of record PLNP01000015.1, read on the forward strand.
CTTCGCGCCCCAGTTCGCTGAACGGCAGCCCGGTGGCTTGGAGCTGCGCAAGGCTGACGAGCGGCATCACTGCGATCTCATCGTTGCCGGCACGCCAGCGTTGGGCAAACTGGCCAAGTTCCGCGATGTAGCCTTCTGGCCGAGAGGCGACTCCTGGCATGATGTCATCGGGTGTGTCCGCCGCCACGGTAACGAGGCGTTGTAGATAGAACGGCAAGCCACGCAGAGACATGCTCACTGTGAATACTTTGGTATGCGGCCCCATCTCCAGTTTGATGATTCGAGCGACACTAGCGGCCGAGAGATTGAGGGCGAGCGGTTGCAATGACATGAGCAATATCTGCCAGCCACACAGGGCAGCCAACGCAAGCAGATGGATCGCCCAACTGCGTCCGAGACCATCGCCCTGGCTGCGCAATAAAACTAGCCGCCCAGCGAAGGCGGCCAGCGCGACTAGAGCGCAGGCGATTGACAGCCCCGTCATAGTGTAATGAAACGGGTCCGCTGACACGCTCGCGTGTTCCCCGATGGGCACCAGCTGAGCAAGGAGTGCACCTGACAGACCCATCAGTGCGATAGCACCAAGGCGACGGGTCAAAGCCGCCGCCGGTAGGATCACTGCGGCACGTGCGAGCAGCAATGCCAGCGCAGGGAACAGCGGCAGGATATAAAACGGTAGCTTGGAATGGGATAACGAGAAGAATACCAATATCACGGCAACCCAGACCCACAAAAACTGTTGGGCTGATATGTCTTCATGGGCGGCTCGCCAGCCGCTCATGCTAATGGGAAGCAGTACCGTCCATGGAAAGATGCCGAGAACCACGATGACCGGAAAGAACCAGATCGGCTGTTGGCGATCATCGACCGAAGAAAGAAAACGCGTGAAATGCTCACGGATGAAGAAGTAATCGAAGAAGCCTGGGTGCATGTAGCTCATCGCGATGAACCACGGTGCGCAGATCAGCGCCACCAGCAAGGTACCCAGTGGCAGGGACAAGCGTCCGAGCATGCTCCATGCACGTCGCCACAGCATGTACACGGCCAGGACCAACCCGGGCAGCACCAACCCGATCAGACCTTTCGACAGCACTGCCAATCCAAGCGCGGTCCACATCAGCGCATTCAACCGGCCACGGGTGGGTTGTGCCGACGGGTCGAACTGCGCTACGAGAAAGCAGGCCATGCCCACCGTAAGAAAGGCGGTCACGCCCATATCCAGTGTATTGATATGGGCCGAGGCGGCGTACAACAGTGTGCTGCCGAGTATCGCGGCCGCGAAGCCGCCAGCCTGGCGACCAAACAACCGCGTTCCGGCCCAGCCGATCGCCATCATGGCAAGCAATCCCGTGAGGGCACACCACAAACGCGCTGTCCACTCGTGTACACCGAACACCGAATACGCCGCTGCACTGCCCCAGTAGTGCAGTGCGGGCTTGTCGAAGAAATTGAAGCCGTCAAGACGCGGCGTTAACCAATCACCGCTTGCCGCCATTTCGCGTGCGACTTCGGCATAGCGACCCTCGTCAGGCTCTCCCAACGAGCGGCCGTCCAGCCCGTAGAACCACGCCATCGTCCATGCGAGCGAGAGCACTACGCCCAACCAATCTAGGCGCAAGCGCGCTCTGCCAGCGCTATCGGTGCGCGGCGGAGAATCGTTCATCGTGATTCTTCAATCGTTAGGTAGCGATGTGCCGGTATCAAATTAGGGACCTAGTAGGGACCTCGCGCATGCATGACGAAGGCCGAGCGCGGCGGATGCGCATAAGTGTCAGGTCCCTGATGATTGCATAGCCCCCAGGAGTTATGCTCTGTTCCACGCCAGGAAAGCCTTGGGCGAGCTGCTTCAACATCAGGATCGTGCATGAATCTCAATCTTCACGCCAATGCCACCACCACGCCCAAGACGCGCGCGTATATCCAGCAATCGTCGGCGGAGCGAACGCGCGCTCGCGCGCGAACTGGGTGTGACGGTTGACACCGTCCGGCGCTGGCGCAAGCGGACCGAGGTGCAGGATGCCTCGCACACGCCGCATCGCCTGCAGACCACGCTGACGCCGATGCAAGAAGCGGTCGCCGTGGAAATACGACGCACGCTGTTGCTGCCGCTGGATGATTTGCTGGTGGTCGTGCGCGAGTTCCTCAACCCGATGATCTCGCGGTCGGGCCTGGATCGCTGCCTGCGCCGCCATGGCGTGGCCCATCTTCGCGACCTGATACCCGAGGCCGAAGACGAGCGGGCGGCGAAGAAGACCTTCAAGGACTATGTCCCGGGCTTCATCCACATCGACATCAAGTACCTGCCGCAGATGCCGGACGAAAAGGCCCGCCGTTACCTGTTCGTGGCGATCGACCGCACCACTCGCTGCGTGTATCTGCGACTCTACGCCGATCAAAGCGCAGTCAGCAGCACCGACTTCCTGCGCCACTTGCGCGCCACAGCGCCCATGAAGATCGTGAAGGTTCTGACCGACAATCAAGGATCCCCGCCGGGGGACGGCAGCCAGTTCACCGACCGTTTCACCGGCAAGCGCAAGACACCCTCCGCTGAGCACGCCTTCGATCGCGAGTGCATGCTGCTGGGGATCGAGCATCGCCTGATTCCTTCGCGGCATCCACAGACCCATGGCATGGTCGAGCGATTCAACGGACGCATCAGCGACGTTCTCGCCACCACCGCTTCGTCAGCGGCGAGCAATTGGCCACCACCATCAAGCGCTACGCCGTGCTCTACAATCAACACATTCCTCAAAAGGCACTCGGTCATCGCACGCCACTCGACACCCTGCGAGACTGGCAAACAAAGCAGCCGGAATTATTCGTTAGAAACGTTCGCAAACTTCCGGGATCACGCCTCGCCACTCTGCCGCAGCAGATACGCCAGCGTGTCGATGCTGTCGGTCATGCGGTCCAGCGCTTCGGTGATGGCCGCGGCGACGCCGCGGGTGTCGTCGCCGGTGGCGGCGTCGAGCTGCGCGGCGAGTGCGCGTTCCTCCTCGCGCGTACTTCAACGATCTCGCAAGTCTCCAAGGCCCACGGGGCGCGCGGACCTTGCTGGAATGCAATGCTGCCCAAGTGAATGCGCTATCCATGACGGTGGCCGCCATCGATATCGACACACCAGAGGACTATGCCCGGCTGATCGGCTCTCCTGTTGGAGCGCCTCCATGAGATGGATCGCGATCGTCAGCGCGCAGACAGCAAGACGTGAAATCGGAACTGCATCTTGCAAGGACGCCCGCTACATACCACCACACCGTCGGCCGAACCGCCCCAGAAGCTGCCTACGCCACCGCGACACCTGGTGCTTGGCCGGAGGCTTCGACAACGTCGAAAACGAGCTGCGGTCGATGCTGCAAAGAGAGCGGCCAGTTTGGGCGCGGACTATCGTGCGGCATGACGCATCAGGGGACAGGGTGGGGGGGTGTGCCCCATTGTTTGGTTGAATCCGCCACCCTAGGAAAACTCGGGGCATCTCCCTTGACGCGAAACGCCCCCAATGCAGACCGGGTCAAGGAGCCACGTCGATGATGAAAGAATTGCCTTTGTCGAAAGTCTACCGATTACTCGAACCGGGCCCGGTGGTCTTGCTGACGACCGCCCACAAGGGCCGCGCCAACGTCATGACGATGTCCTGGCATATGATGGTCGAGTTTGAACCGCCGCTGGTTGCCTGTGTCGTCAGCAGCGCCGGTTACAGTTTTGCCGCATTGCGGGCGACGAAAGAGTGCGTGATCGCCGTTCCGGAGCTGAAGCTGGCATCCAAAGTCGTGAAGGTTGGTAACTGCTCGGGGCGCGACGTGGAGAAGTTCGGGAAATTCGGTCTGACGCCGGTGCCAGCCAAGCGCGTGGCGCCGCCTCTGGTAGCCGAGTGTTTCGCCAATCTCGAATGCAAGGTGGTCAATACCCGTCTCGTGAACGAGTACAACCTCTTCATCCTTGAAGTGCTCAAGGCCTGGACCGACCCGGCGCAAGAGAATCCCAAGACCATCCACCATCACGGATATGGCACGTTCGCGGTGGATGGCAAGATGATCAAGCTGAAATCGATGATGCGGTAATCGGCACAGATCAAGGGTGCTGAGCTTCGCATCCTCCTGAGTCCCGGCCTGCCGCTTCATCGACGTTCACGATCTGCATACCGGTTACGGCGTGTGAATTCCCGGGCCTCACGGCGGACCCACAAGTTATCTACCAGGTGCGGCCTGCGGATAGCCGAGCGGGCAGGCGAAGGCGATCTTCAAGTCGCCGGGAATCTGCAAGATGCGGCGCAGATCGTCTTCCGCTTCTTTTCCGCTGGATGCGCTCAAGATTTACATGCCGACGCCGCGCGCGCCTCGGCCATGAGCCACATGCCCTACATCACGCAGCCAAGGATCTCTGGCAAGAGTAGCGCTCAGACGGCTGTTAGAGGGCGATCCTTTCTTATTGTTGTTTCCTCGGATCGGCACTTACGCGGGGGTATCCTACTGTCTGCGCGAAGGTCACGAACTGCTGGTCCGGGAGCTGCAGGACTCGAGCGAGCTTCGGACAATCAACCGCTCCCCGAAAGACCGTAGCGAGCCCCTCCGAGGCGCAGAACAGATAGACGTTCTGGCCGATAAAGCCGGTATCGACCGAGGCATAGAGGCGACGCTCCTCGGACGAGACATCCGTCATGCGTTCTCCATGGGCCACATAGACGAGGTTGAGCGGCGCGGTGGCGACGAAATCCTGAAACCCCGGTCTGCGCGCGGATATCGTCCTTCAAATGGGGCAGCAGCCTGTGGACTTTCGGCTCATAGAGCCAGACGCCGTCGGCCATCGCGACGTAGACGTCCATCACCATGACATGACGCCAATAGGGGCGGTCCGGTCGCCGCTCGGGCGATTGATGCCGAAGGCCGCCCACAACAGATTGGACAGAACTGGCGCCGGAAGCGGCCGGTCCGAATTTTCGCGTATGGAATGCCTCAGTTTGAGCGCTGCAATCAATGGCTTGCCGCCCTCGCTGCGCGGCGGCGGCAAGCCGAGGGGCTTAAGCTCCTGCGCAATCGCGACAGTTGGAACTGCGGCAAGCGGCGCGCCGGCGAGAATTCCGGCATTAGCTTGGCGTCGCGTCATCATCGTAGCTCCTTTGCTCATGGTAGGTTTGAGGGTTGGCCTGCGGGTCATGGGCGGACCGCGGCTTTGAGGATTGCGCGCCGGACGAGAGTTTCAAACAGGGGCAATTTGTAAGCGTTCTTAGTAAGCGGCGTGGCGCCATGCAGGGCGGCGTTCGCCGCTTCCTTGGCCACGTTTTCGTCGATACGTCTGCCCGCAAGAGCGGCCTCGGCGGCTTTCGCTCGGTAGGGCACGGGCGCCGCCGCGCCGAGGACGATCACGGCGCGCTTGCAGCCTCCCTCCTGGTCGAGGTCGAGAACGACGGCCACATCGGCGAGCGGCCAGTCGAAGGAGTCCTTTTCGCCCTGCTTCAGATGCGCCATGCGCAGGCTCGCCGACAGCGGCGGCAAGAGGATTGCCGTCAGGATCTCTTGCGGCTCCAAGTCATTCTCCCGCTGGATATCCTTGTCCGGCGGCACGAAGAAATCCTCGAGCAAGACTCGGCGAACGGCGCCCTCGGCATTCGTAAGCTCGACGGTCGCGCCTATTGCCACCAGCGCGGTGGCGGCCGTTGAGGGGTGGACGATCGCGCAAGATCTATTGTCGAAAATCGCGTGGTATTGGTTCTCGCCCGAGATCGCGAAGCAGTGACCGCCGCCCTTTCTCAAGCAGTGATGTTCCGCCGCCCGGAAATACCAGCAACGCGGCCGCTGCAGCAGATTGCCTCCGAGGGTCGCGACATTGCGGATCTGCGGGCTCGCCGAGTTGCGCACCGCATCGAACACGGCGGGGTAGCGCTGTTGCACAACGGGATGATCGCCGAGCTTGGCCAAGGTGACCATCGATCCGATGCGCAAGCCGCCGCTATTCTCTTCGACGATGGCGTCGAGCCCCGGGATCTCCTTCAGGCTCACCACCGTCCCCGGCGCCAGCAGGTTTTCCTTCAGCAGATCGAGAAGATCGATGCCGCCGGCCTTTACGATGGATGTTGTGCCGCGGCCCGCGGCATCGGGGGAGGCCGTCATCGCGTCGGCGACGGTTGTCGATGCCGCCACAGCGGCCTCTGAAATCGTTCTTGCACTCGCCCAGGCGAAGTGGTTCATGGCCATCAGCTCCTCGAAGGAATTTTGCCGAGCGCGGCGAGGACCACCGCCGGCGTCATAGGCAAGGTACGAAGACGAACGCCGATCGCGTTGAAGACGGCGTTGGCGATTGCCGGGGCGGTGGCGATATTGGAGGGCTCGGCGACACCATAGGCATCGGTCGCGCTATTTCCCTGATAGTTCTCCAGGACCACGACGTCGATCTCCGGCGTCTCGCGAGGGCCCGCCAGCTTGTATTGCTCCAGGTTCGGATTCACCATGCGGCCGGTGTACTGATCGAGGATGCGGTTCTCGAACAAGGCGTAGGACAGTCCCATCAAGACGCCGCCCTGAACCTGGCTCTCGATCTGCAACGGATTCATCGGACGGCCGCAATCCTGCACCGCCACCACGCGCTCCACGCGCACGATTCCGGTCTCGGTATCGACGGCTACCGCGGCAAACTGGACACCGCCCAGATCCTGCTGCGCCAGGGCGGCATCTCCCATCCGCTGGCGAAATCCGCCGTAATCGTCGCTGCGTGCGGCTACCGCGCTGATGCGATCCGTGCGCAGACGTGCCGCGGCCTCGCCGAAGCTCATGCCACGGCTCGGGTCGTCGCGGATCAGGATACGTCCGTCGCGCGCGATCAGGTCGCTGGGGGCGACGTTCAGGACGAGCGCCGCGTCGCGGAAGAGCGATTGCAGAACGCGCCAGGCGGCCGTGCGGGCCGGCGGGGTGATGGAGGCGGTCGTCCGGCTGCCGTAGGAGGGGGGGCCCGCCGGAAACTCGGTATCGCCGATGCGCACTGTGATCGCTTCGGGCCGAAGCCCGAGAACCTCTGCGACGACCTGAGCCAGCACCGTGCCGATGCCCGTTCCGATGTCTTGGACGCTCGACAGCACTTCCACCGAGCCGTCGCGCATGACGCGCACCTCGCAGGCAGAGTTGATCTGGACATTGGCGCCCCAGAGCGACTGCGCCACGCCGAGGCCGTGCTTCACCGGGCCGAGATCGGCGCCGGGCGCGTGCCGCCGCTTCCAGCCGATCAGCTCGGCGCCGATGCGCCGCTCCTCGCGCCGCACCAAGCTCGGGTCGATCCGGTCACGCAGCGCAAGGGGATCAATGGATAGCCGCTCCGCCAGCTCGTCGATCGCCTGCTCGAGGCCCCAGGCGCCGGGCGTGTTGCCCGGCCCGCGCATCGAGCAGCCTGGCCCCGCATTGATAAACACGTCGTGTTGCGCAGACTCGAAGTTAGGGCAGGTGTATAGCGCTTGCGCGAAATTGCCGACGCCCGCTCCCAACGCGACGCCGGCGGTGCCGTAGCTCACAAGCGAAATCGCCGTCAACGACCCGTCGCGCCGCGCGCCGACACGCAAGCGCTGCCAAGTCCCGGGGCGGTTCCCCGAGTCTATCTGCTCTTCTTGGCGATCGAGGACGATGCGCACCGGCGCCTGCGCCTGGCGCGACAGGGTGACCGCGATGCGGCCATAATTGCCGAGCGACGATTTGGAACCGAAGCCACCGCCCATCCCATCAACGATGACCCGCACGCGGCTCAGCGGCAGGCCAAACGCCTGCGCCAGCTCATGGCGCACGCCGGCCGTGAACTGGGTGGACACATGGACGGTCAGTCCATCCGCCCGCCAATCGGCGACGATGGCGTGTGGCTCCAGGCAGCAATGCGTCTGCACCTCGGTGCGGTACTCGCCCTCAACGACGATATCGGCTTGCGCGAAGCCTTGCGCCGCATTGCCCCGGGTGTCGGTAGCCGGTCCGCGTACATTGCCATTCAGCGGCAAGCCGGTCGGTGCGGGAAAGCCCGAGGCATTGCCCGTAGGTGCCGACGCGCCATCATAAACGAGCGGTGCCGTCTGCTTGCGCGCCTTGTCCATATCCACCACGAAGGGCAGCGGTTCGCAATCGACGCGGATCAGGTGCACCGCCTCTTCGGCAGCGGCCATGGAAACGGCGGCGACGGCGGCTATCGGCGCGCCAGAATAACGCACGACCGCAGTTGTCGGATCGTCGGGCCGCGCGATGAGCACGACGGCGCGGACGCCGGGATGGCGGGTCGCCGCGGAAATATCGATGGCGCGAATTTTCGCATGCGGGAGCGACGCGCGCAGGATCCGGCCGTGCAGCATGCCGGGGAGAATGACGTCGACGGTAAAGTGGGTCGCGCCGGTGACCTTGGCGCGGCCATTGTGCCGCGGTATCGATTTGCCGATTACCGCGAGTGCGGCATTCGGAGGCAGCGGCGGCGGTTCGTCGAGCGCGACCTGCCGCTCCACCTCGCCGAGGCCGACGCTGGCGATTCCGGACGGGAATCTCTCGGTGCGTGTTGTTCTGTCGGTCGCCATGATTACGCCTTTCGCGCTTTGGCTGCCGCCAGTGTCGCGGCGATGACATGCGGATAGGTGCCGCAGCGGCAAAAATGACCGTTGATCGCCCCTTGGACGTCCTCGGCGGTCGGATCGGGCGTGCGCTCCAGAAGCGCCGCGCAGCTCATCACCATTCCGGGCGTGCAGAATCCGCATTGCAGGGCGTCGTGCTCGATGAAGGCGGCTTGTACGGGGTGGAGCTGACCATTGTTCGCCAAACCCTCGATCGTGGTCACGCTGCGGGTGCCGACCTCGATGGCCAACATCATGCAGGAGCAGACGGTTACGCCATCGAGCCAGACCGTGCAGGCTGAACAAGCGCCGCGATTGCACGCGATCTTGGTGCCAGTTAGGCCAAGGATGCCGCGCAAGGCCTCGGCCAGCGTCATCCGTGGTTCGACCTGAAGCGTTCGCGTTGCGCCATTGATCTTCAGCGTGATCGGAACCGGTTCCGGCCCGACGACCGGCTGGCCGCTGCGTTCCGCCGCTTCCGCCTGTCCGATGATTGCCGATGCAGCCTCGATCACGGTCACCCCCGCCGCCGTGAGCGCGGAAGCGCGAAGAAACGAGCGGCGCGACAATCCCTGTCCCGGATGTCCGCTTCCATCAGAAATTGGCATAGCGAACCCTCTGATCGGTGACATGTCCTCTGGCGCCGCTGGCGAAGCCGAGGCCGACGGCGGATGTGCCTTGCGTGTCGCGGCTCAAGCAGCGAGCCGCGCTGGAGTCGCTATGAATTTCGGCCCGAGCGGATTGCGAAAAAAATCGGAGACTCTGCCGCCACCCGCTTTCCGCCAGCGCTTTGCCAACGATCCCCTCCGAATGGCCGACGCCACAGACCGTCGCGGTATCGATGATGGTTATGCCGCGATCGAGAGCTCTCTGGATCGTATGGATCGATTCTTGATCGTCACACCCGCACCACACCCATCCGCCGATGGCCCTTGTTCCAAGCGCGATCCGCGTGGGGGCTAGCTTTGTCCCGGGAATGGCGATCGTTTCGAGCGCGACATTGGGCACGGTTCACTCCTTGCGACACGGATCGAGAGGGAGATCGGTGACAGAGCCATGGAAGCATACAAACCAGTTTATCTCCGATGGACTCGTAAAGTTGATCTACATCAACAGCGCGGCAGCGGTACCGCAGGTAGCGAATCGTCTGGAAATGCCGCGCAGGATCACAGCAAGGCGGCACCGCGCTCCGCCGACGTCAAGACCGGATAGTCGGTGTAGCCCGCCGCGCCGCCGCCGAAGAATGTCTCGCGATCGGGAACGTTCAGCCGTGCGCCGATCCGCAAGCGCTCTACGAGATCGGGGTTGGCGATGTAGAGCCGTCCGAAAGAGATGAGATCCGCGAGGTTGAGGCGGCGCACCTCAAGGGCCAGCCTAAGGTCATAGCCATTATTCGCGATATAGAGACCCTTGAACGACCGCCGCAGATTCTGGAAGTCGAACCCGCCAGGCACCTCGCGTTGCCCCTGGGTCACTCCTTCGATGATGTGGATGTAGGCCAGACCGAACGCGTTCAGCCGCTCGACAACATAGGCGTAGGTTCCGGCGGGATCACTGTCGACGCCGGCACCGTTGACCGGGCTGACCGGCGAGAGGCGGATACCAACGCGCTCGCCGCCGCAGACCCTGGCCACCGCCTGTGTCACCTCGAGCAGGAGACGCGCGCGGTTCTCGCGCGACCCGCCATAAACGTCAGTCCGCTTGTTCGTGCTATCGCGCAGGAATTGCTCGATGAGGTAGCCGTTGGCCGCATGGATCTCGACGCCGTCGAAACCGGCGGCGAGGGCGTTTCTTGTCGCGCGACGGTACTGCTCGACGATCTCCGGGATTTCGGCGGTTGCGAGCGCGCGGGGTGGCACACAGGGTTGGAAACCGGCCTCGGTATAGGATGTGGCCTCGGGCCAAATCGCCGAAGGGGCCACCGGCAGGACGCCGCCGGGCTGCAGCGAGGGATGCGACACACGCCCGACATGCCAAAGCTGCGGAAAGATCCGGCCGCCACTAGCATGGACGGCCTCGGTCACCTGCCGCCACCCCTCGACCTGCGCGTCGTCGTAGATGCCTGGCGTGAAGGCATAACCTCTCCCCTGCGGCGAGATGTTGGTTCCCTCCGTGATGATCAGTCCGGCCGACGCGCGCGTGTACCGGAACGCGATGGGCATTGCAGCCTCGTTCTCTCAATCGCGATCCCACGGCGTGCGCATCTCACCCTGGTCGGCGTGCGGTGCGCCGCCGGCAGCGCCATCTCCGGCAGGCGCGGCGGCTGGCACCGTGATCTCGGGAAGTTTGCTGGCGCCGAGACTCGCGTTGACTTTGGCCAGATCGCCGGCTTCGAAGTCGGAGAACTGCTTCTGCACATCGCCGAGTTCGCGCTTCAACGTATCGATACGCGCGAGCTGGTAGTCGGCCGGATGGCCGTCGTAGGACATGATCGCGCCATAGAGTTCATCGGTGTGCTCGCGCAAGCGTTCCTCGCCGGTAATCGCACCGCCCTCCTTGGTCGCGACGATCTTCTTGCGGATGTCGTCGGCCTTCGAACTCAGCGCCGCCAGAGCCTTGCGGTTTGCATCGCCCTCGGCCAGCTTGGCCGCAGCGGCGTCCGCCTGGGCACGCACCGCGTTGATCTTGTAGACCAGATCGCTCATCTCGCCGAACAGCGCACTGACGCGTTGCGCGGCGTCGTATTGCGCCTGACGATCGGCCGCACTGAAGGTGACGCGGTGGTCGAGACCGACATCGATCTTCGTCTCGAAGGTGACCTTGCCCTTGGTCATGCGCACCGTATACGCGCCCGGCGGAACGCGCGGGCCTTGCAGCGAGTTGCCCGCGACCTGCGCGGCGGGCGGAACGCGCGGCGGCTTCGCACGCATCGACCAGCGCACGTGGTTGATGCCGCGGCGAACGCTGGCCGGTAGCGTGTCGACGACCTGACCCTTCGCGTCGAGTACGTCGATGCGCAGCTTGCCGAACAGGTGGCGCGCCTTCTGGTAGTACGCGATATCGGCGCCGCCGGCGGGATTGGGACCGCTGAAGGTCGCATCGCCTTCGGACCAGCCACCGAACGCGGTGATGCGCTGCTGGATCGGCTTGGTCGGCAGGAACACCGCTTCGCTGGCGAGTGTCTTCGCGTCGAGCGCACGCAGCGGAGTCAGGTCGTCGACAATCCAGATGCCGCGACCATGGGTCGCGAGCACCAGCGAATCGTCACGATTTTGCAACGCGATGTCGCGCACCGCGACGGCCGGGAAATCGGCACCCTTGAACTGCGCCCAACGCGCGCCGCCGTCGATCGAGATCCACAAGCCGAATTCGGTGCCGGCGTAGAGCAGATCCGGCTTGACCGTGTCCTGCTTGATCACGTGGACGTAGCCGCGAAGTCCCTTGTCATCCTTCGGCGAGACCAACGCGCTCCACGACTTGCCGTAGTCGCTCGTCTTGTAGAGATATGGCGCCATATTGCCGAAGGTGTGTCGATCCAGCGCGACGAACGCGGTACCGGCGTCGAATGTGCTCGCCTGCACCCACGACACCCAGGCATGCGCGGGCACACCCTTGATGTTGCCGACGACATTCGACCAGTTCTTGCCGCCGTCGCGTGTCAGCTGCAGATTGCCATCATCGGTGCCGACCCAGATCAGGCCGGCCTGCTTGGGCGATTCGCTGATCGAATAGATCGTCGTGTGCATCTCGGCCTCCGAGTTGTCGACCGTGACGCCGCCTGATTCCTCCTGCTTCTGCTTGTTCGGATCATTGGTGGTCAGGTCCGGTGAGATGCGATCCCAACTCTGCCCGTGATCGCGTGAGCGGAACAGGAATTGCGCGCCGATGTAAATCGTGCCCTTCTCGTTCGGGCTGAGTGCGATCGGCGTGTTCCAGTTCCAGCGCAGCTTCTCGTTGTAACCAGCCTCGGGCTGGATACCGCGGATTTGATGGGTGTGGCGATTGACGCGGCCAATCGTGCCGCCCTGCGCTTCGGCGTAGATGTAGTCGGGATCCGCCGGATCCTCGAACATCCAGAACCCGTCGCCGCCAAACATGTTTTCCCAACGCTGGTTCGAGATGCCACCCGGATACGCGCTATCGCCGACCCAGGAGCTGTTGTCCTGCAAGCCGCCGTAGACGTGGAACGGATCGGAGTTGTCGACGCTGACGTGATAGAACTGCGAGATCGGCAGATTATTCGATTTCCACCATTTGTTGCCGCCGTCGTAGGACTGCCACAGACCGCCGTCGTCGCCGGCGAGCACATGCGCGGGGTCCGTAGGATCGATCCATACCACGTGATTGTCGCCATGCGCGCCGCCACCGACATTGGCGAAGCTCTTGCCGCCGTCGAGACTCTGGATCAACGAGAGGTCGGGCTTGAACAGGCGATCCGGATTCTTCGGATCGATGATCAGATCGGCGAAATAGAACGGACGCCAGACCATCATCTGGCTCTTGTCACGCTTGTCCCAGGTCTTGCCGCCATCGTCCGAGCGGTACAACGCCGAATCGGTCGATTCGACGAAGGCGTACACGACATTGGATGCCGACGGCGCAATCGCTACCGCGATGCGTCCGAACGGTTTCTTCGGGAAACCCTTGTTCGCAGTGTCGCTGATTTCGTTCCACGACCTGCCGCCGTCGTCCGAACGGAACAAGCCGCTGGCGGAGGCCACGTCGGCTGATTCGCCGCCGGAGCGGAACGTCCAGCCCTTGCGCCGGAAATCCCACAGGCCCGCGAGTATCGTCTGCGGCTTGCCCGGATCGAAACTGATCGATGCGCAGCCGGTGGAAAGATTCTTGCCCTTGAGGATCAGATTCCAGCTCTTGCCGCCGTCGCTGGTCTTGTAGAGGCCACGATCGGGCGAATCACTCCAGAGCTTGCCCGGTACGCAGGCATAGACCGTGTTGCCGTCATGCGGATCGACCAGGATTTTCGCGACTCGTTCGGAATCCCTGAGGCCGACGTTGCTCCAGGTCTCGCCGCCATCGGTGGATTTGTAGACGCCGTTGCCGATCGACACGGAATTGCGCATCCACGCTTCGCCGGTGCCGACCCAGACCGTGTCGTGATTCGACGGATCGATCGCGATCGCGCCAATCGACTGCACGGGCTGCTTGTCGAACACCGGCCTGAACGTGGTCGCACCATCGGTGGACTTCCAGACACCGCCGGATGCCGCGCCGACGAAGACCGTGGTCTTGCCATCCTTGTCGGGCACCGCGGCGAGCGCGGAAATGCGTCCGCTCATGGCGGCCGAGCCGATGTTGCGCGCGCCAAGCCCGGAAATCGCGCCAGCGTCGAAGTGCGGTTCGTTGGATGTCGTGGCGGCCGCGTGCGCGATCGCGACGAGACCGAGGCTTGCGCCAGCGAGCGCAAGCTTGCGCAGAATAAGAATCATATGTGCCCCATGATTGTTCATTGGCCGCTCCCATTCTTCGCCGCGCCGGCAGCGGGCACGGATTTGACCGGGAAAGCAAACAGCGAATCGGCCATCGGCGTGTTCGCCTCGGCATGTTCGACGGTGGTCTGCTGGACGCCGCCCTGCGCCTTGTCCTCGGTCGAGATGGAGAATGGAAAATAGACACCGGCGACTTGCTCGTAATCGCCGTAGTCCGACACGCTTTCGACACGGGTCCCGCGCACCGTGCGCTGGGCGACCGTGCGGATTTCGAGGAACTGGTCGGGATCGAGATAGACGTAGTCGATGTCGCCGTTCTTGAGCGTCACCTTGAGCTTGTGCGCGTCGGTTCCATCGACATCTTCGGTGCCGAGATATTCGACCTTGCTGCCGCGTGCCTGCCAGTCCACCAGCGGACCCGCGATCGGCGCGTCATCGGCGAGCGCCTTGGCGTCGTCAGCGGTCATCTTCTCCGGGTCCTTGCGGCCCTGAAACGGCGAGATCTGCCAGGCGTCCTTGCCATCCCACGCCTGCACCGCGGTGAGACCCTGCAGGCTCGCCTCGCTGCGGCTGGAATCGGGTGCCTTCTGATAGTGCTCGAACGCCAGTTCAAACTGGCCGCCAAAGCGCAGCTTGCCCTCGGACTTCAGCGTCTTGATCGCATGGATTTTCTCCAGGCCACCGCGCGCCGCGAGATTCTTACTGATCAACTCGTCAGCGGTCATCGCGTGCGCACTCGCGCAAGCGAGCACGAGCGCGGCGAGGCCGTACCTCAATCGAATGGACATGCGACTCTCCCTGCGTGGATATGGCGGCGCGCCATCGATCGATACGCGCACACAGCTCGAACATGGACATGCCGAGGTTAGCGCATGGCCATCCTCCGGGCGATGGGTAGAAAGTCATGAGCACGCCGGAGGTGGCTCAGTCCGCGTGCCCAGCGCGCTACCGGTGGCTTCAATAGTGATGCGGCATGATGAAGTTTTTGCCGTTCGCTCGATCGAAGAGCGCCCCCTTCCGCGTGACTCGCGCCATCCATGGCGCTCGCCCTTCGGGCCAACTTCGCTGTTCGCAGGCGCTCCGGCGCTTGCAGTCGGCACCTTTCAGGCACCGCGAACCTGCACGGCCGACGCCGTTGCCGTCCGCTGGAGACTTCTTCACACCGTGGGAGTTTCGGCAGACGCGACGCTCTGGCCCTTCCACCCCGTGGAAGCATCGCGGCTTCCGCCGCTCCTACCAAAATTCGGGCTTTCTCTCCCGCCCTCATCGACTGGAGCCGCAGGCTTTGGAGGAAAACCTCAGCTGCCGTCCGTTTTGTCGAGGCCCGGAAAATACACCACGGTCCGACGCGGATGGCCACGCGGCTGTAGCGCGCGCGGCTGCGCGAAATCGGCGCACACCGGCAGGATCTCCAGCGCCGGCAACGCGGCGTGCAGATGCGCAACGCTGGCCGCGAGCGCTTCATGCGCGAGTTCCACCGGCACGTAGAGGCGTGCTGATTCCGAATCCGCAGAACCCCGAACTGAAGAAAATTCTGGTCGACGTCAAGCCGGCGTTCCAGGCCACGGCGATGCAGGCGTCCCGCGCGTATGATCGCAGCGGCGCTAGCAAGGATCAGCCCTCACTTGGCAAACGATAAAAGTTCATCGCGTCATCCGCTGCCCGTTCCACCCCGTCTGCAAGGAGACACAACATGAATACGCATGGGATGCTGTTGACCATCATCATTCTGTTCGCAATCGCGGCTGCGGGAGGCTTGATCATGGCCGGGGTGCGGATCTTACGGCAGCGTAATCCGCCTGCGTGGCTGGCTATGGCACATGGACTGCTCGCCGGGGCCGGGTTGACCCTGTTGCTGTTCGCCGCGTTCACCGTCGGCATCCCGACCATCGCGCTATGGGCGCTGATTCTTCTGCTGATTGCCGCTGCGGGCGGCCTGTTGATGAATCTCGGCTACCAGTGGAAGCAGAAAATGCTGCCCAAGCCCTTGATGTATGCCCATGTCTTGATCGCGGCGGCGGGTTTCATCCTGTTGATAGCGGGTGCGATCGAATAGCGCACGCGTCGGTGATGCGGCAAAAAGCTTGGGTAGGGGTGCGCGGAAACTTATCTCACGTGCGTAGGGCTTGCCGACACGAGCATGGATTTACATGGGACCGCCAACAACCGCACACGCACCCGCGTATTTACACGCCACCGCCCACAAGCACCCTGTTATCGCCGCGAATTTGCCATGCTCGGAACCTATTCGATGACACCGATATCCACTCTCTCGGACGAGGCACTGCTCGATCAGCTGCAGCGCGCCGCATTCGGCTACTTCCCGCAGACAATGAACCCGCTCAATGGACTGGTGGCCGACAATTCTCGTGACAACTCACCCGTCAGCATCGCCGTAGTCGGGTTTGCGCTGTCGTCGTATCCGGTGGCGGTCGAACGGGGCTGGATGGAGCGCGCCGATGCGACCCAACGCAGCCTTACGGCGCTGCGTTTCTTCCGCAACAGCGATCAGAGCGGCAGCCCCACCGCGACCGGCTTTAAGGGCTTCTACTACCATTTCCTCGACATCCGCACGGGCGCTCGCGTCTGGCAATCAGAGCTGTCGATGATCGATACCGCGCTGCTCATCGCCGGTGCGCTGACCGCGAGCATGTATTTCACGGCGGATACGCCAGACGAAATCGAGCTGCGCGAACTGGTCGACTTCCTGTATCGCCGCATCGACTGGCGCTGGGCACAGGATGACGGTGACACGATCCGGCAAGGCTGGAAACCCGAATGCGGATTCCTGCACTACGGCTGGGAAGGTTATAGCGAAGCCATCTTGCTGTACGTGCTTGCCATGGGTTCGCCCACGCATCCGATCACGGGCGATTGCTACAAGGCATGGACCGCCACCTATCAGTGGGAAAACCTGTACGACCACGACTATCTCTATGCGGGGCCGCTGTTCGTGCATCATTTCTCGCACGCATGGATCGATTTTCGCGGTATCCGCGACAGCTTCATGCGCGAGAAGCGCTCGGACTATTTCGAAAACAGCCAACGCGCCGCCTATATCCATCGCGAGTACGCCCAGCGCAACCCGCACGAGTTCGCCGGCTATGATGAAAACTGCTGGGGCTTGTCTTCCTGCGATGGTCCAAGCGACGAGCAGCTGGATGTGTCCAACGAACCGCGGCGCCTGTTCGGTTATGCCGCGCGTGGCGTGCCATACGGGCCGGACGACGGCACCCTGTCCGCTCCGTCCGTACTCGCGTCGCTGCCGTTCGCACCCGAGATCGTCCTGGACACCGTGCGCAGCATGATCGCGCGCTATCCGGAGATGTTGCGCGATGGTCGCTTGTCGAGCAGTTTCAACCCGACGCTTACCGACGCCAACGAATGTGCATGGGTTTCCGCGGGGCACTTCGGGCTCGATCAGGGCATCGTGCTCATGATGATCGAAAACCATCGCACCGAGCGGATCTGGCGGCTGATGCGCGATTGCCCGTACATCAGGAACGGTTTGCACCATGCCGGATTCCGCGGCGGCTGGCTGCAGCAACCTTCCACGCCTGGAGCACGCTGATGTCGCCGCAGAACAACTCATCGATAACCACACCGCAGGACACGTATGAGCGCGAGCGCCTTGCCAATGTGCATCCTCCCTCGTGGAACAACCCGAAACCTGCGGACTGCTACCAGTTGGTGATTGTCGGTGCCGGTCCGGCAGGCTTGGCCGCCGCGGAAACGGCAGCCGCGCTCGGTGCCAAGGTTGCGCTGATCGAACGCCACCTGATTGGCGGCACTTGTCTGAATACCGGCTGCGTACCGTCGAAAACGATCATCCGCACATCGCGGCTGTATGCCGAAATGCGCGACGCAAAACGCTATGGCGCGCAGATCCCGGACGATATTCGGGTCGACTTTGCCGCCGTGATGGAGCGCGTGCGGCGTATCCGTACCCACCTCAGCAGCGACGATTCGGTGCGGCGACTGGCCGCGGTCGGCGTGGATGTGTTCTTCGGCAACGTGCGCTTCGTCGGTGCCGACACGTTGACGGTTAATGAGGAAAAACTGTGCTTCAAGAAGGCCCTGATCGCGACCGGCGCGCGACCGCATATCCCGTCGATCCCCGGCCTCAGGGAGGCCGGCTTCCTGACCAACGCGAACGTATTCAACCTGACCGAACTGCCGCGCCGCCTGCTGGTGATCGGCGGCGGCCCGCTCGGCTGCGAACTGGCCCAGGCCTTCTGTCGATTGGGTGCACAAACCACCATCGTGCAGGACATGCCCCTGTTTCTTGACGGGGAAGAACGCGACGCGGCACAGATTCTCTCGGATGCGTTTGCGCGCGACGGCATCGAGGTACGGCTGAACACCAGCGCGGTTGCCGTGCGCGTGGAAGATGGGCAGAAACTGGTTGATCTGGTCAGCGACGATTACCAGAACACGATTGCAGTCGATGCGATCCTCACCGGCAGCGGCCGTGCGCCGAATGTCGAAGGACTGAACCTCGAAGCTGCCGGCGTTGACTACGATGCCGGCAGCGGCATCCGTGTCGACGACTTTCTGCGTACCAGCAATCCGCATATCTATGCCGCCGGAGACGTATGTCTGGAGCACAAGTACGCCCATACCGCCACGGCCTCGGCGCGCATCGTGGTACAGAATGCATTGTTCCGCGGTCGCGAGCGGTTGAGCGCGCTGGTCATCCCGTGGTGCACGTTCACCGATCCGGAAATCGCCCACGTCGGCCTGTACGTTCGGGAGGCCAACCGGCAGGGCATCCCAGTGAAGACCTTCATTATCTTGATGCACGAAATCGATCGCGCGGTTACCGACAGCGAGGATGCAGGCTTCGTGAAAATCCACGTCAGGGAGCGCACGGATCAGATTCTCGGCGCGACCATCGTTGCCCGCCACGCGGGTGACATGATCAACGAGATCACCTTGGCGATGGTGGCGGGTATCGGCCTGCGCACGCTCGCCCGGGTTATCCACGCCTACGACACGCAAGCCGAAGCGATCCAAAGAGCCGCCGAAGCCTACAACCGCACGCGCCTGACCCCACGTATCCAATCGCGGCTGCGTCGATCATGGACAATCCGCTAGCGTGGCTAGCCATACCGCATCGCCTGCTCGCCGCGGCCAGGATGACCCTGTTGCTGTTTGCCACATGCACCGTCGGCATCCCGACTATCGCCGTATATGGAAATAACTGCCGCTGCCGAAACCGTTGATTTACGTCCACGCCTTGATCGTTCACGCCATCCCGGGCGCGACGGAATCAAGTCGCGCCGTAGACGCCACCTAGGGGGGTGCGCGGTGAAAGCTGAATGCGGTGGAGATGCGGGTGCCATGCTGGGCTGGGCATCGCGCGCAGATCAACCTCTACAAGTCAACGCGGAAGGTCTCCTCGACGGCGACCCACGGCGCGCGATCCTGCGCGCGGCGCAGAGCATCGTCGATGCGGCGATCGCGGCAACGTGAACGACGCACCGGGCCGCTCACCGTGCTCCATCGCACCCTTGCGCACCCGCCTGCGCCACTCCCGCATCACGGACCAGATACTGTACACAGAACAGCCGCTCCGCATCGGTCCACACCTGCGCGACGCGAAGCCCGGCCTCCGCGGCCAGGCGCGCGAAATCCTCAAGCGCGTATTTGCAGCTCAATTCCACCAGCATCGCCTCGCCGGCGGCGAAATGCGCGGTGATGCCGGCGACATGGACGTCCTGCTTGCGCACGCTGATGAGGTGCGTCTCGATGCACCCGGCGATACGGTTGTAGATCGCACGATGGCGGAACGCGGCGAGATCGAAATCCGCGCCGAGTTCGCGGTTCAGCCGCATCAACAGGTTCAGCGTGAATTGCGCGGTGATGCCGGCAGCGTCGTTGTAGGCGGCCTCGATGACGGCGGGATCTTTCTTCAGATCGATGCCGATCAGTGCGCCCCCATTCGGCCCCATTTCCGCGCGCATCTTGCGTAACAGGGCCACGCCATCGGCACCGTCGAAATTGCCGATCGTCGAGCCCGGAAAATACACCACCGTCCGGCGCCGACGGCCACGCGGCTGTACCGGCGAGACCGGCTGCGTGAAATCGGCGCATACCGGCAGGATCTCCAGCTCCGGCAACGCGGCGTGCAGATGGGCAACGCTGGCCGAGAGCGCGTCGTGCGCGAGTTCCACCGGCATGTAGGCCGCAGGCCGCTGCAGATGTTCGAGCAGGAGCCGCGTCTTGATGCCAGTGCCGCTGCCGTATTCCAGCAGCAGGACTTCCGGGCCGAGAACCGCCGCGATCGCGCCCGCATAGTCGCGCATGATCGCAAGTTCAGTGCGGGTCAGGTAATACTCAGGCTGTACGCAGATCTGCTCGAACAGATGCGAACCGCGCGCGTCGTAGAAGTACTTCGACGGCAGGTGCTTGGGCCGCCGACCGAGACCGAGCCGTACATCGTTCGCCAGTTCATCGCTGTTCGGCCGGGGGCCATCGAGACGGATCGGGCACAACGGCATGCTCACGCATCCCTCGCCAGGCGGATGCCGCTGAACTGCCAGCGATCGGCAGGATGGAAGAAGTTGCGGTAGCTCGCGCGGATATGCTCGGCCGGCGTGGCGCAGGAGCCGCCGCGCAGCACCCATTGTCCACACATGAACTTCGCGTTGTACTCGCCGAGCGATCCGCCGAGGGCGCGAAAGCCCGGATAACCGACGTACGGGCTCGACGTCCATTCCCAGACGTCGCCGTAGAGTTGCTGCACGCCTGTTGCGGATGGCGGTGGTTGCGGCTCGAGATAGCCCGAGTCCTGCAGATTGCCTGCGCACGGTGACTCGGCCGCGATATTTTCCCACTCCGCCTCAGTCGGCAGACGCATGCCGGCCCCGCGCGCGAACGCGTCGGCTTCGAAGAAACTGACGTGGCAGACCGGCGCCAGCGGATCAAGCGCACGGCGGCCGCCGAGGGTGAACGCGCTGTCGAGATCCTCGCTCCAGTAAAGCGGCCGCGCCCAGCCGCGTTGTTGCACGACATCCCAACCTTCGGTCAGCCATAGCGCGGGTTGGCGATAGCCACCGTTGCGGATGAAGTCGCGGTACTCGCCGTTGTTGATCGGCCGGCTCGCGACCGCGTGAGGGTGCAACAACACGCGATGGCGAGGCGTCTCGTTGTCGAACGCGAAACCGGCGCCGGCGTGGCCGATCTCGGCGATGCCCTCGCGACCCGCCACGAACGCGAGCGGCACGGGCTCCGCGCAATGCAAAACCGGCAACGTGTCGAGATATGCTGGCTCGAGAGGATTGACCGAGAACACATGCTTGATATCGGTCAGCAGCAATTCCTGGTGCTGCTGTTCATGCTGCAGTCCGAGGCTGACGACGAACGCGGTCTCCGCATCGGCGTCACGCGTCAGCACGGCGAGCAGGCGCTCGTCGATCCGCGCGCGGTAGTCCAATACCTCGGCCAGGGTCGGGCGCGACAGCAGACCGCGTTCGCCGCGCGCATGCATCGGGCCGACGGACTGATAGTAGGAATTGAACAGGTACAGCCAATCCGGATGGACGGGTCGATACGCCGGATCGCGGGCGAGGACGAACCGCTCGAAGAACCAGGTCGTGTGCGCCAGATGCCACTTGGTCGGGCTGACCTCGGGCATCGACTGCACGACGGTGTCCTCGGGCGCGAGCGGCGCGCACAGCGACAGCGTGCGCGAGCGGATACGCTGGCAGCACTCGGCCAGCGACTCTTCGGTAGTGCGGACGGATGCTGCGATCGCCAAGGTTTTCCTCCGCCGCTTGCCTCGCCCGCGCGTCGGTAGTTGGCGACGCGCCGCTGGCACGAACCGGCGTGAACGGGACTTGCCAGCTTGCCGCGCGGCCAGCGGCAGTGTCAACGCCGACTGGCCAGACAGTCTGCGCGCCTTCGCTCAATCCGAGGGTTTGGCGATGGCGACAGGCACGGCAGCCGATGTCGCGGCGGGCGTTTCGGCGCCGATACGCCGCCGCGCCGCGCGCCGCGCCCATTGGTCCGCATACCGATGGCCGAGACGGATGCATGGCTTCTCAATGAAGCGATAGACCAACGCCGCCAGCGCGATCGTCAGCCCCGCATTGACGAGCAGATACACGCCCAGATGCTGGGTGCGCCACCACGACCCGGCCGGCTGTTGTTCCAGCCACCAAAAAATCGGGTAGTAGACGACGAGATGGAACAGATAGATCGAATAGCTGATTGCGCCGAGCCAGTCGGTAATGCGCGTCTCGATGCGAGCGACGGACGTGCCGGCAATGAAAAACAGCAGGCCCAGCCCATCCGAAACCACGTAGTTGCGCAGAAAACCGTGCGCCCATCCCGCACCGACAGGAAACACCACCAGATAGTAGATCAGTAGGCCGCACAAGATTTTTCGCGCGTTGGCCAAGTCTGTTGTGCCTGACTCCGCCATGCAAAGGCGGTACAGCGTGCCACACAGCATCAACGAAAGATGCAGGCACCAGAACGCCGGCGTCAGCCCCATCACCGGTGTGCCGAGCCATATCAGCAAAATGGAGAGCGAATGCACGAAGGCGAGAAACATCGCGAGCAAGCCTATGCGAACCGGGTTGTATAGGCTGCGGGTGAGAAAGAGCACGACGCAAAGCAGATAAAATCCGAGTTCGACCAGCAGCGTCCAATACACCCCCTGCGCGGCCGGCGCGCCGACGATGTCCTGAAGCAGGGTCAGATTGACCAGGAAATCCCTCACGCCGAAAGGCTGGCCCCACAACCAGCAGGTGGCTAAAGCACCCAAAGGGATTGACAGCCAGTACGCCGGATAAATGCGGAACACGCGCTTGATCAGGAACGAGCCGACCGGTGCTGTGCGATCAGGGTGGATGCTGAAAGGAATCACGAACCCACTGATCAGAAAAAACGCGACTATTCCGACGCGGCCGACATCAAGGTTTTGGGCTATGTCGTACAACCAGTGCCCACCTATAACCGCTTCACCGTCCAGCTTGACGTAGCTCTGCGTGACATGAAGCCAGACGACGAGTAACGCAGCAATCGCGCGCAACGAATCGATGTAGCGCAGGCGCGAATCCGCGCGATGCATATTGTGTCCGGCGGCGCCCTTCGGACGGGGCACTGGCGCAACTATCTGGATCATCCCAACAGGATCCAGGCGCGGATCAAAGGCGGACGCGGCGGCGCAGGATGTCCCAAAACATCACCCAATCGCCGGCGAAGCTGTAGAACGGATGCCTGAACGTCGCCGGGCGATTCTTCTCGAACACGACATGGCCGATCCAGGCGAAGCCATAACCGAACAGCGGTGCCAGCCACAACCAACGCGCATCGCGCGCGCAGATCGCGATCAGAAGCGCCACCAACACCAACGCGCTGCCGATGAAATGCAGACGGCGGCAGTTGCGGTTGGAATGCTCGGCGAGATAGAACGGATAGAACTCGCGAAAACTGGTGTAGTGGGACATCCAAACCTCGCGTTCGCACGCTTCAATGCTCGGGCAAGGGGATGAATTGTGTTTCGCCAGGAACCTGCCCGAAGCGTTGCGCCAGCCAGTCGGCCTTTGCACGTTCGATGCGCTGTTTGCCGGACGAGACGAAATTCCACCAGAGGAAGCGCTCGCCATCGAGCGCTGCGCCGCCGCAGAGGAGGACACGCGCGGCGCTGGCAGCGCTGATTTCGACATCGCGTCCGCTCGACAATACCAGCATCCGCTCGGCCGGCACAGGCTCACCATCGACCCGCACCGCGCCCGCAACGACGTAGATCGCGCGTTCCTCGTGCTCGGGCGGCAAGACCTGCGTGCCCCCTGGCGCGAACTCCACGTCGACATACAAGGTCGGCGCATACACATGCACCGGCGATGTCATGCCGAACGCATGGCCCGCTATCACGCGCAAGCGCACGCCCTCGCACTCGAATTCGGGCAAGGTATCTGTACTGTAGTGACGAAATTCCGGCTCGGCTTCCTCGTGTGCCTGCGGCAGCGCAACCCAGGTCTGGATGCCATGCATGCGATGACCGGCGGCCCGCTCCGTTTCCGGGGTGCGCTCCGAATGCACAATGCCGCGTCCGGCGGTCATCCAATTGACGTCACCGGGACGGATCACCTGCCGGCAACCGAGGCTGTCGTGGTGGGTCAGCGCACCTTCGTAGAGGTAGGTGACCGTGGCAAGGCCGATGTGCGGATGCGGGCGTACATCAAGCCCGCGACCCGGCGCCAAATCGACGGGGCCGATATGATCGAGGAACACGAACGGCCCGACACGCCTGCACAAGCGGGACGGCAACAGCCTGCGCACCGCGAAACCGTCGCCCAGATCGTGCAGACGCGGTTCGATCAAGAACGGAGGATCAGCGGTCATGGCGCGCGGCAGGGCAAGGTGCAGCATAATGCCACCATTGCCCTATTGCTCCGGCACTCAAATAGTTTGAGTGCCCTCCGCTTGCCCTCCCCTGCACCAGCGGAGGAGGGCAAGGGTGGGGAGAATTGATTCGGTCTATTTGAATCTGAATTCGTTCCGAATCAATAGCGCCAGCAGTCCGTTCCGCGATACCCACTCGGCCGTGACGACTAGCGTAGTGACGGCATCACGGGCGACTGTTTGAGCGCGCCGGAATCAGCGCCGACCGCGCTGCGGGCGATCGCTGGCGAGGCCGACACGCAAGGTCGCACCATCCTGGGTCGAACCGTCGAGACCGGCGATCGCCGCACGCGCCTCATGGCCTTCCATCGCCAGTTCCGCAAAACCGCGGCATTCGTTCTTGAACGGATCTGTCGCCAGCTTGAGTTTGTGCACGCGGCCGAACTTGCCGAACAGTTCGTTGACGGAATTTTCAGTCGCACTGCGCGGCAATCCGCGCACACTAAGGGTCAGCATTGCCTTTCTCCTTGACCTTCTGGCTGCCGCAAATGTTGCTCCGACAGCCGATCACCAAACCACCAAAATGGAGCACCTCGATCTGTTTTCAACGCCCAGCGAGAGCAAATCCTGCCGGCGTCGCAGTCTGGATTCCCCACGATTCCGCATCGTATTCGCGGACATCATAGAGCAATCGCCGCATGTACCCGGCGAGTCGGGCTGCGACGGAATAAAGAACGCAGCGCGCCCGCTGTGAGGCAGGCGATCGGCGGCTTCGAGTTGCAGCAACGTACTCAACCTGCAGCCCTGCGGGCCTGCATCACCGGGAACGGCGACGGGTGGAGTTCCTGCGGGGGCGCACAATCCGCTGCCGATACTCGCGGACCGTGCATCTCGATCAGCATCGCATCGGGCGACCCAATGCGGTTGCGCATGCAAACACAGCGCCGCCCAGTCTAACGGATTGCGCAGCAGGCGCCACCAAGTCACCCCCCTGATCATCAACTCATGCCGCGCGGAGTTGCGGACCCGCGATAGTGCGGTTGGCTGCTATTCAATACGCCTGGACAGCCACCGGCGGCGCGCGCATGAAGTCTGCCCATGCCGTGGCCAACGCCGACAAACCGCCCGGATAGTGTGCATCGAGCACGCTCCCGACCGCGACCGGTCGGCACGGATCCGCGTGCTGCGCGGCCAGAACAGCCGCCAACACCGCCCTGCCCTCGGCGTCGCGCATCAGCAGCGCAACGAGGGAATAGGCCCGCAGATAACGCTGTTCGCGGCTCGATGCGTCGCCCGTCATGGTGTAGAAATTCGCGCCATCGCGCGCGAGCAGATCGACCAGTGCGTCGCTGCCATTGCCGTCTGGCGCTGCGCCGACGATCGCGTTGCGGTCCGCACCGATGTCGATCTGGCCGCCCAGACCATTGACGCGATAACGGCCAAGATATTCAGCAAGGCCCTCGTTGATCGGCGTCGGCAGATTGCCGATCGACTCGTGCACCAGCGCATGGGTGATTTCGTGGCGCAACACCGCGAAGCTTGCCTCGTCCTGCGCTTGCATGCGCACATAGATCGTCTGTTGCGCCGTCGAATACGCGCCCGCGGAAGACGCCAGCACCGGGTCGCTGATCAGCCTGGCATAAGCCTCCGGAGCGCGCACAAAGACCACGCGCAAGGTCAAACCAGCCGGCGCGCCGACGCCGAGCGCATCACGCAAAACGCGTTGAACGCCGAGTGCATCGGCGACCGCTCGCTGTTGCAGATGATCGGGCAGGTTGACGTCGTAACCCGACGCCTGCACCACGATCGGCGCCAGCCCCTGCACTTCGATCAAGCGATGGTCGTGCGACGCTTTCGGCGGCGGCTGATCGGAATAGTGGGTGATGCCCGCTGCGTCGATCCAGCGATGCACGATAACCGAGCGCGAGGCGCCACCACCCGTGTGCGCGAGACAAGCCGCGGTTTGCAGCGGCAATGATTCGATATCGCGCGCGCGCGTCGGCGCTTGCGTGACGGCAATGGTCGACGACGCAGGCGACGTCGGAATCGGGGCCGTCGTCTGCACAATCACCGGCGCAGGTGGCGACTGTGCGACGCTGGCGTCGGCTGCCGGCCCTTGCTGGCAGCCAGCGAGGGCAAGCCACACAGAGATCGACAATACGAAGGTGCGCGCGACCACCGATGGGCGTACGCAGGCATGCCCCGCACCCCGCGTCCGCGCTGCACGGCGGACACGGCGTTTGAGATTCATGCGGTACATTCTGCGCACTTCAATCGGCGGCCTTCTGGTCGTGCGTGCGCAACAACCGGATCAAGTAAACCACGACCACGACGTTGGCCACCAACACGGCGAGCTTGAACACGGAGAACCGGTGCAGAAGTTCCCAACTCTCGAACGGCAGCAGCAGGCAGGTCTCGATGACGACCAGATATTCAGCCCAGCGCTTGCTGAACCACAGGCCGAAGCCCTGCACGGCATACAGTGCGGCATAGACGGCAGCCGCCACACCGAAAATGCGGAACTGCTTCGGGCCGAGACCCAGCAGCCAATCGATCGAGCGCATGACGATTCCCCGTCGCGTCGCCCAGGTCAGCGATTCCAGCCAGTGCTCGAAATGCATGGCGACCTCGGGCCGGACCAGATCAAACGCCGCCGCGGCCAGCAAGACACAGGCCGCCATCTTGACGAATTTGTACAGCGCGATGACGACGAGCCCGCGGTGACGCCCGTCGCGCAGCATTCCGGGTTTCGACGGCAGCCCGGCGGAATCGGGACAGGCGGAAGGCATGAACGATTTGCAGCGCCAAAAAGAATTGCGCGCACAATACATCAGCGCGCGTGCGGGAACCCTCGCCTGCTGCCGTGCGCGATCGCACTGTGCGCCGGACCCCATTCTCTCGCCATGGAGTCATGAACATGCTTGCAGCCCATTGTCATCCGCATGCCCCACACACCAAGCTTCGTGTTCCAGACTGGTTCGTTTCGAGCCTGATGCTCGATCGCGCGCTCGACGCGATCCTGCGTCGCGTGAAGAAACTCGACCGCAGCCACGACGTCCCCTATCTCGCCGGCTACAGCCGCGACGGCAAGACCATCTACATCGACCGCCATTTGCCGAAGAGCTTCACGTATCGCGGCAGGAGCGTGGAAGTCGATCGCTATCTGATCCTGCACGAAGAGGTGGAGAAGACCCTGATCGACCAGCTCGATCTGCATTATCTGCACGCGCATCAGATCGCGACGCGCGCGGAAGAAGCTGCGGTGCTCGCCGACAAGATCCCGTGGCGCGCCTACGACCGCTTCATGCAGAAATACGTGAAATCGATCGGCGATGAGCACCTCAAGAAAGTGCCGTCCGATCTCGATCTGAAACCGTATCGCGATTACCACGACTATGATCTGCTGCAGCGCATGCAGGCCGAGATCGACAACAAACGTCTGCCCAGAGCCAGCGCGAAACTGCGCGCTGAGCTTGCCGACTATGCCTCGGCGTTCCGCGAGGAACATCGCGTCGATCGCGCGCGCGCGAAACGTGCGACGGCAGTTCGGCAACGTTAAGAGTGTCTGGCCGATGATTCCAGGCGTTCGCTGGCCGATGGCGCAACTGTCTTGACAGGCTTGCACCATGGCCGCGACGATGGACCTTCAACCTGCCCATGGTGAACCCGATGAAATTGCGAACCTATGCCCTGCTTCCCCTCGCACTGTCCTGCCTTGTCGCGTTTGCGCAACAAGGACCGGATGCGCACACGACCACGTACCAAACCGCGCAAGGCCCGCTGACCGTGCATTCCGGCCAGCCTGAGGGCAAGCAGTACGGCCCCGCACCGGCGTTTACGCAGCTCAACAGAAGCGGGGCGGGTTACATCACCAGCGACGAAGCGGATGCGTATCCGCCGCTCGCCAATGATTTCATCCATGCCGACGCCAATCGCGACGGTCGCGTGTCACGTGCTGAATACGATCGCTGGCTGAAGTCGCATTGAATGCACCGCACGTCCGGTTGCGCGGGCACATCCGACAGTCCGTAGGAGCACCGGAAAAAGGTGCAAGCGGCGCAGCCGCGACGGCGAAGCCGCAGTCGGTACATCGGGATGCGACCGTCGCGCTTGCAGCGTTCCTACAGAAAACCAGCCACGTGTATGCCCGTTGCGCCGGGCAGATCCGGCGGTCCGTAGGAACAGCACGACCGCGACCGCGAAGCGACGCGCAATACGCGCTTATCTAGTGATGCCGCGGTGCAGGCGCCGTGCTGCGCTGGCTCGAATGCGGGACATGATTGCGGCCGCTCCAACCGCTGCGACCACCATACCCGTTACCATGGCCTCGGTGGTAGTTGCCACCTCCGTAGCCGCCGTAATAGAGGCCAAGCCCGAACGACGGACCATACCCGTAGTAGGCCGGACCACCATAGTAGCCGCCGGGCGCGTAGCCATAGTAGCCGCCGTTGTAGTAAGCGGGACCGCTGTCGTACGCCCCGCCATAGTACGCATCGCCGTAATAGCCGTCCCCGCGCACATAGCCATAACCGGGACCATAAATGCAGCCGCCGAGTGCGACCAGCGCTGTCAGCAGAATTCCAGACTTGATGGGAAGCTTCATGGCGCGATCCTCCTGCGAATCGTGACTGGCGAGAACATTACGCCTGCCACGATAAATGCGTGCTGAGTGCACAGATTCAAGGAAAAAATACGGGATGGCGCCGTAAGCGCGGCACGGCTGCCGACGGCCGGCGTTGGACATCGCGCTGCTGCTACAGCTCGAACTGCTCGTTGAGGATGCGTTCTTCGAGATTGTGTTCGGGATCGAACAACAAGGTCATCGTCTGCTCGCGCGATTCGCGGACGCTGACTTCGACGACATCACGCACTTCGTGCGAATCGGCGGTCGCGCTGACCGGTCGCTTATACGGATCCAGAATCTCGAATTTCACTTCGGTGATCGCCGGCAGGATCGCTCCGCGCCAGCGGCGCGGGCGGAACGGGCTGATCGGCGTCAAGGCGAGCAATTGCGAGTCGAGTGGCAGGATCGGGCCGTGCGCCGACAGGTTGTAGGCAGTCGATCCGGCCGTCGTCGCGACCAGGATACCGTCGCAGATCAGTTCCTCGATCTTGGCCACGTCATTGAGCAATATGCGGACATGCGCGGCCTGCTTGGTCTGGCGCAACAGCGAGACTTCATTGAACGCGAGTGCCGACATGCTGCTGCCGGCTTCGGTGACCACCTCCATCAACAACGGCCGCAACACGGCCGATTGCGCGCGCGCGAGGCGCTGCTGCAGGTCGTCGAGATGGTGCTGGTTCATCAGGAAGCCGATCGTACCGAGCTTCATGCCATAAACCGGCAACGCGCGCGCCATGTGCCGATGCAGCGTACGCAACATGAAGCCGTCGCCGCCGAGCGCGACGATGACATCCGCCTCGGCGAGCGGTGCGTCGCCATAACGCACCGACAATGCGGCACGCGCCGCTTGTGCTTCCTCGGTCTGGCTTGCGACAAATGCGATGCGCTGATTCATCGGATTCCCGTCTCAGAACGGCACCGCACATGTGCGACGCCATACCCGGAAAAGTACCACGCCACACCCAGCTGCGGTCAGGTCGCGTTCGCCGCCGCCTGCACGAGTTGAGCGAAGCGGCGCAACGCGACCGACGCGATCGGGTAGTCCACGGTCTGCGAACGGATTTCGTCGAGCATGCCGAGGGTGAACTTCAAGGTCGGATCGGCACGTTCGAGCCATTGCGCAACCGGGTGCTCGACCGCGTCGGGTGCACTGCTGAGAATCTGCGTCGCCAATGCACGATGCTGCGTCGCGAGCTCGTCGCGCAGCGCCCCGCGTGCCTGGGCATGCCAACGGCTCTCGACGGGCAGGTTTTCGATCTGCCGACGCAAGCCATCGATGTCGAGCGCCTGACCGAGCTCGAAGAACACCGAGGCGACCCGTTCGAGCGGTCGCCCGCTTTCGAGCGCGACTTCGACGATGTCGAGCGCGACGCCGAGCACCGGAACCTTGGCGAGGCGCTGCGCCAGCGCTTCGGGAACACCGAGCCCTTGCCATTTTTCGACGTCGACATCGTAATCGGCGCAACCCGTCGCGGTCAGTGCGCGCGGCAGCGCCGCGCGGAGCTGGGCGACGCCCGGCGCGTAACGCGCGACGATGCCGGCGATGTCGAGGCCCGCGCCGCGATGATTGAGCAACCAGCGCGTCAGGTTGCGCAACAGATCCCAGATCTTCAGCAGCGCATCGACCTGCACGGCCTCGCCGACGTTGCCGTCGAGCGCCTCGATCTGGGCCCATATACCGCGCGCATCCATGACTTCGCGGATCGCCGAATAGGCTTTCGCGATCGCCGCCGGTGGCTGGCCGGTGTCTTCCTGCATGCGCAGCACGAAGGTCGCGTCCATGCGGTTGACGATCGAATTGGTCACCACGGTCGCGATGATCTCGCGCTTCAGGCGATGGCGCTGCATGTGTTCGGCATACGTGGTCCGCAGCGGCTGCGGGAAGTAGCGCACGAGTTCCTTCGAGAGATACGGGTCCTCGGGCACGTCGGAGTCAAGCAATTGCTGAAAGAGTTTGATTTTCGCGTAGGACAGCAGCACGCAAAGTTCCGGGCGGGTAAGGCCCTGATGGCGCGCCCCGCGCTCGGCGATCTCGGCATCGGTCGGCAGCGATTCGATCTGTCGATCGAGCAAGCCTTCGACCTCCAGCGTGCGGATGAAATGTGCGTTCGAGCCGAGACGGCGCACGGCCATATGTTCCATCACCGTGATCGCCTGGTTCTGCCGATAGTTGTCCGACAGCACCAGACGCCCGACTTCGTCGGTCATCGCAGCGAGCTGCGTGTTGCGCTGATCGACGGTCAGCTCACCGCGCTGGACCGCGTCGTTGAGCAGGATCTTGATGTTGACCTCATGATCCGATGTGTCGACGCCAGCCGAGTTGTCGATGAAGTCGGTGTTGAGCAGCACATGATGCTGCGCGGCTTCGATGCGGCCTTTTTGCGTGAAGCCAAGGTTGCCGCCCTCGCCGACCACCTTGCAGCGCAGATCCTTGCCGTTGATGCGCAGCGCATTGTTCGCGCGGTCGCCAACATCGGCATGGCTCTCGCTTTCGGCTTTCACATAGGTGCCGATGCCGCCGTTCCAGAACAGGTCGACCGGTGCTTTCAGGATCGCGCTCATCAGCGCATTCGGCGCCAACTGACCGGTCGCCTCGTCGATGCCGAGCACGCGGCAGATTCCCGGGGAGACCGCAATGGCCTTCGCGCTGCGCGGAAATACGCCGCCGCCCTTGGAGATCAATGTCGCGTCGTAGTCGGCCCATGACGATCGCGGCAGCGCGAACATCCGTTCGCGTTCCTTGAACGACACGGCGGCATTCGGATTGGGGTCGAGGAAGATGTCGCGATGGTCGAACGCGGCGATGAGACGGATATGCTTCGATAGCAGCATGCCGTTGCCGAACACGTCACCGGACATGTCGCCGATGCCGATACAGGTGAAGTCCTCGCTCTGGGTGTCGCGGCTCAGCGCGCGGAAATGGCGCTTGACCGATTCCCAGCCGCCACGCGCGGTGATGCCCATGTCCTTGTGGTCGTAACCGACCGACCCGCCCGAAGCGAACGCGTCACCGAGCCAGTAGCCGTGCTCGGCACTGATCGCATTGGCAATGTCGGAGAATTTGGCCGTGCCCTTGTCAGCGGCGACGACCAGATACGGATCGTCGCCATCGTGACGCACGACATTGTGCGGATGCACGACCTTGCCATCGACCAGATTGTCGGTGATGTCGAGCAGGCCATTGACGAACATCTTGTAGCATGCGATGCCCTCGGCGAGCACTGCGTCGCGCTCGCCGCTGGCCGGCGGATGCTTGACGAAGAAACCACCCTTGGAGCCGACCGGCACGATGACCGTGTTCTTGACCATCTGAGCCTTAACCAGACCGAGGACTTCGGTACGGAAGTCCTCGCGCCGGTCCGACCAGCGCAGCCCGCCGCGTGCGACCGGCCCGAAACGCAGATGCACGCCTTCGACGCGCGGACCATAAACCCAGATCTCGCGATATGGACGCGGTTTGGGCAAGTCCGGCACCTTCACCGAATCGAACTTGAAGCTGACATACGAGGCGGGCTTGCCGTCGTGCATCTGGAAATAGTTCGTGCGCAGCGTCGCCCCGATCACGCCGAGGTAGGCGCGCAGGATGCGGTCTTCATCAAGCCCGGCGACGTTTTCGAGCAAGGTCTTGATCGCCGCCACCAGCGCTTCGATCTGGCGTGTGCGCGGGGCGGAACGCGCGGCGGCCAGAGTTTCGATGAACTGCGGATGCGCCTTGATCACCGATGCGGGAACCAGCGCGCGCAGCTCGCCGACAAGCGTGCGGCCTGCTGCCTCGATCGCCGCCTTCCCGGCGCTTTCGCGCTGCGGGTCGAAACCAGCCTCGAACAGCTCAATCAGCAAGCCGGCAATGGCCGGATAGTGGTTGAGCGTATCTTCCATGTAGGTCTGCGAGAACGTCAGCCCGGTCTGCAGCAAATACTTGCAGTAAGCGCGCAGCACACTGACCGGGCGCCAGTCCAGGCGCGCCGACAGCACCAGATTGTTGAAACCGTCGCTCTCCGCGCGACCACGCCACGATGCTTCGAAACCGCGCTCGAATGGCTCGCGCAGGTCGGCCAGTGCGAACGTCAACGGCGTCTTGGTCTTCAGTTCGAAATCGTGGATGGTCAGTTCCCTGCCCTGCTTCTCCAGCGAATACACATGCTCGGCGAGCACGCTCACGCCCATGTTCTCGAGCATCGGCAGCGCCTCGGACAGCGGAATCGGCGTGCCGAAGTGGATGACCTTGAAGCGCAGATCGCCGTCGTGGGGATCCGGGTAGAGCGACATGTGGATGTCGTCATCAGCATCCAGCGCGGCCAATGCACGCACGTCGGCAGCGGCCACCTCGGGTGTCACCTCCTCGACATACCCGGCCGGCAACGTCCTCGCCTGGTTCGCCAGCGCGATGCCCTCGTGCTCGCCAACGGCTCCGATCAGCTTCTCGCGCAATTCGTCGTGCCAGTTGCGCACGATGTTGACGACCTTGCTTTCGAGATCAGCGACGTCGTACTCGGCGTGATCGCCGGGCTTGGGTCGGACGACCAGATGCAGGTGTGCCAGCGAGGATTCGCCAACCTGGATCGAGGAATCGACGCGTTCGCCGTGCAACGCTTTCTTCAGCATCGCCTGGATGCGTTCGCGGATGTCGGTGTTGAAACGGTCGCGCGGCAGATAGACCAGGCACGAATAGAAACGTCCGTACTTGTCGCGACGCACGAACAGACGCGGACGCGGACGCTCGCGCAGCGCGAGGATGCCGGTTGATATCGCATACAACTCGTCTTCGCTGCACTGGAACAGTTCATCGCGTGGCAGCAATTCGAGCACGTGTCGCAAGGCCTTGCCCGAATGCGAATCGCGGCGCAGGCCGGAACGCTGCATGACCGCTTCGACCTTGCGCCGCACCAGCGGCACGTCTTGCAGACGCGCCATGTAGGCGTTGGTCGTGAACAGGCCGACGAAGCGTTGCTCGACGACGGGAACGCCGGCAGCGTCGAATTTCAACACGCCGATGTAATCCATATAACCTGGCCGATGCACGCTGGCGCGCGCGTTCGTCTTGGTCAGGATGATCGCGTCCATCGACCCCGATTGCGGCAGACTGGTGGCCACCAGCGTGCGCAGCGAACGCGGCGCGATCGAACGCTCCGAGCCGCGCAGAATGCCGAGGCCGGACCCTTCCGCGGCCTGCAGCACGTCGTCCTTGGCCGTCTTGACGACCTCGTATTCGCGATAACCGAGAAATGTGAAGTTGTCGTCGGCAGCCCAACGCAGGAAATCCTGCGCTTCGGCGACGCCGGCGGCATCGACCGGCATCGTACGGCGCGGCAGTTCATCGGCCAGCGCCAGCATGTGGTCGCGCATCGGCTGCCAGTCGCTCACCCCCGCACGCACGTCGTCGAGCGCGTTGACGATTGCTTGTCGCAGGCGTTCGAGCTCGGCGGCATCGGTGGCCCGGTCGACTTCGAAATACATCACCGATTCCGCCGCGCCAGTCGCACTCTCGACAGCGCCGACACTGAGCAGATGGCCTTGTGCATCACGTGTGACGCGAAATACCGGATGGATGATCGAATGGATTTGCAGGCCCGAATTGGTAATTGCCATGCCGACCGAATCGACCAGGAACGGCGCATCGTCGGTGACCACTTCAACGAGCGTGCGCGTCGTACCGTGCTTGCCGGCAGGCGGATTGATCACGCGCACTTTGGCGACGCCGGCTTTGCGTTCGCGCACGAAATCGCGCATGTCCTGCACCAGTGCTGCCCAATCGGCCGCGCTGCGCATGGCGAGTTCATCGGCTGGGATCCGGCCCAGGAATTGGGTGGTGCACGTCTGTGCGTCGCGCAGTTGCGCGCCGCCGAGGCGCGAGGATTGATACTCGAGAATCGAATCGACGAGCGTGCCGGACACGGCGCCTTGAGCGGTCATGAGGAGGTCCGAAAAAGGGAGGAGATTGCGAGCCGCAAAGGATACGCCCCGGTCCCGGCGGAATCCACACAGGGCACCTGGCGTTCCGACGGATCGACCGATGGTTGCGGCCGATGCCGCTTGCCATGACCATCGGCCTGCGATTTTGCAAAGGCCGTTCTGCGAGACTCTCCGATGGTTGATGACAATCTTGTACCCATCAGTATAGTATCGCCGACCCCACCATCGAAGCGCAGCAGATGTCCCTCTGCGGCACCCGGCCGCAACCTCCGTTTGCGAAGCGCAAAGATCACAACGACGGACTATTGACCCGGAACGAATTCAGATTCAAATAGAACGAATCAAGTCCCACCCTTGCGCTCCTCCGCTGGCGCAGAAGAGGGGAAGCGGAGGGCACCAAACTATTGGATTGCCGAATCAACACGGGACGAGTGCGTGCCGCTCACGTCCGTCGATCCTTGCTGGAGCGCAGCGATGCACGTCTCATACTACTGGCGCCCCATCGATGACGCTGGCTCGATCAACCGTAGCTATTGATTCGGAACGAAATGAGATTCAGCGACCGAATCAATCCCCCCTTCCCCTCCCCCGCTGACGCAGGAGAGGGAAAACGAAGGGCACTCAAACTCTGAGTGCCGGATCAATCAAGACCAACAGGAAGACTTCACGATGAAGTTGCATAGCGTTCTGACCGCCATTGGTATTGCCGCCCTCGTCACGGTGGCGACGGGTTGCGGAAAATCCCCGCAGCAAAAGCAGCCGCCACAGATGCCGCCGCCGGAAGTCGGCGTCGTGACCGCGCATGCGACGGCCGTGCCGCTGGTGCAGGAACTGGTCGGGCGCCTTTCCGCGGTGCGCAGTGCCGACGTGCGCGCGCGCGTCGCGGGCGTGCTGCAGAAACGCGTCTATATCGAAGGCAGCGATGTCAAGGAAGGCCAGGTGTTGTTCGAGATCGATCCGGCGCCGCTGCGTGCAGCGCTGAACGCGCAGCTGGCGAACCTCGCCGCGGCGCAAGCGACCTATACGAACAACCACGTCGCCGCCGAACGCGCGCGCTCGGTCGGTGCGAAGGGCTTCGTATCCAAGGCCGACGTCGACACGGCCAACGCTGCCGAGCGCACCGCGGCGGCAGCGGTCAAGCAGGTGCAGGCGAACGTCGCGTCGGCGAAGATCAATCTCGGTTATGCGAACGTGACCGCGCCGATCTCGGGTCGCGCAGGCCAGCAGCAGGTCACCGAAGGCGCGCTGGTCGGCCAGGGGGACGCGACCCTGCTGACCACGATCGACCAGATCGATTCGCTGTATGTGAATTTCAGTCAGTCGGTCGGCGCCCTTGACGCGTTGCGCCGCGGCGCGGCCAGCGGCAACGTGCAGATGTTCGACCCGAACAAGGCAAAGATCGAACTGCTGTTGCCCGACGGCAGCGTCTACCCCGAAAGTGGCACGCTCGATTTTTCGGACACCGTGGTCGACGCGGCGACCGGCGCGGTCACCCTGCGCGGCAGCGTTCCAAACCCCGACCGTCGCCTGCTGCCCGGCATGTACGTCAACGTGCGTCTGACCCTCGGCGAGCTGAAACACGCGTGGCTGGTGCCGCAGCTCGCGGTGCAGCGTGATGCCGACGGCGCCTATGTGTTCGTCGTGGGTCAGGACGGCAAGGTCCAGCAGAAGCGCATCAAGACCGATGCGCAGCACGGCACCGACTGGATCGTCAGCGACGGGCTTGCCGACGGCGACCAGATCGTCGTGTCCGGCGTGCAGAAAGTGAAGCCCGACGCACCGGCGAAAGCCGTGCCGTGGCAGCCGAACGGATCGGCGCCTCCCGCTGCGGCGAATGCGCCGAAGCCGGCCGCCGCGACCCAGCACTAATTTAAGAGTGCGGCCAAGGATGGCCGCTTTTTGACTTTCGCGATCAGGGACGAGCGCACAAGGAACCCTCCATGTCCAATTTCTTCATCGACCGGCCGATCTTCGCCTGGGTCA